>NZ_WHIV01000020.1:0-356 GCF_009295655.1 Duganella sp. FT27W
TTGGTCTCTAAAAGACCAAACCTAAATCTCACTGATTTACGTTTGAACTCTTGGTGGAGGATGACGGGATCGAACCGACGACCCCCTGCTTGCAAAGCAGGTGCTCTCCCAGCTGAGCTAATCCCCCATGGGTAAGACTGGTAGGGCTGGTTGGACTCGAACCAACGACCCCCGCGTTATCAACACGGTGCTCTAACCAGCTGAGCTACAGCCCCAAATGCTGTTCTTCTAATTGACAGTCGATAAGTGTGAACGCTTAATGAAGAGTGCTACTCTAGAAAGGAGGTGATCCAGCCGCACCTTCCGATACGGCTACCTTGTTACGACTTCACCCCAGTCACGAATCCTACCGTGGT
>NZ_WHIV01000021.1:0-325 GCF_009295655.1 Duganella sp. FT27W
TTGGTCTCTAAAAGACCAAATCTAAACCTAGCGGCTTACATTTGAACTCTTGGTGGAGGATGACGGGATCGAACCGACGACCCCCTGCTTGCAAAGCAGGTGCTCTCCCAGCTGAGCTAATCCCCCTGAGATTTACTACAAGGTTTTGCGCTTAACTGGTAGGGTTGGCTGGACTAGCGTCCACCTCACCCCCAGCTTTTAACTGGTAGGGCTGGTTGGACTCGAACCAACGACCCCCGCGTTATCAACACGGTGCTCTAACCAGCTGAGCTACAGCCCCAAATGCTGTTCTTCTTGATTGACAGTCGATAAGTGTGAACGCTTG
>NZ_WHIV01000022.1:0-318 GCF_009295655.1 Duganella sp. FT27W
GATAGGCTGGGTGTGGAAGTGCAGTAATGCATTAAGCTAACCAGTACTAATTGCCCGTACGGCTTGTCCCTATAACCTTAGCAGGTTATGGTGAATAAGAAGTACGTTGAAACGTTCGTTGATACAAACAACTTCATTACCCACCTACTTACTTCTCCCAGATTCTGGGCAACGTTGATCAACAACGCGGTCCGTACAGTTCAATGCCTGATGACCATAGCAAGTCGGTCCCACCCCTTCCCATCCCGAACAGGACCGTGAAACGACTTTGCGCCGATGATAGTGCTGCAACCAGTGTGAAAGTAGGTTATCGTCAGG
>NZ_WHIV01000023.1:0-308 GCF_009295655.1 Duganella sp. FT27W
ACTATCATCGGCGCAAAGTCGTTTCACGGTCCTGTTCGGGATGGGAAGGGGTGGGACCGACTTGCTATGGTCATCAGGCATTGAACTGTACGGGCCGCGTCTTATCGTAAGACGTTGCCCAGAATCTAGGAGAAGTAAGTAGGTGGGTAATGAAGTTGTGTATCAACGAACGTTTCAACGCACTTCTTATTCACCATAACCTGCTAAGGTTATAGGGACAAGCCGTACGGGCAATTAGTACTGGTTAGCTTAATGCATTACTGCACTTCCACACCCAGCCTATCAACGTCCTGGTCTCGAACGACCCT
>NZ_WHIV01000024.1:0-303 GCF_009295655.1 Duganella sp. FT27W
GGAAGTGCAGTAATGCATTAAGCTAACCAGTACTAATTGCCCGTACGGCTTGTCCCTATAACCTTAGCAGGTTATGGTGAATAAGAAGTACGTTGAAACGTTCGTTGATACAACAACTTCATTACCCACCTACTTACTACTTCCAGATTCTGAGTAACGTTCACAAGAACGCGACTCGTACAGTTCAATGCCTGATGACCATAGCAAGTCGGTCCCACCCCTTCCCATCCCGAACAGGACCGTGAAACGACTTTGCGCCGATGATAGTGCTGCAACCAGTGTGAAAGTAGGTTATCGTCAGGC
>NZ_WHIV01000025.1:0-301 GCF_009295655.1 Duganella sp. FT27W
ACGGTACTGGTTCACTATCGGTCGATTACGAGTATTTAGCCTTGGAGGATGGTCCCCCCATATTCAGACAGGATTTCTCGTGTCCCGCCCTACTTGTCGTACGCTTAGTACCACCGGTCTGATTTCGTGTACGGGGCTATCACCCGCTATGGCTGCCATTTCCAGAGCATTCCACTATCAGTCCGACTATCACGTACAGGCTCTTCCCATTTCGCTCGCCACTACTTTGGGAATCTCGGTTGATTTATTTTCCTGCAGCTACTTAGATGTTTCAGTTCGCCGCGTTCGCTTTGCATACCTA
>NZ_WHIV01000026.1:0-297 GCF_009295655.1 Duganella sp. FT27W
GGAAGTGCAGTAATGCATTAAGCTAACCAGTACTAATTGCCCGTACGGCTTGTCCCTATAACCTTAGCAGGTTATGGTGAATAAGAAGTACGTTGAAACGTTCGTTGATACAACAACTTCATTACCCCACCTACTTACTTCTCCCAGATTCTGGGCAACGTTGATCAACAACGCGGCCCGTACAGTTCAATGCCTGATGACCATAGCAAGTCGGTCCCACCCCTTCCCATCCCGAACAGGACCGTGAAACGACTTTGCGCCGATGATAGTGCTGCAACCAGTGTGAAAGTAGGTTAT
>NZ_WHIV01000027.1:0-284 GCF_009295655.1 Duganella sp. FT27W
ACCAGAAGTAGGTAGCTTAACCGCAAGGAGGGCGCTTACCACGGTAGGATTCGTGACTGGGGTGAAGTCGTAACAAGGTAGCCGTATCGGAAGGTGCGGCTGGATCACCTCCTTTCTAGAGTAGCACCGGACCACGTTGGGGAGTTACCAATTGGGTTCATCATCAAGCGTTCACACTTATCGACTGTCAATCAAGAAGAACAGCATTTGGGGCTGTAGCTCAGCTGGTTAGAGCACCGTGTTGATAACGCGGGGGTCGTTGGTTCGAGTCCAACCAGCCCTAC
>NZ_WHIV01000028.1:0-282 GCF_009295655.1 Duganella sp. FT27W
CTGCGGATCAAAGCTTGTTTGCTAGCTCCCCGCAGCTTATCGCAAGCTACTACGTCCTTCATCGCCTGTAATCGCCAAGGCATCCACCATGTGCACTTATTCACTTGTCCCTATAACGTTAGCCCCTTGCGACTAAACAAAGGAGCGGTTATAGAAATAAGAAGTACTACGTTGTTGCGTTTGTTGATACATACAATCATTACCCATCGCATTACGTTTTACCGTAACACGACACATAAAAATCTACTTACTTCTTCCAGATTGTTAAAGAACATACAGCAC
>NZ_WHIV01000029.1:0-276 GCF_009295655.1 Duganella sp. FT27W
GAGGCAGAGATGCGTAGCTGATGGGAAGCAGGTTAATATTCCTGCACCGTCGTATGATGCGATGGGGGGACGGATCGCGGAAGGTTGTCTGCCTGTTGGAATAGGCAGTTTCTGGTTCATAGAAGGCACTTAGGCAAATCCGGGTGCGTAATTCAAGGGACTGGGACGAAGAACTTCGGTTCTGTAGCAATCGGAAGTGGTTCCAAGAAAAGCCTCTAAGCTTCAGTCATACGAGACCGTACCGCAAACCGACACAGGTGGGCGAGATGAGTATTC
>NZ_WHIV01000002.1:0-1288030 GCF_009295655.1 Duganella sp. FT27W
GGGCGACCTGGCTGCTTGACCGGGCTACGAAAAGAGGAAAAATCCAGCGCGTGCTGGTGACGGAGGTGTATCAGTTTTAAATCGCTGCGAGCGCCAAAACTGTATCAGTTTTCAATCGCTGTTGACATCGTTCTCCAATCGAACTCGCCGCTCTCGACATCGATCTCACTCCAGGGCGCCTCAATCAGCTCGGAGGTGCGAACAAACAGCAGCAGCAACAAGTGCATGGCGATGCGCACCAATGGTCCCATGCAGGCGTTATTGCGTACGAAGGCGTGCAGGAATGCCGGAAGCTCATCGGCGCCGATGGCTGCGAAATGGCCCTTCAAGGGCGGCTTGAGCACCTTGCCTAGTTTCGCCGCAGGATTACGGTCAATGATTCCGCAATTCATGCCATGTTCGAAGACACGGGAAATATCAGCCGCCATACGCTTGGCAACTTCGCGAGCACCGCGTTGCTCGATACGCCGCAGCACAGCGAGCAAGTCAGAGGCACTGATAGCGGTGATTGCGCCCTGGTTAAAGAACGGAAAGACATCGATCTGGAAACGACGCAAAATATTCTCCGCTGTACCAGGCTGCCATTGATCAATCATCGTCGCATGCCAATCGCGCGCGACGCGCTCAAAGGTGTTAACCGGCGCAGCCTGGACGGCGCGCGCCGCTCGCTTTGCTTCTGCCGGGTCGGCGCCAGACAACAGCAATTGGCGGGCTTCTTCGCGCTTTAGCCGCGCTGCAGCTAGCGATACGCCGGGGTAGGCGCCGAAGCTGATTCGCGTTTCACCACCTTGAGGCCGGCGGTACTTGAACCACCAGACTTTAGAACCGCTGGGATTGATTTCAACGTAAAGGCCGGCGCCATCGAACAAACGGAACAGCCGTTCGGCTGGGTTGGCGTTGCGGACTTGGCGATCGGTAAGTGGGGGAATAGATTTAGGCATTTTGAGGGTCGCGGAAAAAGGGTGGATAAAAATGACCCCCAATACGACCCCAAAACGCATTGGCTGCAGATAGACGTTCTGAGCCGTAGTTAAACAAAAAAACCGCTGCCCCAGAGTGGGAACAGCGGTTTCTTTGATGTCCATCTATCAGACTGGACAGTGTTCTGGCGGAGACGGTGTAATACACACCACTAGGATTCATGCGGCATTCAATAGCACAACCAATCCAAATACCTACAAATATACCTACAAGATTTTCCGATAAAAAAAATCTTCACTTTGCCACCATTCGTCGATGCATCAAACGGTTGTGCTGCCGGTACGTGAGTATACCACGAGTGCAAATAGCAAAATTTCACTCCCGTGCCGGCTATAATCGAAGGAAAGGCGTGCGGCATCTCGCTCGACGGGCAGGCGCGAGTTTTCCGATTACTAAGCTTCCAAGGTACGGTAAGCATTACATTAATTATGAAAAAAATACATTTCAATATTTTCCATAAGTATAGCTGGCTGCAGATTTTCACACAGCTTTTAGGCGAGTTTTACATTCCCGCAGTCATCAGTCTCGTCTGGACGTATCTCGAGTCCAAAGACGCATCCCCAACTGAAATGCTAAAAGAGGGGATGCTCCACTTTTTTGCTGTTGGATGGGCATTCAGCCAATGGAATAGAGTAAAGAAACAAATCAAGGCAGAGAAAAACATCGCCGGCGTTGGTGACGACGTCAAAGCACTATTGAAACAGCTAGAAGACCACGCTGCAAATATTATAGGCTATTCGACGGGCGGGGATAGCTTCTGTACATTGACGCCAATCGGCGGCCTCAATGCTATCCCTGTAGCGTGGAGTATGAATCACCACGGAACCTATCCGGTCTTTGATATTGAGATCAAAATTTTAGACAGCAATGTTGCTTGGAAGTATTTCAAGGAAAATAGGCCGTACCCAGGACATTCGATCCATAATTTTAAAGCTTTGCATCCAGCAGACATTAAAAACTTCATCCTGGATTCACCAATCACGACAAATGAACGAGGCGAAATGCGCTTGAGCTTCCTTTTCAAAACACGCGCCGGGGAATATCGTCAAGAGCTACTTTCTAAACCTGTCTCAGGCAACTGGAAGTATGCTACTCGGGTAGTAAGAAATACTGTGACCATTTGGGAGAGCGTAGAAGAAGACTTTCCACGGAACCCAAGCGGAGAAACCGAATGGTATAATTTCCACAATTGAAAATTAAATTCAATATCACTCTATCCTAACATCCCATCCACAACCACGGCCTAGGCTTATGCTTACGCTTAAAAAAACTTGCTGAGGGCAAGCTATAATCATACGGCCATAGAAGATCGCCATATACGCATGATTTGTGAACCTAACTGTTCCTCTTGGGGATGCTTACTGCAGCGCGCGCTTCCACGCCCAGATTGTCACAATGACGGTCTGGGCTTTTTGCTGTTAGAGAAGAATTGCAACAGTGCTAAATAGATAAGGAGGTCAAATGGCCGTAGGATTTTTAAACCGTGAGGGCAAGCAGATTCCCAAATCGGAATGGCAGGAGCTGCGGGCGGACGAGTCGTACAAGCAGGTGCGACGCTACGACAATGGCGCGGTCAATGTTGACCTGGAGTGGGTCGGCCGCGTTGCCGACTTCGGCACCGTTTTCCCGGACTTCTACAAAGTGTTCAAGCTGTCGGTGAGCAATTACACCGAGGACGGCAAGCTGGTTCCTGACCCGGTCATTACGGACAAATTCTTTCACAAGGAAGCTTCGGCCATCGCCTTCTATGAGGTGTTTTTGACCAAGTGGACCAACAGTGGCATTGGCGACACCGGCGTGTTTCAGGAAGTCGACAATACCTTGACGCCGCCGCCACCGGAAGATCCGAACCGGCCAGAGAGCGCTATTTCAGGCGAGGGCTTTGATGAGGTAGGTGCCTGGTGAGCCGCCGCTACTCGGCTTGCGACCGCATCAACCGTATCGTGAAGGAGCTGGTCAGCGCCGGCTGGGAGGCGCTGCGCACCAAGGGGCACCCGCGCATCAAGTCGCCTGACGGGAAGATCACCCTGACCGTGCCTGGCTCCCCGTCGGACCACCGCAGCGCCCTGAACTGGATCAGCCAGATTCGGCGCCTGGGCGTGGTTCTGCCAGCATGAGCGATACCTGCAAGATGAACGTGGCCGGTGGTCCCTGCCCTTCATGCCCTTGGCGCACTGACCAGACAGCAGCCGACATTCCAAACTTCGACCTTGAGAAAGCGGAGGGCTTGGCTAAGACTTGCCCTAACGAACGCGGCTTCGGCCCGGACTTCGACGCGAGCCTGTTTGCATGCCACAAGTCGAAGGAAGGGGCTGAAATTGCCTGTGCAGGCTGGCTCGCTGCCGTCGGCGGGCGGCACCCACAGGTGCGCCTCGCTGTCATGCGCGGCCAGCTCGATCCTGAACGCTTAGCGCCAGGCAAGGCCTGGCCGGAGCTGCACGACAACTACCAGGACGTGTTGAGAAAGCTTAGACAGACAGCTTAGCCATCCGACGATTCGTTGGTTTTGGGCGCCGGCTGCGCAGGAAGCCAGTCGTCTGCGGCGGGATGTCCCGTCATCTGAGCCAAAAAGCGCCTACTGATATAGCCACCACCTACAAAATGATCTGCCATGCCGTCGGGGTCGTCCAAGTTGAAGCGAAGCTTGAAGTTGACATTGGCGATTTGGTGGTAGAAGTTGCTAAGGTCATCGGTAGTGAATTTGGCTTTGATAATTTCCTTCTTTTTTACACGCACCGAATATATCTCGGCCAAGTCTTCAGTCGACCATTGGAGCATTCCATGTACCAATGCATCACGAAAAACTTTGAGCTTGACGATCCTGTCGTATTGCCTTTCGAGTACTTCTTTACGAGCCTCAGAAGCTACTCCCGCTACTCTCTTCCGCCATAAGTCGAGCACGCCGGTAAATTGCACATTGTTCATGGCCGCAGGCAGTTTGACCTCTCCGTCATCCTCGACGTCAAAAGTCAGCAGCGTCTGATGGAATATCTCGTATTCCATAGCTCCCCATTGAGCAATGATCTTACCCAAAAAAAAGGTCTCTCTGTCTGAGAGTTCGTCGTTCCAAATGGAAATGCAGTCGTCTGTCACATCGCCTCCCATCTATTTTCCAAATGGCAATTTAACACATGCACCGCTGGCGCAGCTCGACATAGCCGATGGCGTCGATTGTCAGTCCAAATACGGCCCTTCAAACTTCATACATCGAACAGCGCAATGCACTGATCGGTATGAGCAGAGGGCAGAAACAAAGCCATGTAGGTCGGTTGTTGTGCCATGCCCCACCTGTGAAACTGATGTTGTTGCAAGACGAAACCAATCTAAACTTTATGGGAGAAGCAAAATGGCAAATGTACAAACTCAAGTATTGAGCGACGACGCAGCGAATGACGCGCTGCTGGCCGAACTACTGAGCGACGTGGGCTTGGACGCCGGCGGCGATGAAGTGATCGAGACCGTGCCGGAGAGCGACGGTTTGGGCCAGGTGGGCGATATCGCCGCAAGCGTCGAAATGCTCGACGACAGCCTGCTGGAAGAAATCGACGCAAGCGCCAAGCGTACCGACGACATGCAGGCGCTGTACGCCGAACAGCCAGCGCAGCCCGCCATCGCGGCTGGCGAGACGGCACCAGAAACGACGCCAGAGATCGCGGCCGCTGCGCCAAAGAAAAAGCGCAGCGGTGGCAAAAAGAAGGAGGCAAAGGCGCCGGCGGAAGATGAAAGCGCTCCCGCCGAAGCGCCGGCAGTCGCAGTTGCACCAGTTGAGGACAAGAAGCCGAAGGTGCCGCGCGCTACTTCGGTGACGCACAAGCCGGGCGACCTGCTGCTGGCCAAGCTGGGCGACAAAGCGGACGACTTCCTTGTGTTTGACAGCACCGCAGACTTGGCCCAGATCGAAGTGGACAAGATCCAGTTCATTGAGCGCATGAACGACCGCGACGCCATCGCCGACAAGGTGCGCGAGAAGATCAACATGTTCCTGGTGTGGATGGCCAAGGGCGGCTCCTTGAACGAAGTGCTCAAGCGCGCCATCACCGTGCTGCATACGGACGGCCAGCTCACTTCGGGCGACAAGGGCAACCTCCAGCTGAACTTGCTCTCTAAGCCGTACAGCGTCGGCACGGCCCGCAGCCAAGCGAATCAAATGTTCATGGCACTGCCCGAACTGGGCCTGACCATCAAGGAGAAAGGCCGCATGATTCCGAACCCCAACAGCCCTCTTCTCGTCGGCGCATATGCTGCGTTGGGCCTGGAATAAATAGCACACCGGGCGGCCCTGCGCCGCCCCACTATCAGACGAGGAACAGAGAAATGCTGGACAAATTAATGGCGGTGCCGATCGAGACGCTGTTCGACCTCAAGCAAAAGGTGGACGAGGCATGCGAGAAGCGGCGCCGGGAGCTATTCAAGCCAGGTCGCAAGGCAAAGTTCGAAACGAACAAACGCAAGTGTGGCTACGTCGTCATGATGATCACTCAGATCGGACCGAAGAACATTATCGGATACGAAATCGACGCCCACGGTAATCACCTCCAACATGTCACCTGTCGGGTCGATCCGAGAGTCCTCACGCCGGTGTTCGAAAAGCCGAAGCCAGCCGCCCCTCCCATGTACGCCGCTGGCGATCGACCGCAGCTGGAAACGGCCGGCACATACTAAGCCAGGCGCCTTCGGGCGCTTTTTTATCTTGTCACTCGCTCCTCGGCGAAGTGAGGTCGATGCACTGATACCGACATCAGCTACACCTTATCATTCCGCGAACTAAACGGTCGCATAGTAAGCTTTCGCTGATCTTTCAATACTAACCTCTACCCCGTAAAAATAACGCTTGCAGCCCGTTTAAATCTGCGGCTACAATCTCTGATATAAGTAAGCGCTGAGTTACATATCCAACCTCGAGCGCTGATAATGTCTCTATCGCGACGTGCGATCTTACGGAACACAGAAATGATGAAAATCACCTTAGAACGGGCGGAACGCCCTATCAAAAGCGGTAAGCAGCAAGCAATCACCCCTCGCAACGGCAAGAACTCGGCCGACATGATGCTCAAGCCAGCGCAGAAGCCGGCGCAGAACGACAAGCAAAAACCCAGCGGCAGCTATCTGTGGCTGGGCGACCTGAAGCTGTAAGGAGACCGTCATGACCCCAACTCAGCGCGCGTACCAGGCACTGCAAACCACCTTGGGCCACTTCATGCCGGTCGGCCAGCGAATGATGCTTCTCAGCCAGTTGAAAGGAGAGGAAGGCGTCGGCATCGCCGAGATCGTCAACAAGGTGACAGATGCCATTGCCACCATGGCGAGCACGCACCAGACGGCCAGCCAGGGCGATCAGGCGACTGCTCCCCTGCACTACTTCTCGGGCGCAGTCGAAGCCTGGATCACGGAGAAAGATATGGGCAACCCGACGGCCGGCGACGTGTCGCAGCGCCAGGCATTCGGACTGATCACGCTCAGTGGCGACGTAGAGACTGCGGAGCTGGGCTACATCAGTCTTGAGGAACTGATCGGCTGCGACGTAGAGCTGGATCTTTACTGGACGCCCAAAACGTTAGCGGAGATTCGCAAGCCGTGAATACCAAGCAGAAGAAAGCCAGGTTGAAGAAGCTGACAAATGGCTTGGCCGAGCGCGTTAAGACGAATGCGGAGAATCGAATCAGCGCCGTGTTGTGGCATGACTACCTCGTGGAGATCGCCAACTACGAGGTGCTTCGCCGAAACACCCCGGAGACATCGCAGGACGTCTGGTAATCAGGCTGCTTTCAGATGCTCAAGGCTTACGCCGGCGTTCAGCGCAGCCTTGAGCCACGCGGGGCGCGGGCCGGCGCCCATCCACACGTTGGCTGGGTTCGTTGGATCAACATAGCGCTGGCTAGGCGCGCGCGCTTTGCGTGGCTTTTTAGAGGGGCCACTGCCTGGCACGAGGTACGCCACTGGCATTCCAACCTCGCGAGCAATTTGGAAAATGCGCTCGATAGCAGCGCTTTTATCTTGCCTGGTTCGAACTCTAAGTTCATCTATCACGCGTGCGAGCAGCGATTTCAACTCCGATTTATTCATGCCGGCCAGATCCATGGACTCCCTTTCTATTTGATGTAGGAGTAAGCGCGCAAGGGAGCAATGTAGCCACTTTGTCTCCGCACTTACGTTGAGATTATAGCGGGATCAAAACGAACGGGAGTAGCAGCAACATGGAGAACAGTCGATGAGCACGATGAACTTCAAATGGGGCCGGGACGAGCGCGGCATGGAAGGCTGGGTTGCAGAAGGCTATGCCAACTTCGACGTCACCATGCCTGGGCAATTTGCCCATGACGTGCTGGAGCACCTGCCGCGCGGACTGAAGCACGGCCAGATCGCCGACGAATTAATGGCGCTAGGCGCGCGCCTCTACGCCCGGGTCAAGTCTGAATGGTGGTGGAGCCAGGGCTTCCGCGTTGGCGTGCCGGAGACTTGGGGCATGGAGCTGGTGACGCTTCTCACGGATATCCGCGCTGCCGGCCTGAGCGAGCCTGCGCTGATCGTCGAGCCATTATTGAACGACGACATGGACGACGAGATTGAGGCGGCGCTGGAGTACGGGGCGCTCAAAGCCAATCGTGAGTTTGAATACCAGGCCTCCTGGGATAAGAGCCTGCAGGGACAGGCGTCGTACGACGCTCAGTCGGAGCTGTTTCAAAACATGGCCGCCTGGATGCGTCGCGGTTATCGGGCCTGTGTTGCGCGCTTCAAGGACCGCCGCCCCGCCGACATCATGTGGCTCGGCGAACTCATGGACCAAGAAGCCAAGATGTACGACCGCGGCGAAGAAGGCGACAAGCTGTCGGTGCGGGTGCATGAGAAGGACATGGAATTCGAGTTCGTTCACAAGCCAGGACAGTTCTCGGAGTACTACAACTAGCCACGCCCGGTCCACACCCCGACCGGGAAAATACATATATCGACAACACAGCGAAAGCTAGAAATGCAAATTCACCTCTTACCGAACACCGCCGCCGCAGTCCGCCTGACTCACGCTGCCGGCGACATTCTGATCATCGAGTCGGAGAAAGTTATTGGCGTTGCCGCCAACTGGCAGCCTTTCGCCATAACTGTCGAAGCCGGCCAGCTTCACGCTTTCCCTCCACGCCCGCTACCCCAAGAAGTTCTCACCGAATTCGGCGCTTCCGTCGTTCGTGCATTCGGTCAGGCCATGCTGCGCGGTTGGGCGACGCAGCCGAGCGTCGACTTGGCAATGGCGAAGGTCCAGCAACTGACGTGCGCCTGCTGCGGCAGCTATCACAAGGGCCGGCAATGGTGGAACCGCGACGACGGCTACGGTCTGTGCAATGACTGCATCGACGACTGCGTCACGGACCCGATGGACTTCCTTGAGGCCGGCGCCAGCTACGGCGTGCCAGGCTATCACTACGACATCGACGGCTCGCACTTCCGGGCAAAGGCAGGTGCGTGATGGGCAACCGGTACGAGTTCAGCCTCTACTTTTCCGTAGATGACCTCAAGCAACTTCTCGCTGCGGCGCTGGCGCACGAAGACGCGGAAGGCATGACTGCGGTCGACTTTACGACCGCCGAGGGCGAAATCGACGTGTCCGCCTGCGCGCGCATGTTGCTCGACCCCGGCTCGATGCCTGGCTGTAACATCTTTGACTCAGCGGTGGAGGGTGAAGCATGACGAGGATTCTCGTATTGAAATCCTATACCGCCACCGTCGATCACTTGCGAGACCCGCGCCTGGTCAAATGCATCTGCGAAAACTGCGAGACGACGATGACGGCCGACAAGCTGGCGCCGATCGAAAGTGCCATTCTTACTCCAGGCCATGCGTCGCCTGCAGGCCGTTGCCCCGAGTGCGACCAGCTGGCGTACGTGGACCAGCCTGATCTTCAATCGCTTGTCGAAATCGTGGAGCAGCTACTGACGTGCGCCGAGCTGAGCCAGGAAGAACTGGAGCCACACACCCAGGTACTAATCGAGTCGGCCCGTCTGATTATGGGCAATCCGCGATGAACCGGGTGCCTACAAGCAGCCGACGGGCGATGGCGCCGATCCACGCGGCGGCTGGCGAGGATACGCACCATTGTCAAATTTGCGGCACCAAGACAGAACACGCCCGTGAAGAACTGGCAGGACCGGGCTGGGAAACCCCGCGAATCTGTCCGCATTGTCGCCAGCGGTACTACCTCACCGACGAGGCAAAGGATGTGCCTGACCTCAACGACCTCGGCGAGATCGAGATCGTGGACGAGAGCAGCGGCACGGTGGTGGGCATGACGTGGGACGACCGGGCGACGAAATCCACCGCCAAACTGAAGGCACGCCTGGAAAGATTGCGTGCAGAAGAAAAGACGCCCGTTACGGAGGCAAGCCAGGCTGACCTCGATCACCTGTTCGGCAAGAAGCGGCCGCTGGAAGAGCCTTCGCCATACGGCGACGAGTTTGGGAGCTACTGATGGCTGAAACCGACCTGATCGGAGAGTACCCAAAGCAGGGCCAGCATGCCTGGACGGCCATCATAGATGTAGCGAAGCCGAAGGATTGGAACCGGTGCCTGCGCTGCAACCATCCTCTGTTTCCGGTCGCGACCGCCCCGCTGGCTGAAGGTCGAAAGCGGAAGGCCTGCAATTTTTGCACGCAGCGCTACAACGTGCTCGAGCCAGTCGCGCCGCCCGAGGAAATTTACGAAGACGGCGGCTCTTGGTGAGCCGCCAATCGAAAGGAAATCATGAAAGTAATTCAGTGCAAAGTCGTTGAGGAATGGGACGGCGGCGACCGCCACAATTTCGCCTTTCGCATATCGTTGGACGTGTCCGATGAAGAAATCAAAAGCCGGGACCGCCACTGCCTTATCCGGCCCGAGACGCTAATCGTCTTCGACAGTCTCGAGGAGAAAGACGCCAACTCCCGCGCCAACCTGCGTCGCAGCGCCTGGGCAAAGCTCAGCCCCCAGGAACGCTTGGCGCTCGGCCTGTCGGAACCGAAATAGGCAGCGTAGCGTCCGGTCCCTGCTGCCACATTCGGCCCTTCAAACTGTCTCTTGTCGCGACGTGCGACGCAAAACGAGAACGAAATGACCCATTTAGAAATTGAAAAAATCTTAGACGCTTGGACGCCCGAACACGCGGACGCGGCGCAGCGCGAAGGCTGGGACTTGTTCACCACCACTTCGGATGATGGTGAACCGGTTCAAGTTCAGCGCATCGACGATCCAGAAGAACTGCCCGCTGGCGTGGCGACCTATCTTCCCAGCAACTGCGTGGCTTTGGCTATCGCTTTCACCGGTACCGGCGCCCACCACCTCGCGGCACGCACCATCATCAAAGACCACTTCCCGAAGGAGTGGGCGAACATGCTAAAGGCCGGCGCCATGACGGGCGGCCAGGTGCTGGAAGCGGAGATCTACTGATGCTCTGGATTATCACAGTGGATCACATCACGAAAGAATTGAACGACTCGCGTGCAGCCCACGCGCCTGGCGCTGAGCAGTTCGTTACCTACGCCGACCGCAAATTTGGCGCACCGAAGGCTTGGCGTGAAAGCTACAAGACCGCCGACGAACAGGGCAAAGCGATGATGTTGGCCCAGTTCAAGGCGAACATGACCGACGAATTCCGCCTCTACGACGACGACAACAACCTGTATTACGAAGGCTTATGTCTCGACCTCGACGACCAGGATGGTGACAACGCCTTCGCGCCGCTGGACTGGGCAAGCGACGACGCCGGCTGCACCCGCATGGATTACCGCAAGAAAGGAGCGACCGAATGGAAAACACTGTGAACCTGAGCGCCGACGAGATTCGCATCGCCGACAATTACAACCGCGAATACCCAGGCATGAGCCGTGACCAGGCAATCGCCAAAGCGAAGCAGGTTCTGGCCGACATCGCCGCACGCGGCAAAGAGGTGCCGCCGGCGATCGCGACCAAGCCGGTCAATCACCACCTCGGCATGCCCAAGAGCGCAGCATCGGCTCCCGACCCGACGGACGTGTATCGCGACGGCATGGTCGAGGCATTTAACAATGCGGTGGACGACATCGTCATGGGAGGATCTACGCAATGACGCTGGCTGTAACTCGCATCCCGTCTCACCAGGATCGCGACGCCGACTTCAACTCGAAGGCGCCGCACTACAAGACCGCCGACTTCACCACCCTGGCGCGCTCCTACTGGCCTCACCTGCCGGCCGAGTGCGTGCGCGTAGTCTTTGATAGCCTCAAGCGCAACATCAAGTACCAGGAAGACGAGCCGCTGTTCCGCGTGTACCGCACGGTGGACGACGACAGCTTCATCGGCCACTACTTCGCCCGAGCGCTGAAGGACTTCACCTTGTGAGGCACTTCACGCCCATTATCATTGCGGCGCTGATGGCTACGTCTGTAGTTGGTGCCGGTTTGTACGAAGCCTCGCGCCCGCCGATCGAGCTGCGCCTGGCGCTGGTGCAGTAACGTGGACGAGAGCGTAGCTTGGTCGGCGTACGCCGATTTCGGCAACTTCTGACCCATTCCCAAAGCAGGCACTTTGCCTGCTTTTTAGGCGATGTATAAGCGCCATGGATAAGTTGTTGATTATAAACAACTTTACAGGATCGCTTGAGAAGCAACGCGCAACCAACGCGCAAGAATCCTGGCGTTTTCCCTGTAGCAAAACCCGTCATGCAAACGACCGATATCGACCAGCGAGAAGGTACCTGCACGCGCTCAAAAACAAGAATTCGACCCAGCACAAGGGCGCGAGAGAAAAGCGCTCAAAACGCGTTTAAACGCTTAGGCAAGATCGATCGCCACCGCACGGCTCCAACCTTGCACCGATATCATCGTTTCAGTAAAACCGCATACACAGAAAGGCAGAAATGACCAGTATTCCCCCCGCCATTGAAACCGCGCTTCGGCACGTTCAAGCTCAGCATCCTACCGTATGCCAAGTTTTCTACGGGATCTGCAACCAATGGCTATACACGGACGCATTCATGGAGCCTCCAAGCTTTAGCGACGAAATTGATGTCTCCTTGCTCGAGGATGCGGCTGACGCTGTGCCTTTTTTACCTTGCGCGTTCGCCCTCCCATCCACATAAATAAAGAAAGGCAGAAAAGATGATCTACACGTACTTGGACTTATCGACCGGGCACCTCTCGCAAAAGACGAAGGAACTACTGGATGAGGCAGCCGACCGACAAATGGCGCAGTGGCCCGCAATGACGATCGCCAAATACTCCTACGGTTACTTCGTCACCGTGCCTGACCTGGGCCAGCAGGACGTTCGTGACCAAGCGACTTGGCTGCGCGCGGACCTACGCGCTTGCCTGCAGTACGCTCACAAGCAGGGCATCCACATGCTGCGCTTCGATGCAGAAGGCGACCAGGTGGACGGCCTCGAGGTGTTCGATGAATAAGCCACTGCGCCTGCGGCCGGCCGAGGTACTCGAACAGCGCCTGTTCATGGAACTGATCAACCGAGTGGAGAACGCTGCCGAAGGCGCCGACCTGGACGACCCGCCGGCCGAGCTATACGCCACCGCCTACCGGGTGGGCCAGTTAATGGAGAGCATCGGCTTTGCCAAGACGCCGGCCGGCTTGATGATGGTCGTGCGCGATTCGGACGAGCTGGACAACATCGACAATGCCGACGCTGAGCAGCGCCGCGCAATGAAGGCAGGCATGGTTCAAGTGATCTTAGCGATGACAAAGGGGCCGACAAAGTAAAGCGGCAGGGCTTGATGGGCGCCTGCCGGTCTAAGATCGTCGAATGTTTGGCCCATCGGGCCTGAGAAGAATGGATACGCTACCGCGCAAATTCATTATAGCTCAGGCTCAACTCATCTAATCTCCGCTCTATCCAAACCCCAAAAAAATTGTTCCATATAGCTTTTTGGAAACAATACAACAGCGAAACTACTTTCCTCACCCATTCCTGATCTCCGTCTGTACCATTCTGGTCATATCAACATCTAGGGAGAAAACATGGACCAAGCAACCCAACAGAAGATTGCACAGGCTAAATTGCTTCAAGAAGCAGCGGACAAGCTCAACCAGGAGATCGATAAGCTGCTTGGCTCGATCGCCACGGAAGCAATGGCAAAAGGAGATATCAATTACATCGAGGAGCTAATCAAAGAAATGCCCGATGGCTTCGCCCGCTCGGAACTGCAAACATGGCTTAAGCAAAACGCCCATAGCTAACTCTCAACAAGGAATTATATGCAAAAAGCAATTCAGGATTTCCTCAGCTCTCTGCCAGTGTGGGTCGATGCTTTGGGCATTATCATCGCACTGGCACTGCTTATCTACGCCGTCACCTCAAACAGGTATGATGAAGACAAAAATGTGGCATGGGCCTTCGTGATTGCCCTTCCACTCGTAGCTTTCAGCATCATCGCCTTGGGCCTTCACTGGTCGCTGCCAAACCAATGAATCTCGAACGCTTTAACCGATGGGCTACGGCCTACCATGAAGCAGGCCACCTGATCTGCACCCATTACAGCGAACATTTTTTTCTGAGAGATCCTGCGGTACACATTCCTGGACTTCGCCCCGGGAATCTAGCTGAAGCAACCCTTCGCGGCCCAAGTAGAGTTAGGTGGAATGCAGAACACGCAAGAGAATTCTCAATGATCTCATTCGGAGGATACGTAGGAGATCGATTAGCGGAGAAAATGTTCCCTCCCTTTACTGTACATGCGGAGAGCTGTGAAGGCGACAGGCAGAAAAGGGAGGAAGCCGTGTTTGATTTTGACATATACCACGAGCAAAAAGAACATCTTGGCGAATGCATCCGACTAATCACTCTGCACAGTGAAGCGCATCATCAAATAGCTAAAATCATTTACAAAGCTAAGAAGGACGTACCTCTCGCAGATGTTCTTGCAGTACTTGAGCCTATAGGGTGGATTGCGCGATTAAAGAAGTGGTTCGGAGTAGGACGCAAGGGATAGAGGGTAAGCGCCTGTATAGCGCGATAGAGAGGAATTATGGATACGTGTAAGGTTAGCGAAAATGCGCCTTGGATTCATCGTTTCAACTCACTTTTCCCGCCAACCTTATACTAAATCCACGCGGCATTGCAGCCAGGCCCGTATAAGAGTCATCTGCACCGGCATTAATCCTGCCCGGTTTGGCTCTTATACATTGGCGTGAATTTCTATAAGGGTGGCGTCTCTCCTAGGGAAAAATGATCTTATACATTGATCTGACTTCCTGATTATAGTGCGCGGAGCGATCCCCAAGCCCAACGCGCCATGGCACTTCCATGGACATTCCTACTTGGCGCGAAGGCGCCCAGTGATTACATAACGGCCGGCGTAAAAGACAGCCATGACCAGCGCGGCGCCTCCCACGCCAAGAAGCACACCAAAATCTAGGTGGCCATTTGCCCACCCCATAATTGGATAAAGAATCAAAGAAGCAATCGCCAGCACTACGGCTAGCCGGTACAGTTTCTCTTCCATGGATATCCCCGGATTTATATTGCCATCAGGATATCACAGGCAGTAGGCGCCAGGCCATCCACTCTAGGCCATGGCGAGGCCAGGCCGCACCGGCTATAGGCCACCCTCCCCGGCTGCACGCACCCAGCCACCCTGCCGCCACACTCACATCGTCAAACTTCTTTCTGTCGCAACGTAGCGACGACAACCAGAGAGATAGCGATGCAATTAAATACCTTCCCATGCGTAGTAGAAGCCCTCCACACGACCGGTGTGAACATCGTGCGCTGCGCAGCCCTTGGCACCACCGACGTGTACGTGACCGACGATTTTGGTCATCTGATCCACCGCAACATGGGCCACCTGGCATCGGTGCAGCACAGCATGAACTCGGCAGACGCCTGATCATGAGCCAATCCGTTATCGACCACTACCGCGCCAGGATCAAGCGTATGGGCCGCTGGATGGCGCCACGCTTCCTGCGCAACCGGGGCTTCACCTTCGAGCAAGCCTACTTCATCATCTTTGGCGTCCAGCCACGGTTATAGGAGCGCCGCCATGCGAGAAGCCATCGAACGTGCCGCCATTAGTGCTGCCACCCTCCCACAGGACAACGCGCATGGTCAGGACGACGACATCGACGCCGGCGTGGAAATGTCCCACTTGGAATGCTGGGCTGAAGGACTGGTCCACATGGACGCTCACGCGCGCCGAGCACCGCGCCGGATGCGGTATCACGATTAATCACAGGAGGGGCGTATATCGCCTCTCTCTGTTCTCACGACATTAATCCATGGAACGCCATGGCGTTATTCGGATACTCCACGAATCGCGAGCGCGGCGACGTACTTTTTCCGGGTTTTATATACGTGGCATCCCCATGGCCCAATGTGGAATTGGATTCTCCACGGCGAACAGTTGGAGCATTCCATGGATATTCCTCAAAAAGCAGCGCTTCCGACGCCTAAAGAACAAATGCGGGTGGGCGCGCCCGAATAGCACGGTGGCTGCGAGGCGTCAATCGATCCGCTGGAATACAACACAAAATTGGTTCAATTTATTTTTTAGTTCTTTTTATTTTTTGGTTCAATTTCGTTATATAATTCTTCTCGTCGCAACACACTTTGTTGCACTAACCGGGCGATGTGCCCATATCACACAAAGGGATTGACCATGAAAACCGCAAAATTCAAACCAGAAACCATCGTCGCTAAACTGTTCGACGCTATCAACACCCGCATCGCCACCCTGAAAGAAAATGAGCAAGTGGTAAGCGTTGAATTCAAATCGATCCTGGCTCACTTCAATCCAGAAGGCGACTCCTATCGTGCCATGCTGCACGCAGTAGAAAACACCAAAACCTTCTTTGACTTTGCGCCTTTACTGAGCGTGGTAGCCAAAGCTAAACCGGGCAAGGGCCATGATTCTGGTTACGTGCAAGCCAAAGCCTTGGTGAAAATCATTAATTTTGCCAAAGCACTCGCACAGAAAGACTTCCGTATCCTGGATAACCATACGCGCTCAATCATGCTTAACACGATGGTCAATAACGGTTGCATTTCGTCGCGCACCGCATTCGCTACCTTAGTTCGCGTTGAATATGACGCACTTGAATCGCAAGACGAGAAACTGAGCGCACGCAACAATTACACTCCTGGCACTGGTAGCACCCAATTATCCAGCACCCGCGAACTGTTCCGCATTCTCGGTTTGACCGATGGTATTAAAGGAGCGCGTGATGCACAGATCATCTTCACCGAACAAGCGAAAGCAGCATTGATCCAGCACTTCGATCCGATCGCTAAAAAGCTCGGTATTGAAGTCGAGAGCGAAGAACAAGAGAGTGAAGAAGTAGAAGCATAACGCGTTTTTATTTGCCCTTATGCATAAGTCAGTACTGACTTATGCATATTGCGAAGCACGCTCATACTGACCTATACGAGAGAACATAATGCATAGCACATACAGCGAACAAGAGAGCGCACGCAAACGAGAGAAGCACGACGCAAGGGCCATTATCATCATCTGCGCTATCACGCTCGGTTCGTTGCTCGGTGCGTTTGTCAAGATGGTGTAGCACCTCCCCCTCCCCCTGTCGATTTTCTCTAAGTGCCTGGAAGGGCGAAGTCCTAGAGAAAACGCGACCCGCTGATGGCCCTGCCTTCCTCAACTTCCGCCTCTGCGAAGACCTCCTTATAGAAATTCCGGGGATTTCAAAATTGGAGATCCTTACACGTCCATTGCCCAAGTCCCAATTTCCCTAGGTGCCACAATAGGAGAGCGACGCGCGTATCCGCGACACGCCATTCCGCCTGGCCGTGATTTCATCGGTTGCACAATTGGATAGAAGCGCCGACTCCATTCGATGCCATTTGTCGTACCAATTGGCTTTATCACTCCACGTAGCGACGCTGCAAGGTGTGGGATCAGAACGACAACGAATAATACGCCTGCGCCAGAGGGCGCTACGCCCTTGCGCTCAAGGAAAATACCAGTTTCCGCACGTCATAACATCCCCATTTCGTGGCGCTTTCCACCCTCTTTCCACCCTCCCATGTCACCTCACGAGCGGCCGTAGGCATAATAGCCTCGCATAAGGACTGGTATCCCGGCGCCTAACCAAGAACGTGCGGAGGGTCTAACCCACACTAAAAGGAACAGCCCGTTCATACATTTTCAAAGGAGAATCAACATGTTCAAAACGCTCGATACTGCCATGCGCCGAGCCGACGTCATTATTGCGTCCATGCAGCAGAACCCGACCGGGGCCGCCATCTTCGTGCTGCTCGTGTCAATCATTTGTGGAGCTGGCGTGGCTGCGCTTTACGCGGTGAGCCGTTAATGGCTACCCCTGATATACTGTATGCAAACACAGTATTTGCCAACACGCACGTCCGCACAAAAATGGGAGACGCCACCATGCTCACACCCCCACTGGAAATCACCGCCGAAGCCGAGCAAGCCAAGCGCCTGGTCATGCGTGACGTGTGGCGCGCCAGTGAGCTGGCCATTTCCCGGGCGATTACAGGAACGACAGGGCACCCGCAGCTCGACGCGGAACTTCCCAATGGAGGCTGGCCAAGATCCTCGCTTGTCGAGTTGATGGTCCAGCAGCATGGAATTGGCGAAATGCAGCTGCTGCGCCCGTTCCTGACGGGGCTGTCTCAGAAGCAGCGCGTGGCCATGATCCAACCACCGTACGTCCCTCACGCCATGGCTGCTCGAGCCTGGGGCATGAAGGTGGAGAACATGATGTGGCTCACGCCCAAGAGCAGTGCCGATGCGCTATGGGCGGCAGAGCAGATACTCAAGAATGGTTCCTGCGGGGCGGTGGTGCTGTGGCAGCCAAACGTGCGGCCAGAGGCGCTGCGACGCTTGAACCTGGCGTCCCAGACGACCGACACCTGGTTGTGGCTGGTACGTCCGCTGTCAGCTGCAATGGATGCGTCGCCCTCGCCTCTGCGCATGTCGTTGAGACCGGCTGCCGGCGGCGTGTCCGTGGACATCATCAAGAGGAAGGGGCCGCACTGCGACGAGTTGATTTTCGTGCCGCTGCCCGACATGCCGGTGCCGCAGCGATCGCCCGTTGTGCCGGCCGAGGAAGTGTTCACACCAGCACCTGGCGTGCTGGCTCGACGCGAAGTGCCGGTGCTGATGTAATGAGCTTGAGATTTATGCCAATGGGGGCCGGACGTTTGAGACCACTCCATGCTCTAGGATATACGGCACATGGACGAATGGGCCTGGACCACCGAAGTCTCTGGCGTTGCGGGTGATGACGATGCGATTTTCCACCTCTGCCGTTGCCCGAATGATGCAATCAGGCAGCGTCTTCTTCGTGTTTTCTTTGGTGGACGCCCGCCGAATCGCCGCCGCCCTTACCATGATCTGCTCCGACGTTTGCACCACGTCGATGTCGAGACGCAATAACTTAATCCTGAAGTCCGCAATACGCTCCGGGGTCATCTGGCATGCAACCTCCATCCAGTTGATCGAGCTGATGATCTTACTTTCGTACTCGCCGCCGGCCACAACTTCCAGCGCCTCCGGCACTCCATCCAACATGTCTATTATTATGTTTGTGTCAAACAGTACTATTGCCATTCAGCCCGCATCCTGTTCTGGTATTCGACGCCGTCAGTTGGCCCATTCCCGCTTTCTTTCCACAGCGCGATCATTTCCCTGGCTGCCGCCAAGCGTGCTGCCCTGTCGTGCTTAGGCGGCATCATTTCCCCTGCGGCAGTCGTTTTAGCAACAAGGGCGCCTTCTGACTTATTGGGCAGCTTAGGGGCCGAAGGCAGCCACGGCCCATCTGGAACCCAGCGCCCGTTTTCCTGCTTCAGCCGAGTAAGTGTTGGACGGCCGCCTTTCACTGGCTTAGCGACGGCTTCGCTCTCGGCTGGCGGACTGTGGATGATTTTTTGAGCGAGCGACATATTGCACCCCTTTCATTTAATATACCTCGTAGTGTATAACATTTGACCAGGCCCGCAACCGCAATGGTTCGGCTGTCGGTACATTTCCTCGCTGGGAGCATGACTTGACCGTTATTTCTATATTCAGTGGCGCCGGCGGCAGCGGCCGCACAACACTGGCGGTCGGCTTGGCTGCTTACTTCGCCAAAAGCGGGCGCGCCACGGCCCTGTTGGACGTGAACTACGCCGACAACCAAGTAGCGGTGCGCTGGGCCGAGAAAATTGCCGGCACGGCCTCGAGCTGGTCCTTCCCGACTATTGGGTATCCCGACGGCGACGTGGCCGCCTGGGTAAAGGCCCATGCGGACGAATTGGATGTGGTCGTCGTCGACGGCACGAACTACGACGGCGTGGCGCTGCGCACTGCGCTGGCGCTATCGAATATGGTCCTGGTCCCGGTTGAGTCATCCGGCCGCGCCATGGAGGCCGCAGCCTTCCTGGTTCCCCTGATCGTAGCCGCGCGCGAAACAAACCCGGGCCTGAAGGCTTACACCGTGGTGGCCGACATCACAGGCAAAGACTACGAGGGCGATCCGGGGCACGCGATCGCCGAACTGCCGGAGCTGGAAAACGTCATCACCAGCGCCTGGTCGTTTGACGACGCCATGGACCTGGGGCACACCGTATTTGATCGCCCTGAATACGACGATGCCGCCGAGCAGATCATTGCTCTGGCGACTGAGGTAGAAAGACTCATTTAATGAAACACAGAAAGCCACATTTGCGGAAATACAGAAATGTGATTATGATGAATCCGTAACCGCGCTGTGCGGCAAATCGGAGATCACATGACGTACGTAATCGGCATCATCGGCCAAAAAGGCGGGTCTGGAAAAACCACCACTTCAATTAATCTTGCGTGCGGTTTGCACGAGCTGGGCTACAGCATTCTGCTCATCGACTCGGACAACGACACCCAGGCCAGCTCTCTCAGTTGGAAGGCGGCGCGCACCGGCGAATCGCTCTTCCCCGTCGTGGGCATGCCGCACGCGAGCATCCACAAAGAGCTGCCACGTCTCGGCCGTGGCTATGATTTCGTCATCGTGGATGGCCCGCCACACGTCGGCGACGCCACACGCAGTATCGTCATGTCGTCCAACCTGGTGATCGTTCCGGTTCAGCCATCGCCATTGGACGTGTGGGCGGCTGCGGAAACCATGAAGCTGTTGAAGGAAGGATTGATCTTCCGGCCCGACCTACAAATTGCGGTGCTGATCACCCGGAAGATCGTCAACACGGCAATCGGTCGCGACGTTACCGCGGCCATGGAGGCCTATGAATTTCCGGTTCTCGATAACGCCATGATGCAGCGCGTTGTATTTGCTGAGAGCCTTGGCGGAGGCCAGTCAGTCTTCGAAATGGACGACGCGGCGAAGGCGGTAGAGGACGTTCGTGCTATCGTGGCGGAAATTTCTGAAAGGTTTTTGAATGGCAACGAAAAAAATAGCACTGACGCCCTCGCCTCTGCATAAGCCGGCAGCCAAGACTGGAGCGCCTTCGGCCGATCACTGGGTGAAAACAAGGTCGCTCGACGTAGAGAAAGAGCCGCAAAAACGGCTCACGTTGGACATACCGGCCAGCCTCCATGCGCGCATTAAATCTCAATGCGCGCTTGATGGAACAAAAATGGTTGAGGAGATAAAGCTCTTGCTGGAGGACCGCTGGCCGGAGAAAAAGTGACGGAATTGGCTGGTCGGGCCTCGCGGCCGCGACCGGCAATCTGGCAAAAGTCTTCCCGCTAACTTTTAATAGTGTACCCGCAAGCCTTTAGCTCTTTGGATACGGCGGACTTCCACCCGCCATACGAATCTAAGGTGACGTAAACTACACCACTTATATCATTTGGCGTTTCAATTTCGTCCTTCACCAGCGCACAAACATTTTCCCGACCGAGCTTACCAATCATTAAGCCATGTTCAAAAACCACGTTTTGCCTCGCTCGTTTCTTTGGGGACAAATGACCTTCATGCGCGCCTCTCCCGAAGTCACATGGGGTATATAGAACGATCGCAAAGTCCGCGTCGTTAGCGTAGCGCTCAATCTTCTCAATAATAGTCATGCCTTGGCTGGCCTGCTCATGGAGAATAATAGCTTCCAGTCCAAGCTCCTCGATAAACCTGGCGACCTCTTGTTTCGCAGCGTCGTCCCGGCCGTGAACAACAAACACTTTCCGCTTGTTCCGTTCGGTCGGCGGTGGCGGAGCCTGAAATCTAGAGACTTGCGCAGGTTCACTTGCTTGAGGTATGAAACCCATAGCTCGCAGCGAGACTGATTGCCTTGTCGGCAACGGGTCTGGCTCGGTCTTGCGTCCATTGCCGTTTTCAAATTGCGAGGAAGGCGTGGAAGGGGTACCTTCCAAGTAGTCCAGGACTTTCGTAAATTCTTCCGATATAAAAGTTCTTCGCTCAGCATAAGATTTAAATTTCGGCTGAATAAACGACCAGAATGCGCCCAAGTCGCGACACATCCGCACGAAAGACGGAAGCAGCTGCGAAATCTCGTTATCCGAGAGCAGTTCGTGCCGAAGCTTCATATACTCGGTGTCATCGGCAGAGTTGCCAGAGGCGCGAGCACTCAGAATGGTGGCAAGATAATTTACTTTTTCAAACCGGGATTGGAGAAATTCTAAACTCATATTCTTTTCCGTTGGTAGATGCGATAGCCAAAAGACCCGCATGAATTAACGAGCTGGCTTGGAGAATGCCGTAAGAATTACAGGAACCGGTCCAATATCTTCTTGCTGTGCTTGTCCAACTCGCGCACATCGCGCACCAGGAAGTGAATACCGTGGATGTCCGAGATCAGGAGCGTATCGGCCGTCAGCCGGCGGATGTCTTCTTCGCCGCGCAGCACGAATTCGGTGTCGCCACGGTCGGTATTGACGGTCCACGTGCATGGCGTGGCAAAGCTGGTCACGGCCACGATGCGGCTGATCTCGGGCATGAATTCGCGCCCGCTCAATTCTTCGCGCACCAGCGCACCTACCGCTGCCGGCAAATCCTCGATGCGGTCGATCCAGGCCACTTCCTTGCCGTCATGATTGACCAGCGCGATGCCGTCTTCCGGCGCCTGCACCGGGAAGGCGCGCACCGCTGCCACGCCTTCGTGGACTACGCCATCAAGCGTGGTCAGTACCAGTTTGCCGAAGGGGTTGCGTGTCAGTTCAAAGTTAATGCTCATCTGCTTCAATCCTTGCTGCCACGGTCGTCGAGGTCCGTGTCCACGTTGCGGGCTTGCGCCTGTACCAGGCGGTAGTACGCGCCTTCCTTGGCCATCAGTTCATCGTGGCCGCCTTCTTCCACCACCACGCCGCGATCCATCACCACCAGGCGGTCCGCTTTTGCCAGCGTGGACAGGCGGTGAGCAATCGCGATCGTGGTGCGGCCTTTGACCAGGTTTTCCAGCGCGCGCTGGATTTCTTTTTCGGTCTCCGAATCGACCGAGGCGGTGGCTTCGTCGAGGATCAGGATCTTTGGGTCGATCAGCAGCGCACGCGCAATCGAAATGCGCTGGCGCTCGCCGCCGGACAGGCCCTGGCCGCGTTCACCGACCATCGAATCGTAACCCTGCGGCAGGCGCAGGATGAATTCGTGGGCGTGGGCGGCGCGGGCGGCGGCCATGATCTCGGCGCGGGTGGCGTCCGGTTTGCCGTAGGCGAGGTTCTCGGCGATGGTGCCGAAGAACAGGAACGGTTCCTGCAGCACCAGGCCGATCTGGCGGCGGTAGTCGGAAACGGCCAGCGAGCGGATATCCACGCCGTCGAGCATGATGGCGCCTTCGGCCACGTCGTAGAAGCGGCAGATCAGGTTCACCAGCGTCGATTTGCCCGAACCCGAATGGCCGACCAGGCCCACCATTTCGCCGGCCTTGATATCGAGGTTGATGCCGCGGTTGACCGCGCGGTTACCGTAGCGGAAGCCCACTTCGCGCAAGGTGATATTGCCTTCCACCTTGGCCAGCTTGACCGGGTTGACCGGATCGGGCACCGACGACACGTGGTCGAGAATGTCGAAAATACGCTTGGCGGCCGACGCCGATTTTTGCGTGACCGAGACGATGCGGCTCATCGAATCGAGACGGCCGTAGAAGCGGCTCGAGTACGCAATGAACGCGGACAGCACCCCGACCGTGATATTGCCCTTCGAGACCTGGTAGATACCGAACACCCAGATCACCAGCAGACCCAGCTCGGTCAGGAACGACACGGTCGGCGAAAAAAGCGACCAGATTTTATTGAGCTTGTCGTTGACGGCCAGGTTGTGCTTGTTGGCGGTGCGGAAGCGCGCCGCTTCGCGCGTCTCCTGCGCGAACGCTTTCACCACGCGGATGCCGGGAATGGTATCGGCCAGCACGTTGGTCACTTCGCCCCACACGCGATCGATCTTTTCAAAGCCGGTGCGCAGGCGGTCGCGCACCAGGTGGATCAGCCAGGCGATGAACGGCAGCGGCGCCAGCGCGAAGATGGCGAGATACGGATCGATCGAGAACAGGATCACGCCCGTCATGATGATCATCAGGCAGTCGGACGCAAAGTCCAGCAAATGCAGCGACAGGAACACGCAAATGCGGTCGCTCTCGCTGCCGATGCGCGACATCAGGTCGCCGGTGCGCTTGCCGCCGAAGTATTCGAGCGAGAGGCGCAGCAGGTGGTCATAAGTCTCGGTGCGCAGGTCGGCGCCGATACGCTCGGAGACCAGTGCCAGCACATAGGTCTTGGCCCAGCCGAAAATCCACGCCAGCACCGCCGCGCCCACCAGGCCGGACATGTACAGCGCCACCAGGCTCGAATCGACCGGCGTGCCGTTCTGGTACGGAATCAGCACCTTGTCCATCAGCGGAATGGTCAGATACGGCGGGATCATGTGGGCGCCGGTGGACAGCAGCATTAGCAGGAAGCCCAGGCCCAGTTGCAGCTTGTACGGACGGGCAAAGCGCCACAGGCGGAACAGGGTCCAGGTGGACGGCGGCGTGTACACCACCTTGGTGCACACCGGGCATTCTTCCTGGTCCGGTTCCAGCGGCGCCTTGCAGCTCGGGCAGACGTTGGTGTCGTCGCTGATGACCGGCTCACCGCTGGAGTGGCTGTCGCGCTGGGCGGCAAAGTGCTCGACCAGGCGGATCGCCTGTAGGTTCTGGCCCAGCGTAAAACGCCAGGCGGCCAGGCGGCCGCGCGCGGACACCAGTTCCAGGTGGCCCACGCCCGCGTGATCGTGGTGTTCCAGCGACAGATCGAACGAGAACGGCCATGCCTGCCATTGCTCCTGGCCCGGCGCGCGCGCCAGCAGGCGGGTGTTGGTAATCACGACCATACCCTTGGCGAAACGAAGTTGCTGATCCAGATCGACCTCTAAGGCGCCTACAACACGCTCCTCCTTGGAAAGCTGGGCCTCGATATCGGCGCGCCAGCGGTCGGGTACATCGATTCCAGACGAGCTGGACAATTGTTGACTTGTCATTAGTGGCTTTTTCGTTTCGGTTTTCTTGCGTCATGATAACGCAATGACAAATGACGCTCGAGGCGCCGTGGAGTGCGGTGCTTTAAACTACCAAGCGTCATGCGCGGTATCTGGACGATCTCGAGGCAGCGGGATGGACTCGATCTCAATCCACTGCCCGTTTCTCACATAGGTTAGGCAGGCGTTAAGAGCCGTTCCCATTAGTTCAGTATTTTGCACAACGCGGCCATCGTCATGATGGTGCAGGTACTTGCCATCTGGCGTGACCTCAATGCAGGCGCACGAGTTGGGAAAGTGGCCGCCCTGCTTCATGGTGAAGTAGCGGCTTACCATACCTCCCCCACTACTGTCTCAGGCGAGTGCGGCGCGCCAATCGAGTCATCAAACTCTTCCCAGTGGCCGGATTCGACCAGGCTCTCGGCCTGTCGCAGAGTCCAATTGGCACCTCGTATCGATCCGCCCGCGACAAGCATCGAGCGGGAGCCGCCTGCGTAAAACTGCACCGAACTCACCCTGTAATTAATATTCACCGCGCCCACTTTCCTGAAGCTGCGTACCCAGCTCATGAAACTGCCACCGTTATGAGATAAATGACCATGCAGGCCAGCGCAAACTGCTGAAACCAATGCAATCTGGCGAAGCGCTTGCCCGTCTTCCAATCGACGATAGCCAAGACTATCCCGGCCAACAACGCAAGGACCACCACCAGGCCGATCACGTCGTGCCTTTGCTGGCCAGCTCCACGGCTGCGGCGATTTGTTCTGGAGTCAAAGTACGCAGCAGTGCGTTGAGCTGCTTCTTAGGCGCCCGGGCCGCCACCTTGGCTGCGCGTTTGCGATCGTAGAGGGCCGACGCGCTGTCGGAGCCGCGCAGCAGTACAAGCATAAGGTCTACCACCTCACCTTGCGTAATCTTGTGGGCCTTGGCCAGAACGGCCAACTCCTCCCAGCTCTCGACGGAGAGATCAATCGACCGACGTTGACGCTCCTCGTCAACCGGAAGTTGAATTTCTTGAATGTCCATATGTTCCAAAATAAGTATTTTTACGTTCATATGGATTATAGCTCATTAAAAATTTGAATCATTCTTGCGTAGGAACACTCCTACGTTGTTTGTCAAGAAACTTAAAATATCAAAGGTCTAACAACGTTACGAAAGTTCACAAACTGACCGGTTGTAGCGCCGCCACGGTTAATGATATCGCTCACATTTGGCCGCAAAGGTGGATAGATCCGTGCTAAGATAGTTGCTTAGAAAATACGCGGGTTTCTCGTGCACAACAGCCAACTTACGGGATGTCGAACCTCCATATAACCGGAGCTAGACAACAATTGACATCTATTTAGCGCTGCCAAAATCGCAGTCGTTGGATTTTTGCATCCTGAAGATTGACTTTACGCATCGCAACCTGAAAGATAGCCGCATGAAACTGAAAATCGCCTGCTTCAACCCTACCACCCAAGAATACACGCACGAGGAAATCACCCTGACTTCGAAAGTCTTTAAGACGCCTGAAGCAGCCGTGACCGCGCTGCGCGGGATGTACCAAGCCGCAGCTCCGGATGTGGAAGTGTTACATGCTGTTCTAATCGAAGAAATGGAACGCGGCTACTACGAGTAAGCCGCGAATGTGAAATAACTTGGCCGCTTTATGCGGCCTTTTTCATTTTGGAGAAGCCCAGAGCCTCCAGATCAAAGTCGGCGCCCCGCTCCAGGATGTGCCGGTCGAAGCCAGGAGTGGCCTTGATGATGCCCAAGCGCGTGAGAGCGTGCTCCTTCAGGTGCTCGTTGAAGGCATCGGCAAAGTCGGTGACAAAGCACACGTTTGGCATGCCGTTTTTCTTCTCCCGCAGGCCGCGTCCGATTCGCTGACGCAGCGCCACCTCGGCCTTGCCGCCGCCAGCGAGACAAATGTGCCCGACTGCCGGCACGTCCACGCCAACGTCGAGGATGCTCGTCCCGATCAGTACATCGATCTCGGCCCCGGCCAACCTGCGCAGCGCCTCCTTACGCCCTTCCTTGTCGTCTTCACCCTGGATGAATTCAACGCGTAGGCCGGCATTAGCCAGTTTCTGCGCCAGCAAGGCGCCGTGCTGTGTCTGTTGGATCAGCACCATCGACGTCAGTCCGTACCCGGCGAAGCGCACGCATTCTTTGACGATCTCCGCATTACGGAACTCGTTCTCGACGATCCCAATGCGGTATGCGGACTGCCAACCGGTGTGACGCATCAGTTTGGCTGGCTTGTTGCGCAGCTCGATAATACGGAAGTGAGGCTGCGCCAGAATGCCGCGATCGATCAGCAGCTCCTCGGGCACCTTGATGGCGATCGGTCCGGAGCACGCCATCAAGCGCATGTTGGCCTCCTCATCGCCCTTCATGAATGGGGTTGCCGTAAGCGCCAGGCGGTAGTGTGCATTTTTGCAGTGGCGCATGATCTCGTAATAGCTGTTGCCCGACGCTTCATGTGCTTCTTCGAGGATCACCAGTTCGAATTTACCCAGGAGGTCGATCGTCTTGGCGCGATCCTTCATGTGCGCGTCCACCTTCACCGCAGCGGCGGCTTTCAATTCTTTGGCGCCGGCCGCGCGCGCAGCCTTCTGCTTGACCTCAAGCTCCGCGATCGCCGCGCGTACGGCCGCCGGCGTGGCCCCAACGGCCGTCATCTTCTTTTCCAGCGCCTTGGCGACCTTCACTTCTTTCTTCAGGATTTGGTCGACCATGCGCTCGATCTCGCCGTCGACCGTTTTCTCCTCGAGACGCGCGACCAGCGTCTGCACCATGGCCACCGACATTTTCTTGATCGCCTGACGCTCAACGCCATCCTGCACAACGGTGTGCCCGAACTTGCCGTCGCCCAGGATGGACACCTTGATGCCCAGATCGCGTTCAAATGCCTCATGCATCTGGTACAACAGGATGCCGCGCGTGGTCAGGAACATCGCCGGCCGGCCAATACGGGCGAACGCCAGCTTGGCGATCCGACTCTTGCCGCCGCCGGTGGCCACTTGGGCAATGATCTGCCCGAACTTGAGCAGCGCGTCGATCACCTTCGGCTGATAGTCGTAGCGCGGTGCCATGCCGAACTTGTCGACTACGGGAGCGACCGGCCCCAGCGGCGGCGGCAACTCTTTTCGGGCGAACATGACCGTGTACCCCAGCGCGCGCAGCTTGGCCGCAACGTAGTGGACGAAGCCGGCCGGAAACGTGCCCGCGCGGAAGTCAAGAAACGAGCTGCGGCCATCCCATGTGCCGCGCTTGAAGGTTATGGAGTGCTCGGCGCCGGAGACCGCGTACGACAGGATCGTTTGGACCGCCAGGAGCAAATCACGATCCGGCTTGTGAAGTTTTGCGATCCAGGCGTTGGATGCGATGGTTGCTTGTTTGGTCATTGGGGTTGCCAAGTGTTAAAAATATGGATAAAGTATAAGTCAGTACTGACTTATTATCAATCACACCCATTCCATGTCAAATCCCACCCTTACCACTGCCGATCCCCGCACGCTGACGCCGAATCCCTGGAACACGAACATCGTCGGCCCGGACAACGAGGCCAAGATCGATGCCTCGATCAAGCGTCTGGGCATGTTCAAACCTATCGTCGTGCGCACCCTGGCCAGCGGTGAGCTGCAGATACTGGGCGGCGAACACCGAAATGGTTCGGCGATCCGTCTTGGCATGACGGAAGTCCCTATCGTCAATCTTGGCCAGATCAGCGACAAGAAGGCAAAAGAGATCGGCCTGGTCGACAACGGCCGCTACGGCAGTGATGACACCCTGCTGCTGACCAAACTCCTGGAGGAGATCGGCACGCCGGCCGAGCTGGGTGCGTTTTTGCCCTATTCTGACTCGGAATTCGAATCGATCTTTGCAAGCAGCACTATAGCTCTCGATGATCTTGATTTTCCGGATGAGGGCACCCCTACCCCAAGCCCTTCGACAACTGCCGCACCCCAGACCCACGTCATCATGCGCTTCAAGGTGCCAGTGGGCGATTCGGCCACGATCACCGACGCCATCGAGCGGACAATGAAGCGTCAGCGCTTCACCGACGAGGACAGTCTCACCAATGCCGGCCACGCGCTGGTGCACATCATTGGCAACCTGGCATGAACATCCGGCCAGCGAACGGCAAGGACTACGTGTACTGCGAGTCCTGCCTCAACTTGGAAATCCCATTCGAGTGCCAGGGGTGCGACGCCGGGAGCAACTACTCCGGCGCCGATCCTGACGAACTCGACGCGGCGCCCGCCGAAGCACCCCTCACCTTTATGCCCATTCAGGACGAACAATGATCGAAATTCTGTTCATCGCTGTGATCCTCGGGATCATTGCTGCCACCTACTGTTACTGCTGCATGTCCGAAGCCAGCTTCCCATTTGTCGCCATTTTCTCGATCGTGACAGGCGTTCTGACCTCCTCTCTCGTACTGATCTCTGCGTTCATTTTCGTCACCCTGCGCGTGGTCTTGCAGATCCTGCCGCTCTAACATCAAGGAATATTTATGGATAACCAGCACCGCAAGATCGCCGGCTACAACGAGTTCGACGCCGAGACGATCGACCTGATGAACCAGGTCCGCCAACACAACCACGAGATCGCCAAACTGGTCGAAATGGTCAAGCAGCGCATCGCTACCCAGCGCACTGCGGCGATCGGCGACGCCGACCTGACCCGCCGCATGAACGCTGCCGAGCCTGAGCGCTGGGCCGCGCTGGGCCGCACCAGCATCCAGCAAGGCCTGATGTTCCTCACGCGCGCTGTCGCGCAGCCGGAGTTCTGATCATGGCGTCTACTGCAGCAAGCCCTGAAATTCAAATGTGGGACACTGGCCGCCCACGCCCATACGCCAAGAACGCGAAAATGCACGACGACAGCCAGGTCGGCAAAATCGCCGCTTCGCTCGAGAAATTCGGCTGGCGCGGCAATCCGATCGTGGTGGACGAGAACGAAGAGATCCTTGCCGGCCACGGCCGGCGCCTGGCCGCCATCAAGCTGGGCCTGCCTCACGTACCAGTGGTGCAGATCACCGACATGACCGAGGATGAAAAGCGAGCGTACCGTCTGGCCGATAACCGCGTCGCGATTTCCAACCTCGATACCGACCTGCTGCAGCAAGAGCTGGTGGACCTGGACTTCGACTTGAGCGGCTTCTTCGACAAGAAAGAGCTGGACTTCGTCATCGCCGACCTGGGCGAGCTGAACACGGACGCCTTTGTCACCGACCTCGACGCCGAGATTGCCAAGCAATCAGAGGAGACTGCAGAAACCATCGTGGCATCTGCCATGAAGGACGTCCCGATCGCCAAAGCGCTGGGCTTCAAGTCCATCAAGGGCGCCGACGAGCGGGCGGTGGCCATGTTCATCGCCCAGCTGGAGCACGAATCGGGCAAGTCGGGCGCCGAGGCCTTCATGGAGTTCATCAACACGATGGCGGCCGCCGCATGAGCCGCAACTTCTACGACACCATCCCAAAGTCGGTGCGCATCGGCAGCTACGACTTCAAGGTCGTTGTTATGCCCAACTTCGAACAGGCTTCCGACACCGTCTACGGTGACATGAACGCAGTGCTGCAGCGAATCCGCATTTGCGATGATCTGGCGCCGGCGCGCTTGGCCAATACCTTCATGCACGAGGTCATGCATGCAATCCATATGTTCTATGGCGTGGGCGACAAAACTATCGAGGAGGACACCACATTCCTCACCACCAACGGTCTGTGCGCATTCTGGATGAACAACCCGGAGGCGGCCGCGTGGTGGGTGGACTGCGTCCTAAACGCCCCACAGAAACACGAAAATACGGAAACAAAGAAATGATTTTTACTGTAGATAAGCGCTTCCAGACCGCAGTTACCCGTACTGACCGCGTGCTGGAGATCGCCGAAGCATTCGGCCTGGGCCTGGACGACAAGGAATTCGTCGTCTTCGATAACCAGCCGATCGAGATCGAACAGGGTGACGTGGTGTACGTGACGGGCCAGTCCGGCGCCGGCAAGTCCACCGTACTACGTGAGCTGTCGGCCCTGATGACCGGTGCCGGCATGCATGTGGCCGATCTCGACGCCGTTCCGCTGCTCGACGTACCGCTGATCGACCAGATCGGTGCCACCACGGCTGCTGCGCTGAACTTGCTGTCCGTGGCCGGCCTCAATGACGCCTACCTGTTCGTGCGCAAGCCTGCCGAACTGTCGGACGGCCAACGCTACCGCTTCCGCCTGGCCAAGCTGATCGAGTCCGGCGCCAAGGTCTGGGTCGCTGATGAATTCCTCGCCGTGCTGGACCGCACCACTGCGAAAGTGATCGCCTTCAACCTGCAGAAAATTGCGCGCATGGCCGGCGCCACGCTGCTCGTGGCCACCACGCACACCGACATGGTGCCCGACCTGGCGCCAAACGTGTACATCGAGAAGCGCTACCGCGAGAAGATCAAGATCGTCCACCGCGGCGGCGTAGTAGGGCAGCCCGCATGATCGTCGCCGATAACGAGGACGTGCTGATCGAGCGCCGCGCGGTGCCGGCCAAGCACAAGCTGTCGCTGCTGAGCCAGATTTACGTCGAGCGCGGCACGAAGGAAGACTGGGACTTGCTGCACGAGCTGCACTACAAGGCTGAGAACCTAGGCATTGGCCCGCTGATTTACCGGTGCATCCTCGATGGCCAGGTGATCGGCGTAGGCGTCATGACGGTACCCAAAATGCTGCTGTCTGGCCGCAACGAGGCGTTTAAGCACATGCGGCCAAACCAGGCCGGCCGTGACACGAAGCTGATGAACCGCCACCGCGCGCTCTGGCTTAACGCTCACAGCTGCACCAATTCGCGCCTGGTCCTGGACACGATGTACCGCGGCGCCGGTATTGCCTACCGCATGCAGAACCTCATGATGCGCATGACCGGCTGCCGCTACGTCGAGTTCCAGTCGTCGATGTCGAAGTTCAACCCGTTTGCCGCGCGCGCCGGCATGAAATTCACGAAGCCGCGGCGCAGCGCCAATTACAGCAAAGGCCTGGACTTCTTCCGGCGCTGGTTTGCCTCGGCCCCAATGGACTACGTCGGCATCCTCGCCGAGCTGGAGGCGTTCAAGGAACCGGTGCGGGCCAAGTGCGTCGCCGAAATGCGCAAGTTCTACTACACCTGCTCGTCCATGGAAAAATCCGGCGACAACCGGGCCAACGGAACGTCGCGCGTGGACGCCATGGAGGTGCGCTACCTGCTCAAGTCGCTTCAGCAGTTGGTCCTGGCCAGCCCCCTTTACGGTGTGTTCACCAATCCCGACTTCGAAATGGGCGCTGGGACCGATTTTGAGTACCCGCCACGCCTTCCATTGGTCGCGTTCGACAACCAGTCGCTAACTGAGCCGCTGGACCTGCAGCGGGCCGCTGAGCAGCTTGCCGCCATCACCATCAAAACCACCATCGCTGAACCACAACTGGACGAACATGAACCTGACGACCAAGCAGATTGAACTGATCCGCGTAATCAACGAGGCGCCGTGCGACCTGGACGAGATCCTGGAGCGCGTGCGCTATTCCACCACCAAGCAAAGCCTGCAGTTCTCCATCCGGGCGCTCATCGGGCATGGCCTGATCGAGAAAAAAGGTCAGGAGAAGCGCCGCGGCCGCATGCGACAGGTCATCCAGATCACGACCCTTGGCTCCGGCTACGGCGGTAAGCAAATCCAGTTGGAGCCGAACCCTGTGATCTCCAACGTCGAGGACGATGAATTGGATGTCGACATGGAGATTCTGGAAGCATAAATAGTTGTCGTTCCGCTACTTATGCTCGACTTATGCTCGAGACGCGTTTCTATAAATAATATATACATTCTATAAGTACATACTTACTATTTATTATTTGCGGAAAACGCAGTCGAGCATAAGTCGAGCATAAGTCCAAACGAACGACAGCGGAAAGGATGAACGCCGGAACGGAGCCTCTTAGCCCGGGAAACTGAACCGGATCAGCCCTTCCCGCCAAACCCTGCGATGGCGATGCGGTGCGAGTGCGTGAGGTGCCCAGCACTCCTTCCTTGAACCTAATCGCCCCTCTACGCCAAAAAAGATAAGTCAGTATTGACTTATCTTTGAGGCGGCGTTACAGTGGTGTCCATATGTTGAATGTTCCATATGGGCGCCCTCCCTGCGCCCATTTTTTTTGCCCGAAGGAATAGCAGTGACAGCACCAACGCCGAAAAAGCGCAACCTGACCCCGAAGCAATGGGCGGAAGCGGAAGCGTTATGGACGTCCGGCGAAGTGACCTACGAAGACCTGGTCAAAAAATACGGCAAGTCCATTTCTACCTTCGAACGACACTTCCGGGCCAAAGGCCTCTCCAAGGGAGCGACTGCGGCTGCCGTAAAAAAGAAGGTCGAGGAAACGCTCGCCGCGAACACCATCGACGAGGCGACGGTCATTGCTGCCCGAATCAAGGAGACAAAGGAGCAGCACTACTCCTGGGCGACCAACTTGGCCAAGCTAACCTGGAACGAGATTCTGGAGGCCAAGCGCGCCGGCAATCCCCTTTCGGTGGCTACCAACAACCTCAAGGCGCTCGAGTCTGCAGCCAACGTGATGAAGAAGATGCGCGAGGAGCGCTGGGCTGTCCTGGGCTTGGATCGCCCTGACGCCGTTGATCCTTCCGAATTGCCGGAACTGCTCATCGCCGAGCTGACCGCCGAGCAGATTCAAGAGCTGCGCGACCGCGACCATTCCGAAATCGACGACCTGACGGCGCCACCGCCGGCCGATGACGACGATGCGGACGACGAAGACGGCGACGACGCCGTGGTCGAAGAAGGCGTCTGATGGCTGTCGCGCGAGAGAAGCTGTCCCTTCACACCAAGCAAATGCTGGTGTACCGGTCGAAGGCGCGTTTTCGTGTCGTGGTAGCCGGCCGCCGGTGGGGCAAGACCGCCCTCTCGCGCGTGCTGATCATCACCCGGGCCAAAAAGCGAAAGTCCAAGATCTGGTACGTCGCTCCGACCTACAAGATGGCCAAGCAGATTATGTGGACCGACTTGCTCGAGGCGATCCCGCGTCGCTGGGTCCGCAAGGTCAACGAGACGCGCCTGGAGATCACCCTGGTCAACGGCACCGTGATCGAGCTGAAGGGTGCCGACAAGGGCGACTCGCTGCGCGGCGTGGGCGTGGACTTCCTGGTCCTGGACGAATTCCAGGATATTGCGGCCGACACCTGGGTCAAAGTGCTGCGCCCTGTCCTTGCCGACCGTCGTGGCGAGGCCATCTTCATCGGCACCCCGAAGGCATACAACTACCTCTACGAGCTGTTCAAGCGCGGCCAGGAGGCCGGCAACGTCGCTCGCAACCTGTGGGAGAGCTGGCAGTTCCCGACCATCACCTCGCCGTTCATCCCGGTGTCCGAGATTGAGGCCGCAAAGCAGGATATGGACGAGAAATCGTTCAAGCAGGAATTCGAAGCCTCCTTCGAAACCATGTCAGGTCGCGTGTACTACCCGTTCGACCGCAACGAGCATGTCGGCGACTACCCTTTCAATCCAAAGCTGCCGATCTGGGTGGGTATGGACTTCAACATCGATCCGATGTCGACAGTCATCTTCCAGCCGCAGCGCGACGGTACCGTCTGGGCCGTCGACGAGGTCGTGCTGTTCTCGTCGAACACCGAGGAAATTTGCAACGAGCTGGAGAAGCGGTACTGGCGCCACCAGATCCAGGTCGTCGTCTATCCCGACCCTGCCGGCGGTCAGCGACAGCACGCGCGGGGCGAAACCGACTTGGACATCCTTCGTGAGAAAGGCTTCAAGCGCCTGAAGTTCCGCAAGAAGCACCCGGCCGTAGCCGACCGCGTCAATGCGATGAACCGCATGCTGAAAGCGGCCGATGGTACCGTTCGCCTGAAGGTCGACGCCAGGTGCAAACACTTCATCGGCGCGCTCGAGCAGACCATTTACAAGCCAGGTTCACGCGACGTCGACAAGAGCGGCGGTACTGAACACAGCGCCGATGCGGGCGGATATTGCATCGAGCTGGAGTTCCCTGTTCGGAAGGTGCAGATCGGAGGTATGTCGCGATAGCTTTGGCCTTGACATGTAAGTCAGTACTGACTTACTATCGCGCCATGAACATGAAAACCTTCACGCCAGGCGCTACCGCGACGATCGACCCGACATCGGTCGACGGTACGATTGTCCCGCTGGATGGTGACCAGAAAAAGCTCAAAGCGCTCATTTCTCGTCGCCATCCTCAGTACGAAGAGAACCTGAAGCACTGGGAGTTTTTGGCGGCCACCTACAAGGGCGGCCGGGATTGGTTCACCGAAGAAAATGTCTTCCGTTACGTCAAGGAAGGCGAGCAAGAGTACAAGGACCGCGTCGACCGCGCCTACCGGTTCAACCACTCCCATGAGGTGGTGGACCTGCTCAACAAGTACCTGTTCAAGCAAAACATCACGCGTAACGACGCGGACGCCCCAGCCTCGGTAAAAGAATTCTGGAAGCTCTCGACCAAGGCCGGCCTGAAGATCAACGACTTCGCGCGCCAGGTAGGCCGAAAGGCTTCCATTCTCGGCCGCCTGGCTATCGTGGTCGACAACAAGGCCAAACGCCCCACGACCGAGATCATTTCCCAAGCAGATGCGAAGACCGCCGGCCTACGCACCTACGCCTACGCCGTCGGCCCAGCCCAGCTGCTGGACTACTCGTACGACGAAGACGGCGGCCTGAACTGGGTGCTCATTCAGGAAGTGGTGCGCGATGACGTGGACCCAATGGAAAGCTCCGGCAAGGAAATGCCGCGCTACCGCATCTGGACCAAGAACGAATGGCGCCTGTTTGAAGAGCGCCAGGTGGGCCGCACCAACAAGACCCGCGTGGTCGAGGTTGGCCAAGGCATTCACGGTCTGGGCGAAGTGCCAGTAATCATCCACGACCACTTCATCACCGATGACGAGTACACCTCGCCAGGTTTGATCGATGACGTCGCCTACCTGGACCGCGCGGTGGCCAATTACCTGTCGAATCTGGATGCCATCATCCAGGATCAGACGTTTTCGCAGCTGGCAATGCCGGCTCAAAACGTGCTGCCTGGTACCGACAACTACAACGCCATGTTGGACATGGGCACCAAGCGGATCTTCCTGTACGACGGCGAAGGTGGCGCCAGGCCTGAATTTATTTCGCCCGACCCGAAACAAGCGCAAATGATCTTGGCCGTTATCGACAAGATCATCAACGAGATTTACCACACCGTCGGCCTGGCCGGCGAGCGCACCAAGCAGGACAACTCGATGGGCATTGACAACAGCTCCGGCGTTGCCAAGGCCTACGACTTCGAACGCGTCAACGCGCTGCTGCAAGCGAAAGCAGACAGCCTGGAGCTTTTCGAAAACCGTCTTGCCCGCCTGGTCGCAAAATGGAATGGCGAAGCCCTGACCGACAACATCGTCTCCTATCCGGACAACTTCGATACGCGCGGGCTTTACGACGAGTTCGATCTCGCCGCACGCCTGATGCTGATCGACGCCCCTAAAGGCATCCGTCAAGAGCAGATGAAGTCCGTCATCGACAAGCTGTTCCCGCAGCTGGCCAAAGACCTGAAAGCAAAGATGATGTCGGAGCTGAAGGAATGGCCAACTGATCCGGTGCAATTGGCGGCGGCCATGACGGCAGCCACCGCGGCCAATTCACCAACCAGCGTCAGCGCCAAGGCCACAGCGAAGGAAGGGGCGGAAGCGCCACCTGCCAAATCGCCTGCGGGCCAAGGCTCTGTTAAGAAGGACACCAAGTGACCCGAAAGGGCATTGGCGGCGCGTAAGCGCAAACCCTAACCCGCAGCGCCACGCGACCGGCGCCGCACAACAACTCATTGACCTAGAGACTGGTCTGAAAGGTATCAGATGCACAAGCAGTGGATGTATAAGATGAAATCGTGGCGCTATCAGAACGCCGACAACGGCGACGGCAACCAGAACGGGGGCGGCGCAACCACCCCACCGGCTGGCGAGAAGAAGGAGCCGACCGCTGAAGAAGTGGCCGCGGCCGCCGCAGGTGGCGCCAAGAAGCCGACCGACGAAGAAGCGCGCCTGCTCAAGGAAGTCATGCAGAAGAAGGACGCCCTCAAGCGTACCGAATCTGACCTGGCCAGCGCCCAGGCCCGCCTGAAGGAATTCGACGGCATCGATCCAGCCGCTGTACGCAAGCTGATCGCCGACCAGACCGCCGCCGACGAAGCCCAGCTGGTTGCCAAGGGCGAGTACGAAACCCTGAAGGCCCGCATGGCCGACGAGCACGGCAAAACCACCAAGCAACTGCAGGACCAGATCGAAGTGCTGCGCGCTGCGCTGGCCGGCAAAGACAAGGTCGTCGACGAACTGTCCGTTGGCCAGAAATTCGCTCAGTCGAAGCTGATCGCTGAAGAACTGACCATGACCTCGTCCAAGGCCCGCATCGTGTACGGCACTCACTTCGACGTCGTTGACGGCAACGTGGTTGCCTACGACAAGCCTCGTGGTGAAGCTGGCCGCGCGCCGCTGGTGGACCAATACGGCACCAACGTCGATTTCGAAACGGCGCTGCGTAAAATCTGCGAAGCCGACCCGGACAAAGAGCACCTGTTCCGTTCGAAGGCCAAGCAAGGCGCCGGCAGCGAGTCCAAACAGACCGCAAAAGTGCCAGCGCCTGCGCAAGGCCAGCTGGATTCGGTGTCGAAGATCGGCGCCGGCCTGAAATCGATGAATCTGCTGGGTCAAGCCCCGGCGTAATCAAAGCTGGAAAAGTACTGACTCGCCCTTAAAAGTAAGTCAGTACTTATTTACATTTGTGCCTCAAAGTGTTATTGTGGCGAATTATCGGAACTAGAGCGACTTAGGCCCGTTAGCCAAAACTTTTTTGTAATTCTCTGAAAAGGAATTGAGTAATGCCTCTGTTGCGAACCGAAGCCGAGCGCCTGAGTGCCAATCAAATGGTACAGGGCGTCATCGAAGAAATCATCGAACGCGATGACCTGTTCTCCATCCTGCCTTTCGTGCAAACCGAAGGCAAGGCCTACCTGTACAACCGCGAGAAAACCATCGGCGGCGCCGACTGGCTGGACCCGAACGATCCGATCAACGAATCGGCTGCCACCTTCGAAGAAGTGGTTGCCAAGCTGCGCATTCTGGCTGGCGACGTTGATGTGGACAAGTTCCTGAACCAGACCATGAGCGACACCAACAGCCAGATGGCGACCCAAATCGCCAAAAAGGCCAAGACCGTCGCGCGCGAATTCCACCGCGCCCTGGCAACCGGCGACAGCTCCGTGAACTCGAAAGTGTTCGACGGTCTGCCGCGCCTGCTGAAGCAAGCCCAGGACTTCGCCGCCACCGCGGGCGGTAGCCAGATCGTTTCCGCCGGCACCAACGGCAACCCGCTGACCCTGACCATGATGGACGAGCTGTGCGACGCAGTGCCGAACGGCGCCGACGTCCTGGTGATGCGCCGCGGCACCATTCGTGCGTACCGCGCCCTGCTGCGCGCCACCTACGGCACCGACGCCGTGATGCAGATGATGGAAAACTTCGGTCGCCCGATGCTGACCCACAACGGCATCCCGATCATTATGAACGAGTTCCTGTCGGGCGCCGAAGTCAAGGGCACCTCGATCGCGACCGCCTCGGTGTACGCGCTGCGTCTGAACGAGCAGGACGGCCTGCACGGCTTGTACGGCGGCGACAACGCCGGTATCGTGGTCGAGAACATCGGCACCGTGCAGAACAAAGATGCTACCCGCATCCGTCTGAAGTGGTACACCTCGCTGGCCCTGAAGTCGACCCGTTCGATCGCAGCCCTGCAAGGCGTCACCAACATTTAAGTAAAAATGTAAGTCAGTACTGACTTATAATATAAAGGCGGGCTTCGGCTCGCCTTTATTGCATTCTGAAAGGTGAATATGAAAATTCGTTTGACGCAACCAGGCTTTGAAACCTACACCGGGCAAATGGGCGTCGTCTTCTTTGAAGACGGCCTGACCACTGCCGATGTGAAACCTATCGACGCCGTACGCATCGCGGCCCAGTTCCTGTGTGAATGGGAAGACGGCACCACCGCCTCCGTCGCACAGTCCATTCTGGACCATGCGCATTCCACTACCGGCACCATCCCGGCCGAGATCAACGCCGACCAGGCGCTGGCCAGCCAAGAAGGCACCCGCAAAGCTCAAGCGCAGCCTGCTGCCCCGGGTTCGCGCGCGTACACGCAGGAAGAGCTGGAAGCAATCGCTGACGCCTCCGGCATCAAAGGCCTGCGCGCCATTGGTGATGCGCTGGGCGTCAAAGGCAACGCCATTGGTGAGCTGATCAAGTCCATCCTGACCAAGCAGGCGTAATCATGAACGTGTTCTCCGCAGGGACGCCAGTCACTCTCGCAGTGCCGCTAGTCGACTACGTCGGCAACCAGGTGGACGTAGCACGTGTCGAGTACCGCGTTACCGACCAGGAAGGCATCGAGATTGTCCCGCTCACCCAGCTCACAGACTTTGTCGCTGGCAGCGATGTGGCGACGGTCAGTATTGCGCCCTTGGGGAACACGCTCAAGGCCGGCGCCAAGCAAGCGCTGCGGGTCGTCGAACTGAACTGCACGCTTGCCGATTCCAATACCTGGATGACGAGTGCGTCGTACGTGATCTCCACGCTCGATCCGCTGGTGGCCGGCGCCAACTCCTTCATGACCTACGCCCAAGCCGAATTCACCTCGATCTCGGTGCCCAACCTCGACAGCTGGAACGCTGCAGATCCGCGCGCGCGCATCGCCGCACTGATCGACGCACGCGAACACATTTGCCAGCTGAGCTTCACCCCGCTCAACGCCGGCGTCAACTGGGGCCAAGACAGCCTGAACTACATCCCGGAAGGCACGCGATCAACGAATTATGTTGGCGGCTTGCTCTCGCCTGGCGGTGATCTCAGCCAGCTGACCCCGGACCAATTCTCCCAGCTGCCTCCGCGCTTCATCGACGCTCTTGCCAAAGCGCAGTTGGTCGAAGCGGACTCGATCCTCGCCGGCGACTCGGTCGAACGCAAACGACGCGATGGCCTTATCCAGGACGTGGTGGGCGAATCGAGCCAAACCTTCCGCCAGGGCAAGCCGCTGGACATGCCGGTATCCCGCCGCGCCCTGCGCTACCTGTCGCTGTACATCACTTTCGCAAAACGGATCGGACGCGGATAATGGATTTCGAACAATACGGAACGACCTTGAGCCAGCAGTACGAGAATTTCGCTGCAAAGCTCAATCTGGATTACCTCACCTACCGCGCGGCGCCGGCGGCCGCTGCTGCCAGCATGCGCCTAACCGGTCTGCTGACGGTCGACACCTTTATTACGAGCGCCAAGAACACCACGCTTGAATACTTACGCTCGCTCGGTGCTGGCGCACCCACAGACGGTCTGTTGCCCTACCTGAACCAGATCCATGCGATCGCAATGACCAACCTCAACGAGTTGATCACGAAGCTGGGCACAGGCGACCTGAACGTCGGCAGCGTACTGACCCGCCCGGGCGGCGCAATGGGCGAGATCGCCCGTCGCATCATGGCCAAGCCAGAACTGATGGCGAAAGATACGGCCGGCCGCAACTGGCGTTCTGACAAGCTGGTAGCGCTGCTGGCGCGGGACTTTGCATATCAGGCCTACATCGACGCGCGCGTCAACCAGGTGGCGGCCGCCGGCTACGACATGGTCGCGCTGATCTACCCTAACCCGGAGCACCGCAATCAGGGCGTCACGCTTCGCATCGACCAGCTGGAGAGCGTGCGCCATCAATTCTTCCACCCGAATGCGACCGCGCGCCTGGAGGCGTATGTTCCGGCCTAATCAGCACTGCCGCATTCAGCTCTCCTCGGGCAAGCACGACATTCACGGCCAGCCGATCCCGGGGCGCTACGTCCCGGAGCGGTGCTCGGTCGTCAAGCTGGCCACGTCGAACGAGAAGACCACCGTTCGGGCTGACAGCTCCGCCTCGCGCGGCAATGCCCAGGAGCTGGAGACCACCTCGATCATTCTCCTGCCGGCAAACACGCTTGCGAAGATCGACGACATCATCCAGGTGGCCGCAATCAAGCTGCGCATCGCCACGCGCGAGCCAAAGTATGACGTGACCGGTCGGCTTGACCATTACCGTATTCAAGCAACCATGTGGAGCCAGAAATGAACTTGTTGCCTCTTGCGGCCATTCTCTCGAGCGCCAAGCTGGGCATCGAGGGCGAAACGCTTTTCGTAGACATGATGCCGGCTGACGCCGGCAATGCGGTGCTGCTGCGCAACCCACTGACCGGGACCAAGATCAATCACGAACTGCCCGGCTACTTTAAGACCGAGTTCCAGGTGATCGTGCGTGCCACGCTCGGCGGCTACGGCGAAGGCCTGGCGCTGATGGAGCAAGTCGTCGAGGCCTTCACGATGGAGGAGACGGCCGTGGCCAACATGCACTTCAACTACTGCCGGCCACGCACCACCCCAGTAGTATTCCCACTCTCCGAAGGCAATATTCTGGAGTTCAATGTGATGTTCGACTGCTGTTTCGTGCGGAGCTGATATGCCGTTGACCTACAAAGGCATCATGGAGACAGGACAAATGCTAGTGCGCGTCGACACGACCGCCAAGCGCCGGGTGAAGTCGGCCTTGGTCCAGAAGGCGCGCGAGATCCAGGCCAAGGCCGTGCGGATGGCGCCGCGCGACGTGTCCAACCTGGAGAAGGCGATCAAAGTGCGCGGCGAAGGAAGCATGCTGCGCGATGACGCCGGCCGCTTCACCCGCGCCGAGGTGGAGATCTACATCGACGAGACAGTGCCGGTGCCCGAGCGGCCAGGCAAGATGGTGGGCGATTACGCATACGAGATCCACACCCACCTGACGCCGGCCGGCACCATGCAGCTCGGCCCGAAATCGCGGGCAAAGCAGGACGGCCAGACTGAAGTAGTTGGCGGCGGCTTTATGGAGCGGGCGGTGGCCGAAATAGACGGCGCCATCGACGCGGCACTTGCCGAAGCCCTGGCCTCCATTTTCTAGAAATAGCTGACCTTTTGTGCCATAATAGATAAGTCAGTACTGACTTATGTACGAACCCTTTGCAAAGGAATTTGAATGGCAACTGCACCAGTGAATAAGAGCGACACCAAAAACGTCAAGCTTGGCGTCTGCAAGGTCTTCTACGATGGCGTCGACCTGGGCTACACCCAAGGCGGCGTCGATGTCGAGGTGAAGACCGACACCCATAAGGTGAACGTCGACCAGTTCGGCAAGACCACCATCAACGAATACATCATGGGTCGCGACGTAACCGTGAAAGTGCCGCTGGCCGAAACCACCCTGGACAACATGGTCAAGATCATGCCTGGCGCCACGTTGCATGTCGATCCCGTCGACTCCACCAAACGCTGGGTGGTTGTCACCAATGGCGTGGGCACCGACCTGCTGTCGATCGCCAAAGAGCTGCGTCTGCATCCGAAGAGCCTGCCGGATGACAACGTCTCGGAAGACTTCGTGATCCCGAAAGCGTCGACGGCCGGTGGCCTGAAGTTCGCCTACAAACTGGAAAACGAACGCATCTATGACTGCGACTTCACCGGTTATCCGGACCCAGTTACCGGTGAGCTGTTCGGCATCGGCCTCGACATCGCCTAATCGACTTTTTAACCAAACCGCAACCCCGCCGCCGGCGGGGTTGTTTCGCAAGGAACTGCTGTAATGAAAATTTTGAATCTGGACAAGCTGAACGTCTCCAGCGGCCGCTTTCTGACCATCGCCAATGTGCGGCACGAAATCATGGCAATGACCGTGGAGAACTTTCTGAAGGTCTCGCATTCGGCCCAAGAGCTGATCAGCCGCACGGCGTCACCGTCGGAGCACTTCGAAAACGTGCTCGACACCATCATGCTGCTGGTGCCGACCGCGCCGCGCGAAGCGCTGAGCAAACTCAGCCTGGACGGCCTGAACACGGTGTCCGAGTTCGTGCGTGGCGCCGACGTCGACGAAGCAGAAGTGATCGAAGTCTCGGCAGAAGAAGGCAAAGCGGGAAACTGACCGGCCCGACAGTTGAGGAAATCGACTTCGGTTTCTTCTTCTGCCGGGTGAGCCACTACTACGCGATGGGCTTCGACGCCGTGAGGCGCTTGCCGCTCAAGACATTTTGGATGATGCACAGAAACATCGACCGGATCGAAGCGAAGCGCGACATGCGGGCAATGTCGGTCGCTATGGTCGCCCAGTCCACTCCGGACACCGCACGCGCCTTCCGTGAAGAACTGGTCATTGAAGCCGGGACCATCATCAAGCTGGGCGGCCCCACAGAGAGTCCGCTCGATGCTAAGCGCGACGAAGCTGGCTTTGCCGAATTGAAAATGATGGCGGGTCAAAAAATTGGTAGTTGAAACGAGGTAATGGATGTCTCTTGGCAAGGAAATTAAGGTTGTACTGTCGCTCGACGACGCGGGTTTTAGCTCCAAGGTAAAAGGCGCCAGCGCCGGCACCAAGACTCTCAATCTCGACCTTGGAAACCTGGCCAAGGGCGTCGACCGCGTCGATACGACCCTCTTGACGTTATCGTCCGACCTGCAGAAGATGACCGGCGCAATGGCCGGCATCACTCAAGGGATGTCCGCTGCTGTCAACAGTGTGCAGAAGACCGTCAGCAGCCTGGCCGCAATGGACCGGGCGGTTGAGCAAAACACTAAATCCATGAAGGAAGGCGCCGCCTCGGCGATCGACCTCAAGCTAAAGTCGCTGCGCAACGAGCTGGAGGGCAATGAGAAGATCATCGCCGGCCGCTTGGCGCTGCATAAGACCCTATCCCGCCTCGAGAATGAATACAACGCCAAGGCCTTGTCACAGAGCATTGCGGCCGAAAACATGCGCCGGCAGAAGAAGTCCGGCAGCTCCCGCGAGGCGCTGACCGAACAGAACGTTGCCAACGGCTATGCTGGTTCCGCTCAGGTGATTCGCCAGCAAACCGAGGCACTGCTGCGCTTGACCAATGCTGAGCGCGCGCAGCAGGACGTGCGTCGCGCTACGATCGCCCAGTTGGAGCAGCAGCGCGCGATGAACAATGCCGTGGCCGCATCGAATGCCCAGGCGGTGGCCGCAGCACGCTCCGCCGGCGAAGACCAGCGCCTGATCGCTGAGCGTGCTATCGCCGCGCGCCTGCGCGCCGACCGTGAATCCGAGTCTTCCGCTCAGGCTGCTGCACGCGTGCGGGTGCAGGCAGCCCGCACCGCTGCGCGCGAGGAGCGTATCCAAGCCGAAATGATCGGTACCATGTGGAAGAGCATGGCGCAGCTGTACGCCTCGAGCAAGATTGGCCAGGGTCTGATCAAATCGGTATCCGAGGCCGACGAGTATGCGCGCGTGGTCGAGAAGATGAACGCCATGGGCCTTGAGGGCAAACAAGGCAATGCAAACATTCTCTCTATTTCCAAGACAGTCGAGGCCCAGAACCCGAACATCAGCCGCTCCGACGCGCTGAAGATGACGCTGGCCAACGCCGCCGGCGCCGTCACTACCGATCCAAAGATGCTCAGCCAGATCGTGCCTGAGATCGCCAAGATGACGACGGTCATGAGCCGCCTCTTCCCGGAGCAGTCTCACAACATCGAACAGATGGCCCAGAACTTGATGGGCGTTATGGAAGCGCGCGGGATCACCAACGACTCGGGCAAGATGCTGAGCGCCCTCGACAGCCTGGCGCGCGCGCTTATTCTGACCCAAGGCAAGATGACGGTCCAGGATTACGAAACGATTACCCGTCGTGGCGGCGCCGGTAACGCGCAGCTCAAGAACGACGAGTCCGTTCTTTACGACATCGCTGCTGCCAGCCAGATGAAAGTGATGGGCGGCGGAGGCGGTGGTGCCGGCGGCGTGTCGAGCTTTGCGACGGCCCAGCGCGGCGCCGCCAGTCGAATCAATGGCGGTACCCGCGAGACGATCTCCGGCACGAAGCTGCTGGTGGAATTCGGCGTCATTGACAAAGACGAGCTGTCGGCAGCGAACGGCGGCAAGCCCCTTACGCGCAACTACAACACAGTCAAGTACAAAAACTCGGATGCCGCGTCCGAGAACACGACCAAGTTCGCCATGGAGCTGGCCAACAGCGTCAAGGCCAAGCTGGCCGCAACACCAGAGTCTGACCAGCGATTCTTCGCCAAGGGCGCGGACCGCACCGACGACATGGAACAAGCGAAGGCTTTTGGCGCCTGGGTAGACAAGTCGATCGGCAACACCAACGTCCGCGAATTCTACAAACAGTTCGCCACCAAGGGTTCGCAGCACCGTGTCATGGCTGAGGTTGAGGCGGCCGAGCAAGCACCAACGTACGGAAAAGCCCATGAAGATGCGATGAAGTCCTGGGGCGTAGAGGTTGATACCACCAAAGCAGCGCTCTCCAAATTGGGCGTTGTGGTTGGCGACACTCTCATCCCAGTGCTGCGCCCCCTACTGGAAACCATCACCAGCATCGTCGATGCGACACGCGAATTTGGCCAGAACAACCCTATGGCCACGAAGCTGCTGGCAATCAGCGCAGCCGGCGCGATGGTCGTGCTCGGCTTCAAGGGCATGACCGGAATGTTCGGGGTCGTCGGCAACCTGTCGAACGGTCTGAGTGCGCTTGCTGCCGCGGGCGGTCGCGCCAGCACGACTGGCGGCACCCTGGCCGGATCTACCGCCCGCGTGACTGCGGCGGCAATGGACAACCTGCAGGCGACAGCCCGCAGCGCCGCAGCGCATAACGACTACGCCCAGATGCAATTGCGCGCCGCCCAGGCCACGGTAGCGAACAGCACCGGCATGGCACGCTTGAGCGCGGTGACGAACACCCTCCTGCCGGCCCAGCAGCGGGCCGCCACGGCCGCAGCAGCCAATACCACGGCCCAGACTGCCCTTTCGACCGCGCAAGCCGCCACGACGCGCACAGCGCGCGTGATGAATGGCGTACTGAGCATGACTGGTGGACCGATCGGCCTGATCATCACTGCGCTGACGCTGGCAACGGTCGCCTGGAGCATGTTCGGCACGGCCGCAAGCGAGGCAGCGAAAAAATCTAAAAAGGCGTCCGAGGATTCCGCTGGCGCAGTCCAGTCTTCGCTCAAACGAATGAAGGACGAAACGACCACGATTAAGAAAGGCGAGAATGCGGTCGTCATTCAAGATGAGACTGCCGAAATCGCGAAGTTGCGCGCTCAGTTAGGGCAAAAGCAGATTGATCGGACGACCTTTGCTGGAGCGGAGAAAAGTGCCCGTGCCGGAACGGAAGGCGCGGCCCGTAGTCGCACGGCCGGCGCCGACCAAGAAATTGCGGATCTGAAGATGGCAATCAAGAAGCGTCAGGACGCGCTCGATGCCTTGATAGACGCCGAGGGCGTCCGGAATGCCGCGCGCGCTCAGAAGGAAGCAAAGGACCAGGCCGACGCCAAAGCCAAGGCAGACGCTGCACTCAAAGGTCTCAAAGTTCGTAAAGGCCCCAAGGGTGACGAGGGCACTGAAACCACCGACACGGACGGACTCTTCCGCACGCCTCGTGATCAGACGCCGCGCCGCGTGCGTGACCCGCTAACCGAGGCGCTGGAGACTGAGAAAGGCAAGATCGACGCCGCCACCGAGAAGATGAAGTCGATCGTAGAGGGTGGGGAGACTCTTGAGTCGCTGCGCGCACAGGCCGCAGCCCTGGTGGAAGGTGAGCGCAAAGCCGGCAACCTCTCGCCCGACCGGGACGTAAAGAAAAATCCTACCGCGGACGACCCAGAGATCGTTCTGCTCAAAGAACGCACTTACCAAAGAATGCTGCTGGCTGAGCAGCTGAAGGCGCTCGAGTTCACGAACGAGCGTGTGGCGGCCACCGGTCTCGACGCAAATATGGCAATGGAGCGCTTCGCCGGCGAGGGCGCGGCAAAGCAAACCGACTCCTTCCGCGCCCTGGCGCGCGAACTGGAGCGCCTTGAACAGCGAATCGGCGCCGGTACGGAGAAATTCGCGCAGTTCGAAGCGGCAAAAACCGCCGCCCTGTTCAACCAGGCGCGCGCTGACGCTGCAAGTTTCGGGGCGGGTTACGTGGACAAGAACAAAGCCGACTCGGCCGATCTGGAGCCAAACGAGCGCACCCGTATTGCCCGCCGCATTCAGGCCGAAAGTGACGCCGAAGACCGGATCTACCAGACCCGCGTCAACAACATGGAGCGCACGCGCGCTGCGGCGGTAGAGGCCGCCAAGGGGATCGCCAACAGCGAGGCGAAGATCAAGCAGATCAACGCGGACGCCCAGGACGCGCGCGACCAGCTCGACATTCAGTACGGCGAGCGCCGCCGCATTCGTGCTGAGCAAGAGGTGCGCGCCACCGAATCTGCTGCAGCGCAGATGACCCGACAGTGGGCGGACGTCAACAAAGCGGTCGACGACGCGGGGGCAAGTGCGGCCAACGGGTTTGTGTCGATGCTGACCAGTTCGCTGCAAACGGGCCGCCTGGCGGTAAGCGACTTCATCAAGAACATCCTGATGGACATCGCCAACGCAAAGCTGAAAGAGACGCTCGCCAACCCGCTTAAGGAGCTTGCCAACGCCGGCGGCGACTGGGTCAAACAGAATGTGTTCGGCCAAGCCGGAAGCGCAACCAAGTCCGGCGCCGAAGCAGCGGAGGCTGCGGCTATCGCAACGAAGACGTCGGCTGACAGCGCGGCCGCGACGGCCACCAGCATGTTTAGCGTGGCTATCAACAACGCCGTGTTCTCTGTACAGGCGATGGCTCAAGCGATGTCCATGGCGGCTGCCTCTACCGGGGCCAGCAGCGGGATGGGCTGGATGGGCGCGGTCGGCAGCGCCATCGGCAGCGCGTACGGCGGCGGAGGAGGTACGGCCCCATCAAATGAGCTTTTTGCCAACGGCGGCATCATGACCAGCCTTGGCGCGATGGAGCTTCGCAAATACGCCAACGGCGGCGTGGCCACCAGCCCGCAGGTGGCGGTCTACGGCGAAGGCTCGATGAACGAGGCCTATGTGCCCCTCCCCGATGGCCGGACCATCCCGGTGACTGTTTCCGGCGGTGGCGGCGGTGCGGCACCTTCAGTGGTGGTCAACGTAATCAATCAGAGCGGCCAGAACATGAATGCCGATCAGGGCAACATGCGCTTCGATGGCAAGCAGTACATTCTCGACACAGTACTGACGGCGGCGGCATCCCCAGGCAGCTTCCGCAGTGGATTAAAGGACGCAGTGAAATGACCGACCCGGTATTCCCTAAAATGGACAAAGAGCAGGACTCCAAATACTACGGCGTCGAGCTGGAAGACCCCGCCATGAAAAGCAAAATGGAGGGCGGCTACGTCGTCTCACGCGCACGCCACACCCGGAAGCCGCGCAAGACTTTTACCACCGGCTATACCGGCATTTCGGAACCCGATCGCGCGCGCCTTGAGGCCTTCTACGAACTGGTGCGAGGCGGAAGCATGATTTTCGATTGGACGGACCCAGTCCAGAAGGCCACCTACAAGGTCCGATTTGCCGAGAAAATTAAATTCAAATATACCGGCATGGGCATGGCAAGGCTCTGGGACGTGTCCCTGACGCTAGAACAGGCATAGCATTACCGCGAACTTAACTTATAGCACTCCGATGCGCCCCGCCACCTCAGCAGCCGACGAGGCTGCTTACGTGGCTATCTGCCGGAACTATTACTTCCAAAACTTTACAGAATATGCAATATGCCTCTGACTTCCATATTTTAGTCTAGCCCACCCTGTTAATGGATTAACTAAAGTTGAGCCGAACGTCATTCCGGTGCTTGGACCGCCATCGAGGCGAATCGCGTTATCGATTTTTAACAGGCTAAAAATGGTACACAAATCATAAGCGCTCGTTTCACCATCCGATGTTGATGAAATTACTACGTAGCGACCGTCTTTCTCACCTAAAGCAGACCAGCGATTTTTCAAAGTATCGGTAGTACAAACGCCATCTTTACGAATTGATGTCGAAGAGCTAATGACAAATGTATCAGGCAAGAAATTATAAATTTTATCATAGTCAAGCCACTTGCCGCGATAATTATTATTAACCGTAGCCAATACTCGTTTATTTCCTTGAGAGACGCCCGATGTATAATTAACACCTATCATCTCATTGCCGAATTTTGCATAACCTGATGGCCTGCCAGTTTGATTGGGGCCGGTGCCTTCGTCTCCAGCCCAATAAAATCCATTAACAGTAATCGCAGATTTACTCAAAGAATTTAGTTCCGATATAGTCTTTAAGTTCATTACTTCGGGATACTTGGCAGAGTAAGCCAGCCCTGCAGAAGCCTGTACCCCCATAGTATTAATAATGCCGATATGCACAAATGGGGCAGTATTCTCACACCAGTTCACGTTGAGAAAACCGGTTTGCTGGAGGTAGCTTTCAATGGTGTTCTGGTTTGCCGGATTTGACAAAGTTTCCCAACATTGATTGACTACGACTGCGTTAGATGAGGCGTTTAACGAGTTTGCATCCCCTTCACGATCTAATCGTGAAATTTTCAGCAATCCAGTTTTAGTGAACTTTTTCGTTACCGTTCCCGATGAATCTGATGAAACGGACGATCGAGTCACTCCACTCGTAGGTTCCGGGGTCTGCGGAACAATTGTCGCGGACTTACCCCTCGCCATCACTTCGGACGTGACGGAGAATTCCTTTTTTGTTTCAATATAAGGAAAAATGTCTATACTTGGGTAAGCATTACCCACGTTACGCACAGCGACGCTAAAAATCTGAGCATTTTCGGTAGCTCCAGCAGGGATTCTCAAATTAACCCCAAGCGGAAGCTGAACTGACGCGGCGGAGGCGGGATCGTAATATACGACCTCTGCCTCATTATCCAAATATGACGAAACGGCTTGTTGAGGAAAATATACAACTTTACCAGTGCTAATTTTTTTCTTCAACACTACTAAAATATCCGCTCCCTGAACGTCTTTTCCGAGAACAAGCGGAGCCTTGAGACTTACCTGGCCACTAACCGTCTTTTGCCCCGGAGTTTCACCAAAATAAATCGACTTGATTTCCCCATAAGGAACAGAAGAATCAAAGAGGATCGTTGCCCGACCTTCTAAAGTAGAGTGAATAGTGACATAGCTTTTAGGCGATGGTCTGAAGCAAGCGGTTGAAGAGCAAAATATCAAGTCTCCGATCTTGACATCTTGGTCGGGTTTAAGCCCTTCGGTAGAGATTGCCAGCCGAAGCCTTTTTGTACTCACATCTCTTGCATCGGTATTGGAATAATCAGCGACTGTAGTGGGCTGGAATGGATAGTGAGCCGCCTGCGCAGATAAGCATAGTGCTGAGGTGAGGATGAGGGTAGGTAAACTTTTTAGCATGACAATCCTTCATGTCCGTTGAGAAATAGTCAAGAATGTGCGCCGAGCATTAATACGAATGAACTCTATCAGGTTGCCATTCCGGAAAATGCGTAAATTGTAACTTTTCATAATTTTTTTTGTTAAAACGGGCCTGTCACGCCGCCGATTCAATTTTTATCGGCCCTCCCTTGCCAAAAGGTCAAGCCACGTGCCATTTGTAAGTCAGCACTGACTTACGTATAATGGTCGATTATGAGCAAATCCCTATCTGTAGCCAGCGTAGTCGAGAAAAATCGGATCTCTTCAGATACGCCTTGGCTTATTTGTATTGACATCGACGTCGTCAACCCGGAGACGTCAGCTCTGGTAGAAACCCTCCACCTGGTTCGCAACAGCGATCCGATCCAGTTCAACGGCCACGAGTATCTGCCAGCACCACTAGACATCGAGCTGAAGGAAGAGGCCGGCAACCAGCAATCGATCAAGCTGAGCATCCCGGACTACAGCGGCGCCGTTCAACGCTACATGCAGGACTATGGCGGCGGCGTTGGCTTTATGGTGGGCATCATGGTGGTCAACGCGGACAACTTGGCCAACCCGCCAGAGATTATCGAATATTTTGAAGTGGTCAGCTCCGACAGTGGCAGCTATACCTGCAACTTCACGCTCGGCGCCGAGAACAACATCACCAAGGCCTTCCCCCGCCGTCGGCAGACCAAGGATTACTGCCAGTGGCGCTACAAGGGCGAGGAGTGCGGGTACACAGGCGCCCTGCCCTCCTGTGATCTTTCCCTCAAGGGTGCAAATGGCTGCGCCGTCCATCAGAACGTTGTCCACTTTGGCGCCTTCCCTGGCATTAACGCACGCGACGTCAGCTATGGATAGAGGCGCAGACCTGGTTGGCATTCCGTTCGAATACGGTGGCCGCGGGCCGGACAAGCTCGACTGTTATGGCCTGGTGATGGAAATGAGCCGACGCAATGGTTACTCGCTCCCGGACTTTGGCTTTGCTGACAACCAGGCGATGGTCGCTTCAATGATGGGCGTGACGATGCCTCAGTGGGAGGAGATTGCGCCGGGGCCTGGCGCGGTGGTGCTGATGCGTATCGGCCGGCATATCGCGCATGTCGGTTACATGATTGATCAGCACCGAATGATCCACGCGTGGGAGCAATCCCATGGCGTGACGATCGTGACGGTGGACTCTTGGAAACAACGCATCGTAGGATTCTATAAGCATGTCGGATAAAGTAAAAAAGCCACGCAAGAACGCCAAGCCGGCTCCGGTTGCGAAGGTCAAGCGACGCGCGACGGTAACGCCCGTCATGATCCCGGTGATTCGCATCACCAATCCATTCAACGCTCGAGAATTTGTGCGTGAAGAGCTGACGTGGCGCGCGCGCAAGTCGCTAGCTGCGTATTTCCCGGCGCCGGCCGCGGCCGAGAGTGTCATTTCGATCAACGGCAAGATCATCCCTCGCGATCAGTTCCGAGTAACTTACCTCGATCGGACAGACAACCTGGTCGTCTGCCCTGTGCCAACCGGGGGCGGCGGTGCCAAAGGCATCCTCACAATCGTGGCGATGATTGCGATTGCGGTCGTTACCGCTGGTGCTGGCCTCGCCATTGCTGGCGCGATGGGTCTGACCGGTACCGCACTCACCGTCGGTGGCGCCATTATCCAGGCCGGTATCTCCATCGCAGGCGCGATGCTCGTAAATGCTGCCCTGGCCCCAAGCAAGCCAACCCCAAATCGAAGCGAAGCTTCCAGCGCCACCTACGGTGCCGACGGCGCTAAAAATACTTCCCTCGAAGGCATTCCAGTACCGATCTGCTATGGCGAGTTCCGCATGGCCGGCAACGTCCTGGGAATGCACACCGAGAATGACGCCGACGACAACCAGACGCTGTACATGCTCTTGTCGGCGGGCGAGGGGCCGGTCGCTTCCCTTACGGACATCGAGATCAATGACAATCCGCTTGTCGATTACAAGAACGTCGAAGTGCAAACCCGCCTGGGTCTGTCGACGCAGGCTCCTATTCCATGGTTCAAGGACAACGTAGTTGCCGACAGCAAGAACCAAAAGATTGGAGCTGACTGGTTCTATAGCACCACCTCGACGGCGGTCGATCAGTTGCGCTTCGACTTCGTCGCGCCACAAGGCTTATGTAAGATTGATTCGAAGTCCGGTGAGGCCAATCGGTACACGGTCGACCTGCAAATTCAAATTCGGCCCGCAGGCTCCACGGACGAGTTTAAAGACATCGCTTCGGCTGCGGAAATCATCGATTGGGAAGAAGTAACTGGCTCGGTTGTAAGAAAGACCGGCGAGTTCTACGACAGCGCGACGGGCCGCGCGTACCGCTACGATGCCGACGGAAGAATCGTCTACACGGATGCGCCGGAGCTATCATGGGTGGATGTGTGGGGCGTAGCTATTGGAAAAGCTACGTCTGCGGGGCAGTTCCTGAGCCAATCCTCCCCTACGCCAATTCAAACACCTGACGGCGTCCAATACGTTAATCGCGTCCCGGTTTATCGCGTCGGCACAAGCATGACAGCCCATAAGCGCGCTGCAGTGCGCCGCTCGTTCAATACGGTGACGCTCGACTCCGGAAAATATGAAGTTCGGGTGCGCCGCAATACCCCGAAATCGGACGACCAGACGATCATCGACGACATTTATTTGAGCGACATCAATGAGATCACTCTCGATACTCTGATCTATCCAAACACCGCCCTTGTGGCGTTGAAGATCAAACTGTCGGATCAAATCTCTGGCATGCCGAAGGTAACTTTCCTCAATGGCGGCCGGGTCATCAATGTCTTCGGCCGCCCTGGCACGTTTGCGACCGAAGACCAGTGGTACCCCGCCGCCTCGAAAAATCCAGCATGGATTATCTGGGATATGCTCACGCATCGCCGCTATGGTGGCGCGATGGCCACCTCACGCCTCGACTTCCCGGCATTCCAGAACTGGGCAAAGTACTGCGACGAGAAAAACCTGCAGTGGAATGGCCCGATCGACACGGAAATGAACGTCTGGGATGCCTCTCAGCTCGTGCTGCGCGTGGGCCACTCTCAGCTTGTCAACGTCGGCACGCGCTACACGGTTGTGACTGAGCGCCCTTCGGACCCGGTGATGATGTTCTCGGTGGCCAACATGATAGAGGACAGCTACCAGGAAACATGGCTGGCCACGAACGATCGCGCCAACGAGATTGACGTCACGTTCTACGACAAGACCAATAGCTATAAGCAGCGTACGATCAAAGTGTACGACCCGGCAGCGCTCACGGCCGGCGCCAAGCAGCGCACGTCCGCGATCACGCTGTACGGCGTTACCGACCACGAGACGGCCTATAAGGAAGCGCAGTTCCAGCTGAACCTGAACCGCTACATCCTCAAGACGATCAATTTCTCCGCCCCTCTGGAAGCTGTCGCCTGCTCGGTCGGCGACCTGATCTACGTCCAAACTGACATGACGGACTGGGCGCAGGCCGGCCGCCTCGATGCGGGGTCGACCGCCTCTAGGATTCAGCTCGACCGCGAAGTCACGATGGAAAAGGGCAAGCAATACAAGCTCCTGGTCATGCGGGACAAAGTGCTACGCGCGCGCGGCGTGGTGTACAACGTCGCCGGCACCTCGATCTTTCTGCAAGACTTCCGAGGCGACTCGGTCAAGCGCCTGCAAATCAACGGCCGTGATCTCCGCGTGTCGGCAAAATTCGCCCAGAATAACGGCTACGGCGTGGTGGTCGATGACGCTGCCGGCATCATGCCTGGGGCCACGTACGAGCTTTACGACACTGACGTAGTTGAGGAATTCAACGTCATCAACGTACCAGGCTCCTCTTCGACACTGCAGCTGCAAACGCCAATGTCCGGCGCGCCGAGCCAGTTCGTCAACTTCATGTTTGGCGAGGCGGAGAAGGTCAAGAAGCCGTTCCGCATTCGTTCGATTACTGGCAGCCACGAGTACAAGCGTGATATCTCCGCATTGGAGTACAAGGCTGAGGTCTATGATTTCGACCGCTACGGCAGCAGCACGCCGACCGTGCCGCCGCAGGACGCGATCATCGGTCCAGTCCGATCGCTCACTACTTACGAAGAATCCTACATCTCCGGCGAAACCATTGCGGTCAGTGTCGTCGCCTCATGGGCCGCACCGATTGCCGGCATGTACGCAGGCGCAGACGTGTACGTCCAGCGCAACGATGGACCAGCGGAGATCGTAGACCAGGCAAAGAACCGGACGTCCTCCGTGATAACCGCCAAGCGCGGCGATCGCCTGGTCGTGCGCGTTGTCGCATACGATATCTTCGGGAAACGAAGCGCCTACGAGAACGCTCCGACCGCAACCTACACGGTCTTGGGTGAAGTGCAAAACATCGAAGTCGGTGATGTAACCGGCGTCGGTTTCGCATGGGCCGGCCGGGACTGCAAAATCTCCTGGCGCTATAATTCGACTACGCACTCCTACGAATTCGGCAGCGAACCGGTCGGCGCTGACGCCGGCGCGCTCGATCCGCAGTTTAAGGATTACGAGATTCGCGTCTATGACAAGGATCACGCGACCCTGCGCCGAACCGAATACACCACGGATAATTCGTACACCTATATTTACGACAAGAACTTCGCCGATGGAGTGACCAGGCACCTGATCTTTGAAGTGCGAATGCGCGACAGGTTCAACAACTTGGGCAAGCCGGCCCTTCTCGATGCCTATAACGCACCGCCAACTGTCCTCAGAACCTCTATCACGACGACCTTTGAGAGCGCAACCCTGAGCTACACCCACTCGGGAGATCCTGACTTTGCAGGCGCGGCTGTGTACCTGTCGCTGAAAGAGGATGAGCTGGCAGACCTGACCAAGATCTCGCCAGTCTACTCCGGCCCGGATACGGCTATCTTGATTCCGAAGCTCAAGTTCGACACCTCGTATTTCGTTCGGGTGGCACCGTACGACGCTTTTGGTATGACGGAACTGAAGCCAAGCTCCGTGATCAAATTCCGAACCACGTTCTTAGATGTAAGCGCCATTGCGGACGGCGTACTGAAGGATTCGCAGTTGATGCCTGTGCTGCAGGACCGCATCAATTTGATCGATGCGCCGGCCACAGTCGTCGGCTCGGTAGCTGCGCGCGTGGACGCCGAAAGCAAGGCGCGGGTCGCTGCCTTGCTGGAGGAGGCGCGTGCTCGGGGGACCGAAATCAAGGCCACTCAGCAGCTTATTACTGACGGCGATACACGCGTGGCAAACTCGGTGCAGAGCCTCAGTGCAGCGATGGGCGACAGTCTTTCGGTTATCCGGAACGAACAGACGGCGCTGGCCAAGGCCGACCTTGCCGAGGCAAGTCAGCGAAACCTGCAAATCGCCGAGTTCGACTCCGCCATTCGCTCCTACGTCCAGTCTTACACGTACAGTAAGGCCGACAGCAACTCGTCCATCAACGAGGCATACAATACGCTCAGAAGTGAATTTGCCATGGGTGACGCGGCGACTTCGGCATATGTTCAGTCCTATGGGTACTCAAAATCGACGGTCGACGGCGCTTTCGCGACGGTCAATAATTCTATCGCCTCGAAAATTGCCGACGTGAATTCGGCCGTTCTCAACGAAGCAAAAGCACGATCCGATGCGATCGCTGCCGAAACCTCGCAACGTAACGAGCAATTGGCTAAGTACAACGGCGACATCCAAAGCTGGATCCAAAACTACAGCTACAGCCAGGCAACCTCGGATTATTCGATTAATCAGGTCTACAGCACGCTACGCAGCGAGTTTGCTTTGGGCGACAGCGCCTCGGCCGCCTACGTCCAATCGTACGCCTACTCCAAGGCTGAAACGAACAATGCGGTGGCGCAGCAGGTCAATCAAGTGACGTCACGGCTGAACGGCGCCGGCATGGGAGGCGTGACGGTCGAGCAGTACCTGTCCAGTCACGCCTCCGCGCTGCAGGGCTTGCAGGGCCAGTACACCGTCAAGATCGACAACAACGGTTATATCTCTGGGTTCGGCCTGGCCTCGACCACCGTCAACGGCGTGCCGCTTTCTGAGTTCCTTATTCGCGCGGATGTATTTGCGGTCGTCATGCCTGGCTACCAGGCCGCGAAGCCGTTCACGATCGGCGCCGTCAATGGGCTGCCACGCGTCATCATTTCTAGCGCACTGATTGGCGATGCGTCGATCAACAGCGCGCAAATTGCTGATGCGGCCATTACGCGCGCCAAGATCGGCGCCGCCCAGGTGGACACGCTCCAGATTGCCGGCAACGCCGTAACGGCGGCGGCATCGGCCGCCGGCGGCCGGTCGTGCTCCATCACGATGAACTTCCTCGGTGTACCAGTGGCGATTTGGGCATGCGGGAATGGCGCCGTGTATGGCGCGTTTCAAGTGCAGCTCGTTGTCGAGATTTTCCGGGATGGGATTCTGCTGGCCACCGCCACTGCCAACGGAATCGCGAGCGGGAACAACGACAGCGGCACTTGGCCGGCGCGAATGACGGCTACGCCGGTATTCATCGACACTCCGCCGCCCGGAGTGCATACCTACACCTTCTACACTAACCGAAACCTGGATGGCGTTGAGATTCAAACTAATGCCGCACTTATCGAGACGCGCCGATGATTAGCTACCTGATCCACGACCATGAAGGTCGAATTATTCAAACCGGCACGATCCCGGAGGACATGCTGGAGCTTCAGCATGTGAATGGCGGGACCGTGATAGCTGGGGTAGCCAACCTAAACACCGACTACGTGGTCGACGGCGCCGTAACGCCGCGCCCAGCGCAGGACACCAGGCTGATTGCCGGTACCCTGACCCACCTTCCAGTGCCATGCACGATCCATATAGATGGCAACGCCCACGCGTGCACCGATGATGTGGTCGAGTTGGAGTTCACCTATCCGGCCACCTACGCGGTGCGTGTCGAAGCATTCCCCTATCTCGATGCAGAATTCAATGTGGTGAAAAAATGAAGATTACGCACACTGCCGACGTCAACGCCATGCGACGCGCGGCCTATCCTCCCTTGGCTGATTTCGCAGATGCACTGTACTGGCAGTCGAAGGGCGACTCAAGCAAACTTGATACGTACCTCGAAGCGATCGAGGAGGTCAAGCGCAGGTTCCCCAAGGAGCAAGCTGATCCGCGTGCCTCGGAACACGCCTAAAATTGTAAGTCAGTACTTATTTATGTTAGACTCGCCTGATCTTTTTACGTTAAAGCGCCATGGCCCAGATTAAGCAGCTTTGTTCCGTCACTAACGGTCAGCAGATCGTTACTTTGCCAGGCGACCAGACGCTCCGCATTAAGCGCAACAGCATCTTCATGGTCGAAAGCGACCTGGTTCCATACACCGTCGCGGCCGACGCCACATTTAACGGTCAGGTCACTTCCGTGTATCTGACTGGCATTTACCTGGGAGCGACCTCGGCAGCGGCGCGCGGCGTGTTCGCCACCGATTTCACCTATCCAGACATGCTGCCCACCATTGCGCAGGGCGATGTCGGCACCGCCGCAGTTTTTACCGCTGCGATGTATCGCCTGCAGCAGATGATCAGGTCGCTTACTCCTGGCGAAGGCGGGGGCGGTGGTGGCGGCGCCTCGAGCTTCGCCGAACTTACCGACTTGCTGACCTTCGACCTGCCATTAACAAACGCCCCACTTGCTGCTGCGTTGGCTGGAAAAATGAACGCAAATGCGCAGCTGTCGGAGGGAACTGCCCCCTGGCTGATCTTCAACAGTGACTTGGTGACTTTTGTCGGAACGACGACATTTAACACTGAAGGCGCTCGCGCCGGTGGTCGAGTTCAATGGCCCGATGGCAAGGGTGGAACATATACGGCTTCCGTGTATAGCGTGGCGTTCCCGGGCGCTGTCGACGCCTACACCATCACGTACGAAGGATCCCCGGTAAGAACCGTTACGCAATCTCTTGTGACCCGTGATTTCATGGGCACGATCACCAATCGCCCTACGCCTACAATCGCATGAGCCAACACCTCCAAGTCCCAGCCACTCCTGAAATCGAGTTTGTGAACTCTCCTGACTTCGTACGCAGTTTCATCCCGACCAAGGCGTATGGACCTACCATCACTTTCGACGGCATGCAGATGAAGCGCATTCGCACCAGTTCGGGCATTACTCGTTACGCCGCGCATACCGGTACGCGAGTTATGGCGTCGGTGGCGACGTACAGCTGGTGCCGAGATCGGGACACCAATATCTCCGAACTGACGCGCATTGAGTTGCCCGCAGGATTGATTTTTAACGGCGAGTATGTGGAATTTGAGTTTCGAGTGGTGGCGCCAATGGGTTTCGGCTCTGCGCAAATTCGCGCCGAGTTCGGCATCATGCCTGGCGCATCCATCGTTTCGCCCCAATTGATGCAAGTTTCGCCAGGGGCGACGGCGACCGAATTCGTTGGCCGCATTCGCATGACCGCGATGGATTACAACGCAGCGAAGATTCAAGATATCGGCTCCACGAGTCCTATGACGTTCGCCTCGGGCGGATCTATTCGAGACCTTAGCCGCACGGTAACGAACACCGTTCGTCTATTGGCTCAGTTTACCGATGGATCGCAGCTCTCGAAAGGCCGCTATGTGAAGGCCGACTTCATGAGCGCGGAGATCCACGCACTTTCGCCAAACCCGCGTCGCAGCGTGTCGAACTATGTTGACCCAGCCGAGCGCCCCTTCAACAACGAGTCGTTCTGGAACATCCCGCTCGTTCGTTACAATGGGCCACCTGGCAACTTGCAAACCGCATCGGACCCTGAAACTGCCGCAATGCGATCCCTGCCCGAAGGCTTCGAGGCATGGGCCGGCAATTCCGTTTTCTTCTACAAGGCGAAAAGTACGGACCCTATGCAGAAGTGGAACTACACCTCTCGCTCAGATCCGAACAACTACTGGCCCTTCAAGTCGACCGATTATTACAACGGAGGCAGCCTATGGATGAATACACCCGTCGGCATCACTGCGGCCAGCGCAGGCGGCGACAAAAACATCGGGGTGATCACTCCAGATGGCCGCTGGTACGTCGAAGGTATCAACTACATCTACAACCCGGACACGAAAGAACACTCGGTAGGCAATATGACGTGTCACGATCTCTACGGCTATGGCGCTGTCCGGGTGCATGAGCGGGAAAATCTTGGCGATAGTGGTTCGTCGGTTGGCGTTCGCGGTGCCGGGGTGCCTCTAATTGGCGGGCTGGTGCGGGGATGGGAGCTGACTGCGGGCAAAATTGACCATGCAATCGTGCTGATCTTGGACGTATCCAAACTCAAGAGTCCCAAAAGTCGCACTGTCTCGCAGCTGATTAATCAGCGCCCGGTGGTCGTAAATGGCGGGAGCGGATACCGTCTGGGCGAAGTGTTGGTTCTGCAAGGAGGTGCCGCTACCCGCAAGGCAGAAGTGACCGTCACCAAGGTCAGCCCCGACAGCGGCGCGGTGCTCGCGGTATGGCCTACCAATACCGGCATGTATCCGGCCAATGGCTCGGGGGATATTGTTGGGGCAAGCGCAACTAAGGCGGACAGCACATCGACCGGGGCCGGTTGCACGATTAGTGTGACCATGCTCGCGGCGCTTTCGCGTAGTGGATCAAGGGTATGGCCGGCGACCACAGTGGACGGCGCATACACTGAATACACAAACACCATTCCTATGGGTTCCCTGTGGACCATCCCTCCCTGGGTGGATGTAAGTAGCATCTTTACCTACAAGCCGGCACTGAAGTCGCAAGAGGCTATGACGCTCGCGCGCGCAATCCAAGAATATGGTGCGTACGTGATGGACGTCTCAGAAGCGGGCGCCATGTACATGGCAGTCTGCGCCCAAGATGTGACGACAGCTCAATTCAATTCGCTAGTAGGCATGGAAAATTACGTAATGCACAATATGGCGGCGATTCTGAACAACCTCGTGATGGTGCGAAATAACACGCCGGAATCTCCAGGGGGTTGGACTGGTGAACGCTACGTGAACCAACGACCGGTTTATCCACTTTTCTAACTTTAGAGGGCGGTTGGCCACGCCCCAAAGTCAGCGTCTCGGCGAACTAATCACATTTTTCTCGCGCCCCAACATAAGTCGGTACTGACTTATGTTAGAATTCCGGCCAATTCCCTTTGCGAGCGAATGACGAAGGATCGACTTGAATGATTACTGAGGATTTTCAATGCCGCCGAACCAAACCGTCTTCGAAAAGCAAATGGAAGAGCTGCGCGCCGATATGCGCGGGATGCGCGCCACGATGGGTCAGATTGCCAATGCACTGACCAAGCTCTCCATCTTGGAAGAGCGCAACTTGGCCATGCACCAGTCCGTAGAAAAGATCGACACCCGCCTGGAAAAGCTTGAGGCGAAAATGTCCGCCATCGAGCTGGAGCAAGTACGTGCGAACGCGACCGTTGACGGCGCCACCAAGACCGTCAAAGTGATGTGGGCCGTAGTGGGCGGCGGCGTACTTTTCCTGGGTTCCCAAATCATCCAGCGCTTCGCATAAGGCTGATCATGAACCTGACTCAACACTTCAGCCTGGCCGAACTGATCGACTCCCAGATCGCCGCGCGCCGCGGCATCGACAACACTCCAGGTGCCGCAATCGTCCCCAACCTGCGTCGCGTCGCCGAAACCCTGGAACTGGTTCGCGCTCTGGTTAGTCGCCCTGTGACCGTGTCCAGCGGCTACCGCTCGCCGGCTCTGAACATTGCGGCCGGCGGCTCACGCAGCAGCGCCCACCTGAAAGGCCTGGCGGCAGATATCAATGTGACCGGAATCGCCGCAAGAGACCTGGCCAAGACAATTGCCAAATCCAGCATTGCCTTCGATCAGCTTATTTACGAGGGCACTTGGGTCCACGTCGGTTTGTCCGAAGGAGCGCCGCGCCGCGAGGTACTCACCGCCTGGTTTAAGCCTGGTGGCGTCACTTACACCAAAGGCATTTCGTAACGACTTGCGGCCGGCAGCCGCCCAATGAAAGGAAACCATGCTGGACAAATTACGCAACGCCTGGCGCTCGCGCACCATCTGGATAAACGCTACCCTTCTCGGGCTGCTGCCCCTGTTCGACATGATCAACTCCGCCCTGCCGCAGTTGCACGAATTTCTTCCGGAGAACATGTACAAGACTGTTGGCGTTGCGACGGTGCTGGTCAACATCTTGCTGCGCTTCTTCACCTCTACCTCGCTGGAGAACAAGTGAGCACCCGGGCGGTTGCTGTCGCAGCCCTTCTCGGTGTCTCGCTCGGCTGTATAGGCGGCTACTGGGCCAAAGTGAAGCTTGACCATGCGTCAAGTTCCGCCGCCAGCATCGACGCTCGCCGCGAGACTTCTGTCGGGATCGTGAGGGCGGCCGAAGCAAGCGTGTCGCTCGGCGCTCAAATTTCTTCCGACAGCACGCGCATCGATCAACTGCGGGTGGCGGCCGCCAAACGGACCGCAAAGTACCTTCTCAAACCCATCGCGCCATTAAATGAAAACACCGCCCCTGAAGCGCCCTTATCTCCTCTTGATCGAAGCCATTCTGGCCTTGTTCTTGATGCTGGGACTGTTCGGCTGCTCAACGCAGCGCGCACCGGCCGTCTCGTGGTCGATCCCAGCGGAGACACTGCGCAAGAGTGATCCGCTGCCTGAGATCGCGCTCGATCCAAAAGCTGCCGACGACGACGCTACAAACATCGACCTGCCAGCCATGGTGCAGATTGACTTGGCGCTGACAAAAACATGCCGCGCGGTGATTGCCCGCCACAATTTGCTGGTCGACGAAGTCATGGCATATCTGCGCAAGCAAGCAGATGCCGGTCAATAAAATTTTACCCTTGAGAATAAGTAAGTACTGACTTATTATTCCTAATCTTTTATTTTTGGAAGTTAGATGATTATCAAGAACCCCCGGGTGCTGCTACATCGAAGCCAGGTCGGACCGGACGACACCATCGAGTCATTCGACTCTCACCAAAAATTTGTCGCCGTCTTGCAGTCCGGCACGGCTATCACCGTAAAGGTCGAAATGAGTATGGACGGCACTAATGGCTGGCAGGAGGTTTGCACCTTTGACCTGGATACTGTCGGTCAGGAGCTGGATACCGGCCTGCTGGTAATCCCCATGCGTTTCATTCGCGCAACCGTCATCGCTCAATCCGGCCCTACTCCAAGTGCCATCGTCTACATGGGGAATTAATGGGCGCTCTCAAAATCAACTCCGTCGTCACTAAAGCAGGCGCTGGCGGCGTTGCGCCGCAAGTGGTGGTGAGTGGCGGCAATAGCGTCGGCAGCGTTCTGACGGCTGCGCCTGGCGAGGGCTGGGCTTGGACTGTAGGGACTTGGAAGCGTGACGGCATCGCACTGGTGACGAATTTGCAGTACACCCGCGCGAAGGCAGACATCGGAAAGCGGCTCACTTTTATTCCCGAAAACCCAACCCCACTGCTGAAAGTTGACGACACGGTACCTGGCATTCCTGGCAGCCCAACCATTACTGCAGTCACTGCCGGTGACGGCTTCGTCCAGGTAACTTTCGCAGCGCCGGCTGACGACGGCGGCGGAAATATCTCGCTGTACCGCCTACAGCTCGACAACGGCGCATTCACGGAAGGCATGCAAAGCCCACTGAAAGTCGCCGCGCAAAACGGCATTAAACGCACTCCGGTGATGTTTGCCAAAAACGAATCCGGCTGGAGCTTGTCGTCGGTGCCTGGCGCTTCCGTGACGCCATCGGTACCTGCGCCTCAGTCTAAGTCTTCCGCTGCTGTAGGCGCATCTGCAGTCGGCTCCTCCCCTCTTTAACCACTGATAGGAAAGCATGAACCAACAAATTTTCGGAAACGGCACAGCCGGCATTGCCCTGGTCGAAGCCATCGGCGCTGCTGCGATGTCGATGAAGGTGTCCGTCGCTGACGCGGCCAAGCTGCCGGCGTTGACTAACGGCGACTTCCTCATGCTCACGCTAACGTCAGCTACCCTGGCTGGAGTGTATGAGGTGGCGAAGGCCAACGCCATCGATACCGCGACCGGCATCATCACGCTCTCCGCGCGCGCTGTAGAAGGCGTAGCGATCGCATGGGCTGCCGGCGACACAGCCGAGGTACGCGTGACTGCAAAGTTCTTGAACGAGCTGCCCAGCGCCGCATCACTGAAATTGGCAGCTAAGGCCAAGGTAACGACGCGCGGCCTGATCAAAACTGCAGGCTCTGGTGCCCAGCTTGTTGAGGGGCAAGCCGTTGGCCGCACTATTTTCAAAATCCGCGCACCCGCCGCATTTGATCGTGTTCGCTTTTGGGCACTCCACCGCAGTCCTCGAGAGGCATTGGGCATTCGCTTTGCAGTTGCGCCTACCGAACAGCCGCTGAACGATACCATTGCCAACGCTTTCCATCCCCGTCAGGGCGGAAACTCCTTCAACGTTGCGCAAAGTGCGGCAGCTCCGGCCGGCTGGCGCGCAGGCAAGTTCGGCGGCGCCGACTCCATCGATTTGCTGCCAAGTCATGGATTCCGTGGCGCCTGGGGGCCAACCGGTAGCTACCAAGCGATTCCAGACATCGGCGTATCGGATTGGATCGATTGCCCAAGTATTGCGGCACTGGACGGCGGTGGCCCATGTCTGTTGGTGCGCTATCTGGCCAGCGGCACGCCAGCCGGAACGGAAATTACCAATGGCGGTCCGACCCTCAATGGCTCGACCACGTTTGGCACTGCCGGCGACTTCGTTTCAGACCTCACCATTGTGCCAACCGCCGTGCCAGGGACCACCAAGTTCTACATTCCCGGCTTCTGCATCGAGTTCGATTTCCGCGTGAAGGCGCGCTCTTTTGCGGTGCCAGGTGATTCCAACTCGGAAGGTTACGGCTGGATGTATGCCGCGATTGCTGAAATGTCCACGCCAGAGCGCCCGTACGTCTCGGCAAATCTCGGTATGTCCACCCACCGCGAGATTGAGTATATGGCCAATTTCCGCCAGTTCCTCAAGCGCGGCTACCGACCGACCGACGTGCTGATCCCGTCGTTTAGCCACAACGATTTCCAGACCATCCCTAACAAGGTGGGCTTTGATCGCCAGCGTAACCGCATTCTGCAAGCCCTCGACCTGTGCGACAGCATCGGTGCGAAAGCTTGGATCTGGACTCATTTCCGCGGCACCAATACCGGCGTTTCGCCCGATGACTGGACTTGTATCGAGTTCAACCAGTGGATTCGTAATTTGGCAGCCACCACTGGCCGCTTCACGCTGGTGGACGTTGCGAAAGACTGGAATTCCGCGACGATGGTAGCGGCGGACAAGACTCACTTTAACGAGTTGGGCAAAGCGAAGGCAAAAGCCGACTTCAAAGCCGTACTCATGATGGAGAACGCATAATGACTGTAATTACCAAACGACAAGGCGCGCCCTACGTGGGGCTTATGACTCCGAGCATTTCGGGTGAAGTCATCAGTGATGCCGTCGCGGCGCCAAGCACTACTATCACCGCAGCAGCCGGCGCTTTCCAGAACTTGACGACAGCTGACAATACTGGCTTTTCGCCTGGTGATATTGTTGAAATCGTAGGCAGCGGTCCGGCAGGTACGGATGACTGGTTCACTGCCGTGACTATTGGCAACTCGAATATGACGGCCGATACCACGAAAGTTAGCATCCGGCAACTCAAGCCCATTTCTGCTGCGGTTGCCTCGGCGGCGATGACGCAGTATCAATTCGTAGATACGGTTTATGCGCCGAACTCGATCACCCTGTTCAATCGCGCAACGCTGGACTCCTACGAATGGAAGCGTGGCTATTCGCAAAACACCGCGCTGAAGACCTCCGCTAACGGTGTTCGCACCAAACTCACGTCGGCCGCCATCGTTCAATCGCCAGTCGGCTTTTGGTTCCACCCGAGCTTGATCGGGCTGAACAACACGCTGGAGTGGTCCGTGACATTCGAAATGCCGGCAGAGTAACTACACAAAAGCCCGCCTAAACAGCGGGCTTTTTCTCTTGCACGGCATTTGTCGGTATATAAGTACTGACTTATCATTGGTCCTGTCAACAGGGTGGGCACGTTTCCCGACTTGGGGTTACTTGGGGCCGCCACTAGGTTTCTATAAGTAATAACTACAATCTGTATAACTGTATATCTTCAATTCATTAAATAAAGAAGTAATTTAGGGAACGGTAAGGCACACCCAATGACCCAAGCAACCTCAACCGAGCTGACGGAAACCTTCGGCCCCTATTTCGGTTCCGAACTTGACTGGAGCAGCTGCGAGATTTTGGCCATTGCCAAGATCGACCGCAAGCTTCTCGGCCTGGATACGGCACTATACGAGAAGAAATGGTTCGACTATCGCAACATGCACCCGACAATGGCGACGTACCTGTTTGCGCACCACTTCAATCGGGCATATGGCGACTTCATGGGCGAGTGCTTCGACCACAAGAAGCGCTTCATGGCGGCCTTTAAAGGCAAAGACGTGATGGCGGCCCGGGAGGTGAAATCGTTTTGGAAGCTCCGCCAGAAGGTGGACGATATGGGAATGCGGTACGACTTTTTCATGCGTGAGGCAATGGCCTGGTGCGCCGGCCGCGGGTGGAAGCAACCGCCCCGCCCTGCTCACCTCGCTACCCAGGACGAAGTGCTACTGCATGTGTCCAACATGTGGGAGTTGGAAAAGCGGGCCAAAATCCAATGGGCGGTGTCCGCCCGTTTTAAGGTCCAGAACTACGTCGGCGCCCCCGACCAGCTGGCCTATGAGCAGTACCTAATCTCGGCAATCGCCTCCCGCGCGCATCCGAAATTCAGCTTACACGCCGCTCTGCATCAGTACGAAGCACTGCGGATCGAGGCCGCAATCAGCCATTTCCCCGAGCAGGCAATTCGCGAGGCGTGCGAGATAAGCCTGTAAAAGTAAGTAAGTACTGAGCTATAATTCGACCATTGCGAAAGTTCGCACCTCACCCACGTAATGGAGAATCACATGAACGCACCCCTGCACCGTACGCCGTCAGTTGATGATCGTGTACGCGCTGATCAAATCGCAGAAGCGCGTCGCTTATCGGAGAGCGAAGGCGTGGCCTTCAATGGCTTTCAACCCCGTCGCACTCTCACTGCCAACCGCCCTTCTCGCCCCACTCCGGCAGCCAAGAATGGTCCCGCCCCCTTGAAGGGTCACGAAGCGTTCTTGAAGGCGCTCGAGAAGTCGGGCGCCAACGTGATCGTGCAAAAGATCAGCGACGGCGAAGACATCCAGGGCACGATCGCACACAGCGACAAGTGGACGGTGACCATGCGCTCGGCCGGCAAGGACCGCGTCATCTTCAAGCACGACATCAGCGAGTTCAGCACCACCACCCCGCGGCTGGCGCCAGCCGCTTCGGAAGGACAGTCGGTATGACCGTCGATGCACCACTGCGCGAGGTCGAAGACGCCTTCGTTGCGACTGTCGGTGCGTCGATGATGGGCACGCCGCACCAACCTGCGGCGCCGGCCGAAATTACCCTCGGCCCCGATGTATTCGAATTCGATAGCGAGTTCCAGACCAAGATTGTCGTCCACGCCCTACGCAACCTGGACTTCATGCGCAAGACGGCGCACCTGCTCAAGCCGGATTATTTTGAGAACGCTGGCGAGGCAGCGATGGTCAATATCGCCATTCGCTACTTCCAGCGCTATAGCACGGTCCCGACTGCGATCATTGCTGGCACGATGCTCAAGGAGGACATCGCAAACAAGGTGATCCGCTCCGACATCAAATCGGTGACGATCGAGGCTTGTCGTGAAGCGTACAAGCCAGGCGCTGACCTGTCCGACGGCTCCGCAATTGCTGAGCGGGTTGCTGAGTTCGCGCAGCACCAAGCAATGGCAGCAACCATTCTTGAATCAGTGGATCTGCTGGGCAAGGGGCAATTCGACAAGATTCGCGAAAAGGTGAAGGCTGCATACGAGGTGGGCCTGAACCTCAACGGCGACGAGTACGACTACTTCAAGCGCCTGGAAGAACGCACCAACGAGCGCAACGACCGGAAGATGGGAATCCTGCCACCGCAGGGCATCACCACCGGCCATAAGATCATCGACGACCTGCTGTATCACCGCGGCTGGGGCCGCAAGGAACTGTCGATCATCCTGGGCGGCGCCAAGTCGGGGAAAACGACCGCGCTGATCAACTTCGCCAAGTCGGCCGTGCTGACCGGCAAGAACGTTCTGTATGTGACCTGTGAGGTGGCCGCCAAGATCATTTCGGAGCGTCTGGATGCAACCATGTCCGACACCGAAATAAAGCTGCTGGTGGACAGAATGCATGACGTAGCGAGCCGGATCAAAGCGCACATGCCGCGATCGGGCCAGCTGCAGATCGCTGAATACCCTTCGGGCACGCTCACGCCCTCCATGCTGCGCGCCAAGATCGAGTCGTACAAGTCTCCAATGCTGCAACCGGATGGCACCGTCAGACCTGCGATTCAGTTCGACATGGTTGTGGTCGACTACGCGGACATTATGGCGCCCGACCACCGCACCACCGACTCCATCGAGAACAGCAAGTCCGTCTACCTTGCGCTGCGCGCGATCGCATCCGAAGAGAACGTCGCGATGCTGTCGGCCACCCAGACCAATCGGGAAGGCCACCAGGCGACTGTAGCAAAGGCCAGCCACGTCGCTGACGACTTCAACAAGGTGCGGACGGTGGACATCATGATCTCGATCAACGTCACCGATGAGGAGCGCGCCGCAGGCGAGGCCCGGCTGTACTTCGCAGCCTCCCGTAACCAGGAGGGCGGCTTCACCATTTTCATTAAGCAGGAACTGGCCAAGATGAAGTTCATCGCCAGCATCGTGAGGATCGAATAGGATGAGGCTCATCTGGGATCGCTCCAAAGGTCTGTCCGGCATCGAGTTCTGGATCGGACCGCGTGTACTTGTGCTGGCGCAGCTATCGACAACACTGTGGTGGAATCGCTTACCCGGCGACGAGAAGTGTTACAGCATCGCAACGCTCTGCTGGCACACTCGAGGTGACACACCTGGCGTGACGGTGCTTTCCCTGATCGTCCTGTGGGCGTGCCTGCGCGTGGGCATTGATCGAGGCGTCAAATGACGTCCGTCCATATCAGTCGGCGCGGCGGCAGTGACGAGCTGCAGGAAGTGCTGGCCACCATCGACATCGAAGCCTGGATGGACCGCGAGGGCATCAAATACCGGAACACTCGCGGCAGCCGCGGCGCCCAGCTCAACGTCAAGGAGTGCCCTTGCTGCGGCAACACCAACTACAAGGTGTACATCAACGCCAGCTCAGGCCTGGGCAACTGCTTCGTGGGCGACTGCGAGGTCAAGTTCAACAAGTGGAAGTTCATCAGCGCGACGCTTGGCGGCTCGACCCGAGAAGCCATCGAGCACGTCAAGGCGGTGGCGCGCGAACAGGGCTGGCGCCCGCCCAGAAAGGCCGCAGCCGTTTCCGTAGTACGCGGCGACCTGACGCTGCCGGAGTCGGTACCACTGCCGCACGGCGGCCGCAACCTGAAATACCTGGACAACCGCAATATCGGCGCGGAGATAGCGGCGTACTTTGAGCTTCGCATGTCCGTACGCGGCAAGTTCGACTATCTCACCGAAGATGGCGATCCGATGAGCCAGGACTACGCCAACCGGGTGATCATTCCGATCTTCGACCTGGAGGGCAAGCTGGTGTCGTTCCAGGGGCGCGACATCACAGGCACGGCAGACAAGAAGTACCTGTTCCCGCCAGGGTTCGCCAGCACCGGTGAGCACCTGTACAACGGCCACAACGCGATCGGGGCGGAGCATGTGGTCATCGGCGAAGGCGTGTTCGACGTAGCGGCGATCAAGGTCGCTCTCGACCAGGACGTGAATCTGCGTGAGGTGGTACCGGTGGGAGGCTTCGGCAAGAACCTTTCCGTCGGCGACGAAAAGAGCCAGCTTGCCAAGCTCATGCGGTTGCGGATGTTCGGACTGAAGATCATCACGATCATGTGGGACGGCGAGGCGCGCGCACTGCAGGATGCGGTCAGGACTGCGCTCATGCTTAAGAGCGTCGGCTTTATCGCCAGGGTGGCAGTGCTGCCCAAGGACAAAGACCCGAACGAGGTAACGGCAGTCGAGGTGCGAAACGCTTTCTACCGGGCCGAAGCGGTAACGCCGGCATTGGCCACGAAACTACTTCTGGCACGCCGTTAATTTATCCAAAAAGATATGTCATTACTGACTTATCTATCCAGCGCTCAGTGCGTAAGATTTAGAGATCAAAGGGCGCAACGTAGCGCAGCGGGGGAATAAGCAGTGACTTACACAATTCATACAGAGTACTTAGAGCACAGCGGCGGCACTAAGTTCTACGAGGTGGTGCTGATCAATGAGGAGCCTGACGGCCCGTGCATTTTGCTTAAACGCTTCGGCAAGCTTGCTGACAGGATCGGCGGCGGCCAAGTTCAAATCAGTCGCGGAAATCTGAACGCTTGCCTGGACGAATATCAGAAAACGCTTCACGCCAAGCGCAAAGGGAAGTCGGGCCAAGGGCATTACGCAAGCGTAGAGCGACCCGAATACGGCCTCCACAAGCGCAACGGCAAAAGCATCTTCGGGGTCGCGCTGCACAAGTACACGGAGGAGCACTACCCAAGCCAGCACGCCGCGTCGATCTTTTCCTATTTCGACCTCAAGACTGAGGGCTACGACGAGCCGCCGGCCGACATCGAAGCTGACGACGCGAAGCCGGAAGCGGCCGCAACTGACGCCTCCTGGGGGAGCTGGTGATGGTGACGCAACCGGTAATCGAACTGCTGCCGCGTCTCTCGCCAGCTGTGCAAGAAATCATTCGTCTGGATCTCATCCAGGCAGTGGGAAATGCTCTGCGTTTGCGCCAGCGCGAGAAGAACGAAACGGCAGAGCTTGAGGAATTCCTCGCTGAGCAAGAAAAGCTTGGCGAGCAGTGGGGATCTTTTTAAAGGAACATCATGATCAACGAACAAATCCAGCATGACACGCACCACCTGCCGGCAGCCAGCGCCGGCGGCAACAACGCCTATTACCTTAAAGGCTGCGACACGGTCCAGCGCAGCCCATCGTACGCCGCCTGCCTATTCAAGATCGTCGAGATCGAGGCAGGCCGCGAAACCGATTACAACCGGGAATGCGGCGTCGCCATCCGCTCGCGCCAGTGCCGCGCGGTAGGCATGCACCAGGAAGAGCAATTAAAGGGCCAGGCGCTGTACTTCTTCCCGCGCAAGAAGGCGCACCTGCCGATGAAGGTTACTGGTGATTTTGGCGTCCCGATCACCAACCTCACCGACCCGGCTCTCATTCCGAGCGATCGTGCGCCTGTACAGCGTTCTGCGCCGCTGAGCAAGCCAAAACCAGCAGCTATTCCCGATGTGTTGGGCTTGCCTCAAGACGGCTACGCCGCCGCAATCAACGCCGCCATTGCTGCCGCGCCACCTGCACCTGCACCTGCACCTGCACCAGCACCAGCGCCAGTACAAGCAACCGCCGCACCGGTACCGCAGGCCAAGCCAGCTCTCGCCGCGCATGTAGCGCCGGCCGCGCGCCCTGCCCTGCAGCCAGGCGAAACCCCTTTGCAGTACGCCCGCCGCTTGGCGGCACTTAAAAACCCAACCTAAGAGGAATACATGGAAGTCCAAATGAACACAGACGAAGTCTTTGGCCTGATCGAAGCCATCGCCAACACGCCAGGCAAGAACGACAAGCTGGCCATGCTCAAGAAGTGCTCGAGCAGCGCCACATTAAAGCGCGTGCTCAAGATGGCGAACGACCCGCTCATCAGCTACGGCATTCGCAAAGTGCCGGCCCGGACCGCGCTGCGTGATACAGGCGAACTGTTCAACGACCGTACGTGGGAGATCCTGGACTCGATGAGCAACCGTACGCTGACCGGTAGCGCAATGCAGTCGGCGATCGCGTACGAAATTGACCGCCTGTCGCTGTACTCGGCAGAATTGTTCAAGCGCATCATGCTCAAGGACATGCGCGCCGGCTTCGCCGAAGAATCGACCAACAAGACCTGGCCAGGACTGCTGCCGGACTTTCCGTACATGCGCTGCTCACTGCCCAAACACGCGAAAATGGCGGACTGGGATTGGGCCGCTGGCGTGTTCTCGCAAGAGAAGGCCGACGGCATGTTCACCAACGTCAACCACGAAGTCACCGGCGCCGTCTTCATGTACAGCCGTCAGGGTTCGATGTTCCCGATGGAGAGCTTCGGCGAGCTGGTCGACGCCATTCGCCTGACCCTAGCGCCAGGCACCCAGACGCACGGCGAAATGCTCGTCATGCGCGACGGCGCCGTGCTGGCGCGCGAGATCGGCAACGGAATCCTCAACAGCGTGCTTCAGGGTGGTCAATTCGGACCCAGCGAGAAACCGATCTTCATGGCGTGGGACCAAATCCCTCTGGCCTCGGTTGTTCCGAAAGGCTCGTTCGAAACGCCGTACCGCGATCGCCTGCGCGTACTGCTGGGCCAGATCACGGCGGCACACTCGCCGGTGATCAAGCTCGTGCCGACCCGCTTGGTGCGCTCCCTCAAGGAAGCGTACGCCCACTACGCAGAACTGCTGGCAAAGGGCAAAGAAGGCACCATCGTTAAGAACCCGGTCGCAATCTGGCGCGACGGCACCAGTAAGGACCAGGTCAAGCTGAAGCTGGAGTTCGAGCTGGATATGGAAGTGACCGCGGTGGTGCTGGGCAAGGCCAACAAGAAAACGGCTGGCCGGCCTGGCTCCCTGACTTGCTCGACCGCCGGCGGCATGCTCGTGACCGACGTGGCGATCAAGGGCGAAGCCATGCGCGACGATGTAGAAGCGAACCCCGAAAAATACGTCGGTGCGATCATGCCCGTCACGGCCAATATGATTCTGCGCCCTTCCCAGTCGAACCCGCTGCATTCGCTGTTCCTGCCGCGCTTCTCCCAGTCGACGCCACGCATGGACAAGACGGTGGCCGACTCGCTCGAGCGCGCCTTTGAAATCGAAGATGCAGCTAAAGAAGGCGCGGCCATCAACGAAGAAATGAAGGCCGCAGCATGAACATCACGGTACAGGAACTGGTTGCAGCGTTCATCGAAACCGGCCAATCGCTTCAATGGCTGAGCGTTGGCAAAGACCGTGAGCGCATGCCATGCACCGCCGGCACATTCGGGCTGGAAAAGATCGTCAAGGCCTTTGAAGTAGCGCTGCTGAAAAAGAGCGTGCGCACCGACGAAGAATTGGCCCTCATTGAGCGTGCGCGCGAGAAGTATGCAGTGCCGTCCGACGACGATGTTTTGATCAACGACGACGCGAAGGTGTCAAAGGCGGGCGACGAAGGCGTGTGGGTAGAAGCGTATGTGTTCTTGCGCAACGGTGAATCGAATGACGCCTGAGCGATTCCAAGCCCTCAAGGCCACGATGCCCTGGACCAACCACGACATCATCATGGGGCGGCAAACCCGGATCTCTGTTCGGGATCGCTTCGGTAACGAAGTTCCACTGCTCGACATGGTGGACTTCGTCAAACACATCACCGCGCACCTGGCCCGCCAGGGCGAGAAAGGATAACCGTGGGCCGCATCGTCGCAATCACAGGGCCGTCTTTCAGTGGCAAGTCCACGCTGGCGCACCTGCTTGGGCATCGCGGCTTCGGCCGCGTTCTCGCCTCGCTCACCCCAGGCGCCGACGGTAATACCGCCGACGGCATCGATCACCGCGTCATGCAGGCGCGCGACTTCAACAACCTGGTCGCCGCCGGCCAGATGGTCATCGCGATCAACATGGGCGCGCAATCGTTCGGCGTTTCGGCGAAGGAGATCGAGGCCGCCCAGCTGGAAAGTGAGAATGTGGTGATCGTGTGCGAACCGGCCGGCATCAGGCAGCTTGACGCCTGGTGTAAGCAGCGATCGGAGATATCGCTCACGCGCGTGTTCTTGGACAACCCGTCTCAGTTCATTAACCAGCGCTTCCTCGAGCGGGCAACGGAAGAGATCATGCGTTCGCGTATGGCCGGCGCCAGCGTTCAAAACCGCGTGCTCAAGCACTATGCCGAACTCATGAAGGTAATGGCCACGACTGAGAACGAATGGCGCAATCAAGCATATTTCCAGGTCGATGAAGATTCTGCCGGCGGCTCGTTCCGCTTCGATTACGTGATCTCTCGCTTCGACACTTTCAACGCGAAGGAAATAGCCGACCAGATCGCAAAAGGCCTGCCAGCTTTTTGCTGAACTGATATCCTTCCGTGCTGGAGGAAACAACTATGCCAGCACTGAAGGAAATCGTAGCCGACACGATCGGCACATCACTGCTCGCCGCCTCTCCCATGTGGGACCAGGCGGTCGACAAAATTATCCCCGCACAAATTACAGCCTTCGTGGATCGCAACGCCGAGTTGGGCCTGCGTGACGCTGCGGAGTCGGCAATCAGTATCGCAATTGAGCGGGTAGCTGCGGCCGTCGACGCCGGCGCAATGCCGCGACCATCAATGCTGTCATACTCCCGTCCAGAAAAACAAGAAGTGTCGCGACAAGAGCTAACGGGTGGCATGCAGTACCTGGGTGATCTCCGAACGGCTATGGTTCTGTTCGCGCTGGAGACGGGGCTAGACGTCGCGGAGGTCTCTCAACTGACGTACCTACGCCTTAAGGCTCTTCGCATCGAGCGTCGGTTCAGCGTACTGGCGGAGGCATGCTTGGAATGCGCGCCGCCACGCCAGCTGTCATTGCAATATGTATTCTGGGAGAATTCGGAGCTTGGCATGCCGGCGCCAGTGTTTGGACTAGACGCCGATATCTTCGACGCATTTGGGATGGTCTGGGCGGAGCTAAATTACGCCTACCGTAATATGTAAGACGTAGAAAAGGCGCCCAACGGGCGCCTTTTGCAGAGGCAAAAAAAAGTTATGATGGTTTCAGCGAAGAAACAACTTCCCGAAGTCTTTTTTTGTCTACCTCTGTCCGCAACTTTGGGTTAGGCACGCCACTTTCCCGAATCACTTCTATCATTTCAATCTCCGCCGCAGTTAGCACCGGCTGGTGTTTGAAAATCGTCTCGAAAGTCGCCCACAGATCAGGATCGTACTCAGCCACGCACAGCGTGAACAGATAGAACGGCTCGACATCCAAAGCTATCGCCATTGGAGCTATCTTTGCCATTGGCAACCTTGTCGCACCCGATTTAATCATCGAAATTACGTTTTGGGATTTGATGCCACAAGCCTTTGCTAGATCTTTTTGGGAAATGCCTGTCAAGTTTATCAACGCTGCTAGGTATTCATGGACCAGCGGCTTTACTTTGTGGCTATATTTCCTGCCTATGTACTGAGTCTGTTGCTCATCTTGCTTTTCTGCAGCTACCTTGCCGGCATCCATTGCCATTGCGCTCATCGTTGAACTCCTTTAATTAAATTGGACAGTGTCACTCACTGCTGACTGAGTGTCAGATCGTAATGATTATAGATTATACATCAGTACTTATTGACACTTGGGGATGTGTTAGGCCCCAACTTATGTGGATTTCGTGTGACTCCCGCTTCCATTTTAGCCCAAAATCCGTGACTTACAAGTGCAAAAGTAAGTCAATACTGAGCTATAATTGCAGCGATCAGTAGCGAAAGCTACCACGTCCAATACAAGACTAGGAGCAGCAAGAAATGAGCGTCGAAGTGACACAGAGCAACACCGAACAAGCCGAGAAGTTCCAGATCGTAGACATCGACTTTGTGGCCGATATCCTCGCGGAGTCGCATATTTGCGAGACTGCAGACTTAGGAACCACACTGGTACACAAGGTAAAGCACCCAGTTCGTGGCATGCTCATCATCATCAACACCATCGGTTCTAAGCACATCGTATTGCCTGCTTAACACGTCAAACATAAGTCAGTCCGTATGTATATCACGAATCGTTTGTTTTGCCGATTACATTTAGACCATTACTGAATAAACTTAGGGCGATCGGAGCGATGCAACGTCAGCTTGCAGTTCCATATCGCTCTTTTTAAAATCAATATTCATCAGTCAGTACTGACTTAACAAAGGGGAAGAATATGAACGCTTCGCACGATCGCATCCACATCATTCGTGAGGCCGTCACCAAATTGGTGCCGATGCTCACCGACAAGAAAGTATTAGTGACACAGCGCGGCATTAGCGCCTTCGTCAAGACAGACGCATCCGGCCGGCCAATACAGGTCAACCTGCCCTACATCCCCGACAATGCGACCGAAGAGCTGATCGACGCCATTCAAGGCTTTCTCGACCATGAAGTGGCTCACATTCTGTTCACGGACTTTAGCGTGCTTCCGAAAGCCGCCCAGATGGGTGTGCACAGTCTGTTTAACATCATTGAAGACGCTCGGATTGAGAAGGCAATGGCCGACCGCTTCCGCGGTTCGGGCACTAACATCGGCAACACTGCGAAATTCTTCTTGGAGAAGTTCACGAAGCCAAAAATGGAAGAAGCAATCGCTGCCGGCGACGAGGCAATGCTGACGTCGGTCCTGATGGTTCCGCTGATTCGCGGCATGGCCGGCCAAACCGTGTGGAGCGATTTCATGGCAGACAAGATGCACCACGTCCAGGACACCTACGACAAAATCAAGGGCACTGTGAAAAGCATCAGCGGGGCAAAGTCGAGCGCTGACGCTTTGAAGGCCGCTGGCAAGGTAATGGAGGCGATGACGGGTCACTCTCCCGCAGCGCCAAGCGCAACGCCACCGGCACCACCGCCACCGCCCAAATCCTCCGGTACTAGCGGCAAGCGCGGAAAGCCGGGCGCTGGCGTGAAGGCGGCCCCCAAGCATGGCCCGTCGGAAGAAGATGCCCCGCCAGCTGAAGAGGAAGACGACGACGCTCCGACCTCTGCAGCCACCGCAGCGCCGGCTGAAGAAGGTACCCCGGATGATGAGGATGATGGCGCCCCGGCTGAAGCCGACGAAGACGACGCCTCGATCGCTGGTTCCGGCGACGAAGAAATGGCCAGCGAGCGTGACGATGAAGCCACTGAAGATGTGGCGGAAACCAATGACGAGGGTGGCGTAACGTGGGAGAAGATCGAAAAGCACATGGCGGCTGACTTTGACGATACCACCTCCAACCTGATCACGAATGGCGTGTCCGAAGCGGCAAAGGGCGCCGACTATCTGGTCTTCACGCGCGACAAAGACATCGTCGAGCCACTGGTGATCGGCAAGCAATATGCTCCGGAAATGTTCAAGCGTATCAGCGATGATGTGGACCACATGGTAGGCCCGCTGCAAAAGGACTTGGAACGGGCCATTAGCGCCCGTAGCCTGTCGAGCTGGTCGCCTGGCCACCGCAGCGGTCGAGTCAATGCGTCATCCCTGCATCGCCTGGCCACCGGAGACGACCGCGTGTTCCGCCGTAAGCAAATCACAACGACGAAGGACGTTGCCGTTGAACTGGTCATCGACATGTCCGGCTCCATGAGCGGTTCTAAGATTCACACTGCGGCAAAGGCCGCCTACGCCCTGGCCTCCGTACTCGATCGTATCGGCATTGCCAACGAGGTAATCTGCTTCACTACCGGCGAAGCCCTCTACTCCGACGAGTCCGAAATGAACCGGGAAGAGGCTAAGCTGGGGCGCCGCTACAGCCGCCGCGAGTCGCTGTACATGCCGATCTTGAAAAAGTTCGCGGAGCGCATGAGCACGGACGTGAAGTCGCGCTTCGGTTGGCTGCCGAACACTTCGTCGATGTCTGGAAATGTTGACGGCGAGTCGATCGAAGTCGCCGCCCGCCGTCTCATGGGTCGCAAGGAAAAGGGCAAGATCATGATGGTGCTGTCGGACGGCGCGCCGGCCGCCTCCGGCGACTGCAGCGAACTGCAGGAGCACTTGAAAAAGACGGTCGAGAACATCACTCGAGCCGGAGTCAACGTCATCGGCATCGGCATCCAGTCGACTGAGGTGAAAAAGTTTTACCCTAAAAGCCTGATCCTCAACGACGTGAAGGATCTGCCAATTGTGGTCATGAAGCAGTTGCGCGAACTGATCCTCAAATAGCACCGAAAGCCCGTCATTTTGCCAAGAAAGATAAGTAAGTACTGACTTGTATATCCTGACGGGTTTGCGTATCATTCTCTATGTCGATTCAACAGACACCCACTAACACCGGGCATGTGCCCAACCAAAGGAGAGTAAGTAATGACTGAAGTCAATGGCAAAATCGAATGCAAATTGTGCGGCGCTCAAGTGCATGTGATGCAGAAGCACTTACTGGATAACCACCCCGAATACACGCCGGCAAGCTACCAAGAAGAATTCCCTGGCGCGCCGATGCTTTCGGACTTGGCCAAGCAAAAGGTTGCCGAAAGCAATGCAGCTAAAGCGGCAGCTGCAGCTCAGCAAGCGCAAAATGATGCTGGTCAAGTTCATATGGCGGCAAGCGCAGCGCCTGCGGCTTCCGTCGCGTCGGTAGTCCCGCGCGGCACCATCGTTAAAAAGCCTCTGCATGAGGTGTTCGATCTCGGCGCGGCAAAAGCGGCGCTCAGCGCAAAGGGAACCCCGATTCCAATCTCGGTACTGACTGCTCACGACCACCAGGACATGGTGCCGGAAGTGTCGAGCATTTACGTGTACGACATCAACGAGCTGAAAAACGTGATACTGGGCCTCGAGTGCAGCATTCCAGTATACGTACACGGCCACAAGGGCACCGGCAAGTCCGAGCTGCTGGCCCAAGTAGCGGCGCGCACCAACCGCCCTCAAATCCGCGTACAACACACCGCCAACACCGAAGAAAGCCACATCGTCGGCCAGTGGACCGTCAAGGGCGGCGAAACCGTCTTCGCACTCGGCCCACTCGCTGAAGCGATGAAGCACGGCTGGATCTACTGCGCCGACGAATACGACTTCGGTATGCCCTCCGTACTGGCCGTCTATCAGCCTGTCCTCGAAGGCAAGGCGTTGGTGATCAAAGAAGCTCCACCTGAGCTGCGCATCATCAAGCCACACCGCGATTTCCGCTTTGTAGCAACCGGTAACACCAATGGCTCCGGCGACGAGACCGGTCTCTATCAGGGCACGCTGATCCAGAACAGTGCCAATTACGACCGCTTCGGCATGGTCATCCACAAGAAGTACATGGACAAGAAGGCCGAGGTCCGCATTTTGATGGGTCGCTGCGGTCTGACCGAAAAGGATGCCGAGAAAATGGTCGAGTTCGCCACCACGGTGCGTGAAGCGTACGACGGCGCCAAGCTCAGCGATACCATTTCGCCACGCACGATGATCTACGCGTCGGAGATTGGTGTGAAGCGTGGTTCCTTCCGCGAAGGCCTGGCCCTGTCGTTCCTCAACAAACTCACCACCGTAGATCGCGAAGTAGCCGACGGCCTGGCTCAACGCATCTTCTCGTAATCGAGGTCGCCATGACCCGGGCACTGAAAATCGAGGAGAACATCGGTCTGGTCCACTTTCACGCCAAGCGTGGCTTCAAGTGGGCTGACGGTGCCGGAAGCGGGCTTACCTACGAGGATATGTTCCAAGTGGCCAGCCTGGCCTTCTGGACCGCCGTACAGGGGTTCAACCCCGACAACGGCAACGGCTTTGCCGCTTACTACGGCATGGTCGCGTACAGCGAGTTTCGCAAGGAAATTGGCGTCATGACAGGCGTCAAAAACTTGAACCCTGGCCAGCGCAGCGATATCGAGGCGCGCAAACAAGAAAACGCCCGCCGCCGCGCTGCCGGCGAGGCTCAGCTGCCAGAAATGAACTACGGTTTGGCGCCAGTGAGCTTTGGCGAAATCGGTGGTGGAAACGAAGATGGCGACTTCACCCCGTTCGAAGACACATTGGCCTCCCCCGAGCGTACCCCGGAAGAGATCGTCGAATTTCGCCAGCAGTGGGAACTGGCAACGGCCGGTATCAGCCCACTGGCGGAACTGGTGATCGACTGGCTGCGTGACCCGCCCCCTGCACTTCAGCAGGAGCTAGCCAGCCAGGCCGCCCATGCCGACCTGATTACGGCCGCCGGTGGCCGGGCACACGGACTGCGTGACGGCGTGAGCGTCAAGGCCGTGATCAAGTTTCTGGCAATGGTAGGGGATGTCTCCCGCGAAGAATTAATGATGGTCGAGGCTGAACTGCGCGGCATCGTCAGTAAATTGGAAAAAGCATAATGAATATGACAAGCACTGTAGAACAGCTCGCGCCTGGCTGCTTTGGCGCTGCCAGCGTCTACAGCATGGACTCCGACGTCTGCAAGGCCTGCCTCGCCTTCGACACTTGCAGTGCCCGGTCAATGGAAAACCTGCAAGCGATCCGCCAGCAGGTGGACGTCGCCGACATACTCAAGCGACACCAGGCCGCCCTGGCACGCAACCGCAACAACGCCGCGCGCCCAGCAAGCCCCAAGTCGGAGCCGCTGATGGTCTCGCACGTCGCCATCGCGCAGCCGCTACCAATCACCAAGCCGGTCGCGCGCAGCACCTCGTCGGAGCGCGTGACGTTCGACCTTGCTGCCGCCGACGAAGCCATCATCGCTCAAATCGCCCAGGCGAACAAGAAGACGGCATTCCAGGCACAGCAGCTGGCCAAAGCGGGCAAGCTTGACGCGATGCGCGCCCTTCTCCCTCGCGGTGAAAACCCGTTCGCTCAGACGGGGCCATCGTACCTTCGCGTAGCGTGCGACATGATCACATCTGGCGGTTTTATCAGGGCTGAGCTGAAAGCCGAATTGATGGCGCGCCTGGGCTGGACCGACGGCACGGCCGGCGCCCACGTTTCGATCGCAACCGCATTGCTGTTCGCCTTCGGGATCACCCGCAAGGATCACAACGAGCGCTTTGTTCTCAATCCAGTTCTGGCGGGCGACAATAATTTCAACCAACTGAAAGCAGCAGTATGAACAAGCGCAACAAAAACGCCACTCGCGCCCTGCGGATAATGATGGGCGGCTTCGTCCTCTTATCGCTGATCGGCATCGCCCTGGGGGATGGCAAGTGAATTTAAACCACGCCCTGTCCGTCCGATCCGACTTCTCGATCGGCCAATCGCTCCTGCAGGTGGATCACATCATCGAAGAGGCAGTCAAACACGGCTACAAGTCCGTCGCGCTGGTCGATGACATGAGCATCCACAACCTGGTGGACTTCACCTTGAAGGCTAAGAAAGCTGACATCAAGCCAATCATCGGCTGCCGCATTCGCGTGGTCGATGACCCGCTGCACCGTAAGCCGCCCAAAGCCTCCGGCCTGGCCGACAAGCCAAACCCGCTGGTGATGATCAAGGCCTATGCGGTAGACGAGACGGGCATCACGTCCTTGCTCAAGCTGCTGTCCAAGGCTAACAGCAAGGAATACTTCTACTACCACAGCCGTGTTGGCTGGGAGGACGTCGAGCAGCTGGAAGGCGTCATTCTGACCTCGGGCGACTTCTATAACGTGTTCTCGCACCCGCACGGCGCTGAGATTTGGCATAACCTGGCGCACAAGTTCACCGGCCGCATTTACACCGAGCTGGTACCGGTTGATACGCCTCTGTTCGACACGCTCAATGCTAAAGCGCTGGACGTGATCGGCAAGTACGGCATTCCGCCGCTTGTCACGTACCCATTCATGTACCGCCAGGACGAAGACGCAAGCACGCTGGAAGTGCTGAACGTAATTACCAGCCAGCAGAAAATCTCCACGTCATGGCGGCCGCGCCAAACGGTGCGCAACTTCAGCTTTCAGCCGTCGCTGGAACTGACCCGCAAGATGGTGGGCGCGGCCAAGCGCGTGGCGAAGTGGAACGGCATCGTGGCGCCGGCAGCATGGAAGTCAGGTCTGGAAAACATCGAAGCGCTGGCCGACGCCTGCGTCTACGAGTTCAAGAAGCTGCCGGTATCGCTGCCAACCATGGCGCCGAACGAGTTCGAAGCGCTCGGCAAGAAGTGCATCGAAGGCTGGAAGCGCCGCTTCAGTCAGTCGTTCCTGGGCCACATGCCTACCGCTGCGGAGATCCCCCAGTACACTGCGCGCCTGAAGTACGAGCTTGGCGTGCTCAAGACCATGGGCTTCTCTGGCTACTTCCTCCTGGTCGAGGACTTGGTCATGTGGGCTAAGAACAATGGCATCATCGTCGGGCCTGGTCGCGGTTCGGTCGGCGGCTCACTCGTGGCGTACCTGATCGGCATCACCGACGTGGACCCGATCCGCTTCAACCTACTGTTTGAGCGCTTCATCAATCCCGAGCGCCTTGACTTGCCCGACGCCGACTTGGACTTCATGTCCACGCGGCGTCACGAGGTCATCACGTACCTGGCCAACAAGTACGGCGCCGATCGTGTGGCTGGCATTTCCAACTTCTCGACCCTCGCCTCGGCTTCTGCCCTGCGCGATACGGGCCGGGTGTACGAGCTGGACCCGCTGACGCTGTCGGCAACCAAGCTGGTACCGAAAGAGCACGGCATGTCCTACTCGCTCACCGACGCCGCCCTGGCCGTGCCGGAGCTGGAGAGCTTCCGCGACACGCAGCCCGAGATCTGGAACCACGCGTTGAAGCTGGAAGGCGTCATGCGCAGCTTCGGCAAGCACGCCGCTGGCGTTGTCGTGGCCGGCGAACCGCTGATCAACCGGGCCGTGATCGAGTCGCGCGCCAGTGATGAAGACTCCGGGGTGCCGGTGGTCAACTGGGACAAACGATTTGTGGAAGAATGGGGACTGGTCAAAATGGACATTTTGGGCCTGTCCACGCTCGACGTGCTGGAGATCGCCCGAAAGTACATCAAGGACCGCCACCGCGTCGATGTGAGCTATGTGAATCTGCCGCTGGAAGAAAGCGACATCATGGAAGCGTTCGCGCGCGGCGACACCACCGGCGTGTTCCAGTTCGAATCGGGCGGCATGAAAAAGCTGTTGCGCGACCTGGCCAAGGGCGGCCCTCTGACGTTTGAAGACATTACGGCCGCCACCGCGCTGTACCGCCCCGGTCCAATGGATTCGGGTCTGATGACGGACTTTGTCCAGATCAAGCAGGGCAATCGTTCGCCGTATTACGACCACCCCAACATGGAAGCGGCGCTTAAGGACACCTACTCGGTCATCGTGTACCAGGAGCAAGTCATGCAGCTTGCCGTCGACGTGGCCGGCTTCACCCGGGCCGAAGCTGATCACCTGCGTAAGGCGATGGGCAAGAAGGACAAGGTCAAGATGGGCGAAATGCGTGACAAGTGGGTGAAAGGCTGCGACATCACCTCCAGCATGGATGCGGGCACCGCCGGCGACCTGTTCGACAAGATCGAGGCTTTCGCGGGCTACGGCTTCAACCGCAGCCACGCTGTCGAGTACTCGGTGATCTCCTATTGGACAATGTGGGTACGCGTGCGCTACCCGGCCGAATACTTCGCTGCCTGTCTCTCGGTCGTCGACAAGGAAGAGAAAATCCCCGCGCTGGTCAATGATGCGCGCTCCTACGGCATCGAAGTGCTGCCGCCGGACATCAACCTGTCCTCGGACCGCTTCACCATCCCCGACGACAAGCACCTGCTGGCGCCCTTCTCGGCCGTCAAGGGGATTTCAGAGAACACCGCGCGCCGGATCGTCGAACTGCGAAACACGCAGACGGCCAACTGCAGCAGCTTCGCCAGCATCACGGAGCTGGAAGATATCTGCACTGCGAAAGGAAGCAAGGTCAACGTCAAGGTGCGCGACGTGCTGAACCGCGTCGGCGCGCTGGTAGCGCTCCAACCTGGCGAGAAGCCGGCCCGAGATATGAGCAGGCGCCGGGACCAGATCGAACTGATGCCTGGCTTGATGGTCGACACCGTCAAAGCGGATCGCCAAACGGACACCAAAGAGCCGTTCCTGCGCGCGAAGATCATTCACCTGGTCCAGGAATATCGCGAGTGCGAAGGCTGCGACCTCAAGACTCAGCCGCACCCAGCCATCCGAACTGGCGGCACCGTCAAATTCATGGTCGTGTCGGATTGCCCGACCTGGCAGGAAGAGAAGGCAGGCAAGTTCCTCGAAGGGGATGCGGCCGCTTGCGTGAAATCGGCGCTGACTGCCGCAGGGTTGAAGCCTGGCGATGGTTACTTTACCTCGCTGGTGAAGGCCAAAAAGAGCGACAAGTTCTTGAGCAACGGGCAAATCAATGGCTGCTCTGAATTCATCAAGCGAGAGATAGAACTGGTCAAGCCTGCGATCATCATTGCGCTGGGCAGCGCGACGATCAAGCACTTCCTCCCCGGCGTAAAAGGCTCGACAGCCGAGCTAGCCGGCAAGGTCCATTTCGATCCGAAGCTTGACGCCTCGATCGTATGCGGCATCAACGCTCAGCAGGTCCATTTTGACCCAAGCAAGCAGGACGTCCTCGATGCGGTTTTTGCCAAAGTGGCAGAGATCCTCGAGTAAAAATTTAGCTCGGACAGTAAGTCAGTACTGATTTATGTCCGGGCTATAATCTGTAATATAAATATTCGATAGACTAACCAAATGGAGAATGTATGAGCACCCAACAAGCAACCCCGATTGAAGACGCGGAACTGGACGCCTTAATGGCGGAGCTGGAGGAGCAGACGGCCACCGCTGTCACGGTAGCGAAGGTTGCGCCTGCGGCAGCCCCGGTCACTGTCGTCGTGGAAGAAGATGATTTGTCAGGCTTGGATTCGCTCGACGGCGAGCAGTCGACGGCAGCAGTAGCTCCAACCAAACCGGCGGCTGCGCCGGCCATCCTGGACGAAGACGCGGAAATGGCAGCACTGGAGGCCGAGCTGGCTGCCACTGCGCCGGCTGCCGCACCGGTTGCGATGCCTGCGCCAGTTACGAAGCCGGCACCGATCGAGAAGCCTGCACCTGCACCTGCACCGACGCCAGCAGCACCCGCAGCTTCAACACCTTCCCCCGCACCTTCTACCGTAGCGAAACCAGCGGCAGCAGCCAATCGCCCAGCCTTTGAGCTGAAGTTCCACATCGATGTGGAGAAATTCCGCGATGACACGCGCGTGTCCGAAACTACCCTGGACGACTGCATGATGCAGCAAGCCAGCTTGCGCGCTTACTACGGTGCCCAGGCGGCACACTCCGAAGCGCAGCACTCGCGCTTGAAGCTCAAGTCCGAAGTACTCGAGGCGGCGCTGTACAAGAAATTCCGCAAAGAGCTGCTGGATGCGGGCGAAAAGCCAACCGAGAAATTGATCGACGCATACGTGAAAGATGACGCCAACTACCGCGCGCTGGAAAACTTGGTGATCGAAGCCCAGACCATCGCCAACATCAATAAAAGCCTGGTCGATTCCCTCAAGGACCGCCGCGACATGATCATCCAGCTGGGCGCCGATCGTCGTGAAGACGGCAAGGGCCAGGCCCGTGTCATGGCACAAGAACAAGCTCACCAGGACTTGAAAGCACGCGCTCTGAAAGCCGCAGCATAAGACCATTTTGCCTAAAAAGATAAGTAAGTACTGAGCTATAATTAATGCGCTGAACGACGAAAGTCTAAAGGCAACAACCCTACCAAAAACTGAAAGAGAAAAATGGATACTTCCAAACTGATGGCACTGATGGCGGCGAAAAAAGCCGCAATGAAGGTTGCCGAAAAGACGGTGAAGATCGAACCCGGCAAAAACCGCATACGTCTGCTCCCGGGCTGGCGCGTGGGCGAAGAACACGTCTGGTTCCACGACTTCGGTCAACACTTCATCAAGGACGCTTCGGACAAGATCCAGGCTGTGTACATGTGCGCAAGCGCTACCCACGACCGCGACTGCGACGTCTGCAAGGCGCTGACCCAAGCCGGCGTAGCGGCGGCCGACGACGCAACCAGCGAAGTGCTGGCGAAGGCGAAGGCATCGCGCACCGTCCTGATCAATGCGCTGATGCTCGACAGCAAAGAACCGAACACGCCCGTGATTCTGGAAATCAAGCGCGGTGTGTTCGGCCAGTTGGTGGACATCATCGAAGAAAACGGCGCGCTGGTCTTCGCTGAAAACGGCAACGAGATCATCATCAACCGCGAAGGCAAAGGTCTGAATACGAGCTACACGGCTCAGATCAGCCTGAAGACCTATACGGTCCCGCCGGCCGCCCTGGCTAAGCTGAACAACCTGGATGAATACGTCAAACAGGAATCGGCCGAGCAAGAGCGCCGCGCGATCGCCGCAGTCAACACCGTCGCGGGCATGCTGCCTGCACCTGGCGCCGGCGGCGACCGTCCGGAAACGACTGCAAGCCGTCTGGCTGCGCCGTCCAAGTCGAATGACCTGAGCGACGTGATGGACCTCGACGAAACTCCACCAGCTACCCCGGCTGCGGAAGTTGAAGATGATGCGGACCTGACCGCGTTGCTGGCTGACCTGGGCTAAGAACCAGCAAAAAGGGCCGACACGTAGTCGGCTCTTTTTTTCTGTGGAGAACAATTTGAAAAATCACACCCTCCTGATCGACGGAAACTCGATCGGCTACGCCGCTCAGCAAGCGACCAAATTAATCAGTGGCGGCATGGAAACCCAAGCTGCCTTCGGCATGATCCGCGAATTGCGCTCACTGCGTCAGGTTCATCCCGAATACACTCCTTTCGTCCTCTGGGACGGCCGCGCTCAGTGGCGCTTTGACCTTTACCCTCCGTACAAAGGCAGCCGCAACAGCACGCCGGAGCAAGTTGCGATGAAGGAGTCTTACAAAAGGCAGCGGCCGTACATCGCGCGCCTCCTGCGACACCTCGGCGTGCGCCAACTGACCGTGACCTCCGCAGAGGCCGACGACATGGGCGGCTACTTTGCAAAGCTGCTCTCCTCCGCGCCTGGCTCGAAAGTGGGCCTTATCACCGGCGACGAAGACTGGATGCAGCTGGTGCGCGCGGCAACGGCCACCAGCGGCGAAGTGTGGTGGAAAGATCCGCGCTCGGACGGCAAATTCACCAACCACAAAAACTTCTACGACAAGACCGGCTGCCGTACGCCCTTTGCGTTCTTGGAAACCAAGATTCTGATGGGCGACGGCTCCGACGAGATCACTGGCGTCGGAGGTATCGGTGAGAAGGGGGCGCCAGAATTCATCGCTGAATTCGGTAGCGTGCGCGAGTTTTGGCGACGCTGTGACGCGGGTGAGTTCGTTCCCCGTCTCAAGGCGCACAAGCGACTCTACGAGGGCATCTGCCCGCTGGATATCGATCAGTGGATGACGAACTACCCTGGCGATCCGGCGGACGCCAAAGCGCTGAAAAAGTACAAAGATTCTTGGCCTGGCCAAGGTCGCTTGATATACAAGCGCAACTTCCAGCTGATGCAGCTGCTGAAAGTTCCGGCGCCGGCCAAAGCCGATGTCCAGCTCGATGCCGGCAAGTTCGACAAGGAAGCATTCGCAGAGGTGTGCCAAGAACTGGCCTTCGCCAGCATCTTGAAGAACCTAGACGAATTCACCAATACATTTTTGCAGAAATAAGGAAACACAGATGGCTACCTCTCCAAAGAACTCTGGCACCGCCGAAGACCTGATGAAGCTGCTCGATGCAGCGATCGGTGAGAATGACGGCAATTCCCGCGTCACCCAGTTCATCGATACCGGCTTTGCGCCGCTCAACGAAGCGCTGTCGGGCCGTCCTGATGGAGGTCTTCCGTTCGGCCGCATGGTTGAAATGTTTGGCGAGTCGTCCTCGGGCAAAACCGCCCTGGCCACCGAATGGATGGTGCAAGCGCAAAAGATGGGCGGCGTGGCCGGCTTCATCGACTGGGAACGCTCGTTCGACGTCGGCCTGGCCGAGGGCTTCGGCTTGAACAGCGCGCGCCCGTACTGGCTCTACAACAAGGCGGAGACGTGGGAAAGTGGCAACGCTTGGGCTGGCAAGGCCTGCCGTGCAATCCGCGCATCGAAAGCTATCCCTGACTCGGCACCGATTTTGTTTGTGTTTGATTCGATCGCGTCGGCTATTCCGATGTCGATGCTGTACGACGCCAAGGGCGTGCGCCGCGAGATCGACACCTTCACCATGAACGACACGTCGGCGCTGTCTCGTGTGACGTCCACTACGCTCAAGGTGATGGCGCAGTACTGCGAGGAATATAACGCCACCTTCCTGTACCTGAACCAGATTCGCCTCAAGATCGGCGTCGTGTTCGGCGACCCGCGCACCACCCCGGGCGGCAAGGCGATGGAATACTACGCCACCAACCGCATTTCGCTCGGTCGCGAAAAGATCATGTTGCAGTCCAAGGGCGGCAAGGAATTCGTGGGCCAGAACATCAAGATCGAAGTCACCAAGTCCAAGCTGACCAAGCCATTCAAGAAGACGGAGCTGCGCATGTCCTTCGACGAAGACGGCGTGGCGCGCTTCGACCGCGACTATTCGCTGGTGGAGCTGATGCTGGAGCAAAAGCTGCTGGACTCACCATCGAACGGCTACGTTACGTGGGATGGCAAGCGTTTGTCCAAGCGCAGCATGGCTGATCTGATCGGCGCCGAAACTGGTCTGCGCGAGAAACTGGTCGCGATGATGTTCCCCGAAAACGACGACGCTACCGCCTAAGAATCAGCTGGAGTCATAACTATAATGCAACCGCGCGGCAACATCGTCGCGGTTGTTTATAGGAGTTCGCATGCACGTACAAGTTATCGGTTTCATCCCGCCGCACGTTGGCCTGGAAGGCGAATTCAACACAGTCCGTCTGGGCGGCAAGATGGCGAAAGTTTTGACACCGGGTCAGGAAGTGTTCCTGATGGACGAGAAAGAAAAGGCCGTATTTGGGCGCGCTGCGGTGATCAGCGTTGAAATGGGCAAGCTGGAAGAGCTTTGCGAGGTCCACGCACACAAGAATCACACCGAGCTGGCAAACGATCCGGCTGGCGCCCCGCAGCGTCTGATGACCTTCATCCAGAAAATCTTTGGCCCGCACATCGCCCCACCACACAAGCGTACTTGTGTGGTGTATTTGAGGAGGATTGAGTGAGTGATATCGGATTAGAAAACACCCTCCCTTGGGGAAAGTACAAGGGACAAAAAGTCGCAGAAATATTCAAGAAGGACGCGGCCTACCTCTGCTGGCTTCGTGAGCAGCGGAAGAAAGAAAGCAGCGACACGAAATTCTTCGCCCGGGAAGTTCACCTCCTGTTGGACGCGGCAATCGACAGCGAAAAATCGCTTCGATTCCACTACACGTCCTGGGGTACCAATCTCGTCGCTGAGCACGAGGTAGCTCAAGACATGGCAAGGCAGCGGGCCGAACGGGCGGCAATTGACGCGGCCTGTTACGACGAATCCTGGGGGATGTTTTGAGCGTCCGTACCGAAAACCGTCTGATGGGCAAGCTGACTGGCGTGTTCTACGAGACGGCCGGCGGCAGCAAGCTGTACCTGGCGCTGCGCAGCAAGCGCGAGATCATGCGTGCCAAGTACGCCTGGTGCATCGAAGCATCGGCCCTGCAGAAGTGCCGCGACGCCGGCATTACAGCGGTCGGGGTTCTTTGGAAGGACGGCAGCAAGCGAATGGTCCACCTGACGCATATCGACGACTGGGAAGGGCCAAACAGTTTCCCCCTATTCACCCACTGCAAGCAGCGATGCCTTCCCATGAAGGCGTTTCGAGTTGATCCAATGCGATCCGAAGCGGTCATCGCAAAAGCAATCAAACTGCGCTGATCCGCGGTCAATTGTAAGTAAGTCCTGACTTACTAGACTATAATGACCATTGATACAGAGATTTTGAGGTACCGCATGGGCATTTCAGCAGCATTGATGTGCCTCGCGCTCAACATTTATAACGAGGCGCGAGGTGAGGTTTTAGGAGGTCAGCAAGCAGTTGCGCTAGTCACGATGAACCGAGCGGGATGGGAACCCAAACGGGTTTGCGAGGAGGTACATAGGCCGGGGCAATTCAGCTGGACAACCGGGAAGCAAGGGCCGCCGAAGGAAAAAGAGGCCTGGGATTTAGCGCTGGAAGTGGCGCGCGACGTAATGAACCGCCGGGTACCAGACTTCACCGACGGAGCGACCTTCTTCCACGCCAAGCGTGTGCGCCCGAAGTGGCGCCACACTGAGCAATACGTGATGACTCTAGGTAGTCATCTTTTTTATAAATCCAGTAATAAGTAAGTACTGACATAGGAGCAACACCCAATGAAGCCATTTGGCGTTATCAGTGACACTCACCATCACGGCTGGTCCGCGTTTGCGACGACCACGCCGGATGGCATCAACAGCCGCCTGGCCGAAACATTAAGCGAGACGCGCCGCTGTGCCGACGCGGTGCTCAAGGCGGGTGGCAACACCATCTACCACGGCGGCGACCTGTTCCACGTACGCGGCTCGATTGCGCCGTCGGTGCTCAACCCGACCATGGACTGCTACAAGGAACTGATCGCCAAGGGCATTCGCTTCGTCATCAACGCCGGCAACCACGACCTGGAAGGCAAGGAAGCGGCCCGCGTGAGCAGTGCCATCACCTCGCTGGAGGGCATCGGCTGCCACGTCGTCAATGCGCCGAACTATCACGCTTTCGACGACATGGTGATCATTCCCTGGATTCCCAAGTTGGCTGACCTCAAGGTTGCCATCGAGCACGTTGCCCCCGCAGACCGTCCTGGCTGCGACCTGTTGCTGCACGCGCCGATCGACGGCGTCATCCCAGGCCTGCCTGATCACGGTCTGGACTGGGGCTACTTGAACAGCCTGGGCTACCGCCGCGTCTTCGCTGGCCACTACCACCATCACAAGAACGTAGGCGGCAACGTGTGGTCGATCGGCAGCCTCACCGCGCAGACCTGGAGCGACATCGGCGCGAAGGCGGGCTTCCTCCTGGTCGACGACACCGATGTGAAGTGGATGGCAAGCCACGCGCCCTCCTTCGTCGAGATCGACGGCGGCACCGACGCAAGCGAAATTCCCCTTATCGTCGATGGCAACTATGTGCGCGTCAAGATGGACACGTCGAAAGAGTCGGACGTGACGATGATGCGTGACTATCTGACCAGCGTCGGCGCGCACGGCGTCACCATTCTCCCGGTAAAGAAAATCGCGTCGGCAACCGCGCGCGCCGGCGGCACCCTGCTCAAGGCTGGGGCCACGCTGGAGCAGTCGATCGGCGACTTCATCAAGACCAAGGGCTTCAGGCTCGAGGCGGCTGTGGCTGCTGAATGCGCTGACGTGCTGGCGGCCGTGCGGAGCGTCGCATGAGCTGGGCACTTCTCGCCGTCTCGGCCGTACCGCAGTCAGGTAACGCCGTCTTGGCCGCCAGCGACGACTTGCTCAAGGAGATCGCGGACGACGACCACTTGGAGTACCTGACATTTTTCCCCGAAACCCCAGGTGTCTACCTCTGGCGCGGCGTCGTTACGGCAACTGCCGACGAGTTCACCTGCGTGGGCCAAGCCCGCCTCGTCCATACGGCCGGCTCCGAACTGACCCACATTCTCAATAAAAATGGAGCTTCAACGCTGTGAAAATCCCATCACTCCAAATCGAAAACTTCCTCACGATCGGCTCAGCCAGCTTGGAACTGGACGATCGCGGCCTGCTGCTGATCCAGGGCATCAACTCGGCCGATAGCTCGGCTACCTCCAACGGCGCCGGCAAGTCCTCCGCTGTCGACGGTCTGTGCTGGTGCCTTTACGGCGAAACCGCGCGCGGCGTCTCGGGCGATGAAGTGGTCAACCGCACGGCCAAAAAAGACACGAGCGTGGTCACGGTGCTTGAAGATGGCGAAGTGCAGTACCGCATTGAGCGCTACCGCAAGCACACCAAGCAGAAGAACCAGCTGCTGGTGTGGCAAATTCTCAGCCCCGGCACCCCGCCGGTAGCCCTGCACAAGGGAACCGATCGCGAGACCCAGGAAGTGGTCAACAAGATCGTCGGCTGCGGCCTAGACGTGTTCCGGGGCGCGATCTACGCCGGCCAAGAAATGATGCCCGATCTGCCGGGCATGACCGACAAGCAGCTCAAATTGCTGATCGAGGAGGCGGCCGGCGTTGAAGAGCTGGGCGAAGCCTACAAGGAAGCCGGCAAACGGGCGCTGGTGATCGAAAAGAGCCTCGTGGCTGCGCAGACCCACGTCGCATCCCTCGGCAGCCGCCTGGGCGCTCTAGAGGGCGAACTGACTAATGCCGAAACCGAGCATGGTTCGTTTGAAACCGGTCGCCGGGGCCGCGCGCTGGCTGTGCTGGCTGGCATGTCGCCGATCGAAACGGCTATCGTCACGAAGACGGCCGAGCTGACCGCGCTGGACGAGCCAACACTGACCACGGAAAAGGCCGAAGTAGAGGCCCGCTTGGCCGCCGTGAGCGGTCAGCAGGAAGAACTGCGCAGCCTCTCCGCCCTGGAGCGCGCCGCCGGCGACAAGGTTACGCGTTTCCGCTCCACCGTCGAGCAGCTGAAAACCGCGAAGGCAAAGGCCGAGGAAAACCTGGCCACCGTCAATTCCCGCGTCGGTACCGCCTGCGGCGAGTGCAGCAAGACCTATTGTGAGCACGACCTGGAGAAGGTTAAGGAGTTGCGCGTCAACGGCGTGGCGCTGGCCAAGAAGAATCTGATCGAAGCGGTCACAAGCTGCCGCACCGCGATTGAATGCCACGCGGCCACCGTCAAAGCCGTGAGCGACTTCCAGGCGACGATGACCGACACGACGGCCGACGCCGCCAGGCTGAGCGTGCTGACTGGCCAGATCGCAGCCGCGACCCGCTTGACTGCGCAAATTGCGGCCCACCACAAAGAAATTGATGGCATCAAGGCTGGCGCCCGCGCCAAGTTGGCCGAAGCGAACCCTTGGACCAAAGCGGTTGAGTCGAAAAAAGACGACATCAAGCGCTGCAAGACCGATATTGCCACCGCATCGACCGGCGTGGCCGAGCTGGAAGACAAGCTGGCCCTGGCCAATGACGTGGTAACTGTGTTCGGCCCTGCCGGCGTGCGCGCCCATATTCTGGACACCGTCACTCCGTTCCTGAACGAGAAGACTGGCGAATACCTTGGCGCCCTGTCCGACGGCAATATCGTTGCCACCTGGTCCACGCTGTCCAAAACCGCCAAGGGCGAACTGCGCGAGAAGTTCAACATCGCAGTGACCAACGACACCGGCGCCGACTCGTTCAAAGGCCTGTCGGGCGGCGAGAAGCGCAAGGTGCGCCTGGCCACCAACATGGCGCTGCAGGACATGGTCGCTACGCGCGCTGAGAAGCCTCTGGGCCTGTGGATCGGCGACGAGATTGACGACGCGCTGGACGAGGCCGGCCTGGAGCGTCTGATGACCATCCTCGACACCAAAGCGAAGTCGCACGGCACCGTGGTGGTGATCAGCCACAACTCGCTGGCCGACTGGATCGATAACGTCATCACGGTGGAGAAAACTGGTGGTGTCTCCACTATTACCGGCGCCAATACACGCGCCACGTCCTAAGCGGGACGTAATCACGACCCAGCCGCGCAGGGCTGGCAAGTCTATCGTCGCAAAGATGATTCGCGAGAATTTCGGCGCGACGATGACAGGCCGCCCCCTGCGAGGTACCGAAATTACCCAAATCCTGGTCGATGAATATTTCGATTCAGAAATTACGAAAGGCAGTGAACAAATGGCAAAAGCAGCGCAGTCGGTCAGCGAGGAAACGATCCGACGAACGAAGGAGCTGGCAGAAGCAATGTCGGCATATTTCTCGATGGATGAAAAGGTCAAGACGGACCTCCTCTCGCCAGCGACACTGACGGCGAAGGTGCCGGGCAAAGGCTATCGCAAGGTATCGCATGTTGGCGGCGAAACCTTCATTTTCGACGGCGTCTACGTCGGCGCAACCAACCGCCTGATCTTTGTCTTGGTGCCCGAGTCGGGAAGCGAAGCCTCGGGCTACACCCAGGTGGAACTGACGGAGCAGGAAGGCCAGAACCTCCTCGACAATTTCCGCTCCCACTGTACGGCGGCCGCCGGCCGCAACTTCCGCGAGGCTATGCATGAGATCCATGCTGTCGAGCGCCAAGCGGCCAAGGTGGAGGAAGTGGCAGAAAAAGCAACCGACTATGAGCAATACGGCTCCTGGTAACGACGACTGGAAATAACGATGAAAATGAAAATCTGCGGCATGGACCCTTCCCTGCAAAACTTCGGGATCGCCTTCGCGACGCTCGACCTCGACACCTTGACGTTCGTGGTGGACCGCTTTGAACTCGCGAAGACCGCGCCCGAGAAAGACAAGAAAGTGCGCAAGGTGGTTCGCAAAAACAGCGAAGATCTGGAGCGCGCCAAAATACTGCACGGCGCGGCAATGGGCGCAGTCAAAGGCATCTGGCTGGCGTTCGTTGAGGTACCAGTCGGCAGCCAGTCGTCGCGCGCGATGGCCTCCTACGGCGTCTGCATTGGCGTACTGGCGGCAGTCGGGCAGGCGGTGCCCATGGTTCAAGTCACCCCGACCGAAGTGAAGCTGGCCGGCGCCGGCGTTAAGACCGCCACTAAGGAAGAAATGATCGAAGCAATGATGGCGAAGTATCCAAACGCGCCGTGGCCAATGCAGAAGAAGGCGGGCGTGATGGTCCCTATCGCCAGCGTCTGCGAACACTTGGCCGATGCCGTCGCTGCAATCGAAGCCGGGATGGCCACGGACGAGTTTCGTCAAACTATTGCTATGTACCGCAGCTCCCCAATGTTTAAGCTTGCAGCGGCAGCATAAGTTCTACCTTTGCCTGAAAAGATAAGTCAGTACTGAGCTATTATTCATTTGCACTGACTTATCTGGAACAGCAAATGGCAATCACGAAGAATCACTTGTGGCACGACTGGCTAAAGGACTTTGGGGATGAAAAGCTCACACGGTCCAAGTTTGAAGACCAGTTCATGGGCACCTTCAAAACTGAGCCGGCCGGGCTGTTGGCGTCAATGGGGCCGGTTCACGTCATGATCCCAGTCAACCCTTTCGAAGTCCGCGATCCCGCGTATGTTCAGCATCAACAGCACGCGCAAGCCGAGAAGATACGCCGCGAGTTAGAGAAAAAGACCCCGCAATGCATTAACTGCGAAATGGTCACGTTCAAAACAGAACGACACTACGAGCACTCAGCGATGCGCGAAAGCGAAGTCATGACAGCCAGTTGCAAACTCAGTCGCTGCAACCAGTCAAAGATCGTCAAAGGTGACGTCGTTCACCCTTATGACCTCATATTGGACGAAACGCTGCCCTACCTCCCTGAAGTCTCAGCCGACATCCCGGAGTCCGCTTCGGGCGACGCCTGGTAATTTTTTCACGCTTTAAAATGTAAGTCAGTGCTGACTTATATATAATTCACATTCCAGTTTTACTTTCACCTCAAAGGACGAAGCAATGTTTGTAACCAAGCGCGACGGCAGCACCCAACCACGCGACATCAACAAGATCCACAAACTGACCGAATGGGCCACCCAAGGCCTTGACGTATCCCAGTCCGAGCTGGAAATGAACGCCAACCTACTGTTCTTCGACGGCATGAAGACCTCGATGATCCATGACTCGATCACCCAGGCGGCCGCAGGCCTGAACAACATCGAAGCGCAAGACTGGACCTTCGTCGCTGCACGGCTGGTGCTGCTCAAGCTGTATAAGGAAGCCTGGAACGACATCGATTATCCGCACCTGCGCACCTACCTGGTGGCCGGCGTGGCAAACTCGAAGCTCGACACGCGCCTGGTCAACCTGTTCGACCTGAACCGCCTGAACGACGCCATCGCGCCGGAGCGTGATCGTCAATTCACCTACATCGGCATCCAGACGCTGGCCGACCGGTACCTGATCCGCGACCAGCAAAAGCGCACCATTGAGCTGCCGCAGCACTTCTTCATGCGTGTTGCCATGGGCCTGTCGGTCCTCGAGGAAAAGCCTACCGAGCGCGCCATCGAGTTCTACAACGTGTTGTCGCACCACGAATTCATCAATTCCACACCCACCCTGTTCAACTCGGGCACCCTGCACGCCCAACTGGCCAGCTGCTTCCTGAATTCGGTCGCCGACACCATTACCAATGACGAAGGCACCCACCGCTTCGCCTCGATCTACGGCACCATCGAAGAATGCGCGATCCTGTCCAAGTACGCCGGTGGCCTGGGCACCGACTGGCATCGCTTGCGCGGCATGGGCGGCTATATCAAGGGCACCGACGGCACCAGTTCGGGCATCGTGCCTTACTTGAAGGTGTTCAACGACACCGCAGTGGCGGTGAACCAAGGCGGCAAGCGCGCCGGCTCCTTCGCGGCCTACATCGAACCGCACCACCCGGACGCCTTCGCTTTCATCGACCTCAAGAAGGAATCGGGCGACGACCGTCAACGCGCGCACGATATTTTTCCTGCATTCTGGATGAACGACCTGTTCATGCAGCGCAAAGAAGAAAAAGGCGTCTGGAGCTTCTTCTGCCCACACACCTACCCGGAACTGCACGAGCTGTACGGCGAGGCGTTCGAAGCGCGCTACACCGAGCTGGAAACGGCTGGCAAGTACGTCGAGCAGGTTTCAGCGATGGACATGTGGAAGAAGATTCTGGGCGCCTTGTTCGAAACCGGCCACCCGTGGATCACCTTCAAGGACGAGTGCAACCGCCGCAACCCGCAGCAGCACGTCGGCGTCGTTCACAGCTCCAACCTGTGCACGGAAATCACGCTCAACACGAGCGACGACGAAACTGCCGTCTGCAACATCGGTAGCGTCAACATGGCAGTCATGAAGTCCACCGAGCACATGAAACGCGTGATCCGCACCGCCATGCGCATGCTGGACAACGTCATCGACATCAACTTCTATGGCAGCGACCGCGCGAAGGCATCGAACCTGCGCCACCGCCCTGTCGGCCTGGGCATGATGGGCTACACCGAATGGCTGGTGAAGAACGGCATCGACTGGGAAAGCCAGGAGCATCTGGAAGCGGCTGACAAACTGATGGAAGAGTTCTCGTACGCCGCCATCGACGCCTCCGCAGACCTGGCCATCGAGCGCGGCGCCTACGCTACGTTCCCGGGCAGCCTGTGGAGCAAAGGCATTCTGCCGATCGACACCGCCAAGCCTGCTGCAGTGGCGCTGACCTCCCACCAGCCCGACGTGGCCAAGTGGCAAGCGCTGCGCAACAAGGTGATGGCTACCGGCATGCGCAACTCAAACACCATGGCCATCGCTCCGACCGCCACTATTTCGAACATTGTCGGCACGACTCCGACCATCGAACCGATCTTCCTGCGCGAGGTGGTGAAGAAAAACCTGTCCGGTAGCTTCATCGTCACCGATCCGTCGCTGCGCTACGGCCGCCCAGAGTTGTGCAAGGAAGCGTTCGAAGTCGATGCGATGTGGCTGCTCAAGGCCGCCGGCGTTCGTCAGAAATGGCCCGACCAGGCGCAGTCGACCAATATCTTCGTGAAGGCCAACGTCAAAGGTAAAGACCTGGACGTGATCTACACGACGGCTTGGCAACTGGGCTTGAAAACCACCTACTACCTGCGCGGCCAGTCGGCATCGGCAAAGACGGCAGAAGTTGGCCCAAAGGTAGAGATTCAGGCGCCGGTGGAAGAGGAACCAGTCAACAACCTCTGCAGCCTGGATAACCCTAACTGCGAATCCTGCCAGTAACGCGGTAACAAAAGGGGCTTCGGCCCCTTTTCCTCAATTCCTCATTTACAGAAACACGATGAACCTCATTGAAATGATCAACGCCCGCCGCCTGATCAACGGCCCCGAAGACAAGCTGATGTGCGTCTCGCCATTAAAGCACCCATGGGCGTGGGAAATGCTCGACCGAATGGAGAACAACCACTGGCTGCCGAAGTCGATTCCCATGGGCGACGATGTGCTGTGCTATCGCACCCGCATGGATCAGGCCGAGCGTCAAATGTACGACCGCTCCCTGGCCTTCTTGTCGAACCTGGACGGCATCCAGTTCAACAACCTGATCACCAACATCGGCCGGCACGTCACCTCCCCCGAAGCATCGATGACGCTCGCGCGCCAAGCCTACGAGGAGGCGAACCACGTTCGTTCCTACGCGACCATGACCGAGGCCGTTTCGCTGGCGCCGCAGGAAATCTACGGCATGTATCAGACCGACGAGATCCTGGCTAACAAGAACAAATTCATCATGGCCCAGTCCGACGAGCTGAAGGGCGACTTCACGCCAGTCAAGTTTGCCCTGGCGGTGATCGGCAATATCTGCCTGGAAGGCATCTACTTCTACTCAGGCTTCCTCAATTTTTACGTGCTGGCCAAAAACGGCAAGATGCTCAAGAGCGCCGACCACATCAAGTACATCCAGCGCGATGAGGAAACGCACCTGGAGTTCTTCTGCCGCATGTACGAGACGCTGCAGCAGGAGAATCCGGAAATCTTCACGCCGGAATTCTACGCAGCAGCGCGCAAGCTCATGATGGCTGCCGTCGAGTTGGAAATCTCCTGGGGCAAACACACTATCGAAGGCGGCGTGCTGGGCCTGACCGACGCCATCGTCGAGCTGCGCATCAAGCACCTGGCTAACGTACGCGCTGCGCGCCTGGGCTGGGAACCGCTCTACCCCGGCGTGAAGAATCCAACCCCATGGGTGGAGAAGTTCTCGGCAGTGAACGGCTCCGAGGTGAACTTCTTTGAAGGTAAGCCGACGGACTATCAAGCAGGCGGTCTTGAATGGTCATAACTGACAGTTTTGCCTGAAAATGTAAGTAAGTACTGAGCTATAATAAGTTCAAGCAAGGGCGCGATGCCCTTGCTGCAACAGGAGAGAAACCCATGACAGATAACGTTTTTCAGTTTAAGGCGAAGTCAGCGACCGCTGATGTTTCCCCGGCTGAGCAACAGGAAGTTGTCGCCGAAATGATGACGCAAAGCTGCGCAATGTTCGTGCTGTCCACCCTGGCCTTCTATGCAAACCAGGGCTTCGACCACGGCCACCGCGCGCGCGCAGCCATGCCGGCGATCAAGGAATTGCTGGCAACAAAAGGCGTCAACGTCGAATTCGCACAACCGCAGTAATCCACACGCCGTCCAGACTCACATCGGTATTGTTTATTTTTCAACCATAAGGGAATTATGAAACGTTCACTCTTAGCCATCGCAATGCTGACTTCGCTGGCAGCTTGCAGCCGTCAGCAGGAAGTGCCACCTCACGCGGTCGCGCCGGCGGCCCAGCCAATCCAGGTAGCAGCGCAGCCGGCCGCAGCAGCGCCAGTGATCATCAACCAGGCGCCGGCCGCAACTCCAAGCTCGGGCGTGGGCGACATGCTCATGGGCGGCGCGGTGGGTTACATGCTGGGTTCGGCAGGCAATCGCAATTCGAACAATCACGCGGCCCCAGTCCCAGCGCCGGCCACCCGTGTAATTAACCGGACTACCGTCATCAACAAGACCGTGGTCATCAAGCGGCAGCCGAAGGTCAACCTGAGCAAGTCAAGCTCGTACCGGTCCAGCTTCTCCAGCTCGCGCAGCGGGAGCCGTCGCTAATGTCGTTCGCCGCAATTCCATTTAGCACCTTGTTCTGGACCGTAGTGTCGTCGGCAGCTGTCGGCTTCGTTCTCGGCGCCATCGTCTCGCACAAGGCCCACGTTTTCTACAAAAAGCACGCAGCATGAGCGCCACCGTCAAAATTATCGAACACAGTATTGCCCCGAACGGCAAAGAGCTGGTTACGTTCCAAGTGAAGTACCAGCGCTTCATTCACGCGGAAGCAAAAACGCACCGTGCAATGACCATCGCCGACCAGTCGGTAGAGCTGCTGCAGGAAGTCGGCCTGATGGACTGTGCTGATCTGTCGCGCAATGCCAGTTCCTCGCGCGCCATCCCGGTCAACAAGATGATCGCCGCCACCCTGGCCGATCCAGCTTTCTTCTCGCATGTCGGCAAAAACCAGCCAGGCATGCAAGCGCGTGAAGAAGTCTCGCCCGAAGTCAAAGCGCAGTTCAAGAAGGAATGGATCGAGCTGGCCGAAATCGTTGGTGGCTTCGTTGACCGCTGGTCGAACGGCTACGGCATCCACAAGCAGGTGGCCAACCGCGCGCTGGAACCGTGGCAGCACATCAGCGTGATCGTCACCGCGACCGAACTGGACAATTTCTTTGCGCTGCGCGACCACGTTGATGCGCAGCCGGAGATCCGCGACCTGGCCATCCTCATGAAGGCGGCCCTGGCCTCCTCCACGCCAACGTTGCGCACCGAAGATCCGGGCCGCGCTACTTCGTGGCACCTGCCGTACGTGACGGCCGCCGAGCGTCTGGAATACCACGGCCAGCCGGCGTACCTGGCCCAACTGTCGGCGGCACGCTGCGCGCGCGTTTCGTACCTCACCCACGATGGCCAGGCGCCATCGGTGGAGAAAGACATCGCCCTGTTCATGAGCCTGGTTGGCAGCGAACCGCTGCACGCCTCGCCAGTTGAGCACCAGGCATACCCGCTTCTGCTGTCGGACACCCGCTGCAAGAACTTCGTCGGCTGGCAGCAATACCGCCAGATCGTCGAGCAATCCTTTATCAAATAACCGGAGAACCACATGCTGCAAAACTTACTCGCCGCTCTGCGCGGCAAGAAAAACACCACCGCTGTCGTCATGACCGCCTTCGGCAAGACCCTGTCCGAACTGCGCCAGGTGGAATCGGAGCACGAGAAACAGGCAGCGGAAGCTGCAATCAGCGCCCAACAGGCCCAGGCCGAGCACGCGGCCGCCAAGCAGGAAGCTGCCACCGCTGCCGCCGTCGCTGCCCGCCTGGAGTCGCTGATCAGCACCAGTGCTGCGGCCGCCGAAGGCTTCTCCGACATTCGCCCAGTCGCCGTCTGAACCATATCCATGCTGCGGCGCTGCCGCAGCATCGTCCAAAAGGAACAATATGCAATTCGAACAATATCAAGGGCTGGCCCTCAAGACCGAGTCGGTGCCGGCGGCTCTGCACATCAACCAATTCGCGCTCCTGTCGGTGCTGGACATCGCCATTGCGGCCACGAAGATCGCCGACCTGGCAAAGCGCAAGCTCTACTACGGCAAGGACTTCCCGCAGGAGCGACTGGTCGGCGAGCTTGAAGGCTTGTTTGCGTCCGTACTTTCCTTCAAGGATCTAGCCGCCGCCGACAGCAGCGGCGAAATCAACAACCCCGAGGGGCCGCACGGGGAGCTGCTGGCAGAAGAATTCCGCGGTATTTCCCTGGACAAGCTCAACATTCGTCTGCTGCATGGCGCACTGGGACTGTTCACCGAGTCAGGCGAACAGCTGGAAGCGCTGCGCGTGCAGTTCTTGGGCAAGGGACTGGACATGGTCAACTTCGCCGAAGAAGTGGGCGACGCCAACTGGTACGACGCGGTGCAGAAGGACGAGCTGGCCAAGCTTGCCGCCGCCGACGGCAAGAGCATCAACGACGCTACGATCCGCTTGAGCAACATCACCAAGCTGCAAGGCAATGCCAAGCTCAAGGGCCGCTACGCCGAAGGCGACTTCAACGTGATCGACGCGCTCAATCGCAACTTGGCGCGTGAGCGCGCGCTGCTGGAGTCCTCCGACGACTCGGCTGCTGTTGCCGACACCAAGGTGGCGTAACCATGGCGAAGAAAATCTACCCGTACAACGCCTTCGTCGTGACCGCAGCGCTGTCCATCAGGGAAGTGACCCTTACGGGGCCAGGCCCGCGCTGGGTTTCTTCCTGGGAGCAGTCCGCGCACGGTCCTACTTACAGCAAGCGCGACCTCCACCCCACCCGGGGCGAGGCAATCACGGCCGCCAAATTGAAACTGGTTGACCAGGAAGCGCGCCTCGCGAAAAGCCAACTGAACCTGGCCCAGCGTCGCGCCAACCTGGCGAAAGCCGAGGCGGCGTAATGATCGGTCTGTGCGGCGCCCACCGAACGGGCAAGACCAGCCTGGCGCGGGCCTACACGCAAGCGACCGGCGCCATGTTCATCGAGTCGCCAGTCACGAAGATCTGGACCGAGCTGGGCCTGGACCCTTCCAAGCCCAACTTCGACTTCAAGACCCGGCTCGATGCGCAAGAGCTGATCCTCGAGCGCTTGGACAAAGAGTACGCGGCCGCCGCCGGCGTCAATGCGATCGCCGACCGTACGCCGATCGACATGCTGGGCTACACCATGGCCGAGGCATTGAGCAACAACGTCACCGACGCCGACATGGATCGGTTCCACCGTTACGTGCAGCGTTGCTTCGACGTGCTCAACCGGCGCTTCTCCGTCCTGCTGCTGATCCAGCCAGGCATTGCCTTGCAGCCGGCGGCGAACAAGGGAGCGCTCAATGAGGCATACATCGCGCACTTGAACAGCCTGATGTTCGGCTTGTCCGTCGACGAGCGCGTCCATATTCCGCACTTCTATATGCCGCGCGCCAACACGGATCTGGCAGAGCGCCTGACCTCGCTCAAGAACGCGGTGGCGCGCAGCCACCAAAGCGTGCAACGGGAATGCGCCCAGCTCAAGTTGGACGGCGTGGCAATGCAGTAGGCAACACATCAGGCATGGTCGCGCGCGACTTGTAAGTCCTGACATCAATTCTTAAACTTATTTCATCAAATCAGTAAATGCAGAAACAAAGAATTCATTAAATGCGTGAAGTCACGCAATGGGAATGCCATGTTTGAAAAGAAAATTAATGTCGAGCGGGCGCATATCCTGGCCAGCGCAAAGCAGCGCGAATACTTCGTTCCTAAATACGGCCACCGGTTTGAGGCGCTGCGCAAAGTTACCCGCCGCATGCTCTCCGAAGGCGTGCTGAAAAAGGTTGGCGCGGACGGTCGTGGCTTCTACTACCGCGCAGGAGAGCAGCATGTCTAACCTGCCCACCCTCAAGGAAGAATTAGACCGCAAATCGTTCGCGACGGTCGAGTGGCTGTATTCATCGCTCGAGCGCGGCCGCATTACGCCAGCCCAGTTCTCCACCGGTTTAGACGCCCTGTTCATGGCCGTCAGCGGCATCACCGACGACGGTGTGGTGGACCTGATCACCGCCGGCAGCGGCGCGGCAGCCAAAGAGGTCGCACGCGTTCGCCGCATCCTGGTTAAGGGCGCGCTCACGGTGCTGATCGACTGGAAGGTTGCCGACGAAAGTGTCACAGTCGCGAAGTACAGCGCAGGTGCGCAAATCGGCTCGGAGGTCAAAACCCTGGCAACCCCGGCAGCCGCGCGCGAAGCGATGAACGCCATGGTGCAAAAGCTCCTGGCGATGAAGTTTGAAGAATTATGAAAGCGGCCACCTCAATCGCCGCTCTGCTGTCGGTGGACATCACCGAGCTGGAGCAGCTGATGCTCGACGTGATCGAGGCAACCGGCGCCACCGGCTGCATTTCGGACGAAGTGCTTGCCTGTTACCCGTCTCTGTCCTATTCGTCGGTCACGGCACGCTTCTCCTCCCTGGAGAAGAAAGGCGTCATCTACCGTTCCGGCGACACGCGCCCAGGAGACTCCGGCCGCGCCCAACAAGTTATGCGCAGCGTCGCACACCTGGCGGCAATACCCGTCACAGTGCCGCGCGTTCGCAAGGTGGCCGGCAAGGTCAAACGCACCGGTTTTATGAAGGGGCTGATCTACGCAGCCGAATTGGTATCGAAGGCACCCGACTTGGCAACCGCCAAGCGACAACTGAAGGCCGCGCTCCTCAAGGCGGCAAAACGATAGGAAAGGGATTTATGGCACGTCTTTTCATTCCAAAACTTGGCACCGCGCTGAAGCTGGCGGCCGACTGGAGCTTCAACCTGGCCGGCGACCGCTTGAACGATGGCTTATTCAAGGCGCTGCGCAAGCCGCGCGCCCTGTTCACCGACTCCGGCGCCGAAGTAACGCTCCCCGCCGGCACGGAGCTGGTGGTGCGCAAGTACTACATCCGTCTGGGCCAGTGCGAGAACGACCACATCACGTTTGCGGCGCGCATCAACGGCAAGTCCCACCGCTTCTTCGCCAAGCTGTGTGACGTAAATCGCATCGAGTATGCCGAACCAGCGCCGCACCCGCTTGCGTAAAGTAGCAATTCTGCAAATCAGTATTTCTGTGAAACCGTAATTAAGGAGAGAGTTTTGAATCAATTACAGATCGTCATCACCGGGCCACTGCCGCCGGCACAAGATCCAGAGTTTGTCGGCGACATTCTCAAGGGCGTTTCCGACGAAGCTTACGAAGGCGAATTGAGCGGCGTGGAGACCATCGTGTCTCTCGGCAGCGAAGAAGACGGCGGCGGCCGCCGCGATTACGCCTGGGCGGTGCGCGAGGTTCCCGCTGACCCGATGAAAACCCGCGAGTATGCCAGCGAGGCCGCCAAGAAACTGCCAAGCGGGATGTATCTGGGCTTGTTCCACGGTCGTGCGTCCGTCGGCCAGGTTATGAACGGCTGGGGCACCAACGGCCCGATGATCCCGATCGCCGGCTTTCACGCCACCTATGGCAGCCGCTTGCGCTTTCGCTTTGCCAACCCCGAGCAGGCTCGGGAATTCTCCGAGAACACCGGTCTGGGTGCTAACAAGGCGTGTGACGAATGGGCCGACGCCAAAGTCATCGACGACTTGATCCAATACAAGGACCGCTTCTACGGCGACTGGTGCATCTTCAACCACATCCAGGGCACTTGAAGCCAACAGCGCGTAAGCCCTACCACCCTCCATTTAAACCGATATTAAGGAATAAAATGCCTCAAGTATTTTTGCAATCCGGCCGTACCTTTACCCCGGCCGATTCGTCCGCTCTCAATATTCAACAGCGCTTGCCCTTGGGCACCTATCGCGTCGGGACGTCGCCTGCTGGCTTCTACCTGGAAAAAGTCGAAGACTTCGCCCTGCCGCCAAAGCTGTATGGCAATGTCGATCAACAGGCCGACCGCATCATGCGAACGTTCGCGGACCGCCCTTCCGGCACTGGCGTACTCCTCGCGGGTCAAAAAGGCGCAGGCAAAACGATGCTGACGAAACGAATCTCGCAGCGCGCCGCAGCGGAAATGGACGTCATCACGATCCTGATCAATCAACCCCTTTACGGCGAGGCATTTAACAGCTTCATCCAGGGCATTAGTCAGCCGGCGATCGTTCTTTTCGATGAGTTTGAAAAAGTCTACGACCGCGACGACCAGCAGCAGCTTCTCACAATCTTTGACGGCACCTACAGCTCCAAGAAGCTTTTCCTGCTGACTTGTAATGACCGCTATCGCGTTGACACATACATGATCAACCGGCCCGGTCGCATCTACTACTCGCTGGATTTCACGGGCCTGGGCGTCGACTTTATTCGCGAATTTTGCATCGACAATTTGCTCAACCAAGAACACTCTGCCAGTGTGCAGACCGTGGCAAGTTGCTTCTCCGAGTTCAGTTTCGACATGCTCAAGGCGCTCGTGGAAGAAATGAACCGCTTTGGCGAGACGGCGAACGACGCGATGAAGCTTCTGAATATGAAGCCAGAACTGGATGATGGCGGCGAATACGAAGTCACGCTGATCCGAAACGGCAAGCCGGTGATCGCTAAGCAGTACAGCGACGATATTCTGGAATCTAATCCCCTCTCTTCCGACGGGTGGAAGCTGGTCATTTATCCGCTCGACGAAACCCACGCTGATTATAAGAAGTCGAATGCGGTGACGGAGCGTGAAATGTACTCAGTGGAACTGAGCCGCCTTGTCTCAATCGATCCTGCGGCCGGCAAGTTCACGTTCAACACTACGAAAGCAGGAACCCAGCTGGTGTTCGAGCGTAAGCGCGAACGTGCCATGGGATTTAACTACGACAAGTTCTAAAAGACAGGCGGGGAAACCCGCCCCTTTTTGAAAGGCAGAAATAATGAAAATCCTATTTCCTCAATTACTGATCAAAGTCCTCGTGCGCAGCGCCGCGCGCCGGCCGTTTCACACGCTGGAGGGCTACATGAAGCGCGATTGGCTGCTGGACCCGCAAAGCATCCTGGCCCGAGTCACCGGTTGCGGCGCCAGAATCCAGCAGATCCTGAGCAGCGATCGCGAGAAGGTTCCGCACGACCACCCATGGCCCTACATCAGCTTTATCCTCGAGGGCGGGTACACGGAATTGCGCTACCACGACACGATGATTGCCGCGTACCGCTACGCCGCCAAGCATCGTGCCAAGCACGGCATGCCAGAAGTCCATTTCAATGGCGAGATTGGTCAGTGGGAATCGCATTCCTACTACGGCGCCGGCAGCGTGCTGATCCGCAAGGCAAAGACGATGCACCGCCTTGTCATCGCCAAGGGCGAATCGGCCACTACCCTTTTCATCATGGGCCGTTACGGCCAGAAATGGGGCTACCTGACCTCTGATGGCAAAGTCTACTGGCGCGACTACCAGTGCCCGGAAGAAGTAGCGCGGTCTGCTGCGGCTATCGAAGAAGTGTACGGGGTGCAGGCATGAAGCTCCTGAACGCCATCTTCAAGCGCATCAAACACGCCCGGTTCCTCCTGGCCATCCACTGGCCGTACGGCTCCCTGTGCCGCCTACCGTACGGCAGCAAGGGTGAGATTCGCCTCACGAAACAAATGTGGATCATCGTGTCTGACGGGGTGTCCCAGGACGCGCTCCCGATCTCGTTCGTGTCTCCGCAGCTGATCGAGAGCATTGGCATCGAGCTGGCGAAGAAGTGGTACTGGCCGCAGGCAGAGTCAGCACAAGCCGCAGAAGTATAAGTTTTTTTACGCTATAATAAGTAAGTCAGTACTGACCTATCTTTCGCTTGAGGATAGGTTTAAACCCATCCTCAATCTCATATACACAGAAATAAGGAAACACAGAACAATGGCAACCAAAGTAACGATGTACGAAGCAAAAGATGGCTCCCTGCACAAAACCCCGAGCGCCTGCGACGCCAAAAACGTGGAGCTGCGCTTGGCGCCAGCCATCGAGAAATTCGTGGACGGCCTGGCCCCCAATGCTCCGGGCATGACCAATACGACCGAATCGACGACCATCCAGCCATTCTGCATCGAGTTAGGCAATTTGCCGCAATTCCTGCTGGGTCAATCTGAAGCCCTGCGCAAGGTGCTGAATGACGCGCTGGTAGTGAAGAAGCCGCGCAAGGGCGCTGCCAAGCCGGCCTCCGCACCCACCCCGGCGCCTACCGACCCATCGCCGGTACCAGCCGCTGCCCCACAACAGGCTGCGGCGCAGGTCGCCGCAAGCTCGCAGGTCAACGTCAATTCGATCGACGACCTGGACGACGCTCTTGCCCAGTTGGAAGCGCAGTCGTAATTCTGTCTTTCTGTAAATCTGCATAACCACAATTCAGCCGCCCATGCGGCTGAAGTTTCCAGAGGAGCTTGAAATGTCAGAAATGAACAGCACTGGCGGCAAAGGCTCGGCCCGCCGCCCTGGCGAAATCACTCAGTCGGCCTGGGATGCGGTATTCGGCAAGAAATCGAAGCCGGTCATTACGCCATGCGGCGGTTGCGGAGAGTCCGATCCCGACAAACGCTGTTTCGGCTGCCGCCACCCCTTTACGCCGCAAAAGTAGTCCAGTTGTCCAAATAGCCCGTCCAGACGGGCTTATTTAGAATTGTAAATGTAAGTCAATAGTGACTTAGTTTGAGGGGAAATATGAACAAACCTAACTTTGAATTATTGAAGGATGCGTACGCAATCATCTACGGCATCCCTGCCGAAGTTATCGACCTAGATAGCATAATTAAGTCGAGAGGCGACAGCCTGAGCTGCGGCACCGTCGCCTGCGCTTTTGGTTGGCTGGGTATGCATCCTAAATTCAAAAATTTGATGAACCCTACCGCCGGCAATTTCCCGGACTGGGTAATCGGCGGAAAGCTGCACATCGGCCACGACGAGGCGGCCGCAGCACTCTTCCAGATTGCCCCCGAAGATGGCTTCAATCTGTTTTCGTCATCCTGCAACAGTCGCTACGACCGTAAGTTCAATAGCAAACTCGGTCACAAAGCCATGTTCCTTCACCGCATGGAATCGTTCTTGAAAGAGCGTGGCGAGTGGAAGGGTCTCACCAAACGCAACGGGTCCGTGCCATGCTGATCACCGGCCTCGACACCGAAACCACCGGCCTCGATCCGGCTGACGGCCACCGCATCATCGAAATCGCCCTGCTCACCTACGACTCGGACACCCGCAAGCTGGTGGACCAGTACGTGCAGCGCATCGACCCGGAGCGCGCGATCTCGGCCGGCGCCCAGGAGGTCCACGGTATCGCCTACAACGAGCTGGTCGGCATGCCGAAGTGGAATGACGTGGCGCCGATCATCGTTGAGCGCCTGAAGGCCACCGACCTGGCAATCGCCCACAACATGGACTTCGACGGCCCATTCATAGGCCTGGAGCTGGTGCGCGTCGGGCAGGCAGTACCGAACTTCGACACGTTCTGCACCATGAAAAACGGACGCTGGGCAGCGTTCGACGGTAAGTCTCCCAAGCTGATAGAGCTGTGTTTCGCGCTGGGCGTCGAGTACGACAAAGCGAAGGCCCACGCCGCCGACTATGACGTCGAGGTGATGATGGAATGCTTCTGGCGCGGCCTGGATCGCGGCTTCTACCGCCCTGATCTGCTGACGGCCGCGTAATGGCCTGGGGCCACCACAAGCCGAAAACGCAGCGCGAAAACCATCGGGGCTGGCGCATCAACCCGGCACTGCCGGCAGGCTACCGCTTAGAGCGCGGGTATCCGGAGCGCCAGAACGTGATCTGGACTTGTAGCGAAGATGACGACGTGGTCGCCCAGGCGCTTCAAGGCTTTAGCGTCGCGGAGATCGCCAGCTACCACCTGCGTTCGATCGGCAGCATTCGCAGCCGCCTTGCCCGTCACGGCCTGGAACAACAGGATCGACCGTGAGCGGCTGGGCCTTTGAAGGTGTCAGGCGTGTCGGTCTGTACCGCACCGCCGTTCACCATAGCCAGATCGACCTCTGGAATGGCGTCTACCAGCACTGGGATGGTGAGCACTGGGGCGAGATAGGTCTGACGCCAGCGGAGGCCCAGAGCCTGGCCGCCAAGCCCACCAAATACGAGCCGAACTTTTGGCTAGAGATAAATCATGGAGAACAAATTGAGCCTTGCACCCGACTGCCCCTACTGCAACCAGAGATCCAAGCTGGTCGACAGCAAGGTGATTTACGGCACCAGCTACGGCCTGATCTACCTGTGCCGGCCGTGCGACGCGTACGTAGGCGTCCACAAGGGCACGGAGACACCGCTGGGCCGCCTGGCCAACGCCGAGCTGCGGGAATGGAAGAAACGCGCTCACGCGGCGTTTGATCCGGTCTGGGAGCGCAACATCGTCCAAGCGGTCCAGAGGAACGGAGGCCGCTTCCCGAAAGGCATCAAGTCCAACATGCGTGGCCAGGCATATAAGCAGCTGGCCCACGCCATGAACATCGACCGTGAACTGTGCCACATCGGCATGTTCGACGTCGAGCAGTGCATGGCGGTGGTGCGAATCGCGCGCCAGTGGAACAACAACCTCCCAGGAGTAAAACATGAGTAAGCAATCGGACGCCCAAGCGGCACAGCAGTACAACCCGAAACCAGATCCGGCAACTTGCGGTAACTGCAAGCACTTCGCATCGGAGAAGAAGCTGCCGGCGTGGATGGAGCGCGACAACGCCGAGGGCAGGAAACCCTTGGCCTGGTCCGGTGACATCAAGCGTGAGCGTTACACCGCCGAAGAAGACGGCGTAGAGAAGAATCTGCGCTGCGGCCTCGGCGGCTTCGCGGTGAAGAAGATGGCTTCGTGCGCTGAATTCACCCGCAAGCGAAATTAAACCAGAGATAATGAAATACAGAAAAGCGTATTTCATTATTAACAGAAAGATTAAATGAATCCGAAAAGCAAAGACCTGATCGCGCGCCTGCGCATCGTGGCCGGCCAGAGTGTCGTCAAGCCGCCGGCCATCGACATCGAGGCGGCTGACTACATCGAGCAATTGGAGAAAGAGCTGGCGCGCGCACGTCGGCGCCTGCCTAACCTCTTACCTGGCCAGCTGGAGAAGGACGTCCCCTGGCGCAACGTCCAGCCGGACGCTTTCTGCTTCATCCTTGGCGAGACAACCGTATTTGACGGCAAAGAAGTGCTGCGAACCTGGAATGCCATGCGTGACGCCCTTCTCAAGCGCCACGACGCCGAATGCGCGCACGTGGGCCACTTAAGCCAGGAACACCTCGACAGCATTGAAGAAGCCGCACACGTACTTGAATCGGCTGCCGCGCACAACCTTTCGAAGTGCCGAACCGTACTGGCGAACACGCAGCAAGACCGCGCTGACCGCCTGCGGTGCGCTCTCGCTGCCGCCAACACCCAAATCAGATATTGAGAATAACTATGCAAAAGTGGAAAGTATCAATGCCGCGTGAACCTCGCACAGACGGCAAGCCGCACGTCGTACTGGCGGTCAAATTTCACAGCGGGCAGCGGATCGAATTTATCGGAGCGCTCGAGCCGGATATGGCCAAAGCTATTCTCGGAAAGATAATTGGCAAGCCGAAGGTCGGTGAGGATCTTGGCATTGAAAAAGCGTTCGACAATTCATCAGTCAAACGCAAAAAGAAGGAGAACAGCAATCGTGAGTGAAGATCGAATCATCTATCGCCAAGACCTGTACAAGGCCTTGGGCGTTACGTCGGAGACGCTGCGCAAATGGATCAAAGAAGAGAAGATGCCGCCAGCGGACATCGCCATCAGCCGCCGCACGGTGGGGTGGCGTCTGTCCACCCTCCAGGCTGCCGGCATCCGACTTATCTAAACTGTACTGGCTCATCCCTGACCCGACACAGCATATCTAACAGCGACAGGCAGCCTGCGCCTCGAAACTAACGTTTGACGTTTCGTGACTCAAAACAGCGGGCTAATAATGCGTGGACTATGACGATTTCTTCTGCTCCTGAATGGCAGCGTCATATCGCTCAAGGTCGTTATACCAGACCCGCTGGTATGCAATATTGCGTTGTTTGAGGTAATCGTCGATGGCTCCAGAGAGCTTGTTGGCGAGATTCAAGCCGTTTATGCTATCCCATATTTCTGGGTCAATTAAGTCAGGGTAAATGGCATCAAGATGGAATATCTCCTTGCGATAAATATTTCGGAATCGCTCTAACCAGGGATGTATAACTCCCTTTTCAACGTGGAGCATGTCGTGTACCTCCCAGACGTGTAGCATGTGATACGGCTCTGGAACCCCAGCGTCAAAGAGAGAGCGCTCCCTGTCTATGGGATTGTGCGAGTGTCCAATTTTCACTAGATACGGACTGTCTTGCATCATTGCCATGTAAACGAATTGTCCACTTCCGATATTCATATCCCACCTGGTCCTTTTAACGTTGACTGTATCAAAAACATAGACTTTCGATAAATTTCCACCCTGGCTTTGGCCGCCTCGCAGCAATCTAACTCATCTGACAGTGTGTCATGTTAAGTGTAACCTAGTACATCCGATGGTACAATCCTTCTCTACTTGCCTAATTCACGGCAGAGATTCGTCAATTAGGAGCCTGATCAAAATAAGCTTTTACTTGCACTGTGGCCAAATAAGCATGGGCCAAGAGGAGATTGCACGCGTGCTGAAGAACGTCTTGGTGCGAAAATTCATTATCCATCGGAATCTTAATTAGACAGATCGTCGATGGATAATTTGTGTAGCGGAAGTAGCTATTAATATACGGAAGCCACTCATCAACAAACGCTTTATGGCCGGACCGGCCACACTTAGCAAACACTTTGCTGTTGAATGTTTCCCGGTCTTTAACTTGCCCCCCAGTATGGACTATGTGATGACGCAGTTGAGCGGTAACATTGGTGCTCAACAAAAGACTGGCCCCGGTGGCGTTCTTGTTCTCGAGCTTTTCTAGCTGAGGCAGAATTCTACGCAGAGACTTCAGTACAAATTCCGCTCCGATCGAGCGCGCAATTGCCTTGACCGCTATAAGGCAATCGTCAAAGCTTGGCTCAATGGCCGCGCTGTCGGAAAGCATTGCCCGCTCCCTCTGGGTCCAAGCCTCAATTCGTTCCCTCCCCACAAATGCATAGAGGTGTAACAGAAAAATTTCAAACTGCTCATAGGCTTCGACAAGTAGCCATTGATATTGCCTATTTTCGTGTCGGAGCGTACTGTCGATAGTTTCAGCAATTGTAACCACCTTCCGACCGTAGAATTGCCAGTCATTACCAATTGGGTCTCTGAAGGCCATATTATGGCTGCCCATTGTATGGTCTTTGTCGCCCTCTACCTCTTGCAGTCTATTTCCTAGTTGGATCATCTGGCCTTTGACCACTGAATTTACTGAACGCTGCTGCAGTTCCACTTCTGTCATGCCAGCATAGTAGACATTAAGAATTTCGTCTGGTGTCATTCTTTTCCTTGGTTAGGCATCAGCCAATCCGCAAAAGCCTGTAGCATCACTCTCCTCTGCTTCAGGTATTCTGCCGAGTTATAAACCCCTCTCACCCCACCCTCTTTATGCGCCAGTTGGGTCTCGACGTGGTCGGCGTTGTATTCATTTTCATTAGCCCAGGTCGAGCCAATCTTACGCCATCCGTGACCGGTCATCCGACCCTTATAGTCTAACCTGTGAATTAGATACAGAATGGAGTTCTCACTCATTGCGCGCTTACCATCGCGGTCGTTCGGAAACACATAAATGCTGCCGCGCGAACGCTGCTTCAATTCGGCGAGCAGGTTCAAGGCTTGAGTTGATAGCGGCACCAGATGTTCACGCCTCTTTTTCATTCGCTTCCCAGGAATTCGCCAGAGGTCGCCTTCGATCTCGTCCCAAGTCATGCGCCGCAATTCGTCAGTGCGGGTCCAAGTCAGCGCAAGCAGCTTGCACGCCATAACTGATTGAAGCTGATCTTCCAGCGCCAGTCGTTCCATGAAGGGGTGAACCTCGTTCAATGGAAGCGACGCAAACCCTTCGACAGGCTTTCTCGAGAACGCCACTTTGGCATTGATATCCGATGCGATGTTGTGCTGGGCGTGGCCATGCTCAACGCACCACTCCAGTACCTGCGACATCCACATACGGGTGCGGCGGACGTAGACCGACTTGCCGGCCTCATCCATAGGGCGCAGCACCGCCATCAGATCGTCACGCGTCACCTCACCTGCAGGCCTGCTGCCAAGTTTCGGCGAGACGTACATGGCGAGCGCACGCGTGGCATTCTTTATATAACCAGGAGAAGCGTCGGTGCGGCCGGCCCAGTAGTCTTGGATCGCCTGGTCAATGGTGAAAGCGGAAGTTGGCTTCTCGTCTTTGGTCGCTTTGAGGTCGGCACCGTCGATCAGCTTCACCCGCAGCTGGTCCCGGCGCTCGCGCGCCTCCTTGAGGCTGATTAGTGGGTAAGGGCCGATGACTGCGGTCTGCTGCTTGCCATCGCTGTTGCGGTAGGCCATGCGCCACACCTTGTTGCCGCTCGGTAGAACGGCAAGCATCAAGCCATGGCCATCGAATAGCTTGCGCAGCTTGCCATTATTGGGCGTGGCGCGCTTGCAGTCGGCATCGGTAAGGGTGTTGATAGCCACAATCGGCTCCTGTAGGTACGGTGTGAATGACAGCCGCATGATACCTACAATTGAACCTACAGAACAGTCTGTGACTTGCTTTTGGAACGTGGATAAATCTGCGATTAGAATCGGCCAGAACGGCCTAAGTGCTTGATTTTTAAAGAACTAACCTGCGATTGAGTGGGCTTCGTCAGGTTAGTCTTTGTTGTACTTGGCGGAGACGGTGGGATTCGAACCCACGATACAGGTATAAGCCGTATGCATCCTTAGCAGGGATGTGCCTTCGGCCACTCGGCCACGTCTCCTAGTCGATCACTCAACTATGTCTGCTTCACCAAACTACGCTGCAGCAGACGACCGTCATAGTATAGACCAGGACCGTTTCGGTCAAGGCTAGCCAACGGTTTTTTTAGAAATATTTATGCTTTTTCCAGTTCGAACGCTTTGTGCAGCGCGCGGACGGCCAGTTCCATGTACTTCTCGTCGATCAGTACCGAGATTTTGATTTCCGACGTCGAGATCATCATGATGTTGATGCCCTCTTCCGACAGCGTGCGGAACATCTGCGAGGCCACGCCCACGTGCGAGCGCATACCCACGCCTACCACGGAGATTTTCGAGACCTTGGCGTCGCCGGTCACGCTGGCGGCGCCCAGTTCTTCGCGGGTACCGTTCAGGACGTCGATGGCGCGCTGGTAGTCGTTGCGCGAGACGGTGAACGTGAAGTCGGTTTTACCTTCGACCGACTGGTTCTGTATGATCATGTCCACTTCGATGTTGGCATCGGCCACTGGTCCGAGGATGTGGTATGCCACGCCCGGACGGTCTGGCACGCCCAGCACGGTGATTTTGGCCTCGTCGCGGTTGAACGCGATACCGGAGATGACTGCTTGTTCCATGTGTTTGTCTTCCTCAAACGAAATCAGGGTGCCAGAGTTGGCTTCTTCTTCGATGTCGAGCATCGGGTCGGTCAGCGACGACAATACCCTGGTCGGTACGCGGTAGTTGCCGGCGAATTCCACCGAGCGGGTTTGCAGCACTTTCGAGCCCAGCGACGCCAGTTCCAGCATTTCTTCGAACGTGATCGCTTTCAGGCGGCGCGCTTCGGAGACCACGCGCGGATCGGTCGTGTACACGCCGTCTACGTCGGTGAAGATCAGGCATTCGTCGGCCTTCATGGCGGCGGCAATTGCCACGGCCGAGGTATCGGAACCGCCACGGCCGAGCGTGGCGATATTGCCGAGGTCGTCAACACCCTGGAAGCCGGTGATGATGACGATCTTGCCGTCGTCGAGGTCGCGGTTGACCTTGGCGTCGTCGATCGACTGTATGCGGGCCTTGGTGTAGGCGGAATCGGTTTTAATCGCGACTTGCCAGCCGGCGTAGGAGACGGCTTGCTTGCCGATCGCCAGCAATGCCATGGCCAGCAGGCCGACCGAGACTTGCTCGCCGGTGGAGGCGATCATGTCCAGTTCGCGTGGATCGGGCTGGGATTGAATTTCTTTGGCCAGGCCGATCAGGCGGTTGGTCTCGCCCGACATTGCCGAAGGTACCACGACGATGCGGTGACCGGCGTCATGCCACTTGGCGACACGCCGCGCGACGTTCTTGATACGGTCCGTCGAACCCATCGACGTACCGCCATATTTGTGCACGATTAAAGCCATAACAGAGAGTTTTCCGCTCATTAAAGGTAAATGGAACCCTAAACTCTACATGCGGCAGTGCAAAATAACAAGTCACAAAGCTCATATTCTCATACCGTATAGGCATATGCACATACAAAATTCGGCAAATGTGCCGAATTCCTACACAGCCTGCCAACGCAGCCGGATACGCCCTGCCCCGGCACCCAAATGCTTGCAATCCATGCCGATGCCGGCGGCGAAAATCAGCTCCTTGCCGGCGTGCACCACCGGCAAACGGCCGCGCTCCCAGGCCGGAATATTAAGTTCCTGGAAGTGGTATTTCAGGGGCCGGGTCGGCCGGTTGTCGGCACGTTTGAGGCGCTCACCGCCACGGCGGAACTCGATCAGTAGTGGCAGACTACGCAGCCAGTCTGCGTCAACGCCGGTCGGCAGCGCGTTTGCAGTATCGATGCCGGCCGACAACGGATTACCGGCATCGAGGCTGGACGGCGCTGAAACGATGACATCGACAGCAGCGGTCGGATCTGCGGTGGCGTCAGCGCCCGCGCCTGGCTCCGCAGCGACCGCCTCTACCACATCGAAGTGCAACACACCGCCGTAAGCGGGAAACGCCATCTGCGCCTCGCCATTCCAGCGGAACGGCGTACCGGGGGTCTGGTCGAACTGGTCTTCGCGCGTGCCTTCGAGGTCGGCCAGCTTGGGCGTCAGGTGCAGGCGGTCGCGGTAACGGCGCACGTGGCAGTCGGGATGCGTGACCAGCACCTGGGCGTCGTCGCGCGCTTCCAGCAGTTGGGTGACGGTTTCCGCCAGCCAAGCCGCGCTCGGCATGCGCAGGCCACGGGTGCCGAACCAGTGGCGCAGCAGGTTGTGGATGCGGTCCAGGCTGAGCAGGCGCAGCTGACTCATGTCGAGACAGTCGCCATCGAGACACAGGGCCAGGTCTTGCTGCGCCAGTTCGGTCAACAGGCGCTGAGCGGACTGGGCGTGCGACGCGCTGCGCGCCAGGCGCTCCTGGAAGCCGGGAAAGGCATCGGCCAGGGCCGGCATGATGGTGCGGCGTAGCGCATTGCGGGCGAAGCGCGGGTCGTCGTTCGATTCGTCGTGAATATGGGTGATACTGTGTGCGGTCACGTACTGGTCGAGTTGCTTGCGCGATGCGGTGAGCAGTGGCCGCGCCATCACCAGCTGGTCGTTGGCCAGCAGGCTGGCGGCGGTGTTGGCGGCGTCCATGCCCGACAGGCCGGCGGGGCCGGAGCCGCGCAGCAGTTGCAGCAGCACGGTCTCGGCCTGGTCGTCCTGGTGGTGGGCGGTAAGCAGCAGTTCGATGCCTTGCTCGCGGCACAGTGCGCCCAAGGCGGCGTAGCGAGCCTTGCGGGCCGCTTCTTCGGTGCCGGTCTTGTCCTTGCGCATCAACTCTACCTGGCGCGCCTGGAACGGCACGCCGAGGGCGGCACAGGCTTGTTCGCAGTGGGCCAGCCAGGCGTCGGCGTTGGGGCTCAGGCCGTGGTGGATGTGGAAGGCGTGCAGTTCGACGCCTTGCTCGGTGGCGCAGGCGTGGGCCAGGTGCAGCAGGGCCGATGAGTCGAGGCCGCCGCTGAGGGCGATGGCGATTTTTGGGGTGTTGCCGGCTTGTGCGCGGGCGGCGCTGACCGCCTGGGCGAAGGTGCTGGCGAGCGTGGGGATTTGCTGCTTCATTGTGTGGTTCCAAATGCGAACCGGGGGCGACGCGTTTGCGTGCCCCCGGTTAGGTTCTATGGGTCCCCGCGTGCGCGGCGGTCCGCCGGTGCGGGATGACGGCTCATCGGCCAGCGCGTATGCAGGCGGCCGCATTGCAGCTTGAGAGCCAACACTGATGCTGACGGTCGCGCTGCTGCACCGGCTGACGGCGCTTGCGGTCGATCCTTACTCCTGCGGCGTGGTTTCCTTGAACTTGCCGTAGCCCAGCAGCTTCTGGTGGCGGGCTTCGATCAGGTCCTTGGTTTTCATGCCGTGGAACTGGCGCAGCGAGTCGGCCAGGGCGCGCTTGAGCATGGTGGCCATGGCTTTCGGGTCGCGGTGGGCGCCGCCCAGCGGTTCGTTGATGATCTTGTCGATCAGGCCGATGGCTTTCAGGCGGTGTGCGGTCAGGCCCAGGGCTTCGGCGGCGTCGGCCGCGCGCTCGGACGTTTTCCACAGGATCGAGGCGCAACCTTCGGGCGAGATCACCGAGTAGGTCGAGTATTGAAGCATCAGTACGGAGTCGCCCACGGCAATCGCCAGCGCGCCGCCGGAGCCGCCTTCGCCGATGATGGTGGCGATCAGCGGCACTTTGAGTTCCGCCATCACGTACAGGTTGTGGCCGATGGCTTCGGACTGGCCGCGCTCTTCGGCATCGATGCCGGGGAATGCGCCCGGGGTATCGACAAACGTGAAGATCGGGATGCCGAATTTTTCAGCCAGCTTCATCAGGCGCATGGCCTTGCGGTAGCCTTCCGGCTTCGGCATGCCGAAATTGCGCATGGCGCGCTCTTTCGTGTCGCGGCCCTTCTGGTGGCCGATCACCATGCAAGCCTGGCCGTTGAAGCGAGCCAGACCGCCGACGATGGACTGGTCGTCCGCATAAGTGCGGTCGCCGTGCAGTTCGTGGAAGTCGGTAAAGATTTCGTTCACATAGTCCATGGTGTATGGACGCTGCGGGTGGCGCGCGATTTGCGCGACCTGCCAAGGCGTGAGCTTGGCGTAGATGTCTTTGGTCAGCTGCTGGCTCTTCTTGGCCAGACGGTCGATCTCCTCCGAGATGTCGACGGCCGAATCGTCCTGAACGAAGCGCAGCTCTTCGATTTTGCCATCGAGCTCGGCAATCGGTTGCTCAAAATTGAGGAAAGTCGTTTTGGTCATTGTACCTCCGGGATTATTCTTGGCTGCGCCCATCGATGATCGATGAGCCTGCTTCAGGCGGGCAAGGACTGGACTCAACCCAGGCCTCACGCAGCAATTAGAGTGGTTATTCTACAGTAACCGGGTCCAGACTACGCCATAAGTACCACGTTGCCACGGTGCGCCAAGGCTCCCAGTTGGCCGAGACTTCGCGCGCATCGCTGCGCGAAACAGGTTCACCTGAGAAATAGTTCTGGCTGATGCCCTGGATCAAACCTGGGTCATCAAGCGGCAAAACATTGGGACGTAGCAAATTAAATATCAAAAACATCTCCGCTGTCCAGCGCCCGATACCACGAATTTGCACCAGCTCAGCAATCACGGCTTCGTCTTCCATCTGGCCCCAGAGGGCGCTGTGGACGCGTTTGTTCTTGAAGTGGTCGGCCAGGTCGAGAATGTACTCGGTCTTACGCTTGGACAAGCCACAGGCGGACAGCTGCTCGGCGCCGGCCTTGATCACTTGCGCGGGCGTGCACTTGGGGCATGCGAGCAGCAGCTTGCGCCAGGCGGCGTCGGCCACCTTGGGCGTGACCTGCTGACCCACGATGGAGCGCGCCAGCGTGGTAAACGGGTCGTCGTGCCCCACCAGGTGCAGGTCGCCGAACTGCGGGATCAGCTTTTTCATGATGCGATCGCGCTTCATCAGCTCGATCTTGGCCTGTTCCCAGTACGGCGGCACGGCCGATAGCGGACCGGCGGCATCGGGCGCGGAGGCCCCGTTATCCTTGGCGGTGACCATTATGCGCGGCGCCAGTTGGTCGTACCGTCGGGTTTGTCCTCGAGGATGATGCCGGCGGCCAGCAGGTCGGCGCGGATCTGGTCCGATTCAGCGAAGTTGCGCGCCTTCTTGGCCGCTGCCCGCTGCGCGATTTGCGCGGCAATGGCGGCGTCGCCGGTGGTATCGGTTTCACCGACAGCCGCCTGCAGGAATTGTTGGGCGCTGCGACCCAGCAAACCGATCACGTCGGCCAGGCCTTTCAATTGACGCACCAGCGCCGGCGACTTGCTCTTGTTGATCTCGCTGGCGAGGTCGAACAGCACGGCAATCGCCACCGGCGTGTTGAAATCGTCATCCATTGCTTGCGCGAAACGCACGGCGTGAGCTTCGGTCCAGTCGAGGTCGGCGCCATCGCCGTCCACGCCGTCGAGCGCGGTGTACAGGCGCGTCAACGCCACGCGGGCGTCGTCGAGGTGGGCATCCGAGTAATTGAGCGGGCTGCGGTAGTGGGCGCGCATGATGAAGAAGCGGATCACTTCGGCATCGAATTTTTTCAGCACGTCGCGGATGGTAAAGAAGTTGCCCAAGGACTTGGACATCTTTTCGTTATCGACGCGCACGAAGCCGTTGTGCACCCAGTAATTGACCATGGTGCGGCCGAACGCGCCTTCGGACTGGGCGATCTCGTTTTCGTGGTGCGGGAATTGCAAGTCCGCGCCGCCGCCGTGGATGTCGAAATGTTCGCCGAGCAACGCCGAGCACATGGCCGAGCACTCGATGTGCCAGCCCGGACGGCCCTTGCCCCACTTGGAATCCCATTTCACCTCTTCCGGCTCGGATTCCTTCGACGCTTTCCACAGCACGAAGTCGAGCGGATCGCGCTTGCCGGTATTGACGTCCACGCGCTCGCCGGCACGCAGGTCGTCGAGCGACTTGCCGGACAGGCGGCCGTAATTGGGGAAGTTGCGTACCGCGTAATTGACGTCACCGTCCGTGCCCTGGTAGGCCAGGTCTTTTTGCTCGAGCGTTTCGATCAGCGCCAGCATTTGCGGCACGTATTCGGTAGCGCGCGGCACCAGCGTGGGCGGCAGAATGCCGAGCGCGCCCGTGTCTTCGTCCATGTATTGCGTGAAACGCGTGGTCAGCTGCGAGATGGTTTCGCCATTTTCCACCGCGCGGCGGATGATTTTGTCGTCGATGTCGGTGATGTTGCGGGCGTACGTGACGTCGTAACCGGTGGCCAGCAGCCAGCGGTACATCACGTCGAACGCCATCATCATGCGCGCGTGGCCGATGTGGCAGTAGTCATAAATGGTCATGCCGCACACATACATGCGGACTTTGCCAGCCTCGATGGGAACGAACGTCTGCTTGTCACGCGCCAGCGTGTTGTAAATCTTTAAATTGCTCATCGGACTCTTGCGTATTCTTGTCGTGATGCCACGTGCTTCGACAATACGAAAGCCGGGCGCGGCACCTTAAGGGCGCACCTGGATTCGCTTTGCCTTGGAAGACTGCCGGGCCTCGGTAGTGTTATTGTTTCCACCTGCCAGCAGGTAGAATGGCATGGTTTTGGAGAAGTATAGCATTGATAAAAACCGCATAGTCCACTAAAGGAAGTCCACATGCATCAAACCCAGCCTTCATTGTTCGGCCGCGTCGGCGCCCTGCTCGCCGGCCTGGCCCTGTCCGGCGCTGTCGCCATGACCGCTACCGCTGCAACAGCGGCCCCGGCCGAGCCGGCCACCCACCCGCAGGTGGAACTCAAGACCACCATGGGCAACATCGTGCTGGAACTGGACCGCGAGAAAGCGCCGAAGTCGGTTGACAACTTCCTCGCCTACGTCAAGTCGGGCTATTACAAGGGCACCATCTTCCACCGCGTGATCGACGGTTTCATGATCCAGGGCGGCGGCTACGATGAAAAACTCAAGAGCAAACCAACGCGCAAGAATGTTCCGAGCGAATCGCAAAACGGCCTGACCAACGACGCCTACACCATCGCCATGGCGCGCATGGACGATCCCAACTCGGCCAACTCGCAGTTTTTCATCAACGTGGCCGATAACCAGGGCCTCAATTTCCCCGGCAGCGACGGCGTCGGCTACACAGTCTTTGGCAAGGTGATCGACGGCCGCGAGACCGTGGACAAGATCAAGGGCGTGCTGGTGGACGACAAGGGCATGTTCCAGAATATCCCGGTCACGCCGATCTTCGTGAAGTCGGCCACCATTTTGAAAACCCCGATCGTGCCCAAAAATGTAGAATAGCGCCCTGCCGCTGCATTGACACTTATTGATAAATTAATTAAGGAACATCATGACCAAAGTCATCATCACCACCAACAAGGGCAAAATGGTTGCCGAGTTGAACGAACAACTGGCGCCTAAATCGGTGGAAAACTTCCTGGCCTACATGAACGCCGGCCACTACACCAACACCATCTTCCACCGCGTGATCGACGGTTTCATGATCCAGGGCGGCGGTTTCGAACCAGGCATGAAACAAAAGCCAGCTGATGCCACCGTGGAAAACGAAGCCAAGAACGGCCTGAAAAACGAGCCATACACGCTGGCCATGGCCCGCACCTCGGCGCCGCACTCGGCCTCGGCCCAGTTCTTCATCAACATCAAGAACAACTCGTTCCTCGACTACCCGGGCCAGGACGGCTGGGGCTATGCCGTGTTCGGTAAAGTTGTCGAAGGCACCGAGATCGTCGACGAGATCCGCAAAGTCAAAACCACCCGCAGCGGCATGTTTGCCGACGTGCCAGCAGAAGACGTGATCATCGAAAGCATCGAACTGGCTGCCTGATTCTTGATGAGCAATACCCTGACCGGCGCGCGCGCGTCCGACGCAAGCGCGCTGTTCATTTCAGACCTGCACTTGCAGGCCGCGCAGCCCGCCATCACGGCAGCGTTCCACGACTTCCTGGAACGCCATGCGCGGCATGCGCCCCAGCTGTACTTGCTCGGCGACCTGTTCGAGTACTGGGCCGGCGACGACGACCTCGACGACCCCTTCAACCGCGAAATCATCACCGCGCTGCGCCGCGTTAGCGATGCGGGCACCGCCATCTACTGGATTGCCGGCAATCGTGATTTTTTGGTCGGTGCGGACTTTGCCGCAGCCGCTGGCGTGACCTTGCTGCCGGAAGTGTTCGTGACGAACATCGGCGGCCAGCGCCTGGTGCTGGTGCACGGCGACGCCCAGTGCACCGAAGACGTCAAATACATGGAATTTCGCGCCATGGTGCGGCAACCGGCATGGCAGCAGCAGTTCGTGGCGATGCCGCTGGCGCAGCGCAAGGCGATCATCGCCGGCATGCGCGAGAACAGCCGCAAGGATCAGGGCGCCAAGACCATGGAGATCATGGATGTGACGCCGCAGGCGATTGCCGACCTGTTTGCGCAAACCGATACGAACATCATGATCCACGGCCACACCCACCGCCCTGCCCTGCACCTGGCGGGCGCTACGCGCCGCTACGTGCTGCCCGACTGGGAGCCGGAAGCGACGCCGCCGCGCGGTGGCTGGATTGCCATCGATAGTGCTGGTGTGATCACGCGCCACGATGTACGTGGCGCAGTTATTTCCTGAGTTTTAACGCAACGCCGCCATTGCCGCATTCAGCCGCTTGATCAGCGGCTGGTTCAAATCTCGTGTTTGCGGCGTCCAGCGCTCGATGGTGCGGCGCAGTTCCACTTCCAGCGCGCGCGCCTTGTCGGCATCGCCCACGCCGGCCGCCCAGATCGCGTATTCGGCCTGGGTGGTAAAACCGCTGTAGCGGCTCAACGCATGCTCGAACTCGGCGCGCGCCTCATCCTGGCGCCCCGCCGCTGCCCACGCCTGCGCCAGCAACAGCGACACCTGCTCGGCCCGGAAACCGTCGTTGGCGGTGCGGATGGTTTGCAGGTGTTTTACCGCATCGTCGGCGCGGCCGGCAGCGAACGTGGCACGCGCGGCGCCAAAGCGGATTTCCAGGTCGCCCGAGAACGGGCCCTGCAGGCAAGCCTCATAGGTCGTCGCCGCTTCGGCGGCATTGCCGCCTTCGAGCAGCGCGCTGGCCAGGCGCATCTGGTTTTGCGCGGTGGGCGTGTAGTCGTAGGCTTCGCGCGCCTCGCGCAGTTCGCGGCCCGGGTCCAGGGTCTTGACGGCCACGTTGGCCACCTTGCGCGCGCCCTGGTTGATGCGCGAGCTGGGCAGGTAGATGGCAATGAAGTACACCACGCTGCCGATCAGCGGAAACATGAACAGGATCAGCAGCCAGTAAATCGGCTGGCCGTTGCGCACCGCGTGCACGGCAAAGAAGATCGCCACCAGGATGTGGATGCCGATGCCAAAAATTTCCATTTGCTGCCTCTACAGTATCGTCAAGGGAGCGATTGTAGAAGCTTCGCCGCGCCATCACAACCCTGGTTAATTAAGAGCGAGGCCGCGCATGGTGAAACTGAAGGTCGTGGCAGCGTCATCGGACACCACGGCGATCTCGCCGCCATGCGACTTGGCAATCTCGGCGACAATGAACAAACCGAGGCCCAGGCCCTTTTCGCGGCTGCCGGGATTACCACGGAAGAACGGTTTGAATAGCTGGGCGGCCAGTTCCGGGGCAATCGGTTCGCCCTGGTTGGAAACCTTTACGTCGAGCCTGCCATCGGCCTGGCGCACGCTGACCAGCACCGGCTGCGCTGGGTCGCCGTGCACCAGCGCGTTTTTAAGTAGATTGGACAGCAGTTGCGCGAGCCGCCCGGCGTCGGCCATCACGCCGCCCTGCATATCGAACTCGGCGACGATGGTGCTGTGCGGATGGGCACCGCGCAGCTCGGCAATCACCTGTTCGAAACTCGCTTGCAGCGCATGCTGCGGTTCCATCGTCACCGCGATACCGCCGCCCATGCGGCCACGGGTAAAGTCCACGACATCGTCCACCAGGCCGGCGATGCGCATGGCGCTGCGGCGGATACGGTCCACCACCTTGCGCGACGCCGGCGTCAGGTTGCCCATGCCGAGCAAATCGGCCCCGCTGACGATGGAGCTGAGCGGCGTGCGCAAATCGTGGCCCAGCACCGCAATGAACTGCTCGCGCAACTCGCCCGACAGCTGCTCGTTCGACAGCGCGTGTTCCGCCTCGGCCAGCTTGCGGTCGTTTTCCAGCTGCACCGAGATAAGCTGGGCGAACAGCTTGAGGGTACTGGTCACCTTGTGCGTGGATAACTCGTTGGGTACCGGGTCGAGCCCGCACAGGGTGCCGAAATAGGCGCCATCGGGCCGGAATAGCGGTATCGAAAAATAACTCTGGAAGCCGTAGATGCGCGGCGTGTGATGGTCGCGGTAGCGGTCGTCGTCGGCCACGCTGTCGATCACCACCGGCAGCCGGGTATCGCGTACTTCCTCGCAAATGGTGGTGGTAATGTCGAGGCCATCGCCTACCTTGAGGCCGAAGTCGAGCCGGTCAAGCACCGCGCAGGTGGTCCACGAATCGGCCGTCACCCGCGCCACGCAGACGAAGCGCAGCCCGGTCAGCGCCGCCACCGTTTCGAGAATGGTGGGGACGGCCTCGATCGACTGGATCTGCGCAATGTCGGCGGCGATGTCGTGCTGCAACGGCAAGCCGGGCATGTCAGCGGCCACCGGGTGCCGACTCCGCCGGCCGCAACCGCGCCACCAGCGCGCCGGGACGGGTATCGATGGCCGTCAGCTCGAACTGCACGCCGGCATAGCGCAAGTCTTCCGGCTTGAAGGTATGCACGGCCACATTTTTCACCAGGGTGTCGCTGAGCAGGTTGGCCACGCTGGCCAATTGCGTCTGCCTGCCGGCATCCATATTATCGAGTGCAAACCGGTCCACGTGGGTGTCGGCGATGTACACGGTATTGCGCACAGGATCGACGTTAAGACGGCCCGACACCGCCATCGAGCCACGCCACGACTGCCGCGCCAGCAGTGGCGTGACGTTCAGATCGAAGGTCAGCGCCACCCGGTTGTTATCGGCCAGGATGGCCAGTTGCGGGCGGCTCAGCTCGACGTCGAAGATGCCCAGCACGCGGTGGTGCATGGGAAACTTGCGGTCCAGGTTCTGTTGCAGCTTTTCCTGCCTGACTTCGACGTCGCGCGGGCCGATCAGCCCGGCGCAGGCCGACAGCACGCCGGCCAGCACCAGCAACGACAGGGACAGCGAAAAATAGCGTTTCAGCTTGGTCATGGTGATTCCATCGATGAGATAGCGCCATTATGACCCACCTGCCGCGCGGTGTCGCGGGAACTAGGCCGCGATGTGGAGCGGGCGCTGCGGATCGAAGGTATCGGGCGCCACCAACTCGCCGAACGCCACGTTGCGCGAGGCGATGTCGTGGAAGGCGCCCACCAGGCCGATCTCGCCGCGCCGGATGGCCGACCGCAGGAACTCGCTGCCATCGATAATTTCCGCCAGTGAATTTTCGACATTGTGGCGCGCCACGCGGTCGCGCAGCTCCTTGTCGCCCAGGTGGCTGTGTTCGCCGCATTGGTGGATCGCCCACTGGATCTTGCCGGTGATGGCGCCGATGCTGTGCGAACCTTCCTGCTGCATGGCCAGGCCGATTGCGCCGCACGACGAGTGGCCTTTCACCACGATCAGCTTGGCGCCGAGCTTGGCGGCGATTTCCAGGCTGCCGATGATTTCGCGGCTGATGACGTTGCCGGCGATGCGGATAGTGAGCAAGTCACCGAGGCCGGCATCGAAAATGATTTCCGGCGACGTGCGCGAGTCGATGCAATTGACCACCACTGCCATCGGGTGCTGCCCGGCGGCCGTGGCGCTGGCCTGGTGCACATAATCGTTCTCGAAGCGCCGTCCCTCGCGGAAGCGCTGGTTGCCCTCCTTGAGCACTTGCAGCACGGCCTCGGGCGCCAGCTTTTTCTGGGTGGCGTGGTCGAGCACCGGTACGAACTGGTCGGGCGCATCCTGGCGATACACCTCGCGCAGGCCCACCACGCTCAACTGCACGTCGCGCTCGGCCGCCACGGTGCGGTAGTCTTCGATCACTTCCATCGCGTCGTGGTCGATGTAGTCGGTGCCCGATGCATTGATCACCACCTGCGAACCGGCAGGGATGTTCCACAGCGCTTCCTTGATGGTGGCCTTGTTCAGGAACGACACCTGGTTCGGCAATTCCATCTTGATCACGTCGCCGATATGCAGCTTGTACTGCTGCAGCGAGTACGGGTTGCGGAAGTTGCTGCGCAGCAGATAGAACAGGCCGGCAACCAGGCCGATCACCACGCCGGTCAGGAGGTCGGTCGCGACAATCGCCACCACGGTGATCACGAACGGCATGAACTGCGTGCCGCCCTTGCCGTACATCTCGCGGAACACGGCCACGTTGGCCAGCTTGTAGCCGGTGGTGATCAGGATCGCGGCCAAGGCCGCCAACGGAATCATGTTCAGCACTGGACTGAGCAACAGCACGCCGCCCAGCAGGAACACGCCGTGCAGCACGGCCGAGGCCTTGGTCCGGTTGCCCGACTGGACATTGACGGTGCTGCGCACGATGACGGATGTCACCGGCAAACCGCCGAGCAGGCCGGCCAGCATATTGCCCACGCCCTGGGCCAGCAGTTCGCGGTTGGCCGGCGTTTCTCGTTTCAGCGGATCGACCTTGTCCACGGCTTCCACGTTGAGCAGGGTTTCCAGCGACGCCACGATGGCAATCGTGATGCCCACCAGCCAGACGTCGAGGTTGGCCAGGTGGCGCAGGTCGGGCAGCAGCAGGAAGGCGCCGGGGTTGCCGGCGTCAAGCGGCGGCAAATCGACCAGGTGGGTCGCGGAAATCGCCAGCGACGGCACAAAGGCAGCGAAAAAGGCGTTCAGTCCGATGGCAAACGCCACCACGAACAGCGGCGCCGGCAGCATCTTGAATCGTCCGAGCGGCGTTTTGCCCCAGTACACCAGCATGAGGATCGACAGCGCCGAAATGAGCAGTGCACCCGGCGTGATGAACTCGACCGCCCGGCCCAGCATCGAGAAGAGGTTCTCGCCATTGCCCTGGAAGAAGGAGAAATTGTCGGCGTTCTTCGGATCGTAACCGAACGCATGCGGAATCTGGGTCAGGATCAGCAAGATGCCGATGGCCGCCAGCAGCCCCTTGATCACGCTCGACGGCACGTAATTGGCGATAAAGCCGGCGCGGCACAATCCCATCACCACTTGCAGCGCGCCAGCGATCAGGATTGCCACCAGCAGGATCTCGAAGCCGCCGAGCTTGGTCACCGACGCCAGCACCACCGCCGCCAGGCCGGCCGCCGGGCCGCTGACACTGGTTTGCGAGCCGCTGAGCGCGCCCACCACGATGCCGCCGATAATGCCGGAAATAATCCCCGACATCAGCGGCGCGCCGGAAGCGAGCGCAATGCCCAGGCAGAGCGGCAAAGCCACGAGAAAGACCACGAGGGCGGCCGGAATATCATATTTAAGATTCTTCATGATTGGCGTCCATATTAAAAATGTGAATGGCGACCGGCGCAATAAATCAAGGCGCAGGACGTCCTCCCGGGTAAGAAGGGATAAAACAGAAACAAGGATGAATACAAAGTTTTATATTGCGCTGCGGTTATTCCGGACGCAATGTCCTGCTCTGTCATGCCGAAGGATCACCTGGCATTGATGGAGGACTTGTCTGGCGTTGAGCTTGAAAAGAAATATAGCATGGACTTTTGCAGTGCACAAAAGTTTTTCACGTGAATTTGCATTAATATTTTTATTGCCAGCACTTAAAGTTTTTCGCTCAGATATTCAAATTATCCATTGGAAATTAAACGAGTTTTTATTCCCGGCAATGTGAATAATCTTTATGCAAATCCAAATAAAACCATGCTCAGTATTATTACGTAGTTGGTTATACGTAGTGAATCGGGGCGTGGCATGGCGTCATAAACAGAGTCGGGCGCCGCGTTTGCGCGCAGCGCCCTACAATGCACGATGAACAACACTATCCGCATCGGCTGTGCCGGCTGGAGTATCGGCCGCGACGTGGCCCTCTCCTTTCCCGGCGACGGCAGCCATCTCGAACGCTATGCGCGCGTGCTGAACGCGGTGGAAATCAATTCGTCGTTCTACAAGCCGCACCAGGCTTCCACGTACGCGCGCTGGGCCGCCAGCGTGCCCGACGATTTCCGCTTTGCCGTGAAACTGCCGCGCAGCATTAGCCACGACCAGCGGCTGGTCGATATCGAGGCGCTGCTGGCCGCGTTTGCCGGGCAAGCCAAATCGCTCGGCGACAAGCTGGGCTGCATCCTGGTGCAACTACCGCCCAGCCTGCGATTCGATACCGCCGTGGCCGACGATTTCTTCACCCGCCTGCGCCAGCACTTTGCCTGCGCCCTCGCCTGCGAGGCGCGCCACGGCAGCTGGTTCGGCGACGACGCCACAGCGCTGCTGCGCGACCACGGCGTTACCCGCGTGATCGCCGATCCGGCGGCAGGCGCACCGGGTCCGTTCGTGCCGACGACCGACATGGTGTACGCACGCCTGCACGGCAGTCCGCGCATTTATTACTCGTCGTACTCCGACGAATACCTGGACCAGGTGTCAGCGTGGATCACCGGGCGCGATGCCTGGTGCATCTTCGACAATACGGCCTCGGGCGCGGCGCTGCCGAACGCGTTGGACCTGCAACGCCGAGATGTAGAGCTTCACCGTTAACTTTGCCCTGGCAGTTTGGACAGCAGCTTATCGAGCGTGATCGGATAATCGCGCACGCGGGCGCCGGTGGCGTTGTAGATGGCGTTGGCAATCGCCGCGCCCACGCCGCACAGCCCCAGCTCGCCCACGCCCTTGGCCTTCATCGGCGACGACACCGGATCGGCTTCGTCGAGGAAGATCACCTCCTGGTGCGGAATGTCGGCGTGCACCGGCACTTCGTAGCCCGCGAGGTCGTGATTGACGAAATAGCCGGCGCGGTGGTCCACCGCCAGTTCTTCCATCAGCGCCGCGCCCACGCCCATGGTCATGGCGCCGATCACCTGGCTGCGCGCCGACTTGGGGTTGAGGATGCGGCCCGCCGCGCACACGGCCAGCATGCGGCGGATGCGCGTCTCGCCGGTATCCACGTCCACGCCCACTTCCACGAAGTGCGCGCCAAACGTCGACTGCTGGAATTTTTTGGCCAGGTCGCCGTATTCCATCATGTCTTCGGCCACGATATCGCCCGTTTCGGCCGCCTGGCGCAGCGGCAGCGATTTGCCGCCGGCGCTGACCTGGCCGCCGCTGAACTCGCTGGTCTCGGGATCGAGCCCCAACTGGCGGCTCACTGCCTCGCGCAGCTTTACGCACGCGGCGTACACGCCGGCCGTGGAACTGTTGGCGCCCCACTGCCCGCCCGAGCCGGCCGACACCGGATAGTCCGAGTCGCCCAGGCGCACGATCACGTCTGTTACGTCCAGGCCCATCATCTCCGCCGCCGTCTGGGCGATGATGGTGTAGCTGCCGGTGCCGATGTCGGTCATGTCGGTTTCCACCGTCACCTTGCCCTGGCGATCGAGTTTGACGCGCGCGCCCGACTTCATCACCATGTTGTTACGGAAGGCCACCGCCACGCCCATGCCCACGAGCCAGCGGCCGTCGCGCACCTGGCCCGGCTTGGCGCGGCGCGCACTCCAGCCGAAACGCTCGGCACCGGTGCGCAGGCACTGCACCAGCTGGCGCTGCGAAAAGCGCCGCTCGCGCTTGGCGGGATCCACCTTGATGTCGTTGATGATGCGGAACTGTACCGGGTCGAGCTTGAGCTTATCCGCCATCTCGTCCATCGCCATTTCCAGCGCCATCAGTCCCGGCGCCTCGCCCGGCGCGCGCATCGCATTCCCTTCGGGCAGATCGAGCAGCGCCAGGCGCACGCCGGTCAGGCGGTTGGCGCCTGCGTACAGCAGGTCGGTCTGCTGCACCGCATTTTCCGGCTTGCCGCCATCGAGGTTGCCGGACCAGCTTTCGTGGCCGATGGCCGTGATGCGGCCATCGCGCCCGGTACCGATGCGGATGCGTTGGATGGTGGCTGGCCGGTGCGTGGTGTTGTTGAACACCTGGTGGCGCGCCAGCGCCAGCTTGACGGGGCGGCCCGCCGCGCGCGCACCCAGTGCGGCCAGGATGGCGTCCGCGCGCACGAACAGCTTGCCGCCGAAACCGCCGCCGATGTACGGCGAAATCAGGCGCACTTTTTCCTTGGGCAGGCCCAAGGTCTTGGCCACGTCGGCGCGACCCCAGGCGATCATCTGGTTCGAGGTCCAGATGGTGACCTTGTCGCCGTCCCAGCGGGCGGTGGAGGCATGCGGCTCCATCATCGCGTGGGCGTGGTCGGGCGTGCTGTATTCGTGATCGATGCGCACCGGCGCGGCGGCAAAGGCGCCGACAAAGTCGCCCACCTTCTTGTCCGGCGTGTCCTTGTGCACGCCGGTGGCGGGTTTGGCGGCGGCCAGGTCGTAGGCGCCGTCCTGCCTGGCGTACGTCACTCGCACGAACTGCGCGGCGGCGCGCGCCTGCTCGAAGGTCTCGGCCACCACCACGGCCACGGCCTGGTGGTAATGCTGGATTTCGGGTCCGCCCAGCAGGTGCGCGGTATTGAAGCTGCCGAGGCCCAGTTTGCCGGCCGATTCGGCCGTGACAATCGCCAGCACGCCGGGTGCGCGCCGCGCCGCATCGAGGTCGATGGACGCGATGCGACCCTTGGCGATGCCCGCCGGGACGATGTAACCATATGCCGCATCGGGAACGGCTACGTGGTGCTCGTACGCGTACGGCGCCGTGCCCGTGGCTTTCAACGGACCATCGATGCGATCGAGCGGCTTGCCGATCACCTTCAGTTGATCGATGGGATTGGTGGTGGCAGGAGTGGTAAATTTCATGCGTCAGCCTTTCTTTGCTGCGGCCAGCACGGCGCCCAGGGTGCGCTCCACCAGCGTCACCTTGAAGGCGTTTTCTTCGGTTGGTTTGGCTCCGGCCAGCAAGGTCTCAAGCGTGGCCCTGGCGCCCTGCGGCAGGCGCGCTTCGGCCGCTTCCACGCGCCACGGTTTATGCGCCACGCCGCCCACGGCAATACGGCCCGTGCCATCTTTCTGAATCACGGCAGCGACAGACACCAGCGCGAACGCGTACGACGCCCGGTCTCGTACCTTGCGGTAAATGTGCACCCCGCCCAATGGGCGTGGCAGCGTCACCGACGTAATCAGCTCGCCAGGTTCGAGCACCGTATCGAGGTGCGGAGTGTCGCCCGGCAAGCGGTGGAAGTCGGCAATCGGAATCCTGCGCGCAGTACCGTTGGCGCGCACCGTTTCCACGGTGGCGTCCAGCACGCGCATGGCCACGGCCATGTCGCTCGGGTGGGTGGCAATGCAGGCGCTGCTCGAGCCGATCACCGCGTGCTGGCGATTGACGCCGCCGATGGCCGAACAGCCGGTGCCCGGCACGCGCTTGTTGCACGGCTGGTTCGTGTCATAGAAATACGGGCAGCGGGTGCGCTGCAGAAGGTTGCCGGCCGTGGTGGCCTTGTTGCGCAACTGGCCCGACGCGCCGGCCAGCAGTGCGCGCGACAGCACGCCGTAATCCTGGCGCACGCGCGCATCGGCCGCCAGGTCGGTATTGCTCACCAGCGCGCCAATGCGCAGGCCACCGTCCGGCGTGGCCTCGATCTGGTTGAAACCGAGGCCGTTGACGTCGATAAGGTGCGACGGCGTCTCGATCTCGAGCTTCATCAGATCGAGCAGATTGGTGCCGCCGGCGATGAAACGGGCGCCGGGCGTACGGACGAACGCTTCGGCCGCGGCAGCCGGGGTGGCGGCGCGCTGGTAGGTGAACGCTCTCATGCTGCACCTCCGGCTACTTCGGTAATCGCGTCGAAGATGTTCGAATAGGCGCCACAGCGGCAGATATTGCCGCTCATGCGTTCGCGGATCTCGTCGGCGGACAGCAGCGGCCTCTCGGTGAGGCTGCCGCTCACGTGGCTCGGGATGCCCTGCCTGATTTCATCGAGCACGGCCACGGCGGAACAGATCTGCCCCGGCGTGCAGTAGCCGCACTGGTAGCCGTCATGCTTGATGAACGCCGCCTGCATCGGATGCAGTTTATCGGGCGTACCCATACCTTCGATGGTGGTGATCGCGGCCCCTTCGTGCATCACGGCCAGCGACAGGCAGGAATTGATGCGGCGGCCGTCGAGCATGATGGTGCAGGCGCCGCACTGGCCATGGTCGCAGCCCTTCTTGGTGCCGGTCAGGTGCAGGTTTTCGCGCAGCACGTCGAGCAGGCTGGTACGGGTGTCCACTTCGAGCTGGTGGCGCTGGCCGTTGATGGTGAGGGAGACTTTGGCCAGCACTGGTGCTGCGGCGGTGGTGGCTGCAGTGGTGGCCGGCGTGTGGCCCTGAGCGCCGGCAAGCGATGGCACAACGGCGGCAGTGGCCGATACGGCGCCCGCTTTCAATACGTCGCGCCGGCTGAGTTTGAAATCGGTAAGGTCATTCATGTGGGACTCCCTGAGGTGGTACTTCTGACGGCATTATTTGGCTGGCTGTTGGTCCAGCGCCGTACGCGCACGGGCAGCGGCTTCCGATCCCACGCGTTCGGCCAGCACCTCGGCAAACTGGCGCAGTTGCTGGTGCGTGAGTCCCTGATGGAGACTGATCTGCGTGTGCGACAGCAGTTGCGGTTCCACGCCAGTCATGGCTGCCAGCGCGGCCACGGTGGCCAGCTCGCGGCTCTGCCAGTCGAGATTGGCGCGCGCAAAAATATCGCCGAACAGATGGGTTTTGAGGTACTGGTCAATGGCCGGGGCGAATTCGAACACGGGGCCCTTGACCGGGGCGCCGGTCAGCCTGGTCTGGTTGGCGGTGCCCACGGCCAGCAATTCTGCACCCACCGGTATCGGTCCGGAGCCGGCGCCTTCCGGGTCGTTGATGCCGCGCTGCTGGCGCGCTTCCACGGTTTTCATCAACACTCCGAGCGCATTGAGGGCGCGCGGGAAGCCGGCATAGGCATACATCTGCACCAGGATTTCCTTGCAGTCGCCCACCGACAGGCCGGCATCGAGGCCGCTGTCGAGGGCAGCGCCCAGGCGTGGCAGGTCGCCGGTGGCGGCAAAGGCGGCAATCGGACCGATGGCCTGCTGTTTGGGGGAAAGGCGGGAAGTGACGGTTTCAGTAGTCATGGAAGCTTGCTCCGGTGGGGCGGCGCTGGCGGAAGTGGTGAACGCCATGAGCGCCAACATTACCGGCAACACAGCAGCGCAAAAATTAACGGGAATGGTATTGTTCATCGGTGACCTTTTCTTGCCATTGGACGCTCTTGCCAGCCTGGCTGCCGGTGACGGCGATATGGGTGAGCGCGGTGGTGGGCGCAGCGCCATGCCAGTGCTTGACGCCCGGCGGGCACCAGACCACGTCGCCGGCCCGCAGTTCCTGCACCGGCTTGCCCCATTCCTGGGTCAGGCCGGCGCCAGCCGTGACCACCAGGTACTGGCCGGCCGGATGCGTATGCCAGGCCGACCGCGCACCGGGCTCGAAGGTGACGTAAGCGGTAGAGGTGTTGATCGACTCGTTGGTGGCGGTGAGCGGATCCACCCGCACCCGGCCCGTGAAATTCTCGGCCGGGCCGGCCACCGAGGCCACCGTGCCGGACTTGATGATGCGCTGGGCCGGTGCGGTGGCAGCCGGTTGCTGCGGTTGAGCCTGCGCCAGGCCGGCCAGCAGCGTCACCGCCAGCGGCAGAATGCGCCAGATACGTATAACCATGTGTGAGTTCCTTGATCGAATAGTGTCAACGTGCAGAAAACCCAATGTAGCTGTTGCGCTATCGAGCGCATAGAGGCAAAAAGCGCATGGGCTTATTAGCGTGGCTCATCAATCCGACAGTTCAGGGTAATGGACGTTGCCCAAAGCCGATTAGCCTCACGGCATGCCAGGAGTTGCTGGTATCCTTGCAGATCACGAAATTCCCCCCTCGCCACTGTGATACAGCTAGATCCTACGACCATCGTTCTGACTTCGACTCTCATGGCGGCGGCGATGACCATCGTGTTGTTTTCCGCCTACCGCAGCTTCCCTGCCGACGTGCGAGGGTTGGGCCATCAGTCGCTTGGCATGTTATCGCTGACGGCGAGCGGCTTGCTATTCTGCGCAGGGCCACTGATGCCGGAGGCGGTGTTGCTGTTCGTGGCCAATAGCACGATGCTGGGCGCCGCCGGGCTGATGCTGATCGGCACCCAGATCTTCTACGGCCGCAAGCCAAGCTGGTGGTGGCTGGCGCTGGCGTGGGTAGCCGGCATGGTCTGTCTGATCGGCTGGTATGTGATCACCCAGGACTACGCGTTGCGGGTGGCAGTGTTTTCATCGTTGACGCTGTCGTTCTACGTGGCGCAACTGGTGCTGCTGGTGCGCCATGGCGAACGCCACTTCTCCAGCTGGTTCTTCGGCGCGCTGTTGCTGGTGCAGTCGCTGGTGCTGCTGGTGCGGTTGCTCGCGGCGCTCAGCGGCGCGGTCGGCACCAGCAACGCCAGCAACGGCGCGGTACAGGGCATTTTCCTGTTGACCGCCAACTTCATGACGCTGATGTTGGCGGTCGGCTTCATGACCGTCGCCACGCGGCGCCTGCAGGTTGTGATGGAGCATCGCTCCAACTCGGACCCGCTGACCGGGGTGCTGAACCGGCGCGGTTTCGCCGACGCCTACCGCCGCGAGGTAGCGCGGATGAAACGCCATGGCCAGCCGATCACCCTGCTCAGCATCGACCTCGACTACTTCAAGGCCATCAACGACCAGCACGGCCACGCAGTCGGCGACCAAGTGCTGGTGCATGCGGCACGCACTACCGTCTCGGCCCTGCGCGAGATCGACCTCGTTGCGCGCTTCGGCGGCGAGGAATTCATCGTGCTGCTATCGGGCACCACGGCCGAGCAGGCCAAAGCGATGGCGCAACGCATCCATGGGTTGCTGTTCGCAGCGCGCGGCGGCAACGTGCCGGACTACACGGTCAGCATCGGCATCGCCAGCCAGCAGTCGCCAGACGAGAGCCTGGAAGCGCTGATGGCGCGCGCTGACGCCGCCCTCTACCGCGCCAAGGCCGCCGGCCGCGACCGCAGCGAGACGGTGTAAGCGCGCAGGCCGGCGCTAGCCGGCCGAGACCATCCCCCTGTGCAAAATCATTGTCTTTTTGATTTTTAGTGCTATAGTTCACTACAACACCATATCAAAAGGACTCCATGTATGTCAGCGACAGACTGGAATGACAACGCGCCGATTTATCGGCAGTTGAAGGACAAGGTGGTCGGCATGATGCTCGACGGCTTGCTCAAGGCAGGCGATGCCCTGCCGTCGGTGCGCCAGGTGGCGGCCGATTATCAACTCAACCCAATCACGGTGTCGCGCGCCTACCAGGAACTGGTGGACGAGGCGCTGGTGGAAAAACGCAGGGGGCTAGGCATGTATGTAACCGAAGGTGCACACGACAAACTGCTGGCGAGCGAACGCGAGCGCTTCATGCGCGAAGAATGGCCGGCCATGCTCGAACGCATCCGCCGCCTCGGCCTCGACACTGCTGCCCTGCTCGGCGCCGCCGCGCCGGCACCATCGGGAGCACAGCCATGAACGCCGCACTGAATCCGGATGCCGTGATCACCGCCACCGGCATCAGCAAGTGCTACGGCAAACATACCGCGCTCGACAACGTCAGCTTTACCATTGGCGCCGGCCGCATCGTCGGCCTGGTCGGACCGAACGGCTCGGGCAAGACCACCACGCTCAAGGCCATCCTGGGCCTGACGCCGTTCGAGGGCGGCTTGTCGGTGCTGGGCCGCGACCCGCGCACCGAGCGCGAACTGCTGATGAACGACGTGTGCTTCATCGCCGACGTCGCCATCCTGCCCAAGTGGCTCAAGGTCAAAGATGCGATCGACTTCGTGGCCGGCGTGCACCCTCGCTTCGACCGCGCCCGCGCCGAACAGTACATTGCCAATACCAAGCTCACGCCGAACATGAAGGTCAATGCCATGTCCAAGGGTATGGTGGTGCAGCTGCACCTGGCGCTGGTGATGGCGATCGACGCCAAATTGCTGGTTCTCGACGAACCCACGCTGGGCCTGGACATCCTGTATCGCAAACAGTTCTACCAGAACCTGCTGGAAGACTATTTCGACGAACAGAAGACCATCGTCATCACCACCCACCAGATCGAGGAAGTCGAGCACATCCTGTCGGACCTGATGTTCATCGAGAACGGCCGCATCGTGCTGGCCGCCAGCATGGATGAAGTGGGCGAGCGCTATGCCGAGGTGATGGTCGAACCGCAGTTCGTGGCCGTGGCCAGCGCGCTGGGCCCGATCTCGCAGCGCACGGTGTTCGGCAAATCGGTGATGCTGTTCGACCGCGCCGACCGTACCCAACTGGCCACCTTCGGCGAAGTGCGCACGCCCAGCGTGGCCGACCTGTTTGTCGCCACCATGAAAGGACAACCACAATGAAAACCATGAAATGGCTGATCAAGCGCGAATTGTGGGAGCACAAGGGCATGCTGGTGTGGACGCCGCTGGTGATCGCCGGACTGATTGCGGCGCTGGCGCTGCTGGCGGTATTCATCGGCAAGGACATCCAGTTGTCCGGCGACGCCATCACCGCCCAGAGCTTCACGGTCAGCATCCAGGGCCAGGCGCGCGCTACCCTGGTGAGCACGCTGGCCCAAGGCTACATCGTTTCTGCGGTGCCGGTGTACCTGGTGCTCGGCTTCCTGGTGTTTTTCTATTGCCTCGGTGCGCTCAACGACGAGCGCCGCGACCGCAGCATCCTGTTCTGGAAATCGTTGCCGGTATCGGACCAGACCACGGTGCTGTCCAAGGTTGTCACGGCACTGGTGGTCGCGCCACTGATCGTGGTCGGTATCGCCGTTGCGCTGTCGCTGGTGCTGCTGCTGGCGGTGGCGGCCAAGCTGTCGCTGCACGGCACGGTGCTGTTCGGCGACCTGCTGGCCTCGCCCGAGCTGTACCTGGCGCCGCTGCGCGTGCTCGGCCTGCTGCCCGTCTATATGCTTTGGGCGCTGCCCACGGTGGGCTGGCTGCTGATGATCTCGAGCATGGTGCGCTCGAAAGTGTTCGTGTGGGCCGTGGGCCTGCCGGTAGGCGCGGGGCTGCTGCTGGTATGGATGCAGAAGGTGCTGGGCTTCGATCTCAACGTCGGCTGGTTCATCAGCAACGTCACCAACCGCCTGTTGCTGGGCGTGGTGCCGGGATCGTGGATGTGGTTCGACCGCAGCCGGCTGGCGCTGTCGGAAGAACACGGCCTGCCGACGCCGACCGACGCCTTCCTGTATTCTTGGTCCACGCTGGCTAACGTGGGGCTGTGGGTCGGCGTGGTCGCGGGTGTGGCGATGATTGCGGTGGCGATACGCATGCGCCGCCGCCGCGAAGAAGGCTAAGCGCCTGATCCAGCCTCCAGCGCGGCGTTGCAGCTCCTCGCCGTACTGGCGTACTGTCTTCGTCGCTGCGCCTTGCTCTGAAGGCTAGATCAGGCGCTTGCAGCGTTTCTAGTTACTCAAATTGCTGGCGGAATTCGGCGAATTGCGCGGTCAAGTCTTCGACCTGGCGGCGCAGCTGCTGCACTTCCTGCTCCAGCGCGCCGATTTTTGTCCCCTGCCCCGCACCGCCGACCGAGCCGCCCAGGCTGGCGGCGGTTTCCTCGCGTGCCAGCGCTTCTTCACCGGCCAGCAGGTGGCCGTAGCGCGGCTCCTTGGTGCCGGGCGCCAGCGGCAGTTTCGACACCAGCGGCGGATATTTGTCGATCAAAAATTGCAGCGCATGCTCCACCTCGGCCACCGACTTGAAGTCGTGCAGGCGGCCGCTGCGGGTGCGGATTTCACCGGCCGTTTGCAGGCCGCGCAACATCAGCATGGTCAGCACGGCCAGCTTGTCCTGCTCCAGCGTGAACTTGATGCGCAGGCGGTGCTCATACTTGGTCACGCGTGCGCCGGCCTGGGTGATGCCGTTGACGTACTTGGCCTGCATCAGCCGCTGCAACACCTCGGCCACTGTGTCTTCCGAAATCGACATCACCGGGTCGCGGCTCGACAGCTGGTTGCAGCCGTTGACCAGCGCGTTCAGTGACAGCGGATAGTTGTCGGGCGTGAGCGCTTCCTTTTCGGCCAGCACGGCCAGCACTCGCAACTCGAACGGGTCCAGAATCTCGAGGCCTTCGGGCGTAGTTTCCATCTGCAGCGTTCCTTCTTGTGGTTAATCGCGTTATTCGACGAGCTTGTTCAATTGATCGGAATTTAATTTATCACATTCAGGCACGCCCTGGCACTCGAGCCCGGCCGCGCGCATGGTGGCCATCAGCCGCTCGATGCGCTCTTCCTGTTTGACGGCGTTTTCGATCAGGCCGCGCAAGGCTTTCGACAGCGGATCATCGCCGTTTGGCGTGACGCCATACGCGGCAAACGGATTGGCGGCAGCACCGAGTAAATCCTTCTGGACGACGTGGGCCGGATTGCCGACGGCAGTGGCGCCCGCAGGCACTGGTTTGAGCAGCACCGCGTTCGAGCCCACCTTGGCATAGTCGCCGATGGTGAAACCGCCGAGCACCTGGGCGCCGGCGCCGATGATCACGCCCCGCCCCAGCGTGGGATGCCGCTTGGCGCCCGTGTGCAGCGACGTGCCGCCAAGGGTGACGCCCTGGTAGATGGTGCAGTCGTCGCCGATCTCGGCAGTCTCGCCGATCACCACGCCGAAGCCATGGTCGATGAACACGCGGCGGCCGATGGTGGCGCCAGGATGGATTTCGATGCCGGTGACGATGCGCGCGCCATACGAGATGAAGCGACCGAGCCACTTGGCGCCGTGCCACCAGCACCAAGACGCCCAGCGGTGCATGACGATTGCCTGCAAACCGGGATAACAGGTGAGCACTTCCCAGGCGTTGCGGGCAGCGGGGTCGCGTTCGATGATGCTGTTGATGTCTTGGCGCAGATGGTGGAACATGGGTGTTCGAGTGACAACGGAAACGCGTATGGTAGCGTATCTGGAGGGGACGTGCCGGAGTGTGTTGCAAGGGCCTCCCGGCAGGAGGCCCCGTGATAATTAAGCTTCTTTGGCGATGCGCTGGCGGCGCGCTTCGTACAGGCAGACGCCCGACGCCACCGACACGTTCAGACTCTCAACCGAGCCGAACATTGGAATGCTCACCAGCACGTCGCAGGTTTCGCGCGTGAGGCGGCGCATGCCCTCGCCTTCCGAACCCATGACCAGCGCGGTCGGGCCGGTGAAGTCGGCTTCGTACAGGCCCTTCTCGCCGTCGTCGGACGTGCCGATCAGCCAGATGTCGCGCTCCTTCAGTTCGCGCAGCGTGCGCGCCAGGTTGGTCACCGTGATGTAAGGCACGGTCTCGGCGGCGCCGCTGGCCACCTTGGCGGCGGTGGCGTTCAGGCCCACGGCGCGGTCTTTCGGTACGATCACCGCGTGTGCGCCGACACCGTCGGCCACCCGCAGGCAGGCGCCCAGGTTGTGCGGATCGGTAATGCCGTCGAGCACCAGCAGCAGCGGCGGACCGTCGATGGCGTCGAGCAGTTCATCGAGGTTGCGCGCCAGCGCCAGCTGCGACGCAAAGGCGATCACGCCCTGGTGGCGGCGGGTGCCGACGATCTTGTCCAGGCGAGCCGAATCGACCGGCATGATGCGCACACCGGCAGCCTTGGCGTTGGCCACCAGATCTTTCATGCGGCGGTCATCGCGCGTGGCGTCGATGAAAATCTCTTCCACCGACGACGCCTCGTGACGCAAGCGCGAGGTCACCGCGTGGAACCCAAAAATCATTTTGTTCTTCATTTACTTATCGCTTCTTCTTACTTTTTGCGGCAGGTTTTGCTGCCTGGGGTGCTGCCGGGGCAGACGCCGCGGCATTGTTCTTGCTGCGGCCACCACGCGAGCGGGACTTGGGCTTGCTGCCGCCGTTGCCGCCGCCGTTGTTGCCACCATGATGATCCGCTGCCGTGGTTTTCACCTCGTGGCGCTGCGACGTGGTCGGGCCGGGCTTGATGTTGGTCTTGCGATCCTTGCCGCCGCTGTTGCCACTGCCTTCCGGCTTTGGCGGCGGCGCGTCGGGACCGGACAGGCGCAGGTCGATCTTGCGCATTTCCAGGTCCACCCGCACCACTTGCACGGTGACGCGATCGGTCAGCTGGAAGCGCTTGCCGGTGCGCTCGCCTTTCAGTTCGTGGCGGGCGTCGTCGTACTGGAAGTAGTCGGAACCAAGGTCGGTCACGTGGACCATGCCTTCGACGAACAGCTGGTCGAGCTGCACAAAAATGCCGAACGTGGCCACGCCGGTGATGATGCCGGTGAATTCCTCGCCCAGTTTATCCTGCATGAAGTAGCACTTGAGCCAGGCTTCGACATCGCGCGACGCTTCGTCGGCGCGGCGTTCGTTGGCCGAGCAGTGCACGCCCAGCGCATCCCAGATGGTGAGATCGGCGGCTTTTTTCTCTTTGCCTTCGGCCTTGTCCTTGGCCTGCTGCTTGCGCGTGGCGTTCGACACATTGGTGTTCAATACGCTCGACTCGGGTATCTTCGGCTCGTATTTTTTGCCGACCAAGATCGCCTTGATGGCGCGGTGCGTCAGCAGGTCCGGGTAGCGGCGGATCGGGCTGGTGAAGTGGGCATAGGCCTCGTACGCCAGGCCGAAGTGGCCGATGTTGTCCGGGCTGTACACGGCCTGCTGCATCGAGCGCAGCAGCATGGTTTGCAGCAGCGACGCGTCCGGGCGCTCCTTGATCTGGCGCATCAGCGACGCGTAGTCGCCGGCGGCCGGCTTGTCGCCGCCTTCCAGGGTCAGGTTCACTTGCTTGAGGAACGTGCGCACCTGCTTGAGCTTTTCAGCGGTCGGGCTGGCGTGGATACGGTACGTGCCCGGGTGCTTGTTGCGAATTAAAAGGTCGGCCGCGCAGACGTTGGCGGTCAACATGCATTCCTCGATCAGGCGGTGCGCATCGTTGCGGGTGCGCGGGATGATCTTTTCGATCTTGCCGGTCGATGGATTGCTGACGATATAGGTTTCGGTGGTCTCGAAGTCGATCGCGCCGCGTTCGCTGCGCGCTTTCAACAAGGCCTGGAACACGTCGTACAGGTTGTCCAGGTGCGGCACCAGGCCGGGACGGCGCTTGGCTGCCGGCCCCTTCTTGTCGCCGAGGATGTCGGCCACTTCGGTGTAGGTCAGGCGCGCGGCCGAGTGGATCACGGCCGGGTAGAACTGGTACGCCTTGATTTCGCCCTTGGCGGTGATCACGGCGTCGCAGACCAGCGTGAGGCGATCGACCGCCGGGTTCAGCGAGCACAGACCGTTCGACAGTTTTTCGGGCAGCATCGGGATCACGCGGCGCGGGAAGTACACCGACGTGCTGCGCTCCAATGCGTCGGTATCGAGCGCGTCGTTCGGTTTGACGTAGTGGCTCACGTCGGCAATTGCGACGATCAGGCGGTAGCCGTTGGCGCGGCCGATCTTGACCGGTTCGCAGTACACGGCATCATCGAAGTCGCGCGCGTCTTCGCCGTCGATGGTGACCAGCGGCACGTCGCGCAAATCGACGCGCTCGCCCAGGTCGGCTTCGCGCACGTGGTCTGGCAGCTTGTTGGCCTGCTTGAGCGCGGCTGGCGAAAACACGTGCGGCACGTTGAACTTGCGCACGGCGATTTCGATCTCCATGCCCGGGTCGTCAAGCGAGCCGAGAATTTCAACGATTTTGCCCACTGGCTGCTTGAAACGCATCGGCTGCTCGGTCAGCTCCACGCTGACGACCTGCCCGGCCTTGGCCTTGCCGACCGAACCTTCAACCAGGACGTCCTGGCCGATGCGCTGGTCTTCGGGCGCCACGACCCAGGTGCCGTTTTCATTGAGCAGGCGGCCGATGATGTGGGTATTGGCGCGGCTGACGACTTCGACAATCGTGCCTTCCTTGCGGCCGCGGCGATCGACACCGACCACCTTGGCCATCACGCGGTCGCCATGCAGCACTTTCTGCATTTCTTTCTCTGGCAGGAACAGGTCTTCGCCCGGCTCATCCGGGATCACGAAGCCGAAACCGTCGCGGTGGCTGCTGACCTTGCCGGCGATGAAACCGGTGTCCTCAGCGAGGGTGAAATTGCCGGCGTCATCGACGACGATCTGGCCGTCGCGCTGCATGGCGTTCAGGCGGCGCGACAGCACGGCCTGGGCGTCGGTCGCTACGTCGAGCGACTTCGCTACCGCGAGCAGGTCAAGCGACCGTTGGGCGCTGCGGAAGATGCCGAGAATTTCCTCACGGCTTGGAATGGTGTGTGTAATTTGGCTCAAAAGTTATTTCTATGGTGTTGTTATTGACAGTATTGGGTAAATCCGGCCTGGCAAAAATCGTCGGGGATACTGATATTGTGCATATATATGCCAGACGACAGCCGTAGTGTACTTGGAAACGCGGCGATAGCCTAATTCGTACGCACTCTGGGCAATTTTTCAAACATTTTCTGAAAATGACGTTTGACATCGCGCAAGATTGCTCTATAATCTTGGTCTCTTGCAGCGACAACGTTGAAAAACGAAAGCAAAGCAGGAATGCTAGACCGGGTTGATGTGCAGTATGGAACGCAAGTTCATCTGGCACGAAACCTACCCTTTTTAGCATATGCAGCATCAGTGCCCACGTGGCGGAATTGGTAGACGCGCATGGTTCAGGTCCATGTGCCGCAAGGTGTGGGGGTTCGAGTCCCTCCGTGGGCACCACAGAATTCCGCAAAGAAGCCGCAGACTTTTCACCGAGTCTGCGGCTTTTTTCATGCCCGTACACGTTGAATGCAAATAATTTCGGGCGGATGCTTGACGACTTGCGCAGTGTCCCGTATAGTTCTGGCCTCTGATGCAGAACACGCAGCAGAACAAGCAGTAAAGCAGTAACAGTGCCCACGTGGCGGAATTGGTAGACGCGCATGGTTCAGGTCCATGTGCCGTAAGGTGTGGGGGTTCGAGTCCCTCCGTGGGCACCACAGAATTCCGCAAAGAAGCCGCAGACTTTTCATCGAGTCTGCGGCTTTTTTCATTCCCGACCGCACCACAAATTAATTTCACAAAAGCATGCTCATGCCCTTGACGCAGTGCCAGTGCTACTTTAAGATTCGGTCCTCTGTTGCAGAACACGCGATAGAGAGAAGTAAAGCAGCAACAGTGCCCACGTGGCGGAATTGGTAGACGCGCATGGTTCAGGTCCATGTGCCGCAAGGTGTGGGGGTTCGAGTCCCTCCGTGGGCACCACAAAATTCCGCAAAAAAGCCGCATTCCTCTTCGAGGTCTGCGGCTTTTTTCATGCTCAGGCCAAAGCGGCTTTCACGGCATCGGCCAGCGGCTGGGTCGGACGGCCGATCAACTTGCCCAGCATGCCGCTGTCGTCGAACAGCGCGCCCTTGGAAGCGGCAAAGTCGGAATTGGCCAGCAGGTCGGCTACTGCCGGCGGCAGGCCCACGGTCACCAGCAGTTCGCGGTACTCGTGCTGGCCCAGGTTGTGGTACGGCAGCTCGCGACCGGCTTGCTTGCCTGTCTCCGCTGCCAGGTCGCTCAGGGTGAAGGACGTGTCGCCCGCCAGTTCATACACCTGCGCTACCGGCTGGCCGCTGGCCAGCACCAGGGCAGCGGCTTGCGCATAGTCGTCGCGCGCGGCGGCGGCAATCTTGCCGTCCGAGGCGGCGCCGCTCAGCGCGCCATGTTCGAGGGCGCCCTTCAGGCCGGCCGTGTAGTTTTCCAGGTACCAGCCATTGCGCAGCAAGGTGTAGGTCAGGCCCGAGGCGCGGATCGCGTCTTCGGTTTCGCGGTGTTCGGCGGCCAGGCCCAGCAGGCTGGTGTCGGCGTGCAGCACGCTGGTGTAGGCCAACAGCGCGGTGCTGGCGCGCACGGCCGCATCGATCACGTTCTGGTGCTGGGCGCCACGGTTGCCGAGGTCGTTGGACGAGATCAGCAAGACCTTGGTGGCGCCGGCAAAGGCCGTGTCGAGCGAGGCCGGATCGTTGTAATCGGCCTGGCGTACGTGCACGCCGAGCGCCTGCAAATCGGCAGCCTTGGCCGGATCGCGCACGGCGGCAACGATTTGCCCGGACGGCGTGGTTTTCAGCAGGTGGGAAATGACGAGGCGGCCCAGTTGGCCGGTAGCACCGGTAATGACGATCATGTTGTTTCCTTTTTTAAATTCGATAAGCACCAGCCTAAAGTGGCACGGTTAGGTTTGTCTTAAGGTGAACTGACAGCGTCCATGGTAATCGCTGTACTTACTTTTTGTAAGTACGTACAATTTGGTAAGTACACCTCCGACTTTGGATAGATGATGAACGAACAAAAATCACTGCGTGCGGCTTTGCGCGACAACCAGTTGCAGCCGCGCGTGCTGGCGGCCGAATGCCCGTCGCGCGCCGTGCTCGGCCACATTACCAGCCGCTGGGGCGTGCTGGTGCTGATCGTGCTGCTCGACCGCACCCACCGTTTCAGCGAGTTGCGACGCGCGATCGGCGGTGTGAGCGAAAAAATGCTGGCGCAAACGCTCGACGCCCTCGCCTATGATGGCCTGGTGCTGCGCGTGGCGCAGCAAGTCGTGCCACCGCACGTGGAATACAGCCTGACCACGCTGGGCCGCGAGGCGGCCACGCGACTGGAAGTACTGGTGGACTGGATCGAGAACAATTTCCCGCTGATCGAGCAAGCCCAGAAAGCCGCCGCCATCGAGGCGGCATGAATTCGATCTTCGCCGCCGATCTTGTAATACACTAACCATGCCATGACGCTGACGCCCTCCTCCGCTACGCCGCACACGATACTGGTTGCCACCAGTTCGGCGTACGACCACGCCGGCCTGGAGCAGACACTGGCGCGCCACGGCTACCATGTGCGCGTCGTCAGCCGCGGCAACGAGGCGCTGGAGGTGGCGCGCAGCGGCGACGTGGCGCTGGCCGTCGTCGATGTGGCGCTGGCCGGCAGCGCCAGCCTGGAGCTCTGTCAACTGGTGCGCCAGTTGTGCGGCCCCCAGGTGCCGCTCTACCTGCTCTCCACCGCGCCCCATCCCGAGGAACACGCGCGCGCGCTCCACATCGGCGCCACCGACTACCTGCCGCTCTCGATGGAGGCGGACGACCTGGCCGAAAAAATCCTGGTACGCCTGCACGCGATATTACCTGCGCCAGCCACGCGCGCGCTGCCCACCATGGCCACGCTGGAAGTCAACTATCACACCATGCTGGCCGGCTCGCCCGACACCATCCTGCTGATGCAGCGCGGCACCAACCTGCTGCTCGACGTCAATCGTCGCGCGCGCCAGCATTTCGGCCTGACCGAGGCGGAGCTGGTGCAAACCGACCTGCCCTCGCTGTGCCCGCCGTTGCAGCCCGATGGCCGCACCTCGAACGCGGTGTTTGCCGAGCAGGTGGCAGCGGTGATGGGCGGCGCCACGCAAATGGTGGCGCTGACCATGCGGCACAGCACCGGCCGCCTGATCGACTGCGAACTGCGCATGGTGCCGCTCAATTCCGGTGAGCACCGGCTGATGCATGTGCGGGTGGTCGATGTCACGGCCCGCAACCGGGCGGCAGCGCTGCGCGACGGCAAGAACAAGCTGCTGGAAATGATCGCCCGTTCGGCGCTGCAGGGCGAGATCATGAAGCGGCTGATGCTGCTGATCGAGTCGCAATCGCCGGATGTCATTTGCACGGTGATGCTGCTGGGTCCGGACGGACGCACAGTGGCAGCCGCAACCGGCCCACGCATGCCGCGCGCGTATCTCGATGCGCTGGTCGGACTGCCCATCGGCCCTTCGGCAGGCTCGTGCGGTACAGCCATGTACCGCCGCGCCACCGTGATCGTGGCCGACATCGACCATGACCCGCTATGGACGCCCTACCGCGAGGTGGCCGCGCGCTTCGGCCTGCGCGCCTGCTGGTCGATTCCCATCATGCAGGACAGCAGCACGGTGATCGGTTCGTTTGCCATGTACTACCGCACCGCGCGCACACCGGCCGACGACGAACTGGACCTTATCGGCACCGCCTCGCACCTGGCCGGGATTGCCATCACCCGCGCCCGGCGCGAGGAAGAATTGCTGCGCCACCGCGAGCACCTGGAAGAGCTGGTGGCGGCGCGCACGCTGGAACTGCTGCAATCGAAGGAGCAGGCCGAGCAGGTCAACGAAGAACTGACGGCCGCGCTGGAAAACCTCAGCCTGACCCAGGAGGAGCTGGTGCGCCGCGACAAGCTGGCCGCGCTGGGCGCGCTGGTGGCGGGCGTGGCGCACGAACTGAACACGCCGATCGGCAACAGCCTGGTCATGGCTAGCACCATGAGCGAACGCACGGCCGAACTGCGGCGCGAGCTCGAAGGCGGCCTGCGCCGCTCGGTGCTGGAAACCTATCTCGACCAGGCCGCCAGCGCCGACCAGGTGGTGCTGCGCAACCTGAACCGGGCGGCAGCGCTGGTGGCCAGCTTCCGCCATATCGCGGTCGATGGCGCCAACTCCCAGCGCAGCCGTTTTCTGCTGGGCGAACAGGTGGGGCATTTACTGCATGCCATGGAAGCCGACCTGCGCCGGCAGGGCGTCACGCTCGAACAGGAAATCGACCAGTCGCTCAAGCTCGACAGCTACGCCACCCCGCTGCTGCAGGCGCTGCGACAGCTGATCGACAACGCCGTGGTACACGGCTTCGGCAGCGGCAAGCTTGGCAAGGCCGGCACCTTGCGGGTGGCAGCCTACGACAGCAGCGGCGGTGGCGACAGCGGTGGCGAGATCGCCATCGACGTCATCGACGACGGCATCGGCATCCCCGGCGGCAACCTGCCGCGCATTTACGATCCGTTCTTCACCACCCGCATGGGCGCTGGCGGTTCGGGGCTGGGCCTGTACGTCACGCACAACATCGTCACTGGCGTGCTGGGTGGTCACATCGACGTGGCCAGCAAGGTGGGGCTGGGCACCCGGTTCACCCTGCGCCTGCCAAAAACCGCACCACTTTGAGGGCGCGGCGATTTGCTGTACTCTTGCGCCATGACTAAATACTTTCTCGGAGTCATAACATTATTGTCGCTGGCTATGACCTGTGGGCAACTTCAGGCCGGGCCGGCGCAGTACTGGCAATGGCAAAGCATCGTCGATGCCAAGGTGCTGACCTGCTCGCCCACGCAACTGGGGCCGGGCTGGAAAAAGTTCCGTGGTCCGTTCAGGGACAGCCGTTGCGAAAAACTGGTTATTATTTACTAAAAAGCCAATAACAACATGGGGACCACCCCGGAGCATCAGCCCATCATTCACATGAGGAGACCGTATGTTCACCAATCCCGAGCAGTTTGCCAACGCCACCAAAGCCCTGTTTGAATTTCAACTGGAAACCTTCAATACCCTGACCGCCCGCGCGGTGCAAGGCGTGGAGCAAGTCGTCGCCCTCAATATGGCCACCGCCAAATCGAATATGGCCGACGGCCTGGCCACCGGCAAGGAAATCAGCCAGGCCGCCGATCCCAAGGCCACGATGAGCCTGGCGGCCGCCAAGGTGCAGCCGGGCGTGGCCGGCGCCACCGCATACAACCAGCAACTGGGCGCCATCATTGCCGACATCCGCGAAGAATTCACGCGCGCCGCCGATGCCCACATGGCCGAAGCCAAGACCAACCTTTCCGCGCTGATCTACGACGTCACCAAGAACGTGCGACCCGGCTCGGAAAACGCGGTGCAAATCGTCAAGGCCGCGATCGACAACGCCTTCACCGGCTACGAGCAGGTGACCAAGGCCACCAAGCAGGCGGTGCAGTCGGTCGAAGAGCAAATCGCCAAAGCCAATGCGCTGGTCGAGCAAAAGGCGGCCGAAGCGGCCAAGGCAGCCGGCGCTGCAGCCAACGCCAGCAACGGCTAACCGACATTTCACTGGGCATTGGCAGCGGAAAGCGATACACTGTACATAAATACAGCCATCGCCTCTCCCTGCCGTGCCCGCAATGACTCCAGTTTTCTCCAATCCGCTCGATAACCCGTTCTACTACCTGGAAAATTTTCACCGGGTACTGACGTGGATCGCCGACCGTTACGACGACCTGCTCACGGCCGACGAGCGCGATTTCCTGCACCGCTTTCCCACCCTGCCCCAGGCCTCGCGGGCCCTGCTGGTACGGATGGTCATGCGCAAGGGCACGGTCTTTCGGGCCAGTAAATTAAGCTATGCCGAAATCGGCGACACCCACGCCGCCGCCCTGCCGCTGGCCGGGCTGGGCCTGATCGAACCCGATCCTCACCTCGACCTCGACCAGCTGTTCGAGCTGCTGCAAAAACCTGAAATCAGCAAAATTTTTCAGCTCGGCGCCAACGTGCGCCACCTGCGCAAGGCCGACCAGCTGGCCGCGCTGCGCGAACAGTTCGGTACGCCGCAGCCGTATTCGCAGTGGTGGCCCGAGTCCGGCGACCACGCCTACCGCAACCTGGTGCAAGACCTGTGCGACCGCCTGCGCCTGATCTTCTTTGGCAACTTCCACCAGGACTGGACCGAGTTCGTGCTGTCGGACCTCGGCATCTTCCAGTACGAAAAGGTGGAGTTTCCGGCAGCGGCGCGCGGCTTTCGCACGCGGCGCGATATCGACGATTTCCTGGCCCTGCACCGCTGCCGCGAACGCTTCGAACTCGGCGAAGACCCGGCCGCCATCATGGCCGACCTGCCCGCCTGCGCCGAGGACAACGAATGGCTGCTCAGCCGCCGCCACAAGTTTACGTTTGCCATCGGCCAGCACCTGGAAAAACTGCGCGACTGGCCGGGCGCACACGCCGTGTATGCCGCATGCCCGTACCCGGGCGCACGCGCCCGCGCCATCCGCGTGCTGGAAAAGGACGAGCAGCCGCGCGCCGCCTTCGACCTGCTGCAGCAAGCCATGGAAGCACCGGAAACCGCGGCCGAACGCCAGCAACTGCTGCGCATGGCGCCACGGCTGGCGCGCAAGCTCGGTCACGCCAAGCCGCCACCTGTGCCGCCCGCCAAACCGCTGCGCATCGACCTGAGCCTGCCATTGCCCACCGAGCACCACTACGTGGAATTCGTCGTGCGCGACCACCTGGCACGCGACGATGCCCCGGTGTACTACGTGGAAAATTCGCTGATCAATTCGCTGTTCGGCCTGCTGTGCTGGGAAGCCGTGTTCTGCCCGGTGCCGGGCGCCTTTTTCCACCCGTACCACCGGGCGCCGGCCGACCTGCACAGCGCCGATTTCCAGCGCCGCCGCGCCGCGCAATTTGACGCCTGCTTCGCCCAGCTCGACAGCGGCGATTACCGCGCCACCATCCGCGCCAACCACGGTGCCAAGCGCGGCATCCAGTCGCCGTTCCTGCATTGGCAGGCGCTCAGCGACGATTTGCTGGACCTGGCGCTCGACTGCATTCCGCCCGTGCACCTGCGCCGCGCCTTCGAGCGCATCCTGCAAGACATCAAGGCCAACCGCACCGGATTCCCCGACCTGATCCAGTTCTGGCCCGCCGAGCGGCGCTACACGATGATCGAAGTCAAAGGTCCGGGCGACCGCCTGCAGGATAACCAGCTGCGCTGGATCGACTACTGCGCCACGCACGAGATGCCGGTGGCCGTGTGCTATTTGCAATGGGCGGCCTGACATGGAAACTACCGGCACCTACACCATCGCCGTGCGCGCGCTGTGCGAGTTCACCGCCAAGGCGGGCGACCTCGACCTGCGCTTCACGCCCTCGCCCACGGCGCAGGAAGGCATCGCCGGCCACGCGGTGGTGGCAGCACGCCGCGCCGACGGTTATGAGACCGAGATTTCGCTGTCGGGAGATTTCGGCCCGCTGCACGTGCGCGGCCGCGCCGACGGCTACGACCCGCGCACCAACCGCCTCGAAGAGGTCAAGACCTATCGCGGCGACCTGGCGCGCATGGCAGACAACCAGCGCCAGCTGCACTGGGCGCAGGTAAAAATCTATGGCTACCTGTTTTGCAGCAATCGCGGGCTCGACACCATCAAGCTGGCCCTCGTGTATTTCGACATCGCCAGTCAGAAGGAAACCCGCCTGCAGGAAGAGTACAGCGCGCTGGACCTGCAGGAATACTTCCAGCAGCAGTGCGGCCTGTTCCTCGACTGGGCGCGGCAGGAACTGGCGCACCGCGCCGCCCGCGACGAACAGCTGAAAGCGATGCGCTTTCCGCACGCGGACTTCCGACCGGGCCAGCGCCAGCTGGCTGAAGCCATGTACAAGGCCAGCAACCGCCGCGTATGCTTGCTGGCGCAGGCGCCCACCGGCATCGGCAAGACCGTGGGCAGCCTGTTCCCGATGTTAAAAGGCGCGTGCGCGCATGGCGTCGATAAGGTGTTTTTCCTGGCTGCCAAAACCTCGGGCCGGCAAATGGCGCTCGACGCGGTGGACGTGATCCGCCACGGCGCCCCGCTGCTGCCGCTGCGCACGCTGGAGCTGGCATCGAAGTCGACCGCCTGCGTCAACCCGGACAAGGCCTGCCATGGCGAGTCGTGCCCGCTGGCCAGGGGGTTTTATGACCGCCTGCCGGCTGCGCGCCAATCGGCGCTCGATATCACCAACCCGCCGGCCGACGGCGCGGCGTTTTTATCGCTCGACCGCGAAACCTTGCGCGCGGTGGCGCTGGCCCACGACGTCTGTCCGTACTACCTGGGCACCGAACTGGCGCGCTGGTGCGACGTGGTCATCGGCGACTATAACTATTATTTCGACCTGAGCGCCATGCTGCACAGCCTGACGGTACTGAACGACTGGAAGGTCAGCGTGCTGGTGGACGAGGCGCACAACATGGTGTCGCGCGCGCGCAAGATGTATTCGGCCGAACTCGAACATGCCAGCCTGCGCCTGCTGCGCAAGACCGCGCCGCCCGAACTGAAAAAGCCGCTCGACCGCGTGCACAAGCTGTGGAACCAGCTCGAAAAAGAGCAGGACGTCGACTATAAATCGTACGCCACGCTGCCTGAAAAATTCATGATCGCGCTGCAAACCACGGCTGCCGCCATCTCCGACTACATGGCCGAGCATCCCACCCACCACGATCCCGAACTGCAGGAGTTTTATTTCGGTGCGCTGCTGTTCGGGCGCCTTGGCGAATCGTTTGGCGACCATGCGCTGTTCGATATCGAAAAAACCGAGGGCGCGCGCGCCAGCCATGCCGATTCGCTGCTGTGCATCCGCAACATCGTGCCGGCGCCGTTTTTGAAACCGCGCTTCGACAGCACTCACACCACGGCGCTGTTTTCGGCCACGCTCAGTCCCTGGAATTATTTCGGCGACATGCTGGGCATGCCCGAGTCCACCGCGTGGGTGGACGTGGAGTCGCCGTTCGTGGCCGAGCAGTTGTCGGTGCAGGTGGCGTCGCACATCTCCACCCGTTACCAGCACCGCCAGCAATCGTTGAAGCCGATTGCCGCGCTGATGGGCGAACAGTACCTGCGCCAGTCCGGCAACTACCTGGCGTTCTTCAGCAGTTTCGATTACATGGAAAAGGCGGCCAATGCGTTTGCCGAGCGCTACCCCGACGTACCCACCTGGCGCCAGTCGCGCCGCATGGACGAAGCGGAACGCGCCCACTTCCTGGCGCGCTTCACGCTCGAGAGCCGGGGCATCGGTTTCGCGGTACTGGGCGGCTCGTTCGGCGAAGGCGTCGATTTGCCCGGCGCGCGCCTGATCGGCGCGTTTGTCGCCACGCTGGGCCTGCCGCAAATCAATCCCGTCAACGAACAGATCCGCCTGCGCATGGACGCCATCTTCGGCGCCGGCTACGACTACACCTACACCTACCCCGGCATGCAGAAAGTGGTGCAGGCAGCAGGCCGCGTGATCCGCACCCAGTCCGACCAGGGCACCGTGTTCCTGATCGACGACCGCTTCGGCCGCCCCGAGATCCAGGCGCTGATGCCGGCGTGGTGGAGTATCGATACGGCGGCGGTACCGGTGGTATCGGCCTGACGAATTCCGGCGCGTTACTGAAAGTGCTGCTGGCGCAGGTCTTGATCAATGACTGCGCGGCAAGACGACGCGCCTGGCGCTGCCACAGCGTCGATGCGCAGCGCTAGAAACGCCGGGGGCAGCCTCCCATCAGCGGTTGGCCGAAGCTGGCGTGGCCAGAGCCCGCCGCGCTGTTGGCGCTCATACTGGCCTTGTCTGGATAAAACAAACAATACTCGCCTAGCGCGGTGATGATGCGGTAAATGCGCCTGGGGTCGTTGGGCGCGCTGAACAGCTCTATCTTTGCCGACTCGAACCATTTCGGTTTGACCGCCGCACTGGCCTCGGCAAAGCCCCGTTCCAGGCGCGCCTGCGGTGTATCGAGCGGCGCGGCGATCAGCTTGCGTTCGCCGGCGCGCAGCTCGCGGTCGATGGCGCCGACAGCCTTGAGCGCCTGCTCGCGCACATCGGCGGGTAGTGCTGCGGGCCCAGGTTGCGCGGCCAGCGGATCGACGTAGGTCGTCTGCTCGGCCGGGGCAGCGGCGGGTGCTGAGGCTGTCGAAGTTGTTGCGGTTGTTGAAGTTGTGGCGGTTGTTGAGGTTGTTACGGCTGTTGAAGCTGCCGCTGCTGCCGACGCTGCCGGCATTTGGGGCGTAGTGGGCGTTGCGGGCCGCGCGGATACTGGCTTCGGTGGCCGGGCATCCGATGCCTCCGGCGCAACTGGAGCAGCCGATGACATCGGACTGGCCGCCTGCAAACGCTGCTGCACTACCGGACTTGGCACGGGTTCAGGCATCGGCAAGCGTTGCGCTGGCTGCACCCTCAGCGTGGCAGCGACCGGCGCTGCGGCCAACGGCAGCAGCTGTATCCACACCCGGCGATCGCTTGAAACTGGCACCGGCACCGGCCGCATGGCCAGCCATAGCAGCGCCAGGTGCAGCGCCACCACCATGGCCGCTCCCGCCGCCAGGCGCGGACGCCGATCCGCATACGTCGTGTAGGCGGCAAAGGAAATCGGTGCGGAGAGTGCCGTCATGGTGTGCCTGGTGCGTTAGCCACAATAAATCCAGGCGCAATTGTACTTTTCTCAAGTGCCGGGTCCGGCGCCGTTCGCAGCGTCCCGCCAGGCGCTACCTACAGCAGCGCCGCGCGCACCTTTTGATAACCGCTGCGGCTGACCGGCAACCGGCTGCCGTCCTTGAGGATGGCGACGTGGCTGTCGCGCGTAGCCTGCTCGATACGATCGATACGGCCGATGTTGACGATGCACGAGCGGTGGATGCGCAGGAAGCGCGCACCGTCGAGCTGCTCTTCCAGCTCCGCCAGGCGCTGGCTTTTCAGATAGTCCTTGCCGTCGGCGCGGATGCGCACGTAATCGTCCTGTGCTTCGATGTAGTCGATCCGATCGCAGGCCACCACGTGGACCCTGGCGCCGTCGCGGATCAGCACCCGGTCCAGCGGCTGCTTGCGGCTGGCGGCGTCGCGCACCATTCGTTCGATGGCGGCGTCGCCAGTGCCTTTGGTAATATTGGCGCGCGCGTGGGCCAGCGCCTGGTCCAGCCGCTGCTGGCTGAAGGGTTTGAGCAGGTAGTCGAGCGCGTGGAATTCGAACGCCTTGATCGCGTACTGGTCGAACGCGGTGGCGAAGATGTAGCGGGTGTGGTTGCCGGCCAGTTCGGCCACCTCGAAGCCGTCGAGCTTGGGCATCTGGATGTCGAGCAGCACCAGGTCGGGCGCCAGCTCGGTGATGGCTTTTACCGCCTCGAAGCCGTTGGCGCATTCGCCGACGATCTCGATATCGGCATGCGCACCGAGGTACTCGCGCACCACCGCGCGCGCCAGCATTTCATCGTCGACGATCAATACCCGCATCTGCTATTCCCTGTCGTCTGTGGTGTGCGCCGGCATGGCGATGTCCACGTTGAAGTTGTTGTCCTGGCGGCCCCACCGGATGCTGGCCTCGTGTTTGTAGGCGCGGGCCAGGCGCTGGCGCACATTGGCCAGGCCGATGCCGCTGCCGCCCGTGTCTGCGTGCAGATCCTCGTCCACCGGATTGTCCACCCGGATGTGCAGCAGCGAACCGGCGCGCTGCGCCACGATGCGGATCACGCCGCCCTCGGGCAGGTTGCAAATGCCGTGCTTGACGGCGTTTTCCACCAGCGGCTGGATCAGCATGGGTGGCACCAGGCAGGACTGCGCCGCGTCGTCCACCGCGCACTCCACCCGTAGCCGGTCGCCGAAGCGCACCTGTTCGATTGCCAGGAAGTGCCGGATCAGCACCAGTTCCTCGCCCAGCGTGACCATCTTGTGCGCTTCCATGCCCAGGCTCTGGCGAAAGAAGCTGGCCAGCTCCAGGGTCATGCGGCGCGCGGCACCGGCGTCGCAGGAAGTGAGCGCGCTGATCGAATTGAGGCTGTTGAACAGGAAGTGCGGATCGATCTGGGTGCGCAGCATGCGCAGTTCGGCCTCCTGCGCCAGCAGTTGCGATTCGAGTTCGCGCCGCTCGGCGCTCCTGGCCCGCACGAATTCGATCACCAGGTAGTGCACCGCCGCCGCGCAGCCGTAGAGCAGTATGCCCAGGCCCACGATCAGCGCCGAGAGCTGCGGCGTGAGCACGATGCCGGCCCACGCCAGGTCTGGCAGCGCGGTCACCGCATTCCACAAGTGCCCGGCCAGCAGCCACAGCACGCCCGATACCACCGCTGCCACCGTCAGCACTGCAGCGACGGTGCCGGCCGGGCGCGCACCGAGCGGGTAGGCGCGGCACAAGTAGTAGGCGGAGTAGCCGGCCACCAGCGCATAGACCATGTTCAGCGGGATCGCGAACAGCATAGCGTTGGCCAGCGGCGTATCGCTGGTCAGCGCTATCACGCCACCGAGCGCCAGGCCGAAGAACAGCCACACCACCATGTAGATGGCGGCGCCGCGACGGTTCGAGAACGCTGCGAGCATCGTGGTACGGGCCTGCTAGTTGCGCACTTCCAGGCCGCCGAGGATGGCGTAGCCGCGCACGACCAAGCGCTTGCCGGTGCCGGCGGGCGGCGCGGTCTTTTCTTCGAAGCCGCCGATGATCGCGGTACCCTCCATCACCACCACCCAGTCCACCGGCACCTTGATGGTGATGCCGCCAGCCAGCGAGAAGATATTGAGTACGGCATCGCCCTCGATCGAGGCCTGGCGCAGGTCGAGATCGGCGCTGCCGAGGATGGCGGTCACTTCGCCGCCGCGAAAATTCTGCGTATTCACGCGCCGGTTGGACGTGCCCACTACCGAGACGAAGTTGATGACGTCGTCGCCGTCGGCGCCGCGCTGCGCCTTGACGTATTCGTCGCCGGGCGCCTGGAACGCGGCCTTGGGATCGTCGCCGCCGGCCCAGTCGCCGCTGTTGCCGGTGCCATTGGCGGCATTGCTGGCTTTATAGACGATGCCAATACCAACAATGATCAGTACCACGGGCCAGATATCGCGCCAGTCGAAATCGAGGAAGCCGATGCCGCGCAACACGCCGATGCTGCCCACGCAAACCAGCACCACGCCCACCACGTTGCCGGAATTGGTACGCGTGTGGGTAAGCTTGAGGACCCCGGCCAGCAGCAGCGCGGTGGGCACCAGCAGGCGGCGGAAATCGAGGTCGATCCAGCCCAGGTTATCGACCAGGAACAGCAGGCCGATGACGACCACCAGCAGGCCCAGCACCATTTGCGCCTTGGGATTGGTTTTGGCGATGCGGCTCATTTTTGCTCCTTGTGGGCGTCGAAGATATTTTCCAGCAGGGGGCGCAGCAGCAGGCCGACGCCGCAGGCGACGATCAGCGCCGGCCAGGTGTCACCGAAGCCCCAGCCCCAGATGCGGTTGAACGATACGTACCACCAGCCGGCAAAGAAAAAACTCCACAGGCCGCTGAGCAGGTAGGCTGGCGTGGTGGGCGGAATCACTTGCGTCAGGCCGCTGATCACCAGCAGCCAGGGCCAGTAGCGCCACAGCTCGGACACGCGCAGATCGAGGTCGATCAGGTCCGCGCGCTGCAACAGCACGACCACCCCCACCACGATCAAGCCGATGCCCCACACCAGTTGCTGGCGCCATTTATAAACGGTTTCCACATTCATGTTCGGTTCCCCCTTGTGACATGACCATCACAATAACGGGGAATCGCCAGCCGGCAAACCACAAATCGGCGAATGACGGAAATGCCCCGGTGAACGGCGTTCAGGCGAAAAAAAACCCACACCGCCGGTGGCGGGTGGGTGGATTTTCATATGCAGGCTGCTGAACTTAGCGGCGGGAGCGGGAATTGACCTTGACAGGAATGAGCGCAGGTTCAAACAACATCAAGCCCCAGCCCAGCTGACGGCGAATTTCCTCGGGCGTTGGCGGCGGTTTGAACTCACGCGCCCGGCGCTCCAACCATGCTCGTACCAAATGCTTTGAAGGATGCAAAGTCTGCGACATGTCCATCTCCCGAAAGTGTAGTGAAGCATCGGGGGCCTCGCAAAACCGTAGCGAGCGGTTTGCTATCGTCTCGAGTAGCGGAAGCGTACTCAGGTACGCTGAGCAACGCAGAGGCGATAGCAGGCCGCGCAGTAGGTTTGGCGAGCCCCAACCAAAAAATTCTGGTGCCGGTACTTGAGGCTACCGGCTTACCTGCTGCCGAGCGACATCTGCAAGAATGCGCTCCAGGCACGCGCAGCCACTATAGCGTGGCGCTGCCGCATACTCTGTACGCGGCCTCACACTATTGATTTGAAAACCGCGCCGTAGGTTTTCACAGTTTTTGTTGGAGAAAATCGAGGAAGCAACCGATGCGCCGCGCCAGTTGCGTGTTGCGGTAATAGACTGCGTGGATCTGCTGGCGGTAGCCGGTGTAGCTGTCCTCGAGCACCTTGACCAGGTGGCCATCGGCGATGTCGGCGCGGGTCATGAAGTCGGCCAGGCACACGATGCCCTGCCCGGCCAGCGCCAGCTGGCGCAAGGTCTCGCCGCTGGAGGCGGACAACGACGGCGTGACGGCCAGGCTGTTGCCGTTGGCGTGTTGCAGCGGCCAGCTGTTGCCCTGCTCGTACTGGGCAAAGCCCAGCAACGAATGGCCGGCCAGGTCTTCCGGCGTGCGCGGCACACCGTGCCGCGCCAGGTAGTCGGGACTGGCCAGCACGTACAGCGGACTGGCGGACAGCGCCCGCGCATGCAGGGTGGAGTCGGGCAGCGTGCCGATGCGGATCGCAATGTCGGTGCGGTGCTCGATCAGGTCGGTGATCTGGTCATTGCTGCTCAATTCGAGCCGGATCTCCGGATACAAGGCGCGGAATTCCGCCACGTGCGGCACCACGCAATGGAGCATGAACGGCGAGGCCGCATCCACGCACAGGCGTCCGGCCGGCTGCTGGCGGCGGATGCGGATGGTTTCCTCGGCTTCTTCCATGGCGCCCAGGATGGCGCGCGCGCGTTCGAGGAACAACTGGCCTTCTTCGGTCAATTCCATGCGGCGCGTGGTGCGCGTGAGCAGCGAGGTGGCCAGCTTGTCCTCGAGCCGCGACAACGCCCGGCTCACGCCCGACGTGGTCTGGCCCAGGTGCACCGAGGCGGCGCTGAGGGTGCCGCTGTCGATCACGGTGATGAAGGTTTTCAGATCGTCCGAATTAATGTCCACTTGGTTCAACTCTACTTGATTGATCGTTCACGCCACGTACAACAGCACGGCGGCAAAGTGGCAGGCGCTCCCGCCCAGCACGAACAAGTGCCACACGCCGTGGCCGTAGCGCCATTTGTGATCGGTCACGAAAAAAGCGATACCCACCGTGTACACCAGGCCGCCTCCGGCGATCCACAGGAAGCCGTCCAGGCCCAGCGCCGCAATCAGCGGGCTGGCGCCAATCACGCCCACCCAGCCCATGGCCACGTAAATCACCAGCGACAGGATGCGCTTGCCCTTGGCGAACCACAGCTCCTGCACGATGCCCACCAGCGCCAGCCCCCACACCACGCCGAACAATGACCAGCCCCACGGTCCGCGCAGGCTCACCAGCGTAAACGGCGTATAGGTGCCGGCGATGAGCAGGTAGATGGCGCAGTAATCCATCTGCCGCAGCACGTCCTTGGCGCGGCCGCGCAAGCTGTGATACAGCGTGGAGACCAGGTACAGCCCGAACAGGGTGGCGGCAAAAATGCTGAAGCTCACCACTTTCCAGGGGTCGCCGCTGCGCGCGGCCAGTACGATCAGAACAATGCCACCTGCCGCCGCCAGGGCTGCACCCACCGTGTGGGTAATGCTGTTGAAGCGCTCTCCGTAATACATAGGGCTTCCGATGCTGGTAAAGCCGACCATTGTATAGCGCGCCGCCTGCCGCGATACTTAGCAAAAACTTAATGGTAGCACATAAAAAATTTATTCAAAGCAATGTTACAAACTGCGACACTATCGCTTGACGATTGCGCGACAAGTGTCGCAAAATAACCCCACTCGTCGCAAAACAGGAAAAGTCATGTCCAATCCCATCCCGTCGGTCAGCGAACTGACCTTGCTCAAGGCGCTGTGGAAGCAGCAACCGCTGAGCGCCCGCGAAATCCACGATGCCGCCGCCGACGAACTGGCGTGGTCGTTCTCATCGACCCGCAAGACCCTCGACCGCATGCTCGACAAGGACATGATCGCGGTTCACGTCATGCACGGCGTCAATGTGTACAGCGCCCGGCTCGACAAGGTCGGCACGCTGGCGGCGTTCGCCCACGACTTCGGCCGCCGCGTAATGGAACTGGACGCACCGCTGCCGGTGGCGATGTTCACCGGCAGCAAGCTGGTGGACCAGCAGGAGCTGTCCCGGATTGAGCAAATGCTCAACGACTGGCCCGACGACGAGGCGGAACAGCCATGAGCACGCTGACGATGGCAACGCCCACGCTGCTGCTGTGGCAATGGCTGCTGGCCTGCTTCGGCTGCGTGCTGGGCGGCCTGCTGGTGCATGCGGCGCTCACACTGGCAGCACGCGCCTGGCCGGCCCTGCGCGGCCAGCGCCTGGTGTGGCTGGCCGCGCAAGCCGTGGTAGCCGCGGTGACGCTGCTGCCGTTTCTGCCGGCGCTGGACCGGGCCATGGCGCCAACGTTGACTGTCGTCGTGCCCGCGCCGCTGGCCCCGGCGCTGCGTTCGTCAACCGTCGGCACCGGGGCCATGCCCGCCGCGGTCAATGCGCCGCCAACCGCTTTCACTGCTGCCATAGGTGTGGTTGCCGATACCAGAATCAGGGCCGGTGCGAGCGCTGATACTACCGTTGCCACGCCTGCGACTGCGACTGCGACTGCGACTGCGACTGCGACTGCGACAGTCAATACCGCGCCATTCACCATTACCGCAGCGGCGCTGCTTGCCTGGGTACCGTTGCTCTGGGCCGTCATCTACTGCGCCGGCCTGGCCTGTGCCGTGCGGCGCCTGGTGCGCGCCTGGCGGTTGTGGCGCGGCCTGCTGGGCGGCGCGCGGCGTCTGTCGCGGCAGGCGCTGGGTGCGCACGGCGGCTTCGACGCGCGCCAACTGTATGACATCGCCCGCCATCGCGTGACGGTGATGGAAACCGATGCGGCGGTCTCGCCGATGCTGGTGGGCGCCTGGCGGCCGGTGCTGCTGCTGCCACGCCACCTGCGTGATTTTCCCGTGATCGAGCAACAGATGGTCATCGCCCACGAACTGCAGCACCGCCGTGCGCGCGATCCCTGGCTGCTGGGCGTGTCGGCCCTGGTACAAACGCTGTTGTGGTTCAATCCTGCGCCACGCTGGTTCGGCGCGCGCCTGGCCTGGGCGGTGGAACTGGCGTGCGACCGCCGCGTGCTGGCCGGCCGCCCGCCGCAGCAGCGCAAACAGTACGCTGGCGCGCTGCTGGCCCAGTGGCGCGCGCAACTGCTTGCGCCGCCTGCAACCGCCCTCGCCTTTGGCGGCGCCGATGCCCACACGGTGGGCGAACGCATCGAACAGCTGCGCCACGCCAAGCCTGCGGCGCTGCCAGTGGCTGGCGCGTGGACCGTGGCGGCAATGCTAATCGGCGTGCTGACTGGTAGCGCATTGCTGCGCCCTGCACTGGCGGTAAGCACTCTGCCGACACTGCCGGTGAGTACCTTGCCGGCGCTGGCTGGACCTGTTGCGTCGCCAACTGCGCCAGTCGCGCCAACCACATCGGTCACCTCGGGCACCGCATCCAGTCCGGCCACATTGACCACCTCGGTCACCGCAGGCACGCCAGCCACGTCAACTCCCCCGGCACGCCCCACCAACCCATCGATTGCTGCCGGCCTAGTCACTGCATCCACCGCGCCAGCCGCTTCGGCGTCAACGTCGGCAACCATCGCCTGGCACAACCCGCTCGACAAAATGCGTGTCTCCGGCTTTTTCGGCGTGATGCGCAGCGTTTCGCCACGGCCCAACCAGGGTCTCGACCTGCCGGCGCCGGTGGGCACGCCGGTGCGCGCAGCTGCCGCCGGCACCGTGCTTGCCGCCGGCAAGCTGGACGAAAACAATGGCCGCTACGGCACCACCGTCGTCATCGCCAGCGGTGATGGCAATGAGGTCACCCAGGCGCTCTACGCCCACCTGGACACCACGGCAGTGCAACCAGGCGCGAAGGTGACAGCGGGCCAGGTCATCGGCACCGTCGGCGTAACCGGCTTTTCCACCGGCCCGCACCTGCACTTCCAGCTGCGCCAGAACGGCCGGGCCATCGATCCAGCCACCGTGCTTGGCGGCCTCGACCAGCATGCGACCAGGCGCGCACTCGCCGTGCGGCGCCAGCAACTGGGCTACTAACTCCCCATAACCGTCCCTGCATCCGCCACCCGACCGGTGGCGGACAGGACTCCTATCGTCCGCGTTTTGGCGATCCGTTTCAAGAACCCCGCACAGGAACCACCATGTCACTTCCGATACTGGCCGCCAGCATGCTGCTGGCCGCGCCATCCACGCCCGCCACGCCCATCGTTGCCGAAGCACCGCAGCAGATCGAAATCACCGCCGCCCGCGCCGACGTGCGCCAGCGCGAAACCACCACCGCCATCGTCGTCACCCACGCCGAGCTGGTACGCCAGGGCGATCAGACCCTGGCCGACGCCCTCAAGCGCCTGCCCGGCATCAGCGTCTCGGGCGTGCCCGGCCAGGGCGGCGAGATCAGCATGCGCGGCCTGGGCAAGGGTTACACCCAGATCCTGCTCAACGGCGAGCCGGTGGCGACCGGTTTCTCGCTCGACTCGGTGGCGCCCGAGATGATCGAGCGGGTGGAAATCCTGCGCAGCGCCACGGCAGCGTCGAGCAACCAGGCGGTGGCCGGCAGCATCAACATCATCCTGAAAAAGGCGGCCAGGCGCGGCCAGCGGTCGCTGGCCGCCAGCGCAACCCGCCGTGGCGGCACCACGTCGCCCACGCTTACCGCGCAGTTGTCGGACCAGGCGGATAACCTCTCGTACAGCATAGCCGCCACGCTGTCGCGCCAGCGCACCGAGGAAGCCATCGCCGACGACGAAACGCTGACCGACGCTGACGGTGTGGTCACGCTGCGGCGCCATACGCCGCAACCAAAGTCCATCCGCAACGACAATTTGACCTTGACGCCGCGCGTGAGCTGGACCCTGGGCGGCGGCGACACCCTCGCCTGGCAGGGCTTCGCCAACTTGCGCCACTTCGATGTGCGCAACCGCGCCGACGAACAAACGCTGGTGGGCAGCGCCAGCGAATTTCCGCATTTTGTGTCGGACTACCACGCCCGCATCACCATGCTGCGCAGCGACCTGCAGTGGAACCACAATCTCGCCAACGGCGACAAGCTCGAAACCAAATTGGGCGCCAACAGCAACCGCCGCAGCACCGGCTACGATTTTTATGGCATGGACGCGAACGGCGCGCCGGCCGTGCACCGCCACGTCGATGCCGGTCCCACCGAAACGGCTGTGACGTTCACCGGTACCTGGCGCCACCCGGTGGGTGCGCGCCACGCGCTGGCGATCGGCTGGGACGCCAGCCGGGCGCGCCGCGACGAAGACCGCAGCGAAACCATTTTCGACGGCGCCGGCATGCAGACAGAGGCCAGCAACGCCGACTACAGCGCCGTGGTCAAACGCCTGGCGCTGTTCGCGCAAGACGAATGGGAAATATCGAAACAGTTTTCGGTGTATGCGGGACTGCGCCACGAGCGCCTGCAAACGGCCAGTCGTGCGCTGGCGGCCAATTCGCCCGATGCGCTCGATGTCACGTCGGCCGTGTGGAGTCCGTCGCTGCAGGCGCGCTACGCACTGCCGAACCGGGACGTGCTGCGCCTGGCGCTGGCGCGCACGTACAAGGCGCCGACGCTGGCCAAGCTGGTGCCGCGCCGCTACACCATGGACAATAACAACAACCCGACCAATCCCGACGAACAAGGCAACCCGCAGCTGCGCCCGGAGCTGGCCTGGGGCCTCGATGCCGCCTACGAGCGCTACCTGGGCGATGGCGCCCTGGCCAGCGTGAGCGTGTACTGGCGCCGCATCCGCGACGTCACGCAAACCCGCCTATTCCAGGAGGGCAGCGTGTGGGTGGAGACGCCGTTCAACAACGGCAACGCCAGCGTGTATGGCATCGAACTGGAAGCGAAGCTGCCGCTGCGTCGCCTGCTGGGCTGGACGGCGGCGCCGGCGGTGGACCTGCGCGCCAACCTGGCGCGCAACTGGTCGCACGTGGACAGCGTGGCCGGCCCCCATAACACGCTCGAAGAACAGGTGCCGGTCACCGCCAATCTGGGCGCAGACTACAAGCTGCCCGGCGGCGCCTGGACCGTCGGCGGCGACTTCACCTACAAGGGCGGCGTCACCACGCAGCGATCGACGCAGCTGCGCCTGGGCACGTCGCCAGGCCGCCAGCTGGACCTGTATGCACTGTGGAAGCTCGACGCCCAAACCCAGCTGCGCGTGTCGGGATCCAATCTGCTGCACCAGCAGTCCCGCGACTGGCAGCAGTTCCAGGCCACCGGCCTGCGCGCGCGTTCCACCATCACGCCCACCAGCGCGGCCGTGCGCGTGATGGTGGAACACCAGTTCCGGTAGCCGTGCTGTGGTATGGTTTCACCCATGACCACAGTACCGACTTCCCCCGCCCGCACCGATCAACCGTACCAGCGCTGCATGATCATGGGCGGCGGCGGTTTCCGCTTCGGCATCTACATCGGCATGTATGCCGCACTGCGCGAGGCGGGCAAGGCGCCCGACGTGATCGTGGCCAGCTGCGGCGGCGCGATTGCCGCCGCCATCATCCACAATCTGCCGGAGCCGCAGGCGCAGCGCGACTGGCTGGCGTCGCGCGCCATGTACGACTTCTGGTGCGGCCTCAAATCCACGCGCCACGCGGCGCTGCTGGCCACGCTGGCGCGGGCGGCGCGGCGCACACTGTCGTCGGCGCGCGCGCCGGTGATACCCGACCTGTTCGGCGACTTCCTGTTCGACATTCCGTCGCAGCTGCCCTTCCCCACCCCCGCCGGCACGCCGGAGGTCGATGTGGCCATCATCGGCGGCAAGCTGCTGTTCGATGCGCACGAGGTGGGACGCCCGCGCGGCCAGCGCAAGCTGTTTGCGGAGACCGTATTTTGCGGCGAGCGCGCGGCTGCCGCGCTGCGCGGCATGGCGTCGCCGTTGGCCGATCCGCGCTGGGGCGAACACGCCGTGGCGCCGGAGCTGCTGATCGACAGCGGCGTGCCGATTACCGAAGCCGCGCGCATCTCGATCGCGGACATGATCTACTTCCGCTGCCGCCAGTACCAGGGCGCGGAATACATCGGCGGGGTGCTCGACCTGTTCCCGGTCGAGATCGCGCGCCAGCTGGGCACAGAAGTGGTGATGGAGTTCAAGGAGGCGTTCGACCAGGTGTTTTCAATCCCGGCCTGGCGCTCGGTGCTGGGCCTGAACGGCAATGCGCGGCTGCGCTACGCCAACACGTACCTGGCCGACTTGCGCATCGATTCGTCCGATATCTCGAAGGCGCTGGCGCGCCAGCAATTGCAGCAAAAGCTGCACTGGAGCCGCAACCGCATCGAACTGGCGATGCCGCCCACGTACGACATCTTCGTGCAGCACGCGCGCGACCAGTGGCAATACGGCTACGACCGCGCCCGCGAGGCGCTGGCGCACCCGATCGGCCGCCACCCGGACGTGCGCCGCGCCACGCGCTACAGCCGCCCTTTCAGCAATCAATAATACTATTTACACATCTCGCGCCAGGATTCCTCGAATTCGTCCTGCGGCATATCCTGCGCCAGCATGGTCAGTTCGCGCGCCACCGAAATATAGCGCTGGTAGCCGAGGTAGGCGCCAAACGCATCCTTGGCATTGACCTCGCCGCATGGCGCGCCGCCCTTGCCGATGAACTGGTTGCGAAACTGCGCCGACGCCGGTTCGCGGATTTTCTCGCGCACGTATTTCTCGCCCATGGCAATCACCGCGCTCGCTTCGCGCTGTTTTTTTTGCGCGCGGGTTTCGCCGCAGCCGGCCAGAGCCAGCATGGCGGCCACCGCCAGCAGCCCGGCCACATGCCGGCGCAAGGTGTGTAAAAAATTCATATGGTTGCTCATCTTGTTCATGATGCCAGATACACCCCACTTAACGCATCACCCCTCGGCATTGTTGACAACCACCGACTTTGTTAAACTGACCAGCTTTATAGCACTGCAACTGGAGATCGACCGCATGTCACACAACCTTCCCGACCGTCTGGTACGCACCGTACAAACCCTGCTGGCCTGCACCATGTTGTTGGGCAGCTATGCGGGGGCAGCAGAAAAGCTGGCCAATGTCACCATCCTGGCTACCGGCGGCACCATTGCCGGCAGCGGCGCCAGCTCCACCACCACGGTCGGCTACACCGCCGCCACGGTCGGCGTCGATACCCTGATCAAGGCCGTGCCGGAACTGTCGAAAGTGGCGCAGGTAAAAGGCGAGCAGGTGTTCCAGATCGCCAGCGAGAACATGACCAATGAGCATTGGCTGGCGCTGGCCAAGCGCGTCAACACGCTGCTGGCGCAAGCGGACGTCGATGGCATCGTCATCACCCACGGCACCGATACCCTGGAAGAAACCGCGTATTTCCTCGACCTGACCGTCAAGAGCAAAAAGCCGGTGGTGCTGGTGGGCGCAATGCGTCCCGGCACGGCGCTGTCGGCCGACGGTCCGATCAACCTGTACAACGCGGTGCTGCTGGCCGCCAGCAAGGACGCGGTCGGCAAAGGCGTCCTGGTGGCGTTGAACGACCAGATCCACAGCGCGCGCGATGTCAGCAAGACAAACACCTCCACGCCGGACAGCTTCAAGACGCCGGAACTGGGCCTGCTCGGCTACATCCAGGGCAGCAAGCCATATTTTTACCGCGCATCCACCCGCAAGCACACGGTTGACGCCGAGTTCGACGTGAGCAAGCTGACCACCCTGCCGCAAGTCGATATCGTCTATGGCTACGCCAACGTCGGTCCGGTGGCGCTCAATGCGCTGGTGGCGGCGGGCGCCAAGGGCATCATCCATGCGGGCGTGGGTGACGGCAGCCTGGCCGCCACGGTAAAACCGGCGCTGGTGGCCGCGCGCAAGCAGGGCGTGGTGATCGTGCGCGCCAGCCGCGTCGGCCAGGGCATCCTGGCGCGCAACGGCGAAGCCAACGACGACGAACTCGATTTCGTTGCGGCCGACACCCTGAGCGCGCAAAAGGCGCGCATCCTGCTGATGTTGGCGCTGACCAAAACCGCCGACACCAAGGCCATCCAGCAGATGTTCTATACCTATTGATTCATGGGTAGTCCGGCCGCCGCATCTGGAACAGGCTGGCGGGCGTGATCTCGAAGTAATCGGCCGGGCCGCCGGCGCGCAGGATGGTCTGCGAGCCGGCCGTATCGTAAATGCCATCGCGCAACAGTGCCTGCGCGATGTGTACCCCCACCACCTCCCCCATCACCAGCCACGTATTGGTGGCGTCGCCCGATGCGCCTTGCAGGCGGATGATCTGGCTGCACTTGCATTCGAACGACACCGGGCTCGCTGCCACGCGCGGCACGCCAACGATGCGCGACGGCGCCGTGGCCAGGCCGGCCAGCGCAAACTCGTCCACCTCGGGCGGCGCCGCTGCGCAGCTGGCGTTCATGGCCTCGGCCAGCGGGCGCGTGGCCAGGTTCCAGACGAACTCACCGGTTTCCTCGATGTTGCGCAGGGTATCCTTGCGGCCGATGCTGGCAAAGCCGATCAGCGGCGGCGTGTAATTAAAGGCGTTGAAAAAGCTGTAGGGGGCCAGGTTGAGCACTCCGGCAGCCGATTGCGAAGAGATCCAGCCGATCGGGCGCGGGCCGACAATGGCGTTGAACGGGTCGTGCGGCAGGCCGTGGCCTTGTGCGGGCTGGTAGAAATAGCGGTCGTCCATGATGCTCCTGGAAAGTCGGCGCCGGGCGGCGCCACCACGTATTCTGGCATAAGCCGTAAACGACTGCGGGGCGGGCACTTGCGCGCCCGCCCCGCAGGGAATCACAACCAGCCAGGCTTACGCTTGCTTGGCAGCCTTGCGACGACGTGCCACCACGCCCAGCAGACCCAGACCGGCGATCATCATGGCGTAGGTTTCGGCTTCTGGCACCGGTGCCATGGCCAGGTTGACGTTCGACGAGTACGAACCGCCGCCCGCGCCTTGTACCAGGCCGTTCACGGACAGGTAGTAGCTGCCGGCGGTTAGGCCGTTGGCGTTGAATTTCCAGTAGTCTTCGGTGCCCACGCCCGAACCCAGCACGTTGGTGCCAGCGTAGGTGGAGATAACGGCTTGCGTTACCGGATCATATTTCACCAGGCTGAAGCCGTTGATGACCAGATCCTGGATCGGATTGGTGCTCAGGAAGGTCGAGCTCAAGGTGCCGGAAGCGTTATAGTTGCCGTTCAGGGTGAACGTGAACTTGTCGCTGAAAACGTTGGAAACCTGATCGGCGTCGAAGGTGTTACCGACCACGGTCTGGAAACCGCCTGCCTTGTTACTGACCAGAACAGCCGCTTCCGTGTCCCCCACGTTTGCTGCGAAGGCCGACGAGGTCATTACGCTGGCGCCCATGATCATCGATGCGATCAGGATATTTTTGAGTTTCATAGTCATTCCGTTGAAAGATTGTTAGTTGGCGTTCCGGTACGCAGCACCGGTGACAAGATAGTAAGCTAGTTGTAGCGGAATCAACTGTTAGTTACCTAACATAGTGATCACTTTTGCAAATTAGTTGGCCTCCTGGACACTTTTACATAAAACACTTGTTGTTAACAGATTCTGTGGATAAGCCTGTTAACAAGCCACAGCACCCAACTTCAAGTAGTTGTTTTTAAATGGAAATTTTGCCTTGCGTAAATTTAACGCAGCGAAAGTTATCCACTGACATTACACTAGGCAAGTTTGTTGAACCGACCACAGGAAGACCATGAACCACCGCCTGCATACCATTGCCCTCGCCATCGCGCTGCTGGGCAGCATCGTTACCCCGGCCCAGGCCGCCGACGAACCTGCCGCCTCCACCGTCGCCAGCGTGCGCGAGCAATACACCAAGTACGAATACCGCATCCCGATGCGCGACGGTACCCGCCTGTTCACCGCCGTGTACGTCCCCAAGGACGCCAGCCGCCGTTATCCGTTCCTGATGGAACGCACGCCGTACAGCGCTGGCGTGCATGCCGATGATGAATTGCACTACGGCGTCGATTTCTATCCCGCGCGCCTGGGCCCGTCGCCCGAATTCCAGCGCAGCGGCTATATCTTCGTGCAGCAGGACGTACGCGGCCGCTATATGTCGGAAGGCAAATGGCAGGAAATGACGCCGCACGTGAACCCGCGCCGCGCCAAGGGCGAAGGCAATGAAAGCGAGGACATGCACGATACCGTCGAGTGGTTGCTGAAAAATGTTCCCAACAATAACGGCAAGGTGGGCATCCTGGGGATTTCCTACCCGGGCTTTTACACCTCGGCCAGCATCATCGATTCGCACCCGGCCATCAAGGCTGCGTCGCCGCAGGCGCCGGTGACCGACCTGTACATGAACGACGACTCGTACCATGGTGGCGCCTTCATGCTGGCGGCCAATTTCGACTTCTACGCCGCCTTTGTCGAAGCCCAGAACCCGACCCCGCTACCGAAGAGCTGGAGCAACTTCGACTACGGCACCCCGGACGGCTACGACTTCTTCCTGTCGCACCTGACGCTGTCCAACATCACCGACACCATGACGGCCTCCCAGCGCGCATTGCTGATGCCGACGATTGGCAACTGGACCTATAACGACTTCTGGAAAACCCGCAACATCGCGCCGCACCTGAAAAACATCAAGGCGGCAGTGCTGACCGTGGGCGGCTGGTACGACGCCGAGGATTTACAAGGCCCGCTCACGACCTACCACGCCATCAAGCGCAATAATCCGGCGATCTACAGCGGCCTGGTGATGGGGCCATGGTCGCACGGCGCCTGGCGCCGCTACGACGGCCAGAGCCTGGGCAGCGTGCAGTTCGGCGCCAGGACCGGCGAGTACTTCCGTAAAAATATCGAGTTTCCGTTCTTCGAGCAGCACCTGAAAGGCGTGGCCAATCCCAGCAAGGCGGAAGTACATGCCTTCGAGACCGGCAGCAATGTCTGGCGCGAATACGCGGCCTGGCCACCGAAGCAGGCGCAGACGCGCACCTTGTACCTGGGCGCCAACGGCACACTGGCCTGGCAACAGCCGGCGGCCGGCGGCGACGGCTTCGACGAATACGTGGCCGATCCGCGCAAGCCGGTGCCGTACACCGGCTATCCGGCCATCGGCGTGCCCAAGGAATACATGGTGGGCGACCAGCGCTTTGCCTCGAGCCGCACCGACGTGCTGACGTACCGCAGCGAGCCGCTGGACGAAGATGTGACCTTGAGCGGTCCAGTAAAACCGCGCCTGTTCGTCTCCACCAGCGGCACCGATGCCGACTGGATCGTGAAGCTGATCGACGTCTATCCCGACGACTACCCGGCGGCCGGCAAGCCCGACGGCCCGCGCACCGATGTCGAGAAACCGGCCATTCCCATGGCCGGCTACCAGCAACTGGTGCGCGGCGATCCCTTGCGCGGCAAGTTCCGCAACGGTTTCGAAAAGCCGGAGCCGTTCACGCCCGGCAAGGTCGAACCGGTCAATTTCAGCATGACCGACATCAACCACACGTTCCGTCGCGGCCACCGCATCATGGTGCAGATCCAGAGTTCGTGGTTCCCGCTGGTGGACCTGAACCCGCAAACCTTTGTCGATATCCCCAAGGCCAGGCCCGAGGATTTCCGCAAGGCGACCCAACGCGTGTACCGCGCGCCGTCGATGTTTTCGGGCATCGAGGTGCAGGTGCTGCCCGGTCCCCGCTAAGCAACCAGGCCAGAAACCGGTGCGTTTGCGCCAGTTTCTGGCTTGCAGAGCAGGTGCAGCCTCCCATTCGGGAGAGGATTTCCCTTGCCTGACGCAGTAAAGTTGCAACACTGTTATTTCCATTAGGGAAATTCTATTGGGTTTATTTAATCTATAAACTTAACAGAATTGGCTTTAGGAAATATGATAGCGGCATCAGCTTCACTACCGTCGTTGGCATTTAAGGAATCCCCATGGAAAAGAATCACACCGGCCTCGGCGTCGCGGCCCGCCTGCGGATCGGCTTTGGCATCATCCTGGCGATGATGCTGGCATTGACCGCCCTGAGCGTGGTCAAGGTCAACGCCATCGACAACAGCCTGCAGCACATCAGCGAGGTCAACAACGTCAAGCAGCGCTATGCGATCAATTTCCGTGGCAGCGTGCACGACCGCGCGATTGCGCTGCGCGATGTCACCCTGGTGGCAGACGCCGATGTGGCCGCCGTGGTCGCCCTGATCGACAAGCTCGACGCCGACTACCAGCAATCGGCGCGCCCGATGGACGCCCTGTTCGGCCAGGCCAAGGCCAAGGTGATGCCGGAGGAACGCGCCTGGCTCGACAAGATCAAGCAGAACGAAGGGCGCGCCACGCCGCTGGTCAAGCAGATCATCGACGCGCGCCGCGCCGGCGATATCGACGGCGCGCGCAGCCTGATGCTGGGCCAGGCCAGGCCGGCCTTCATCGACTGGCTGGCCAGCATCAACGGATTTATCGACCAGGAAGAAAAGATGACCGAGGCCGAGTCCGAACTGGCCCGCCATGGCGCCCACAACTTCCAGGCGCTGGCCTTGCTGGCCGTGGCGATCGCGATGGCAATCGGCGCCGTGGTAGCGTGGCGCGTCTCGCAACACTTGCTGCGCGCACTCGGCGCCGAGCCGTCCGAGGTGAAAGCGCTGGCCAATGCCGTCGATCGTGGCGAGCTGTACCACAAGGTCAGCCTGCGCGATGGCGACCGCGACAGCATCATGGCGGTACTGGTCAAGATGAGCGGCAACCTGCACGCCACCGTCACCGAAGTGCATGACGCGGCGCAGGCCGTCTCCAGCATCAGCACCCAGATTTCGGCAGGCAACCAGGACCTGTCCAGCCGCACCGAGGACCAGGCCAGCTCGCTGGAAGAAACCGCGTCGGCCATGGAAGAGCTGACCGCCACCGTCAAGCAGAACGCCGACAGCGCCCGCAACGCCAGCAAGCTGGCGCGCGAAGCGTCCGGCGTCGCCAGCCAGGGCGGCGACATCGTCGGCCAGGTGGTGCAGACCATGAACGCCATCGACGCGTCCTCGCGCAAGATCGAAGAGATCATCAGCGTGATCGACGGCATCGCTTTCCAGACCAATATCCTGGCCCTGAACGCAGCGGTGGAAGCTGCGCGCGCCGGCGAACAGGGCCGTGGCTTTGCCGTGGTCGCCACCGAGGTGCGCAACCTGGCCCAGCGCAGCTCCACCGCCGCACGCGAAGTCAAGGCGCTGATCGACGAATCGGTGGAACGCATCCACACCGGCACCGACCTGGCCGAACACGCGGGCAGCACCATGCAGGACATCGTCAGCAGCGTCAAGCGCGTCTCCGACATGGTCGAATCGATTGCCAGCGCCAGCGAAGAGCAACGCGTGGGTATCGAGGAAGTCAACCGCGCCATCGCCCAGATGGACCAGGTGACGCAGCAGAACGCGGCGCTGGTCGAAGAAGCGACTGGCACGGTCGATACCCTGCAGGACCAGGCCGCCCTGCTCAACCACGCGGTTGGCGTGTTCAAGACCGAGCGCAGCGCCGTGGCGGCGCCGGCAGGCCGGTCCACACGCACAGCGGAGCCGCAGCTGCTGCTGGCCGCAACGGCATGACGCTGCCGGTGGTGTTGCGGCAAAACTCGGAACCGGAGCGGGTGCGGGCGCTGCAGCAACTGGGCGTCCTCAACACCAACACCAGCGACTACTTCGACAGCGTGACCGCGCTGGCAAAAACCCTGTTCGACGTCTCGGGCGCCTATATTTCGCTGCTCGACAGCGACCGCCAGTGGATCAAGTCGGCAGTCGGTTACTGCCCGCCAAACACCGACCGCGACAAGGCCTTCTGCCAATACACGATCGCCCAGGCCAGCGTGCTGGTGATCGAAGACACGCTGCGCGATCCCCGCTTTGCCGGCAACCCGCTGGTGGCCGGGCCGCAAGGCGTGCGCTTTTACGCCGGCGCGCCGCTGGTGACGCAGGACGGCTACGCCATCGGCGCACTGTGCCTGATCGACCAGCGCACCCGCGCTCTTCCCGCCAGCGACCAGCAGCGTCTGGCCACGCTGGCCGGCCTGGTGATGGCGCACATCACGCTGGGCCGCGCGGTGGGGCACGTGGATGCGGTGAGCGGCATGCCGAATAAATACCGGTTGGCCGACGACCTGGGTGCAGCCGCCGCGCTGGCCCCGGGGGCGCAACGCGTGCTGGTGGACCTTGCCATGCCCGACGCCGCCCGCGCCTTCGAAATCATCCGCGTGATGGGCGCGGCCGTGCACGACCAGCTGGTGCGCGAAGTGGGCGCCCGTCTGCAACAACTGTTCGCGGATCGTGCCCAGGTCTACCACCTGGGCGACACCCGCTTCGCCCTGCTCTCGCGCGACGCCGACAGCGACGCCTTCATCGACTACCTTTACGGGCTGGACGCGGCGCTGCAAACCCCGCTCACCAGCCTCAATATTCCGCTGGTCCTGCCCGGCTTTGGCGGTATTGTGCGCTTTGCGCTGGGTGCCGATTCGGCTGCCGATGCGCCGCGCCAGGCCGCCGCCGCCGTCAACCAGGCCCTGAGCGCGCAGCAGCGCTGGAGCCTGTACAGTGACAGCGAAGACGCGCAACAGCGCCGTGCGTTCCGCCTGCTGCACGATGTGCGGCGGGCAATTGCCGACGGCGAGTTCGAACTGGTGTATCAACCGAAGCACAACCTGCCCGGCGGCGCCTGCCACGGCGCGGAAGCGCTGCTGCGCTGGCACCACCGCGAGCTGGGCACGATCTCGCCGGCCGAATTCATCCCGCTGATCGAAACCACCGCCCTGATCGGTCCGCTCGGCGACTGGGTCATCAACACCGCCATCGCCCAGCTGGGCGCGTGGCATGCGGCCGGTTACCTGGTAAAGGTGGCGCTGAACCTGTCGGCCTGGAATTTCGAGGAACCGGACCTGGTGGACCGGCTGGCCGCCGCCTGCCGGCAGCATCGCGTCGATCCGCGCTACGTGGAAATCGAGTGCACCGAGGGCGTCTGGATGGAAAGCGCGGACATCCTGGCCACGCTGCACCGCATCCGCGCGCTGGGCATGGGCCTGGCGCTCGACGACTTCGGCACCGGCTACAGCAATTTCTCTTATTTGCAGAAAGTGCCGGCCACGGTGGTCAAGGTGGACCAGTCGCTGATCCGCCACGTCCACACCACCCCGCGCGACCAGCGCATCGTCCGCTCGCTGATCGCCCTGGCGCGCGAACTCGATTACCAGGTCGTGGCCGAAGGCGTGGAAACCGCGCAGTCGCTGGCGCTGATCCGTGAATGGGGCTGCGATGTGGCGCAGGGCTACCATTTTTCGAAGCCGCTGGCGGCTGGGGTGTTTATTGACTACCTGGTGCGGCACCAGCACGGTGCAGACAACACCAGCTAGCGATTGTCTGCCAGCCCGCATCCAGCTACAATGATAACAATTCTCATTTACATTGAATTGCCAGATGCTTGCCGTGTCCCCTTCCTCCACCTGCCAGCCCGATTTCCAGGCCTTGTATGCCGACCACCATTCCTGGTTGCTCGGCTGGCTCAAGCGGCGGCTACATGATGCGGGGCTGGCCGGCGATCTGGCGCACGATACCTTCATCAAGATCCTGGTGGCGCGCGAGGCTGACGCCATTGCCGAGCCGCGCCCATTCCTGGCCACCATCGCCAGGCGCCTGATTGCCAACCACTGCCGCCGCGAAGCGCTGGAGCACGCCTACCTGGATGCGCTGCTACACGCGCCGCAAGCGTGTGCGCGTTCGCCCGAAACCATCGCCATCGTGGTCGAATCGCTGCACCTGATCGACCGCGCACTCGCCAAGTTGCCGGAACCGGCCAGGCAGGCGTTCCTGATGGCGCACCTGGACGGCATGCGCTACGCCGATATCGCCACCGAATTGAACGTGAGCACGCACTCGGTCAAAAAATACCTGACCAAGGCCAACCTGCTCTGCTTCTTTGCCGTGCCCGATTTTGCCGCGTCCTGACATGGCCGAGACCACCGTCTATGCCGATGGCCAGCCGATCGCGCTCGACATCGCGATGCAGGCAGCGGAATGGCTGACCACGCTGATGGATGGCGACGCCACGGTGGCGCAGCGGCAAGCGTGGCGCGCCTGGCGCGACGCCCATCCCGACCACGAACGCGCCTGGCGCCATATCGAACAGGTGAGCGGCAACTTCCAGGAACTCGACGCCAGCGCCAGCCGCCAGGCCCTGGCCCGCCAGCCCACCGCGCGCCGCCAGGGCTTGCGGGCGCTGGTATGGCTGGCGGCATTCGGGGCCACCGGCTGGTTCGCCAGCCGCAGCGATACCGCGCACATCTTGCTGGCCGATGTCTCGACCGGCGCCACGCGCCGGCAAATCACGCTGGCCGATGGCACGGTGCTGCACCTGAACGTCCACACGGCAGTCAATCTCCGCTACACGGCCAGCGGGCGCCTGCTGCAACTGGTCCAGGGCGAAATCCATGTGGCCACCGCGCAGGAACGCCGCACGCCGTACCGCCCGCTCCTGGTCGAGACCACGCACGGCCGCGCGCTGGCGCTCGGCACGCGCTACGTGGTGCGCCAGGACGACGACCAGACCATGGTCGCGGTCGAACAGGGCCGCGTGCGCCTGACGCCACGCGACGGCGGCGCCCCCGTGATTGTCGCGGCCGGCCAGGGCGCGGGCATGACGAACAATCAGGTGCTGCCGGTGCGCGCCATCGGCCCCGAAGCCTGGGCCTGGCGCCAGGGCCTGCTGCTGGCCGACGCCATGCGCTTGCGCGACTTTATCCACGAACTGAGCCGCTACCGCAGCGGCTTCATCGCCTGCGACGACGCCGTGGGCGACCTGCGCATTTCGGGCGTGTACCCGCTGGCCGATACCGACGCCGTGCTGCGCTCTCTGCCCGATGCACTGCCGGTGCGGGTTCAGTACCGCACACCGTACTGGGTGCAGTTGCAAGCGAAATAAAAAATATTTAAAAAAACAGTACCCGTTTTCGATTCCGGCGTGACCCGTATAGGCAAAGTCAACCGACCCACCACTACAAGGTCACCATGTCCCTCATCCGTACCCCGATGGCTGTTGCCATCCAACTGGTTTTTATTTCCTCGGCATTGCTGGCCGGTGCCGGCAACGTGCAGGCGCAAGCCGCGCCATCCTCTGCTGCTACCCCGGCCAGCCATGACTTCCGCGTGCCAGCCGGCGAACTGGGCGCGGCGCTGCGCCAGGTCGCCAGCCAGGCCGGCGTGCTGCTGAGCTTTACGCCCGAGCAAACGCGCGGCAAGACCAGCAACGGCCTCGACGGCCGCCATACCGTAGCGGACGCACTGAACGGCGTATTGCGCGGCACCGGCCTGACTGCGGCCCTCAGCGCCAACGGCGCCTGGGTGCTGCGCGCGGCCGAAGCGCCAACCATGGGCAGCCTGCCGGCCGTCTCGGTCACCGCCCAAAGCGACGCCAGCGAAGGCACCGGCGCCTACGTCTCCACCGCAGCGCTCGGTACCGCCACGCCGCTGGGCCTGTCGCTGCGCGAGACGCCCCAATCGATCAGCGTGATCACCAGCGCGCGCATGGCCGACCAGGGCTTGACCACCATCGGCCAGGTGATGGCGCAGGCGCCCGGCGTCACCCTGTTTTCGCTGGGCAGCGAGCGCACCGGATTTACTGCGCGCGGTTACTCGATCACCAACTACCAGCTCGACGGCGTCAACACCCACTCGGAAAACCTGGGCCTCAACGCCCTACCCTCGCAAAGCCTGGCCGACATGGCGCTGTACGACCGCATTGAAATCCTGCGCGGCGCCTCGGGCCTGATGACCGGCGCCGGCGACGCCTCTGGGGCGCTCAATATGGTACGCAAGAAACCGACCAGGCAATTCCAGTCATCGATTGAAGGTCGGGCAGGGTCGAACCAGCAACTGCGCGGCGCCTTCGATGTATCGGGACCACTGAATAACGATGGCAGCGTGCGCGGCCGCCTGGTGACGGTGGCGCAGGACAACGAGAGCGATATCGACCATTACCGGCACAACAAGCAGGTGGTGTACGGCGTGGTGGAAGCGGACCTGCGGCCCGGCACCACGGTGAGCGCGGGCGTGACCCACCAGCGCAACCGCTCGAAGGGCTCGTTGTCGTACCTGGGCTTCCCGCTGTTCTACAGCAACGGCGTGATGACCGACCTGCCCCGCTCGTTCTCGCCGGCAGCGCCCGGCAACCGCTTCGACACCGATTCCACCGATGTTTTCGCCACGCTCGAGCAGGCGCTGGGCAGCAACTGGAGCCTGAAAGTCTCGGCCAGCCATTTGACGTCGTCGCAGGATGAGCGTTCGGTGTACCTGGATGTGAGCGGCGGCTTTGCCGACCAGGCCACCGGCGACGGCCTGCTGCTGGCCGCCAATCGCCGCAATTACCACCTGAAATCGAACAGCGTCGATGTCAAGGTGCGCGGCCCGGTCACGCTGTGGGGCCGCCAGCACGAACTGGTGTTCGGCCTCGACTACAGCGAATTCCAGAGCAAGACCGACGGCAGCTTCGACTGGAATCTGCAAGGCATGCCGGTCAACCTCTACACCTGGGACCGCAACCAGGCGCCGGTGTTTGGCGACACCTACGTTATCTATGACAGCACCCGGCGCCAGTCCAGCGCCTATGCCGCCGGCCGCTTCAACCTGGCCGACAAGCTGACCCTGATCGCCGGCGCCAAGGTCATGCGCTACGACGAGAACTACGTCACCGATGCACCGACCATCCCCTATTACAGCGCCGCGCCCGCCTCGGAAAAGCACGTTGTCACGCCGTACGGCGGCCTGGTCTATGAAATCAACGAGGTCCACAACGCTTACGCCAGCTATTCCACCATCTACCAGCCGCAGGCGTCGCAAGACCGTTACGGCAACTTGCTGGCGCCGCGCCAGGGCAAGACCTATGAAGCTGGTGTAAAAAGCGGCTGGTTGCAGGGCCAGTTGAATACCAGCGTGGCCGTGTACCGGATTCAACAGGAAAACCTGTCCGAGTCGGACCCCGGCTTCAATGTGCCCGGCACCACCATGCCCGCCTACCGCACCATCAAGGGCGCCCGCACCGAGGGCCTGGACCTGGAAGCGACCGGCGCGTTGACGCCGAACTGGAATGTTTCAGCCTCATGGTCCTATAGCCGCACCAGGAGCAACGAAGACAAGACCATCCAGACCACCTTCCCGCGCAACCTGGTCAAGCTGTGGACCACGTACAAAATGCCGGGCGAACTCAATCGCCTGACCGTGGGCGGCGGCATCAACTGGCAGAGCAAGGTGTATTCGGATATTTCGGCGTGGCAGATCGAACGCGACCTGTACTGGGAACAGAAGTCGTACGCAGTGGCTAGCCTGATGGGCCGCTATGACTTCAGCGACAAGCTGTCGGCGACGGTCAATGTGAGCAACCTGTTTGACAAGAAATATACGGCGTCGGTGTCGGACTGGTGGTACTCGGGCATGTACGGCCCTGGCCGCGCGGTGGCGCTGACGGCCAGGTACCGTTTCTGATGCGATGAAGACAGCCTCCCGCGCCGGGAGGCTGGTTTGGCATTACTTAACGTCGAGCAGTTCGACGTCGAAGATCAGGTTGGAGTTCGGTGGAATCGGACCCACGCCGCGCTCGCCGTAGCCATAGCTGGCCGGCACAATCAGGGTACGCTTGCCGCCCACTTTCATGCCCTGCACGCCTTCGTCCCAACCCTTGATGACCTGGCCGCCACCGAGCTGGAAGCTGAACGGCGAACGACCGACCGACGAATCGAACTGCTCGCCATGCTGGGCCGGCGCGCTCGGCACGTACAGCCAGCCGGTGTAGTTGACGACAGCGGTGGCGCCAGCCACGGCTTCCTTGCCGGTGCCGACGACGGTGTCGATCTTTTGCAGTTCGGTGCTGGCTCCCGGTGCAGCGGCTGGTACTTCAGCGGCCGGGGCTGGTGCTGGCGTTGCAGCAGCAGCCGGGGCTTCGGCAGCAGGCGGGGTTTCTTTTTTGTTGCAGGCGGCCAAAGCCAGGGTGAGGGTCAAACCGAGGATGGCGGAGGACAGCAGTTTCATGAGGTTCTTTCGTGATGGTTGTCAGCCGCCGCAGCATACAGCGCGGCACGCCTTCTGCCAATCCGAAACGGCTGCCGTGCGCGCAGAAATTCCTGCCGCGCCTGCTACCTAGGAGAGAACCGCACCCGCCCACTTCGCGGGTTATGCAGCGCAGGCGACTTGCCTACAATCGACAGCATCCTCCCTCCCGCGAAAGCACACCATGCAAGATTTACTTACCCCCGACAATTGCGCGCTGGTCCTGCTCGACCAGCAAGCCGGTCTGCAATTTGCCGTGCAATCGATGGACCGTCAGACCCTGCTCAATAATTCCGTGGCCCTGCTGGAATCGGCGCTGGCATTCTCGCTGCCGATCGTCGCCAGCACCTCGGCCAGCAAGGTCTACAGCGGCCCGCTGTTGCCCGACCTGCACGCGCTGATCCCCGACCACCCGGTGTTGGAGCGCCGCAATATGAACGCCTGGGAAGACCCGGCGGTGCAAGCAGCCATCGTCGCCACCGGCCGCAAAAAGCTGATCTTCTCCGGCATGCTGACCGAAGCGTGCATCAGCTTTGCCGTGCTCAGCGCCATCGAAGCGGGCTATGAATGCTACGTCGCCGGCGACGCCTGCGGCGGCCTCACCGAAATCGGCCACAACCTCGCCTTGCAACGCATGACCGCCAAAGGCGCACAACCGACCAGCTGGCTGCAAGTGCTGCTGGAACTGCAACGCGACTGGACCCGCCACGACACCTACGACGCGGCGCGCGCGGTGGTGGAGAAAAATGGCGGCGGTTATGGCGTGGGATTGCGGTATGCGCGGCAGATGTTGACGCCGCAGTGAATTGGCCAAATATCTGGCTGTGCTGACATCCTTACCTCAACGGATGTCAGCACCGTCAATTTGACGATCAGAAGCCAGTTTCCACCGTTGAGCCGAGTTTAGGCGCACCTGAGCTTCAGTAGAATGCATGGTAGTCGGCAAGACCAAGCGACTCGAAGGTAACTACTATCAGAATACCGCCATGAAAACTTTTTTAGCGCTCGTGATGACAGCCCTGCCGCTCGCTGTCATGGCTGCTCCCACGCAAGTGCTCGGCATTCCCTTCAATGGAAAGCTCAAGCATTCGCCTGGCATTTGTCCGCTCAACAACGAAAAAGCCGAACAAATTTGCTGGCGGAGCAGTCCGCGCATGGATGACATCGGCGGGCGCTGGGGCAGCGCCTATTTGCCGGATCCGGACTCGCGTCCGCTCTGGGCTGCGCGCGGGTGGTTCGAGATTGCGTTGAAAAAAGACCTGACCGTGACGCGCATTAAAGTGCTGGCGGAAGGCACGGCACGGGAGACGATTTTCCAGTCGATCTCGACCCGATTCGGCGCCCCTGCGTCCGACGATGGCCGCTCTGCGCGGTGGGTGCACAAGGACGCTACCATCCAACTGCTGTGCGCTGCGCCGACCAAGTGCTGGGCGACCTTCAATGTGCCTGCGGCTGAGGCCGATATTGCTGCAGCAACCAGGCTGGCGCAGAACCAGAAGCCCAGGCCGGTCACGCCCTGATGCCACACCGGAAAATACGATCAATTCAGAATTTGGCCTGCCCAGCAGGAATCGAACCTGCGACCCTCAGCTTAGAAGGCTGATGCTCTATCCAACTGAGCTATGGGCAGTTTTTGTACAGCGAGAATTCGCCGCAGAAATGAAAAACGGGTTGTCTAGGACAACCCGTTTAGTGTTTTTGGTCGGAGTACAAGGATTCGAACCTTGGACCCCCTGGTCCCAAACCAGGTGCGCTACCGGGCTGCGCTACACTCCGAAGACAGCATTCTAATACTCCGGGGCTTTGCCGTCAATGGACGGCCCAAAGTATCTTGCAAAATCGAACTAATCAGGCAGCCAGCTTGACGTCGATCTTGTCGGCAATGCGCTGCGCCATCGACCTGGCGTCGTCGGCGCTACGCGCTTCCACCATCACGCGGATCAGCGGTTCGGTGCCGGAGGCGCGGATCAGGACGCGGCCGGTGTCGCCCAGTTCGCGCTCGACCTGCTCTTTTTCCGCCACCATGGCGGCGTTCTCGGTCCAGTCGAAGCCAGGCGTGACGCGCACGTTGATCAGGGTTTGCGGGAACAGCACCAGGTCGGCGGTGGCCTCTTCCAGCGAGCGGCCGGCGCGCTTGAGGGCCGACAGCACTTGCAGCGCCGAGATGATGCCGTCGCCGGTGGTGTGTTTGTCGATGCACAGCAAGTGGCCCGAACCTTCGCCGCCCAGCAGCCAGCCCTTCTCCTGCATCACTTCCAGCACGTAGCGGTCGCCCACCTTGGCGCGCGCGAAGCCCACGCCCTTCTGCTTGATCGCGACTTCCACCGCCATATTGGTCATCAGGGTGCCGACGGCGCCAGCTACCGGGCCGGTGGCCAGGCGGTCGATGACCATCAGGTACAGCAGCTCGTCGCCGTTATAGAGGCGGCCGTTGGCGTCGCACATGATCAGGCGGTCGGCGTCGCCATCGAGGGCGATGCCGAGGTCGGCGCCATGGGCGCGCACAGCAGCGGCCATGGCGTCCGGTGCGGTGGCGCCGTGGGCCTTGTTGATGTTGAAGCCGTCCGGCTTGTTGCCGATGGCGATCACTTCCGCGCCCAGTTCATGGAATACGTGCGGCGCGATGTTGTACGCGGCGCCATGGGCGCAATCGACCACGACCTTCAGGCCGCGCAGATCGAGCTCGTTGGGGAACGTGCTCTTGCAAAATTCGATGTAACGACCCTGGGCATCGTCGAGGCGCTTGGCGCGGCCGAGTTTTTCCGGCGCCACGCATTCCATCGGATGCTCGAGCGCGGCTTCGATCTCGAGTTCGACCGCGTCGGGCAGCTTGGTGCCCTGGTCGGAGAAGAACTTGATGCCATTGTCCTGGAACGGGTTGTGCGAGGCCGAGATCACCACGCCGGCCGACAGGCGCAGTGCGCGCGTCAGGTAGGCAATCGCTGGCGTGGGCATCGGGCCGGCCAGCATCACGTCCACGCCGGCGGCAGCCAGGCCGGCTTCCAGCGCAGCTTCGAGCATGTAGCCGGAAATACGCGTGTCCTTGCCGATCAGGACGGTAGGACGCTTGCTGCCCGTCCCGGTACCTTTGCCGGCCAGGACCTTGCCGGCGGCATAGCCGAGGCGCATAACGAAGTCAGGCGTAATGGGCGAGACGCCCACCAGGCCGCGGATACCATCGGTGCCAAAATATTGTCGTGCCATGTCGTGTGCTCTTTCTGTGTCTGTTATGTCTTTTATTGGGCTGCCTGCCATACCTTGAGCGCGTCCACCGTGTCGGCCACGTCGTGCACGCGGACGATGATGGCGCCTTGCGCCACAGCAGCCAGGGCGCCGCCCACGCTGCCAGCTGCGCGCCGCTCCACCGGCTTGCCGGTGACCGCGCCGATCATCGACTTGCGTGACAGCCCCGCCAGCAGCGGCATGCCTGTCTCTTCGATGAGCCGGCCTGTCGCCTTGAGCAATGCGTAATTATGCTCTACCGTCTTGCCGAAGCCAAAACCCGGATCGATGCATAATCGACGCGGATCAATCCCGGCCTCCAGCAGCGCGTCGATGCGCTCGCGCAGGAAAGCGACCACCTCGTCCACCACGTCGGCGTAGCTGGGCGCCAGCTGCATGTGCTGCGGATCGGACTGCATATGCATGATACACAGCGCGCAGTCGCTGTCGCGTACCGCATCGATGGCGCCGGGGGCGCGGAAACCGTTTATATCGTTGATCATGTCGACGCCGGCAATGATGGCTTCGCGCATCACCTGCGGCTTGTAGGTATCGACCGAAATGGCGGGACCGAGGTCGCGCAGCGCATAGACCACCGGCATCACGCGCTGCAACTCGTCCTCCAAAGACACCGGCGGCGAGCCGGGCCGGGTGGACTCGCCACCGATGTCGATGATATCGACGCCCTCTTCGATCATCGCTTCGGCATGGCCGAGGGCGAACTCGAGCGCCTGGTAGTTGCCGCCGTCGGAAAAGGAGTCGGGCGTGACGTTGAGAATGCCCATCACGCGCGGGCGCCGGCCTGCGCCCTGCAAGGGGTAGTTGAAACGGCCGAACTGGAATGTGGATCGCATCTGATTCTATAAAGAAAAAGGGCGAGGATTGCTCCTCACCCTTGGGTGTTGAATACCTGCCGCAAGCTTACGCTGGTGCGGTCACGGTAGGCGAAACGCCCGAACCGCCGTCGCCAGGTGGCTGCTTGCGGATGGTCACGCCTGGTTTAGGCGGACGCGGCTCAAGGCCGGCCATGATGTCGTTGATCTGGTCCGCGTCGATGGTTTCCCAGTCGAGCAGCGCCTTGGTCATGACTTCGACTTTTTCGCGGTTGTCTTCCAGCAGTTGGCGAGCCAGTGCATATTGCTGGTCGAGGATGTTGCGGATTTCCGCATCAACCTTTTGCTGGGTCGCTTCCGAGATGGTCTTGTTGCTGCCACCCATGAAGCCGTCGTTCTGCTCATCTTCGTACACCATCACGCCCAAGGAATCGGACATGCCGAACTTGGTGACCATCGAGCGGGCCAGCTTGGTGGCGCGCTGGAAGTCGTTGGAGGCGCCGGTGGACATCTGGCCGACGAAAATCTCTTCCGCGATACGGCCGCCGAACAGGATGGAAATTTCTTCCAGCATCTTGTCCTTGTAGCCCGAGATGCGGTCGTGTTCCGGCAGCTGCCAGGTCAGGCCCAGGGCCCAACCACGCGGCATGATGGTTACCTTGTGGACCGGATCGGCCTTTGGCAGCAGCTTGGCGACCACGGCGTGACCCGACTCGTGGTAAGCGGTGTTGCGACGTTCTTCCTCGCGGATGACCATCGACTTGCGCTCGGGACCCATGAAGATCTTGTCCTTGGCATCTTCGAAGTCGGCCATATCGACCAGGCGCTTGGCGCGGCGGGCAGCAAACAGCGCAGCCTCGTTGACCAGGTTGGCCAGGTCGGCGCCCGAGAAGCCAGGCGTACCACGGGCCAGGATGTCGGCCTTGACGTCGGTGCCGATAGGCACTTTACGCATGTGCACGTTGAGGATCTGTTCGCGGCCACGGATGTCCGGCAAACCGACCGACACTTGACGGTCGAAACGACCTGGACGCAGCAGCGCTTTATCGAGAACGTCGGCGCGGTTGGTTGCGGCAATCACGATCACGCCGGATTGCGCTTCGAAACCGTCCATCTCGACCAGCAACTGGTTCAGCGTCTGTTCGCGTTCGTCGTTACCGCCGCCCATGCCGGCGCCACGGTGACGGCCGACCGCGTCGATCTCGTCGATGAAGATGATGCACGGCGAGTGCTTCTTGGCGTTCTCGAACATGTCACGGACACGCGATGCACCGACGCCGACAAACATTTCAACGAAGTCGGAACCAGAGATCGAGAAGAACGGCACTTTGGCTTCACCGGCAATCGCACGGGCCAGCAGGGTTTTACCGGTACCTGGAGGACCGACCATCAGCACGCCGCGTGGAATGCGGCCGCCGAGTTTCTGGAATTTGCTCGGGTCGCGCAGGAAATCGACGATTTCGCTGACTTCTTCCTTGGCTTCGTCGCAACCGGCAACGTCGGCAAAGGTGACCGAGTTATTGGAGTCGTCCAGCATGCGCGCCTTCGACTTGCCGAAGGAGAATGCGCCACCCTTGCCGCCGCCCTGCATCTGGCGCATGAAGAAAATCCACACGCCGATCAGCAACAGCATCGGGAACCACGAGACGAAGATTTGCTGCAGGAAGCCTGGCTCTTCCGGCGGACGGATGTCGAACTTGACGCCGTTGTCGCGCAGGTCGCCAATCAGGCCACGATCGAGCAGGGATGCAGTGGTGCGCACCTTGGTGTCGTCGCTCTTGACGGCAGTGATGCTGGTGCCTTCAATGACAACTTCCTTGATGTTCTTGGCTTTTACCGCATCGAGCAGTTCGGAGTATGGAATAGGTCGGGCGCCAGCTGCAACGCCATGGCTATCGAACTGCTTGTACAGCATGAGCAGGAGCAGTACGACGACTACCCAAATGGCTGACTTGGAAAACATGTTATTCACGAAAACTCCTTGGATGCAGGGCGCATCTCTTAACCTATAGCTAGAAACCCGATTTTACTCGCAATAAGCAGGCGGTGCCAGAAGCCCACTCCTCTACCGGGCGCAAACCCGGCCAAGCTCACATTATTTGATCAAAATTGCTGGTCGATCAAGATAAAAATGCTTCGCCTTGGCCGATATGCGGCCTGCTGCACGAATATCAAGGGTAAATCAGTCAACTTCGGGGCGAATCGGCGCGAAATCGTCGAGTTCGTACGGTACTGCGGACGCCATGCTGTCGGTCGGGTTTTTCAGGCCGCGGCCGAGCAGGAAAATTTCGGACGATTTGTCGCGGCTGGCCTTCGGTTTTTTTTGCGTCACAGTTTTAAATTCCTTACGGAATTTCAGCACGATGTCGTTAAAACCCATGTCTTTAAAACATTTGACCAGCAAGGCGCCCGAGGGTTTCATGTGGGCCTGCGAAAATTCGATGGCCAGGTCGATCAGGTGCTCCATGCGGGCGGCGTCGCTGTCGGCGATGCCGGACAGGTTGGGCGCCATGTCGGACAACACCAGGTCCACTTTCTGGCCTTGCAGCACGTCCTCCATTTTTTGCAACACTTCCGGCTCGCGGAAGTCGCCCTGGATGAAGTGGAAATCGGCCACCGGCGCCATCGGCAGGATATCGAGCCCGATCAGGGTGCCGTTGACACCGCCGCCGTCCTTGCCCGCGAGCTTGCGGCGCGTGTATTGCGCCCAGCTGCCAGGGGTACAACCGAGGTCCACGATGACCTGTCCCGGTTTGATCAGTTTTTCTTCCTCGTCGATCTCTTTCAGCTTGAAAGCCGCACGGGCGCGATAGCCCTCCTTCTGGGCCAATTTCACGTACGGATCATTAATGTGGTCGTGAATCCAGTTTTTGTTTAATTTGTTCTTTGCCATTCGCGTAGAATACTGCCTTTAAGAGAACTACCAGAAATTAATTATGATTAAACTTACCCCCGTTGAGCGCAGTGCCCTGCGCGCCGAAGCTCACGCGCTCAAGCCCATCGTCCTGATCGGCGAAGCGGGACTGACCGCCAACGTCCTCAAGGAAATTTCCCTGGGCCTCGATTCGCACGGCCTGATAAAGGTGCGCGTGTTCGGCGACGACCGTGAAGCGCGCGTTGCCATGTACGACACTATCTGCCAGGAACTCGAAGCAGCACCGGTGCAACACATCGGCAAGCTGTTCGTGCTCTACCGTCCAAAAGTGGAAACCACCAAGGAACGCTCCACGTCCGGCAAGGGCCTGCGCGAAGTGACCATCGTCAAGCCTAGCCCGAGCGGCACCAAGCGTCCATCGGTGACCAAGGTATTGCTTAAAGGGAATGAGCGAGTGACCCAGGGCGGCAACATCAAACGCGCCAAGCCACAGCAGAAGTCCAGCAAGAAAAGCGCGCTCGGTTCGAAGTAAGCTGCGCCAACGTATCGTCGCTCCCGCGCAGGCGGCAGCGACGGTGCAAGTTATTGTTTTACCACCAGCCACGCAGCCAGCAGGCTTTGTACCAGGAAGATGCTGCTGGAAATGCCGTGCAGGATGCCGAATTCGTTCTTGGCAGCCGACTCCATTACCCCTCCCGGACCAGCACTCGCGCGCAACGCGGCCATCATTGGCTGCAGGCCGAAGTGCGACACCAGCGTACACGCCAGCATCACCACCACGATGATCATCACCGTGCGGCGGCCCTTGGCCGCCATATTCACGGCCGGACCGGCAAAGATGCCTTCGGTACCGGGCCTGGTCGCCCACAACAGCAGCAGCATCAACACGCCGCAAGCGATCGACACCCAGGCCTGGGTGTTGAACAGGCTGCCGGCGATGGTGCCGGCCAGCACGCGGTCAGGCACGGTGGCAAACAGCGTGGGCGCGGCGATGTAGCCGACGCCCCACAGGCTGCCGGCCCACAGCGTGGCAACCAGCAAACGGGTACGGGCTAATAGCATCAGACGTAACGCACTTCCAGAATTTCGTATTCGCGCGGGCCGGACGGCGCCTGCACTTCCACCACATCGCCGGCGGACTTGCCGATCAGCGCGCGGGCAATCGGCGAGGTCACCGATACTTTGCTCAGTTTGAGATCGGCTTCGTCGAGGCCGACGATCTGGTACGTGACCTTGGCGCCGGACTCGAGATCTTCCAGATCCACGGTCGCGGCAAACACCACGCGGCCATCGGCTTCGAGCGTGGTAGGGTCGATGATCTGCGCGGCACTCAACTTGCCTTCGAGTTCGGCAATACGGCCTTCCACAAACGCCTGGCGCTCCTTGGCGGCATCGTACTCGGCGTTTTCGGACAGGTCGCCGTGCGAGCGCGCTTCGGCAATCGCGTCGATCACGATACGGCGTTCTTTGGTCTTCAACTGGTGCAGCTCTTCCCGCAGGAGGTTTGCGCCGAATATGGTAAGTGGAACTGAAGTCATATCTGTTTACTCTGTTTTTACAATGGAAAACCACAGAGGCCACGCCAACTGCAGCGTGAGCTCTGTGGTTAATTGGATCCTGCGCCGGGGGCTTGGAAAACCGTAGCGAGCGACCCGATGTCGTCTTGAGTAGCGGAAGCGTACGCAGGTACGCTGAGCAACGGAGAGGCGATAGCGGGACGCGCAGTAGGTTTTACTGCCACCGAAGGTTTAGTGTAAAGCCTTATGCAGTCCTTGTAAATCGTACACTTGCAATTCGTCGAGATGACGGATGCCTTCCACTGCCGCTTCGGCGCCGGCGATGGTCGTGTACGTGGTCACGCGCGAGGCCAGCGACGACGTGCGGATCGCGCGCGAGTCGTTGATGGCGCTGCGTTTTTCTTCCACCGTATTAATCACCAGCACGATCTCGTGGTTCTTGATCATGTCGACGATGTGCGGACGGCCTTCGGCCACCTTGTTGACAGCAATGACCGGGATGCCAGCCGTGGAGATCACGGCAGCGGTGCCCTTGGTTGCCACCAGCGAGAAGCCGGCATCGACCAGGTCGCGCGCCACCTTGACGGCGCGCGGCTTGTCCGACGATTTCACCGACAGGAACACCTTGCCCGACTTCGGCAACTTGACGCCGGCGCCCAGCTGCGACTTGACGAACGCTTCGCCGAAGGTGCGGCCCACGCCCATCACTTCGCCGGTCGATTTCATCTCTGGTCCCAGGATGGTATCGACGCCAGGGAACTTCACGAACGGGAACACGGCTTCCTTGACGCTGTAGTATGGCGGCACCACTTCTTCAGTGATGCCTTGCGCTGCCAGGGTCTGGCCGACCATGCAACGGGCGGCGATCTTGGCCAGTTGCAGGCCGGTCGCTTTCGACACGAACGGTACCGTGCGCGAAGCGCGCGGATTCACTTCCAGCACGTACACCACGTCCTGCTGTACGCCGTCCACGTCCTGCTTCTGGATCGCGAACTGCACGTTCATCAGGCCGACCACGTTGAGGCCCTTGGCCATCAGCGCGGTCTGGCGTTTCAGTTCGTCGATGGTCTCTTGCGCCAGCGAGTACGGCGGCAGCGAGCAGGCCGAATCGCCCGAGTGCACGCCAGCCTGTTCGATGTGTTCCATCACGCCGCCGATGAAGGTGGTTTCGCCGTCGCTGATGCAATCGACGTCGCACTCGATGGCGTCGTTCAGGAAGCGGTCGAGCAGCACCGGCGAATCGTGCGAGACCTTGACCGCTTCGCGCATGTAGCGCTCGAGGTCACGCTGCTCGTGGACGATTTCCATGGCGCGGCCGCCCAGCACGTACGATGGACGCACGACCAGCGGGTAGCCGATTTCCTGCGCCAGCGCCAGGGCATCGGCTTCGGTACGGGCGGTACGGTTAGGCGGCTGGCGCAGGTTCAGCTTGTGCAGCAGTTGCTGGAAACGCTCGCGGTCTTCGGCGGCGTCGATCATGTCCGGCGAGGTGCCGACGATCGGCACGCCGTTCGCTTCGAGGTCCAGCGCCAGTTTCAACGGGGTCTGGCCGCCGTACTGGACGATCACGCCCACCGGCTTTTCCAGCTCGACGATTTCCAGCACGTCTTCCAGCGTCAGCGATTCGAAATACAGGCGGTCGGACGTGTCGTAGTCGGTCGAGACGGTTTCAGGGTTGCAGTTGACCATGATGGTCTCGTAGCCGTCTTCGCGCATCGCCAGCGCCGCGTGCACGCAGCAGTAGTCGAACTCGATACCCTGGCCGATACGGTTCGGGCCACCGCCCAGCACCATGATCTTTTTCTTGTCGGTCGGGGCGGACTCGCACTCTTCGTCGTACGTCGAGTACATGTACGCGGTGTTGGTCGCGAATTCTGCGGCGCAGGTGTCCACGCGCTTGTACACTGGACGGATCGCCAGTTCGTGGCGACGGGTGCGCACGGCCTTGGCATCGGTTTGCAGCAGGAAGGCCAGGCGGCGGTCCGAGAAGCCTTTTTGCTTGAGCTTGTACAGCGTGGGCTTGTCCAGCAGGTCGAGCTTTTGCGTGTCGAGCCACAGCTCGATGTCCACGATCTCTTTAATCTGGATCAGGAACCATGGATCGATCCTGGTCAGCGCGTGCACTTCTTCCAGCGTGAAGCCCTGGGCGAAGGCATCGCCCACGTACCAGATACGCTCGGGACCTGGCTCGCCCAGTTCCTCTTCGATCTTCTCGCGGTCCTTGGTTTTTTCGTTCAGACCATCGACGCCCACTTCCAGGCCGCGCAAGGCTTTCTGGAACGATTCCTGGAAGGTGCGGCCGATCGCCATCACTTCGCCGACCGATTTCATTTGCGTGGTCAGGTGATGGTCGGCGGTCGGGAATTTCTCGAACGTGAAGCGCGGGATCTTGGTGACCACGTAGTCGATCGATGGCTCGAACGATGCTGGCGTGGCGCCGCCGGTGATCTCGTTGCGCAGCTCGTCCAGGGTAAAGCCCACGGCCAGCTTGGCCGCGACTTTCGCGATCGGGAAGCCGGTCGCTTTCGAGGCCAGGGCCGACGAACGCGACACGCGCGGGTTCATTTCGATGACGATCATGCGGCCGTCGGCCGGGTTGATCGAGAACTGCACGTTGGAGCCGCCGGTATCAACACCGATCTCACGCAACACTGCCAGCGAGGCGTTGCGCATGATCTGGTATTCCTTGTCGGTCAGCGTTTGCGCTGGCGCCACGGTGATCGAGTCGCCGGTGTGCACGCCCATCGGGTCCAGGTTCTCGATCGAGCAGATGATGATGCAGTTGTCCGCCTTGTCGCGCACCACTTCCATCTCGTACTCTTTCCAGCCCAGCAGCGATTCTTCAATCAGCAGCTCGTTGGTTGGCGACGCTTCCAGGCCGCGTTTGCAGATCGCTTCGAATTCTTCTTCGTTGTACGCGATACCGCCGCCGCTGCCGCCCATGGTGAACGATGGACGGATGATGGTCGGGAAGCCGACGTCGCGCTGCACCGCCCACGCTTCGTCGAGCGAGTGCGCCACGCCGGAACGGGCCGAGCCCAGGCCGATCTTGGTCATCGCATCCTTGAACTTGGAGCGGTCTTCGGCCTTGTCGATGGCTTCCGGCGTGGCGCCGATCAGCTCGACCTTGTACTTGTCGAGGATGCCGTGGCGATGCAGGTCCAGTGCGCAGTTCAGCGCAGTCTGGCCGCCCATGGTTGGCAGGATCGCGTCCGGCTTTTCCTTGGCGATGATTTTTTCGACGACTTGCCAGGTGATCGGCTCGATGTACGTGACATCGGCCATTTCCGGGTCGGTCATGATGGTCGCAGGATTGCTGTTGACCAGGATGACTTTGTAACCCTCTTCGCGCAGGGCCTTGCAGGCCTGGGCGCCGGAATAATCGAACTCGCAGGCCTGGCCGATAATGATCGGACCAGCGCCAATAATCAAAATACTTTTAATGTCAGAACGTTTAGGCATCTTATTTTTTCTCCGTAGCTTCCATCAGGCCGATGAAGCGGTCAAACAGGTAAGCGACGTCAGTCGGGCCAGGCGATGCTTCAGGGTGACCCTGGAAGCAGAATGCCGGCGTATCGGTACGTTCAAAGCCCTGCAGCGAGCCGTCGAACAGCGACACGTGGGTTACGCGGCAGTTGGCTGGCAGGGTGTCGGGATCGACTGCGAAGCCGTGGTTCTGGGACGTGATCAGCACTTGCTTGCTGTCGAGGTCCTGTACCGGGTGGTTGGCGCCGTGGTGGCCGAATTTCATTTTCAGGGTGGTTGCACCCGAGGCCAGGCCCATGATCTGGTGACCGAGGCAGATGCCGAACAGCGGGATCTTCTTGGCCATGAATTCACGGGCGGCAGCGATCGCGTAGTCGCATGGCTGCGGGTCGCCAGGGCCGTTCGACAGGAACACGCCGTCCGGGTTCAGCGCCAGCACATCGGCAGCGGACGTTTGCGCCGGCACCACGGTGACCTTGCAGCCGCGCGCGGTGAGCATGCGCAGGATGTTGCGCTTGACGCCGAAGTCGTAGGCGACCACGTGGAATTTCTGGTCGGCGGCAGCCAACTGGCCGTAGCCTTCACCGAGAGTCCATTCGGTTTCAACGGTTTCGTACGACTTGGTGACCGAAACCACCTTGGCCAGGTCCATGCCCGACAGGCCGGGGAACGAACGGGCCAGGTCCAGCGCTTGCGACGTCGATGGCTCGTTGCCTTGCGTGCCGACCAGGATGGCGCCGGATTGGGCGCCCTTTTCGCGCAGGATGCGGGTCAGCTTGCGGGTGTCGATACCGGAGATGGCAACGATGTTCTCGGCCTTCAGGTACTCGGCCAGCGACTGGGTGGAGCGGAAGTTCGAGGCCAGCAGCGGCAGGTCACGGATGATCAGGCCGGCGGCGTGGACTTTGGACGACTCGACGTCTTCGGGGTTGATGCCGTAGTTGCCGATGTGCGGGTAAGTGAGGGTGACGATCTGGCGGCTGTAGGAAGGATCGGTGAGGATCTCCTGGTAACCGGTCATGGACGTATTGAAAACGACTTCCCCGGTCGTATGACCGGCAGCGCCGATCGAAAAACCTTTGAAGATGGTTCCATCAGCGAGGGCCAGTATGGCTGGAACGGTGGAGCCAGAAAAAAATGGCGGCAAGGGCAACTCCTGATAAAGTTACCGTAGCTGCGCCACGTCAGACGACCGTCGTTGTGCCCGCGTGGTGATGTGCGGGTAGAAGGTCAATTGATGATGGAGTGAGTGGTAGTCGCTACGGTAGGGTGTGATTGGCTAAACCTTTGAATTATAACCAGTTCCCCACCGTTTGACAAGGCAGGCCGCCCGAATTGGCGGCCCTTGATTCGACAGCAACGTTACACGACTGCGGCGATCCCCGCCTTGGCAATCTGCGCGTCCTCGGTCGATTTCACGCCCGACACGCCCACTGCGCCCACCACGTGACCATCGACGATGATCGGCACGCCACCTTCGAGCATGCCATCGGCCTGCGGCGACGGTGCGGTCAGGAACGCGGTGCGGCCACCGTTGATGATGTCTTCGTAAATCTTCGATTCGCGGCGGCCCAGCGCGGCCACGCGCGCTTTCGACGGGGCGATGTGCGAGGACAGCGCGTTGGCGCCATCATTGCGCTGCAACCACAGCAAGTGGCCGCCGTCATCGACGATGGCGATCGCCACGGCCCAGTTGTTGGCGAGGGCTTCCGCTTCGGCGGCGGCAGCGATTTTCTTGACGTCGGCAAGCGACAGGTATGGTTTGGTTTGCATGACACTCCTATGGATAAATCGTTTTTAAGGGCGGCGCTTGGCCTCAATCTTTTGCTTGATCTGGGCCATCACCTGGGCGGCAGCCTGCTCGCCCGCCAGGATGGCCTGGTTGCGGCTATTAAAATCGTTGCCGGCCATCTTGCCCAGGCTCGGGGTGATGACGATGTCGGCGTCCTTCAATTCGTACTGGTTGATGCGCTGGCCCATGATGCTAAACGTCTGCATGATCACATCGACCGAGCTGACGGTGGCCTGCACGTCGGCCTGGGTGGAGATGTTGACGGCGATGACGAAGTCGGCGCCCATGTCGCGCGCGAATTTTACGGGCACCGGCGCCACCAGGCCGCCATCGACATAGGTGCGGCCGTTGATGGTCACCGGCTGGAACACGCCGGGTACCGACGACGAGGCCCGCACCGCCATGCCGGTATTACCACGCTGGAACAGGATCGGCTGGCCGTTTTTCAGGTCCGCCGCCACTGCGCCGAACGGAATCTTCAGTTTTTCCATCGGCAAGTTGCCCACCGCCTTGTTCACATACGCCTGCAGCGCCTCGCCTTTTAATACGCCGGTGCTCTTGCCGAACAGCGGCATGGCCCAGTCGGAAATCGCCGCTTCGTCCATGTCGAACGCCAGTCTTTGCAGCTGGAAGCCGGTATTGCCCGCCGCGTACAGGGCGCCGACCACGCTGCCGGCGCTGGTGCCGACCACCACGTCCGGGTAGATGCCTTGCGCTTCGAGCGCCTTGATCACGCCGATGTGGGCAAAGCCGCGCGCGGCGCCGCCGCCCAGGGCCAGGCCGATCTTGATTTTCTTCGGTTCGGGCGCCGCAATTGGCGTAATCGGTGCAGGGGTCTCGATCACCGGTGTGGTTTTACAGCCGCTGAGGGCGGCAACGGCGAGCGTGATGGATAAAAGGGCAAGACGGCGTGAAGACATGAATGGTCGCATGAAAAATGGGCGCAGCACATTCTAACGCAAGCACCCCCATCACCGCCAAACGCGCAGCGATTTGAGCGTCCGCGCGCCCGCAAGCGCCGGACTATGGCCGATAATCTGCGCTTCCCGGCCATTGCCGTCGCCAAGGTCTGCCATGCAGCGCATTCTCGCCATCGCCCTCCTCCTCTTTAGTTCCCTGACCGCGCCGGTCGCCGGCGCCGCGCCACAGGCGCAGCCACAGCCAGATGCCGGCATGGTGCTCGACCTGGCCGGCCAGTGGCGCTTCGCGCTCGACCGCCAGGATACCGGCGTGCAGCAGCAATGGTTCAAGCAAGACTTGCAAGACCGGATCGCCCTGCCCGGCATCCTGCAGGCGCAAGGCTATGGCGACGACATCGGCACCGGCACGCCGTGGGTGCTGTCACTGTACGACAAACAGTGGCAGCTGCGCGAGGACTACAAGACCCACACCACGCCCGGCCAGGTCAAGGTGCCGTTCCTGTCACAGCCGCCTAAGCATTACCTGGGCGCCGCGTGGTACCAACGCGATATCGACATTCCGGTCGTAGCCGGCAGCCGAGGCGATGTGCCCAAGGGCTGGCGCGGCCAGCGCGTGGTGCTGCACCTGGAGCGGCCGCGCTGGGGCTCCACCGTGTGGGTCGATGACCGCCAGGTGGGCAGTAATCTGAGCCTGGTGGCGGAGCATGAATACGACCTGGGCCTGCTGGCGCCGGGCCGCCATCGCATCTCGATCCGGGTGGACAACCGCATGCTGATGGCGTACCGGCCTGACGCCCACTCGGTATCCGATTCGCTGGGCATGAGCTGGAACGGCATCATCGGCAAACTGGAACTGCGCGCGACGTCCCCGGTATGGATCGACGACGCCCAGGTATACCCGAACGTGCAAGACCGCACAGCCCTGGTGAAGATCAAGATCGGCAACGCGGGCGGGCGCGCCGGCAGCGGCGCCATCACCGCCAACGGCGTGCGCCATCCGGTGCGCTGGAATGAGAGCGGCGGCGGCGCCGAGTTCACCGTCAAGTTTGCAGCCAACGCGCAGACCTGGGACGAATTCCACCCGGTGCTGCACGACTTGCGCCTGCAACTGCAAGGGCCGAATGCCGCCCACACGAAGAACGTACGCTTCGGCTTCGCCCAGATTGCCGCCGTCGGCAAGGACTTCGTGCTCAACGGCCGCACCATCTTCCTGCGCGGCACCCACCATGGCGGCGACTTCCCGCTCACCGGCTATCCGCCCACCGACCTCGCCTACTGGCGAAAGATCATCCAGATCAACAAGGACTGGGGGATCAATCATATCCGCTTCCACTCGTTCTGCCCGCCCGAGGCGGCGTTCCAGGCCGCCGATGAACTGGGCGTCTATTTGCAACCGGAACCGGGCATGTGGAACGACGTCTCGCCCGGCACGGCCATGGAAGCGATGCTGTACGAAGAAACCGACCGCATGATCCGCGCCTACGGCAACCACCCATCGTTCCTGCTGCTCAGCCCCAGCAACGAACCGAAAGGCAAGTGGAAAGAAGCATTCGACAAGTGGATCGCCCACTATCGCCAGGCCGACCCGCGCCGGCTGTACACCAACGGCACCGGCCACACCGAAAAGCAGGTGCCGGGACTGGCCGAGGGTACCGACTACCTGGCCATGCAGCGCATCGGCCCCAAGCCGCTGCGCGGCGAACGTGGCTGGTTCGGGCGCGACTACGGCGCCTCGCTCGAGGGTGTCAACGTGCCGGTCGTGTCGCACGAGACCGGGCAATGGGTGGCCTACCCCGACTACGATATCGTCGATAAATTTACCGGCTACCTGCGGCCGGGGAACTACGAGATCTTCCGCGACTCGCTGGCGCGCCACGGCATGGCCGCGCGCAACAAGGATTTTGCCTGGGCCTCGGGCAAATTCCAGGTGCAGGCCTACAAGGAAGAAATCGAAGCGAACCTGCGCACGCCGGGCCTGGGCGGCTATCAATTGCTGGACCTGCACGACTACCTGGGCCAGGGCACGGCGCTGGTCGGCGTGCTCGATACCTTCTGGGAACCGAAAGGCTATGTGACGGCGCCCGAGTTCCGCCGTTTTAACGGAGAGACTGTGCCGCTGGCGCGCCTGTCCAAGCGCGTGTACACCACGACCGACAGCTTGACCGTACCGGTGGAAGTCGCGCACTTCGGCGCCGCCCCGCTAGTCGATGCGCAACCGCGTTGGCAACTGCTGGACGACGCCGGCCAGGTAGCGGCCAGCGGCGCCTTCGCGCGCCAGACCATCGCCATCGGCAAGAACATCGCGCTGGGCACGATCGAACTGCCACTGCGCGACCTGGCGGCGCCGCGGACTTACCGCCTTGAAGTGACGATCGATGGTGCGGTGAATGGCACACCCGCCGGCGCACCACGCGTTGCGGGGCAAAATGACTGGCGCATCTGGGTATATCCGGCAGCAGCCACCAACAAGGCCGAGCCAGCCGATGTGCTGGTCACGCGCAGCTGGAACGCGGCCGAAGCGCGCCTGGCGCAAGGTGGCAAGGTGTTGTACCTGCCGCTGGCGGCGGACCTGGACTGGAGCGGCCCTCCGCTCGACAGCGTGCCGGTGTTCTGGAACCGCCTGATGAACCCGGCCTGGAGCCGCACGCTGGGCGTTGCGATCGACAACCGTCACCCGGCGCTGGCGCACTTCCCCACCGACCGGTTCAACGACTGGCAATGGACGGAACTGATCAAGGGCGCGCGCACCATCAATCTCGATAAATTGCCGGCCGCGTTGCAACCGATCGTCCAGCCGGTCGATGACTGGAACCGCAACTACAAACTGGGTTTATTGGTGGAAGCAAAGGTCGGCAACGGCCGCCTGATGATTGCCAGCGCCGACCTGGTTTCGAACCTGGACCAACGCATCGTCGCGCGCCAGCTGCGCAAGTCGGTGCTCGACTACATGGCGTCGAGCCGCTTCGAGCCGCAAGTGGCCGTCAGCGCCTTTGAGGTGCGGCTGGCGCTGTTCGATACGCTGGTGATGAAAAAGCTTGGTGCGCAGGCGGCGGGAGACAACAACCCCGCTTACGCCATCGACGGCGATCCGAACACGTTCTGGAGCGCTGGCGACCAGAAGGCGCAGCGCATGCCGCAAGCGCTGACCATCACCCTGGCGAGGCCGGCGTCATTTTCCGGGCTGGTGCTGATGCCGCGCCAGAACCACCGCGACCACGAGGGCGATGTGCGCGAATACCTGGTCGAGACCAGCGACGACGGCGCGCACTGGCAGGAGCTGCAACGCGGCGCGCTGGTCTCGACCTACGACCAGCAGCGCATCGCCTTCGGCCGCAACGTGACGGCGCGCCAGCTGCGCTTCACCGCCCTGTCGGGCTTTGGCGCCGACAACACGGCGGCATTGGCCGAACTGGCGCTGGTGTACATGGGTGCGCCACTGCCGGAAAACAGCGGCGCGGTCGATTACAAGCGGGTACAGTCGGCGTCGAGCGATATCGATGAAAATATCGGGCCGGCGGAGCCGAAAAAGCCGGCGAAATAGCGAGTGCCGTCAAGCTGAGCGCTCCTTGGCTGTCGTACCGTATGGCGGTCCGCCGCGGAGGTGGGTACGCGAGTTGTGTGCAATTCGTTGAAATGTGCGCCGAATTGGATCGCCGCTTGCGCGATGGTCCGCCGATGCACAACGACGTTTTCAGACCGCCGAACCCCGGCAACGGATCTGGGTGCAGTGTGCTACGGCGCGCCGATCCCGCACTCTTCCAGGGTAAGCTCCAGCAACGGGAAATGCCCGGTCTCCACCTTGAAGAACTCCGCCTGCGGGAAGATCACGCTCCACACCGCCTGGTCCTGCTGCGCATCGATCATCGGATCATGCGCACCGAACAGCACTGTCACCGGGCCACCGAAGGCGCTGGCCACGGGGCGGCGATCGATCGCTGAAAAATCGTCCGAGGTTGCTACCGATGTCGGACCGTCAAAGGCGCCCGGTTGCTCGATCAGTTCCGCGAACGAGCGCGCCGCCGCCTCGCCGCCGTTGGGGCCGAAGTACAGCGCTGTCACATCGGGCAACAACGACAGCGCGCCAAACACGTCCCAGAAACGGGGCCGGCCCGGATCGTCCTCGTAGGCCGCCAGCGCGATCGCCAGCTGGCCCGCGCACGGGTGGTCGGTGTGCACGCGGAACGCGCGCCGGGCCAGGCGCAACGCGGCCTGTTCCGGGTCGAAAGTTGGGGCCAGCAGCACGATACGGTCAATCAGCTCCGGCGCATGGCGCGCCAGGTGCACGGCCAGGTGGGCGCCGAACGAGCTGGCCGCCAGCGTGACCGGGGCGCCGCGTTCGGCCGCCACCCGGCGCAATTCGTCCAGCGCGGACGCCTGCAAGTCCAGGAACGGCCGCGCCGCGCAGGGCTTGGCCAGCGGCTGGCGCCACCAGTGGACGTGGGTGGCATCGGGATAGCGGGCAAGTTCGAACACGGGGCCCAGGCCCGGACCGCCATGCAGATAAAGGACTGAAGGTGCCGACATAATTTCTCCTGAAGAAGGTGAATATTATAGTCGGCGCCACCGTGTGCCGAAGCCTGCATTACGACTGGGTTCACTTGCAGATCTTAAGCGTTGCTTAGAGTGCGATGAAATATGGCGATGGAGGAAATTTAAAGTTTTCTGCCCGGACAAGTATGGCGCACGTCGGCTGAACCTGCGAAACTGTGAAACTGGGCGTCCGGCCAAAGCGCTCTCGGCACCTCCTGTATTGGCCCCTTTCCAGTTTGAGGAGCATGACATGAATTCGTTTGTGGACACCATCTCGCCCGTAGCCAAAGAGCATATCGCAGCAAGAATCGCGTACGTCAACGACGTGGCGCTGGCCGTGGTTCACTCCGCCCGGCAACTGGCAGAAGCCAATCTGCAATTCGGTCGCGACTGGTTGCAACAGTCCAGCAATGCCTGGCAACAAGCCGTGTTCACGCCCGCTGCCGAGCGCAGCGAAGTGGCGGCCCCCACGGCAGAGGCCGTCGCCCAGACTTTGCATGCGTACCAGCGGCACGTGGCGCAAATCGCCAGCGACTTCCAGACCTCGATCACCGACGTGATGCGCCAACACGTGCCGCAAACCACGCGCACGGCCACGGCGCTGGCCGAGGTGGTGTCGCAAAAAGCCGCGGCCGAAACCGACCAGCAATGGCGCATCAACCAGACCGCCAGCCGGGACCTGATCGACCAGGCCAGCCGCTTTGCCCAGGTCGCCACGCAAAACCGCGCCATGCAGGAACCGGCATCCATGCAAAGCGCGGAAGATAGCGGCAACAAGAACTAGCCGGAATTTATGACCCTCCCGCTCCGCCCACTGCCGCATACACCTGGCCAGTGGCATAGCTCGACTCGTTAGAGGCCAGCAATACATACACGGCAGCCAGTTCGGCCGGCTGGCCGGGGCGTTTCAGCGGCGAGTCGGCGCCGAACTCGGGCAGCTTTTCCGGCGGCTGGCCGCCCGTGACCTGGAGCGGAGTCCAGAATGGCCCGGGCGCTACCGCATTGACGCGGATGCCTTGCGGAGCGAGCTGCTTGGCCAATCCCTTGCTGAAATTCATGATCGCCGCCTTGGTGGACGCGTAGTCGAGCAGGTTTTCGCTCGGGTCGTACGCCTGCACCGAGGTGGTGTTGATGATGGTCGCGCCGGGTTTAAGCAGCGGCACCGCTGCCTTGGCCACCCAGAACGTCGCATACACATTGGTTTTGTAGGTCTCGTCGAACTCGGCGGTGGTGAGGTCGAGAATGGACTTGCGCGAAAACTGGCGCGCGGCATTGTTGACCACGATATCGAGCCCCCCAAGGTCGCGCGCGGCGTCCGCCACCAGGCGGCGGCAAAACGCTTCGTCTTTGAGGTCGCCCGGGATCAGCACGGCCTTGCGGCCGGCGGCGCGGATCAGGTCGGCTACCTCGCGCGCATCGGCTTCCTCGGCCGGCAGGTAGTTGATCGCCACGTCGGCGCCCTCGCGCGCGTAGGCAATGGCGGCAGCACGGCCGATGCCGGAGTCGCCCCCTGTGATCAGCGCCTTGCGCCCCTTGAGGCGGCCACTACCCTTGTAGGTAGTCTCACCATGGTCAGGGCGCGGGTTCATCTTGCCGCTGAGGCCCGGCCACGGTTGCTGTTGCGTCGCGAATGGCGGTTGCTTGTAGGCAGTGCGTGGATCGAGCAGCGGCACATCAGGTGCGGATGCCGGCGTGCCTTTGCTGACCTGGTCCGCAGCCGTAGCTGCCGAGACGGGAACGATGGCAGCGCCCAGCAGGCCGGTAGCGAGGCCGCCGACCATGGCCCGGCGCGATGCGTTGGGATTTTCGGGTTGCATGCTTGCCTTTCAGTGAGAACAGTGAAGTAACCCATCATTCCAAGTTCTCACCGTGCGCACCGTGCGGCACTGCACTAACCCCTACAGGAAGCGCTCGGGAATCCCGGCCACGAACGGGTACAGCGGGAAGTAAGGTTTCGATTCTTCCAGCACGCGGCGCACCGACGGGCGCAGCACCAGCCGCTCGAAATACGACTGCAGGTTGGTGTATTCCTCGGGGAACGGCAACAGCGTGGCGGCGTAGAACAGTGCCGGCGCCGCTGCGCAGTCGGCCAGGCTGAAGTGCTCGCCGCTCATCCACGAGCGGCTGGCCATGCGCTTCTCGATCATCTTGTAGGCGGTCTTGAGCTTGGTGCGCTCCTTGGTACGGTCGCACTGCATGCCGGTCAGGTGTCCGGTAACGATGGTCTGCACCGGCACCTGCACGTAATTGTCGAAGAACCGGTCCCACAGGCGCACGTCGAGCGCGGCGTCCCAGTCGGCCGGGATCATCGGCTGCGGGCCGGGAAAGTGGCGGTCCAGGTACTCGATGATGATCGAGGTTTCCGGGATGTCGCGCATCCGTTCGTGGTCGCGGATCACCGGAAATTTACATATCGGCCACATGGCCGTGAGCTCGGCGCGGTCAGCGTCCTCGCCCACGTTGATGACGCGCTTGTCGAACTCCGTGCCGTTTTCGTATAGCGCGATCAGCACCTTGTGGCAAAACGACGCCAGCGGATGGTAATACAGGGTCAGTGCAGGCGCCGCGGACTCGGTTGCGGACTCGGGGGCGGACTGTCTTGCAGGGGTGTCAGGCATGGCGGCTCCAGGGGGCGCGGCATCGGCAGGCGATACCATTGAATTCGCCAAATGATACTTCACCTGCGGTGTCGGCGTCTGGCGCGGTTTGTGACACACTGCCACCCGTCCCAGCCGGCACGTCCAGATGCCAGCAGACTCCGAACCACTCTTTCCAGGAAATCATCATGCGTTTCAGCCTCAAGTTAGCCCCCCTGTTCGTCTCCCTGTGCGCTGTCGGCGCCGCCGGCCATGCCGCTGCCCAGACCGCTCCGGAAGGTACACTGGTCGGCATCGGCATCGGCTATGTACCCGAATACGCCGGCGCCGACGACAACCACCTGGTGGGCGCCCCCATCCTCGACCACAGCTTCGGCAACGGCTTCTTTGCCAGCACCCGGCGCGGCCTCGGTTACCAGACTGCTGCCGGCGGCTTCGGTCTCTCGGCCGCGCTCGGCTATGGCGGCAAGCGCGACGAGCACAAGCGCAACTTCGGCGCCGGTTCCGATGACCTGCGCGGCATGGGCAAAGTCCATGGCGGCGCGCTGGCCCTGCTGACGGCTACCTACCAGGTCGGCACCATCGGCCTGTCGCTGAGCACCGCCCAGGCCCTGTCCAGGCGCGACAACGGCAGCACCTACACCATCGGCGCGTCCACACCGTTCTATACCAGCACCACCGACCAGTTGTCGTTCAACGCCTCCGCCGTCTATGGCGACAACAAGCATGCGCAAACCTACTACGGCGTCACCGCCACCCAGAGCGCGCGCTCGGGCTACGGCAGCTACCGCGCCGAACGCGGGTTCGAAAACATCAACGTCGGCGTCAACTGGAACCACGCGATCGACGCACGCTGGTCGGTCACCAGCGCCGCCGGCTTGACCCGCATGGTCGGAGATGCGGCCGACAGCCCGCTGACCAAGCGCAAAACCACGCCGATGGTCACGACCGGCCTGGTCTACAAGTTCTAGGCAATCGCGGTGAATGGCGTGGGCGACTATCGTAGTTGAAAGTCAATGTTTACCAAAAGCATTACTTTCGTGCTAACCTGCCGTTGGTCTTCCTGTCATTCACCAAGGAGTTGTCATGTCGCGCATCGAAGGTTCGGCTTCGTTCAAGATCCAGGGCCCTGTCACTTCTGTCGGCCAGCTGGTCGAGCAGAAGAAAATGGTGGCATTCAAGCTGCCCGAGCACTTGCAGGCCGAGCTGGCCCTGCACGACCAGCAGGTGGCAGCGCGCCAGCAGGCCAACCAGGCGGCGGCCGCCGCCAACCCTGACCGGGTGTTCGCCCAGATCGTCAAGAATGGCCAGGTCGTCGCCATGGTGTACGACAGCGGCAGTGCCTACATCCAGCAGAACGTGCCGGGTCTGAAACTGACGGAAGACTTTGCCGGCCAGAGCCTGGCCGACCGCCGCTTGGCCGAGCTGATGCGCGCCGTACCCGGCACAGTGATTTACGATAATTTCCTGCCGCTGCCGGGCCAGACCAGCGCCAATGACATCACATCGTCGTCCAAGGTGGACCAGTCGCTGTTACCGAAGGTGACTGCACGCGGCCTGAGCGACATGGTAGACGAGATCAACGCCGCCCGCGACGCGGCGATGCTTGCGGCGGGCATTACCCAGAAGAAGGCCGGCTGATTCTGTTGCGTCCGGTAAATTCGATTGACACCGTGCACCCCATAATCTAGGCTCGAAAAGGCAGGCGCGTCGTCCTGCGTCACGCTCACGATTTTCAGGGAACACGGTGTCAGATTCATTACCAGCTCGCGCATTACCCAACGCCGTTGTCGGACTGGTCGGCACCGCCACCGTCCTGGCCCTGTTGTATTTCGGCCGCGACGTGCTGATCCCGATCACCCTCGCCTTCATCCTGAGCTTTTTGATCGCACCATTCGTGCGGGCCTTGCGCCGCGTGGGGCTGGGGCCGACCGCCTCGGTGCTCACCGGCGTGGCCGTGGTAGCGGCCGTGGTGCTGATGGCCGGCGCGGTCATCGTCACCCAGGTCACGCGCCTGGGCGCCAGCCTGCCGCAGTACCAGGACACCATCGCCACCAAGCTCGAAGTGCTCAACGAGATCACGCGCGGCACCATCGGCAGCATCGGCGGCCCGGCCGGGCAACTGATCGAGCACCTGACCCAGAACTCAACCGATGAATTCGGCAAAGCGCCAAAGCCGCGCCTGGCCAGCGATGGCACCACGCCGGTGCTGGTGGAAATCCACGAGCCGGACTTGAAGCCCCTGCAAATCCTCTCCAGGGTGGTGGCCTCGGTGTGGCCGCCGCTGGAGACGGCCGGCATCGTCTTCATCGTGCTGATCTTCGTCCTGCTCGAACATGAATCGCTGCGCGACCGCTTCATCCGGCTGGCCGGCGGCGAGGACTTGCGCGCCACCACGGTCGCGGTCAACGATGCCGGTGAGCGGCTGTCGCGCTTTTTCATCTCGCAATTCGCAGTCAATGCCAGCACCGGGCTGGTGATCTGGATCGGGCTGTCGATCATCGGCCTGTCGCAGGCGCTGCTGTGGGCGGCGATGACCGCCGTGCTGCGCTACGTTCCCTACGTCGGCTTCTGGATCGCGGCGCTGTGCGCCACGCTGCTGGCCGCCGCGATCGACCCGGGCTGGTCGCTGGCACTGATGACATTCGGCATCTTTTTGGTCGTGGACATCGTGGTCGCGCAAACCGTCGAACCCAAGCTGTACGGCCACACGACCGGGCTGTCGCCGCTGTCGGTGGTGGTGGCGGCGATATTCTGGAGCTGGATCTGGGGCCCGGTCGGCCTGGTGCTGTCCACCCCGCTCACCCTGTGCCTGGTGGTGGCCGGCCGGTATATCCGGGCTTTGAAAGTGCTGGAAATCATGTTCGGCGAATTGCCGGCCTTGACCTTGCCGCAGAATTTTTACCAGCGCGCCTTGTCGGGCGACGCCCACGAAATCATTGCGGCAGCGCGGCGCTACATGCGCAAGAAGACGCTGGCCCAGTACTGCGACAGCGTGCTAGTGCCGGCACTGCACTTGGCCAACTTTGACCTGCGCGGCAAGACCATCACGGCCGATGAACAGGCCAAGGTCACCAGCGCCATCATTACCGTGATCGAGACGCTGAGCGACCGCAAGTCGTGGTGGCGCCGCCCCAAGGCACCCAAGGCAGGCAAGGGCAGCTCGGCGCTGGCCGGCATGGGGATCGGGCGCCAGCTGCGTGAACGGCGTATCTCGGCCACCGGCGAATGGCAGGGTTCGTTCGACATCCCGCCCGGCAGCCTGATCCTGAGCGTGGGCCTGGCGACGTCGTACGACGAGCTGGCCACGGAGATCCTGGTGCGCATCATGCGCGACCAGAAACTCGACGCCCGCAGCATGAGCAGCGAAGACATCGACGAGCCGCTACCGCCCGAAGCCACTGCCGAGCTGGTATCCATCGTATGCCTGGTGACGGTCGATCCGGTCAACGATACGCCGCAAATGCGCCAGCTGATGGCCGAGCTGCGGGTGCGCCTGCCGCACGCGAAGCAACTGGCGGTGCTGCTGCCCAGCCCATTCGGCAACCGCGACCTCAAGGACTGCGACTTCCCGCAGGCCGACCACGTGTCCGCTTCGTTCGAGGATGCGCTTAATACTTGCTTGCGGGCCATGCCGCGCAAGACATAGGGCGACGCCCAGGCGCAATTAGCGCTACCATAGACCGCATCATCATTTGAACTGGGATACACGATGGCAAAGACCGACAACGCTGCCGACTACACGGCGCAGTATTCCGACGACGGCTTCTGGGGCAAGGTCAAGGGCTACGCCAAGACGGCGGGCCGCGGCGTGCTGGAGCCGGCACTCAAAATGTATTACTCGGCCACCGACCCGGACACGCCGCGCTGGGCCAAGGCCACCATCTATGGTGCGCTCGGCTATTTCATCTCGCCGCTGGACGGCATACCCGATCTGCTGCCGGTGGTGGGCTATAGCGACGACCTGGGGATTTTATTGGCGGCGCTGGGCGCGGTGGCCGTGTACATCAAGGATGAACACACGGCCAAGGCCCGCGCCACGCTGACGCAGTGGTTTGACTAAGCAGTGGCTTGAGTGAGCAGCAGCTCGGCCTGCTTCGGCACGATCGCGCTCTTGGGCAGGCAGACGATAAAGGTGCTGCCCTTGCCTGCTTCCGACTTGATTTGCAAGGTGCCGCCATGGCGCAGCAGCACGTGTTTGACGATCGCCAGGCCCAGGCCGGTACCCTGGGTTTCGCGCGAACGGCTCTTGTCCACCCGGTAGAAACGCTCGGTCAGGCGCGAGATATGCTCGGGGCTGATGCCGATGCCGGTATCTTCCACCTTGAACTTGATGCCGGCTTCGAACTCGCGCCACACCAGGGCGATCTTGCCGCCAGCCGGCGTGTAGCGCACCGCATTGGAGGCCAGGTTGCCGAAGGCGCTGTGCAATTCCTCGTAGCTGCCCACCACGTCGGGGCCGTCGATCTGCAAGGTGATCTCGTGCTTGCCGGCCGATAAGGCGCGGGCGTCGCTGGCCACCTGCTCCATCAGGCGCCGCACGTCGACGGTTTCAGGCCGCATCGGGTAATCGACCGACTCCAGCCGCGACAAGGTCAGCATGTCCTCGATCAGGTGCTGCATGCGGTGGCCCTGCTCCGTCATCAGTTTCAGGTGGGCGTTGCGGGTGGCCACGTCCAGCCCTTCCGACGCGGCAATTTCCAGGAAACCGACGATCACCGTCAGCGGCGTGCGCAGCTCGTGCGAGGCATTGGCAATGAAGTCGCGCCGCATTTCTTCGATGCGCTCGGTCTCGGTGGCGTCGTGCGTGACCAGGATTTGCCGGCGGTTCTCGAACGGAATGATGTGCACGATGAGTTTGCGCTCGCGGAAGCTGATCGTCAGCGGCTGCTCGTAGCGGCCGAGGATGATGTAATCCATGAAGTCAGGGTTACGCACCAGGTTGGTGACGCGCATGCCCTTGTCGCGCTCGTGCGTGAGGCCCAGGTGCTTCTCGGCGGCCGGGTTGCACCACTCGAGGAACAGCACGTCGTCCATGATCACCACGCCGTCGGGCAGCAGGTGCATGGCCTGGCGGAAGCGCGCCAGCCACTCGGTCAGCTCGGTCTGGTTTTTTTCGTCGTCGCGGCGCATGCGGTACAGGCGCGAGAAGATATTGGTCCAGGCGCCCCAGCCATCGGGCAGCTTGGCGCTTTGCGGGTCGTCCATCCAGTTGCTGAGCTGGTAAAGATAGGACAGCTGCACGAACACCATCACCATCGTCGCCAGCAAGGCCACGACAACACCGGTCATCCAGCCGAACATCCAGCCCAACAACGCGCAGCCCGCTGCAACGAGCGCGGTGCGCAAGGCGGCGGGTACCCAGAACAGCAGTTTTGGATTCATGAGACTAGGTTTTCTCCGACAACATGTAACCGACACTGCGCACGGTCTTGATCAGGTGCTCGGCTTCCTTGAGGGCCTTGCGCAGGCGCAGCACGTGGACGTCCACCGTGCGCTCCTCGATCACCACGTGGTCGCCCCACACCTTGTCGAGCAACTGGCTGCGCGAGAACACGCGCTCCGGGTGGGCCAGCAGGAACTTGAGCAGCTTGTACTCGGCGTGGCCGATGTCGATCTTCTGGTCGTCCATCGACACCGTGCAACTGACCGGGTCGAGCGCGATATTGGCCGCGCGCATGGTCGATTGCGCGTGCTCCGGGCTCTTGCGGCGCAGCAGCGCGCGCGCGCGGGCCAGCAGCTCGCGCGGCGAGAACGGCTTGGTGACGTAGTCGTCGGCGCCGGTGTTCAGGCCCGCCAGCTTGTCCTCTTCCATGCTTTTTGCGGTGAGCATGATGACCGGGATTTCCTGGAAATTGCGGTCGGAACGGATGCGCGCCAGCAGGCGCAAGCCGGTTTGATCCGGCAACATCCAGTCGAGCAAAATCAGCTGCGGGGTGCGGGTCTGGATGAACTCCCAGGCCTCGCCCACGCTTTGCACCGCGCAGCAGTTCCAGCCTGCCTCACGCAGCGAAAAAGTCACCAACTCGACAATCGCCGGTTCATCTTCCACGATCAGTACGGTGGTTTTATCAGATGCCATATGCTTGTTTATGCAGGTTCAATGTTGTCTTCGATAGCAGGCACGGTCTTGGTGTGACGGATGTCCTTGCCTTCCACCACGTAAATCACGTACTCGGCGATGTTCTTGGCATGGTCGCCGATGCGCTCGATGGCCTTGGCCACCCACAGCGTGTCCAGTGCGGCCGAAATCGTGCGCGGATCTTCCATCATGAAGGTAATCAGGTTGCGCATGATCGAACGGAATTCGTGGTCGATCACGGCATCCTGGGCGATCAATTTGAGTGCCTGGACGCCGTCGTTGCGCGCAAACGCGTCAAGCGCGTCGTGCAGCATGTCGCTGGTGTTGTTGGCGATATTGCGCACCATTTCGTAATGGTTGACGGTGGCCGTGCCACGCGAATGCAGTGCCTTGGCGGTGCGGGCGATCTTGGTTGCTTCGTCGCCGATGCGTTCCAGGTCGGTGATCACCTTGATGGTGGCCATGATGGTGCGCAGATCGTTGGCGGCCGGCTGGCGGCGCACGATCAGGTGGCTGCAGGCGTCGTCGAGCGACACTTCGAGCTGGTTGACAGTGTCGTCCTCGCGCATCACGCGGTCGGCGCGTTCCGGGTTGCCGATGCGGAAGCAGGTCATGGCGTCGAGGAACTGGGTCTCGACGATGCCGCCCATTAAGAGCACCTTGGAGCGGATGGCTTCGAGTTCGTTATCGTATTGTTTGGATGAGTGCTCACCGATCATGCTGATTCTCCGTAATGACGTATTATAAGTGTCGATCAGCCGAAGCGGCCGGTGATGTAATCCTGGGTTTCCTTGCGCGCAGGATTCATGAAGATCTGGTCGGTCTCGCCGAACTCCACCAGCTCGCCCAGGTACATATAGGCGGTGTAGTCCGAGCAACGCGCGGCCTGCTGCATGTTGTGGGTAACGATGGCGATCGTGTAGTCTTGCTTGAGTTCGCTGATCAGTTCTTCCACTTTCGAGGTCGAGATCGGATCCAGTGCCGAGGTTGGCTCGTCCAGCAGCAGCACGTCAGGTTTCACCGCCACGCCGCGCGCGATGCACAGGCGCTGTTGCTGGCCGCCCGACAGCGACAGGCCGCTCTTGGTCAGCTTGTCTTTTACTTCGCCCCACAGTGCGGCTTTCTTCAGCGCCCATTCCACGCGCTCGTCCATCTCGCCTTTCGACAGGTCTTCGTACAGGCGCACGCCGAACGCAATGTTGTCGTAGATCGACATCGGGAACGGGGTCGGCTTCTGGAACACCATGCCGATTTTGGCGCGCAGCATGTTCAAGTCCTGGCCGGCGTCGAGGATGTTACGGCCGCGGTACATGATCGAACCTTCGGCGCGCTGGCCAGGGTACAGGTCGTACATACGGTTGAGCGTGCGCAGCAAGGTCGATTTGCCGCAGCCCGACGGGCCGATGAAGGCGGTGACCTGGCGCTCGTGGATGTTGAGGTTGACGTTGGTCAGGCTCTGGGTCTTACCGTAGAAAAAATTCAGGTTCGAGATGCCGATAGTCGTGCGCTTGCCGGCGCCTGCTGGCGCGGTGGTCGTTTCTGGGCTCAGTTGCGTATTCATTATGTGTCGATCGCTTTATGTAAGTGGTCGCTAATTAGTTTGGAATTTTTTGGCTGAACATGGTGCGCGAGACGATGTTAAGCGCCAGCACACTGAAGGTAACCAGCAGCGCGCCGCCCCAGGCCAGTTCGCGCCAGTTGTCGTACGGGCTCATGGCGAAACCATAAATCACGACAGGCAAGTTGGCCATCGGGCCGTTCATGTCCTTGCTGAAGAACTGGTTGTTCAGGGCAGTGAACAGCAGCGGCGCGGTTTCGCCCGAGATGCGGGCCACGGCCAGCAGCACGCCGGTGATCACGCCGGCTTTCACGGCGCGCAGGCGCACCGTCATCGCTACTTTCCAGCGCGGTGCGCCCAGGGCGAACGCCGCTTCCAGCAGGCTGCTAGGTACCAGGCGCAGCATGTTGTCGGTGGTACGCACCACGACCGGCACGGCGATCAGGGCCAGCGCGATCGAACCGGCGTAACCGGAGTAATGGTTGGTGGTGGCCACGTAAGCAGCCCACACGAACATGCCGATCACGATCGACGGAGCCGACAGCATGATGTCGGTGACAAAGCGGGTCACGGCCGCCAGCTTGTTTTCATTGCCGTACTCGGCCAGGTACATGCCGGCCAGGATGCCGATCGGCGTGCTCACCAGCGTGGACAGGCCGACGATCATGAAGCTGCCGAAGATGGCGTTGGCCAGGCCACCGCCTTCGCTGCCCGGCGCCGGGGTGCTTTCGGTGAACATGTTCACCGACAGGGCACTAAAGCCATTGACGACCAGGGTGACCAGGATCCAGGCCAGCACGGCCAGGCCCAGCGACATCGCCAGCACCGACATGGCGATGCCCACGCGGTGGCGGAACAGGCGCTTGCGGTACACCTTGTTCATCGGAACAATCGGTTCCTGCGGGTTGATGGCAGCTTGGTTCATTTGAGGCCTTCCTTGCGGGACATGCCAACCAACATCAGTTTGGCGGCGGACAGGACGATAAAGGTGATGACAAACAGGATCAGTGCCAGCGCGAACAGCGACGAGGTGTGCAGCACGGTGTCCGATTCGGCGAATTCGTTGGCCAGCGTCGAGGCGATCGAGTTACCGGCAGCGAACAGCGAGAACGACAGCTTGTTGGCGTTACCGATCACGAAGGTCACGGCCATGGTCTCGCCCAGCGCGCGGCCCAGGCCCAGCATCACACCGCCAACGACGCCGGTCTTGGTGTACGGCAGCACGATCTTGCGCACCACTTCCCAGCGGGTGCAGCCGAGGCCGTAAGCCGATTCTTTCAATACCGCCGGCACGATCTCGAACACGTCGCGCATCACCGACGAGATGAACGGGATGATCATCACGGCCAGGATCAGGGCGGCGGTCAGGATGCCGATGCCCATGGTGGGGCCGCTGAAGAATGGTCCGATGATCGGCAGCACGCCCAGCGTGCTTTTCAGGAACGGTTGCACGTAGTCGCCGAACAGCGGGGCGAACACGAACAGGCCCCACATGCCGTAGATGATCGACGGCACGCCGGCCAGCAGTTCGACGGCGGTGCCGAGCGGGCGGCGCAGCGAGGCGGGGCAGATTTCGGTGAGGAACAGCGCGATACCAAAGCTGATCGGGAACGCGATCAGCAGGGCGATGCCGGAAGTGGCCAGGGTGCCGACGATGGCGATCATGGCGCCGTACTGGTCGTTGACCGGATCCCATTCGACGCGGGTGATGAAGCCGGGGCCGAACTCCTTGAAAGCCGGCCAGGCGCCGACCATGAGCGAAATGATAATTCCCAGCAGCACCAGCAGCACCGACAGCGCGAACAGCATGGTGGTTTTGTGGAAGAAGAAGTCCTGGATGCGCTGCTTGCGCATGGTCCGCATCATCGACTGCATGGCGGCCTGTTCAGCAGCGGTGGCCTGCGCGGTACTAAATTGCGAGGCCGGCTCCGGTTTTGGAATTGGCGTGGTAGTGATGTCAGCGCTCATATTGTTATCTCGGGAAGGTAAGCTAGCCTGCGATGTCCACATGGGCACCGCAGGCTAACCCCCTCACCGCCTTGTATTGCAGGCAGTGAAGGGAATCAGGATTAGTAGATGGCCTTGCCCGAAGCGTCTTTCAGGTTGGCTTTCCAGGAATCCTGCACCAGTTTCACCACCGAGTCAGGCAGCGGTACGTAGTCCAGTTCAACAGCCGACTTGCCGCCGTTTTTGAAGGCCCAGTCGAAGAATTTCACGACTTCCTTGCCCTTGTTGGCGTCCGGTTGCACTTTGTGCATCAGGATGAACGACACGCCGGTGATCGGCCACGAGTTTTTACCAGCCTGGTCGGTCAGCACCACGCCGAAGCCCGGGGTCTTGGTCCACTCGGCGTTGGCAGCAGCAGCTTTGAAGAACTCGTCGTCAGGTTGCAGGAAGTTGCCGTCCTTGTTTTTCAGCTGGGTGTGCTGCATCTTGTTTTTCTTGGCGTACGCCCACTCGACGTAGCCGATCGAACCCTTGATACGCTGCACGTTGGCGGCGACGCCTTCGTTACCCTTGCCGCCCACGCCCACGATCCATTTCACTGCGGTGCCGGCGCCGATTTTCGATTTGAAATCAGGGCTGGTTTTCGACAGGTAGTCGGTGAACAGGAACGAGGTGCCCGAACCGTCGGCGCGGTGCACCACGGTGATGTCTTCTGCTGGCAGCTTGACGCCGGCGTTTTGTGCGGCGATTGCCGGGTCGTTCCACTTGGTGATCTTGCCAAGGTAGATGTCAGCCACGATCGGACCGGTCAGTTTCAGTTGACCTGGGGTCAGGCCTGGAACGTTGACCACGGTCACCACGCCGCCCATGATGGCCGGGAACTGCATCAGGCCTTCGGCGTCGAGGTCTTCCGCTTTCATCGGGGCATCCGAGGCGCCGAAATCGACGGTCTTGGCTTTGATTTGCTTGATGCCAGCGCCCGAACCGACGGACTGGTAGTTCAGGCCATTGCCGGTAGAGGCTTTGTAGGTCTCAGCCCATTTTGCGTAGATTGGGTATGGGAAGGTCGCGCCGGCGCCGGTCATATCGGCAGCGGTGGCAGCGGACGAGAGAGCCATCATGGCGCAGGCACCGACTACCAGGGAAGAGATCAGTTGTTTCATTCGCATTTCAAAGTCCTTTGTTATGACAGGTTAGGATGCTGCGAAGTCTAACCGGCCAATATGACAGGTTTATGACATCTAGAAAAAATGTCCAAAAAGAAGTTTTTTGCCGAGTAACACCCCTCTCCCCTATGAAAACAGGTGCATGTCATAAGCGAATAACGCGATTGTGACACGTCCATGTCATAAAAGACGGGCAGTTTTGGCGGTTTATGACAGCGTGTGTCACAAACTTGTCATAATTGGTCTTTACACTGTTGCATCATTCTTCTGTTGAATTACAGGCTAGAATTACCTTATCTGCAAAGTGACCAAAGAGACATGAAGCCTGATGTGCATGCCGAAGTCGGCAAGAATTCCGCGTTCCTCGACCGCGAGCTGTCGCAACTGATGTTCAACCGCCGGGTGCTGGCGCAAGCCGAAGACAAGAGCATCCCCTTGCTCGAACGCTTGCGTTATTTATGTATTGCCAGCAGCAACCTTGATGAATTCTTTGAAGTACGCGTCGCCAGCCTGCTGGCCGCCGCCGGCACCGATGGCGTGCTGGCCACCCACCCCGCCCTGCTTGCCACCCTCTCCCGCATCAGCAACGAATGCCACGCGCTGGTTACCCACCAATACAATATTCTCAACCAGGAAGTGCTGCCAGAGCTGGCTGCCAGCGGCGTGCACCTGGTGCGTCACAACGAACGCACCGAAGCCGAGCGCGCCTGGGTCAAGGAGTATTTCGACACCGAGGTGCGGCCGCTGCTCACGCCGATCGGGCTCGACCCGGCCCACCCGTTCCCGCAGGTGGTCAATAAAAGCCTGAATTTCATCGTCTCGCTGTCGGGCAAGGATGCCTTCGGCCGCGGTACGGCGATTGCGATATTAAAAGCGCCGCGCGTGCTGCCGCGCGTGATCCGCCTGCCCGACGGGCTGTCCAACCGTGGCGGCGTGTCGTTCTGCCTGCTGTCGTCGGTGATCCACGCGCATATCTCGGATTTGTTTGCCGGGCGCGAAGTAATCGCCTATTCGCAGTTTCGCGTCACCCGCGACAGCGACTTGTGGGTCGATGAAGATGAAGTGAAAAACCTGCGCCAGGCGCTCAAGGGCGAATTGCAGGGCCGCCAGTTCGGCACCTCGGTGCGACTGGAAGTGGCGATCAACTGCCCGCCCGAGCTGTCGCAGTTCCTGCTCGACCAGTTCGGCCTGCAGCAGAGCCGGTTGTACGCGGTGAACGGCCCGGTCAACCTGGTGCGGCTCACCGAAATCATGGACCACGTGGAAGATCCGTCGCTGCGCTTCGCGCCGTTCTTCCCCGGCAGCGCGCAAAAGCCGGGCAGCGCCGACATCTTTGCCGCACTGCGCGCGCACGACATCCTGCTGCACCACCCGTTCCAGTCGTTCCAGACCGTGATCGACTTCATTCGCAGCGCAGCCCACGATCCGGCCGTGGTGGCGATCAAGCAGACGATTTACCGCACCGGCATGAATTCCGACCTGATGGAAGCGCTGATCACGGCCGCCCGCGCGGGCAAGGAAGTGACCGTGATAGTGGAACTGAAGGCGCGCTTCGACGAAGAAGCCAATATCAACTGGGCCGACAAGCTCGAGCAAGCCGGCGCCCAGGTCGTGTACGGCGTGGTGGGCCTGAAAACCCACGCCAAGGTGGCGCTGGTGATCCGCCGCGAGGAAGGCAAGCTGAAGTATTACGCCCACCTGGGCACCGGCAACTACCACCCGACCACCACCAAGTTCTACACCGACTTCGGTCTGCTGACCTGCCACCCGGGCATCAGCCAGGAGGTCAACGAGGTATTTATTCACCTCACCAGCCTGACCAAGCCGCACCGGCTCAACCACTTGTGGCTGGCGCCGTTCGCCTTGCAGAACGAAATCATCAAGGCCATCCGCAACGAGGCGCGCATCGCGCGCAGCGGACGTCCGGGCCGGATTATTGTTAAGATGAACGCGCTGGTGGACGAATCGGTGATCCGCGCGCTGTACGCGGCGTCCAAGGACGGTGTCAAGATCGACCTGATCGTGCGCGGCGCCTGCACTCTGAAACCGGGCGTGCCGGGGCTGTCGGAAAACATCAAGGTGCGCTCGATCATCGGCCGCTTCCTCGAACACAGCCGCATCTATTATTTCCGCAACGACCTGGCGCACGACATCATGCTGTCGAGCGCGGACTGGATGAGCCGCAACCTGTTCCGCCGCATCGAGGTCGCCTTCCCGATCCTGGACAAGGCGCTCAAGCGGCGCGTGATGTCGGAAGGGTTGAACCCTTACCTCAAGGACAACCGCAACGCCTGGGAGCTGGAACCGGACGGCCACTACCAGCGCCGCAAGGCACGCGGCAAACAGGGCGGTTTCTCCGCCCAACAACATTTAATGGAAACGCTGGGCATGCCCGGCGCAGTGATCGAGTAATTTTTGGCAAGGTGTACCGGGAGGTGCACCGGGATCTGATTTCACCAACTGGCATCAAGGAGAACATATGGATCTCGTTTTATGGCGGCACGCGGAGGCCGAAGATGCGGCGCCCGGCATGACCGACCTGGAACGCGCGCTGACCGGCAAGGGCATCAAGCAGGCGCGCCGCATGGGACTATGGCTCGATTCGCAACTGCCCGACAGCTGCCGCATCCTGGCCAGCCCGGCCGTGCGCACCCTGCAAACGGTGGAAGCGCTGGGCCGCAAGTTCAAGCTGCACAACGACCTGGCGCCGGGCGCCGACCCGGCCGACATCCTGAAAGCGGTCAACTGGCCGGGCAACAAGGATTCGGTGCTGGTGGTCGGCCACCAGCCCACCTTGGGCATGGTGGCAGCGCTGCTGCTGACGGGCGAAGACCTGGACTGGGATATCCGCAAGGCCAGCGCCTGGTGGTTTGCCCAGCGCGAGCCTGGTGACCCGGGCAGCGTGTATCTGAAAGCGGTGATGAGCGCGGACCTGGTCAAATAACCAGGCCCGCGTTTGGGGAACGGGCTTAGCGGCCCGTCTTGAACTTGGTGTAGGTACGCGTGATCACGCGCCGGATATCGGCCGGCACCGACTCCGGCGCGGCCATGCGCTGCTTGTCCGCATCGGACAGGAACACGGTCTTGTTGCCGGCGATATCCTTGCGCACGAACTTCATGCTGGCCGTGTTCGGGTTGGCGTAAAACACCTTGTTGGTCAGGCTGGCATGCACTTCCGGGCGCATGATGTAGTTGATCCACAGGTGGGCATTGTTCGGGTGCGGGGCGTCGGCGGGAATCGCCATGGTGTCGAACACCAGCGCGGCCGGGGTTTTCGGCACCAGCACCTCGATCACATTGCCGTTCTTGGCGTCGAGCGCGCGTTGGCGGGCAATATTGATGTCGCCCGACCAGCCCAGCGCCACGCAGACGGCGCCATTGGCCATGTCGTTGATATAGCCCGACGAACTGAACAGGGTGACATTGGGACGGATGGTTTGCAGCAGCTTGCCCGCCTCGGCGTAATCGGCAGCGTTTTTCGAGTACGCCGGTTTGCCGAGATACATCAGCGCAGCCGGCAATACTTCGGACGGCGAATCGAGGAACGACACGCCGCACGATTTCACCTTGGATGCATACTTGGGATCGAACACCAGGTCCCAGGCATTGGCCGGCATCGGCATGCCGCCGAGCGCGGCTTTCACTTTATTGACGTTGATGCCGACCGTGGTGTAACCCCACAGCCAGTCCACCAGGTATTCATTATTCGGATCGATGCTGGCAAGCTTGGCCTGGATCGCCGGATCGAGGTTTTTCAGGTTGGGCAGCTTCGATTTATCGAGCTTGCGCAGCAGCTTGCCTTCGATTTGCAGGCGCGCCCACTGGGCAGTAGGCACCACGATGTCGTAGCCCGACTTGCCGGCGACGAGCTTGGAGTTCAGGATTTCGTTGTTGTCGAACACATCATAGCGCACCTTGATGCCGGTCTCTTTCTCGAAATTCTTGACCGTGTCTTCCGCGATGTAGTCGGACCAGTTATAGATGTTGAGGACTTTTTCCTCTTGCGCCTGGGCCAGACCAGCCACCATCAAACCGGCCACCGCCAGCACGCCAACGAACTTTCCTGCCATAACACCTCCGAGTGGGATTCATACACAAGCCGTGATGATCCGGCATCGGGCCGTTACGTGCAAGAGGTTCGTTTGGATTAGCCGAGCAAATCGAACAAGGTGCCGGTGGACCCGGTACTGCCGGTGCCGAACATGCCGCCGCCGGTGCCGGTCTGCGACTGCGCCGAGTACAGCGCCGCCAGCGCGGTGGCCTGGGCGGTGAGCGCCTTGGTCAGCGCGGCGCGCTTGGTGTTGGTGGCGTCGAGCTCGCGGTTGACCTGGGTGGTCTCGCGGCTGATCACGCTGTTCTTGTCGGTAAACGAGGTCGCTTTGGCGCCCATCAGGTCGGCCAGGCCCTTGCCGTCGCTGGTAAACAGCTTGGCCACTTGCGACGAATCGGCAGTGATGGCTGCCTGCATCTTCTTGTCGTCGATCACCAGGTTGCCGTCCTTGCCCTGGCTGATCCCGGCTGCCGCTAGCGCCGACGTGGAAACGTTGCCGCCACCGGTCCTGAGCAACAGGTCCATCTGCATGGTGACCTGGCCCAGCGCCGTGTCGCCCTTGAGGGCGCCGTTGGACAGGGTTTTCAGCTTGCTGTTGAGGTCGTTGTAGGCGGCCACGAACGTTTTGAGGTTGTCGCCGATCTTGCTGGCATCCTGGCTGATGGTGATGTCGGCCTTGCCCTTGCCGGTGAGCGTGAGCGCGGCGCCGTCAATGCCCTTGTTCTTGTCCAGCGTGTTGCTGGCGCTCTTGATCTCCTTGCCATCGACCGTGAGGATGGCGTCCTGGGCGGCCGTGGTCTGCTTGAAGCCCTGCTTGCCTTTTTCGTCGGGATCGTAGCCGAGCAGGTTTTTCAGCGCGCCGTCGCCACTGACGCTGATGCGCATGCTGTTGGCTTCGCCGCTCTGGCCGGCGATCGACAGCGACACCTTGCCATCGTCGCCCTTGGCCACCGTGACGTCCACGCCAGCGGCCTTGAAGGCAGCAGCGATGCCCTCGACCGTGTTGTTGGTGCTGTCGATGGAAATGGTCTTGCTGGTGGCCGTGCCGTTGGTCGTGAAGCCCTTGTCGCCGGCAGTGCCGAAGTCGATCTTGACAGTGGTGGGCGCGCCGGTGCCGACCTTGGCGGTGGCAGAGCTGAATTCGGTGCTGGTCAGGAACTGGCCCTGCGCCAGTTGCTGGACGTTGATCGCGTAGGTGCCAGCCTTGGCGCCGCCGGTCGACGTGGCGGTGAGCACGGTTTTATCGGTACTGGCAGCCGAGGTGGACAGGCCGCTGCCGGTCAATGCCGCAGCGATCGACTGGAAGCTGCCCAGCGCACTTTGCAGCTGGCCCAGGCCCGAGAGCTTGGTCTGGCTGCTGGCCAGCGCGGCGTTGAGCCGGGTGGCGCCATTGTTCTGCGACATCATGGTCTGCTCGACGCGCTTGTACACGTCGGAACTGATCGATGAAGTGGTGCTGGCGGTGTTGGTGGCAGAACTGGTGAGCGGATTGATGGCCATAGCGGGGTCTCGGCTGTTGAGGCAGTGGTATATACCGATAGTATGCTACAGAAACTATATTTCAAAGCAATGAACAGGCAGCCAATCTCGCTTCTATCCGTCCCTGCCAGCGGAAATGCGCCTCTTCCTTCTGCATCATTGACTTTCATTGCACAATTAGCTCCCTGGCATTGACTTTAGAATGCGAATCGTTATCATTATTGTTTTCTTCTAACAGTTTCGATTTTCGCCTTACTAACAGGAACCATTACAAACATGAACCAGCAAGCACACGCCCGCACGGGTCTTACCCTCAATCGTCTCGCGGTCGCTGTCGCGCTTGCCATGCCGTTGCTGGTCCAGGCGCAGACTGCCGGACAGGATGCGGTATTGCAACAAGTTGAAGTATCGGCTCAAAAAACCGATGACACTACGGGCACTTACAATGTTGGTCGCACCCGTTCGGCAACGCCGCTGGACATGTCGCTGCGCGACACGCCGCAATCGGTGACCGTGATTACCCAACAACGCATCCAGGACCAGTTCCTGCAGAACGTCACCGATGTCATCAACAATGTGGCTGGCGTCTCGGTCAACCAGTACGAAACCCACCGTGGCGGCTTCACCTCGCGCGGTTTCGACATCGACAACCTGCAAATCGATGGCGTGCCCACCACCTGGCAACAACAATGGAGCGGCGGCGAGACCCTGTCCAGCCTGGCGACCTACGACCGCGTGGAAGTCGTGCGCGGCTCCACCGGCCTGATGACCGGCGCCGGCAACCCGTCCGCCTCGATCAACCTGGTGCGCAAGCGCGCCACCAGCAAGGTGCTCACCGGTTCGGCCGACGTGTCGGTCGGCAGCTGGAGCGACCGCCGTGGCCTGGTCGACGTTTCCACCCCGCTCACCAAGTCGGGCAATGTGCGCGCCCGCGTGGTGGGCGAAATCCACAAGGCCGACAGCTACGTCAACTCGCTCAAGACCGACGACAACACCATTTATGCTACCGTCGAAGCCGACCTTACGCCTTCCACGCTGGTATCGGTGGGCTTCAGCCGCCAGACCACCGATCCGAACGGCCCGATGTGGGGCGGCCTGCCATTCTGGTACAGCGACGGCACGCAAACCAACTGGGATGTATCCAAAACGTCCACCGCCAACTGGACCAAGTGGGAAACCTCGTACAACAACGCCTTCGCCAACCTCGAACACACGTTCGACAACGGCTGGAAACTGCGCGCGTCCTACACCGACAGCGTGCGTAAATCGGACTCCGCCTTGCTGTACCTGTCGGGCACGCCGGACCGCGTGACCGGCCTGGGCATGTTCGCCTTTTCTGGCGCATACGTCACCGAGACCAAGCAGCAGGACGCGGGCATTCAACTGAACGGTTCGTTCAACCTGGGCGGCCGCAAGCATGAAGCCGCCTTCGGCTACACCCATTCGAAGCAAAAGTTCAATTCCAACAGCCGCGCTGCCGACTTCGGCACCGCCGACTCGTCGGTCGGCAACTTCAACAACTGGAATCCGGCCGCCTACCCTACCCCGACCTGGGGTCCCGAGACGTTCTACGAACGCAGTGAAACCACCCAGGACGGCCTGTACGGCGTGGGCCGCTTCTCGCTGGCCGATCCGCTCAAGCTGATCGTCGGCGCACGCGTCGCCAAGTACGAAAAGTCGGGCACCGGCCTGTACACCGCTGCCTACAACATCAAGCATGACAACGAAGTCACGCCATATGCCGGCCTGGTCTACGACATCAACAGCACCTTCTCGGCGTACGGCAGCTACACCGAAATCTTCCAGCCGCAAAACTACAAGGACCTGGCCGGCAACTACCTCGATCCGATCGAAGGCAAGAACAAGGAAATCGGTATCAAGGGCGAATTCCTCGACGGCCGCGTGAACGCATCGTTCGCGTTGTTCAAGATTTCGCAGGACAAGCTGGCCCAGGCGGCCGGCAATGTGCTGCGTCCGGGCAGCACATTGCCGGAAGCGTACTATCGCGCGGCCGACGGCGCCACCAGCGAGGGCTTCGACCTGGAAGTAACGGGCGAAGTGGCACGTGGCTGGAACGCCAGCGCCAGCTACACCCACTACAGCGCCAAGGATGCCGACGGTCTGCCGTTCAACAGCATTTATCCGCGCGACCTGTTCCGCGTGTTCACCACCTACGACCTGTCCGGCCCGCTGGCCGGCGTCACCGTGGGCGGCGGCATCAACTGGGAAGGCAAAACCTACACCACCGACCCGGCCGCGCCTGCCGGCAACACCACCAACAACCAGATCCTGCAAGACTCGTTCGCGATGGTCAACCTGATGGCGCGCTACGAGATCAACAAGAACTGGTCGGCGCAGCTGAACGTGGACAACCTGACCGACAAAAAACACCTGGCCATGTTTGCCGCGTACAACCAGATCACGTATGGTGCGCCACGCCGCGTGACGGCTGCACTCAAATACCGTTTCTGATGTCCTGATGCACTAGCTACAGCCGGCGCCTGGTGCGCCGGCTTTTTTTATGGTGCGCCCCACCTTGCCGGCGCCGACCCGAGGTCGCTGGCGCCACGCTGCCACGCCATCGCCATGCCGTCGATCACCGCCGGAGCGCGCAAGCGCCGGGCCGGTCCCCAGTCGGTATGTTCGAGTCCCGGTGCGTAATCGTCGGCTGCAACCGGCGCCAGCTGCTGCGCGCCGATATCGCCGGGGGCAGTCATCAACAACGCCGCCGTGCGCGCCAGCGACAGCCGCGCCCGGGTTGCCCGCTGCTGCGTTGCCTTGACGATCAGGCCGCGCACCACGGCGGCGGCCATCAGGTAACCAGTTGCGTGATCGAGCGCCTGCACCGGCAGCGGTACCGGTTTGCCGGCGCCGCTGGCCTGCATGCCGTGCTCGGCGATGCCGCAACTCATCTGCACCAGGCTATCAAAACCGCGCCGGCCGGCCCACGGGCCGCTCCAGCCATAGGCGTCGAGGCTGACATCGACCAGGCCGGGGTTGACCTGCCGGCGGTATGCCTCGCCGTAGCCCAGCCGTGCCAGTGCTTCGGGGCGGTAACCATGTACGAGAACGTCCGCCTCGGCCAGCAACTGGTCGAACACGGCGCGATCGGGCGCGTGATGCAGGTCCAGCCGGGCGCAGCGCTTGCCGGGCGTGACCTCGGGAATCACACCGGGCTCGTTCCAGTCGGGCGCATCGATGCGCAACACGTCTGCGCCGTAGCCGGCCAGGAAGCGCGTGGCGACGGGGCCGGCCAGTACCCGCGTCAAATCCAGCACCTTGAGTCCCGCCAGCGGTCGCGCCGCCGTGCCGGTCAAGCCAGCCTGCGCGTTGCAGGGCAGGCTGTCGAAGGCGATCAGCGGCTCGGCGGCAACTGCCAGCCCTTGCGGATGGACGCGCCAGTCGTCGGCCGAGCGCATCTGCGCGGCGCAACCGCCGTTGGCGACGACTGCGGCCTCCAGCGCTGCCCCTGGCCACCTGGCGATCGCCTCTTCCACGGCCTGCCGGTCCGGCCCGCAACCGAGCACATCGAGCGCTGCGTGGCGGTGGTGCGGCGCATTGGTGTGCAGCCGTATCCAGCCGTCCTGGCACGCATAGTCGCCGGCCACCGCATCCCACAAGGCCGGGCGCTCCCAGCCGACCGGCGCCAGCGACCAGCCGAACCACAACGAAGCGAGCCGGCGGTCCACGCACACCGGCGCCTGCGCCCCGCCCTGCAGCGCGCCCAGCTCGCGCACGGCCAACGCTGCCGCCCCAACCGAGGCGGCAGCGAGATCGGTGACCGCGTAGTACGACGGCAAGTTACCGTCGCCGGTAAACGTAACGGCGCCGATTGACGGCGCCGGCAGTTCCAGCGCCGACCAGATGGCGGCCAGCAAATGATGCGATTGAGGATGAGAGTCGTCAGCCATGCAAGCCCCGGAAGATTGATCGTGTGCCGAGCTTAGGCTGCTGCGTGGGTGAAGTCAATCTTCAGTAAAAACCTTGGCGGTGCAGGCAGGGCCAGTTGCTCGGCGCGGGAGGTCGGAAAGCGAGGCGCGAGGGATGCCGACGATGGCTATCAGCGCAGGAACTTGTTGACGGTCGCCATGGTCCCGATGTCCGGGTTGACGTAGGTAAAACCGATCTTGAACTGATCGCCGCTGAAGATGCAGTAGTTGACCTTGCAGCGGGTGCTGACCAGTTGGCCCTTGCCTTCCATGAACAGCTCGAAGGTGACCTGTCCCATGTGGCCGACTGCCAGCTTATGGTCGTAGGTGAGCGATACGCCGGTGCCGCTGATATCGATGGTCCGCCCTTGCTGTGGCGGCAGGCCATCCATTACCACCACTGCCTTGGCGCGCACGATCTTTCGTGCGGCGGATCGTTGATCGACTAACAATTTCCCTGTCCTTTATTACGTAAAGAGCACTATTGCTCTTAGAAACACGTAACAATACAGCTTTATTGGATTTCGCGCAGCTTATTGAAAGCGTCGTCGATACGATCTACCGCAATAATCGTCATTCCTTCGATCGGTTGCTTGGGCGCGTTGGCGCTCGGGATCATGGCGATGGAAAAACCGAGCTTGGCCGCTTCGCGCAAGCGCTCCTGGCCACGTGGCGCGGGGCGGATTTCACCGGCCAGCCCCACTTCGCCAAACACCACGAAGCCGCGCGGCAGCGGCTTGTTGCGCATCGAGGAATTGATCGCCAGCAGCACGGCAAGGTCGGCCGCCGGCTCGGTGATTTTCACCCCACCGACGGCGTTGATGAACACGTCCTGGTCGAACGCGGCAATGCCGGCATGGCGGTGCAGCACCGCCAGCAGCATGGCCAGGCGGTTTTGCTCCAGGCCTACCGACAGCCGGCGCGCGTTGGGCAAATGGCTGGCATCGACCAGCGCCTGGATTTCCACCAGCAACGGGCGCGTGCCTTCCTGCGTGACCATCACGCACGAACCGGGCACCTGGTTATCATGTTGCGACAAGAACAAGGCCGACGGATTGGAAACGCCTTTCAGGCCCTTTTCTGTCATGGCAAAGACACCGAGCTCGTTAACGGCGCCGAAGCGGTTTTTAATGGCCCGCACCAGGCGGAAGCTCGAATGGTTGTCGCCCTCGAAATACAAAACCGTATCGACAATGTGCTCGAGCACGCGCGGGCCGGCCAGCGCACCCTCTTTGGTGACGTGGCCGACCAGGATGATGGTCACGCCGGTCTGCTTGGCTGCACGGGTGAGCTGCGCCGCGCATTCGCGCACCTGCGCCACCGAGCCCGGCGCCGAACTGAGCGCATCCGAATACACGGTCTGGATCGAGTCGATCACGGCCACTTCTGGCTTGAGGTCGGCAAGGGTGCCGAGGATTTTTTCCAGCTGTATCTCGGCCTGCAATTTTAAATCGCGGGCATCGATCATCAGGCGCTTGGCGCGCAGCGCGATTTGCGCACCCGATTCTTCGCCGCTCACATATAACACCCGCTTCATGTGCGAAACATTGGCCAGCGCCTGCAGCAGCAAGGTCGATTTGCCGATGCCGGGGTCGCCGCCGATCAGCACCACGCCGCCGCTGACCAGGCCGCCGCCGAGCACGCGGTCGAATTCCTCGATGCCGGTGCCGAAGCGCGGCACGTCGATGGCGTCGATATCGGCCAGCGACAGCACCGGCGCCGTTTGCGCCAGCGCCAGGTGTTGCGGCTGCGAATAGCGGTTGTTACCACCCTGCTCGACCACGCTCTCCACCATGGTGTTCCACTGCTGGCAAGCCGAGCACTGGCCGGTCCACTTGGTGGCGATGTTGCCGCACTCGGTGCACACAAAATTGGTTTTTGCCTTGGCCACGGTTATCCCTCTACCACAGCCACGCGCGGCGCCAGCGCGCACATCAGCTCATAGCCGATGGTGCCGGCGGCAGTGGCTACCTCGTCAATCGGCAAGCCCTCGCCCCACAGCACCACCTTGCTGCCAACCGTGGCGGCGGGAATGTGCGTGAGATCTACCGTCAGCATGTCCATCGACACCCGCCCGACCAGGCGCGTGCGTACGCCATCGACCAGCACCGGCGTATCGAGCGGCGCGTGGCGCGGGTAGCCGTCGGCGTAGCCGCAGGCCACCACGCCCACGCGCATGGCGCCATCGGCCGTGAAGCGGCTGCCGTAGCCGACCGCGTCGCCAGCGGCGATGTCCTGCACGCCGATGATTTCGCTGGTCAAGGTCATGGCGGGCCGCAGGCCGTAGTCGGCTGCCGACTTGCCGCCCGGCGTGCCGCCGTACAGCATGATGCCGGGACGCACCCAGTCGTTGCGCAGCAGGTCTTCCAGTTCGCCCTGGCGCAGCACGCCGGCCGAATTGGACAGGCTGCGCATGCCGGGCAAGCCAGCCGCGCCCGCCTCGAAGCGGCGAATCTGTTCGGCGATCGGCAGCAGCGGATGCTCGGCGTCGTCGGCATTGGCAAAGTGGGTCATCAGGGTGATATTACCCACGCAAGCGAGGGCGACCAGGCGCGCATGGGCGGCGGCAAACGCTTCGGGCTTGAAGCCGAGCCGGTTCATGCCGGTATTCATCTTGAGGTGCAGGTCGAACTTGATGCCGCGCTCGCCCAGGTCGGCGTCGGCCGCTTCCAGCCAGGCCAGTTGCTCGTTGCAATGGACGGCCGACTGCAGGGTGTAACCGGCCATGGTGTGCAAGTCCTCGAAACCGAAGAAACCTTCCAATAACAGGATCGGCTTCTTCCAGCCCAGCTCGCGCAGGCGGATGGCGTTGTCGAGTTCGACCAGCGCCAGGCCGTCTGCATCGGCGAAGCCACGCATGGCGCGTTCCAGTCCGTGGCCATAGCCATTGGCTTTGAGCACGCCCCAGGCCTTGGCGCCGGGCGCGCAGGCCCGGACAACCGCCAGATTATGCTGCATGGATGCGATGTGGATGGTGGCAAGTATCGGCCTGGGCATGGGGGTTCTCTGCGCTATCTGTGAAGGCGGTATTCTACCAACTGCGTACCAATTGCGCCCGCCGGCGCACCGCTCAATTCTTGGGGTTACGAACAAAGCGTGGTATAAAGCAAGCCAATATAAGCTTTCAGGCAGTCCAGAATGAATCGTGGTTTTTATACCATCATGTCGGCGCAGTTCTTTTCTTCGCTGGCTGACAACGCATTGCTCTTCGTCGCGATTGACCTGTTGATCAACATGAATTCGCCCGGCTGGATCACGCCGCTGCTGAAGCTTTCCTTCACCCTCTTTTACGTCCTGTTGGCAGCATTTGTCGGCGCGTTCGCTGATTCGATGCCAAAAGGCAAAGTCATGTTCGTCTCCAACCTGATCAAGGTTGGCGGTTGCATGCTGATGTTCGCCCACGTTCATCCCCTGGTGGCCTATGCCGTCGTCGGCTTCGGCGCGGCCGTGTATTCGCCTGCCAAGTACGGCATCCTGACTGAACTGTTGCCGGCTGAAAAGCTGGTTGCTGCCAATGGCTGGGTCGAGGGCCTGACCGTGATGTCCATCATTTTCGGCACCGTGCTCGGCGGCGCGCTGGTTGGCGACCGGCTGTCGTCGGTGCTGCTCGGCTTCGACTTCCCGTTCATCGACACCGGCATCGAAACCCCGACCGAAGCCGCGCTGTGCGTGGTAGTGGTGATTTATGCGCTGGCCGCCATCTTCAACACCCGCATCCCGGACACCGGCTGCGTGTACGGCCACCAGCAACGCAATCCGATCAAGCTGATCAGCGAATTCGCGACCTGCTGCGGCCTGCTGTGGAAAGACAAGCTGGGCCAGATTTCGCTGGCCGTGACCACCCTGTTCTGGGGCGCCGCGCAGACCCTGCAATTCATCGTACTCGAATGGGCCAACCGCACGCTCAAGCTCTCCTATGAACAGGCGACCAGCCTGGTGGGCGTGGTAGCGATCGGTGTGGCGGTCGGCGCGATCCTGTCGGCGCGCAGCATCACCTTGCGCCGCTCGCTGACCGTGATTCCGGTCGGCATCGCCATGGGCGTGATCGTGATGGGCATGACGATGGTGAAATCGGTGGCGCTGGCGTATCCGCTGCTGGTGCTGGTCGGCTTGCTGGGGGGCTTTTTCCTGGTGCCGATGAACGCGCTGCTGCAACACCGCGGCCACGTGCTGATGAGCGCCGGTCACTCGATCGCGGTACAGAATTTTAATGAAAACCTGTCGATCCTGACCATGCTGGCAGCCTACTCGCTGATGCTGCGCGGCCACATGAACCTGAACGTGATCATCATGATCTTCGGGATGTTCCTGGCGGGGACGATGTTGATGATTCTTCGTCGTCACAAGGCGAATCAGCGCGAGTTTGATTCGGTATCCTTGATTGGAGAAGCGAAGCATTAAGGCAGTTTGCCGTCGCGGCGGTTTTGTGCGGCGCGGTCGCGCCAGTCGTCGGGCACGATGAAGCCGCGCCGCTGTTCCAGCAGCCATTCCCCTTCCTGCCGCAACACCGCCACCATGACCGGGGCGGATACCTGCGCCATCTGGCGGTCCAGCTCTGTTTGCAACGCCTCGCGGTCCATGCCAGCGCCAGTCGGCACCTTCAACGGCGCCAGCCATTGCAGGCGCGGCATGATGCAAAACTGCTCGCCCGGCAAAGCTGCCACTTGCGCCAACGGCATCCAGAACCCCTGGCAGTGCTCGTGTGAAATGCCCGGCGTCACGCCTGGTGATTGATCGTACGGATAAAACAGCCAGCCCTTGACCAGCGCCTGCGCCCGGTCCACCGCTTGCGGCAGCAGCGGCTGGGCGGCCGGGTGCCGGGCCAGCGCCAGTTGCTTGTCAAAGATCTTGCGCATCTTGGCGCCGAGCGTATCGGCCAGGTTGGGGCCGATCAGGCCGTTGAAGTCGGCGCCAGCGGTGGCCGCGTCCAACAGATAAAACTTGGTGGCGAATTCCAGGTGTACCAGCGCGGCGCCGTCGCGCAGCAGGAAGTCGAATTCGCCCACGGTGTCGTTGCGGCTGGCGCGCACTTGCAGACCGTGCGCCACCAGGGTTTGCCGGCTGGCGAAATAGAAGGCCAGCAGCTTTTCCGCGTACAAACCCAGGCGAGAGTAATGGCGTTCGCCCAGCGCGGCGTCGAGCGGCGCCGGGTCCAGATCGAGCGCAGCCAGCCAGTGGCCAACATCTGCCGTTACCGGCCCCAGCGTGGCGATACGGCCCTGCCAGTGCGGCGCGGCGGGGTCGAGCAGGTCGGGGGCATCGAGCAACCACGCCAGCGCCCGCACCCGGGGATGATGCAGATGACCCCAGCGTTGGGCAAACCCCAGCTGATACGGATCCGAACTGGCGCAGGCTGCCGTCGCGCGCCCTGGCCTGACTGGAGCGCCGCCTTCAGTCGCTAACGCTGGGCCGACCGGAGCGTCGATGCAGCCTTCAATCGATATCACCGGGCTGGCCTGAGCGCTGGCGCGGTCCTCGGTTGTCATTCCAGAGCTGCCCGGATCCGGGGCACAGCCCTCAGTCGTTATCCCGGAGTTGGTCGAAGTGCTGGCACAGCCTTCAATCGTTATCCCAGATTTGGCCGAAGCGATGGCACAGCCATCAGTCGTTATCCCCGAATTGGCGCGACCTCCAGCCATTATCGCTGGGCTGGCGGTTGCGCTGGCGCGGTCCTCAGTCACGTGCGGTCCTGGCCAGGCACAGGTCGCCCCAGGCTTTGGCCTTGTCTTCGGGTCGTGCCAGCAGGTCGTCCGGGTGGTAGGTGGCCACCACTGGCAGGTCGCCGTAGCGCATTACCTTGCCGCGTGCAGCCGGGCCCATCATCAGGCCCCTGGCGGCGAACTGGCCGAAGGTCATCGCCATGGTGGCGCCGGTCAGCGCCAGTTCGCGGTCGAGGTATGGGCGGCAGGCGGTCAGTTCGTCGGCGGTCGGATTGCGCTGGGCGCCGTCGTCCGTCGCTGGCCGGCATTTGACCAGGTGGGTGACATACACATCGGCCTCGGGCTTGAGCGCGATGGCCTTGAACATATTGTCCAGCAACTGGCCGGCGTCGCCCGCCAGCGGGCGGATCTCGGTTTCATCGAGCGCAGAGGGGCCGGTGGCGATCGCCAGCCAGGCCGCCTGTTCGGGACCACGGCCATTGACGGCGTTGCGGCGCGTGGCGGCGAGCGGGCAGCGGGTGCAGTTCGAGACGGACGATTGCAAAGCAGGCCAGTCCATGGCAGCGATGGCCTCGTCGGTGACTGGTTGCACCGGTTGGGTTGGACGCGGGCGCGGCGGTGGCGGCGTGGCGGCCGGCACATCGTCGAACCAGGCGGTCGATTCGTCGTCGGACGCGACCACGGGCGACGTGGCCGGATGCCGTGCTGGCAACGGGGCCGGAGCCGGGGCCGAACCCGATACCTGCTCAGACGCCGGAGCTTGCACAGACGCCGGCACTTGTGCTGGTGTGTGCCCATGTACCGGGCTTGAACTGCGCGCAGGCGAATGTGCGGCAGCGGCGGCATCTGGCACGGCGTGTGCTGGCGCGGCGACCGTCGCAGCAGGTAACGGCGGTCGCACTGGCGCGGTTGGCGCACCCGGCGTCACCGCCACGGGCGCGTCCATGCCCTCGTCCGCAGCGGCCACACCGGCAGCAACCGCGTCGGCACCATCGCCCGTCGCGAACGCCGCCCCGGCATGCCGCAGCGTCCACAGCGCGCCAACGCCCATTTCCTGCAGAAACACTGCATTGCGGGGAGAGACGCTCATAAGTCGAACCGCATCACGATGGCGTCCTCGCGTAACTGGTTCGCTGCCGGGTAATAACCCTTGCGGCGACCGATCTGTTTGAATCCGTAGCGCTCGTAAATCGCCAGCGCGCGCGTGTTGGACGGCCGCACTTCCAGCAGCACCGATTCCATGCCGAGCCCGCGTGCGCAGGCCACCGACTGGTTCAGCAGCAGGTGGCCGAGGCCCTGCCCCTGCCGGTCGGCCGTCACTGCCACGTTGAGCAGGTGCGCTTCATCGACCATGGGCATCAACAGGAAATAGCCGAGCAGCACGCCGCCGTGGTCGCGCAGCACCCAGGCGTGGTAGCCGCTGGCGAGCGAATCGGCAAAATTGGCCATGCTCCACGGGTGCGGATAGACGCTTTGCTCGAGCGCCAGCACCTCGTCCAGGTCGGTGCGCTGCATCGGCTCATATACCAGCCGCGCCAGGTCCCACGTCTGCTTCATGCGCCACCCGCCGCTTTGGCAGCGTTGATGTCGCGCCGCTCGGCCTGGGTGTAGGCAACCTTGTTACGCAGGTACAGCGGTTGCGCTTCGGCCGCCGTCACGGTGCGGCCGGCAGCCAGCGCCAAACTGGCCAGTTGGGCGATCTGCTCGGCATGCGGCATGATTTCCGCAACATTAGCCGGGGAGCCATCGGCCACACCGGCAAACGCGTCGGCATACGCCGACAAGCCATTGCCGCAAAAGACGGGCGCACCCTGCGCCTGCACCGCGCCCGGCGCCGACAGGACGGCCGGCTGCACCACCTGCGGCTCGGCCAGCACGGCACCGCCAGCGAAACGATATTGTGCCCAGTACACCTCACCCATGCGGGCGTCGAGTACGGCCAGCACGTCGGTGGCGCCCTGGCGCTGGTGACAGGCCAGAGCCATGGCGTCGAGCGTAACCACCGGCACGACCGGCAGGTTGGCGCCAAAGGCCAGGCCCTGGGCCACGCCGCAGGCGGTACGCACGCCGGTAAACGAGCCGGGGCCGGAACCGAAGGCAACCGCGTTGCAGTCCTTGAGGGTGATGCCGGCTTCGGCCAGCAGCTCCTGGATCATCGGCAAGACCGACTGGGAATGGGTGCGCACGCCAGAGGACGCGCGGCTGATCACGGTGTCGCCACGCAACAGGGCAACCGAGGCCGCCTCGGACGAAGTTTCGACGGCAATAATGACGGGATGAGCAGAAATTGTAGGCATCCCGCATTTTAACCCGGCACGGCGGCCGGCGCGACCCTGCGTCGGGATGTAAAATACCGGTTTGGACCGCCGAGAACGCCGCCAACACCATGTACAGCATTACCCTCAATTCCGATAACCGCGAGCAAGTAGCCGCCGCGCTGGCCGGCGACCGCTGGATCGTCGCCTGCCTGTGCGCCGCCTGGTGCGGCACCTGCGACAGTTATCAGGCCAGTTTCGAGAGCGTGGCCGCGCGCCACCCCGATAAACTGTTCCTGTGGATCGACATCGAAGACCATGCCGACGTCGTTGGCGACCTCGACGTGGAAAACTTCCCCACCCTGCTGATCCAGCACCACGAACTGGTGGCCTTCTTCGGTACCATGCTGCCCGATCCGGCGCTGGCGCACCGGCTGGTGCAGGCGCAAACCGACATCTCCGATGCCGAGATGGCGGAAATGGTCCTCAACAGCGAGGAGCGCGCGCGCTGGCAACGCGAATGCAATCTGCGCGCGCTGCTGCGCAACGCCCTCGGCTAAATTGATAGCGTCAACGGCAAGCTGCGCAAGCGCTTGCCCGTCAACTTGAACACGGCGTTGGCCACGGCCGGCGCCACCGGCGGCACGGCCGGCTCGCCCATCCCTTCCGGGTGCGCGGCACTGGCCATAATGATGGTGTCCACCACCGGCGCCTGGTTCAGCCGCACCACCGGGTAATCGTGGAAGTTGGACTGTTCCACCTTGCCGTCCTTGATGGTCACCGCGCCGGACAGCGCCGCCGACAGTCCGAACACCACGCCCGATTCCGCCTGCTGGGCGATGAGGTTGGGATTGACCGCCAGGCCACAGTCGATCGCGCACACCACGCGGTGCACGCGGATCTCCGAGCCCTCCACCGATACCTGCGCCACCTGCGCCACGATGGTGCCGAACGACTGGTGCAGCGCCACGCCGTGCGCGCGGCCCTCGGGCGCGACGCCGGCACGCGCCACCGCTGCATCGAGCACCGCCAGGTGGCGCGGGTGACGCGCCAGCAGCGCGCGGCGGAACGCCACCTCGTCGCGGCCGGCGGCGTGCGCCAGTTCGTCGATGAAGCTCTCCTTGAAAAACGCGTTGTGCGAATGGCCCACCGAGCGCCAGTAACCGAGCGGCACGGCGCTGTCCACGATCACGTGGCGGATGCGCTGGTTGGGCAGTTCATAGGGCATGTCGAACGCGCCTTCGGCCGTGGTCTTGTCCGGCCCCGCCGCCGGCAGCCCGAGGTTGCGCTTGAAGAACTGGTGCGACACCGAACCGCTGGCCGATTTGCAGTCGAAACCGAGCACGTGGCCCACGCCGTCGAGCGTGGCGGAAAACCGCGCCAGCGCTGCCGGGCGATAGACGTCGTGGCCGGTATCGTCCTCGCGCGACCAGATGGTTTGCACCGGCACGCCATCCATCACGCGGGCAATCGCCACCGCCTGCGCCACCATGTCCACGTCCAGCCGGCGGCCGAAGCCGCCGCCCAGCAAGGTCACCTCCAGCGTCACCGCATCGACCGAAACGCCGGCCGCCTGCGCTGCCGCCTTCACCGCGAAACCGGGCGCCTGCGTGGGCACCCACAGGTGCACTTTGCCATCCTTGACATTTACCTGCGCAGTGCAGTTGATGGGCTCCATGGCCGCATGCGCGAGGTACGGCGCGCGGTACTCGGCGCCGATGGTCGTGGCCACGTTGCTCCCCTTGCCCTCGACGATATCCATCTCGCCGGCCTGGTGATAGGCGTGGCCCGCTTCCCGGTCCAGGCTGGCGGCAAAGCCGGCAAACACCGCCTCGCTCGACAGCCCGGCATGAGCGCCGTCGCGCCAGGTGATCACCAGCGCCAGCGCGGCCTGCTTGGCCTGCCACCAGCTGCGCGCCACCACGGCCACCCCGGCGCCGGCGCCGGCCAGGTGCGCGATGGCGCCGGAAAAATCGACCACCCGCAGCACGCCCGGCATCTTCAACGCAGCCGACGAATCGACCGAGGCAACCACGCCGCCGATTACGGGCGCCATGCGCACCGCCGCATACACCATGCCGGGCGGGCGCACGTCGATGCCGAAGACCGCGCTGCCATCGACTTTCGACGGCGTGTCGCGGCGCGGCTGCGCGTGGCCGATCAGCGTGAAATCCTTGGATGACTTGAGGCGCACCGCGCCTGGCTGCGACGTGGCGGCGGCAGCGGCCAGCGCGCCGTAGGCCAGCTTGCGCCCGTCCGCGTGCAGCACGTGACCGTTCCTAGTGCGGCAATCGGCAACCTGCGCGCGCCACTGGCTGGCGGCAGCGGCCACCAGCATGGCGCGCGCGGCGGCGCCGGCTTCGCGCATCGGCAGCCATGCATCCTTGACGCTGGACGAGCCGCCGGTAATCACGATGCCCAGCTCGCGCGCAACCTTGCCCACGATCCAGCGCGTGCCCGCCTGGAGCGCGCCATCGTCATCGGGGTGGAACGGCAGGCCGTCCTGCAGCATGGCGATATTGCCGAAGATGGCGTCCAGCGGCGCCTGCACCAGCCGCACCGAGGCCAGCGGCACGTCCATTTCTTCGGCCACCAGCATCGGCAGCGCAGTGTGCACGCCTTGCCCCATCTCGCAGCGCGGCATGGCGATGGTGACGCTGCCGTCCGGTGCCAGCGCCACCCAGCCGTTGAGCGCCACGGCGCCATCGGTCAGCGGCAGCGGATTTGACGCATGCAGGCGCTGGCGCGCGGGCAGCACGCCCCACCCCACCACCAATGCTCCCACGGCGGCGCCGGCGGATACTGCGCCGAACAGGAAACGTCGTCGGGAAAGTTCAGACATGCCAGCGCGCCAGCACGTCGTCGGGGCTCAGCGGCTTGCCATACAAATAGCCCTGCGCCAGGCGGCAGCCGTGGCGCAGCAGGAAGGTTGCCTGCTCCTTGGTCTCCACGCCTTCGGCAATCACCGACAGGTTCATGCTCTTGCCGAGCTGGATGATGGCGATCGCGATCGCCTCGTCGTTGGCGTCGGTGGAGATATCCTTGATGAACGAGCGGTCGATCTTGAGCGTTTGCACCGGCAACTGCTTCAGGTACGCCAGCGACGAATAGCCCGTGCCGAAATCGTCGATCGCCAGCGCCACGCCGATCGCGTGCAGGTCGTTGATGAACACCATGGCGTCGCCGGTATTCATGATCACCGATTCCGTCACTTCCAGCTGCAGGCGCTGCGGCGCCAGCCCGGTATCGGCCAGGATGTCGGCCACCAGGTTGACGATGCCGCCGCGCTCGAACTGGCGCGCAGACAGGTTGACCGCCATCTTGGGCACATGCAGCCCAGCTTCCTGCCAGCGGTTCATCTGCCGGCACGCCTCGTGCAGCACCCATTCGCCCAGCTGGTTGATGAAGCCCGTGTCTTCGGCCAGTGGGATGAAACGCACCGGCGGCACCAGTCCCAGCTCCGGGTGATTCCAGCGCACCAGCGCTTCCACGCCGATCAGGCGGCCGGTGTCGATTTCCACCTGCGGCTGATAGGTCAGGAAGATCTCGTTCTTTTCGATCGAGCGGCGCAGATAGGTTTCCAGGCGCAGGCGCTCCACGCCCTCGCCCGTCATCGACGGCATATAGAAGCTGTAGCCGTTGCGCCCGCGCGCCTTGGCCTGGTACATGGCCACGTCGGCATTGCGGATCAGCATATTGAGGTCGCTGGCGTCGTCGGGGAACAGGCTGATGCCCACGCTGCACGTGACAAACAATTCGTGGCCCGCCACCTGGAACGGCTGGTCGAACATCTGCACCAGCTTTTCGGCCACATGCGCCGGGCCGTAATGGCTGCCCACGTTTTCCAGCAGGACGATGAATTCGTCGCCGCCCAGGCGCGCCAGCGTATCGCCCTCGCGCAGGCGCTCGAGCAGCGCGCGCGCGACCTGCTTGAGCAGCTCGTCGCCGATATGGTGGCCCAGCGTGTCGTTGACGTTTTTAAACCGATCGAGGTCGATGAACAGCAGCGCCAGCTGTTCGCCGTCGCGGGTGGCGCGCTGCAAGGCATGCTGCAGGCGGTCGTTGAACAGCAGCCGGTTGGGCAGCGCGGTGAGCGGATCGTGGTGCGCCAGGTGGTCGAGCTTGTCCTGCGACTCCTTGGCGCGGGTGATGTCGCTGAACACGCCCACGTGGTGCGTGGCCCGGCCACGGCTGTCGCGTACCGCGCTGACCGTGAGCCATTCGAGATAGACGTCGCCGTTCTTGCGGCGGTTCCACAATTCTCCCTGCCAGAAGCCGGTGTCCACCTGCTCGCGCCACAACTCGTCGTAGAAGCTTTGTTCGTGGCGTCCCGAGCGCGTGAGCATGTAGTCGCGGCCGATTGCCTCGGCCGCCGTGTAGCCGGTGATCTGGGTGAAGGCCGGGTTGACGGTGACGATGGTACCTTGTGCATCGAGCACCACCACGCCGTCGGCAATGTGTTCGATCACGGTGGCCGACAGGCGCAGTTTTTCCTCGGCCTCCTTGCGCTCGGTGATGTCGGCGTACACCCAGATGCTGCCCTCGTTGGCGCGCCGGTGGTCGAGCGCATAGCCGCTCACCATGCACCAGAACGAGCTGCCGTCCTGGCGCAGGTAATGGCGCTCTTCGTTGAAGTAGTTGCCCTCGGACAGAGACGGATACTGGCGCGCGCCGGCCGACTCGAAATCGAACGACGTCGGGAACAGGATCGCTGTCGAGGAACCGACCATGGCGCCGGGCGCATAGCCGAACAGTTCCTCGCAGCGGCGGTTGACCGAGACGATGTGGCGGTTCCGCACGAACATCACGCCGAACATCACGTTGTCGAGGATGGCGCTTTGCTCGGCCAGCAGCGCCTCGATGCGCATCTCATTGTGTTTGCGCTCGCTGATGTCGGCCATGATGCCGTCCACCCACAGCGGGTTGTGGCCGTCGCCCGCTTGCGGCTGGCCGTTTTCCGCCAGCCAGCGCTCGGTGCCGCGGGCATCGATGATGCGGTACTCGATCTGGTACGGCTTGCCGCTGGCAAGCGCGTTCGCCACCGTGCGGCGGTGGCGCTTGCGGTCGTCGGGCGCGATCAGGTTGGTCCAGCTGTCGGTAGTGCCGCGCATGAACTGCCTGGCCGGGTAGCCGGAAATTTCCTCGATGGCGTCGGAGACGAATTCGATCGGTCCGTCGGGCCGGTAGCGGAACACCGCGCCCGGCACCTGGGTGACGATGGTGCGGAAGCGCTCCTCGCGCTGACCGATATCCTCGAACAGGTGCTTGATCGCCACCCGCATCTGTTCCAGCTGCAGCGACAGGCGGCCCAGCTCGTCGCGGCCGCGCACGGTGAGCTGGGTATCGAAATCGCCGCGCGCCAGGCGGTCGGAAAAGCCGGTGAGCTTGCGCAGCGGCCGGATCAGGCGGGCATTCAGGAACAGCACGATCAGCACCAGCGAGACCATCAATTGGGCGGCCAGCACCAGCACGTACGACCATTGTTTTTCACGCAAGTCCTGCTGGCTGCGGGCGTCGTCCATCTCGACCGTGATGCGGCCGATGCGCTCGCCGCGCACGGTGATTTCGCGCTCGGCGCGGTAGATATTGCTGGTGGGCTTGCGCGGGGAATCGACATGCATGAACTGGGTGTCGGCCTGGCCCACCACTTCCACCCGCACCACCGATTTGTCGCGCATGACCGATTCGACCAGCGAATGGGCCGATTCGGCATTCATATTCCACAGCGACTCCTGCATGCCCAGCGCCAGGATGTCGGCATTGCGTTGCAGCGACTCGTTGAGGGCGATGCGCGCCGATTCCTTCTCGTGCACGCCGATCAGCACGTAGCTGCCGATGGCGGCCGGCACCACCAGGCCGCCGAACACGACTGCCAGCAGCGCGCCATAGATCGACGAACGCGGCAAACCACGCAAAGCCCCGAGCCGGACACGCAAGCGTTCGATGGCCTTACCCATGCACGGACAGACAAGGTAGCGGTATCGAGTGGCGCAAGAGGAAAGGGTTGGGCATCGTCGGAAATGTCACGGTGAGCGTTGCAAAATATTACCTTTCAGAATTATGCACGCAAACCGGCGTCAAAAAACGGTCATGCAAGCAAAAATCGTGACGACAGGCTAATATCGCGGCTCCCTGTCAACATATGGAAAGCTCCAATGACCACTTTTTCGATCTACTCCGCCTCGATTCCAGCATTCAAGCAGATCCTCAACAGCCTGCATAACATCCTGGGCAAGGCCGAAGCGCACATCGCCGACAAGAAGATCGACCCGAACGCCCTGCTGCAATACCGCCTGTTCCCGGACATGCTGCCCTTCACCCGCCAGGTGCAGATCGCCTGCGATTTCGCCAAGGGCGCAGCCGCCCGCCTGGGTGGCCTGGACGTGCCATCGTACGACGACAAGGAAGTGACGTTCGCGGAGCTCAAGGAGCGTATCCAGAAAACCCTGGCCTACATCGACAGCGTGCCGCAGGACGCCATCGAAGGCAGCGAAACGCGTGCGATTACCACCGGCAGCGGCGAGAAAACCAAGCACTTCACCGGCCAGACGTACCTGTTCCACTACGCGCTGCCGCACTTCTACTTCCACGCCACCACCGCGTACGACATCCTGCGCCATAACGGTGTTGAGGTGGGCAAGAAGGATTACATCGGTACTTATTGATACTGGCGATACCGGTTTATTTGTTCCGGCGCGGGTAGCCCTGCGCCAGGATGCGTTGCCAGACCAGCTCTTTCTGCTCGGCCGTCATCGATACCCAGTGCGCTACCTCGACCACGGTGCGCCCGCATCCGCGACAGACGTCATCGAACGTGGTCGAGCACACGGCCACGCACGGCGTGTCCGGGCGTTCGGGCAGGTCGTCGTTGCTGCCTGCGCTCATGCCTTGTCAGCCATCAGCTTGTCCCAGCCATCGTGGCCCAGGGCGCGGATGGTGTCCATGTTCTTCTCGAAAATCTCTGACGCTTCCGGGAACGCTTCCACCGCGCGGTCGATGCTCTCTTCGCGCAGCAGGTGCAAGGTGGGATACGGCGTGCGGTTGGTGTAGTTCTCGATGTCGTTCTTGTCGGTGTCGGCGAACTGGTAGTCCGGGTGGAAGCTGGCCACCTGCAGGATGCCGTCGAGGTCCATGTCTTCCAGCGCGGCATCGGCCACGTCGAGAAACTCGTTGTAGTCCTCGAAGTCTTTCAGCACATGCGGGTGGATGATCAGCGTGGTGTCGAGCTTTTCCGGATCGGCTTCGGCCAGGTGCTCGAGCTCTTCCATCAGTTTTTCCAGCAGCGCCTCCGGCGTGGTCGCCTCGCTCACCACGTAGCGCACCTGTTTCTTGATGTGGACTGCCTTGGCAAACGGACACAGGTTCAGGCCAATCACGGCCTTTTCCAGCCAGTGAACGGTGTCGGCAACGACAGCGTCGTGATCGAGGGCGGGTGCAGAGGTACTCATGATGCGATTCCTTGTTTCAAACTATGCAAAGACGCGATTGTACGCACTCTTGGCGACGACCGATACTTCATGCATTCTGCCGCGATCGCATCCTTATCTACCGGCAACTATTCCATATAATGAAGTCACGTGATTGACATAATCCTTGACGCGCATCGGCGAGCTTCGTACACTCCACGTTTATTTCATGGTCCACTCGATGTTGGTTCAACAACAGCAATGGAAAACTATGCAAGCACGCAACCGTAACAACTGTCACTCCGCAGCGGCCCTGGCCGCGTTCCTGGCCCTGCTGGCGCCGTTTGCCAGCCATGCCCTCGAACACGACCTCGACGACGCTCACGTTCTGACACCGATTACCGCAGCATCGCTCAGCACCCTGCCTTCCCTGCCGAAAACCTCCATCTCCGACATTGCCGTCTCGCTCAAGGCCAGCAAGCCTGCCCGCGCCGACGACGAGTACCACGAAAAAGATCTCTGGGGCCGCATCCGCAGCGGCTACGCGATCCCCGACCTGAACAGCGAACTGGTCACCCGCCACACCACCTGGCTCAGCACCCGCCCCGACCACATCGCCAGCACCAGCGCGCGCGCTTCGCTGTACCTGTTCTACGTGGTGAGCGAACTGGAAAAGCGCGGCATGCCGACCGAGCTGGCGCTGCTGCCGTTTATCGAATCGGGCTTCAACCCGCAAGCGCTGTCGCGCGCCAACGCTGCCGGCATGTGGCAGTTCGTGCCGGGCACCGGCCGCGACTTCAACCTCAAGCAGGATGCGTTCAAGGACGAGCGCCGTGGCGTGATGGAATCGACCGACGCCGCCCTCACCTACCTGCAGCGCTTGAATGACATGTTCGGCGACTGGCAACTGGCGCTGGCCGCGTACAACTGGGGCGAAGGCTCGGTGCAGCGCGCCGTGGCCCGCAACCGTGCCGCCGGCAAGCCCACCGATTTCGAGAGCCTGTCGCCGCTGATGCCCACCGAGACGCGCGAATACGTGCCCAAGCTGCAAGCGATGAAGAACATCATCGGCAACCCGAGCCAGTACCGGGTGAGCCTGCCCATCATCGACAACACGCCCTACTTCACGGCCGTGGACAAGACCAGCGATATCGACATGACCATCGCTGCCCAGCTGGCAGAGCTGTCGATCGACGAATTCAAGGCCCTGAACCCGCAATTCAAGCGCCCGGTGATCACCGGCGACGAGCAGACCAAGATCCTGCTGCCCAAGGAAAATGCCGACAAGTTCCACCTGAACCTGGCGCAGTGGGGCAAGGAATTGTCCACCTGGACCGTGCACAAGATTACCAGCGCCAAAGAAAACATCAGCTCGCTGGCTTCGCGCTTCCACACCACACCGGATGTGATCCGCCAGGCCAACAACCTGCCGCAGCGTTCGCTGCTCAAGGCCGGCTCCACCATCCTGGTGCCGAAAATCGCCACCGGCACTTACACCGATATCGCGCCCGAAGTGGCCGACAACGCCACCGTGGCCTTCGAGACCGAGCGCACCGTGAGCAAGTCGGGCTACAAGCGCGCCGGCGCCAATGCGGGCAGCAAGTCCGGCCCGGTGTCGCTGGTCAAGGCGCGCGTCTCGCGCGACTCGATCAAAACCAAGAACCGCAAAAAAAGCAATTAATTCACGCCAACCGATGTGGCAGGCCGCGCGCCGGTGCGCGGCCTGTGAAGAATTCTTGCAGTCGCGGCAGACACGCCCTACAATCTCGGACTTGCGTGTCCGGCAATAGCCAACCACACAGTACAAAACAACCCCCCACTGCCGTCGCCCTGCCAGCTCACTGAGCCAGCACGGGGGCGCAGTCGCAATTGGAGTCATTATGGCGTTCCTGCAAGGCAAAAAAATCCTCATCACTGGTTTGCTGTCGAACCGTTCCATCGCTTACGGTATCGCCAAGGCTTGCCACCGCGAAGGCGCCGAACTGGCATTCACCTACGTTGGTGAACGTTTTAAAGACCGCATCACCGAATTCGCCGCCGAATTCGACAGCAAGCTGGTGTTCGACTGCGACGTCGGCAGCGACGAGCAAATCGACGCGCTGTTCGCCGACCTGGGCAAAAGCTGGTCGCACCTGGACGGCCTGGTCCACGCCATCGGCTTCGCCCCGCGCGAAGCGATCGCCGGCGAATTCCTCGACGGCCTGACCCGCGAGAACTTCCGCGTGGCCCACGATATCTCGGCCTACAGCTTCCCGGCCATGGCCAAGGCCGCGCTGCCGTTGCTCAAAGAAGGTTCGTCGCTGCTGACCTTGTCGTACCTGGGCGCCATCCGCGCCATCCCGTACTACAACACCATGGGCCTGGCCAAGGCCTCGCTGGAAGCGTCGGTACGCTACCTGGCCGAGAACCTGGGCAAAAAGGGTATTCGCGCCAACGGCATTTCGGCCGGCCCGATCAAGACCCTGGCCGCTTCGGGCATCAAGGACTTCGGCAAGCTGCTCGGCTTTGCCTCGTCGCACGCGCCGCTGCGCCGCAACGTCACCATCGACGAAGTGGGCAATACCGCCGCCTTCATGCTGTCGGACCTGGCCTCGGGCATCACCGGCGAGATTACCTACGTTGACGGCGGCTTCTCGCACGTGATGGGCCTGAACGCGGAAGATTACCTGTAATCTTGCTCTAAAGACTGTCCGCAGCAACGGCCGGGGGCGCTTTTCGAAGCGCCCCCGGCCTCGTTTATACTGTGCACCTGTACAGACCGCCCTAACTGCTGTATAGTCCTGTTTGTGCGCTGCAATGAGCGCGTCGCAAATCAAGCAGCGGCGCCGATTGTTCAGCCAGGATTTATTAGCAGCTACGCAGCCCTTGCGCATCATCCTGATGTCGCTAAAGCCCTCCCGCCTCTGGTGTCGCACCTGACACCGTCCCGGCGCAAAGCTTTTGTGCCGAAATTTCTTTCGATTTTGATTGAGTCATTTCGTTTTGGTAGGCGTTGCTATTTCGCGTTCCGTTTCAGCGTGAACGCAGATTTTTACGAAAGAACAGCATGACATTTGAAGCACTTGGTCTCAACACGTCCATCATTAAAGCCCTGACCGATTCCGGCTATACCGCGCCGACCCCGGTTCAGCAGCAGGCTATTCCTGCGGCCATCGCAGGCAAGGACTTGTTGGTATCCTCGCAAACCGGTTCCGGCAAGACCGCAGCATTCATGCTGCCGTCGCTGCACCGTTTGTTCGCATCCGAGCCGGCAGCTGCCGGCAAAACGCCAAACCAGGAAATGCAGGCAGCCCGCGCCCGTGGCGAGCGTCCGCGCTTCAAGGCCGCCCAGCCAAAAATGCTGGTGCTCACGCCTACCCGCGAACTGGCCCTGCAAGTGACTACCAACACCGACAAGTACAGCGTCAACCTGCGCCGTATCAAGGCCGTCTCGATCCTGGGCGGCATGCCTTACCCTAAGCAGATGCAACTGCTGGCCAAGAATCCTGAAATCCTGGTAGCCACCCCTGGCCGCCTGATCGACCACATGGAATCGGGCAAGATCGACTTCTCGCAACTGGAAATCCTGGTGCTGGACGAAGCCGACCGCATGCTGGACATGGGTTTCATCGACGACATCGAAAAAATCGTTGAAGCAACCCCATCGACGCGCCAGACCATGTTGTTCTCGGCCACCCTGGACGGCGTCGTGGGCAATATGGCCCGCCGCATCACCAAGGATCCGCAGGTCATCCAGATCGTCAGCGCTGCCAACAAGCACGAAAACATCACCCAGACGGTGCACTTCGTCGACGACCTGTCGCACAAGAACCGCCTGCTGGACCACCTGCTGCGCGACGAGTCGCTCGACCAGGCAGTTGTTTTCACCGCTACCAAGCGTGACGCCGACACCATCGCCGACCGCCTGAACATCGCCGGTTTCTCGGCTGCCGCACTGCATGGCGACATGCACCAGGGCGCCCGTAACCGCACGCTCGACAGCCTGCGTCGCGGCCAGGTGAAAATCCTGATCGCTACCGACGTTGCCGCCCGCGGTATCGACGTACCGACGATCACCCACGTGTTCAACTACGATCTGCCGAAGTTCCCGGAAGACTACGTCCACCGCATCGGCCGTACCGGCCGCGCCGGTCGTAACGGCCGGGCGATCTCGCTGGTCAACCACGCCGAAGGCATGAACGTCAAACGCATCGAACGCTTCACCAAGCAACTGATTCCGGTGAACGTGGTCGAGGGCTACGAGCCGAAGAAATCGGGCATGGCACCACGCTCGACCTCGCGTCCAGGCGGCTGGAAACCAGGCGACAACCGTGGCGGCGCCAAGCCGGGCCAACGCAGCTTCAGCAATCCTAACGCACCACGCAAGGAAGGCTCGGGCGGCGGCTACAAGGGTAGCAACCCGCGCAGCACCGACGGCGCCCGTCGCAGCTACGGCGATCGTTAATCGCGATTTGCAAGCTGACTAGGTATTAGAATGGCCACCGGAGCGATCCGGTGGCCATTTTTATTTGGGCGCGCGGTTGCTTACGCGTGGAGGTGCTTTTGGGCTACCATGCATGTCACATCCCCTCCTCTACCGAAAGTTTTATCGTTGACTGCCCGTACTCTTTTCCGGCTTGCCGGCGCACTGTGGCTGGCAGTTGCCGCCCTGCCCTCCGCCACGGCGGCGCCCACTGCACAGGCACTGATGGCGCAAGCACGCGTGGCCGTGGGTGGCGAGGCCTGGCGCAACGTCACGACGCTGCAGACGCAGTTCGTGCGCAGCTATGGTGGCAATGGCGGCAATACGGGTAATGACGATCACGAGGAAGCCGGCAGCAGCGACCTTGATTTCGTCAGCGGCCGCTATGCGCAGCGGATTCCGTCGTCGGCAGTGGCGCGGCAGATGTCGCGCTCGGACGGGCGCGATTTCTGGCAGCAGCGCATGGGTCGCGTGGAAAAGCTCGACGCCGCTGCGCCCAATCCCGAACAATACCTGCGCCGGCAATCGTACGGCTGGTGGTTCGCGCGCAGCAATGGCAAGGCACGCAAGCTGGAACTGCGCGGGCCGCGCCGGCATGGCGGTGTCGATTACGCCGTGGTGCAGGTGACACCGCAACGCGGCGCACCGTTCGATGTCTGGATCAACACCGCCACCGGCCGCGTGGAGCGGCGCCAGGAAGTCGTCGATGGCAAACTGCTCACCGTCGATTATCGCGATTTCCGCCGGGTGGACAAGGTCATCATGCCGTTCGAGGAACGCACGCGCGACGGTCGCGACCAGCGCGATGAAGACGTGCTGCGCGTAACCAGCATGGTGCTGAACCGTCCTGCCGCGCAACTCGACTTCACGCTGCCGGCGCCGGCTGCCATCGACGGCTTCGGCGCCGGACGGCGGTCGGTGACGATACCGTTCGAGCCGTGCCAGGCGCACATCTGCGTCGCGATGACATTGAACGGCCAGGGACCATTCCGCTTCATCCTCGACACTGGCGCGCGCAACGTCATCAGCAACAAGCTGCACCGGCGCTTGCAGTTGCCCGTGCAGGGCGTGGCCGTATTGTCCGGCATGGGACCGCAAAGCGAGCGCGGCATGCTCACCACCATCAACCAGATCGGCCTGGCCGGCCTGACCCTGAACCAGCAGGCATTCTTCACCAGCCCCACGCTCGACAACCTGCCCATCGATGGCACCATCGGCTACGAATGGCTGTCGCTCACGCCCACCCGCATCGACTATGCGGCGCGCCAGATCACGTTTTACGATCCCAGGGATTTCGTTTATCGCGGCGCGGCCACGGCCATCCCGCTCACCTTCCACGACCGCACGCCGCAGGTGGCGGCCAAGCTCGACGGCTTGCCCGGGATGTTTACCATCGATACCGGCAGCGACTATTCGCTGACGATGAACCAGTCGTTCGTGGAGCGCCACGGCCTGGTGGCCAAATACGGCGCCGGCGACGTGGTACAAACCGCGCAAGGCATCGGCGGCAAAAGCCGGGTGCTGGCCACGCAAGGCAAACTGTTTGAAATCGGCGACGTGCGCATTGCCGACCCCACGCTGGAACTGGCAACCCACGCCGGCGGCCTGCTCAATGGCACGACTGGCACCGCGATTGCCGGCAACATCAGCAACGGCATCCTGCGCCAGCTCGACATCGTGTTCGACTACCAAGGAGGCAAGCTGTACCTTACCCCCAATTCGACCAACTCGAGCAATAAAGCCGACGCCACCAACTAGCACTTAACCAAGCATTCAACCAAGCCAGCCATGCCAACAACAATAAAATCGCCAGCAACCCCAGCGTTTTCTCGCTACCAGAAAATCGTCGTCGCCCTGCTCGCCTTCCTGCAGTTTGCCGTGATCCTCGACTTCATGATCATGTCGCCGCTGGGCGCGGTGATCATGCCGGCGCTTGCCATCGGTCCGGCCGAATTCGGCCTGGTGGTGTCGGCGTACGCGTTCAGCGCCGGTATTTCCGGCTTGCTTACGGCTGGATTTGCCGACCGTTACGACCGCAAAAAACTGCTGCTGTTCTTTTATACGGGCTTTATCCTCGGCACCGTGTGGTGCGGACTGGCGCAGAGTTTCGAAGCGCTGGTAATCGCGCGCGTGGTGACCGGCTTGTTCGGCGGCGTGATCGGATCCGTGGTGCTGGCGATTGCCACCGACCTGTTCGCACCTTCCATGCGGGGCCGCGTGATGGGGCTGATCCAGACCGCGTTTGCCGCCAGCCAGGTGCTGGGCATCCCGATCAGCATTTATTTGTCGAACCACTGGGACTGGCATGTGCCGTTCCTGGCGCTGGCCGCTTTCGGCCTGGTTGGCGGCTTGGTGGTGGCGTGGCAGATGGAGCCGGTCAATGCCCACCTGGGCAAGCCGCAGGAACACAGCCCCTGGATGCACCTGTATCACACGGTCAAAGTGCCGCACCACCTGCTGGCGTTTGCCACCACCGCCTTGCTGACCATGGGCGGCTTCATGCTGATGCCGTTCAGCAGCGCCTACATCGTCAACAACCTCGGCATCGACATGCAGCATTTGCCCACCGTGTACCTGGTCACCGGCATCTGCACCATTTTTGCCGGGCCGATGATCGGCCGCATCGCGGACAAGCGCGGCAAGTTTCCGGTGTTTTTGTTCGGCACCATCGTCTCGATCGTTACCGTGGTGATTTATACCCACCTGCCGCGGATTTCGCTGCCGGTGCTGATCGTGCTCAACGCCATCATGTTCGTGGGGATCTTCTCGCGCATGATCCCGTTCCAGGCGCTGGCCGCCTCGATCCCGCCGCCCACCCAGCGCGGCGCCTTCAACGCCATCAGCGCGTCGCTCCAGCAACTGGCCGGCGGCGTGGCGTCGGTGGTGGCCGGACACATCGTCAGCCAGGGCGCCGATGGCCGCCTGCAACACTTCGATGTGATCGGCTATTTGATGGTGGCGACGTCGCTCGGCTCGTTGGTGCTGGTGCGCCTGCTCGACCGGCGCGCCCCGGCACGGCCGTAACGGATGTGCGCTAACGCACACTACTGCCGCATGATCAAATATGACCAGAGTTTCACTACATTCAAATCACATATAAAAAAGTTCAATAAAGTTTCCATGTAGCACTATTTCATTTATAATTCCGGGCATTAGACGATTAACTGATATCTCGAAATGGAGTAAGTGCATGAACCCCAGGAATATGGATGCAGCCTGCCTGCGCGCCCTGCGCCGCCGTGGCCACTCGGATGCGACGATTATCGCCATGAGCCCTGAAGAAGCGTTTTGCGAGTATTGCGCCTATCACGGCATCATGAACTTGCAGCCGAACACGCTGCAAATGCTGGATAAACTGCGCGATGCGCCGCCAAAGCAGCAGCTCGCCAATTAACAGTGGTCCCTTCCCCGCACACCAGGTGCGGGGCTCGAGTCAGGCTTACCGGCCGCTGTCGATAATCATGCCGCCATCAGGCGTCAGGCTGTAACCGGTCATAAATTGCGCATCTTTGCTTGCCAGGAATAACGCTACCGGCGCGATGTCGTGCTCCGGCGAACCCCAGCGCCCCAGCACGCTGCCCGGCGGCGGCTTCTCCGGCGCACCCCAGGTATCGGCCATCGGCAACAGGTTGTTGACGGTAATCGCATCGGCGCCCCACTCGCGCGCGGCGGTCCTGGTCAGTGCCCGCACCGCCTCCTTGGCCATGTTGTAAGGGCCGTAACCGGTCATGCCGGACACGCCTGCCAGCGAAGCGAAATTGATCACGCGCCCGGCGCCGCTCGCCTTGAGGTACGGGTAGCACGCCTGCATGGTGCGCAGGTAGGCGATCGGGCCCATGTCGAAATTGCGCTGCAATTGCTCGACCGAGAGGTCGAGCACCGGCGCCGTCACCACTGACGGATCGAAAGCATTGTTGACCAGGATGTCGATGCCCCCCCAGGCGCCCGCCGCCCGCGCCATTGCCGGTCCGATCTGCGCCGCATCGGCCACATCGCACACCACGCCCAGCGCCACACCGCCGTCCGCTTCGATTTCCGCAACCACCTGCCGCACATTGTCGGGCGTGCGCGAAACCACCGCTACGCGCGCGCCTTCGCTGGCGAACAATCGTGCGATGGCGCGGCCGATACCACGTCCTGCCCCCGTTACCACTGCAACTTTCCCATCCAGACGACCCATGCTGTTCTCCCAAAAAGATGTTGGCCACGGCGGCGAAATTTGTCGTCGCCCCATGGCATGCAGTCATCATCTCGTATAGCATTGATCTTCACAAGTAGGATGAAAATCAAGGGGTTAGTATGGAAAACCATAGTATTGAGGGAGCCGAGCTGAATATGCACGAGGAAATGCGCCGCGCATTTTCTCTGCTGTCAGGCAAGTGGAAACTGGAAATCCTGTGGCTGCTGCACCAGCGCCTGCACCGCTTCGGCGAATTGCGCCGGGCCATTCCCGGCATCACCCAGCACATGCTGACAGCCCAGTTGCGCGAGCTCGAGGCCGACGGGCTGGTCACGCGCACGGTATTTGCGGAAGTGCCGCCGCGCGTGGAATATGCGATCACCGACAAGGCGCTGGGACTGGGGCCCACGATTGCGGCGCTGATGGCGTGGTGGGAAGAATATGGCGACACCGTGCCCCGCCGCGCGCCCGGCAGCGGACGCAAGCCGGGATAAAAAAAGCCACCTGCGGTTGCCCGAGGTGGCTTCTTGAATAAGCGGTATCTGCTTACTTGTAAAACGCGGTGACCGCGCCTTTGAGCTTGATCAGCATCGGGTTGCCGCGGCGATCGACTGCCTTGCCGGCTGGTACTTTGATCCAGCCTTCGCTGATGCAGTACTCGTCGACATCCATACGTTCTTTGCCGTTGAAGGTGATGCCAACTTCGTGTTCGAACACGGCGGCAACGTGGTGCGGGCTGCGCGGGTCGATCGACAGGCGATCTGGCAGCGCAGGCTGTTGTGGGGTTTGGATAGGTTCGTTCATCCCATAATTATATCAGCTGGTTTTGACGATCAACTGCGCCGCGCGCCGCAATTTTGGATACACCATCGGCACCGTCAGCATGGTGCTGGCAATGGCCATCAACAGCAGCGCGGTAAAGGTCTCGTTGGTGATCAGGCCCTTGTCGAGCAGGATGTTGGAAAAGATGATCATGATCAGCGCCTTGGTCTGCAACAGCCAGCCGATGATGGACGCTTCGCCCGGACCCCATTTCAGGATACGGCCGGCGATGTGCGTGCCGATCAGCTTGCCCGACAACGACGCCGCCAGCAGCACTGCCGCCGCGATGAACACGGCCGATCCGCCCACCGCCCAGTTGGTGCGCAGGCCCGCGCTGAGGAAGTACACGGGCATGATGGTGATCAGGACGGTCTGGCGCATGAAGTCCAGCCGCTGCTGGGCGAACCAGTGCGCATCCATCACGGCGCCGGCCAGGAACGCGCCCACCATGTAGTGCAAGCCGGCCCAGTCGGCCGCGAACGATACCGCCACCAGCCAGATCAGCGCGACAAACCAGCGGTCGCGCTCCTCGAGCCTGGCCATCAACATGCGGAACAGCCGGGTGGCAACGATGAACACCACGATAAAACCCAGCTGGCGCGTGACGCGGTCCCAGTCGAGCATGATCACGGCCAGCACCGCCCAGATGGCGATGTCGTCGAGGCTGGCGTAGCGCAGGATGCGCTGGCCGATGTTCTCGCGCAGGATCTCGAGCTTTTCCATCAGCAGGATCAGGATCGGCAGCGCCGTCACCGCGCACGCCATGCCCACGCCCAGCACGAACTGCCACGACTGCGCCCTGGGCCCGATCCAGCCGGCAAAGCCCAGCATGCCGGCGGCGGCGATGCAGCCGAACAGCAGTGGCGTGCCCAGCGCCAGGCTGGCGGTAATCGTGCTCTCGCGCCGGTGCTCCCACGCCTTTTTCAGATCGAGTTCGATCCCGGCCAGCATCACGAAAATCATCACCGCCCACCAGGCGATGCCGTTGAGCGACTGCACCACCTGGGGATTGAACACGAAGGTGTAGTACTCGGGGTAGGCGCGACCCAGGATGCCGGGCCCGAGGATCACGCCGGTGATGATTTGCACGATCACCAGCGGTGCGTAATAGTCGGTGCCGCCCACTCGCCAGATCAGGTAGGGCACGGCAAAAATCAGCAGCATCGCGATCAGGAAAATTTCGGTAGTACCCATGTGCATGGTGGTGTCCCCGGATATTATAGGTTTATGAAAACGTTATCATAGCCATCTTGCCGTAACGAATAAACAAATAATTACTTGCTTACTCAAGCATTAATCACGTAATATTCAAAGAATTTACAAGCAAATCGAGGAGCAAGTGATGGAACACGACAATCCGCCAGTGGCGCCCAGCCTGGAATTCACCCTGCGCCTGGCCCGCGCGCAAGCCACGCTGGTACGCCGGCTCGACCAGGTGTTGGGCGGCTACCACGGCATCAGTTTTGGCGACTTCATGCTGCTGCACTACCTGAGCCGCGCGCCGGGCGGCCGCCTGCGCCGGGTGGACCTGGCCGAGCGCCAGGGCCTGACCGCCTCCGGCGTCACCCGCACCCTGCTGCCGCTGGAAAAAATCGGCCTGGTCGAACGCCAGCAAGACCCGCGCGACGCCCGCGTGGCCTACGCCGCCATCACGCCCACCGGGCGCGAGCTGCTGGACAACGCAGTGGTAGTCGCGGAGCAGATCAGCCGTGATTTGCTGCGCAGCTGCCCGCCAGCGCAGTTGAGCGAAATGAGCACGGCGCTGGGCCTGATCGCCGGCATGAACGCGTCCAATTCCTGACCTGCACACGAGAGGATCGCCATGGAAACCAAATGGCTCGAAGACTTCATCTCGCTGGTGGAGACCAATAACTTCAGCCGCTCGGCCGCGCTGCGCCATGTGACGCAACCGGCGTTCTCGCGCCGCATCCAGTCGCTGGAAAACTGGCTCGGCACGGATCTCGTGGACCGCACGTCGTACCCCACCCGCCTGACCCCGGCCGGCATCGTGTTCTATGAACAGGCGCTGGAGATGCTGGCGCAGATCAACGGCGCGCGCGACATGCTGCGCTCCAAGCGCGCGGCCGCGCAAAACAGCATCGACCTGGCCGTGCCGCACACGCTGTCGCTGACGTTCGTGCCCAAGTGGCTCACTGCGCTGGAAACCGATTTTGCACCGATCAACAGCCGGCTGATGGCGGTCAACGTCCACGACGCCGTGCTGCAACTGGTGGAAGGCGGCTGCGACCTGCTGCTGTGCTACCACCATCCGCGCCAACCGGTACAGCTCGACCCGTCGCGCTACGACATGCTGGTGCTGGGCCGCGAATCGCTGCGCGCCTACGCCCGCTGCGACAAGAACCGCGTGCCGGAGTTCGTGCTGCCCGGCACCCGCAAGGCGCCGCTGCCGTTCCTCTCGTACACCAACAACGCGTACCTGGGCCGCATGGTGGAACTGATCCTCGGCGACGCCAAACCGCCGCTGCACCTGGAACCCCACTACGAAACCGACATGGCCGAAGGTCTCAAGATGATGGCGCTCGAAGGCCGGGGCATCGCGTTTTTACCCGAGTCGGCGGTCACGCGTGAACTCAAACAAAAGCAGCTGGCGCGGGCCGACAACAACAGCGCCGACTGGGAAATCGAGATGGATATCCGCCTGTACCGCGAACGTCCTTCGGCCCAGCGGCGCGGCAAGGCCATCGTGGGCCGCCTGTGGGATTTCCTCGAGCAGCGCCAGAACGAGAAGGCGCCGCGCCGGCGCGTGCCGGCCTCGGAGAGATAACCGCAAAGATAGTAAAAATAATGTAACTATGCGTCTTTTGCATAACCGGATGCGCAGACGGCATTGGCCGCTCCTGCGGCGCAGTCCTATGATTCGACACACTGGAACAACGCCACAAGCCCGGTTCCAATATAACGAATTCTTGACGAATCCACAGGAGCACACGCATGACCACCGCGCACCAGCAGCACGTATTGCCTTCCTACCTCAATCCCGACGACCTGGGTCCATGGGGCGTCTATCTGCAGCAGATCGACCGCGTGACGCCGCATCTCGGCTCGCTGTCGCGCTGGGTGGAAACCCTCAAGCGCCCCAAGCGCATCCTGACGGTCGACGTGCCGATCGAACGTGACGACGGCACCATCTCGCACTACGAGGGTTACCGCGTGCAGCACAATATGTCGCGTGGTCCGGGCAAGGGCGGCGTGCGCTTCCACCAGGACGTGACGCTGTCGGAAGTGATGGCGCTGTCGGCGTGGATGACGGTGAAAAACGCGGCGGTCAACGTGCCATACGGCGGCGCCAAGGGCGGTATCCGCGTCGATCCGAAAACACTGTCGCGCAACGAACTGCAGCGCCTCACCCGTCGCTACACCAGCGAAATCAGCCTGATCATCGGACCGAACAAGGACATCCCGGCACCGGACGTCAACACCAACGAACAGGTGATGGCCTGGATGATGGACTCGTACGCCATGATCGAAGGTAACTTGTCCACCGGCGTGGTGACCGGCAAGCCGATCTCGCTCGGTGGCTCGCTGGGCCGCCGCGAAGCGACCGGACGTGGCGTATTCGTGGTGGGCCGCGAAGCGGCAGCACAGCGCGGCGTGGCCATCGAAGGCGCCCGGGTCGCGATCCAGGGCTTCGGCAACGTGGGCGGCGTGGCCGGCACCATGTTTGCGGACGCCGGCGCCAAGGTGATCGCAGTGCAGGACCATACCGGCACCGTCGTCAACCAGGGCGGCCTCGATATCGCCCAGCTGCACAAGCACGTGGCCGAAGTGGGCAGCGTTACCGGCTTCCCCGGCGCCGAAGCGTTCCTGGACCGCGACGCGTTCTGGGGCATCGAGTCCGACATCCTGATTCCGGCCGCGCTGGAACAGCAGATCACGGCGGAAAACGCACCGCGCATCCGCACCAAGATCATCCTGGAAGGCGCCAACGGCCCGACCACGCCGGAAGCGGACGACATCCTGACCGACAAGGACGTGCTGATCGTGCCCGATGTGCTGGCTAACGCCGGCGGCGTAACTGTGTCATACTTCGAATGGGTACAGGACTTCTCGAGCTTCTTCTGGAGCGAGGACGAAATCAACGCCCGCCTGACGCACATCATGCAAGACGCCTTCAAGTCTGTATGGGCCGTGTCGCAGGAGAAGAAGGTAACGCTGCGCACCGCGACCTTCATTCTTGCCTGCACCCGGGTGCTGCAGGCCCGCGAAGTTCGCGGTCTGTACCCTTGATGTAACGAACAGCTTCACATTGCGCCTGCACCGGTTCACGCCCGTGCAGGCGTTTTTCGCTTTAAAAAACGCTTTTAATAATAAGTTGTACATACACGATAAGGAAACCATGAGCACCATTGAACAGAAAGCACTGGCCTACCACCGTGCCGGCCGCGCCGGCAAGATCGCCATCGAAGTGACCAAGAGCGTCGCCACCCAGGAAGACCTGGCGATGGCCTACTCGCCGGGCGTGGCTGCGCCGTGCATGGAAATCGCCCGCGAGCCGGCCAAGGCCTACGAGTACACCGCCAAGCGCAACCTGGTGGGCGTGATCACCAACGGTTCCGCTGTGCTGGGTCTCGGTAACATCGGCGCGCTGGCTGGCAAGCCGGTCATGGAAGGCAAAGTGGTCCTGTTCAAGAAGTTCGCCGGCATCGACGCCTTCGACATCGAGATCGACGAAGCCGATCCCGACAAGCTGGTGGAGATCATCGCCTCGCTGCACCCTACTTTCGGCGGCATCAATCTCGAAGACATCAAGGCGCCCGAGTGCTTCTACATCGAGCGCAAGCTGCGCGAGCGCCTGCCGATTCCCGTCTTCCATGACGACCAGCACGGCACGGCCATCGTCGTTGGCGCCGGCATGCTCAACGCCATCGAAATGACCGGCCGCGATATCGCCACCGTGAAAATCGTGTGCTCGGGCGCCGGCGCTGCCGCCATGGCCTGCCTGGAACTGCTGGTGGACCTGGGCGCGCAAAAGCACAATATCTTCGTATGCGACAGCAAGGGCGTGCTGTCCACCGTGCGTCCGCTGGACGGCGAAAAAGCCGCGTGGGCGCGCGACACGCCATTCACCACGCTGTCGCAAGTGATGGAAGGCGCCGACGTGTTCCTGGGCGTGTCCGGTCCGGGCGTGCTGTCGCAAGCCGACATCGTGGCCATGAACCCGCACCCGATCGTCTTCACGCTGGCCAATCCGGAACCGGAACTGCGTCCGGAACTGGTGCGCGAAGTGGCGCCCGACGCGATCATCGCCACCGGCCGCTCGGACTATCCGAACCAGATCAACAACGCGCTGTGCTTCCCTTACCTGTTCCGCGCGGCGCTCGACTGCGGCGCTTCGACCATCAATCAGGAAATGAAGCGCGCCTGCGTGGTGGCGCTGGCCGACATGGCCCGCAGCGATGCCCGCTTCGGCAAGGACTACGTGGTGCCTGGCCTGCTGGACCCGCGCCTGCTGCGCGGCGTCACGCCGAAAATCGCCACTGCGGCATTCCGCAGCGGTGTGGCCCGTAAAGAGCTGATCGAATCGGAATACGCTGACGACCTGGTCGAACTGGGCGAATCGCTGATCTAAACGTTGTCACACCACCTGCGCCTTGGCGCCGCTCAGCGCGGCAAGGAGCAGGTGCGCAATCCCACGAACATGTCGTCGCGCTCGGCCGTGTAGAAATTGCGGAAGCGCGCCGAGACAAACCGCGCGGGTGTCGCAAACGAGGCGCCGCGCAGCACCTGGTGGCTGGAAAACCATGGCTGCGAATACTCGCGGTACCGGTCCGCCTCGAAACCCGGGTACGGCTCGAACGGCGTAGCCGTCCATTCCCACAACTGGCCCCAGCGAAACGCCGGGTGGCCGGACATCGCAGCAAACTCCCATTGCGCTTCGGTCGGCAAACGCCGTCCCGCCCAGGCACAATAAGCCAGTGCTTCGTGCAGGGTGATGTGGCGTACCGGCTCGGCGCCGTCGAGGTCTGCCGCCTGCCCGAAGCGCACGGTGCGCCACTGGGCGCCATCGCGGTGCCAGTAGCGCGGCGCGCTGCGGTCCTGGCGCAGCAGCCACACAGCACCTTCCTGGTTCCAGAACTGCCGGTTGTCATACCCGCCGTCGTCCACGAACGCGGCGAATTGGGCGTTGGTCACCAGCGCGCTGTCGATGGCGAACGGCGCGAGGTCGAACCGGTGCGCCTGGCGTTCGTTGTCGAACACGAAACCAGGTCCGTTGGTGCCCAGCTCGAACGCCGCGCCGGCCAGGCGGATTTCCGATGGTGCGTAGCCGGGCTTGAAGTCCGGCGCTGCCGGCAGGAGGTCGCGCGGCGCGGCCAGCCCCAGCGTCTGCAAGGTGTACAGCAACGCTTCGCCGTGCATGTCTTCGTGCGCCAGCGCCAGCCGGTACGGATACAGCGCCGCGTCGGCATGCGGTTCGCGCGCGAGCTTGTCGAGCACCCGGTCGAGCACTTCGCGACAATAGGTTTTCAGCTGCGCGGGAGGCGGCAGGTCGAGCGTCCAGCGGCTGCGGTGCGGCACCAGCGCCGAGTCGAACCAGTCGTCGCCGCGCGTGAGCAGGCAATTGCCGTTGCCGTCGGCCGGGTGGCTGGACGTGGCCTCGCGCAGGATGAACCATTCGGCAAACCAGGCCGTGTGGCCGAGTTCCCACAGCGGCGGATTAATCGTGCGCAGGTAAGGCACGCGCGCGGGCGCATCCATGCCGGCGGCGGCAAGGCAGTCGAACAGCCGCAGCGTATAATCGCGGGCCAGTCGGAGTGACTGCGCGAGCTGCTGCGGCGTGGCGGTCCGGAACGAACAGGGGCTGGTATTCATGCGGCGATTGTAACGGGAAAACCTTTGAAGCCACGACAGCATATCTGGATCGCCGGCCCCGCTGCGGCGGGCGCCAACAACGGCAACTGGCAAAGCGCCAGCCGCTGGGCCAGGTTTTTGCGCGCGCATTACCGGGTGACGCTGGCGCAGCAGTGGCCGGCGGCAGGCGCCGGTGGTGCGGCTGTTGTCCACGCCACCGGCGTAACGTCAGGCCACCGCGCGCCGCCACCCGACCTGCTGATCGCGCTGCACGCACGCCGCTCGGCGCCATCGCTCGACGCGTGGACGCGCGCCTGGCCCGACCGCCCTTCCCTGCTGCTGTTGACCGGCACCGACCTCTATCGCGACATCGCGGTCGATGCCGAGGCCCGGCGCGCGCTGGTGCAGGCCACCGCGCTGGTGCTGCTGCAGCCGGCCGGTCGCATGCTGCTGCCCGAGGCGCTGCGCGCCGGCGCCCACGTGATCTACCAGTCCGCGCCCGCGCTCGCGCCGCTGCCCGCCACGGCGCGCCGGCGGTTCGACATCGCCATGGTGGGGCATTTACGCCATGAAAAAGATCCGCTCACCTTCATGCGCGCAGCGAAGCTGGTGCGGGCGCCGGCCGCGCGCCTGGTCCATATCGGCGGCGTACTGGAACCGGAGCTGGCCACGGCCGCGCAGGCAACCGCGTTGGCCGAGCCGCGCTACCGCTGGCTGGGCCCCATGGCCCATGCCGCCACCCGCCAGCGCCTGAAACGCTGCCACGCGATGGCCCTCACCTCGCACATGGAAGGCGGCGCCAACGTCATCATCGAGGCGGTGACGGCCGGCGTGCCGGTGCTGGCGAGCGACATCGACGGCAACCGCGGCATGCTGGGCGCCGACTATGCCGGCTACTTCCCGCCCGGCGGCGCCGCCGCGCTGGCGCGCCTGATCGACCGCACCATCGAAGAACCCGATTTCCACCAGCTGCTGCGCGACCAGTGTGCGGCGCGGGCGCCATTGTTTGCGCCGGCGGCCGAGCGGGCAGCATTGCTCGCGTTGGTGGATAATCTGCTGAACCCTCAAAAAGGAAACAAACCATGAGCAATGACGCTATCAAACTGACTTCCTTTTCGCATGGCGGCGGCTGCGGCTGCAAGATCGCGCCCGGCGTGCTGTCCGAGATCCTCAAGAATTCCAGCGGCTTCCCGGTGCCGAAAGAACTGCTGGTCGGGATCGAGACCGCCGACGATGCGGCCGTCTACCTGCTCAATGACGAGCAGGCGCTGATCGCCACCACCGATTTCTTCATGCCGATCGTCGACGATCCGTACGACTTCGGCCGCATCGCCGCCACCAATGCCATCTCCGACGTGTATGCGATGGGCGGCACGCCGATCATGGCGCTGGCGCTGGTCGGCATGCCGATCAACAAGCTGCCGGTGGAGACCATCGGCCAGATCATCAAGGGCGGCGAATCGATCTGCGCCGAGGCGGGCATTCCGATCGCCGGCGGCCACACCATCGATTCGGTGGAGCCGATCTACGGCCTGGTGGTGATGGGGCTGATCCACCCGTCGAAAATCAAGCGCAATGCCGATGCGCGCGCCGGCGATGTGCTCATCCTGGGCAAGCCGCTGGGCGTGGGCGTGCTGTCGGCCGCGCTCAAGAAAGACAAGCTCGACGCAAGCGGCTACGCCGCCATGATTGCCAACACCACCAAGCTCAACAAGCCGGGCAAGGCGCTGTCCGACATGGCCGGCGTGCACGCGATGACCGACGTGACCGGGTTCGGCCTGCTGGGCCACCTGCTGGAACTGGCGCGCGGCGCCAAGCTCGAAGCGCAGCTGGACATGGACGCCATCCCACTGCTGCCCGGCGTGGAGCAGCTGGCGGCCGACGGTTACTTCACCGGCGCTTCGGGCCGCAACTGGGAGGCGTACGGCAAGGACGTGGACCTGGCGCCGACGATTTCGGCCGCGCGCCACGCGCTGCTCACGGACCCGCAAACCTCGGGCGGCCTGCTGGTGTCGTGCGATGCGGCCAGCGTCGACGACGTGCTGGCGCTGTTTGCGCGCGAAGGCTTTGGCGAAGCTGCCGTGATCGGCCGCATGGCGCAGGGCGCGCCGCGCGTAAGGGTCGCTGAAACCGTCAACCAGGCCGTCCGTTAAACCGGCAAGCTGGCGCTCAAACCAGCGCTGCCGGCGTCACCGGTAAATCCTGCATCGATGGCCGGATCACGCGTGCAATCCAGTTCAGCACCATGTCCACCCTGGGCGCCAGGTGGCGGCGCTGCGGCAGCAGCAGCGTTACCGGCAAAGGGGGCAGGCGGAACGCCGGCAGCACCTCCACCAGCTGGCCGCTCTCGATCAGCCGGCGATTGGTAGGCAGCGCGCCCGGCATGATGCCCAGGCCGTGCAGGCAGGCCGCCTGCATGAAGGCCGAATTATTGACCGCCAGCGCGCTGCGCATGGGCACCGCCTGCGGCGCCCCATCCACCATGCAGAGCAGCGCCGCTTCCTCGTTGCGCAGGTTGTTCGCGTAGTACACCAGGCGGTGGCTGGCCAGGTCGGCCGGCGTGTGCGGTATGCCGTGTCTGGCCAGGTAGGCCGGGCTGGCGAAGTTGCCCATGACCAGCGAACCCAGTGGCCGCGCCACCAGGTCGGAGTCGGGCAGCGGGCCGAGCCTGATCAGCGCATCGAAACCTTCACGGACCATGTCCACCCGGCGGTCGTTGGTGCTGATGCCCAGGTCGAGCAGGGGATGGGCTGCCAGCAGCGCAGGCAGGTGCGGCATCACCATTTCCTGGGCGAACAGGTTGGGCATGTCGATGCGGACCCTGCCCCGAATTTCGCCGCCGGCCAGCTGGAACATGCCCTGCAGTTGTTCGGCATCGGTCAGCAGTTCCTTGCAGCGCACCAGGAACAATTCACCTTCGGGCGTGAGCCGTACGCTGCGCGTGGTCCGTTGCAGCAGCCGCCCGCCCACCTTGCCTTCGAGCGCCTGCACCACGGTCGAGACACGGCCCTTGGCCATCCCCAGCTGCTCGGCGGCCCGGGTAAAACTGCCCAGTTCGGCCACCCGGCAAAATATCCTCAACTCGGACAAGTCCATCATTGTTCTTCCATGCATAACAGTGATTTCATTTTAAACCGGTTTATCGACGATAGTCAGAACGGTACAGTGATTACCTCTCTCACTGTCCAAGGAATTGCCATGACCACCACCGCATCGACCGAACTCCCGCGCCAGCGCATCGCGCTGATCACTGGCGCCAACCGTGGCCTGGGACGCAGCACGGCGCTGCACCTGGCCCGCCAGGGCGTCGACGTCATCATCACCTACCTGAACGGCGCGGCGCAGGCCGCCGACGTGGTAGCCGACGTGCAGGCGCTGGGCCGCCGCGCCGTAGCGTTGCGACTCGATGTCGGCACAGCCGCCAGCTTCGCCGGCTTTGCCGAGCAGGTACGCAGCGCGCTGGCGGCCAACTGGCAGCGCCAACAGCTCGACTTCCTGGTAAACAATGCCGGCGGCGGCATCAACGCCGCGCTGGCCGACACGACCGAGGAACAGTTCGACCTGATGATCAACACCCATTTGAAGGGCACGTTCTTCCTGACGCAAAAACTGCTGCCACTGATCGCCGATGGCGGCCGCATCCTCAACACGTCGTCGGGCCTGGCGCGCTTTACCTTCCCGGGCTACGCTGCTTATGCCTCGGCCAAGGGCGGCATCGACGTGCTCTCGCGCTACATGGCGCTGGAACTGGGACCACGCGGCATCAGCGTCAACGTGCTGGCGCCCGGCCCGGTGGAAACCGACTTCGGCGGCGGCGCAGTGCGCGACGACAGCGCCCTGAACCAGCAACTGGCCGCCATGACCGCCCTGGGCCGCACCGCAATGCCCGACGACATCGGCGCCACCGCCGCCGCGCTGCTGCTCGGCGGCAGCGGCTGGATCACGGGCCAACGTATCGAAGCCTCCGGTGGCCTGTTGCTGTAATATCGCCTGAAAATTATCGTGGAGCGGTGATGGTGCCTGCCAAATTGTTTTTGCACTACCTGGCGCAGTTGAAGCAGATGCTGCTGTTGGTCGAGCACTTCGATACTGGTATCGGCGAGGCCAGGCTGCATCCCACTATGTTTCCCCTGCTGCAACAGGCCCGCACCGCGATCGGTTTTACCTTGCGCGCCACGTGCCCGCTGGCTGGACGCGAAATCGTCTCGTTCGCCAGCGGGCACGACAGCTTTGCCAGCGTGCACGCGCAGCTCGATGCCACCTTGGCGTACCTGGCGGCGATTCCGGACGCGGATTTTCTGGCGCCGGCGCCGGCCGTGAATACAACGGCCGGGTTCGCGGGCGTGGCGCTCGACGGTGACGAGTATTTTCTGCTGTACGCGGTGCCCAACTTCTTTTTCCATTACGCGATGGTGTACGCCATCGCGCGCCAGGCCGGGGTGCCGATCGGCAAAGCCGATTTCGACGGCTTCCACCAGTATCCGCCCGGCTTCTCGTTTGAATCGACTTAACAAATCCTTGACAGCGGGGCTTGCAATCTCGTACATTTAGGGCATGACTTCGCATCTGCACCTATCCGCTTTCCTGTTGCCGTTGGCTAGCGCCCTATCGCTGGCAGCGCGCCTACCTGCACACGCTTAATTAGCGTTCAGCTGTACCCGTGTCGGCCATAAGCCACACAGTCTCCCCAAATCCAGGAAAGTTTGCACCGATGTTGACCACGGCTACCCATGCTCCATCCCGCACTGGCGATTTTTTCGCTAAGCTACTGCTAAAGCTACCGATCGGTTGCCTGGCCTAGCGTTCCGTGGCCGCCCGGCAGCCGCCCGCCACACCGCGCCAGCTATCCGCCGGCACAGCACTTTCCAAAATTTGAGACCCAGGAGCACCCCATGATGTTGCAGAACCCAGCAGCGAAATATCGCGCCTTCCCCGCCATCCAGTTGTCGGATCGTCAATGGCCCAATAACGTGATCAGCAAGCCGCCGATCTGGATGAGCACCGACCTGCGCGACGGCAACCAGGCGCTGATCGAGCCGATGAGCATCGAGAAAAAGCTGCGCTTCTTCGACCTGCTGATCAAGGTGGGCCTCAAGGAAATCGAAGTGGGCTTCCCGTCCGCCTCGCAAACCGATTTCGACTTCGTGCGCCGCCTGGTCGATGAAAACCGCATTCCCGACGACGTCACCATCATCGTGCTGACCCAGTCGCGCGATGAACTGATCCGTCGCACCGTGGAATCGGCTGCAGGCGCCAAGCGCGCCATCATCCACCTGTACAACTCGGTGGCGCCGGTGTTCCGTAAAGTGGTGTTCGGCATGTCGCGTGAAGAAATCACCAATATCGCCACCACCGGCACCAAGCTGGTCAAGGAACTGATCAAGCAGCATCCGCAAACCGACTGGGGTTTCGAGTACACGCCGGAATCGTTCTCCACCACCGAACTCGATTTCTCCAAGCATATCTGCGACGCCGTCACCGCCATCTGGGAGCCGACGCCGCAAAAGAAAATGATCATCAACCTGCCTTCGACGGTCGAGTGCAGCACGCCCAATATCTACGCCGACCAGATCGAGTGGATGTCGCGCAAGCTGGCCCGCCGCGACTCGCTGATCATCAGCGTACACCCGCACAACGACCGTGGCACCGCCGTGGCTTCGGCCGAACTGGCCGTGATGGCTGGCGCCGACCGCGTCGAGGGTTGCCTGTTCGGTAACGGCGAGCGCACCGGCAACGTCGATCTGGTCACGCTGGCACTCAACCTGTACACGCAAGGCGTGCACCCGGGCCTCGATTTCTCCGACATCGACGAAGTGCGCAAGTGCGTGGAAGAGTGCAACCAGTTGCCGGTACACCCGCGCCACCCTTACGTGGGCGACCTGGTGTTCACCGCCTTCTCCGGTTCGCACCAGGATGCGATCAAAAAAGGTTTTGCGCAGCAAAAAGATGGCGCGCTGTGGGAAATTCCGTACTTGCCAATCGACCCGGCCGATCTCGGTCGCAGCTACGACGCCGTAATTCGCGTCAACAGCCAGTCGGGCAAGGGCGGCATGGCCTACCTGCTGGAGCAGGATTACGGCCTGGTGTTGCCGCGCCGCCTGCAAATCGAGTTCTCGCGCGCGGTGCAAGCCGTGGCCGACCAGACCGGCCTGGAAATCACCGCCGAAGGCATTTACGAGATCTTCAGCCGCGAATACTTCGAGCAGAACCAGCCGTACGCGTACAACGCCCACAAGATGGTGGAAGACACCACCAGCGACGAGCCGGTACAGATCGATATCGCCCTCACCCACCGCGATGCGGCGCTGGCCCTGAAAGGCGGCGGTAACGGTCCGATCGACGCGTTTGTCGATGCACTGGGTCTCGACATCAAGCTGATGGACTACCACGAGCACTCGATCGGCTCGGGCGCCAACGCCAAGGCGGCGTGCTATGTGGAACTGCGCCTGGCCAACGGTCCGACCCTGTTCGGCGCCGCCACTGACAGCAATATTTTGACGGCTTCGTTCAAGGCGGTACTCAGCGCGGTGAACCGCCAGTTGAACGCCATCGACGCAGCGCAGGCCAAAGCTGCCATCGCTGCCTGATCAGGCAGCGATCAAATCGTCTGGTCGAAGCCGGACGATGCCACTGACGAGAGCAGATCGCTCTCGTCATTTTCGTTGGTCAACTTCTTGTCCATCAGAATATCGTCGTACGGCACGCCATCGACGATCAGCGCACAGTGCTCGCGGCCATACACCTTGAAGCCCAGCGACTCGTACAGGTGGATCGCGGCAGCATTGCCGACCGTGACCGCCAGCGTGACCTTGGTCACGCCTTCCATGGTAGCAATGCACTCCATCGCCTGGTTCATCAGCTGGCGTCCCACGCCGGTGCCGCGATACGCCATATCAACCTGCATACCGCGTATGAAAGCCTTGTGGCGCAGCTTGATCTGCGCTTCGCGCCCCACGCCCACCATACCGACCAGGCGCTCGCCGTCAAAGGCGCCGAAGCGGTTGCGGCCGGCTTCGGACGCGAAATAGGCTTCCGTGACCGACAACGGTGTGTTGCATTCCTCTTCGTAGCTGGAGGTGAAGGCGTTGGGGGTTTCGCGCAGGCCAGCAAGACGCAGCGCCTGGAAGGCAGCAGAGTCCGCCGGGGTTAATCGTCGTATGTGGATGGGCATGGTAAGAAGTAAAGTAAATGATTGGTGCGATTAAAAAGATGATTAAATTATCATTTACCTGATTGCTAATAGCAAGCGAACGGGCACGAAAGATCGAGCGTTGCCCCGCTCTTGGTGCGAATACTCGTGAATTTGAGTGATAACGTGGTCAAGCCTGGCGCGCCAGACGCAAACCGGTGAATTGCCAGCGGGCGCCGGCCGGGAAAAAGTTGCGATAGCTAGCGCGCGCGTGACCGTCCGGCGTGGCGCACGACGAGCCGCGCAGCACGTACTGGTTCAACATGAATTTGCCGTTGTATTCGCCCAGTGCACCGGGCGCGACCTGGAAACCGGGATATGGCGCATAGCTGCTGCTGGTCCATTGCCAGCAGTGGCCGAACATCTGTTGCAGTTGCGAATTCTGCGCCGACGCGGCTGCAACTTCCCACTCGGCCTCGGTCGGCAGGCGCGCACCGGTCCAGTGCGCATAAGCATCGGCTTCGAACAGTGACAGGTGGGTGGCGGGACGTTCAAGATCGAGCGGCTGCTCGCCGTGCAGCGTGAATTCGGTCCATGCGCCCTGCTCGTCGCAGCGCCAGTAGAACGGTGCCTTCAAACCCTGCGAGCGCACCCAGTCCCAGCCCTCGGCCAGCCACAGCGCGGCATTGAAGTAGCCGCCGGCGGCAACAAAAGCCAGGTATTCGCCATTGGTGACCAGGCGCGAGGCCAGCTGGAACGGCGCCACGTATTGCTTGTGGCGCGGCAGTTCGTTATCGAAACAAAAGCCCTCCCCAGCGTGGCCGATTTCGGCCAGTCCGCCGTCAATATCTACCCAGGCCAGCGGCGCGGCCGGCGGCTCAGCGTGGCGCGGCGCGTCGAGGTAAGCAGGCAGCAAGGCGCTTTGCGCCAGCAGGTGCTTGACGTCGGTAAGGATCAGTTCCTGGTGCTGCTGCTCGTGCTGCAGGCCCAGCGTGACCAGCAGGTGCAGCTGCGCGCGCTGCTGCGCATCGAGTCCGGATGCCAGCAGGCGCGCCACGCGCGCATCGACATCGTGACGGTAGGCGCGCACCTGCGCCATGGCGGGCCGGGTGAGCAGGCCGCGCTGGGCACGCGGGTGTTTGTCGCCCACGCCGTTGTAATACGAATTGAACAGCACCCGGAACGCCGGATGGAATGGTGCAAAATCCGGCTCCATGCGCTCAAGGATAAAGGTCTCGAAAAACCACGTGGTGTGCGCCATATGCCACTTGACCGGGCTGGCGTCGGGCATCGACTGGGCGCCGCAGTCCTCGTCGCTGAGCGGCGCGGCCAGCGCCAGCGTGTGGGCCCGGACCGCGCTGTAGCGCGCATCGAGGGGTAAATCGCTCGGTTGCGTACCACCCAGTGGCGTATCGCTCGGTTGCGTATCACTCGGTTGCGTATAAATTACTTGCGGCTGGCGCATATCCATCAGGGATTTCCTCAGTCGGGGATGACGCGGGCGTAGATCACGGCAAACCAGTTGTTTTCGTCGGTCCATACGCGGTTGGTGGCAAAGCCCGCTTGCTCGAGCAGGCTGACGAACGACTGCCGCGTGTATTTATAACTGTCTTCGGTGTGGATGCGCTCGCCGCTGGCGAAGTGGCGCTCATGGCTCTGCCAGCGCACCGTGACGGCACTGCGCGCTTCCAGATGCATTTCGATGCGCTTCTCGTGCGGGTTGAAGAACGCGTGGTGTTGCCAGTCGCGCACATTGAAGTCGGCGCCCACCAGGTGGTTCACGTGGCGCAGCATGTTCAGGTTGAACGCGGCGGTGACGCCGATGGCGTCGTCATACGCCGCGTCGAGTACTGCGCTGTCTTTGACCAGGTCCACGCCGATCAGCAGGCCACCATCGTCGCCGGCATTGGCGCGCAGGCCGTGCAAAAACGCGATGGCCTGTTCCGGTGAAAAATTGCCGATCGATGAGCCAGGGTAGAAGAACAACCGGCGCCTGGAGCGCACACTGTCGGGCAGCGCGAAGCCGCCGGAAAAGTCGAGCCCCAGCGGCGTCATCTCGATGTGCGGGAAGCGCTGTTGCAGGCGCGTGACCGATTCGGTAAGGAAGTCGCGCGAGATATCGACCGGCACGTACTGCGCCGGCTGCAGCAGCGGGAACAGGCTGGCCGCCTTGGCGCAATTGCCCGCCCCCAGGTCGATCAGCGAGACGCCGGTGCCGATGTCGTGCGCCATGGCGGCGCCATGGGCCTCGAAGATTGCCGCCTCGGTGCGGGTGGGGTAATACTCGGGCAGCTCGCAAATCGCTTCGAACAGCCGCGAACCGAGGCTGTCGTACAGGAATTTGGGGGAAGTATGGGCGGCGCGGGCCAACAGGCCGGCGGAAATTTCCGCGATGACCGCAGCGCTGCCGTGGGCGCGCGCGGGATGCTCCGGGCGGGTTGTCTGCATAGATTGCTCTGCCTTTAGGGGTAATGCCGGTCTGCACTAGGCTGCAAGGCAAGAGCCGACTTTTTGTTATCATAGCCGAATACGCATTATTTGGCGGGACGCACAAAAACACTGTGCGGCGTTTCACCCAACTCACCCATAGGGCCTTCCATGATGAAATTTTCCTCCCTGAGCACGATTAAATCGGTGCTGGCCGCCGGCTTGCTGGTTTCTGCAGCGTTCGCCCAGGCGCAGTCGGCCAACGGCGTGTTCCGCGTGTCCGCGATTCCCGATGAAGCACCGACCGAACTGCAGCGCAAGTTCAAGCCGCTGGGCGACTACCTGGAAAAGAAAATCGGCATGAAGGTCGAGTTCACCCCGGTGACCGATTACGCCGCTTCGGTGGAAGCGCTGATCAACAAGAAAGTGGACATGGTGTGGTTCGGCGGCTTCACTTTCGTGCAAGCGAAAGAGCGCAGCAAGAACCAGGTCACGCCGCTGGTGCAGCGTGCCGAAGATGAAAAATTCCGTTCGGTGTTCATCACCACCCAGAAAGACATCAACAAGCTGGAAGACCTGAAAGGCCACACGCTGACTTTCGGTTCGGAATCGTCCACCTCGGGCCACCTGATGCCACGTTCGTTCCTGCTGGCCGCCAAGATCAATCCCGACACCGATCTCAAGCGCATCGCTTTCTCCGGCGCGCACGATGCCACCGTGGCAGCGGTTGCCGGCGGCAAGGTCGATGCAGGCGCCTTGAATATCTCGGTGTGGGAAAAACTGGTGACCGAGAAGAAGGTCGATCCAAGCGTGGTGCGCGTGTTCTACACCACCCCCGGCTACTACGACTACAACTGGACCGTGCGCACCGACATGAACGCGGATCTCAAGAAAAAGCTGACCGATGCCTTCCTGGCGCTCGATCCGAAGAACCCGCAAGACAAGGTGATCATGGACCTGCAACGCGCATCGAAGTTCATCCCGACCAAGGCTGAAAATTACATCGCCATCGAAGCTGCCGCGCAAAACGCCGGCCTGCTGAAGAAGTAATCCAGAGCTTTTATCCTAGTCCGGCATGCCGACCTACCATTTGCACCACCTGACGGTGCGCCATCGCGGCGCATCCTCAGGTACACGTTCAGGTCTCCCCCTGCCCGCGCTGCGCGAGCTTTCGCTCACCATCGAACAAGGGGAGCAACTGGCGCTGATCGGCCCATCCGGCGCCGGCAAGACCACCTTGCTGGCCACCCTGGCGTGCGCGCAGCAGCCTGCCAGCGGCACTTTCACCATGTTCGATCAGGACCCGTGGGCGCTCGGCGATGCTGCGCGCCACCGGTTGCGTGCGCGCCTGTTCCTGGCGCCGCAAACGCCGCCGCTGCCGCCGCGCCAGCGCGTGGTGACGGCGGTGCTGGCCGCGCACTTGCCGCAATGGAGCATCTGGCGCGCACTGGCTTCGCTGTTCAAACCGGCCGATCCGCAAGGCGCGTGGCAGGCGCTGGCGCGCTTCAACCTCGGCGATAAACTGTATTCGCGCGTGGACCGCCTGTCGGGCGGCGAACGCCAGCGCTGCGGCCTGGCGCGGCTGCTGCTCTCCCCAGCCGAAGCGCTGCTGGTGGACGAGCCGCTGTCCGCGCTCGACCCGGTGCTCTCCGAGCTGACCCTGACCACCTTGCGCGAGGAAGCGGCTGCCCGCAACGCCACCTTGGTATGCAGCCTGCACCAGGTGGACCTGGCGCTGGCGCATTTTCCGCGCATCGTCGCCCTGCGCGCCGGCCGCATCGCCTTCGATCTGCCGCGTGCGCAAGTCACGCCACAGATGATCGCCGAGTTGTACCAAGGCGAGCCCTCAGCACCAGCACCGGCGCCGGCAGCACTGCCGGAAGCGGATGCCATGCTGGTCAAGCCCGGCGCCGGCGCCTGCCTGTGACCGCGCTGCACCGCCCCTTGTCCGCGCAATTGCCGGATCAGCTACCAGAGCGGCTGCGCCGCGACCCGGCCTGGCGCGGGCGCATCGTCGCCTGCCTGCTCACGGTGGTCATCGTGTGGCCGATGCTGGTGATGAGCGAATTCAAGCCGTGGATTTTATGGGATTGGCAAAGCCTGTCCGCCACCGGCCGCTTCCTGTCCGACTTCCTGGTGCCCGCGCACGATGCCGAATTCCTGCAATTGCTGCTGCGCGAGACCTGGCAAACCGTGGCCATTGCCACCGCCGGCCTGGCGCTGGCGCTGGTGGTGGCCATTCCCGCCACGCTGATCATCACCGACCGCCTGTCGATCTCGGCGCTGGGCACCGGCCGCATGCGCCTGCCCGCGCGGCTGCTGCGCCAGGGCGTGCGCTGGCTGTTGATCGTCCTGCGCAGCGTGCCGGAACTGGTGTGGGCGCTGCTGTTCGTGCGCATCATCGGTTTCGGTCCCACCGCCGGGGTGCTGGCCATTGCCCTCACCTACTGCGGCATGCTCGGCAAGGTGTATGCCGAAATCCTCGAATCGTCGGACACCCACAGCACCGACACCCTGCTGGCCAACGGCAGCGGCAGGCTGGCCGCGCTGCTGTACGGCGCGCTGCCGGAATCGGCGTCCGAGCTGATGTCGTACACGGTGTACCGCTGGGAGTGCGCGATTCGCGGCTCGGTGGTGATGGGCTTCGTGGGCGCCGGCGGCCTCGGTCAGCGGATGGACGAATCGATGAAGATGCTGGCCGGGGCCGAGGTGTCGTCGATGCTGCTGGTGTTCGTGCTGCTCGTCGCGCTGGCCGATTTGTTTTCCAAAATCTTGCGACGGCGGCTCGGATGAATCCTGTGCATGACACCCGACACATGCCCAAGCCGCCGGCACGCGACTGGACCATCATCGCCGTGATGCTGCTGTTGGCAGCCCTGGTGGTGGCCAGCTTCGCGTCGCTGCCGCTCAAGTGGCGCGACTTTTTCACGCTCGACGCCGTCAACAGCGCCGCCGAACTGCTGGCCGGCTTCGCGCCGCCGGAAACCGCCACGCCCTTCCTGGTCAAGACCGCGTGGGCCACGCTGGAGACGATGTCGATGTCGGCTCTGGGCACGCTGCTGGCGGTGGCGGCCGGGCTGGCGCTGGCGCTGCCGGCGTCGGGCCGCCTGGGCCAGGCGCCGCGCGCGGCCGTGCGCGCCCTGCTCAATGTGCTGCGCTCGATTCCCGAACTGGTATGGGCCTCGATCCTGCTGATTGCCGCCGGCCTGGGGCCGTTCGGCGGCACGCTGGCGCTGGCCGCGCACACGGCCGGGGTGCTGGGCCGGCTGTTTGCCGACTCGCTGGAAAACGCCCCGCCGGGACCGGAGGCGACGCTGCGCACCAACGGCGCCAGCGCCGCCGCCGCATTCCTCTACGCTACCTTGCCGCAAACCCTGCCGCAGATGCTGTCGTACACGCTGTACCGCTGGGAAAACAATATCCGCGCTGCCGCCATCCTGGGCGTGGTGGGCGCCGGCGGCCTCGGCCAGATGCTCAAATACCACCTGTCGCTGTTCCAGATGCAGCAGGCGGCCACCGTCATCATCGCCATGCTGGTACTGGTGGCCCTGGTGGACGCCATCAGCTATGCGCTCCGGCGCGCCCTCACCCGCTAGGCTCCCATGTCCACGCCCCTGTTAGAACTTCGCAACCTGTCCAAGTCGTACCAGGGCCGCCCGGTGCTGGCCAACCTGTCGTGGACCTTCCGGGCCGGAGAATTCGTGGCCATCATGGGCGACTCGGGCGTGGGCAAGTCCACCCTGCTCAACCTGATTGCCGGCCTCGATGCGCCCGATCCAGCAAGCACGTCGTCCATCATCATCGACGGCGTGCCGATGGCGGGCCTGGACGACGACGCTGCCACCCGCCTGCGCCGTTCGCGCATGGGGTTCATTTTCCAGGCCTTCCACGTGCTGCCGCACCTGACCTTGCTGCAAAACGTCGCCCTGCCGCTGCTGCTCAACGGCCTGCCCGTGGCGCGCGCGGCCGAGATGCTCGATGCCGTGGGCCTGGGCGGGCGTGGCGACGACTTCCCCCATCAACTGTCCGGCGGCGAGATGCAGCGCGTGGCCATTGCCAGGGCGCTGGTGCACCGCCCAGCCTTGGTGCTGGCCGACGAACCCACCGGCAACCTCGACCCCGACACCGCCCACGGCATCCTGGAACTGCTCCACCGCGAGATCAAATCGACCGGCGCCTGCGCCATCATGGTCACACATTCGCACATCGCCGCCGAAATGACAGACAAAATCCTACAACTATCGAAATGCGGCATACAAGAAACAACAATCGTCAAGCCATTTGAGCAATAAACAAGATAATTCAATTGTTAAACGCTGCAGCCAAGGCCGCAAAGGAGTATGATTTGAACTAACTTGCACGGTTAACAAGAATGTTGAGTAGCGCTCCACATTCAAAGCAATAGTGTGAGCGCTAGCCTTGCTGGGAAGACGTCATTTCTTCACGTTTAAGCTAAGGAGGAGCGAAAAATGAACGTAAGGCAAAAAAAGATGGAACTGATCGAAGCGATGAATCGTGCTCGGGCGCTGGAACCTTCCAGTTTTGTTCCGAACAAGTTACTCGATACTTTGATCGAAAAGATGAACCTTAAAAACGATGCAGAATTGTGCCGCGTTTTGGAAGTTCAACCGCCGATCATCAGCAAAATTCGCCACCGTAAGTTGGCAGTGGGTGCCACGATTTTGCTGCGGATGCACGAGAAGTCAGATATCAGCATCCGTGAATTAAAAGATCTGTCGACCGCCTCAATGCATTGAACAGCTTCGCTGATCTTGCTATGCCAGGCGCCGGCATGCGGTAACCGGCGCCCCCAATGCGATCATGCTTCAGCCCAAACCCCGCTGACAGCTGCATTACTCTCTCCCCTCCAGTTTTATCTCCCGGCAGTGCCCACACATCCCGTCTCCCGGTAACAATTTGTTGCACCCTACACAAAAGAAATATAGCAGGGCCTTCAATTTGGCATACTCTTCCGTCATTAGCGTTCCGGGACACGCCATGCAAACCAACACCAACACGATGCGCACCTTGATCATCACGCTCTTCGCTGGCGCCACCACGCTGCTGGCCGGCTGTGCCGCCACCGGCGACCGCGCTCCGGGCACTGCTGGCGCCGCCAGCATCACGGCCGCGCAATTGCCGGCCGCCGTCAACCGCGTCAGCTGGGGCGTCAACCAGGGCACCTGGCAGCAGGCGCAAGCGCTGGGCTATGATGCGTGGCTGGAGCAGCAGTTGCGGCCGTCCCCGGCATTATTGCCGGCCGCCGCCCAGGCCCAGATCGACAGTTTGACCATCGCCAGCAAGCCGCTGCCGCAGCTGGTGGCGGACCTGGAGCAACAGCGCAAGGACGCCGACAAGATCGCCGACGACGACGAAAAGAAAGCCGCGCAAAAGGCTTACCAGCAGGCGATGAACAACCTGGCGCGCGAGGCGGCCACGCGCTCGCTGCTGCGCGACCTGTATTCACCCAACCAGTTGCAGGAGCAGATGACGTGGTTCTGGATGAACCATTTTAACGTCCACGCGGGCAAGAACAACCTGCGCGCGCTGGTGGGCGACTACGAAGAAACCGCGATCCGGCCGTACGCGCTGGGCAAGTTCCGCGACCTGCTGGGCGCCACCGTGCGTCATCCGGCCATGATCCGCTACCTGGACAACGAACAGAACGCCGCCAACCGCATCAACGAAAACTATGCACGCGAGCTGATGGAGCTGCACACGCTGGGCGTGGACGGCGGCTACAGCCAGCGCGACGTGCAGGAGCTGGCGCGCATCCTCACCGGCGTCGGGGTCAACCTGGGCGATACGGCACCGAAGGTAAAAAAGGAACTGCAGTCGCAGTACGTGCGCAGCGGCCTGTTCGAGTTCAATCCCAACCGCCACGACTACGGCAACAAGCAGTTCCTGGGCCAGCCGGTGAAGGGACGCGGCCTGGCCGAAGTGGACGAGGCGCTCGACCGCCTGTGCCGCAGTCCGGCCGCAGCGCGCTTCATCAGCCGCAAGCTGGCCGTGTATTTCGTCGCCGACGAACCGCCGCCGGCACTGGTGGCCCGCATGGCTGCGGTATTCCAGTCGTCCGACGGCGACATTGCGGCGGTCATGCGCACCATGCTCACATCGACCGAGTTTGCCGAGTCGCTCGGCAAGAAATTCAAGGACCCGGTGCACTACGTGGTCGCGGCCGTGCGCCTGACCTACGACGACAAGGTGGTGCTCAACACCGCACCCATGCTGGGGTGGCTGAACCGCATGGCGCAGCCGCTGTACGGCCGGCAAACGCCGGACGGCTATGCGCTCACCCAGCCCGGCTGGGCCAGCCCGGGCCAGATGACCACCCGGTTCGAGATCGCCAAGGCCATCGGCTCGGGCAACGCGGGACTGTTCAAGACCGAGGGGCCGCAGCCGCAGGAACGCGCGGCGTTCCCGCAACTGGCCAGCGCCTTTTACTACCAGTCCTTGCAGCAAACCCTGGCGCCGAACACGCGCCGGGCACTGGAACAGGCAACCTCGCCGCAGGAATGGAACACCCTGCTGCTGTCGTCACCGGAACTGATGCATCGTTAGAACAAGGAGACCGCCATGGAACGCCGCACCCTGCTCAAATCGCTGGCCGCACTGCCCCTTGCAGCCACCGCCGCCGGCAACCTGTGGGCCGCACCGGCCAGCAAAACCCGCCTGCTGTTCGTGTTCATGCGCGGCGGCTACGACGCCACCAGCCTGCTGGTGCCGATCGCGAGCGAATATTACTACCAGGTGCGGCCCAACATCGCCATCCCCAAGCCGTCCGACGATTTGAAGTCGGCGCTGGCCATCAATGCCGACTGGGGCTTGCACCCGGCCCTGCGCGACACCATCTACCCGCTGTTTACCAGCGGCGAAGCGGCGTTCGTGCCGTTTGCCGGCACCGAGGACCTCTCGCGCAGCCACTTCGAAACCCAGGACAGCATCGAACTCGGGCAACCGCTGCAAGGCACGCGCAACTACCGCTCCGGCTTCTTGAACCGGCTGGCCACCACGCTCAATGCCGACCGCGCCAGCGCCATTTCGTTCACCGACCAGCTGCCGCTGATCATGCAGGGCACGGCGCAGCTGCCCAATATGGCGCTGCGCTCGCTCGGCAAGCCGCAGGTCGATGCCCGCCAGGCCCGCATGATCGCCGCCATGTACGACGGCAGTCCGCTGGCGTCGCAGGTGCGCGAGGGTTTCGTGGTGCGCGAGGACGTGATGAAGCAGATGATAGGCGAAATGGACGCTGCCAACCGCAACGCCATCACCGCCAAGGGCTTCGAGCTGGAAGCGCGCCGCATCGCCAGGCTGATGAAAGAGAAATACAACGTCGGTTTTGTTGACGTGGGCGGCTGGGACACCCACGTCGGCCAGGGCAACGGCGCAGGCTACCTGTCCAACCGCTTCGAGGAACTGGGACGCGGCCTGGCCGGCTTCGCCCAGGAGATGGGGCCGGAATGGAAAGACACGGTCGTGGTGGTGGTCAGCGAATTCGGCCGCACCTTCCGCGAAAACGGCAATCGCGGCACCGATCACGGGCACGGCTCGGTGTACTGGGTGCTCGGTGGCGGCGTGCGCGGCAACGCGGTGCGCGGCGAGCAGATCGCGCTGGAACAGAAAACCCTGTTCCAGAACCGCGACTACCCGGTGCTCAACGAATACCGCGCCATGTTCGGTGGCCTGCTGGCGCGCATGTACGGTTTGAATAGCGGTCAGGTGGAAACCATCTTCGGCACCAGGGGGCGCGATCTCGGCTTGGTATAAAGTTAAGTGTATTCGACGCAATCGTCCTTGCGGCAAAAGCTCACCAGCTTGATGCCGGCTGCCAGCGCGACGTCGATCGCCAGGGTGCTGGGCGCCGAAATGGTGGCCAGCATCGGAATATTCAGGCGCGCGGCCTTGCGTACCAGCTCATAGCTGGCGCGGCTCGACATGAATACAAAGCCTTGGGTCATGTCCACGCGCTCGAGCGCCAGGTAGCCGATCAGCTTGTCCATGGCGTTGTGGCGGCCCACGTCTTCGCACACGCGCAGCACGGCGCCGCTGGCGTCGCACCAGGCGGCGGCATGGACACCGCCGGTGGCGCGCATCAGGTGCTGGTGCGCGCCCAGTCCGGCCGCAGCGCGGGCGATGGCCGGCGCCAGCGTAACGTCGTCGTGCAATGGCGCGGCGTCGATGCGCGGCGGCGCAACGTCGATCAGTTCCAGGCTCTCGACTCCGCACACGCCGCAACCGCTGCGCCCCGCCATCGACCGGCGCTGCTGCTTGAGCAGCATGAAGTCTTCCTGCGCGATGGTCAGCGCCACCTCCACGCTGCGCGCGTGTTCCTGCACTTCGATATCGAACACGTCGGACGCCTTGCCCACCAGGCCTTCGGTCAGCGCAAAGCCCATGGCAAACGCCTGCAGGTCGCGCGGCGTGACCATCATCACCGCGTGCGAGATGCCATTAAAAACCAGCGCCACCGGCAGCTCTTCCGCCACTTGGTCGGTGGTGGCGATGGCGCCCTCGGGCGTGATGCCGCGATGGCGCAGCACCGGGCGCTGCTGGATGCCGCTGCGTTCTGTTTCCTGGTCGAGTTTCATTGCCGCCCCGCGTAGTCGTACAAGGCTCGATTGTACCGCGCAGAACCGGACCGGGTCGGTCCCTGCCAGGCGCCATCCCGACATGGCAGGGGCGGCGTATCGCCAAAGACGGGGCGGTTACGCTGCCAGCGGCTCGCCGCCCACGCCGTAGTGGCGGGCATAACGTGCATCGAGGTTCGCCAGCGGCATCATCAGGAACAGGTCGGCGCTTTCGAAATCCGGATCCCAGGCCGGTTCGCCGCAAATCCACGCGCCCGAGCGCATATAGCCCTTGAGCAGCGCTGGCACTTGAGGCTTTTGCGCCGCTTCCAGCTTGCCGAACGGGAAAGGCAGGTGCGGAGTGACGCGGTATTCGAGGGGAGCGAGGTGCTTGCCGATCAGTTGCTGATAGACGGCGACAGCATTATGGCCGCCATCGGCCAGGCTGATGCTGGCGCAGCCGATCAGGTAATCGCAATTTTCCCGGCGCATGTACTCGGCCAGGCCGGACCACAGCAACATGATCACGCTGCCGCCACGGTAAGCGGGATGGATGCAGGCGCGGCCCGCTTCCACCATGCGGCCGCGCAGGTGATTGAGGCGGCCAAGATCGAACTCGCCTTCGGAATACAGGCGACCCAGCTTGCGGGCGCGGGTGGCGCTCAGCAGGCGGTAAGTACCGACGACTTTGAGGGTATCGACATCGCGCACGATCAGGTGGTCGCAATAGGCGTCGAATTCGTCGCTGTCGAGGCCATCGGGGCTCTCGAGCGAGGACAGGCCCATGGTTTCGATGAAGACTTTATAGCGCAGGCGCTGCACTTCGTGCAACTCTTCCGGCGTGCTTGCCATGCTCAGCACCAGCTTGCCGGAAGCGGGACGGACGTCCGCCGGGAGGTTCGCAGCTTGTAAGATCGAGGTTTGCATGCTTCATCCTTTGTGTGGGTGACGAAGCAAGCGTAACCATCGAATACTTCAAGGAAATGACAGAAAAATGTCATTTCCGTGACATGCGCCGATCTGTTGTATTCAGATCAGTGTTTCCTCCATCAGGACTTCTTTGGACGGCCGGTTTTCAGTTGCGGCAGGCTGGCCAGCACTTTTTTCAGGGTGGCCAGATCGATCTGGCTGATCAGCGCCACGCCGATACGCAGCAGTTCGCTTTTCTTGATCTCGATACCGGCTTTCAGGCAGGTCTTCTTGACCTGGCCAAGCACCGCGTACTCTTGCTCGGGCATGGTGAAGCTGTCGCGCACCAGCTTGTCCTTGCGGGTTTTGTCGGCGCCGGTTTCCACGGCTGCGGTCTTGGCGGCTGGCTTGGTTGCCGGCTTAGTTGCCGGCTTGGTTGCTTGCTTGGTTGCTGGCTTCGATGCTTTCACGGCAGGCTTGGCAGCGCCCTTCGGTGCGGCCTTGGCGGCGGCTTTCGCGGCTGGCTTGGCGGCGGCCTTGGCTTCGGGCTTGCTGGCTGGCTTGGCGGCAGCCTTCGGCGCGGCCTTGGCGGCTGCTGGCTTAACGGTTGCTGGCTTGGCGGCAGCTTTGGTCACCGGCTTGGCGGTGGCTTTAGTGGCAGCTGCGGCGGTTGGCTTGACAGCGGCGGCCTTGGTTGCAGCAGGCTTGGCAGCAGCGGCTTTGGCGACGGCAGGCTTGGCGGCAACTGCTTTGACAGCGGCTGGCTTGGCGGCAGCAGGTTGGGCCACAGCGGTATTGGCGACTGCCGGCTTGGCAACTGCCGGCTTGGCAACTGCCGGCTTGGCGGCAGCAGGCTTCACGGCAGCAGGCTTCACGGCGGCAGGCTTGGCAACCGGTGCAGCCTCGACTTTCGCTTCGGCAGGCTTGGCTGGCACAGCATTCACAGCGGCTTTGCTTGAAGGCGTTTTGTCGATCACTTGTTCATCAATAGTTTTATTCATACAGGCTCCAAAATTATCCAACGATATAAACAATATATATCATTTACAGGAATTTTGCTTGTGCAATCGCAAATGTGCTAGCATTTTCAGCAATCATCCGGTGGTTCTGATGGTGAAATCCACGCCCACGTCGTCCCAGTGCTCCTGTTCTTTTTCGAGCCAGTACGACAGCGTGGGGTGGTCGGCCACCCATTCACGCGGAATGTCGAGCTCGACGCGGCTCTTCATGCGCAGCTTGACCAGGCTGAAGTCGATGTCGATGCGCGAGTGCATGAACAGCACCGCCAGCCGGAATGCCACCACCGCCTTGGCGATATCGACTTCCTCGATCATCTCCGATACCTTGCGCAAGTTGCCCTTGTGCGCCACCACCAGCCGGCTCATGAGCTTTTGCTCGCGCGTGGTAAATCCCGGCAAGTCGGCGTTTTCGATCATGTAGCACGCGTGCTTGTGGTAGCCGGTGTGCGACACCACCAGCCCCACCTCGTGCAGCAGCGCGCTCCAGTACAGGTGGCGCGTATAGACCTCGCACGACGGCTTGGTTTGCGCGTACAGCGCCAGCGCGTCGTCGGCCACCCGGTTGGCGCGGCGCTGATCGACGTGGAATTTTTCCACGCATGCCTGCACCGACTGCTCGCGGCGGTCGCGCTTGGTCGAGCGCAGGTGCAAATCCCACATCACCCCCATGCGCAGGCCCGCCTCGATCGGCTGCACCACCGGGATGCCGAGCTCGCGCACCAGCCCGATCAGGATCGCCAGGCCGCCGATGATGGTGCTGGCGCGGTCAGGCCGCAGGCCGGGCATGTCGATCTTGCTCACGTGGCCGAATTCGATGAAGCGCTGCTTGAGCGCGGACAGCGTATCGGCATTGACCTCCTTGCCGATGCCGTTCTTGATGATGATGTCGGCAATCGTGCGCGCGGTGCCGGACGAGCCGTAGCACTGCTTCCAGAACTGCGGCCGGTACGGCGGCGCGGCATCCTCGAAATGGCTGCGCGCCGACAGGATGGCCGCCTCGAACGAGGGACCGTCCACCCGCCCGCCCACAAAAAACGACAGGCTTTGCTTGACCGTGCCCACGCTGAACGATTCGACCTTTTCGATTTCCTGGCCGCGCCCCAGTATCAGCTCGGTGGAGCCGCCGCCGATGTCGATCACCAGCCGCCGCTCGCCAGGCGCCGCCACAGCGCTCGCCACGCCCATGTAAATCAGGCGCCCTTCTTCCTCGCCGGAGATGATCTCGATCGGGTAGCCGATGGCCTGCTCGGCCTCGGGCAGGAAAACGGCCGAATTGCGCGCCACCCGCATGGCCGACGTGGCCACCACGCGCACCGCGTCGAGCTTGTAGCCGGCCAGCACCTCGCGGAAGTTGCGCAGGCACGCCAGCGCGTTCTGCATGGCGGCCGGGGTGAGGTTGCCCTTGTCGTCGAGGCCGGCGGCCAGGCGGATCGGTTCGCGCACGCTTTTGAGCACGCGGATCGCATCGCCATCGTGTTTGCCGATGTGGAGGCGGAAGCTGTTGGAACCCAGGTCTACTGCTGCATACATAATATGAACCCATGCCCGCCCGGCGCGTGCCGGCGGAAAAAAAATTTAACTAAACGATTTAGATGATTTTAAAAATGCTATCACGATATGCCGTACTTGTGACGGCATGATGACAATCGCGTCCGCCTTGCGGGATAAATTGGCCAGGTGTCCCGGCGCTCAGGCGTCGAGCATGGCGGCGCTATCGGCGGCGTGCGCGGCCACCTGGTTGCCGCCGGCGGCGCGGGCCTGGCGTAATGCCAGGTCGGCGCGCTGGAACAGGCCCACGGTGGTGTCGTCGGCGCGCATGGTGGTGGCGCCAAGGCTGGCGGTGAGGTTGATGATGGCTTTTTCGGCCTTAACCGGTTGCGCGGCCAGCGCGCCACGCACACGTTCGGCCACCAGCAGCGCATCGTCGAGCGCGGTGCGCGGCAGCAGGATGGCGAATTCGCCGCCACCCAGGTGGCCCAGGGTGTCGCTGTCACGCAGTTGCCGCTTGCAGGCGTCGGCCATGGCGACCAGCACCTGGTCGCCGGCCAGGTGACCGTAATGGTCGTTGACGCGCTTGAAATCGTCGAGATCGACGATCACCAGCGCGGTAGGCTGACCGGGCCGGCGCGCCAGCGCCAGCCACGGCGCCAGCGCCTGGTGGAAGCCGCGCCGGTTCAGCGCGGACGTCAAAGGATCGATCACTTCCAGCCGTTCCAGCTCGTTTTGCAGGCGCTGGCGCACCAGCAGCAGGTAGCCGAAACCATTGCCCAGCATGACCAGGTACAGGGCAACCAGGCCCATGCCCTGCACCAGCTCCGGGCTGACCCACGACCAGCCATTGGGCAGGAACAGCACCAGCAGGCCGCGTGCGACGACTGCCAGCGCCAGCACCACCGTGCTGACCACCAGGTAGCGGCGCAGCAGCGTACCGGCCGACCAGCCCCGGCCCAGCGCGCCGGCGCCGGCAGCGACAAAGAAGCCGATGGCCAGCGAGGAAATCGCCTGCCGCTCGGGCGGCGTGCGTTGCAGCAGCCAGGCGCTGACAAAGGCCGCCACCGCGATCAGCAGCACGGGCAGCAGGTAGCGGCGCCAGATGCGCCGGCCCGCCTGCTCCCACAGCGCCGCCGCGTCCAGCGCGAAACCGGCCAGCAGCAGGGTATTGGCAAAGGGAATGGTCAGGAAATCGGGGAGCGTGCCGCGCAGGTAAACCAGGCCCCAGGCCAGTGCCTGCAACTGCCGGGCGCGCGCCCACGTGGCATTGCCGCGCGCCGCAGTAGCGGCGCCGGCGGGCTGCTCGAAAAAGAACAACGCCACGCACAGGCTGAGGTTGCCCAGCGCCAGCGCCAGGACCAGCGTCTTGATATCCATGACCGGGGGCGACTCAGACCTCGTGTTCGACGTTGGTGGTGCCGTCGCCCATCTTGCTGGCCCAGCCTTTCGAGAACAGTTCTTTTTCGTCGTCGCTCGGGGCGTCGTGCCAGAACACGATCAGCGTGCCCTTGTGGTCGTGCAGTTGGCTCACTTTTTCAATGAAGCTCTGGTGGCCCGACAGGTCGGCCAGCGCCACCACGTAACCGTACACGCGGGTCAGGCGCTCGATACGGTCGGGTTCGGTAATACTGTTGGTGGCGGTCAGCGTGGGGTGGTCTAAAAACATCGTGGTTCTCCGGTTTTCCGTATTGTCCGCCCATGGCGGTGCCCCGCCAATTTACATAGAAATATTCCTTCTGTAAATGAAAGTGACGGCCGCATGCTACTATAAATTGACATCCCGGATTCCCCAGACACTTGACGCCACCCGATCCCCGCCCCCAGGTCCACACCCGTGGCAATCGCCGCCTGCTGGAATTTCGCCCAGGCATGGTGCAAAGCGAGATGAAGCTCTCGCATCCCGACGACCTGGTACTTGCCTATTGCCGCGCCATGATGTGTTTTACCTTGTTCCAGCCGCAGCCAGCGCACATCGTGATGGTGGGCCTGGGCGGTGGTTCGCTGGCCAAGTTTTGCTACCGCTACCTGCCGCACGCGCGCATCACCGTGCTGGAATTACGGGCCGACGTGATCGCCCTGCGCGAGCAGTTCGCCATCCCGCCCGATGACGACCGGCTGCGCATCATCCACGCCGATGCCGCCAGCTACATGCGCCAGTTGCGCGGCAGCGCCGACGTGCTGCTGGTGGACGGTTTCGACGAACACGGCCTGCCGGCGCCGCTGGGCAGCGCAGCTTTTTACGCCGACTGCCGCCGCGCGCTGCGCCCTGGCGGCGTGCTGGTGACCAATATTTTCAGTTACGACCCGTCGTACGGCGTCATGCTGCGGCGCCTGCGGCACGCGTTCGGCGGCAGGATCTGCACCTTGCGCGGCGTGGCGGGCAATAACCGGATCTGGTTTGCGGTGCCGGGGGCGCAACCCTCGCCTGCGCTGGCGATGCAGCGCGGGCTGGCGGGACAGCGGTCGTTGCCGTGGCGGCCGCTGCTCAACCGGCTGCTGGCGTACCGCGTGGTGTGGCAGTTGCGCCGCGCCGCATCGGCATGACGACTCGCGGACGCGGGTCGATCAGGTACTGGCCCGGTGAACCAGCTCGAAGCCGGTATCGATCACGCGCGGGCGCACCTGGTTGCCGCCGTCGAGCCGGTCCAGCAGCAGTTGCGCCGCCACGGTGCCGATGTTGCGGCCATCGACGTGGATGGTCGAGAGCGGCGGATACGTGTGGGCTGCAAAGTTGAGATCGCCAAAACCGATCACGGCCAGCTGCCCCGGCACGTCCAGTCCTCGGCTGACGGCCTCGGTCAGCACGCCGTGCGCGAGCGTGTCGGAGCTGCACACGACAGCGTCGAGATTGGGCGCTTGCGCCAGCAATTGCGCCAGGCCTTCGCGGCCCAGTTGCAAGGTGGTGGGCAGCGGCATCAGTTGCACCGCCGCCACCGCCACGCCGTGGCGCGCCAGTTCCGCCTGCAACCCCTGGTTGCGGCGCGCGCCTCGCGGGTCGTTGACGGCCAAAATCGCGATGCGGCGGTAGCCGCGTTCCAATAAATGGCGCGCGGTGGCCTGCCCCACTTCTTCGTGTGAAAAGCCCACCACCATGTCGATCGGCGACGACGCCATGTCCCACGCCTCCACCACCGGCACGCCGGACAGCTCCAGCCGCCGCCGCGTGTTATCCGTATGCAGCGTACCGGTGACGATGATGCCGTCCGGGCGGCGGCTGAGGATGGTTTCGACCAGCACTTCCTCGCGCCAAGGCTCGTAGCGTGACAAGCCCAGCAGCAACTGGTAACCGGCCTGGGTCAGCGTATCGGTCACCGCTTCCACCATTTCGGCAAAGATCGGCGTGGCGATGCTGGGAATCACCAGCGACACCAGCTTGCTGCGGTTGGACGCCAGCGCGCCGGCCATCATGTTTTTCACGTAGCCGGTCTGCTGCACCGCCTCCTGCACCCGCGCCAGCGTGTTCGGCCGCACCAGCTGCGGCTGGTTGAGCGCGCGCGATACGGTGATCGGCGACACGCCGGCCACTTTGGCCACATCGGCCAGCGTGGCGCCGCTGACCGGAATGTCGGCGTTGGCGGTGCGCAGAACGCGCAAGTCGGATTGGTCATTTTTGATGGTCATGAACCAGATTATATAGCAACACATCATTTTCTATCATTTACTTCAATCATAAAAATGCGTAAATCTCGTAAATTTAGGTTGATATTTGCAAATGACATCGCTACCATTAAATGACAGCGCAATCATTTCAAGAACAACCAAGGATTCATGATGACCAGCCAGACCAACAACGACACTCCTACCATCACTGCCATGCGCGTAGTCCCGGTTGCCGGACGCGACAGCATGCTGCTCAACCTGAGCGGCGCCCACGGCCCCTACTTCACCCGCAACATCGTCATCCTCACCGACAGTTCCGGCCACACCGGCGTGGGCGAAGTCCCCGGCGGCGAAGCGATCCGCCAGACCCTGGAAGACGCCCAGGAACTCGTCATCGGCCACAGCATCGGCAACTACAAGGCCATTCTCAACGCTGCGCGCACGACGTTTTCCGGCCGCGACGCCGGCGGGCGCGGCCTGCAAACGTTCGACCTGCGCATCGCCATTCACGCCATTACCGCACTCGAAGCGGCGCTGCTCGACCTGCTGGGCCAGCACCTGGGCGTGCCGGTGGCCGCCCTGCTTGGCGACGGCCAGCAGCGCACCGAGGTGGAAATGCTTGGCTACCTGTTCTACATCGGCGACCGCAACGACACCAACCTGCCCTACGCGGCCGATCCCGACAACGAAGACGCCTGGCTGCGCCTGCGCCATCAAAAAGCGCTGACACCGGAAGCGGTGGTGCGCCTGGCCGAAGCGGCGTACGACCGCTACGGCTTCCAGGACTTCAAGCTCAAGGGCGGCGTGCTGCGCGGCGAGGACGAGATCGCGGCCGTCACCGCGCTGCATGAACGCTTCCCGCAGGCGCGCATCACGCTCGACCCCAACGGCGGCTGGCTGCTCAAGGACGCAATCCGCCTGTGCCGCGACCAGCACGATGTGCTGGCCTACGCCGAAGATCCGTGCGGCGCCGAGAACGGCTTTTCCGGCCGCGAAGTGATGGCCGAATTCCGCCGTGCCACCGGCCTGCTCACCGCCACCAATATGGTCGCCACCGACTGGCGCGAGATGCAGCACGCGATCTCGCTGCAATCGGTGGACATTCCGCTGGCCGACCCGCACTTCTGGACCATGCAGGGCTCGGTACGGGTGGCACAGATGTGCCATGAATGGGGCCTGACCTGGGGTTCGCATTCGAACAACCACTTCGACATCTCGCTGGCGATGTTCACCCACGTGGCCGCCGCAGCACCGGGCAAGATCACCGCCATCGACACCCACTGGATCTGGCAGGACGGCCAGCACCTGACCCGCAACCCGTTCCAGATCGAAGGCGGCAAGGTGCAGGTGCCCACCACGCCGGGCCTGGGCGTAGAACTCGACCTCGATGCGCTGGAAGCGGGCCACCAGCTGTACCTGAACAAGGGCCTGGGTGCCCGCGACGACGGCGTCGCGATGCAGTACGTGATTCCAGGCTGGAAATTCGATAACAAAAAGCCCTGCCTGGTGCGCTGATCATCCGATTCATGCAAGTTTGAGGAGACTGCAACACGAGTACAGTTTTACCCACCGCCGCCGGCGCGCCATCAAGCGTGCTGGCCAGCGCGGTCAGCAAGATCAAGTGGCGCATCCTGCCGTTGTTCGTGGTGATGTTCATCGCCAACTACATCGACCGTGTCAACATCGGCTTCGTCCGTACCCACCTGGAGGCGGACCTGGGCATCGGCGCAGCCGCGTTCGGCTTCGGCGCCGGGGTTTTCTTCCTCGCCTATGCGCTGTTCGAGGTGCCGTCGAATATCCTGCAACAGCGCTTCGGCGCCAAGGCGTGGCTCACCCGCATCATGGCCACCTGGGGCATCGTCGCCACCGGCATGGCGTTCGTCCAGGGCGAGACGTCGTTTTACGTGATGCGCTTCCTGCTGGGCGTGGCCGAGGCTGGCTTCTTCCCGGGCGTGGTGTATTACTTTACCCAGTGGTTGCCCAATGCCGAGCGCGGCAAGGCGATGGCGATTTTCCTCAGCGGTTCGGCGCTGGCCTCGGTGGTGTCAGGTCCATTGTCGGGCGCGCTGCTGCAAATCGAGGGCGGTGGCCTGCACGGCTGGCAATGGATGTTCATCATCGAAGGCGTGGCGTCGATCCTGCTGTGCTTTGTGGTGTGGTTCTGCCTTGATTCGAAACCGAGCGACGCCAAGTGGCTGACCGATGCCGAGCGCCATGAGCTGGAAACCGTGATCGCGGCCGAGCAAAAGGAGCGCGAAAAATCGAAACCGGGCCACGTCAGCATGTTCTCGCTGCTGCGCGACAGCCGCATCGTGCTGTTCTGCTTCATCTATTTCGCCATCCAGCTGACCATCTACGGCGCCACGTTTTGGCTGCCGAGTATCATCAAGAAGATGGGCCACTACACCGATTTCCAGATCGGCATGTTCAACTCGATTCCGTGGATTATCTCGATCGCGGCCATGTATATGTTCGCCTCGCTGGCGGCCCGTTTCAAGCACCAGCAGATGTGGGTGGCGATAGCCCTAGTGATCGCGGCGACCGGCATGTTCATGTCCACCGTGGGTGGCCCCGTATTCGCGTTCGTGGCGATCTGCTTTGCCGGCATCGGCTTCAAGGCGGCATCCGCGCTGTTCTGGCCGATTCCGCAAGCATACCTGGACGCCCGCATCGCTGCGGCCGTGATCGCGCTGATCAACTCGCTGGGCAACCTGGGCGGCTTCGTGGCGCCGACCACCTTCGGCTACCTCGAGCAGAAGACCGGTTCGATCCAGGGCGGCCTGTATGGACTGGCGGCGGCGTCGCTGGTCGCCGCTGCCCTGGTGTTCCTGACGCGGGGACCCAAGAAGTAAGGGCTAGAGGGCGCGCTCGCTGCCGCCGGTGTGCTTCTGCACACGCGGCGGCATTTACTTTCAGCCACCGTAGTTGGGCCGCTATAATTACGGCTGACAATATTTATGGCCGAGTCCTGGCTTCGATCCATGCGCACTATCCTGCCAGCGGCCTTGCGATGAACGACCACCGGGCGACAACAACAAGGCCAGCCCGCCAGCGCGGCTTCACGGTCTGGCTCACGGGCCTCAGTGGCGCCGGCAAATCGACGGTGGCGTTTGCGCTCGAAGCGCAACTGGCCGCAGCCGGCCACCATGTCACTGTGCTCGACGGCGACGTGTTGCGCCGTCGCCTGAACCGCGACCTCGGCTTTTCACCCACCGACCGCCAGGAAAACATCCGCCGTGCAGCGGAAGTGGCGCGCCTGATGAACGACGCCGGCCTGATCGTGCTCTGCGCCTTCATCTCGCCGCAACGGGCCGACCGCGCGCTGGCGCGCGACATCATCGGCGACCAGCTGTTCATCGAAACCTGGATCAGCACGCCAGGCGCAGTGTGCGAGCAACGCGATCCCAAGGGTTTATATCAAAAGGCGCGGGCCGGCCTGATCGCGGAATTTACCGGCGTCTCGGCGCCGTACGAAGCACCGCTGCAACCGGCGCTTGCGCTCGACACTTCCACCATCACGCTCGATCAGTCATGCCGGCTGGTACTGGAGCACCTGGCGCCACGCCTTAAAAAGTGATCTCGACCGATGGCGCGCTGCGCCTGGCGTCGCCGTGGAACACGGCCTCGATATTGTTGCCGTCGGGGTCGAGCACGAATGCCGCGTAGTAGCCGGGGTGATACGGCCGCTCGCCGGGCGGGCCGTTGTCGGTGCCGCCGTGCTCGAGCGCGGCCTGGTAAAACGCCTCGACGGCGGCCTGGTCCCTGGCTTGAAACGCCAGGTGGTGGCGCCCGGTAAGGACGCCAAGCGCGGCCTCGCTGTCGGAGGTGGAGACGAACAGTTCGTCGACCCAGAAATAGCTGTCGCCCTCGCCGCCGATCGGCACGTCGAGCACCTTGAAGACCGCCTCGTAAAATTGTCTCGACGCAGCCAGGTCGCGTACCACCAGCTGGATGTGATCGATCAACCTGCCACGATGTAGTTGCTGAGTTTCCATATCGGCCTCCTGAAGAACGATAAAGGGAACCCAGTTTACTACCATTTGAGCTTATTTTTTGCGTTCGCCGTGCACCATCTGGCGCGCGTGCTTGCGGCGCAGCGCCTGTTCCCAGCGCTGTTTTTGTTCGTCGGTTTCCAGCACCAGCTTGGGTACCGGCAGCGGCTTGCGGTGTTCGTCCACGGCCACCATGGTGAAGTAACAGCTGTTGGCGTGGCGCACCAGCCGCTTCTGGATGTTCTCGGTCACCACGCGGATGCCCACTTCCATCGACGTGTTACCGGTGTAATTGATCGACGCCAGGAACGTCACCAGCTCGCCCACGTGGATCGGCTGCAAAAACATCACCTGGTCCACCGACAAGGTCACCGTGTAGCTGCCGCAGTAGCGGCTGGCGCAGGCATAGGCCACGCTGTCGAGGTATTTCAAAATGGTGCCGCCGTGGACGTTGCCGGAGAAATTGGCCATATCGGGCGTCATCAGCACGGTCATGCTCAACTCGTGAGCGACCCAGGCCATCGGTTTTTCCATCTGCTGCTCCCTGGTTTTTAGTTCCTGTCATGCTATCTGCTAAGCTTGCCATCCGCAAATAATTAACGACAATATTGCCGGATATCGTATGCTTTATGCTTCAATACAAGGAGCGCATATGAAATGGAAAGTCCTGGCCGCCAGCATACTGCTCGGCATGGCCGCCACCGCGCAGGCCAAGGAAGCGAACCTGGCCGACGAGGTGCAGACCTTCACGCTGGCCAACGGCATGAAGTTCATCGTGCTGGAATCGCACACCATCCCCAACGCCAATATGTACACGTTCTGGAAAGTCGGTTCGCGCAACGAGGCGCCCGGCACCACGGGCCTGTCGCACTTCTTTGAACACATGATGTTCAACGGCTCGAAAAACTTCGGCCCGAAAATGTTCGACCGCACCATGGAAGCCAAGGGCGGCTCCAACAACGCCTATACCAGCAACGACCTGACCGTGTACCAGGACTGGTTCCCGGCCAGCTCGCTGGAGACCATCTTCACGCTCGAGAGCGACCGCATCGCCCACCTGAACATCGATCCGAAAATGGTCGCCAGCGAACGCGGCGTAGTGCTGTCCGAGCGCAGCACCGGCCTGGAAAACTCGAATATCCGCGCCCTGCACCAGGCCGTCAATGGCGTGGCCTTCTCGGCCCACCCGTATTCCTGGCCCGTGATCGGCCACGAGTCCGACATCAAGGCCTGGACCCAGCAAGACCTCGAACACTACTTCAAAACGTACTACGCACCGAATAACGCGGTGGCGGTGATCGTCGGCGACGTCAAGGCCGATGAAGTGAAGAAGCTGGCCACGCGCTACTTCGGCAAGATTCCGAAAGGCGCACCGCCGCCGGCCGTGCGCACGGTGGAGCCGCCGCAAACCGGCGAGCGCCGCATTTTCGTGACCAAGGAATCGGCGACGTCGCCCAACCTCGCGGTCGCCTTCAAGATCCCGGCGGCCAACAGCCCCGACTACTACGCGCTGGAAGTGCTGCAAAGCATACTGGCCGACGGCAAGACCTCGCGCCTGTACAAGGCGCTGGTCGAGCAGCAACTGGCCACGCAAGTGTCGGCCAATGCCGCCGAGGGTTTCGATCCCGGCCTGCTGTACGTGTTTGCCGTGGCGGCCGCCAAGGTCGATCCGGGTACGCTGGAAAAAGCAGTGCTGGCCGAGCTCGATAAAGTGGTCAAGGATGGCGTCACCGCCGAGGAACTCGACAAGGTGCGCAACCAGAAGCTGGTCAACCTGTACCGCGAGCAGGAAACCATCAACGGCAAGGCCCAGCAACTGGGCAATTACGAGATGTTCTTCGGCGACTACAAGAAAATGTTCGACGCCCCCGCCGCGTACGCCAAGCTTACGCCCGCCGACATCCAGGCCGTGGCCGCCAAATACCTGAAAAAGTCGCAGCGCACCATCGGCGTGCTTGCTGCGAAGGAGGACTGATTACATGACATACACCAAGATAGCTGTTTTGGCAGCAGGCACCGTGCTGGCCGCCGCCACACTGCCGGCCACCGCCGCTGAATTCCGCCTGCCCGCGTTCGAGACAGTCAAGCTGCCCAACGGTCTGACCGTGTACTTGATGGAACGCCACGAAGTGCCGCTGATCTCGGTGCGCGCCGTGGTCAAGGCTGGCGCCGTCAACGACGCCGCCCAGCCGGGCCTGTCCAACCTTACCGGCGACGCCCTGCTGCTGGGCACCACGTCCCGCAACAAGAAGGCCATCGACGAGGCGTTCGACTTCCGCGGTGCACGCCTGGCCGGCGGCGCCGGCGCCGAAGCCAGCACGGTGCAAGCCAACTTCGCCCGCAAGGATGCCGCCGCCCTGCTGCCGCTGTTTGCCGAAATCGTCCAGCAGCCGTCGTTCGACGAGGCCGAACTGGCCAAGCTGCGCGACCGCAAGGTCATCGGCCTGAAGCAAGCCAAGGAAGCGCCGCGCAACGTGGTGAACACGTATTACCGCGCCATGCTGTTCGGCAGCGCGCCGTATGGCATTCCCGCCAGCGGCACCGTGGGCAGCGTCAGCGCGCTCAAGCAGGCCGACGTGCAGCGCTACTACGGCCAGTTCTACCGTCCGGACAACGCCGCCATCGTGGTGGTGGGCGACTTCCAGAAGGACGAGATGCGCCGCCAGATCGAATCGCTGTTCGGCGCCTGGAAAGCCACCGGCCCGGCGCCACAGCAGCAGGACAACGGCAAAGTGCAGGCCGACAAGTCGCGCGTGTGGCTGGTGAACAAGCCCGACGCCATCGAGACCACGTTCCTGATCGGCGGCGCCGGCATCGCCCGCAACGACGCCGACTACGTGCCGCTGCAAGTGCTCAACACCATCCTGGGCGGACGCTTCACGTCGTGGCTCAACGACGAGCTGCGCGTGAACTCCGGCCTGACCTACGGCGCCAACAGCCAGTTCAGCGTGCTGTCGCAAACCGGCACCTTTGCCATCTCGAGTTTCACGGCCTCGGCCAAGACCGGCGATGCGCTGGCCCTGGCGCACAAGACCTACCAGCGCCTGTGGGACAAGGGCATCGACAAGGCCACGCTCGATTCGGCCAAGGCCTACGTGAAAGGCCAGTTCCCGCCGCGCTATGAAACCGGCGAGCAACTGGCCGGGCTACTCGGCGATATGTACGCGTCCAACGTCGGTCGCGAGCAGATCGACAACTTTACGCGCGACGTCGACAGCCTCACGCCCGAGCGCGCCAAGGCACTGGTGAACCAGCACTTCCCGCGCAACAACCTGCAAACGGTGTTGATCGGCAAGGCTGACGATATCCGCGACGTCGCCAAAAAATATGGCGACGTGACGGAGCTCGACATCGGCACCGACGGCTTCCAGCCAGCCGCCAAATAGGGAGCGGATCATGCCGGCTTTGCGTATCGAGGTCGATGATGTGGTGGTGGCGACAGTCAGCACGGCCGGCATGACCATGATCGATGTGCGGCCCGCTAACTAGTACTGGGGCATGCAGCAGTATGCTGCCCTCCCGGTACTGCAAGCGCTAGTGCTTTAGCAGTCAAACCGCAGGTGGCGCAGCAAGCGTCGCAACCAGCGCGGCAATCTCGTCGCCCAATCCTGTGGTTTCCTCCACTACCGGCCTCAGTACCTCCCAGGCGTCCGGCGCGTTCTTCAACGCGATTTCCGCCGTGCGCGCCAGCGCTTGCAGGCGTTCGGCGCCGATGGTGCCGGCCAGTCCCTTCAGGGTATGCAGCGGCAGCAGTGCGGCCTGCACATCATGGATCAGGCGGGCGCTATCGATTTGCGCGAGCAGCCGCGCGGCTTCCTCGACGAAACCGTGCAAGGCCATCAGGTAGATCGACTTCAGGCCGCCCATGCGCTTGAGCGCGGCTTCGCTGTTGATGCCGGGGGCGGGCAAGCTGCGCTCATGCCCCAGGGACACAGCGGCGATCTCGGACGTCGATGCCGGCGTCAATACGGGAATCACTGCGTCCACCGGCGATACCGACAATACCGGTGCACGACCCACATGGCGCAAGATCACATCGATCAACTGCGCCAGATCGAACGGCTTGCCCACATGGTCGGCCATGCCGGCGTTGAGCGCGGCGGTGCGGTCGGCGGCCATGGCGTTGGCGGTCATGGCCACGATCGGCGGTGCTGCCGGGCCCAGCTGGCGCAGGATCGCTTGCGTGGTTTCGTAGCCGTCCATTTCCGGCATCTGGATATCCATCAGGATCAGGTCCGGCAACGGCGCCTGGCCGGAGAGCGCCTGCAGCGCCAGCAGGCCGGAACTGGCCACCTGCACGCGGGCGCCGTCATTGCTCAACAGCTCGCTGGCCACTTGCTGGTTGGCCGGATTGTCGTCCACCAGCAGCAGCCGCAATCCCGCCAGGCGGGCGCCGGCCGGCATCGGCACGGCCGGGCGGTTCACGCGGTGCTCGAGGCGGGCGTCGGCCACGGCGTCGAACAGCATCGACGCCGTCACCGGCTTGACGACAAAGCCGTCGAGCACCGGCGACAGGTCCTGCTGACGTTGGGCCAGCATTTCGCGGTCGTAGGCGGTGACCATCACGATCAGCGGCAACTTGCCGCTGGCACCCAGCTGGCGGATGCGGCAACTGGTTTCCCAACCGTCGAGCTCGGGCATGCGCCAGTCGATGAACACCACGTCGTAGGCACTGCCAGCTTCGATCCTGGCCGAGATCATCGCCAGCGCCTGCTCACCGCCGGCCGCCAGGTCCACCCGCCAGCCGAACGAGGTGGCCATTTCGCCCAGCACCGCGCGCGCGGTGGGATTGTCGTCCACCACCAGGCACGACAGGTCGGCCAGCGCATGGAACGGCACCGGCGCCAGCGCCGCGCCGTCGCCGATTTCGAACTCGAGCGTGAAGTCGAAAGCGCTGCCCTTGCCCACCGTGCTCTGCACGCCCAGCTGGCCGCCCATCAGCGCCACCAGGCGCTGGCTGATGGCCAGGCCCAGGCCGGTGCCGCCGTAACGGCGCGCGGTCGATGCCTCGGCTTGTGAGAAGCCGTCGAAAATGCGCTGGCGCTGTTCGTCCGAGATACCGATGCCGGTATCGCTGATGGCAAAGCACACGGCCAGCCGCGTGCCGCTGCGCGCTGCCAGCCGCGCCGACACCACCACTTCGCCGCGCTCGGTAAATTTGATGGCGTTGCCGGCCAGGTTGAGCAGGATCTGTTGCAGGCGCAGGTCGTCCCCCACCGCTGCCGCCGGCAGCGCCGGGTCGATGCGGAACAGCACCTCCACCTGCTTGGCGCCGACGTTGGCCGACAGGATCACCGCCAGGTCGCGCCACAATTTATCGAAGCGGAACGGGTGTGGGTCGAGCGCCAGCTTGCCGGCCTCCACCTTGGAAAAATCGAGGATGTCGTTGAGCAGACCCAGCAATGCACGTGCGGCCGAGCCGGCCTTGGCCACGTAGTCCTGCTGGCGCTCGTTCATGCCGGTTTGCTGCAGCAACTGCAGCATGCCGAGCACGGCGTTCATCGGCGAGCGGATTTCGTGACTCATATTGGCCACGAACTCGGTCTTGGCGCGGCCGGCCTTGAGCGCCTCCTCCTTCGCCAGCAACAGCGCCTCGTGGGCCGCGCGCGATTCGGTGCGATCGGTGCTGCTGCCCACCCAGCTCAGCACGTTGCCGTGGGCATCCTGCTGGGCCAGCGCATGGTGGTCGAACACGCGCCACACGCCGTCGTGGCGGCGCAGGCGGGCATCGCAACGAAACTCGCGTCCGTCCTGCCTGGCGCGCTGCCATTCGGCAGCGAGCGGGGCCATGTCGTCGGGATGGATCACGCGCGACCAGTTACCGTCGCCCATCATTTCCTGTGCTGCAATGCCGCTGAACTCTTGCCAGTGGTGGCTCAGAAAATCGAGGCGCAGGTCGGCACGCGCGGTCCACACCATTTGCGGCAAGCCTTCGGTCAGCGAGCGCCAGCGTGATTCGGAAGCGGTCAACCGCGCCAGCGACTGTTGCAGCGCGTCTTCGGCCTCCACCAGTTGCTGCACCGATTGCCACTGCTTGCGCAAGCCGACCCGCAAGCTCTGCAGCAGCGCAGCGGCCAGCAGCAACATCAGCGCCATGAAGATGCCGACGTTGCGAATTTCCTTGTGATACCACGGCGCCAAAAAATCCTTGCTGGCAAGGCCGACGACCACGTACACCGGGTAGCTACCCACCTGCTCCATGCTCAAGGTGCGTTCGAGCTGGTCACGCGGGCTGATCACGGTAAACGTACCGCGCCGGCTCTTGCCGTCGAGGATGTCCTGGGTGAGCGGGTTGACCTTGATAACGCTGCCGATCTCCATACCCTCTACCTGCGGATACCGGTGCAGCACGCGCTTGCGCGCATCGAGCAGCACGATCGACCCGTGGGCGCCAATCTTGAGCGCGGCAAACGATTCATCCAGCGTACTGCTGTTGATCGTGACATAGGCCGTGCCGCCGAAGCTGCCATCGGGCAAAGTAAGCGGCGCCGCGACCGGCAACACCCACTTGCCGGTAATACGCGACTGCACCGGCAAGCCAAAGGTCAGCTTGCGCTCCAGGCGGGCGCGCTGGAAGAATTCGCGGATGCTGAGGTCTTGCGGATGGGCGGGATCGACCTCGTCGCCAAAAATCACCCGGCCGCTGGCGTCGGACCCGCGCACCGCCTGCGCCTGCGGCACGCGCTCCTTCAGGCTGCTCAGATAGGTGCTGAACGCCTGGTCGGTGTAGGTGCCGGTCGCGTGCATGGCGCCAAACTCGGCGTTGGCGCGCCGCAGCGCCAGGTCTACTTCCAGGAAATGCGCCTGTAAAAAGCCTTCGAGCGTGATGGCCAGATTGCGCGCGGTTTCATCGGCCGTGGCGTAGTAGCGCAGGCGGCTCTGGTTGAGCACATGGGTCAGGCCTATGACGAGAATCAACACCACCACCGCGACGGCGACCACCAGCACGCCGAACAGCTTCCTGAATTTTTGCAGGGTATCGATTCTTTTCACGGGCGGCGCAGTGGTGTGGTGGCAATGCTAGGATACAACAAAAAAAAACGCTCCAGCGGAGCGTTTTTGGTGATACCTGGTCGTTACAGACCCTGTTGTTCGATATCGGCCAGCGATTCGCGGCCCTTGTCGGAAATCTCGAAGCCGCCTTCGGCGCGCGGCACGATATGGGATTTTTTGCCGAGGAACAGGGCCACGTCGGCACCGATCGGGCTTGCGCCATCGTCGGCAATGGCGCGCAGCGCCAGGATGCAGCGGCGCAGGAACAGGGTCTGCTCGCCCTTGTCGGTCAGGGAAATACGGCCGTTGCGGGCAACGCTGAACAATTTCAGGCCAGCTAAGCGCTTGGTATTGCGGCCCACGCAGGCGCTGTAGCGCTCGGTCTTGACGCCGGCCTTGATCTCATCGAGCGCGTTGTATTCGTCTTGCGTTAATTTGTCGTTCTTCATTGCCATTTTTTCCATAAGAGACTGCTGCGGCCCTCATGGTACGCGCACCACGGCACGACGGCAAGGCGCGTAGCCCTGCATCGTCCGCAGGCAAGGCAATTACAACGCGCGGATCAGCAGCCAGACCGCGCCGATGCTGGCAAACGCCGCTACGCACAGCAGTGCTTGTACGCGCTTGGTGCCCAGGGCAACGCTACGACGGCCGAGGTAGATTTTATTGTGCAGTGAATTGCCCATGATGCTCTCCGTTGTGAAAAACGATGATCTGACTAAATTATAGAAACACTTCGATGACAGCAGTGTGACGCACCGAAGAAATATGAAAATATGTAACTCAAGAGCAACAACTGTCACACTTTCTATCATGTTTGCACCACCGCCAGCGCGTGCGCCGGACCGGGGATGAACATGCTAGGCTGTGACGACACACCAACGGGAGACCATATGAATCAAGCAGCCAAACCGGGCACCAGCGACCACGATCCGGCGCGCGATGCAGACCACCTGACCGAGGAAGCCGATATCGGCAGCGGCGAACCTTCGCCAGGCAAGCAGGAGACTGACGAAGCGATCAAAAGCATTCCGCCGTTACCGAAGGACGGTAACGCGGCGCCATCCAAACCTTAAACCTTCATTGGCGGCTGCTTGGGGGTAGGCTCTTCGATCGGAGGCTCCTCCGGCAGCGGCGTGTTGTCGGGCGGTGGATCTTTTTCCGGCGGTGGTGGCGGCACGTCCGGGTCAGGAGTAATGTGCGCGTGCAGCTCGGCTGGGGTATTTGACATGGCAGGCATGGTGCTCTCCTCATTGAATACCGCCATTCTCGGCCATGCGGTCCAATTACTTAGTGCGCCACCGCACCCAAGCCTTACCAATTGCTTGCAATACCAGCCGTCGTGTTGCAACGGGTACAATGTCGCCTCGATTAGCCCACCACCAGATTGCCGCCATGCTCAACACTCCGCTCAACGATGACGAATACGACCAACTCGACGACCTGCTGGCCGCAATTTCGCCGCAGGCGCTGGACGTCGCCGGACTTGAGGGTTTGTTGACGGCGCTGGTGATCGGCCCCGGCGAGGTCGCCCGCGCAGCGTGGTTGCCCGTGGTCTGGGGCGATGCCGCGCCGGCCGACACCAAAGCGGTCGAGGCAGCTACCGTGCTGGTGTTGCGCCATGAACAGTACATGCGCACCTGGATGCAAAAAGATTCGGCCAGTTTCGAGCCGATCTATGAATGCGGCGGCGCCTGGACGCCCGAAGCCTGGACCGCCGGCTTTGAAGCCGGCATGCAACTCGACGCCGCTAGCTGGGATGCCTTGCGCGCCGCCGAGCCCACCTGGTTGGCGCCATTCGCGCGCGCCGGCGAGGATTGGGAGGCGGCAGTGACGCCCTCCGTGATCCGTATCCACGCCCACTTCCACCCGGCCGCCCCCGCCAAGACCGCCAAGGTGGGCCGTAACGATCCCTGCCCTTGCGGCAGCGGCAAGAAGTACAAGAAGTGCTGCGGCGAAGGCAAGTAAGCCGGGTTAATTCACCGGCACGCGGTTGACCAATTCTTCGCCGCGCTCGAAAGCGGTGATGCTCTCGATGGTGGTGCGCATGATCTGGCCGATCGCTTCCACCGTGAAGAAAGCCTGGTGGCCGGTAACGATGACGTTGGGGAACGACACCAGGCGCTGGATCACGTCGTCGCAGATGATGGTTGACGATAAATCCTGGAAGAACAGGTTCGCTTCCTGTTCATAGACGTCGATCGCCAGCCCACCCAACTGGCCCGTTTTAAGGGCCTGGATGGCGGCGTCGGTGTCGATCAGGCCACCCCGGCTGGTATTGACCAGCACGCTGCCGCGCTTGGCCCGCGCCAGCGATTCGGCGTTGACGATGTGACGCGTGTCGTCGGTGAGCGGACAATGCAGCGACACCACGTCGCTGCAGGCGAGCAATTCATCGACTCCCACGTAGCGCCCGCCCAGCGCCTCGAATGCCGGTGACGGGTAACGATCATGGCCCACCACCGTGCAGCCGAAGCCGGCCATGATGCGGGCGAAAATGGTGCCGATCTTGCCGGTGCCGATCACGCCCACGGTCTTGCCGTGCAAGTCAAAACCCATCAGGCCGTCGAGGTCGAAATTGCCGTCGCGCGTGCGCGCGCTGGCGCGGGCGATCTTGCGGTTAACCGCCAGCAGCAGGCCCACCGCGAACTCGGCCACCGAATGCGGCGAGTAGTCGGTTACCCGCACCACTGCAATGCCCAGCCGCGCCGCCGCTTCGGTGTCGATCTGGTTGTAGCCGGTGGAGCGCGTGGCCACCAACTTCGTGCCTTGCGCGGCCAGCAGCGCCAGCACTTCGGCATCGACGGTATCGTTGACGAACACGCACACGGCGCCGCAACCTTCGGCCAGCGCCGCCGTGTGGGCGGTGAGGCGGTCTTCCAGGAAGCGCAGCGTGTGGCCGCCCTGCTCATTCGCTTCCTTGTTGGCCTGCCCCAGCAGTGCCTTGTCGTAGCGCCGCGCGCTATATACCGCAACTTTCATGGTCTCTCCCTGGTCGATTGTGCTGCATGGCGACCATGTTAGCCCCTGCTTGCAATAAAGTCATCACCAACGACCGGGGCATCGTCCACTAGCGCGGCAATGCACGGCGCGCGGTCCGGGAAGTGCCGGCGACTACCGTTGCTGCTCCGGCGCGCAGCTTGAACGCGCTGACCACCTGCGCCAGCTGTTGCGACTGGTTCTGCATGGCGGCAGCGGCCGCGGCCGACTGCTCGACCAGCGCGGCGTTCTGCTGGGTCACATCGTCCATCTCGGTGACGGCCTGGTTGATCTGCTCGATGCCGGCATGCTGCTCGACGCTGGCGGCGCTAATCTCGGAGACGATGTCGGTCACCCGGCGCACGCTATCGACCAGCTCGGTGATGGTATCGCCGGCCTGGTTGACCAGCGCGCTGCCGCTGGCCACCGTGCTCGACGAGGCGTCGATCAGGTCCTTGATTTCCTTGGCGGCGGCCGCCGATCGCTGCGCCAGGTTGCGCACCTCGGTGGCGACCACCGCGAAGCCACGGCCCTGCTCGCCGGCGCGGGCTGCTTCCACGGCCGCGTTCAGCGCCAGGATGTTGGTCTGGAAAGCGATCCCGTCGATCACGCCGATGATGTCGCCGATCTTGTTCGACGACTGGTTGATCTGCTCCATGGTGGCCACCACCCGGGTAATGACCTCGCCGCCGCGATGGGCGATCACCGACGCCGATTCGGCCAGCTTGTAGGCCTGGCGCGCATTGTCGGCATTCTGCTTGACGGTGGAAGTGAGCTCCTCCATCGACGATGCGGTTTCTTCCAGCGAGCTGGCCTGCTGTTCCGTGCGGGCCGAAAGATCCATGCTGCCGGCCGCCACTTCGCTGGCCGACATGGCGATACTGTCGGTACCGCTGCGCACCGTGCTCACGGTATCGGCCAGGCCGTCGTTCATGCGCTTGAGCGCTTCGAGCAACTGGCCCATTTCGTCGCGCGACTCGACCACGATGTCGCTGGTCAGGTCACCGGCAGCCACGGTATTGGCCACCAGCAGCGCGCGCGCCACCGGCTTCGTAATCGAGGCAGTAATGATGTAGCCGAGCAGCGCCGCCAGCACGATGGCTGCCCCGGTGAGCACCAGCATTAGGTTGCGGGCGTTGGTATAAGTCTGGCCGGCATCGACGCCGGCCTGGGCGGCGTTGGCGTTCTGCGACTTGATTTTCTCAGCAACCAGGTCCTTGAGCTGGCCCAGCGCCGGACGCAACTTGTCCGACAGGTAGGCGCGGCTTTCCTCCGGCGTACCTTGCAGAATCAGCTTGATCAGGTCGAGCTGGCCCTGCGTGTAGCGAACATTGGCGGCGGCGATGCGGTTCAGTTGCTCCGCGTCCTGCGGCAGCAGCGACAGGCGTTCGAGCGCCGCGATGTCCTTGAGCGCGTCCGCACGGTTGGTCTCGATAATCTTGAGCTGGTTGGCGCGGTCAGTCTCGTTATCGGTCAGCATCATGTTACGCAGCGAAATCGCGATATTGTTGACCTTGTTGATCAGGTCGTTCGAGTGCTCGAGCTGCGGCATATTGTTTTCAACAATATTGCTGGTGCCATGATTCAGACGGCCCAGCATGATGATGCTGATGATGGCAATCGCCAGCAAAAGTGCACCGATGGCGGCAAGTGCGACCGTGAGGCGTACGCCGATATGAAGGTTCTTAAAAAATTGCATGGAAATCCTGGCAGAGGCGGAAGGTGGCGAACATGCTAGCCCGTCTGCAACAATTTTTCCACAAGGAAATTACAGTTCTGTTACATTTACGCACCATGCCCGTGCAATGCGCACCTGTTTGGACACTACCGTATCAGTTTGAACACGCTGACCACGCCGGCCAGGTGCGCGGATTGTTCCTGCATGGCGGCAGCAGCGGCGGCCGACTGCTCGACCAGCGCGGCGTTCTGCTGGGTGACGTTATCCATGTCGATCATGGCCTGGTTCACCTGCTCGATGCCCGCTTGCTGCTCCACGCTGGCCGACGAGATTTCGGCCACGATATCGGTCACGCGCTGCACGCTCCCCACCAGTTCGCTGATGGTGGCGCCCGCGTCATGCACCAGCACGCTGCCGCTGGCAACGGTGCGGCTGGAGTCGTCGATCAGGGACTTGATTTCCCTGGCGGCCGCCGCCGAGCGCTGCGCCAGGTTGCGTACTTCCGATGCCACGACTGCGAAGCCCCTGCCTTGTTCGCCGGCGCGCGCTGCTTCCACCGCAGCGTTCAGCGCCAGGATATTGGTCTGGAACGCAATGCCGTCGATGACGCCGATGATGTCGCCGATCTTGCCCGACGATTGATCGATCTGCTCCATGGTACTGACCACGCGGCCGATTACCTCGCCGCCGCGCCGGGCAATCACGGAGGCCGACTCGGCCAGCTTGTGGGCCTGGCGCGCGTTGTCGGCGTTTTGCCTGACAGTGGCCGTGAGTTCTTCCATCGACGACGCGGTCTCCTCCAGCGAACCGGCTTGCTGTTCGGTCCGGGACGACAAGTCGAGACTGCCTGCGGCCACTTCCGCAGCAGCGGTGGCGATGGTCTCGGTGCCGCTGCGCACCGTGCTCACGGTGTCGGCCAGGCGCTCGTTCATGGTCTTGAGCGCTTGCAGCAACTGACCGATTTCGTCGCGCGACTCGATCTCGATCACGCTGGTCAGGTCGCCCGCTGCCACCGTGTTGGCAACCGCGAGCGCGCGCGCCACCGGCTTCGTGATCGACACGGTCAATACGAACGCCAGCACCGCGCCCAGCGCCACGGCCGCCGCCGACAAGCCTGTCATCAGGGTCCGCGTGGAATCATAGGTATCGTGGGCGTCCTGCCCCGCCTGCCTGGCGGCTGTATTCTGCGCCTTGAGCTTGGCGTTGACCAGATCCTTGAGTTCGCCAAGCACCGGGCGCAGCTGGTCGGACAGGTACGCCCGGCTTTGCTCGGGTGTGCCCTCCTCGACCAGCTTGATCAGGGCGATCTGACCGTCGATGTAGCGGCCGTTGGCGGCCTCGATGCTGGCGACGCCGGCGCGGTCCTGCGGCAACGACACACCCGCCAGTGTGGCGATCACCTTGCGCGAACCTTCGCGGTTGGCCTCGATCACTTGCCGCTGGGTGGCGCGGTCGCTGTCCTTGTCGGTCAACATCATGTTGCGCAAGGCGATGGCGATATTGTTGACGTTATCGATCAGGTCGTTCGACATTTCCAGCTGGGCGATATTGACTTCGACCAGGTCGGTGGTGTTCTGGTTGATCTTGCCCAGCATGTGAACGCTGGTGGCTGAAATCAGCAGCAGCAGTGCGCCAATCAGCGCGAGCGACAAGCTGAGTCGCTTGCCGATATTCAGATTCTTGAAAAATTGCACGGTAGTCCCCGATAACGATGTGGACGCCATGCTAGCCGCGCTACGATTAATTTTCCACAGAGAAATACTATTGTGTTGCAAGTAATTTTTATTTTGGTTCGGCAGCGTACTGAGGACGTTATTTATGCTAAACATGAAACTGCGTTCATGCTAGATACCGAAGATCAGGCGCCGATATGCAAGGTTGCCACCAGGTGCGCAATCAGTGCTTGCACCTTGGGCGCATGCGAACGGCTGCACTGCCAGACGATGTGCAGCGGCAAACCCTGCGTGGTCAGCTGCGGCAGGATCGCCACCAGCCGTCCTTCGGCAATCTGGCGCGCCACCAGCCAGGTCGCCAGTTGCGCCACGCCGAGGCCGGCCTCTACCGCACTGACCAGGGCTTCGGCGTTACCCAGTACGGCGCGCCCGGTCATGGGCTGTCGCACCACCGGCCCCGATTCTGCGCGGAGCAGCCACGGCGATGCGCTGCCGTCCGCTCGGCCGTACAACACCGCTGCATGCTCGAGCAATTCCACACGGGATGACGGTGCGCCATGGATGTCCAGGTACGCAGGCGCCGCGCAAAAAATCAGTTCCTCGTGTCCCAGCGTGCGATGGTCGAGCGCGGCCGGCCAGACGTCATTGTCGGCGCCGCCGATGCGCACAGCTACATCCACACCGTCCTCCACCAGGTCCACGAAACGGTCGGTGAAGGAAACGTGCGGCATCACTTGCGGGTGCATGCCTGCAAATTGCAGTAACGCCGGCCAGGCGCGCAAGCGGCCGAAGGTCGCTGGCAAGTCCACCCGCAAGCGCCCGGACGGCACCGCATCGTCGGACGTCAGCGCGCGCTCGGCCGCTTCCAGGTCTTCCAGCACCTGCACGCACACCTGCCGGTAGGCGTGGCCGGCGTCGGTCAGGCGCAGGCGGCGCGTGCTGCGCTCGAACAGCCGGTTGCCCAGCCGTTCTTCCAGGCGGGCAATCGCCTTGCCCACCGCCGAGTTGGTGAGATTGAGGCGCTGGGCGGCAGCGGTAAAACTGCCAACTTCGGCAACGGCAACAAAGATGGCAATGCCTTTTAAACGTTCGGTCGGATGCACTGGAATTATTTTCTTAAATTGAGTGGAATTCTTATCCAACAGTGGAATATTTTTCTTTTATATCATATGTCCCTGTTTAACCTGACAATTCACAAGAAAAACATGGCTACCTCATCTTCGAGAGCCTCGATTGCCATCCTGGCGATTGCCGCCTTCATCATCGTCACCACCGAATTCCTGATCGTCGGCCTGCTGCCGGCACTGGCGCGCGACCTGGCAATATCCGTTACCTCGGCCGGCCAGCTGGTGACGCTGTTTGCCGTGGTCGTGATGGTGGCGGGACCTTTCCTGACCGCCGCGCTGGCCCACTTCGACCGCAAGAAGCTGTTCATTGCCATCCTGGCGCTGTTTGCCGCCGCCAATGCGCTGGCCGCCGTGGCGCCGAATATCTGGGTACTGGCGATAGCCCGCCTGTTGCCCGCACTGGCGCTGCCCGTGTTCTGGGGCACGGCCAGCGATACCGCTGCGCAAATTGCCGGCCCGGGCAACAGCGGCCGTGCCGTCTCGACCGTGTACCTGGGGATTTCGGCGGCGATGCTGTTCGGCATTCCGCTTGGCACCCTGGCGGCAGACGCCATCGGCTGGCGCGGTGCGTTCGCGTTGCTGGCCGCGCTGTCGGCCGTGATTGCAGTATTGATGACCATCAGCATGCCCACCGTGCAGGCCACCGAAGCGGTGCCGCTGCGCACCCAGGCGGCCGTGCTCAAGCGCCCTTATTTCCTGGCCAACTTGGCGCTGTCGGTGCTGGTGTTTACTGCCATGTTTACCGGCTACACATACCTGGCCGAACTGCTGGAAAAATCGGCCGGCATTGCGCCGTCGCTGGTGGGCTGGTGGCTGATGGGCTTTGGTGCGGTCGGTTTGTTCGGCAACTGGCTCGGCGGCCTGTGGGTGGACAGCAAGCCGCTGGCCACCACGGCGCTGTTTTGCGTAGTCCTGGCGCTCGGTATGGCAGCCACCACGGCGCTGGCCGGCTTCGGCAGCAATAGCGTGTGGTTTGCGCTGGCGCTCGGCGTGTGGGGCATTGCCAACACGGCGCTGTATCCGATCTGCCAGATCCGCGTGATGAAGGCCGCGACCGGCGCCCAGGCGCTGGCGGGCACCATCAATGTGTCGGCGGCCAATGGTGGTATCGCGCTGGGGGCGGCGCTCGGTGGCCTGGCCATCTCGACCTGGGGCGTGCATGCGGTGGGGTATGCGGCAGCGGCGCTGGCCGTGGTGGCGGTGATCGTGGCGGCAGTAGTGTCGGCAGCGATTGCGCCAACGGCAGTCCAGCACGCGCCGGCCGCGAAGCCGGCGCGCTAATTCACCCTACTCTCAGGATTCCGCTACCTGCACCGCGTCGCTGGCGCCAGTGCTGGCGGCGCGTACCTTTTCGGCTGCGGTCCGGCCGGCCAGGAACGCGTGGTCGGAATTGTAGTATTCCCACTCGCTGTATCGTCCGGCCAGCACGATGTCGTGCTGCGCCATCCAGTCGCGCACCACGGCCACATTGTGGGCGCGTTCGTGGTCGTACACCACGTAGGCGTACGGCATATCGACCTGGTTGGCCACCAGCACCCGGTCGTCCTCCGTCATCATGCCCACCGCGATGCAGTCGTCGATGCAGCGCTGGATCAGAGCGTCGCCGTCGAGCGGCAGCGGCTTCCAGGGCGAATACGAAATCTCGCAGGTGAAGCCGAAGCCGCCGGGGGCGTTGCACTCGGGGCTGGCGTTACCCTGCACGAAGATACGGTGGAAGATGCTGTCTTCCGGGTAGTAGATCCAGTGCTTGTCGGTGACGTTTTCGCGGGCAATGCCGATATTGACGCAGCGAATCGAGATATGGCACAGCCCGCGCGCAGCAAGCCGCACTTCCTCGGGTGCTTCGGCGCCGATCAGCTTGACGAGTTCCGGCAGCGGCATGGTGCTGACCAGGTTGTCGTAGTGGAAGCGGCGGCCGTCTGCCAGCGCCACCGCGTGCTCTTTCGGCAGCACCTGCACCACGTCGGCATTGAGTTCGATCCGGCCCTTGATATGCGGCAGGAAGCCCGACACCAGCGCCTGGAAACCGCCTTTTTTCGGATAGCCGAAGCGGGCGTTCGGGCCCATCGGCCGCGCCACCGGTTGCAGTGCGCCGTCGATGATCTGGCCCAAGTCCGGCAGCGGCACCCGGCCACCGAGCCACGAGGTTTCCATTTCCGACAGTGGCACGGTCCACAGCTTCTTGTTGTAGGGAATGGCAAAGTGCTTGGCGATGCCGCTGCCCCACACTTTATAGATGAACTCCTCGAAGCTCTGGGTGCGTTCCTGGCGCACCGCGCCGCTGCCGTTCGCCACGTCGGCGGTGCCATCGGCGCAGCAGTCTTCCACCGTGTCCGGTTCGCACGCAGGTGCGGCGGCGTTACCGTAGCGGGCGTCGATCGCGCCCACGATGCACTCCTTGATCACGTCCGGCGGCAAGCCGTACAAGGCGCCCTGGAACGGGTAGCGGGTAAATACCTGCTTGCTGTACACCCATGCCTCGCGCATCTGCCAATGCTGGTTGTCGCCGAGCAGGATGTCGTAGAGCTTGAGCACGTACGGGTCGTTGGAGAACATGATGTGGCCGGCGTAGTCGAACGTGAAGCCCGCATCTTCGATCGAGCGGCACCAGCCGCCCACCGTGGCGTTACGTTCGAGCAGCACCGTGTTGGCGTCGCTATGGTAAGCCGCCGACAGGCCGGTAGGACCGCCGCCGATGATCAGGCAACCGATGGCCGGAGCGCCCGCGCGCAGCGGGTTGATCTTGCCCGCTTCGCCGTAGTTGGGCACCTGGCCAGCAGCAAGCGCGGCAGTCTGCTCGACGGCCAGCGCTGCGACATTGCCCGGCAGGCGCGCCGAGGTGTTGGCAGGCATGCCTTCGATCAAGGTGCGCATCTGGTCGGCGGTGCCGTCCCACGAGGTGCGGGCGGCCACTTCGCGCATCTGGCCGGCCATCTCCAGGCGCCGCGCAGTCGTGAGTTGCAATGCCGCTTCGCAGTGGGCGATGAATTCGGCATGGTCGTGGCCGATCGCGACGATGTCGCCGTACGGCACTTCCACGTCGGTAATTGCCGTGCTGACGATCGGCAATTCGGCCGCCATGTATTCGAGCACCTTGGTCGGGCTGATGAATTTGGTCGATTCATTGAGCGCGAACGGCAGCAGGCACACGTCCCAGCCCGCCAGAAATTGCGGCAGCGCCTGGTAAGCCTGCTGGCCCAGGTAGTGGATGTTGGGCCGCTGCGGCAGCGCCGACGGCTCGATCTTGACCACCGGTCCCACCAGCACCATGTGCCACTCGGGATGGGCATCGGCCATGGCGGCGATCAGCGCGGTGTCGAAGCGCTCGTCGATGACGCCATAAAAACCCAGGCGCGGACGCGGAATGTCGGCGTGCAGCGGGTGGGCGTTGCTGCGGTCCAGCGCCTGTTCGAAATGTACGGTATCGACGCTGCTGGGGAAGCAATGCACGTTGGTATGGCGTGGACGCTTCGCTTCATACAGGCTGGGGCCGCCGGTAAACACCAGGTCGGCAATATTGAGCAAGGCGCTTTCGCGTTGCAGCAACTGCCTGGGCGGGTTCTTGAACGCGGACAGCTCGTCCATGCAGTCGTACACGACCAGCGACGGGTGCATGGTGGCCAGCAGCGGCAAGGCCATTGGCGTATAGAACCATACCACCGGGTCTTCGCCGTCCGGCACCAGGTTGTTCAGCAGTGCTTGCAGCACCGGGATCTGGTCGTCATGGAAACCGGGAGCGTGCACCGGCGTGTGGGGCTGGCACACGGTGACGTTGGGCGCCGGGTGGTAGGTGCGCAAGTGCGGTTCGGCCTCGTCGAACACCGGCTCTTCGACGAACAGTACTTTGTAGTGTTGGGCCAGGCGGGTCAGCAAGTGTTGCGGACGCTGATAAACGAAATCCCAGCGCAGGTGACAAAAAACGATTACGGTATGCATGACTCTCTCCCTGAGTTGCCCTTGCGGGTGATGGCCTGTTTCAAACTCTGCAAACAGGCGTGTGATCAGGCGCTGCCCCTGTTGCAGGGCAATGCCATATGGCGCCACCAGCTGCCGCGCCAGCGGGTCCGGACCGGCGCGGTCCAGATCCCACAGGCCGCTGCGGTGCCAGTGGTGTTCGTGCTCCCAGTCGTTGCGATCGACGATCGGGTAAAGACAGATGCCCTGCATGACCACGCCATGTTGCAGGGCCAGTGCGGTTTGACTGGCCATCTCGGCAATCCAGGCGCCCCTGCCGCTGCCGACGTGGCTGGTCTCGGCCAGCAGCACCGGGCGGTGGTAGCGCCGGTGCACGTCCAGCAGGCACTGATGCAGCGGCTTGCGGCGGATGTCGCCCAGGTGCCACCACAGGCGCGCATTGGTGCCGCTTTCCCACTGGTTGGTGTCGTAGTAATTGGCGCCGATAATGTCGAGGTAGCGCGGCGCGCCGCCCAGTTCCGGCTCGCGCTTGCCGCACAACATGTCCCAGGCGTCGTACTGGGCGGCGCTGGCGCCGTCCGCCTCAGGCTGCCATTCGGGACGGCCGGTGGGGGCAATCACGTGGATCAGGGGGTCGCAATGGAGGATGCGCGCGCCGGGCGTCACTTCCCAGATGGCGTCGCAGCCGGCCAGGGTGGCGCGCACCAGCTGGCGCTTGCCTTCGGTGGCGGCGCGCGGGTCGAACATGTTTTTGCACCGGAACATGTGGACCGACAGGCCCCAGCTGGTAAACGAAATCTCGTTGATCGGCGAGTACACCGGGGCCGCGCCTGTGAATGGCGCCAGGTACATGGCGGCGGCACGGCAAAAGCGCGCGAAGCGGGTGACGAATTCGGGCGCGTACACGTCGATCTCGGGCGGCCAGCCGTAGTGGCAGAAGGTCCAGCAAATCTGCATGCCCAGCTCGCGCGCGGCCAGCAGGCGCGCGTCGAGACTGGAGAAATCGAATACGCCGTCGCGCTCGGTCAGGCGCCAGCCGATCGATTCGCGCACGGTGGTGATGCCGAACTGCTGTAGTAGAAGATAGTCGGCGCGGGCGCGCTCGCGGTGGCCGTTGGCCGTGTTCATGTCGAGCGGGCGCTCGCCGTGGTTGACGTGGTCGGCCCCTTCGTAGCCGCCCTGCCAGAACGAATCGAAGGGCGTGGCGCGCGGCGGCCGGGCGGTTGGCGGTGTGGACATGGCGCGTTATCAGTACGGAACGTTGCGGGTAGCGGCGCTGATCTGCTCGAGGGGAATCTTGGGACTGCGGTCGGCATTGAGCAGGCCGTTGGTTTCCTGGAAGGTGTCGGCAAACTGGGTGTAGCAAAAGCCGCTGAACATCGCGGTTTCATTGACCACCCGCAGCAGGTCACGGTACAGCGCGTGAAAGGCCTCGGCCGTGTTGGTGCGCGAATAGCCCCAGGTGTGGTGTTCGGGCGCGCGCGGGTCGTAAGCCACGCCGCCAAATTCGGTCAGCACGATCGGCTGGCCGCGATGGGGAAAACCGTCGAGCGTGAGTATGCGGCCGCCGGGGCGGCGCCGGTCGAACAGGGTGTTGGACTGGTGCTCGGCCTCGTAGCGGGCGCGCAGCTTGTGCGGGTCGCCGTCGTAGTCGTGGATGCCGAGGATGTCGGTGGCCGAGGCTTCCCAGCCGTCGTTGCCGATCACCGGACGGGTGGCGTCGAGCATGCGCGTGAGGTGGTACAGCGCTTCGACCGCGTTGCGGTGCGCCTGCATGGCCGTGAGATTCGGCACGCCCCACGACTCGTTGAACGGCACCCAGACGATTACGCATGGGTGGCTGTAATCGCGTTCGATCGCTTCGGTCCATTCACTCACCAGGCGCGTCATCGCGCGAGGGCTGAACGCGTAGGCTGACGGCATCTCTTCCCATACCAAGAGGCCCAGGCGGTCGGCCCAGTACAGGTAGCGCGGGTCCTCGATTTTCTGGTGCTTGCGCACGCCATTGAAACCCATGGCCTTGGCCAGTTCCACGTCGCGCCGCAGCGCCTGGTCGGACGGCGCCGTCATCAGCGTGTCGGGCCAGTAGCCCTGGTCCAGCACCAGCCGCAACTGGTACGGCCGACCGTTGAGCATCAGGCGGTCGCGGGTGATCGAGACCGAGCGCAGCGCAGTGTACGAGCGCACGGTATCGAGCACGGTGTCGCCGCAGCGCAGCACCACTTCGGCGTCGAACAGCGTGGGGTGTTCGGGACTCCACAGCAATGCGTTGCGCGAGTCGTCGATGCCGGGATCGGGCAGCGCGATCTTGCGCATGGTGTCCTGCCCCATCAACGAATACCGGTCGTCGGCCAGCAGCTTGTCGCCGTGCCACAGCCGTACTTCGACCGATAGGCCGGTGCGCTGGGCGCCGGCCACGGCCACTTCGCAGCCGATCTCGAAACCGTCGAAGATCGGCGTCCAGCGCAGGCGGTCGATATAGGTCTCGCCCACGGTTTCAAGCCACACGGTTTGCCAGATGCCGGTGGTGCGCGGATACCAGATCGAGTGCGGCTGCAACTGCCAGTCTTGCTTGCCGCGCGGCTTGGCCAGGTCGGCCGGATCGTCTTCCACCCGCACCACCAGTACTTGCGGAGCATCGCTCAACAGGGCGTCGGTGATGTCGGCAGTAAATGGCGTGTGACCGCCCTCGTGCTGCGCCACCAGGTGGCCGTTGAGCCATACCCGCGCAGCGTAATCGACCGCGCCGAAGTGCAGCAAGGTACGTCCGCCGGTCGCGATACCGTCGAGCGTGCGGCGGTACCACACGCATGGATGGAAACCCTGGTCGCCGATGCCGCTCGCTGCCGCTTCCGGTGCAAACGGCACCAGGATGCGATGGGTCCAGTCGATGGCATCCTGCGGACCGCGATGCTGGCGCGCATCGTCGAATGCCAGGTCCCACTCGCCGTTGAGCGACGTCCAGCCATCGCGTACCAGCTGGGGCCGCGGATATTCAAACTGGAGCATGGGATTCTTTCGCTGACAGCGCAGTGGATGAGAAAAAACATTACAAAAATAGTAGCAATTCTTATATGTTTTTTTCTACTGCTTCCACCCGCAAGCGAGTAGGACACTACCTACGGTGCCTACCGTCCCACCGCACGGAGTGACCGCCGGTCCCCTGCCATGCTGGCAGTTCAGCAACCCAACCCACAAGGAGTAGCCATGAGTTCCATAGCCAAACCACGCGATGCCGTCGCCCTGCTCAAGCAGGACCATGACGAAGTCAAAGCGATGTTCAAGCAATACGAAGAACTGGGTGACCGCGCGTTTGCGACCAAACAGAAGCTGGCCGAAAAAATCTGCCTGGAATTGACCAAGCACGCGATTGCGGAAGAAGAAATTTTCTATCCGGCCGTGCGCGCCGACGTCAAGGAAGGCGACGACCTGGTCGATGAGGCGACGGTCGAACATGCCTCCGCCAAAGACCTGATCGCGCAAATCCACGCCATGGATCCGCACGACGACCTGTACGACGCGAAAGTGAAAGTGCTGGGCGAATACATCGACCACCACGTCAAGGAAGAAGAAGAGGAAATGTTCCCGCAGGCTAAAAAGGCCGGCATCGACCTGGTCGCGCTCGGCGAGCAGATCCAGGCGCGCAAGGACGAGATCGAAGAGATTCCTCCGCCGATGATCCCGCCAGGCGCCATGGAAGGCCGGCGCCCTTCGCTGTAAGGGCAGCGCATACCGCGACAGGTCAGGCAGGCTGCTGTTTGCCTGGCATGTCGGACAATCCACGCTGCGGCCGGTGCGCCTGCGCGCACAGCGCCACGCCACCGAGCAGCAACAGCAGCGCTGCGCCCTCCGCGACCGTGGGCCAGCGCTGCTCCCACATAAATCCGTACAACACGGCAAACACCGTCTCAAATACGATCAACTGGCCGGTCATGGTGAGCGGCAGCGTACGGCTGGCAACATTCCACAGGCCGTTACCGATCACCGAGCACAATACCGCCACCCCGGTGACAATGCCGATGAATACCAGCCAGCCCGAGGTGCCATGGTCGGCGTTTGGCGCGGCCAGCAGAAAGGCCGGCACTGCCAGCACCAGCGCCAGCGCGCCCGTCACCAGCCCGGTCAGCAAGCTCCACTCATGCGCCGATACCTGCTGCAAGCGGCCCAGCCAGCGGCTGTTGGCAACCACGTAGGCCGTCCACGACAGCAAGGCGCCCAGCGCGCACAGCAGCCCCAACGTCGATTGATGACCAGGCGCGGCCAGCGATTGCCAGCTAATGCACAGCAACCCCGCCATGCTCAGCGCCAGCGATGGCAGCAGGCGTTTGAGCGGCACCGCGTGGCGGTCGCGCGCGCCCACCAGCGTTACGATCACCGGCAACAGCCCGATCACCAACGACGTCATCGCCACCCCGCCGGCCTGAACGGCCTTGGCCAGCAACACGTAATAGACCAGGTTGCCGGTGAGCGCCAGCCACACCAGGCCGCGCCATTCACGCCAGGTCAGACGCCCGCGCAGGCGGCGCCAGCCCGGCCCGATCAGCAGCGCCGCCACCAGCCCGTAAGCCAGGTAGCGGCCGGCCGACAATTGCAGCGGCGTGAAACTGGGCGTGAGTTCGGGCGCCAGGAACACCAGCCCCCACAGTGCGCAGGCGAGCACGCCGGCGGCGATGCCCAGTCGATGATTGTTCAATAGCATGGAGATCCTTCCGAAAGAAGTGATTCTCCCTGCTGGCGCGATGAAATTCTTGGCGCTGGCTACTGCTTTGTTGACGCCAGCTCCTGCTTGCTGCGGCGATAGGCGGCGGGGGTGGTATCGAGGTGAGTGCGCATGGCGCGGGTGAGCGCGCTCTGCTCGGAAAAGCCGCAAGCGAGCGCCACCTCGGCGAGCGGCCGGTTGCCCTCCGCCAGTTGCGCGCAGGCCAGATCCAGACGCTGGTGCAGCAGCCACAGGTGCGGACTGGTATCGAGTTCTTCGCGAAACAGCGCATGCAGGCGGCTCGTGCTCAGGCGCGCAAACCTGGCCATCGACTCGGTGCTCCACGCGGCACCGGGATCGGCCGCCACCTGCGCCAGCAATGCGGACAGGCGCGAGCGCGCTTGCGGCACGCCGAGCGCCAGCGTATCGAGCAACAACGGCGTCCAGCCGCGCAACATGCCAGGCTGCACGGTCTGCTGCTCGGCCATCAGGTGCATGAACTCGATCAGCTTGCGCGCAGCCGGGCCGATGGCAGCAAACGGCCGCTCCAGCAGCAACTGGCGGTTCGGCTGTTCGAGCTCGGCCTGGTCGAAATCGAGGATGATGGAGCGGTTATCCACGTCGCTGCGCTGGGCATGCCAGGCACCGGCCACCACCACCGCGCCATGCAACGGATCGAGCCGGGCCTGGCGACCCAGCACCTCGACCTCCACCACCCCGGCAACCGGCAGCACCAGCTGCGCAAACTCGTGGCGATCAGTCCCCCAGCGCTCACCGTAGCTGCGCAGATCGATATCGACAAAGGGAGGGACAAGCGCAGACATGGCGGACGGACGGAATGTGTAACGCCCGAGTCTAGCATGGCGGGGCGTTCGTCGCAGCGGGCAACGGTGTAGTGAGCAATCCAATATCAACAGGGCCAATAAGCGGCAGCCACTACCGAGTCATCACGACTGTAATGTGTAAGGGACGATGACCCCAATATTTTTATAACCCGAGGGCAGCTGTGCCAACGATGCGAAGTCCTTGGGGTCGCGCGTAACAATGTCCCAGCCATTGAGTAGCGCAGTCGCGTGAATAACGGAGTCTGGCAACCTCGAACGAGTCTGCTTTCTCACCTCGATCGCAAGCTCGGCGGTCGGATCATCAATTGGCAGTATGACGAAAGTATTGCTGATCCAGAGACGGGTGACTTTTTCAGCGCTGAGAAGCGCATCATCATAATTGTCCGGAGTAGCCATGCGCACCAATGCGGAATACTTGCATCCGACCATCACCTCCATATACGCAATTTTGCTGATCGCCGGATAAGCGCAAGCATCGATTACTGAGAGCGCGTCGAGATTGCCGCCCAAGTAGTCGATCAAAATATTGCTATCGAAGATAGCGTGGTTCATTCGTTACGCAACGCGTTCTGGTACGCAACGCCATCAACATTAGCGCCCTTCCAGGCACCGAACACACTATGGTCGCGTTGAGGATGTTTTAACGCGGCAAAGATCGCATCACGCCGGGTATCGTAAGCGACATCCACCAAATACTTTTCCACTGCCTCGCGTACCAGATTTTGCGGCGGTTCGTTGCGACTGCGGGCCAGGGCAATCAGCTGTGAATTTTGCGGCTCGTTTAATTCGTAGCCTTCGTAAGATGCGATCTCTTCCATGGAAAACCTCCAGGTCCGATTATTCACTCAAGTGTACACCCGCAGCTACAAACGCCACGTGGGCCACGTCTGAGAAGACTACTGCCGAGTAGTCTTTTCGCGTCATGTTATCGTCATGGAATTCCCCTTCATTGCGGAGCTGCCCATGCCTGTCGTCGACCCACGCATCGATGCCTATATCGCCAACTCGGCCGGGTTTGCCCAGCCCATTCTGCAACATCTGCGCGCAGTGGTGCACCAGGCTTGTCCCGAGGTGGAGGAAGCGATCAAGTGGAGCATGCCGTTTTTCCTGTACCGGGGCATGTTATGCAATATGGCGTCGTTCAAGGCGCACTGCGCCTTCGGTTTCTGGAAGGGCGAGCTGCTGCTGGCGCACACCGACAACAAGGGACGCGAGGCGATGGGCCAGTTCGGCCGCATCACTGCCGTTGCCGACTTGCCACCGGCAGACGTATTGGAAGGTTATATCAAGCAGGCGATGGCACTCAACGCCGATGGCGCCAAGGCGCAGACCAGGCCCAAGGTGGCGCGAACGACCGAACTGCCGGCCGACCTGCTGGCGGCACTGGCCGACGACGGCGCCGCAGCGGCGCACTTCGAGGCCTTTCCGCCCAGTGCCCGGCGCGAGTATGGCGATTGGCTCATCGATGCCAAGACTGAAGCGACCCGGCTGCGCCGGCTGGCCCAGGCCATCGAGTGGATCGCCGAAGGCAAACCGCGCAACTGGAAATACAAGAAATAAAAAAAAACCCGCCGAAGCGGGTTTTTTCACATCCTTGGCGGAGAGGGTGGGATTCGAACCCACGGATAGGTTGCCCCATCGCTTGATTTCGAGTCAAGTACATTCGACCACTCTGCCACCTCTCCTTTCCGCTGTTGCCAGCGGAGGCAGGATCATAGCAGGCCGCCGTCAAAAACGGAAGGGCCAACCATGCCTGTTGTGCAAACTGTTTAGCTAGATTTTTTGCCGCAGAAAAGAAAAAACCCGCCGAAGCGGGTTCTCTCACATCTTTGGCGGAGAGGGTGGGATTCGAACCCACGGATGGGTTGCCCCATCGCTTGATTTCGAGTCAAGTACATTCGACCACTCTGCCACCTCTCCTTTCTTGCAGCTGGCACTAACGTGTTGCTGCGAGAAGGCAAGATTATAGCAGGCCTTCCGGAAAATGGAAGGCCTTTTTTCAGCCCGCGATCAGGCGGCTTTCAGATGGGTCAGGCCGCCCATGTACGGACGCAACACTGCTGGAATCTCGACGCTGCCATCGGCTTGCTGGTAGTTCTCGAGCACGGCCACCAGCGTACGGCCCACGGCCAGGCCGGAACCGTTAAGGGTGTGCACCATTTCCGGCTTGCCTTGCGGATTGCGGAAACGCGCTTGCATGCGACGCGCCTGGAACGCTTCGCAGTTCGACAGCGACGAAATTTCGCGATAGGTGTTCTGCGCCGGCAGCCACACTTCCAGATCGAACGTCTTGGTGGCGCCAAAGCCCATGTCGCCGGTACACAGCGACATCACGCGGTACGGCAAGCCCAAGCGTTGCAGGATGGTTTCGGCATGGCCGACCATTTCGTCCAGCACCGCGTACGACGTGTCGGGATGGACCACCTGCACCATCTCGACTTTGTCGAACTGGTGCTGGCGGATCATGCCGCGCGTGTCGCGGCCGTAGCTGCCCGCTTCCGAGCGGAAGCACGGCGTGTGGGCAGTCATCTTCATCGGCAGCGCGTCGGCGGCCAGGATTTCGTCGCGGGCCAGGTTGGTCAGCGTGACTTCCGAGGTCGGGATCAGGTAGAAGCTCTCGCCCTCGCCTTCCACGCCGCCTTTTTTCACCGAGAACAGATCGGCTTCGAACTTGGGCAACTGGCCGGTACCGCGCAGCGAATCGGCGTTGACCATGTACGGCGTGTAGCACTCGGTGTAGCCGTGCTCGTCGGTGTGGGTGTTGAGCATGAACTGCGCCAGCGCGCGGTGCAGGCGCGCAATGCCGCCCTTCATGACCGAGAAGCGCGAACCGGTGAGCTTGGTGGCGACGTCGAAATCGAGGCCCAGCGGTGCGCCCACATCGACGTGGTCTTTCACTGCAAATTCAAACGTGCGCGGCGTACCGACCTTGCGCACTTCGACGTTGCCCGACTCGTCGGTGCCCTGTGGTACGGACTCGTGCGGCAGATTCGGGATCGCCTGCATGAAGTCGCTGATCTTGGCCTGTACCGCCGACAGCGCGATTTCGTTGGCCTTGAGTTCGTCACCAAGGCCGGACACTTCGGCCATCAGCGCGGTGGTATCTTCGCCCTTGCCCTTCATCATGCCGATCAGCTTGGACTGCGAATTGCGCTTGCCCTGCAGTTCCTCGGTGCGCGTCTGGATCGCTTTGCGTTCCGACTCGAGCGCGTTGAACGCGTCCACATCGAGCTGGTACTTGCGGGTGGCCAGTCGTGCGGCGACGTTGGCGATGTCTTTACGGAGGAGTTGGATATCAATCATGGGAGCGCAGTGCCGTTGTATCGAAAACGTCAATTGTACCAAGAGGAAGTCCGTTCCCAGCGAGTTTTACACAGCCCGGCGGCTGCCCCGATCAGGGTGGCGATTACAATGAGGCTTTTTCAGCGGCGCTCAAGCGTTTGGCTGCCACAACCACGACTTGCATCTTGGCGTGGTGAATCACCGTTTGGGTCACCGGGGCGCTGAGCGCCAGGCGGGTGGCGTCGGCATCGGCGGCGCTGGCGAAGCTGGTGGCGCCGGCGATCACAGCGGCGGCGAGGAAGATGCTTTCCATGTGTTTGGTGATGTTCATGATGCGCTCCTTTGGTTGGGTGGTCTACAAGTTGTCCTGCGATGGATGTACTGTAGCTAAAGGGCGTATGGCTTGCGCGGTGGATGCGATGAAGCGCTGTAAATGGCGGATGGAATGCAAAAAGACGGCGCCGATGCAGCCAGACTCAGCGCTTGAATGGGGACTTGTGGGAGACTTGCTTGCAGGATTTCAACTACGCAACTAATCGTGCGCCATGTCGGCATTGAAATGTGTACGATGAGTCAACAACAAGCCTATCGGAGAATAACTTGAAAACACAATTCCTGAAAATGGGCGCCATGGGCGCATTGATGGCACTGGCTGCCGGTTGCTCGACCATGAGCGGCCCACCGGAAAACGAAGCGCCGCCACCGGCCAACCCTGCGTTTGCTGGCATGATGGCCAAGTTCAACGCCCAGTTCCCCAGCGACAAGGCGACCAAGTACGAAGAAGTTTCGCTGAACTACAACAATACCCACAAGCTCGATGATCGCGGCAACTGCCACGACATGTCCAAGTACCCGGTCACCATCATCCTGACCCTGGACAGCGCCGGCAAAGTCGTCAGCAGCACCACCGACGTGGACAACAAGAAAGCCGACTGCTTCCGCAAGGCCTACGCCGACGTGCAACTGCCGGCACCGCCGTTCGCTCCCTACATCAAGCCGATCCGCCTGCGCTGATCAGTTGTATTGTCAGGCTGCCGCATCATCACCGGCGGCGGCCTGCTCCTCTGTAACAACGACTTCCCCATCCCCTTCTTCCTTCGGCGCCGCCTCGGCCACGCCATCTAGCCAGTCCAGCACGACCTGGTTGAACCGCTCCGGCTCGCTCACCATGGGCCAGTGCCCGGTATTGAACGCCACCACCTTGCACCCTTTTCGCGCCGCCAGCATCTCCGTCCACGGCCCCGAATGGAACATGAACGGCTTGCGGATGCCATAGATGAACAGCATCGGCACGCGCGGCTTGAACGGCACCAGCGCCCGGTACGAACCGATATTGCCGGCCGTGAGGATGTAATACGGATAATTCATGCCCGAGTAAATATGCTCGCGCGGCGACGGCACTTTCAGGATGCCTGCCATGGTGCGGGTGATCAGGTTGCCGATCCCGCCGCCGATGGCCCAGCCGAGCGCCAGCACATTCTGATAGCCGTTGAGCATCATGCGCTGCCCCAGCGAGCGCGAGCGCAGCGTGGTCTCGGAATTGGCGTCGCCGATATCGACGCCGACGATGCGCGACACCGCAGCCCGGTGACGCATGTAAAACTCGTAGCCGAACACGCATCCCCAGTCATGCGTCATCAGGATCACCGGCTGCTTGCGGTTGACGCTGTTGACGATGTGCAGCAGGATGCGCATGGTTGCGTCCAGCGTGTACGACCGGCGCTGCTTGCTGTTGTCAAAACCGGGCAAGGTAAAGCGCACGCAGCGGTAGCGATGCTTGAGCTCGGCCACTTGAGGCTCCCAGAGCCGATACGTATCGGGCCAGCCGTGGATCATCACGATGGTCTCGGCGTGCTCGTCTTCTTCGGGACCATCGATGTAGATGTCGATGCCATCGACCACGAGCTGTTGCATGGGGTTCCTCTAGACAGGGATCAGGTTTTGCCGGCGTCGGCATCGAGCTGGCGCAAGAATGCCAGCTTATCCGCAATTTTGCTCTCCAACCCACGCGGCACCGGCTGGTACCAGCCCGGTTCGCGCATATCGTCAGGGAAATAGGTTTCACCGGCGGCGTAGGCGTTCGGTTCGTCGTGGGCGTAACGGTATTCGTGGCCGTAGCCGAGTTCTTTCATCAGCTTGGTGGGGGCGTTGCGCAGGTGGACCGGTACTTCGCGGCTCTTGTCGGTTTTGACGAACGCCCGGGCCTGGTTGTAGGCGTTGTAGCCGGCGTTGCTTTTGGCGGCAATCGCCAGGTAGATCACTGCCTGGCCCAGCGCCAGTTCGCCTTCGGGCGACCCCAGCCGTTCGAACGTGGTGGCGGCGTCGTTGGCGATCTGCATCGCGCGCGGATCGGCCAGGCCGATGTCTTCCCAGGCCATGCGCACGATGCGGCGCGACAGGTAGCGCGCGTCCGCGCCGCCATCGAGCATGCGGGTGAGCCAGTACAGCGCGGCGTCCGGGTTGGAGCCGCGCACCGATTTATGCAGCGCTGAAATCTGGTCGTAGAAATTGTCGCCGCCCTTGTCGAAACGGCGCGCGTTGAGCGTGAGCGCGTTTTCGATAAAGGCCGGCGTGATCTTGTTGGTCTTGGCGGCGTTGGCGGCGGTGCTGGTCTGTTCCAGCAGGTTGAGCAGGCGGCGGCCGTCGCCGTCGGCGTAGCCGATCAGCGTGTCGAGCGCAGCATCGTCAAACTCCAGGTGCGACAACACCCGGGCCCGGGCCTTGTCCACCATCTCGCGCAACTCTGTTTCGTCGAACGACTTGAGCACATAGACTTGCGCACGCGACAGCAACGCCGAGTTCACTTCGAACGACGGGTTTTCGGTGGTGGCGCCGATCAGCGTGACCAGCCCCGATTCCGCGTATGGCAGCAACGCATCCTGCTGCGACTTGTTGAAGCGATGGATCTCGTCCACGAACAAGATCGTGTGCTTGCCCAGCACCAGGTTCTGCTGGGCCTGCTCCATGGCGGCGCGGATATCCTTGACGCCCGAGAACACGGCCGACAAGGCGATGAATTCGCAATCGAAGGCATTGGCGGTCAGGCGCGCCAGCGTGGTCTTGCCCACGCCGGGCGGGCCCCATAAAATCATCGAATGGGGCTGGCCCGATTCGAATGCCAGGCGCAGCGGTTTGCCCGGCCCCAGCAGGTGGCGCTGGCCGATGACCTCATCGAGCGTTTTGGGACGCAGGGCTTCGGCCAGGGGTTGGCGGGGTTCGTTGGTGAAGAGGTCTGCCATGGTGTTGAGATGTGCGACGCTGAACGACTGGCAGCGCCCTGCTACCTAGTTGTTGAACACGTCCGCGCCCTTGGGCATCACGAACTTGAAGCTGGTGGCCGTCAAGGCCGGATTCTTTTCGATTTTCGACAGCGCCAGCACCGAGGTCTGGCCGAACGAATCTTTCAGTTCCATCGCCTCCGGCAAGCCATTGCGCAGGCCGATGGTGATTTGTTCGAAGCTCGAATCCTTGGCTTTCGGTACGGCTTTGAGCCACTCGAGGCCGTCACGGGTACCCGCTTCCGACAAGGTAAAACTCTTTTCCAGGTCATTGCTGCCGAACAGGATGGCGGCCGGCGACGAGCCGAGCGCATCGCCGAGTTTCTTGGTGGTGACCTGGTTCAAGTCCTTGTCGAAGATGTAGAGCTGATCGCCATCGGCCTGCAGCACCTGTTCGTACGGCTTGGTGTAAGTCCAGATGAACTTACCGGGGCGGGCGAACAGGAATGTGCCGCTCGACGGTGGCGTGGGCTTGGCCTTGGCGCTGCCCTCGCTCTTGACCTGGCGCTGGGTGAATTCGCCCTTGGCGGCCTTGGTGGACGCCACGAACGATTTGAACTGTTCCAGCGCGCTGGCGTGGACCGAGCCGGCAAACAGTGCGCCAGCCATAGCCAGCAAGACAGCCGACTTTTTCAATTGCATCATATTGCTTTCCTTATTCTGCGCTGGCAGCGGGCACCAGGATGTCGCGGTTGCCGTTCGATTGCATGGCCGAAACCACGCCGCTATTTTCCATTTGTTCCAGCAGGCGCGCCGCGCGGTTGTAGCCGATGCGCAGGTGACGCTGCACCAGCGAAATCGACGCCCGGCGATTTTTCAGCACCACTTGCACCGCCTGGTCGTACATCGGATCGGCTTCGCCACCGGGCTCGCCAGCCGCACCGCCTTCGGCACCGCCCTCGCCTTCCAGCGTGCCGCCCTCGAGGATGCCCTCGATGTAGTTCGGCTCGCCAGTGGTCTTCAGGTGCGCCACCACGCGGTGCACCTCTTCATCCGACACGAAGGCGCCGTGCACGCGCACCGGCAGGCCGGTACCGGGCGGCATGTACAGCATGTCGCCCATGCCAAGCAGGGTCTCCGCGCCCATCTGGTCGAGAATGGTGCGCGAGTCGATCTTGGACGAAACCTGGAACGCGATCCGTGTCGGGATATTGGCCTTGATCAGGCCGGTAATCACATCCACAGATGGGCGCTGGGTGGCCAAAATCAAGTGCAGGCCGGCCGCGCGTGCTTTTTGCGCGATCCGGGCAATCAGCTCTTCCACCTTCTTGCCGACGACCATCATCAGGTCGGCCAGCTCGTCGATGATGATGACGATGGTCGGCAGTTTTTCCAGCGGCTCCGGCGAATCGGGCGTGAGGCTGAACGGGTTCGGGATGTGTTCCTCGCGCTTGGTCGCCTCGGCAATCTTGGCGTTGTAGCCAGCCAGGTTACGCACGCCCAGCTTGGACATCAGCTTGTAGCGGCGTTCCATCTCGTTCACCGCCCAGTTGAGGGCGTGGCCGGCCTGGCGCATGTCGGTGACCACGGGCGCGAGCAAGTGCGGAATGCCTTCGTACACCGACATTTCCAGCATCTTCGGATCGATCAGGATCATGCGCACGTCAGCCGGATCGGACTTGTACAGCAGCGACAAAATCGTCGCATTGATACCGACCGATTTACCGGAGCCGGTGGTACCGGCAACGAGCAAGTGCGGCATCTTGGCCAGGTCGGCCACCACGGCCTTGCCGGCGATATCCTTGCCCAGCGCCACGGTGAGCGGCGACGGGTTGTCGTTATAGACCTTGGAACCGACGATCTCGGACAGGCGCACGATCTGGCGCTTGGCGTTGGGTAGTTCCAGCGCCATGAAGTTTTTACCGGGAATGGTTTCCACCACGCGGATCGAGGTCAGCGACAGCGAGCGCGCCAGGTCGCGCGCCAGGCCAACGATCTGGCTGCCCTTGACGCCGGTGGCCGGTTCGATTTCGTAGCGGGTGACGACAGGGCCCGGATAGGCGGCCACGACCTTGGCCTCGACGCCGAAGTCCGACAGCTTTTTCTCGATCAGGCGGCTGGTGAACTCCAGCGTTTCGACCGCCACGGTTTCCTGCACCTCGGGCGCCTCGTCCAGCAGCGACAAGGTAGGCAGTTGCGGATTGCCGTTCAAATCCTGGAACAGGCTGGCCTGGCGCTCCTTTTCCACGCGCTCGGACTTGACCACGGTAACCACTTGCGGCTCGATCTTGACGATCGGTGCGGCAACCGGATGTTTTTCCACGTGCTTGGCGCGCTCGATCACCACGGTTTCTTCGCGCTTGACGGCAGCGACTTCACCCTGGCGGCGGTCTTCGCGGTACTGGTAGCGCTGGATGAACCAGACGATGCCCGATTCGATGGTGAAGCCGATGCGCTCGGCCAGCGCCAGCCACGAGACCTGGAAGAACAGCGAAAAACCGAGGCCGAACAACAACAGCAGTAGCAAGGTGGCGCCGGTAAAGCCGAACGCCACGTGGGCCGAATGGCCGATCAGTTCACCGAGCACGCCGCCCGAAACGCGCGGCAACTCCGCGTGGCGCGTGAGCGAACCGAGGCGCAGGTATTCAAGGCCCACGCTGCCGACGAACAGCAGCACGAAGCCGATGCCGCGTATCAGCGGCTCTTGCGCATGCTCGGGCTCGGCCGGCTTGGTCATGACAAATTTTTGCGTAAGGCTGCGGTAGCCTTGCCACACGTAGCGCAGCACGCAAAACGCCCACCACCAGGCCGAGATGCCGAAAATGTACAGCAGCAAATCGGACAGCCAGGCGCCGGCGCGGCCGCCAAGGTTGGTTACCTTGGGCACCAGCGTTTCGTGCGACCAGCCGGGGTCGAGCTTGTTGTAGCTGGCCAGGATAAGGACAAAATAAAGGCCGAGCACGGCCAGCGCCAGCCAGCGCGCTTCGGACAGCAGCTTGACCAGGCGATTGGGCAGCGGCTGGCGCTCGGTGGGCGTGCGTTTGTAGCCGTTGGCGGACGCTGCGGACGAGGTCGTTCCGGCGCCTGCGCCAGACTTGGAAGAGCGTTCCTGAACTTTTTTACTGCTCATAGGTATTAAGGTGTTGCAACGTTATCGCACAGGAAAGATTCAGAGACAGCTATTCTAAGGCATACAGGCCACATCCGCCCCACGATTCATCCTGATCTTCTGCTTGCACTATAATCTTGTATTGCCTGCGTGAATGCAAGAGGCATTGCCCTTGCCTCCACCGCAGATGCCCCCAACTCCGATGTACTCCAATCTACAAAGAAGCCCGCCATGACCACTACCAAACACGCCCGCGTTCTGATCCTCGGTTCGGGCCCTGCCGGCTACAGCGCCGCCGTCTATGCCGCCCGCGCCAACCTGAACCCGATGCTGGTTACCGGCGTGGAACAAGGCGGCCAGTTGATGACCACCACCGACGTCGAAAACTGGCCTGGCGACCCGATGGGCGTGCAAGGCCCGGACCTGATGCAGCGCCTGCTGCAACACGCCGAGCGTTTCAAGACCGAAATCGTGTTCGATCACATCCACACGACCTTCCTGTCGGAAAAACCGATCCGCCTGCTGGGCGACAGCCATGAATACACGTGCGACACCCTGATCATTGCCACCGGCGCGTCGGCCCAGTATCTGGGCCTGCCGACCGAGCAGGAATTCATGGGCCGTGGCGTCTCCGCTTGCGCCACCTGCGACGGCTTCTTCTACCGCAACCAGGAAGTGGCCGTGATCGGCGGCGGCAACACTGCGGTCGAGGAAGCGCTGTACCTGTCGAACATCGCCAACAAGGTCACGCTGATCCACCGCCGCGACAAGTTCCGCGCCGAAGCGATCCTGATCGATCGCCTGCACGCCAAGGTTGCCGAAGGCAAGATCGAGATCAAGTACAACCACACCTTGCAGGAAGTGCTCGGCAACGAAGGCGGCGTCACTGGTCTCAAGCTCCAGTCGACCGAAGACGGTGCCGTCTCCGAAATCACCGTGCACGGCCTGTTCGTGGCGATCGGCCACAAGCCGAACACCGGCATCTTCGAAGGCCAGCTGGAAATGCACAACGGCTACATCAAGACGCGTTCGGGCACCGAAGGCATGGCGACTGCCACCACCGCCCCGGGCGTGTTTGCCGCCGGCGACGTACAGGACCATATCTACCGCCAGGCGATCACGAGCGCCGGCACCGGTTGCATGGCCGCACTGGACGCCCAGCGTTACCTCGAAGCGCAGGAGTAAGCCGCGATGAAAGACTTCTCGGAACTGAAATCGCTGAGCAAGCAGCTCAGGGAGCAGACCGAGGCGCGCGCCGCCGCCGAGGCGGAGCGCGTCAAGCGGGAAAAGACGCAGGTGGTGGAGGCGAATATCTTCCAGTCGGCGCTCGGCGGCGTCAAGCGCCTGCCCGAATCGGACCGCCATGTGCCGCAGATGCCGAAAACGGCCGGTGTCGCCCCGCCCGTCAAGCGCAAGCTGACGCAAGCCGAGGACGACGCCGAAGTGCTGCGCGAGTCGCTGTCCGACCTGTTTGAAGTCGATCACTACCTGGAAGAAGACCCGGCGCTCAATTACGCCGCACCCGGCGTCGGCTCCGACGTGGTGAAAAAACTGCGCAAGGGCCACTGGCCGGTGCAGGACGAACTCGATTTGCACGGCATGCGGCGCGACCAGGCGCGCGACGCCATCGGCGACTTTTTACGCCGTTCGACCATGCGCAACCATCGCTGCGTGTGCGTCATTCACGGTCGCGGTTTTGGTTCGCGCGGCCAGGAACCGGTGCTCAAATCGATGGTGCACAGCTGGCTGGTGCAGAAGGAAGAAGTGGTAGCATTCTGCCAGGCGCGCTCCTCGGAAGGTGGAGAAGGCGCGCTGATGGTGCTGCTGAGGGCCGCACTGCGGCCCGAGCGCTGAATTATCCGCGACGATACTTTTCCAGCCAGTGCGCATACGGCGCTGGCAGCAGCCACGTGGGACGCTCCACTTTCAGCTCCGCCGCCATCTGCGCGGCGTAGTGCGGATTGGCCAGGAAAGCGCGGCCGATCATCACCAGGTCCATCTGCTGGTCGGCCACCACGCGGTTGGCCACCTCCGGCACATCGATTCCCCAAGACGACGCCACCGGCAAGCCCGCCTCGCGGCGCACCCGTTCGGCGATCGGCGCCAGGAACGGTGTTCCCCACGGCACGTTGCCATTCGGTGTCGAGAAGCCCACGCTCACGTTCAGCAGATCGAGTCCGCCCTCGTGCATCGCGCGCGTGACATCGATCGACTCCGCCAGGGTCTGCCCGTCGCGGCCGTCATATTCGATCACGCCGAAACGGGCCGTCAGCGGCAGGTGCTCGGGCCATACCGCGCGCACGGCCGCCAGGGTTTCCAGCATGAAGCGGCTGCGGCCGGCAAAGTTGCCGCCGTAGGCATCATCGCGCTGGTTGGCATCGACGTTGAAGAAACTCTGCGCCAGATAGCCGTGGGCGAAATGCAGTTCGAGCCACTGGAAGCCGGCGTCACGCGCACGCTGGGCGGATGCGACGAAATCGGCTTTTACCCGTTCGATATCGTCTAGCGTCATGGCCTTGGGCACCTGCGGCAGGTTGGCGCCAAACGCCACGGCCGACGGTGCGATGGTTTGCCAGCTGCGCGGATCGTCGGCAGCGATGTGATCGTCGCCTTCCCACGGCTTGTTGGCGCTGGCTTTGCGGCCGGCATGGGCGATCTGGATGCCGGGCACGGCGCCGGCGGCCTTGATGCCGGCCGCAATGCGCGCCAGGCCGGCGGCCTGCTCGTCGTTCCACAGGCCCAGGCAGCCAGGGGTGATGCGCCCTTCGGGCGACACGGCGGTCGCTTCCACGATCACCAGGCCGGCGCCGCCACGCGCCAGGGCCGGGTAATGCACCTGGTGCCAATCGTTGGTGAGGCCATCGTCGGCGCTGTACTGGCACATCGGCGGCACCGCGATACGGTTGCGCAGCGTGACATCCTTGAGGGAAAACGGGGTAAATAATGCGGTCATCGCTCAAACTTTAAAGTTGATCTGGACAGCATCATAATTCATTAATGAATTATGAGTAGTCGGAGCGGCCAAATCGGCTAAGCAGGCGCAACAAGCTTCGCAGCGTGTCAGCCGAGCAACTAAGTTACACGGTGAGCGGCGCTCATGTTAACCTGAGCAATCTTCGACTTCCTCTACCGTTCGCACCCGATGCCCTACATGTCCCACGTTCCGGTTCACGTTTCCCTGGTCACCGTCATCGAGATCGTGGCGATCCTGGTGGGCGCGTTTTCCGGGTTCGTGGAGGCACGCCGCAAGCGCATGGACCTGGTGGGTGTATTCACGGTGGCTTTCATCACCGCGTTCGGCGGCGGGACATTACGCGACATCCTGCTCGACCGCCGGCCGCTGTTCTGGGTCATGCACCAGGAATACGCGATCCTGATTTTCGTGCTGGCCCTGATCGCCGCGCCGCTGATGCGCACCCTCAAGCAAATCCTGTCCGAACGCCTGATCGTGATAGCCGACGCCATCGGCCTGGGCCTGTTCGCGGTGGCGGGCGTGTCGCAGGCGCAAGCGGCCGGCATGCCGCTGTTCATCGCCTCGATGATGGGCGTGATCACCGGCATCTTTGGCGGCGTGCTGCGCGACATCGTCTGCAACGAAGTGCCGATGGTCTTCCGCGACGGCAAACCCTACGCCATCTGCGCCTTCTTCGGCTGCTGGATGTACATCGGCCTGCAATACACCGACGTCTCCGACGACGTCGCCCTGTGGGCCAGCGCCGCCTCGATCACGGTGATGCGGCTGGTGACGTGGAAATTCGACTTGCATTTGCCTTCAGACAAGTAACCGTCACCGGTAGCCCGGAAATTGGACCCAATCAGTTAAGTGATTTATTTGCAATTGTTGCATCGGCGGCGTTGACCGCCGCATGGCAACGCAAGACTATGTGTGTCAGCGTGCCGGCGCGCCCTATTCAATATAAATAATATATTTAGGGAGACACAATCATGGAAACCAATACCCTGCGCGTCCTCACCGGCGCGGCAGCGCTGTCCCTGTTCGCCGGTTGCGGTGGCAGTGGCAGTAGTACCAGTGACAGCAACATGCCAGCGGCCCGCACCCTCGCCACCACCACGGTCGCGGGCGCCGACGCCACCAGCACCACACAGGCCAATGCCGCAACCTTCGGCCTCACCCAGGACACCAACTTCTACACCGTCGATACCGGCGCCGGACTGGTGTTCAAGATCCGCCGCACCGACAATGGCGTGAGCACCCAGTCGGCCGGCGATATCGCCTCGATGATCTACAACGGCGTGCAGTACCAGGACCAGGCGCGCGGCACCCAGCTGAACTCGGGCTTCGACTACCTGTACAACAATGTCTCGGCGGTGGCCGTGACCGCCACCACCGTCGGCGCCGACACCATCAAGATCACCGTGCAAGCAGGCGACCTCACCCACTACTACATGGCGCGCCGGGGCGATCCGAATATCTACATGGGCACGTACTTCACGACCGAACCGAGCACGCTGGGCCTGGCGCGCTTCATCGTGCGGGTACCGATCGCCGCGCTGCCCAACGGCCCGGTGCCGTCCGACCTGCGCGGCACCAACGGCGCCATCGAATCGGGCGACGTGTTCGGCATGCCCAACGGCGAAACCCGCTCCAAGCACTACTCGAACATGCGGCTCAAGGACTGGCGCTACATCGGCGCCACCAGCGCCACCGCCGGCCTGTGGATCGTGCGCGACAACCACGAAGGCGGCTCGGGCGGGCCGTTCTACCGCAGCCTGCTCAACCAGGGCACGTCCACCAACCAGGAAATCACTTACATCATCAACTACGGCGAGGCGCAGACCGAAGCGTTCCGTCCCGGCATCCTCAACACCTACACCATGACCTTCACCGACGGCGCCGCACCTGGGGCCATCGATACGTCGTGGTTCGCCGGCATGGGCCTGCTCGGCTATGTGCCGGACAGCGGCCGTGGCGGCGTGGCCGGCGTGGGCATCGCCAACCGCGACACGCGCTATGCCTACACGGTGGGCTTTGCCAACGCCACGGCGCAATACTATGCCGACGTCAACCCGTCCAACGGTTACTACAGCAGCGCCGGCATGCTGCCCGGCACCTACACCATGACGGTGTACAAGAACGAACTGGCAGTCGAGTCACGCAGCGTGACGGTCAACGCCGGCGCCGTCACCACGCTCAACACCATCACCGTCGCGGGCGACCCGAGCAGCGTCACGCCCAAGTGGCGCATCGGCGACTGGGACGGCACCCCCAACGAGTTCATCAACGGCGACAAGCTCACCACCATGCACCCGCAGGATGTACGCATGGCTGCCTGGACGGTGCCCGACTACGTGATCGGCACATCCACCCCGGCCACCGGCTTCCCCGCTTACCAGTGGAAGGAAGTGAACGGCAACCTGGTGATCCGCTTCAACCTCAAGCAGAGCGAAATCCGCGCCTACACGCTGCGCGCCGGCATCACGGTCGGTTTTGCCGGCGGTCGGCCGAAGATTTCAGTCAATGGCTGGAGTTCGGCCAATCCTGCCGCGCCAAACCAGCCGAAAACCCGCACGCTCACGGTTGGCACCTATCGCGGCAATAACACCATGCTGACCTTTAATATCCCGGCCAGCGAGCTGCTGGTGGGCCAGAACACCTTGACACTCACGGCCATCAGCGGCTCGAGCGGGGTCAAGTACCTGAGCCCCGGCTATGCCTGGGATGCCGTCGATCTGATTCCAACCCCATAACTCATAAGGAGAACCCATGAATCTGCATACCCTAGCCCTCTCGGTGCTGCTGGCCGGCGCCGCCGGCAGCGCCGCAGCGGCGGTCACCGCCACCACCGGCAACAGCGCCACCCTCGCCGGCTACAACCACGCCGCCACGTTCGAAGGCAATACGGCCTTGTCGAACACCTGGACCGAAGACGGACTGCTGTTCTTTGCCAGCGGCTCGGCGAGCAACAACGGCTGTGGCTACGCCGGCATCGACTGCTACGACGCGCCGGATGAACTCAGCCCTTCGTTCTCCGGCAATTACCTGGCGACGGCGGGCAGCAATGCCTACATCGGCATCCGCGTGGCCGATGGCCGCGACTTTACCAGCATCGAGTTCGGCGTCGGCTCTGGCTACCTGAACCGGCACGGCTACTGGACCACTTACCTGGACGGACTGTTGACGGGGTCGGGCAATTTCAGCGGCGCTTCGGTGCTGGGACTGAGCGACGCACGCGGGATGGACGAAGTGCGGTTCTACGCGTTCTCGACCGCCAACCGGACCAGCGGCTTCAGCGCGGCTGCAATCGACAATGTGCGGGTGCTGGCGGTGCCGGAACCGCAGACGTGGGCAATGCTGATGGGAGGATTGGCGCTGATCGGATGGCGCCGCAGGGCCAACCGCCGTTAAAACGACGGCGGTGGCCGCGTCACTCCCGGGCGGGAGTGACGTATTGAACTGATTTACACTGCGTCCGGGCCGGTTTCGCCGGTACGAATGCGGATCACCTGCTCGACGTTTTGCACGAAGATTTTGCCGTCGCCGATCTTGCCGGTGCGGGCAGCCTTGATGATGGCGTCCACCACCTGCTCGGCCACGCCATCGTCCACCACCACTTCAACCTTCACCTTCGGCAGGAAATCGACCACGTATTCGGCGCCACGGTACAGTTCGGTGTGGCCTTTCTGGCGGCCGAAGCCCTTGACCTCGGTCACCGTCAGGCCGGTCACGTTCACTTCGGCCAGCGCTTCGCGCACTTCGTCCAGTTTGAACGGCTTGATCACTGCGGTAATCTGTTTCATGACTTCTCCTAATATTTGAATCAAAAATTCTTGGTCAGCAATAGCAATGGATCTATTGTAATCGACAACAGCGCACTTACCAGCCGCCTTGACGCCGAGTCCGGACTTTTGTCAGTCGTGCACCGGAATGGCGCGTAATTCTTCCATCCAGACAACGCTTTGGCCGTCGCTAGGCGCGCGCCAGTCGCCGCGCGGCGACAGCGAGCCGCCGCTGCCCACCTTCGGTCCGTTCGGCACGCAGCTACGCTTGAACTGGCTGGTACGGAAGAAACGGTCGAGGAAAATCCCGAGGTTGTGCTTGATCGCTGCCAGGTCGTACTCGTTGCGTGCCACGTGGTCGCCATCGGGCCAGCGGCCGAGCGTCCTGTCGCGCCAGGCATTCAACGACAGGAACGCCACCTTGGACGGCGCAAAGCCGAAGCGCAGCACGTAGTACAGGTTGAAGTCTTGCAGTTCGTATGGGCCGATGGTGCTCTCGGTACGCTGCTCGGGCTGGCCGCCGGCGGTGCCGGGCACCAGTTCGGGGCTGATTTCGGTGCCGAGAATGTCGAGCAGCACTTGCGCATCGTTGCGGCCGATCACGCCCGATTCGGCCACCCAGCGCACCAGGTGCGAGATCAACGTCTTCGGCACGCTGGCGTTGACGTTGTAGTGCGACATGTGGTCGCCCACGCCGTACGTGCACCAGCCCAGCGCCAGCTCGCTCAGGTCGCCGGTACCGACAACGATGCCGCCGTGGTGGTTGGCCAGGCGGAACAGGTGGTTGGTGCGCTCGCCGGCCTGCACGTTCTCGAACGTGATGTCGTACTGCGCCTGGCCCTCCGAGTACGGGTGCCCCAGGTCCTTGAGCATCTGGATGCAGCTGGGGCGGATATCAATTTCCTGGGCCGAACAGCCGACCAGCTGCATCAGCGCGTGCGCCTGCTTGAGCGTGCGCTCGCTGGTGGCAAAGCCGGGCATGGTGTACGCCAGAATGTTGGTGCGAGGCAAGCCTAGCTTGTCCATCACGCGCGCGCACACCAGCAGCGCGTGGGTGGAATCGAGCCCGCCCGAAACGCCGATCACCACCTTCTTGATGCCGCTAGAACTCAAGCGCTGCGCCAGCGCCTGCACCTGGATGTTGTAAACCTCGTGGCAGCGCTCGTCGCGGCGGCGCGCATCGGCCGGCACGTAAGGGAAGCGCTCGACGCAGCGGCGCAGCGCCAGCGGTTCTTCCCGCGACAGTTCCAGCTCGAAGAATACGGTGCGGAACTTGTTCACTTCGGCCGCGTGCCGCTGCACCGATTGGGCGAAGGTATTCATGCGCATCCGTTCGCGCGACAGGCGCTCGAGGTCGATGTCGGCAAAGGTGAGCACCGGTTCGTCGGTAAAACGTTTCGATTCGGCCAGCAGTTCGCCGTTCTCGAAGATCACGCCCTGGCCGTCCCACGCCATGTCGGTGGTCGATTCGCCGCCGCCAGCCGACGTGTACAGGTAGGCGGCGATGCAGCGTGCCGACTGGTTACCGACCAGCTGGTTGCGGTAGCCGGCCTTGCCGATCACCGCGTTCGAGGCCGACAGGTTGACCAGCACCGTGGCGCCGGCCAGCGCCGCGAACGACGACGGCGGCACCGGCACCCACACGTCCTCGCAAATCTCGACGTGGAATTTGAGCAGCGGCACGTCGGCCACCTCGAACAGCAACCCGGCGCCGAACTGCACGCGTTCACCGAGCAAGTCCATCTCGACCGCCACCGCGTAGTCGCCGCTGCTGAACTGGCGCGCTTCGTAGAATTCGCCGTAGTTGGGCAGGTACGACTTGGGCACCACGCCCTGGATCTGGCCGTTGGCCACCACCACCGCGCAGTTGTAGAGCTGGTGCTCCACCCGCAGCGGAACGCCCACCACGACCGCCATCTTCCACTGCAACGAGGCGTTGACGATTTCCGCCAGCGCATCGAGGCAGGCGTCGAGCAGCGCGCGCTGGTGGAACAGGTCGTCGCACGTATAGGCGGCCAGGCCCAGTTCCGGGAACGCCACCAGGGCCGCGCCCTGCTCCGCCGCCTGGTTGGCCAGCAAAATGGTCTGCTCGGCGTTGTAGGCCGGGTCGGCGATGCGGCACACCGGCGCGGCAATGGCCACGCGGGCGAAATCGTGGGTGTACAGATTGAGGAAATTCGAGCTCATAAAGGATCTTTCCGACGGTGGTGCACAGGCATGGAATCCAATTATCGCATGCGCACCGCCAACGCAAAGGTCGTGGATACGCTAGACTTGGCCCACCATCATGGGCAGGAGGCAGTGTGTCAGAAGCAGAGTTTTCGATCATCGAGTCGCTGGAGAGCGTGGACGAGCAGCAGTGGCAAGCGCTGGCCGGCGACAATCCCACGCTGGCATACCGCTTTTTGCACACGCTGCACACCACGCGCTGCGCCTGCCCGCAAACGGGCTGGACCCCGCGCTACCTGGTCATGTACCGGGACGACGTGCTGCACGGCGCCATGCCGCTTTACCTCAAGCATCACAGCCGCGGCGAATACGTATTCGACCACGCCTGGGCCGACGCCTTCCACCGCAACGGCATCGAATACTATCCGAAGCTGCTCTCGGCGGTGCCGTTTTCGCCGGTGACGGGCAGCCGCCTGCTGGCGCGCACGCCTGACGACCGCGCCCTGCTCGCACGCGCCGTGCTGCAAGTGGCGCAACAGCTGGAAACCTCGTCGCTGCACATTTTGTTCCCCGACGAGCAGGACCGGCAAGCGCTGCAAGCGGCTGGGTTCATGCTGCGCGAAGGCGTGCAGTTTCACTGGGAAAATCCCGGTTACGCCGATTTCGACGCGTTTCTGGCCAGCTTCAAGATGGACAAGCGCAAGAAAATCCGCCAGGACCGCCGCCGCGTGGTCGAAGCCGGCATCACCTTCCAGCACCTGGCCGGCGCCGCCATCACGCAGGAGGTGATGGCGTTCTTTTACCGGTGCTACGTGTCCACGTACCAGGCCCATGGCAACAGACCCTACCTGAGCCTGGCCTTTTTCGAGCAATTGCGCGAACACATGGCCGACAACTTGATGATCGTGCTGGCGCAGCGCGGCGACCAGCCGGTGGCGGTGGCCCTCAACCTGGTCGGCGGCGGCATCATGTACGGACGCTACTGGGGCACGACGGAATTCGTCTCGGGCCTGCATTTTGAAACCTGTTACGTGCAAGCGATCGAGTATTGCATTGCGCACGGCATCGCCCGTTTCGAGGGCGGCGCCCAGGGCGTGCACAAGATGTCGCGCGGCCTGTCGCCCACGCCCACGTGGTCGGCGCACTGGGTGGCGGACCCGCGTTTTGCCGCCGCCATCGGCGATTTCCTGGCGCAGGAAACTGCCGCCATCGAAGAATATATCGACGAACTGGCCGAGCACGCACCCTTTAAATAAGGGCAACCCTTACGTAATTATGTGAGGATTTCGTTAAACGGGTAGAATGTTAGCGGTAGCAACTATCTGACCATGGATGAAACCAGTTTGCTTCACAGCATTTTCAATCGCGCCTATACTCTATGCCCGTTGACGGTTTTGTCACAACACGTGACGTAAAACAATGAATGCAGATTTTATAAAACAACGGAACCGCTTCAAGGCCGCGACGATGAAACGTCTCGGTGTCACTGAAGAGGCTTATACCAACGTAACCGACCAGCTGGCGCACATCGCCCAGCCGTTCCATGTGCGCAAGGGCGAGTTCCTGCAGCGTGCCGGCGCCGTTGCCACCCAGGTACACTGGCTGGCCAGCGGCGTGGCGCGCAGCGGGTTCTTCAACCGCGACGGCGTGGAAGTCACCCTGCGCTTTTATCGCGAAGGGGAATCGGCCACCACCCTCACCGACCTGATTGCCGGCGAGAATGGCCAGCCGGCAGTGCAGTTCCTGGTGGCGGAAACCACGATCCACGGCTTTACGCTTGACTGGACCCAGGCCAGCGCCCTGCGCGCCCAAAGCGAGGTGATGCAGCATTACCACCTGCAAGCGGCCATGCACGGCATGCACAACCTGGCCCAGCGCGCCTACGCCACCGGTGAGACCTCGGCCCAGGAGCGCCTGGCCGCATTCCGCGAGGAATATCCGGGCCTGGAAGCACGCATCTCGCAGCGGGCCATCGCTTCGTACCTGGGCATCACGCCGCAGTACATGTCGCGCCTGCGCCGCGAGGCGGAAGCCGAACTGGCCGGTATCGAAGCCGGTGCGGAAGCCAACGCCGAGGCTTACGCCCGCAACTGACGCGGCATGACCGGGCGCGGCCATATCGCACGCGCCCGGCCTTCACCTTCTTGCGCATAGACGCAGCAATCGTTACCACCACCTGCGCAATCGATTGCAGACTGTTTTCTGCGCCTACCCTGTCGCCAGGTAAAGCACCAACCTGCGGCTGACCACGCTTTTCGGCCCCGCCCTTGCACGCGGTATCTCGAGACCATAAAAAAAGCCCGGCTGCGCAATGCAGCCGGGCTTTTTGATGGAACGCGCTGGCGGATTAGCCGGCAGCGTTTTCCTTGTTGTACGACGCAACGCCGTTCAGGATTTCTTGTTTGGCATCTTCCACGCCGTACCAGCCGTCGATCTTGACCCATTTGCCTTTTTCCAGGTCCTTGTAGTGCTCGAAGAAGTGCTGGATCTGGCGCAGGCGCAGTTCATTCAGGTCTTCCGGCTTTTGCCAGTGGCTGTAAATCGACAGTACTTTATCGACCGGCACGGCCAGGACCTTGGCGTCTTCACCGGATTCGTCGGTCATTTTCAGCACGCCGATAGGACGGCAGCGCACGACCACGCCAGGGATCAGCGGGAACGGAGTGATCACCAGCACGTCAACCGGGTCGCCGTCGTCCGACAGGGTGTTCGGCACGTAGCCGTAGTTGCATGGGTAATGCATGGCGGTGCCCATGAAACGGTCCACGAAAATCGCGCCGGAATCTTTATCGACTTCGTACTTGATCGGATCGGCGTTCATCGGAATTTCGATGATCACGTTGAAGTCGTTAGGCACATCGCGGCCCGAAGGCACTTTATTCAAGCTCATGGGTTTTCCTTGTTGGAGGGGTGCTGACAATTGGACAATTGATTAACCGCGTAATTATAGCGAAGTACAGCTTGCTTGTGCGGCGCAGCACCCGTGCGTGCGGCCGATTGTTGGTGGTGGCGCACACGCGGGAGGGATGTTATGATCAACCAGATGAGAATGATTAGCATTTAATATCCAAGCCAACTGTGCCGCCAATTACCCTCCACGACGACAGCACCGCCACCCTGTACAGCGACCACCACGGTTGGCTGCACGGCTGGCTGCGCCGCAAGATGGGCAATGCCGGCGATGCCGCCGACCTGGCGCACGATACCTTTGTGCGCGTGCTCACCCGCAGCAGTCCGGTCCAGGCGCCGGCACTGCGTGCACCGCGCGCCTACCTGGGCACCATCGCGCGCGGCCTGATGGCCGATTTTTTCCGGCGCAAGGATGTCGAACGCGCTTACCTCGATGCGCTGGCCGCCCTGCCCGACGTCCACCAGCCGTCGCCGGAAACACGCGCCATCATGCTTGAAGCGCTGGTGGCCATCGACACCATGCTCGACGGCCTGAAACCGCAGGTGCGGCAGGCGTTCCTGCTGTCGCAACTCGATGGTCTCACCTACGAGCAGATCGCGGTGGAACTGGGCGTCACCAGGCGCACGGTCGGCAACCACATGTGCAAGGCCATCGAACACTGCTACCTGCTGGCGCCATGAACGCCCGTTTGCCCGCAACCGATGCGCAGGCGCCGCGCGACGAGACCGTGGTCCGCAAGGAAGCGGTGGCGTGGTACGCACGCCTGTGCTCGGGCGCCATCACCGATGCCGAACGCGCGGCGTGGCGCCAGTGGCAGGCCGCCCACCCGGACCACGGGCGCGCCTGGCAACGGATCGAGTCCATGCGCGCGGCGCTGCTGCAAGTGCCCGCCAATATCGCCGCGCCCGCACTGCGCATGACCGAACAGGCGCGCAGCCGGCGCCAGGCACTGCGCGGCGTGGCGCTGCTGGCATCCGCCGGCACGCTCGGTTACGTGGCCTGGCGCGGCGCGGGCGAACAGGGCTTTGCCCGGCCGTTGCTGGCCGACTACCGCACCGGCATCGGCCAGCAACGCGAGGTCGTGCTGGCCGATGGCTCGCTGCTGGTGCTCGATACCGCCACCGCCGTCGATGTGCGCTATACCGGTACCGAACGCGTGGTGCGGCTGTGGGCCGGCGCCGTACTGATCGAGACGGCGCATCTGCGCCAGCCGCAGCAGGCAGCCGATCCGCGCCCATTCATCGTGCAGACCGCGCACGGCAGCGTGACCGCGCTCGGCACGCGCTTTACGGTGCGCCAGTACGATGATCCACTTGATGGCCAGTCCGGTGGCTATACCGAAGTGGCGGTGCTAGAGCACGCGGTGGCGATACGCGCTGGCGCTGCTGCCGGAGCGGGTGCTGCGGCAGGCAATCCAGCAGCAACCAACGCTGGTCATCAGCCGGTGCTGCTACGCGCTGGCCAGCAGGTGCGCTTCACCCGCAACAGGGTCGAGACACCGCAGGCCGCACCGGACCATGCCGGCCAGTGGCGCTCGGGGCATTTGCTGGTCAACAACGGCAGCCTGGCCGAGGTGCTGGCCGAGCTGTCACGGTATCGTCACGGGCGCCTGGGCTGCGATCCGGGCGTTGCCGGCTTGCGCATTTCCGGCGTGTTCCTGCTGACGGACACCGACCGCGCGCTGGCCCTGCTCACCCGCACCTTCCCGCTACGCCAGCGCAGTCTTACCCGGTACTGGGTCACGCTGGGGCCGCGCTAAACGCAGGCGCTCAACTATTTTTAAAATAATTTTCCACTTTTTGCATCTCATCCGGCCTACAGGACAGGAACTCCCTGATCGTCCAACTTTATAAGGCCCCTATGTTCAATATCCGCATGACCCCTCTGGCACTAGCGCTTGCCATGCCTTTCGCTGTCTCAGCGCCCGCCGAGGCCACCCGCAACTACCAGATTCCCGCCGGCCCGCTGGCGTCCGTGCTCAACCAGTTTGCAGCCGCCGCCGGCGCCGCGCTGTCGTTCGATCCGGCACTGGCCGCCGGCCACACTTCGCCGGGCCTGCAAGGCGCGCACACGCCAGCCTCCGGTTTTGCCGCGCTTTTGGCCGGCAGCGGCCTGGAAGTAGTGCCGCAGGGAGAGCGCAGCTACAGCGTGCGCCGCATCGCCGCGCCAACTGCTACTGCGCCCATCGCGCAGACACTGGCCGCCATCAGCGTCTCGGCCCGGGGCGAAGCCGACAACGTCACCGAAGGCAGCGGCGCCTATGGCATCCGTTCGATGAGTACAGCTACCCGCCTGGGCCTGTCCACGCGCGAAACGCCGCAGTCGGTGAGCGTAATCACGCGCCAGCAAATGGACGACCAGGCACTGGTCACCGTGCCCGACATCCTGGAAAAAACCGTGGGCGTGACCGTGGGCCGCAATGACAGCGAACGCGCCACCTTTTATGCGCGCGGCTATACCATCGAAAACTTCCAGTTCGACGGCGTGCCGAACACCCTCGACAGCTCCAACCAGTACACCACCGCCATTGGCGACAGCGCCATCTACGACCACGTGGAAGTGGTGCGCGGCGCGGCCGGCCTCTTGACAGGCGCCGGCAATCCGTCCGCCACCATCAACCTGGTGCGCAAGCGGCCCACCAGCGAGTTTGCCGGTACCCTCAATGCCAGCGCCGGCTCGTGGAGCCGCTATCGCGGCGTGGCCGACGTTTCCGGTCCACTCAACGCCAGCGGCAGCGTACGCGCACGCGTAGTGCTGGCCGCGCAAAATGCCGACTCGTACATCGACTACTACCAGCGCGACACCCGCAACGCCTACGCCATCATCGAGGCCGACCTCGGTCCGCGCACGCTGCTCACGGCCGGCATCGATTACATGCGTTCGCGCGCCGATGGCGCCACCTTCGGCCATATTCCGCTGTTCTACAGCGACGGCACGCAAACCAATTTCCGCCGCTCGCTCAACCCGGCCGCGCGCTGGTCGTACTGGGACAACAACAGCACCAACACCTTCGCCTCGCTCAAGCACAGTTTCGACAGCGGCTGGAAGCTCGACCTTTCGGCCAGCCATCTCAAACAGTCGAAGGAAGTGGAATACGGCTCGGCCTACAACGGTGCGGTGGACCGTGCAACCGGCGCCGGCGTGCGGCTGCTGGCCGGCGTGCTGCCCACCCAGGCCAATACCGACAGCGCCAACCTGGCCCTGAGCGGCCCGTTCACGCTGTTCGGCCGCCAGCACGAGCTGATGCTCGGCGCCGGCTATTCGCGCGCGGTGAAGGACGCCCAGCTCTACACCAGCCCGGCCCTGATCGCGGTGCCCGATTATTTTGCGTGGGACGGCTACCTGGCGCAGCCGGCGTCCTATGCCAAGCGGGCCGACCGCGAAACCACCATCACCGAAAAAGGGCTGTCGCTGGCCACCCGTCTGCGCCCTACCGATCAATTGTCGGTGATCCTCGGCGCGCGCATGAGCTGGTACAAGCTGTATGACTTCCAGGTCAATAACGCCGGGGTGCGCGCCGTGGCCGACAACCTCGACATCGGCGAAAAAGTGGTGCCGTATGCGGGCGTGGTCTACGACGTCAATCGCCACTGGTCGGTGTACGCCAGCTATACCGACATCTTCCGTCCGCAAACCTATTACAAGGACGCCAGCGACCGTTCGCTCGATCCGCTGACCGGCAAGAATGTCGAAGCGGGCATCAAGGGCGAGTTCTTCGACCAGCGCCTGAACGCCGGTATCGCCGTGTTTCGTACCGAGCAAAACAACTCGGCGCAATACGTGGGCATCAACGCGGCCACCGGCGGCGAGATCTACCGCCCGATCGAAGGCGTGACCAGCAAGGGCGTGGAACTGGAAGTGTCGGGCCAGGCGGCGCCGGGATGGAATGTGGCGGGCGGCTACACCTTCCGCACGTCGCGCATTCCGTCGCAGCCCGACGTGATCCTGAGCGCGGTCAACACCAACCAGCCCAAGCACCTGTTCAAACTGAGCACGGCCTACAAGCTGGCGGGCGCGCTGGACCAGCTGACCGTGGGCGGTTCGCTGACCTGGCAGAGCGAGACTTATTATCAAACCTCGGACGCCCGCCGCTGGCGCGCAACGCAGCCGTCTTACGCGGTGCTGGGACTGATGGCGCGTTATGACATCAACCGGCGCGTGAGCGTGGCCTTAAATGTCAACAACGTGCTCGATAAGACCTATATGCCGGGGATGGGGTCGTACGGGACGGGCGTGTATGGCGATCCGCGCAGCGCGGTGGTGACAGCCAACTACAAGTTCTAGGCAAATTGGACCGCGCTGCGGTCCAATTTTTTTACAAAACGGTTGCCAGCGCGCATTGCCGGTAGTGGCTGGCCGCCTCCTCCGTCTGCTGCAGCGCTTCGTGCAATTGCGCCAGCTTCAGGTGGGACTCGCGCACCATGCGCGGGTCGGCAGCGTCGGACAACGCCTGCTCCAGGTGGCGCTGGGCCTTGCCCCACAGCTTTTGCTTGAGGCACAGCGAGCCGAGGGTAAGCGCCAGTTCGGCGTCGGTCGGGCGGGTTTGCATCCAGCGTTCGCAGTGGTCGATCTGGGTGAGCAGCGCGGCCGAGCCGGCGGGCGCCGCCGCTTCGCGGTAGGTGCGTACCACGCGGTCGTCCCAGTCGGCGTTGAGCGACTCCTCTGCCACCAGGCGCGCTTCGTCGTGCAGGCCACGGGCATTGAGCGCGGTGGCGGCGCGGCAGGCAATGTATGGCTTGATGCGGTCGGCGTTCGGCACGGTGGACCACACGCGCAGCAGCGACTCGGCGTCGTGGGTTTTATCGGTGAGCAAGTCTTCGTAGGCCAGTTCGCGCAGGCGCGACGACAGTGCCGGATGCAATGCGCGGTGCTTGTCGAGCGAACGCACCAGGCGCAGCACCTCGGGCCAGTTCTTGGCCTGCTGCTGGGCCTTGAGCGACCATTGCAGCGCGTGGATGTGGCGGGTGCCGCTGGCGTTCAGTTCGCGCACGGCGGCCAGCGCGGCTTCTGGCTGGTGGTCGTCCACCAGCAATTCCGTCATGGTCATCAGGCGCGCCGTCTTCATGGCGTTGTCGTCCTGCAGGCGTGCCAGCCACTGGTCGCGGCGCGCGGCCTGGCGCATGCGGTGGGCGGCGCGGGCGCCGATCAGCGCGGCCACGCCGGCGTTTTCCGGCAATTCCGCCGCGCGCAGCGCAGCCTTTTCGGCATGGCCGAAGCGGCCTTCGAACAGTGCCTTCAACGCTTCGCGCAGGCCCTTGTTGCCGTCGCGTTCGCGCTTTTGCTGGCGATAGGCGGCCACCTTGCGCGGCATCTTGACGGTGGCGCGCACTGCGCGGATCACCACGTACAGCAGCACGAAGAGCAGCGCCAGCAGCACGCAGAACAGGTTGAGCGACAGGTCGATGCGGTGCGGCGGGTAGAACAGCACCACGTTGCCCGGGTTGAAGCGGGCTGTCACGGCGATACCGATGGCCGCAGCCATCAGCGCGACTAACCAGAGAAATATCCGCATGCTATGGCTTTGCCTTGTAGTTGCGTACCGCGTTCAGGCTGTCGGACAGGGTGGGCATCTCGATGGCCAGGTTGCTGCTTTGAACCTGGCGCAGCAGCGCCTGCACGCTTTGCGTGGCACGGGTGCGGGTGTCGTAGTACTTGACCAGCGCTTCCTGGGCGGCGGCCAGGTCGGCGCGGAACGCGGTCTCGTTGCGCGACAACAGCGCCATGCGGGCGTTGAGCAGGCGCAGCTTGAGGTTTTCGCGCATGAAGTAGGCCTGGGTGGGCGAGACCATCAGCGCATCGGGATGATCGACACTGCGCACGCGGATCAGCTGGCGCACGTCGGTCCACATCTCGGTGCTCCAGCCGGTCCAGGCGCCTTGCAGCGATTGCAGCCACGGCGTCGATTCCGGTTCGGCGTTGGCAGCGGCAGGCACCGGCTTGCCGTTTTTGTCGAGCACTGGCTTGCGCGGCTTGCGCTCGGGCGCGGCCGGCAGCGTGGGCTTTTCGTCGGACAGCATGGGCAGCGTGTCGATCTGGGCGATCACGTTATCGAGGCGCAGGGCCACGCCCACCGAATCCACATTGGGTAGTGCCTTGAGTTTTTCGGTGTCCTTGGCGATCGCCCGGCGGATGGTGATGAACTGTGGCTTGTCCGAGCGCGACAGGCTGCGGTCGGCGTTTTGCAGCGCGATCAGCGCGCCTGGCACGTTGCCGGCCAGTTGCAGCTGCTGGCTGGCGGTGGACAGCACTTGCTCGATTTCGGTCAGCGCCCATTCGTCGCGGTTCTTGGACAGGTCCTGGTACAGCTGTTCGAGCGCCAGTTGCTGGCTTTGCGACTCCTGCTGCCGGCTTTCCAGCACGGCGACCTTGGCTTGCAGCTCGCGGCTGGACTCCTGCACCTGGCGCGCCAGGTTGCTGGTTTCGCCGTTGATGGTGTCGCCCTTTTGCAGGCGCAGCGCCATTTCCTGGCGCAGCTTGCTCACTTGCCGGTGCGACGACCAGGTTTGGCCGGCCAGCAGCAGCGCCAGCACCACCACGCCAATCAGCAGCACCTTGGGCTGCTGCAGCGTGGAGAGCAAGGTGGGCTCGGAGGACGACAGGACCGGCTTGGACGGCGCGGCCGAAGGATCGGCGCCGCCGGGAGCGGAAGCGCCGGAGACGGCGGGGTCGGGTAATGTAGGCAGTTCGTTCATAGGCGTGATTGTAGCGCGGCCAGCAGGCGTTCGTCGCCTGATCCGGTGAGGGAGGTCCGGGAAAAACCGAGATTATGCGCAGTCTCCGCGATCCGGGCATGCGGTACGATCAAATGCTGTTGTTGCATCGATACAACACATGACGTTTCCCCTGCCGGTGCGCGCGCGTCGAGTTCGGCCAGGATGTCGCACAGGCCGCGCAGCGCCTCTGAGCTGGTGATGATCCAGTCGTTGTCCCGCGCCAGCAGGCGGCGCAGCGTGGCCTCGAGTTCGGCGGTGAGCGCTGGCGGCGCGCGCCGGTAGGCGGGCACCACATCGACCTGGGCGCCAGCCGCGCGCAGGCCATCGGCCAGCAGTTCCCGGCCGCCATCGCCGCGAATGATCAGGGCGCGCTTGCCGTTCAAGGCAGCCAGATCGAGGGTTTGCAGCAGGTGTTCGGAATCGCTGTGGGCGGTGTCATGCGGACTGACCACGTGGGCAGCGGGAGACGCCACGCCATGGGCGGCCAGCGCCAGCCGGCTGCCCTCGCCCACCACCGCCCAGGTCACGCCGGGCGGCACGGTGGTCAGATGGGCGAAAGCGGCATCGATGGCGTTGGGAGAGACAAAGGCGACCAGCTGGTAATAAGGCTGGGGGTGAAGCTGGGGGTGCGGCTGCGATTGAGGTTGCGAGTGAGACTGATGAGCGGTGAGGCGCGCCAGGGCTGCCAGCAGTTCAACAGGCTGCGCCAGCGGCGTAATTTCGAGCAGCGGCAGCACTTCCACCGCGTGGCCCAGGGCCGCCACGCGCGCGGCCAGCGGGCGCGCCTGCGCCAGCGGACGGGTGATGATGACGGCGCCGGCCATCACGGACTCTCGCTTGACATCGGCGCCGGGCGTGCCACTCAGGTCCCGGTCCCGGACTGAACTCCGGGCAGGCTCGGGGGCTGCGGCTGCCCCGCCGGCTGAACTTCAGGCTGGTTTTGCGCCACGCCGGCTTCGACGTCAGCCTGGGCGTCGGCCTTCAGTTCGGCCGAGCGGGCCGCGTCGTCGGCTTGCGCCGCTTCACTCAGGCATGCTGCCAGGATCTCGACCGCGCCCTGCTCGCCCAGCATCTGCGCCACTTGCGCGCCCAGCACGGCGGCGTCAACCGCCGGGCCGCGCGCTTCGGCGCTGATCATGCGCGCGCCATCGGGCGTGGCCACCATGGCGCGCAGGTGCATTTGATCGCCATCGATGGTGGCGTAAGACGCCAGCGGCACCTGGCAGCTGCCGCCGAACACGCGCGAGACGGTGCGCTCGGCGATCGACACCAGCGCACTGTCTTCGTGGTGCAAGGGCGCGAGCAGCGCCACCAGGTCCACGCCGTCGCTGCGTTGGGGAATTTCAATCGCCAGCGTGCCCTGCCCGGGAGCCGGCAAGCTGGTCTCGGGATCGAGCACCGAGCGGATGCGGGCGGCCAGGCCCAGGCGCTTGAGGCCGGCGGCGGCCAGGATGATGGCGGCGTACTCGCCGCGATCGAGCTTGCCCAGGCGCGTATCGAGGTTGCCGCGCAGCGGCTTGACGATCAGATGGGGGAAGCTGGCGGCGATCAGCGACTGGCGGCGCAGGCTGCTGGTACCGACGATGGCGCCGTCGGGCAGGTCGGCCAGGGTGGCGTAGTCGTTGGAGACAAAGGCGTCGCGCGCGTCTTCGCGCTCGAGCACCGCGCCCATCACGAAGCCTTCGGGCAGCTCCATCGGCATGTCCTTGAGACAGTGGACGGCCAGGTCGGCGCGGCCTTCGGCCATGGCGACTTCGAGTTCTTTCACGAACAAACCCTTGCCGCCGACCTTGGACAAGGTGCGATCCAGAATTTGATCGCCGCGTGTCGTCATTCCGACAATTTTGACATCGCACTGCGGATATAATAATGCCAAGCGTTCGCGCACATGCTCGGCCTGCCACATGGCGAGCCGGCTTTCGCGCGAAGCGATCACCAATCTGGATGGAGTACTCTGGACTACTTCGGATGTTTTCAAAACTGTTCTTTCACTGTCGCTGCTGCCCAACCGGCGCAGACCAGTCAAGCGTGTATGGCTAAGATCACAAATTTTACCATGCTCACCCTCTTGCAGACCCGGGCCACCCGCCTTTGCACCGACATTTTATTTCTTTGCGGCATAACTCATGGCAAACCAATTTAGTGCAACTGACGACTTCCAAGCTGAAAATATTCCCGAACAAGCCGGCGCCGATAAAGACGCGCCGTTGAAAGAAGATATCCGCCTGCTCGGCCGCCTGCTCGGCGACGTGCTGCGCGACCAGGAAGGCGAAGAAGTATTCGCCGTGGTCGAAACCATCCGCCAGACCGCCGTGCGCTTCCGCCGCGAAGACGACACGGCCGCCGCCAACGAACTGGACGGCATGCTGAAAATCCTCACGCGCGAACAGACCATTACCGTCGTGCGCGCATTCTCGTACTTCTCGCACCTGGCCAATATCGCCGAGGACCAGCACCACATCCGCCGCCGCCGCGCCCACCAACTGGCCGGCTCCGACGCCCAGAAGGGCAGCGTCAGCTACGCGCTGGCCAAGCTGAAAAGCGCCGGCGTCGAACGCGATACCGTCGAAACGTTTTTCCAGGACGCCCTGATCGCACCGGTGCTTACCGCCCACCCGACCGAGGTGCAGCGCAAATCGATCCTCGACGCCGAGCACGATATCGCGCGCCTGCTGGCCCAGCGCGACCAGCCGTTGACGCCGAAGGAAGACGCGGCCAACCTGCACCTGCTGCGCGCGCGCGTGGCCACGCTGTGGCAAACCCGCATGCTGCGCTACACCAAGCTGACGGTGGCCGACGAAATTGAAAACGCCCTGTCCTACTACCGCATCACCTTCCTGCGCGAACTGCCAGGCCTGTACGACGACATCGAAGGCGATATCGCCAGCCACTATGGCGAAGCCGACACCACCACCATCGACGCGCCGTACGTGCAGATGGGCAGCTGGATCGGCGGCGACCGCGATGGCAACCCGAACGTCAACGGCGGCACCATGCAGCACGCGCTCACGCGCCAGGCCACCACCATCCTCGATTTCTACCTCGAGGAAGCGCACACGCTGGGCGCCGAACTGTCGATTTCCACCCTGATGATCGGCTGCTCGCCGGCGCTGCAGGCGCTGGCCGACCAGTCGCCCGACACGTCCGACCACCGCGCCGACGAACCGTACCGCCGCGCCCTGATCGGCGTCTATGCGCGCCTGGCCAGCACGGCGCGCGCGCTGGGCGCCACCAACATCCTGCGCAAGGAAGTGGGCCACGCGGAACCGTATGCCACGGCCGCCGAGTTTTCGGCCGACCTGCAAGTGCTGGTCGAGTCGCTGGGTGCCCACCACGGCGCGGTGCTGGTGCGTCCGCGCCTGTCCACGCTCAAGCGTGCGGCCGACATCTTCGGTTTCCACCTCGCTTCGCTCGACATGCGCCAGTCGTCGGACGTGCACGAACGCGTGCTGGCCGAACTGTTCGCCAAGGCCGGCGCCGAAGCCGATTATTCGGCACTGGACGAAGACGCCAAGGTCGCGCTGATCCTGTCCGAGCTGGGCCAGGCGCGCCTGCTGTCGTCGCCGTACATCGCCTACTCGGACGAAACCCAGTCCGAGCTGGGCGTGCTGCGCGCCGCGCGCGAAATTCGTCAACGCTACGGCGTGCGCGCGATCCGCAATTACATCATCTCGCACACCGAGACCGTCTCCGACCTGCTCGAAGTGCTGCTGCTGCAAAAGGAAATGGGCCTGCTGCGGGTGGCAGAACAAGAGCTGGACCTGATGGTCATTCCGCTGTTCGAAACCATCCCCGACCTGCAACGCGCAGCCGGCATCATGGAAGCCGTGATGGCGATCCCGCTGGTCAAGGCGCTGATCGCCAAGCAGGGCCAGATCCAGGAAGTCATGCTCGGCTACTCGGACTCCAACAAGGACGGCGGCTTCCTCACGTCCACCTGGGAGCTGTACAAGGCCGAGACCCACCTGGTCACCGTGTTTGCCAACGCCGGCGTCAAGCTGCGCCTGTTCCATGGCCGGGGCGGCACCGTCGGTCGCGGCGGCGGTCCGTCGTACGAAGCCATCCTGGCGCAGCCGCACGGCACCGTCAACGGCCAGATCCGCCTGACCGAACAGGGCGAGATCATCGCGTCGAAATTCTCGAACAAGGACATCGGCCGCCGCAACCTGGAGCTGCTGGTTGCCGCCACGCTGGAAGCGAGCCTGTTGCCGCAGCCGGAAGACGCGGCCCACGTGGCGCAGTTGCAGCAGTTCGAGTCGGTGATGGCGGAGATTTCCGACCGCGCCTACAAGGCCTACCGCAACCTGGTGTACGAAACCCCGGGCTTTACCGACTACTTCTTCAGCGCCACCCCGATCGCCGAGATCGCGGAACTGAACCTCGGTTCGCGTCCGGCTTCGCGCAAATCGACCAAGCGCATCGAAGACCTGCGGGCCATTCCGTGGGGCTTTTCGTGGGGCCAGTGCCGCCTGCTGCTGCCGGGCTGGTACGGCTTCGGCAGCGCCATCGGCGCGTGGGTGGCCGATGGCGGCGCCGAGCAGGAACAGCGCCTGGCGCAGTTACAGGTGATGTCGCGCGAGTGGCCGTTCTTTGCCACGCTGCTGTCCAATATGGACATGGTGCTGGCCAAGACCGACTTGGCAATCGCTTCGCGCTACGCCGAACTGGTGCAGGACAAGGAACTGCGCGAGCGCATCTTCAAGCGCATCACCGAAGAGCATGCGAACACGCTGGCCATCCTGCAGCGCATCACCGGCGCCGAAGAACGGCTGGTGAACAACCCGCTGCTGGCACGCTCGATCCAGAACCGCATTGCCTACATCGATCCGCTGAACCACTTGCAAGTGGAATTGATCAAGCGCCACCGCGCCTTGACCACGGAAGCGAAAACCGATGAGCGCGTGCATCGCGGCATCCACCTGTCGATCAACGGCGTGGCGGCAGGGTTGCGCAACACGGGTTAACCGGCGCCCCTCCCTTCGGGGAGGGGGTGTATTCCGGCAAGTTTACGTAAAACCCGGTATCCTTGCACTATGAAATTCATCACAAGTTGGATCGTTTCCCTCATCTGCTTGCTGACGCTGGCGGCATCCCCGCCAGCACACTCTTCCCCTGCTCCCGGCCTGCTGGACCTGTATGCCCACCGAGCGTGGACTGCGGCCCATGGCGCACCTGCGCAAATCCAGGCGATTACCCAGACCCCTGACGGCTGGTTGTGGATTTCCACGCCGACCGGCCTGTACCGCTTCGACGGCGTGCGCTTCGAGCGTCACGACGCCATCAATGGCCACGCGCTGCGTTCATCGATCGTGCTGCCGCTGCATACCGCGCCCGACGGCACCTTGTGGGTGGGCTATCGCTTCGGCGGCGCCAGCGCTTTCCTCGGCAACCGGGTGCGCCACTACGGCGCCGACCAGGGTTTTCCGCCGGGCGCCACCCACAGTTTTACGGTAGCGCCGGACGGCGTGACGTGGGTGACCACGGCCGCCGGCCTGGCATGGCTCGACAGCCGCCAGGATCGCTGGGTGCAGGTGGGGCCCGAGGCGGATTTCGCACCCGGGGCGACGATCTGGCAGGTGCTGTTCGACCGCGCCGGCACCCAGTGGGTTTCGACGTCGCGCAAGGTGTACTACCGCCGCGCGGGCCAGCCCCGCTTCCAGGTCGCCAGTCCCGCCAATATCGCGCTGTCCTCGCTGGCCGCCGCGCCCGATGGCACGGTGTGGGTATCGAACGGCCGCGATGCCAACTACCGTCTCTCGACCGCCACCGCTGCTGCCACGGCGCCACCGCCGAAGCCGGAACTGCCCGGCAGCGGCATGTGGTTCGACCGCGCGGGCACCATGTGGCTGCTGAGCGAAACCCATGTTGCACGCGTGGCGCCGGGCAGCAACGCAGCCGATCCGCGCCAGCAGCTGGCGCATGATCGCGGCCTGTCCGGCATGCACCCGCAAACCTTTTATGAAGACCGCGACGGCACCATCTGGATCGGCACCGTCGCGGGCCTCGACCAGTTCCGTCCCAACCGGGTAGCGCCACTGCCGCCGGCCGCCGACAACCTGGCGCCGGTGGTCACGCCGGCGCTGGCTGCGGGCGCCGACGGCCTGGTGTGGCTCAGCGATGACAACCACTCCTGGCTGACCGGCCGCGACGGGGTGCGCCACGGGCCTGCGGGGCCGGCTTTCTGGAGTTCGGCGCGCGGGCGCGACGGTCGCCTGTGGCTCGGCGGCTGGGGCGGCATCTGGCGCGCCGGTGATCCGCAGCGCACGTTGATAACGGCGCCGGTGTCCGCCGGCCAGAACGACGTGCGGGTCGATGCCCTGGCCGAAGACGCTGGCGGCGCGCTGTGGGCGGCGTTTTTGAACCAGCCCTTGCAGCGCCATGTTCCGGGCAGCGGCCGCTGGGATGCGCCCTACCCCGGGTTGCCGCAGGCGCGCATCATGGCGCTGCTCTCCGACAGCAAAAACCGCCTGTGGGTCGGCTACCAGGGCGGGCGCGTGGCGCTGATCGAGCATGATGCCGTGCGCCTGGTCGATGCCGGCGACGGCCAGGGTATCGGCAATGTGCAGACCATTGTCGAACGCCATGGCCAGGTGTGGGTGGCCGGCGAACGTGGCGTGGCGCGTTTTGTCGAAGCCGGGCAAGGCCAGCGCATGACCGGCGCTGGGCCCGGCAGCGGCGGACGCCTGGAGACCCTGCGCCTGGCGGACGGGCGCGAGTTGCGCGGCGTGAGCGGCCTGCTGTCCACTGCCGCCGGCGACCTGTGGCTGCGCACGCACGACGGCGTGGTGCGCATCGCGGCCGAGCAGGTACAAGCCTTCGTGCGCGACGGCGGCGCTGCCCCGGTGCAGGCCGAACTGCTGGGCAGCGAGGATGGCGTGAGCGGCAATGTCCAGCCCACCGGCTCCTTCCCCGCCATCGTGGCAGCGAGCGATGGCGTGCTGTGGGTGTCCGGCACCGGCGGCGCCATGCTGCTTACCCCGTCGGCCATCCGCCGCGAAACCATGCCGCCAGCGGTCGATATCCGCGCGGTGAGCAGCGACGGCAAGGCGCGAACACCAGTTTCGCCGCTGGCACTGCCCACCGGCACCAACAACCTGCACATCACCTACACCGCGCAAGGCCTGGCGGCGCCTCAGCGCACGCGCTTTCGCTACCGGCTCCAGGGCGTCGATGACGGCTGGCAGGATGCGGGCGACCGGCGCGAAGCCTTTTATACGAACCTGCAACCTGGCGCCTACCGCTTCCAGGTGATCGCCGCCAACCGCGATGGCGTGTGGAACACGGCCGGCGCCACGCTCGACATCACCATCCCGCCCACCTTCGTGCAAACGCTATGGTTCAAGGCGCTGTGCGCGCTGGCGCTGCTGGCGGCGGTGGCGCTGGCCTGGCGCTGGCGCCTGGCGCAGATGGCGCGCCTGATCGAGGCCCGTCACCTGGAACGGCTGCACGAGCGCGAACGCATCGCCCGCGCCCTGCACGACACCTTCCTGCAGGAGGCGCAAGGCACGGTGCTGATGATGCACACGGCGATGGCGCAGATTCCACCGTCGCTGCCGGCACGCGCGGCAATGGAACGCGGCATCGGCTATATCGAAAAGGCGATGATCGAAGGCCGCGACGAGGTGATGGGTTTACGCTCGTCGGCGCGCGCCGACGAACCGCTGGACGCCGCGCTGCAACGCTACGGCGAGCGGCTGGCGGCCGGCCTGCCACCCGGCTTCCGCATGCACGTACGCGGCACGCCGCGCGCCCTGGCGCCGCTGGTCAAGGACGAGGTATTCGCCATCGGCCGCGAAGCGATCTGGAACGCGTTTCGCCACGCCGAGGCCACCGAGATCGAGCTCGATTTGGTGTACACGTCGGGCGGCTTGACCCTGCTGGTCAGCGACAACGGCAAGGGCATTGCGCCGGACGCGCTGACGCGCGCTGAGAACGGCCACTGGGGCCTGGTGGGCATGCGCGAGCGGGCAGACAACATCGGCGCCACGCTGGAGGTGGGCAACCGCGAGGGCGGCGGCGCCAGCCTGCGCCTGACCTTACCGCGCCAGTATGGCGCCCGCTGAGAATCTGTCCAGGCATGGAATGAGGCGCCGCTTGCGCGCCTCGGCAGCGGGGCCGGCGTTGCTTGTTACGCTGCGGGTCTGGCGCGCGCTAAGGCGTAGGGTTCGTCCGGGCGCAGGGTGAGCACCTGAACGCCGGTGCGCGTGACCGCCACCGTGTGTTCGAACTGCGCCGACAGTTTGCCGTCGCTGGTGACGACGGTCCAGCCATCGTCCTCGGTGTGGACCTCGCGCCGACCCTGGTTGATCATCGGCTCGATGGTGAAAACCATGCCTTCATGCAGGACCAGTCCCGTATGTGGTTTACCGTAGTGCAGCACCTGCGGCTCCTCGTGCATCTCGCGGCCGATGCCGTGGCCGCAATACTCGCGCACTACCGTGTAATTGTGGCGCCGTGCATGGCGTTCGATGGCGTGGCCGATGTCGCCGAGCCGCGCGCCCGGGCGCACCGCGTGGATGCCGTGCCACAGCGCCTCGTACGTCACCTGCACCAGCTTTTTCGCGGCGCTGGCAACGGTGCCGACCAGGTAAGTTTTGCTGGAGTCGGCGATAAAACCGTTCTTTTCCAGCGTGATGTCGAAGTTGACGATGTCGCCGTCCTGCAGCAACTCGGTGGCGGACGGCACGCCGTGGCACACGACGCTGTTGCGCGACGCATTGAGCGCGTACGCATAGTCGTACTGGCCCTTGCTGGCCGGCCGCGCCTGCAGTTGTTCGACGATGAAGGTGTCGACCAGGTCATTGACGGCCATGGTGGACATGCCGGTCAGCTCGAATTGATCGAGGTGGCCGAACACGCTGGCCAGCAGGCGGCCCGACTCCGCCATCAGGGCGATTTCTTCGGGGCGCTTGATCATGTGGCGGTTTCCCGGAACACCTGCGCCTCCACGCCGGCGGAACGGAATTCGCGCGCCAGGATCTCGTTGAACGTGAGCGTGGGATTCATTTCGGCGAGCATGCCCATCTTGATCCAGAACGTGGCCTGGGCGTTGATGGAGCGGCACCCGACCGCACTGGCCTTGCGCAGCTGGTCGTGCAGTTCTTCGTCGATGTTGACGATGCCCATGGCGTATCCTTGTAAATTTTAATATACGAATTATATACGAACCATATATTTCAAGGTAAACCTTGGGCGCTGCCTTAACCCGGCGCCAGCCTTTTTTCGAAACACACGGCCTCGGGCCGGCCGACATATTTGCCGAAATTGGCGATGCGGGCATAACCGAGCCGTTCGTAAAACGTCACCGCCCGGGTATTGACCGCACGGGTTTCCAGGCGCAGCGCGGCGTAGCCCAGTTGCTGCGCTTGCGCTTCCAGGTGCGCCAGCACCGCCGCGCCGATACCGGGCACCGTGCGGCGCGAGTACATGCGCTTGAGTTCGGCCACGTCGTGCTCCAGCGGGCGCAGCGCGCCGCAGCCGACGGGCTTGCCTTCGTCGTCGCGGGCGACAACGAACAGGGCACGGTCACCACGCACATCGTTGACGTCGAACGAAGCCTTGCCGCTGCTGCCGGTAATCAGGCTCAGTTGATCCGACAGCTCATCGAGCAGCAGCGCCGCATCCGGTGTCTCCGGATCTTCGACTGCTACAAGGATGCCCGGGCGGCTGCTCATGGCGCATCAACCTGCAAGCGCACCACGCGCCCGGTACGGTCTTCCACCAGGTAGATATTGCCGTCCGGCCCCTGCTTGACATCGACCGGCGCGCCCATGCCCTGCCCCGGCTTGCTGTTCCATCCACCGATCAGCTCGACCGACTTGCCCAGCGGTGCGCCCTTGCTGTCCGGCAGCAGCGCCACCAGCCGGTGTCCGTGGGCGCGGTAGCCGTGGTAGCCGATGACCAGGCTGTTGGGGTATAGCGCCGGCAAACGGTCGCCCGTGTAAAACGTCATGCCCAGCGGCGCCGCGTGGGCCGGCAGCAGCCTTGCTGGCGCGCGGCAGGCACTGCAATCCTGGTCCGGATATTCGGGACTGGCGACGTTGGCGTCGTAACAGTAAGGCCAGCCGTAATTGGCGCCGCGTGCGATCAGGTTCAGCTCGTCGTGCGGCAAGTCGTTGTCGTTGGCGAGATTCGGCATGGCGGCCTGGATGGCGTCGCGGCCATTGTCGGCCTGCCACAGGTCGCCGTTGACGGGGTGCACGGCCAGCGCCATCGAGTTGCGCAGGCCGGACGCATAGTTTTCCCAGTCCTTGACCATGGCCATCGGCCACAGCAGCTTGTACTTGCGGATCACGCCCAGCGCCTGCGGCCCCTCGGCTTCGGCGCAAGGCTGGCCGGCGGCTGGTGCCGCGCCGTTCTCGCCCTCGCAATGGTCGGTGGCGGAGCCGACATTCACATATAAATCGCCGCGCGCGTCGAAGCGCATATTGGTGAGCAGGTGGCGGCCTTTGCCCGGCAGCGGCGCCACGCCCGATTTGCCGCCGATGACGTCGATCAGCGTGGCCTCCGGGTTTTTCGGATCGAAGCGCACGATGCGTCCGACCAGCCCCAGGTATAACAAGCCATCGGGGCCAAGGACGATACCGTTGGGCCGATCCAGACCCTTGAGCAGCAGCACCTGCTCGAAGTGCCCCGCCGCGCCCGGCTTGAGCAACCACACGCGGCCCTGCTTCGGCTCCCAGCTGCGCATATCGACCACGACCAGTTCGCCGTTGCTCAGCGGCTGTATGCCGCGCGGAAATTTGAAGCCATCGGCCAGGATGGCTGCGCATAAACCGTCGGGCGTGGTGACGTCGAGGCGCTTGAAACCGCCGCAGGTGTCAGCAGCCCGGGCGCCGGTCGTCAAGAGGGCCGCCGCAGCCAGCACAGTCCAGCGACACGTGGAGAGAAAGTTCGATGTTTTCATTAATTCAATTGTAGCTTAAAATCAAGATTCATCGATTTTTACGCCGATCAAAAAAAATGCCGCCCGGCTGCAAAGCTGGACGGCATTTCAGTGAAGGAGGCCGCAGCCTCCCCCGATTAATTCTGCGTCAGGAAAGTTTTCAGCTTGTCCGAACGCGATGGCTGGCGCAGCTTGCTCATGGCCTTCGCTTCGATCTGGCGGATACGTTCGCGGGTCACGTCGAACTGCTTGCCGACTTCTTCCAGCGTGTGGTCGTTCGACATTTCCACGCCATAACGCATGCGCAGCACCTTCGCTTCGCGCGGGGTCAGCGAATCGAGCACTTCCTTGATGACATTGCGCATCGACGCGTGCAGCGCGGCGTCCAGCGGTGCCAGGGTCGTGTTGTCTTCGATGAAATCGCCCAGTTGCGAATCGCCGTCCTCGCCCATTGGCGTTTCCATCGAGATCGGCTCTTTGGCGATCTTCATGATTTCACGCACCTTGTTTTCCGGCATTTCCATCTTCAGCGCCAGGGTGGCCAGGTCCGGCTCGCTGCCGGTTTCCTGCATGATCTGGCGCGAGATGCGGTTCATCTTGTTGATGGTCTCGATCATGTGCACCGGCACGCGGATGGTACGGGCCATGTCGGCGATAGAACGCGTGATCGCCTGGCGGATCCACCAGGTGGCGTAGGTCGAGAACTTGTAGCCGCGACGGTATTCGAACTTATCCACCGCCTTCAACAAACCGATATTGCCTTCCTGGATCAGGTCGAGGAACTGCAAACCACGGTTGATGTATTTCTTGGCGATCGAAATCACCAGGCGCAAGTTGGCGACGGTCATTTCGCGCTTGGCCTGGCGTGCGCGTTTTTCGCCGGCAGCCATCTGCTTGTTAATCTTGCGCAGGTCGGCCAGCGGCAAGGCCACGCGGGCTTGCAGGTCGATCATTTTCTTTTGCAGCTCTTTCACGGCCGGCACGTTACGGCCGAGTACGGTGCTGTACGGGTAGCCGGCATCGACTTCGCCATCGACCCAGTCCAGGTCCGTCTCGTTGCCCGGGAAGACCTTGATGAAGTGGGCGCGCGGCATGCCGCAGCGGTTCACGCACAGGTCGAGCACGGCGCGTTCGATCGAACGCACTTCTTCCATCTGGCCACGCAGGGTGTCGCACAGTTTTTCAACAACCTTGGCGGTGAAGCGGATGCCCAGCAGCTCAGCCGAAATGGTTTCCTGCGCCGCCACGTAGGCCTTGGAGCCGTAGCCACCGGCGGCCTTGCGCATTTTTTCGAACTGGCTTTCGATGTGGGCGAACTTTTCCAGCGCCGATTTTTTCAGCTGCGCCAGTTGTTCGGTGGAGAAACCAGCCGCGCCGCCGCCGGCCGCGCCATCGGTTTCTTCCTCTTCTTCCACTTCCAGCTCTTCTTCCTCGTCGTCGTCCGAGGCGACAGGCGCGGCCACGACAGGCGCGGGCGCCGATTCGTTGGCATCGACAAAGCCGTCCACCACGTCATCGACCTTCATTTCGTCGGCTTCGATCTTGGCGGCCAGGGCCAGGATTTCGGCGATCGTGGTCGGGCAGGCGGAAATGGCCTGGATCATGTCTTTCAGGCCGCCTTCGATGCGCTTGGCGATTTCGATCTCGCCTTCGCGCGTCAGCAGCGCCACGGCGCCCATCTCACGCATGTACATGCGGACCGGGTCGGTGGTGCGGCCGAAGTCGGAATCGACCGTGGACAAGGCGGTGGCGGCAGCCGCTTCCACCTCGTCGTCGGACGTGACGGTGGCAACACTGTCGCTTAACAACAACGATTCAGCATCCGGCGCACGCTCGTAGATCGCGATGCCCATGTCGTTGAACGTGGCGATGATGCCTTCGATCGCTTCCGGATCGATGATGTTTTCCGGCAGTTGATCGTTGATCTCGGCGTAGGTAAGGAAACCGCGTTCCTTGCCCATGTTGATCAGGTTCTTGATCTGGGCGCGGCGGCGTTCCAGCTCTTCGGCCGTGCTCTTGTTATCGAGACCCAGCAGCTCGGCGCCGCCCTTGGCCTTGCGCTCGCGCGCCTTCGACACTGCCTTCAGTTCGGCGCGCTCGACCGCGTTCAGCGCCGCGACTTCGTCGTTTTCCGGGGTGAATTCGGATGGCTTGCGGCCACGGCGGCCCGGTACCTTCACGCTCGGCAGCAAATAGCCCGAGGTATCGATCGAGGCCAGGGTGGCGGCGTCGGTCACCTGGCTCACGGTCGTGCCGCCGGTGGAAATGACGACCGGCGCCGGTTCCTTGACCGCTTTGACCAGCTTCGATTTCGGCGCGGTACGCACGACCGGCACGGCCATTTCAGCCGTTGCTGCCGCATCGCCGGCGTCGCCAGGCTTGCGCGCCAGCTTGACGGTGCGCGCCGGGGCGTCAGACTCGGCGGCGGCGGCCATGGTGGCCACCGGCTCGATCGTTGCGGAACTCAGACGCGTTTTCTTCTTGACTACCGTTACTTTGCTCGCTGCCTCTTGCGCATTATCGATGACATAAGATAGAGTCGTCTTCGGCACGACCAGCGGGGCGGAGCTGGGACGGGCGGTCTTGACGGACAACGTTAAAGTTTTCGGCGTTTTTGTCATTAAAAATCTCTCAATGCGAAGCCGCCGGCGGGTTACAAAAGCCATAGCGCGCACCAGCCGCACTGAGCGGGGCGCATCGATGGAATGTTGTAATTTAGCTGACGATAATCCTGCGGAATAAAAAAAGCCCGCTTGGAACTACGGGCTTGTTTTTAGCGTGTTTCTAACTTGCTTCCAACTCTGTGTAGCTTTGCCAACTGTGTCATTGCACGTTGGTGAGTCGGACATTATACACATTTTTGGCGTCGAACGCACCTTGCCGCCGCGACCCTTCCCCCTCAACCTGCTAGCCAAAGTGTCACGCTGGTCGAAAAGGCACTGCATTCCGCAGGGCCGCATGATACGATGGCGCTTGTTGCTTAACCTTTGAAGTCGATGAACACTAGCCTTACCACTCCAACTGCGGCCACCGAAGCGGACGCTGCTACTCCGGCCGCCGAAGCCGTCGCTGTCGCCGCTGTTGCCATGACGCCGCGCAGCTTGCTCAAGCAACTGCAAACCCAATTCCCCGCTTTCCGCGACTTTTTGCCGCTGTCCATCGGTATCGACAAGCAGATCCTGGCGGTCATGCCCGACCTGAACCGCAAAATCATGCGGACTGCGCTGGGCATCCACACCGGCTCGCTGCGCTACCTGAAGGTCATGGAAAAAGCCAAGGTGCGTCACGACCTCGACGGCACGCCCGGCGCCGAAGTCACCGATACCCACCGCGCCCATGCTACCCAGGTCTTGCAGGAACGCTTCAAGAAAGAAGCCGACCGCAAGAAGGCCGAGCGCGAAGCCGCTGCTGCCGAAGAAGCCGCCCGTGTCCGCGTTGACAAGCTCAACCAGCTGACCGCGAAATTCTCGCGCAAGTAAGGTCCATTTCTTGGACGTGTCGCCCCGCGCACCGCGTGTGCCCTCCGCCGCCCCTGCGGTGGAGGAACAATTGCCGCCGTACACAGGCTTGTTGCTGGATGACGTACTGCTGGTAAAAACACCAGAACAGGCGCTGGCAGCACGCGACGCCTTGCTCGCCTGCGACGCGATCGGGTTCGATACCGAATCGAAACCCACGTTTACCAAGGGCGAAGTGTCCACCGGGCCGCACCTGATCCAGTTTGCCACCGATGCCAAGGCCTATTTGTTCCAGGTGGGCAACCACACCGACGACGCCACGCTGGCGGTGCTGCAGGCGATCCTGCAACCGGCCGCGCCGCTCAAGGTGGGTTTTGGCCTGTCCGACGACGTCAAGCGGCTGCACGCCAAGCTGGCCATCCGCGCCGGCGGCGTGGTGGACCTGTCGGTGGCGCTGCGCACTCCGGGTCAGCGCAACGACCTGGGCGCCAAGACCGCAGTGGCCAAGTTCTTCGGCCTGAAGCTGCAAAAATCGAAAAAAATCTCCACGACCAACTGGTCGTTACCGCGCCTCTCCAGCAGCCAATTGCTGTACGCGGCCGACGACGCCCAGGTGGCGTTGCGTGTGTATCGCCAGTGGCTCGCTACCGGCGGCCAGCTCAAGCCCATGAAGGCCGTCAAGCTGCCACGCCCGCCGAAGCCGGCAACTCCTGCTGCTTAGGCATTCTGTCCACTATATCTTTTAGCAACATCGGTATATCCTGACCCGACAGCCTCGTTCGAAGGCTTTCCACCAGGAGGAGACCGGTGACCGATACCCGTGCGCTGATGCGCTTGATGCGCTTGATGGCTGGCAGCGCCAGCCTGTGCCTGTCCACGACAGCAGCGGCAGCGCCACCCGATACCTTGCAACAGCGCGTGGCCGCGTGCATCGCCTGCCACGCTGTCGAGGAGCGCCGCGACGCATATTTTCCGCGCATCGCCGGCAAGCCGGCCGGTTACCTGTACAACCAGTTGCTGAACTTTCGCGACGGCCGCCGCAATTATCCGATGATGACCTATATGGTCGCGCAGCTGTCCGACGACTACCTGCGCGAGATCGCCGATTTTTTCTCTGCCCAGCACCCGGTCTATCCACCGGCCACCCCGGGCAGTGGCGCCAATGCCGGCGCCACTGCGCTGGCACGCGGCCGGCAACTGGTGCTGCATGGCGATGCGGCGCGCAAGATTCCCGCCTGCGTGAGCTGCCATGGCGCGGCGCTCGGTGGCGTGGCGCCAGCGATTCCCGGACTGCTGGGCCTGCCCAGCGACTACATCAACGCCCAGTTCGGCGCCTGGCGCAGCGGCACCCGCCGCGCCGCCGCGCCCGACTGCATGGCCGACATCGCCGGCCGCCTGGCGGGCGACGATGTGGCAGCGGTATCGAGCTGGCTCAGCCGTCAGGCACCCGATCCGGCTGCGCGGCCTGCTGCGGCCGGCTCGCTGCCTGCGCCGTTGCCCCTTTCCTGTGGCTGCCTCACAGGAAAGGCGGCGCCATGAGGACAGCCTTGCCTGCGTTGATGGCATTGATGGCGTTGCTGCCGGCAAGTAGCCCCTTGCCCCTGCCTTGTTGCAGCTTGGCTGAAAAGGTAGCGTCATGAAAAAGACCCTGTATGCCGTGGCTGGCCTGCTGATCGCAGTGGTAGCACTGATCCTTGCCGCCTGGCTGTGGACACCAGTTGACGATCCCGGACCGCCACCCGCTGCCACCGCAGTCCTGACACCGGCGCAACGCATCGCCCGGGGCGCCTACCTGGCCCGGGCCGGCGACTGCATGGCCTGCCACACGGTGCGTGGCGGCGCGCAGTACGCTGGCGGGCGCGTCATTCGCACCGCGTTCGGCGACATCGTCACACCCAATATCACGCCCGACGTCGCCACCGGCATCGGCAACTGGAGCGCCGACGATTTTTGGCGCGCACTGCATCATGGCAAAGGCAAGGATGGCCGCGTGCTGTACCCGGCCTTCCCGTACACCAGCTACACCCACCTCACGCGCGACGATGCCGATGCGCTATACGCCTGGATGCGCTCGGTGCCGGCCGTGCGCCAGCAAAGCGCGCCGCACAGCTTGCGTTTTCCGTATAACCAGCAATGGGCCTTGGCGGCATGGCGCGCGCTGTACTTCCGGCCCGGCGTCTATCGCGTCGATACGGCGCAATCGCTGGACTGGAACCGGGGCGCCTACCTGGTGCAGGGACTGGGACATTGCAGCGCCTGCCACAGCCCGCGCAACGGCCTGGGCGCGGAAGGCGCTAGCTTGTCTGGCGGCATGCTCGATGAGCTTGGCTGGTATGCGCCGGAACTGACCTTCGGGGCGGGTTCAGGCAAGCCAGCCTGGTCGCAGGACGACCTGGCGACTTTCCTGAAAATCGGCGTGGCGCCGCAGGCAACCGCCTCTGGCCCGATGGCCGAGGTGGTGCGCGCCAGCCTGCAACATCTGAACGACGCCGATGTGACCGCCATGGCACAGTACCTGCGCAGCCTGCCTGCTGCGGCGCCAGCCCCGCCGTACCAGCGTAAAGTGAATTCGCAGACGGACGCCTTCCTGGCGGCCGGGGCCAGGCTGTATCGGCAACACTGCGTGGACTGTCATGGAGAAAATGGCGGCGGACAGGCGCCGCATTATCCGCCACTGGCGGGCAATCGCGCGCTCGGCCAGGCGCCGGCGGTCAACGCCATCCGCATCGTGCTCAACGGCGGCTTCGCGCCAGCGACGGCAGGCAATCCGCGTCCGTACGGCATGCCGCCGTTCGGCCATGTACTGAACGATATCGAGGTGGCGCAACTGGTGTCGTACCTGCGCAGCGCCTGGGGCAACAATGCAGCGCCGGCCACGGCCGATGAAGTCAATCGCTACCGGGCGGTGCCGCTCGACCAGTGATCGGCGGCCGATGGTCAGTTAGCCGCTGGTCGGCTGGTTGGCCGGTCGGCTGGTTGGCTGGTTGGCCGGCCAGTCGGCTGGCTGGGTAGCTGGCTGGTAGGCCGGTCGACTGGTCAGCTGCTTAGCTGCTTAGCTGCTTAGCTGCTTAGCCGCGCAGCTTCGGGTAGCGGAAGCCGGTGCGCAAGTCCATGCTGTAGCGTTCCTTGCCATCGACTACCAGCACGTGGTCCGGTGGCGCTTCGCCGGCCAGTTCGCGCTGGATCAGCGGCAAGCCTTCGCCTTTGCGGATCAGCTCGTCGCAACGCTCGTAAACATTGGGGCAGCCGGTTTCAGCCAGCAGGGCCTGGACGATCGGCACCTTCCAGGCGTCGACGCCGCCCGACTGGAACTGGCAGATCAGGTAACCCTGCACACCGCCCCAGCTGTGCACGATCAGGCCGGACAGGCCGTCTTCTTCACCCAGTACTACCGGCACCAGCGCCTGCGGATGGGCGGCGCGCACGCTGTCGGCGCGCTTGGCGATGGCGGCCTTGACGCGGCGCTTCATCATGGCGTGATCGACCGGTTCGTCTTCCTTGTAGCTCCACATGCGGGCGCGGATTTGCGACTTGGAGTTATAGGCCGCGCGGCCGATGAACTGGCGCGACGAACTCTGGACGATGGCGGTGGAGCCGGGTTTCATTTTTTCCTGCGGCTTGCCATCGACCTTGTCGATCGCGGTGGGATAAATCCAGGGGTCGCCGGCCAGCAAGGATTTTTCCTTGCCTTGTTTGATAGTGATGATGAGCATGGTAGTGGTGCGGCGTGGGCGGGCGTAAAAGCCGCATGATACCTCATGGCGTCGTCCAGGTGCCTGCCTCCGGTCGCGGCAAGCTGCATTTCAGGGCGCCGGGAATGCGGTCTGTCGCAAGGCGCTGTCGTGTTTCGTGGCGCATCGTTACGATCGCTTCCATACCATCCCTTCCGGAGAACACCATGTCCTACCCTCTCTTGCGCAGCACCCTGCCCGCCTTTCGCGCCCTGTTGATGACCGCCGGACTGCTGGCCATGGCCGCTCCGGCCGGCGTGGCCCACGCCGGCCTGATGGACGGCTGGAGCAGCGAGCGGGTCCAGGGTAGCGGCAAGATCACCACCCAGAGCCGCGAACTCGGCCACTTCAGCGCGCTGGCAAGCAGCGTCAGCGGTGATGTCGAAGTCCGACTCGGCAATACCGAGAGCGTCACCGTGGAAACCGACGACAACCTGCAAGCGCTACTGGAAACCGTGGTGGAGAAAGGCACGCTGCGCATCCGCCCGGTGCGTAAGGGCCTGTCGCTGTCAACTAGAACCATGAAGATCATCGTGCAGGCACGTTCGCTGGACCGGGTGTCGGTGGCCGGCTCCGGCGCGGTACGGGCCGATAATTTGCGCGGCGAGACCTTGCGGTTCGACATCGGCGGCTCCGGTTCGCTGATCGCGCGCCAACTGGCGGCGGAAGCAGTGACCGTATCGCTGGGCGGCAGCGGCAGCGTGGAAACAAGCGGCAAGGCCGAGCGCGTGCAAGTGTCGATCGGCGGCTCGGGCGACGTCCAGGCCGGCAACCTGGCCGCCCGCACGGCCAGCGTCAGCATCGGCGGCTCGGGCGAAGCCACGGTATGGGCAACCAACACGCTGTCGGTGAGCCTGGCGGGTTCGGGCGATGTCGGTTACTACGGCGATCCCAAGCTCAGCAAAAGCATCGTGGGGTCGGGCGACGTGAAACGCCTGGGTGCGGCACCTCGGTAAAACAAGCCTTGGTCAGCCCGCGCCAAACAGCTGGCGCGGGTTGGCGCCGCGCGCGAGGGATTTGATCCACTCTCGCAACTGGTCGGGGTTGGCGGCGTTGATTTTTTCGGCTATGTGGGATTGCAACTGGCTCTGATTGCCCTGATCACCGAGTTGGAGAAGGTCTTGCAAGACCTCCCGTAAGCCTTGTTGCAAGCCTTGTTGCAGCCCCTCATCCAGCCCCTCTTGCCGTCCCTCTTGCCGTCCCTCCAATATCCCCTTCTTGCGCCCCTTTTCGATCGCCTCGTACTCCAGCAAATCTTCGTAGCGCTTGAACCGCTGATCGAACAAGATACCCATTTTTTCCTCCATATTTACATTGAGCTCACTGAACTCAAGCCGCAAGGTCGTTTGCAGCCAACGCAACAAACTTTCACGGGCCGGCTGCAAATCCGGCTCCTTCAGCCGCTCGGCAAACAGTTTCAGCGCCGCACGCAGCTCGGCATCGCTCTGGGCGCGCAGCAGCTTAAACACGATTGCCAACACATTAGAGTGTACATCCACCGATTGGTTCCAGCGCTGTTCGACCAGCAGGTATTTTTGCTTCGGCTGATACGCCTCCAGCCCGTCCGGTGGCGGCAGCGACAGCTCGGCCAGTTCGGTCGCGGCACGCCAAGGCTGGCGGCCGCTGTAGAGAACAACCGGCAATACCGGAGGCAACTTGCGCCCCCGGCTCAGGCGCCGCTGGCGTACCAGGTCCTGGTACAGCAGGCCGATATACACCTGCATGCGCAGCGCCATCCAGTGCTCGGAGCGCGCCTGGAACTCGAGCAGGATGTACACGTAAACCCACTCGCCGCCGACATTGACGCGCCACACCATGTCGTCGTGGCGCGCCTTGCCACGCTCGCTGGCATAGCTGGCATTGACCCGTTCGAAAGCGCCCACGCCCAGCGATGCTGCCCAGTCCGCTTCGAGAAAACCGGTCAGCAGCTCGCGCAGTATCTCGGGATGCGAGAACAGTTGTTTATAGACGGTGTCGGCCTGGCTGGTCATGGGCCAAATGTAGCACTGGCATGACCGGCCCAGATCGCCGGTGAAATGCACGCGGTTTGCGATAAATCAAACTGCGTGAAAGCAGATGGCTAGCGCGCTTCCTTGAGCGTTTCGCGCGGGAATTCGATGGTGGTGACGCCGTCGGTCAGCCAGATCTGGCCGTCCTGTATCGTGCATTGCAGTTGCATGGTGCGCTGGGCCATCAGCGCCAGCTGTTCGGTCGCTTCCGACGGCAGGTCGATCACGGTCAGGTTCTTGCAGCGTTCGACCTTGTTGGCGATGCCCTTCCACCAGATATTGCTGGTGGCTGCATAGCTGTACACCACTACCTGGTTCGAGCGGCCGCTGGCCTTGAGCATGATTTTTTCGTCGGGCTGGCCGACGTTGATCCACAGCTCGATGGCGCCGGTCAAATCTTTCTGCCACAGGTCCGGCTCGTCGACGTCGAACAGGCCCTTGGTAAACGTGAGCGAATCGCTGGCGTGGATGGCAAAGGCCAGCAGGCGCACCATCACGCGCTCGTCAGTTTCGGACGGATGCTTGGCCAGGGTGAGCGCGTGAGTGCCGTAGTAATTGCGGTCCATGTCCGCAATCGATAACTCGGCTTTGTAGATTGTTGCTTTGAGTGCCATGGGTATTTCTCTGTAAATTATTTGAAGACGACAGTCTTGTCGCCGTTCTGCAAGATGCGGTGTTCGACAAACCATTTCACGGCGCGCGCCAGCACCACGCATTCGACGTCGCGGCCGATGGCCGACAGCGTCTCGGCATCCATCGAATGATCGACGCGTTCGACGTCCTGCTCGATGATCGGGCCTTCATCGAGGTCGCCGGTCACGAAGTGCGCGGTAGCGCCGATCAGCTTGACGCCGCGGTGGTGCGCCTGGGCATACGGCTTGGCGCCCTTGAAGCTGGGCAGGAACGAATGGTGGATATTGATGGCCTTGCCCTTGAGCGCGGCGCACATGCCCGGAGACAGGATCTGCATGTAGCGCGCCAGAACCACCAGGTCGATCTGGTGGTGCTGCATCAGGTCCTGCACCCGCGCTTCCTGCGCCAGCTTGGCCGATTCCGGCGCGCCGGCTGCCAGCGGAAGGTGGTGGAACGGAATATTGTAGCTCGCTGCCAGCTGGTAGAAATCCATGTGATTCGAAACGATGGCCGGAATTTCCACCGGCAGCAAACCGCTCTTGTAACGGAACAGCAAGTCGTTCAGGCAATGGCCGATTTTCGACACCATCAGCAGCACGCGCGGCTTGTAGTGCGCGTCGCGCAGCTCCCAGTCCAGCTGCATGCCCGCTGCGAGCAGCGCAAAGTCGGCGCGCAGCAGCTCGTCGTTGACGCCGCCGTCCTCCAGCGCGAAATGCACGCGCATGAAAAACAGCCGCGATTCGCTGTCGCCAAACTGGGCGGAGTCGATGATGTTGCAACCGTGATCGGCCAGGAAACCGGATACGCGGTGCACGATGCCGCGCTGGTCGAGGCAGGAAAGAGTGAGGATGTATTCAGGGTTGGTCATGGCCGCCGCAGTCAATTTCAATAACAACAAGAGAATAACGAGGCGGGTATTGTCGCACGGCGCGGCCATTGCAGTAAAACTGCGGCCCGCGCGCCATTGGCGCACCGTCAAACACCACGTTGATCGCATCGCAAATGACGTGGAACTTTCATCAACCTTGCACCTCTAACATGCAGAGCAGCGGCTTTGGCTGTTCGCAACCCGACCACAACCCAGGAGGCAGCAATGGCAAGCAGCAATCAACGTAATGCAGCAAGCAAGGATGGGGAAGACCAGGCCCAGCCCAAAACCCCGGCCAAGCGCGGCTTCGCCGCCATGGACCAGGCCACCCAACGCAGCATCGCCAGCAAGGGCGGACAGGCCGCGCACCAAAAAGGCACGGCGCATGAATTCGATTCCGAAGAAGCAAGGCGCGCCGGCCAGAAAGGCGGCGAGGCAGTCAGCCGCAACCGCGAGCACATGGCCGCCATCGGCCGCAAGGGCGGCGAAAGCCGGCAATCGGCCGCGCGGGCGGCAGCCGCCGAACGAAGCAACCGGGGCTCGGAACAAGCTTCCGGCAGCGGCAACCGCCAGAGCAGCAAGGGCTAGGCGGGCGTCCCCACAATCACGCTCGACGCCTTGAACACCGCCATCGCCGTGCCGCCCTCGGCCAGGCCCAGTGCTTCGCCGCTGTCGCGCGTGACGATGGCGGCAATCACGCCGCCGCCCGGCAGGTCGATACTCACCTCGGTATTGACCGCGCCGGGCACCACGCGGCTGACGGTGCCCGCCAGCTGGTTACGGGCCGACAAACGTGCACCGCCCAGGTCCGTCACCACGATCACCGATGACGCCTTGACCAGCGCAAACGCTTCCGCGCCAACCACCAGTCCCAGGCTCTCGCGGCTGTCGCGGGTGATGGTGGCCACGATGTGCTGACCGCCCACCACCTCAAGTATCACCTCGTCGTTGACGGCGCCCTCTTTCAAGGCCACCACCGTGCCGCTGAACTGGTTGCGCGCGCTGGTCTTCATTTTCATTCTCCGTATCATTAACAAATCATCGGCCAGCGCGTGCGACTGCTCGCTCAGGTGCGCCACGAACTGGCGGTGCGCCACCTCGATCTTGCGAAAATTCTCGACCAGTTGGGCGCCGCGGCTGGTCAACCGGGTGCCGCCGCCCCCCTTGCCGCCGGCCACGCGTTCAAGCAGCGGCTCGCCGGCCAGGTTGTTCATCGCCTCGATGGCATCCCAGGCGCCCTTGTAACTGATGCCCACCGCCTTGGCCGCTGCCGTGATCGAACCGTGGGCAGCGATGGCTGACAGCAATTCCACCCGGTCCTGGCCGCCCAGCTTCTGGCCGCCGATGGTCATCCAGACATTGCCCTGCAATGCCAGCGTCTTGTGATCGTCATTCATGGTGCGTGCTCCTCGAGCCGTCCCTGGTTCATGCGCAGCACGTGGTCGCCGAACGCGCGCACGTCCTCGGGATCGTGGGTAATCATTATCATCGGTATCGCCAGGCGGCGTTGCAACGCATCGAGCTCGGCGCGCATGCGTTCGCGCAGGCCGGGGTCGAGCGCAGCGAACGGCTCGTCGAGCAACAAGGCGCCCGGCTGCGGCGCCAGCGCGCGCGCCAGGGCCACGCGCTGGCGCTGGCCGCCCGACAGCTGGTGCGGCAACTGCTGCGCCACGTGGTCGAGCTCAAACGCCGCCAGCCAATAGCGCACCGCCTCCACATCGACGCGCGCCAGCGGATTGCGCCAGCCGCGTTGCAGGCCAAAAGCGATATTCTGCCGCACATTCAGATGCGGGAACAGTGCATAGTCCTGGAACAGGTAAGCGACGCGGCGGTGTTGCGGCGTAACATCGATGCCGGCTGCAGCATCGAACAGGCAGCGCCCGGCCAGTGCGATGCGGCCCTGGTCCGGCGTCATCAAGCCCGCTACCGCTTTCAGGAGCTGGCTCTTGCCGGCGCCCGACGGGCCGTAGATCACCACGCGCGTACTGACCGACTCGAAGCGGGCATCGAGCTCGAACACGCGGTCGCCCGAGCGCAAGGTCTTGCGGATATCGACGTTGATTACCATGGTCATCGTTGCGGATTGCGGTTGGGGGTGAGCTTGTTGGCCGCCACCAGCACGGTGACGCACACCACCGACGTGATGATCACCAGCAAATTGGCGGTATCGTCCTGGCCCGCCTGCACCGCCTCGTAGACGGCAATCGACAAGGTCTGGGTTTTACCGGGAATGCTGCCGGCCACCATCAGCGTGGCGCCGAACTCGCCCATCGAACGGGCAAACGCCAGCAAGGTGCCGCCCAGCACACCGCGCCAGGCCAGCGGCAAGGTCACGCGCAGGAACACACCGAACGGCGACACGCCCAGCACCATGGCCGCCTGTTCAAGCTGCGTATCGACTGTTTCAAACGCGGCGCGGGCGCCCTTGAGCACCAGCGGAAACGCCACCACGGCCGCCGCAATCACCGCCGCCTGCCAGGTGAAAATCAGGTTGATGCCGAAATGGTGCTGCAACCAGGCGCCGACCACGCCCTCGCGGCCGATGATCACCAGCAGGTAGTAGCCAAGCACCGTCGGCGGCATCACCATCGGCAATGTCAACATGGCGTCGAGCAGCTCGCGGCCGATGAAACGCTTGCGTGCCAGCAGGTAGCCGAAGGCGGTGCCGGCCACCAGCGCCAGCAAGGTGGCCCAGCAGGCCACCTTGAGCGAGAGCCGCAGCGCGATCCACGCGGGCTCGTTGAAAAAACTGTCCACGCCCTGTTTATGGACGGCTGAAACCGTATTTGGCCAGCACCGCCTGAGCACCCGGCGCCATCACGTAGGCGATGAAGCGACGGCCGGCCTCCACTTGCGGGCCTTTTTCAATCAGCGCGATCGGATAGGTGACCGGCGTGGTGGTCGGGATGGTGGCAACGACCGCGACCTTGTCCTTTTGCACGGCAGCGTCGGTGGCGTAAACGAAGCCGGCATCGACTTCGCCACGCGCCACGTAGTCGAGGCTCTGGCGCACCGAGGTGCCGTAGATGGCCTTCGGCTCGACCGCGCTCCAGAGCTTGGCCAGCTCCAGCGCGTTGCGCGTATAGCGGCCCACCGGCACGCTGGCCGGGTTGCCCAGGGTGATGCGGGTGATGGCCGGCTGCTGCAGGTCATTGAGTCCCTTGATCGCATGCTTGCTGTTGACCGGCGTGATCAGCACCAGGGTGTTGGCGACGAAATTCTTGCGGGTGCCGGCAGCGAGCAGCTTCAGGCCTTCGGCCTTGTCCATGGCATCCTGGTCGGCGGAGGCAAACACGTCCACCGGCGCGCCCTTGGCGATCTGCTGCACCAGCGGGTCGGATGCAGCAAAGTTGAACAGCACCTTGTCGTCCGGATGGTCTTTCTCGTAGGCCGCACCGATTTCCTTGAAGGCATTGGTCAGGCTGGCCGCCGCCGAGACCGTAATGTCTGCCGCCGCCGCCGTGCCGCCCATCGCTGCCAATACCGGCATCAGCGCCAGCGCCACCATCATCTTCGTATTCCGCATTGCCGCTCCCAAGTGAAAACCGTAATATACATGATTATATAGCGATCATCATTGGATGCACCCGGGCAAAAGGACAGGTGTGATACATTGCGCCCTCGATTGATTTTTCGCCTTCCTGCCATGCCTGCCCTGAAGTACCTGAGCGCCTATTCCGAGCAAACCCAGCAACAAGTGTCGCAACTGCTGGCCCAGAACAAGTTGGGCGAGGTGCTGCTCAAGCGCTACAGCAAGGCGCACGACGTGCGCACCGACAAGGCGCTGTACAACTACGTGCAGGACTTGCGCGAGGAACACCTGCGCAATGCCGAGCCGATCAACAAGGTCGAATACGACAGCAAGATCCACGTGATCAACCACGCGCTGGGGCTGCACACGTCAATCTCGCGCGTGCAAGGCGGCAAGCTCAAGGCCAAGCACGAGATCCGCGTGGCCACCATGTTCAAGGAAGTGCCGCTGGAATTCCTGCGCATGATCGCCGTGCACGAACTGGCGCACGTGAAGGAAAAGCAGCACGACAAGCCGTTTTATAAACTGTGCACGTACATGGAACCGAACTACCACCAGTACGAGTTCGACTTGCGGCTGTACCTCACCCATCTCGATACCGGCAGTGGCAAGCTGTGGGCCTGACCTGACGGTCAGGACATCTTCACCTTCAGCGGCCCGGTGCGCGACGGCATGGCCGGCCGCTCGGGCGGTGTCAGCCCCTTGATCAGGTCGGCGATTTTGACCGTCTGCCCCGTCTCGAAGCACTGATTGGCAGCCACCCCGACCAGGCACGACCAGGCGCCGGCGCGCTCGTCGGCCATGCGCAGGTACTTGTCGGCCGGGGCCTTGCCGAAGATTTCGGTCAGCATCACCAGGTCGCCGCCGCCGTGGCCGCCCTTGCCTGCCCAGGGCTCGATGTCGCGCGCGGCGCCGCGCAGCGGAATGACGCGGGTATGGACACCTTCGCTCATGCTCTGCACCTCGTTGGCGCCGGCCACGCCCACTTTTTCAACGATGCGGTGCTCGAGCCGGCCCTTGGTGCCGTTGAAGGCGATGTGGTACCCCTCCCAGGCATCGTAGGCAGACAGCGCGTAGTTGAGCTGGACGTTGTTGTCGTAGCGGACCATGACATTCATCGTGTCCTCGATGTCGATCTCCGGCCGCCAGACGCACTGGTCGCGAAAGTAGCCATCGTATTGTTCATTTTCCAGGTACAGCGCCTTCAGGCCCGCATCGGCCGCCAGGTCGAAATAGAACGCGCATTGGGCTTTTTCGGTGCAGGTCAGGCAGCGTTCGTGCGCGCCTTGCAGGCCCAGGCGGCGGGCCGTCTGCGGCGTGTAGAACTGGCGCGAGCCGAACGCGTGCACCCGCTCGGGCTGGGCGCCCAGCCACCAGTTGACCAGGTCGAAATGGTGGGTCGCCTTGTGGATCATCAGCCCGCCGGAACGGGCCTTGTTGCTGTGCCAGCGGCGGAAATAGTCGGCGCCGTGCACGGTATTGAGCAGCCACGTGAAATCCACCGACAGCACATCGCCGATCTCGCCGCTCATCAGGATGTCCTTGACCTGCGTGCGCGGCGGGGCGTAGCGGTAATTGAACGTCACGCGCACGTGGCGGCCGCTGCGCTTGACGGCGTCAAGGATGCGCTGGGCCTTGGCGGCTGTCGTGGTCATCGGCTTCTCGGTAATCACGTCGCAGCCCAGGTCGAGCGCACTCACGATGTAATCGTCGTGGGTGGCATCGACAGTCGTCACGATCACGTAGTCGGGCTTGGTCTCGCGGATCATGGTGTCGAACTGCGCGGCGCTGTAGGCGCGGGGCTGGCTGGCGCCGGTGGCGGCGATCGTGCGCACGGCCAGCGCCGCGCGGCCGGCGTTGTTATCGCATACCGCGACGATTTCGTTATCGTCACGGAAGTCGTCGGTGATCGCGCGCGTAAACATGCGGGCGCGCGAGCCGACGCCCACCACGGCATACCGCTTGCGCGGTGCGGCCGCGCAGGCGCTGCCGCCGAGCAGCAAGCCAGTGGCGGTGGCGCCGACGGCCTTGAGAACGGTGCGGCGGCTGGTGCCGGCCTGGCGGTCGGCGCCGCTGTCGATGTCGCTGTTGTTGTCGTTATGCATGGCTGGTCTCCGTGGTTGACGTCATCTCTCACCCATGTCGATCATAGGGAGATGTCTCCACGCAAGCAACAGCATCGCCGCAACACCAGCACATCGGTCACCGAGACGATTGTTATCCGCCAGCCAGGCCGACCACGCCTGATGCGCGATGAACCGTCAGGTCACCTGGCCCGGCCCGGGATGGCTCTCGATAATCTCAGCGATCCGGTCCGCCGCCGGCCGCTCCGCTGCCATCACGGTGGCAAACGTGGCGCAGGCCTTGGCCACTGCCGGATCGTCGAGCAAACGGGCCAGAGCCTGCTGCCACACGGCCGCCGCCGCATCGGGCAGCACGGTGGCCGCCACGCCCAGGCGGGTCAGGCGCGCGGCGTTGTCGGGCTGGTCGAACGCGAACGGCACGATCAGTTGCGGCTTGCCCGCCGCCAGCACGGTAGCGCTGGTACCGATGCCGCCGTGGTGCACGAAGGCCGCCACCTGGCGGCTGAGCACATCGAACGGCGCGTAGCCGGCGTAATGCACGGTCGGCGGCAAGTGCTCCGGTACCTGCTCGCGGTATGGCGTCACCACCACCGCCCTCACCTTCAATGCTGCAGCGGCGGCGAGCGCCCGTGCAATAAAATCGCTGCCATGCGCCATTGCCGAGCCAGGGGTAATGACGATGGGCGCGTCACCGTCGTCAATAAAGCGTTGCAAGTCCGGCTCGAGCGCACTGCTTGATGAGGGCATGCGCGGAAAGCCGGCGCACACCGCATTCTGCGGCCAGTCCGCCTGCGGCGCGGCAAACCAGGCGGGCCACGCGCAGACCACGTGCTGCGGCGAGTGCAGCCATTGGCTCATCACGCGCCGCACCGGCGCCAGGCCGATATGGGCGCGCATGCCGTTCAGTGCCGGCCGCACCACGGCGTCGACCATCAGGCGATCGATCAAACCAAGCGTGATGCGCACCGCCCAGCGCGGCCAACCGCGCGGCCAGTGCAGGCCGCGCCGCACGGCGGTATCGTCGGCGGAAAACAGGCATGACGGCGCCAGATGGACGGTGACCAGCGGCACGCCGTGCGCTTCCTGCAACAGGCGGCCGGTCAGGCCCAGCGTGCTGGCGACGATCAGGGTCGGCTTTTCGCGCACCAGCGCCAGCTGCTGGTTGTAGGCTGCCGGCAGGTGACGCGCCATGTATTTCCAGATGGTGGCAAAGCCCTTGACCGGGTGCCACAGGTCGGGATCGCGGATGCCGGTTTCAAGCTCTTCCTGGGCCAGGCCCGAGATGAACTGCAAGCCGGCGCGCTGCACCCGTTCCTCGAAATTGGCCGAGGCCGTCAAGGTCACTTCGTAGCCACGCGCACGCAGTGCCTGGCCGATGACGATGAAGGGATAGACATCGCCGGCGCTGCCGACGGCCAGGATCAGGATGCGAGGCTGTACAACTGTAGGCTGCACAACCGTGGGCTGCACGACAGGGAGCTGCATGGCTGCGCCTCCGGGGTGGTTACTGCTTGAGGAGTTTGAGCAGTGATTCGGGTTCATTGGCCGACATCATCAACGCCGCGTGCTGCGGGCGGATGAAGCCCTGCTCGCGCGCGTGGCCGATGAAGTCGATCAGGCCGTCATAGAAGCCATCGACATTGAGCAGGCCGATCGGCTTGGCATGGATGCCCAGTTGCGACCAGGTCAGCATTTCGAACAGTTCTTCCAGCGTGCCCATGCCGCCGGGCATGGCGATAAAGCCATCGGACAGGCTGGCCATCATGGCCTTGCGTTCATGCATGTCCTTGACGATGAACTGGCGCGTCAGGCCCGCGTGGCCCACTTCGCGCTCGACCAGCGCGGTGGGAATCACGCCGGTGACTTCGCCGCCCAGGCGCAGCACCTCGTCGGCGATGATGCCCATCAGGCCCACCTTGCCGCCGCCGTACACCAGCGCCAGGTTTTGTTCCACCATGGCTGCGCCCAGCGCGCGCGCCGCTGCCGCATAGTTGTCGCTGATGCCGGCGTTGGCGCCGCAATATACACAAATGGTCTTGGTCACTGCTACTTTTCCTCGTTGAGTTTTATGTTGAGTTCTGTACGGGCAGCTTCGATATCGAGCCGCTCCACGGCGTCGTGCGCGTGCACTGCCGCCGCCTGTTCCAGCATGGCGCGTGCCTCAGCCAGTTTGCGCTTGCCTTCCAGCAGGCGCAAGGCGCGCGCATATTCGACGCGGGCAATCGCCGACTCGGGATTGAGCCGCAAGGCGGTCTCGAAGTGACGATAGCCCTCCTCCTTCTTGGCGCCATAAGTCAGGCCGCCTATCATGGCGCCGGCCTTGTCGACGATCTCGGTGTGGTACACGCCCAGCGCCACGTGGGCGTCGGGACGCTCGGGCGCCAGCCGCAGCGTGGTTTCCAGGCTGTGGCGCACCTTGGCGCCCAAGCCCTGGGCCAGTGCCTTGACCACCGAAATACCGGTGGAGTAATAGCCGAGTGCATAGCCGTGCCAGTACCAGCCGGACGGGTTGCCGGGCTGCTCGCGCTGCTGGCGTTCGCAGCGCTCGGCCACGCATTCGAAGGTGGCGATTTTCTTGCGCGGATTGGTTTCCAGGTACTGCGTGTAGATGCAGATAGCCTTGTGGGCGACAGCGTAGCCGTTGACACCAACGTCCAGGCCCAGCCGCGTAGCGCGTTCGAACTCGCCGGCGTGGAAGGCGATCCAGGCCTGCACCAGCGCCGGATGGGTGGGAAACGGTTCGCAATCGCCGCTGTGCAGCACCGGCCATGCCTGTTGCAGGCTTTCCGGTGTGTGGCGGTATCCGGCATCGGGATACGGGAAGGCGGTCCAGACCATGCTATCTCCGTGACATAAAAATACTATTTCAGCTTTTTCAGGTATTCCTCGGACAGCTTCTGGAACAGCAAGCTGGTCTCGTTGCGCAGGTACGGACCGATCTGCGACAACACCTGGTAGCAGCCGCGCGCCAGCGCGTCGGCCATCGATTGCTGCTCGCTGTACTTGCGCGGATTGCGCACGTATTCGTACGACAGCCAGTACGTGGCCACCACCACCATATTGGTGGCCATGGCGTCGATGGCGACGTCGGACGCTTCCAGCGAACCTTCGCTGCGCAAGTCTTCGCACAGCTGCTTGGCCACCTTGATCTTGTGGTCGAGGATTTGCTTGAAGTGCAACTCGAGCTTGCGGTTGCGCGACAGCAGGTCGTTGAGGTCGCGGTAAAAGAAGCGGTAGCGCCAGATCAGTTCGAACATCAGGTGCAAATACATCCAGACGTCGTCGATGTTCGAGCGGCGGCCGTTGGGCACCGTGAGGATGCGCTCGATCTCGGCCTCGAACTGCACGAAGATCGAATTGACGATGTCGTCCTTGTTACGGAAATGGTAGTACAGATTGCCCGGCGAGATATTCATCTCTTCGGCGATCACCGTGGTGGTGATATTGGGTTCGCCGAACTCGTTAAACAGGCGCAGCGACAGTTCGAGGATGCGCTCGCGGGTTCGGCGGGGGGCTTTTTGTTGCATGGCGGGGTGGTCTCGGTGAAATCTGTCGCCAGCATAACACCGATGTCCCGCCATTGCGGCGTTAGCGTGCGACTTGGGCGGCAGGGCCGATGTGTTTGTCGAGGAATTCAAGCATGGTCCGATAATAGGTGCTGACTTGTCCAGTGGTGGACAGGCTGTGCCCCGCATCCTTAAGACTGAGCCACTGAACCGGTTTGCCCAGGCGCTCAAGCGCTTCCTTCATCTTCAGTGCGTGCGAGATCGGCACCCGCTGATCGGCTTCACCATGGACCAGCAGCACCGGCGCCTGGATGCGGTCCACCTGTTTCAGTGGCGATACCTGGTCGAACCGCTCCGCACTGTCGGTCACGTCGCCGATACGGTGCAACCGTATCGCGCGCGCGACGTCGCTGCGGGCGGCATCCGAGTCATCATGGAACATGTGTTCGATATCGGTCACGCCGGCCAAACTGATGCCGCACCGGTACAGTTCCGGCGTCTTGGCCAGTCCCCACAAGGCTGCATAGCCACCATAGCTGGCGCCAACAATGCAGATGCGCCGTGGGTCTACCGTGCCATCGGCGATCAGTTTTCTCACGCCGGCAGTGATATCGTCCTGCATGGCCCGCCCCCATTGTCCGTAGCCGGCTTGCTCGAAACGCTTGCCGAACCCGCTCGATCCCCGGAATTGCGGTTGCAATACCGCGTAACCATGGGCAGCAAGCAGTTGTACCTCTTCGTTCCATGTCCAGTAATCGCGCACCCAGGGGCCGCCATGGATCAGGACGACCAGAGGTGTGCCTCTCGCCCCGTAGGCTGGCCTGGTGAGAAAGGCCGGTATGCTCAGACCGTCGTCGGCGGGGTAGCGGATGATCTCCATCGGCCGCATGTCGACACGTTCAAGCGCCGAACGCCGCCGTCCGATGAGGACCAAGGTCGAACTTTTCGTATCGAGCAAATGCCATTCACCGGGCACGACGTCGCTGGAGGAATACACCAGCACATTACCGCGCGGATTGCCGCTGAGGCGATTGCTTCGTCCCGGCAGCACCGCATCGACCGCCTGCTGCACACCCGCCCAGGTCCCGTTGAGCCAAACTTCCTCGGTTCGCATGCCGCCCGTCGTCACGCGCTCGTAAGCAGCCCCTTCGACACCGACCACGCCGAGTATGTCCTCGGAGGGGTGGCCAGCCAGCATCTCTCCCATCTCGCCGCGTTCGGTGTCATAGTAAAAGTACGCATAGGTATCGCGGCCGATCCGCGACCGCACTGCCAGGGTGTGCGGTCGATTCGGCACGTAGGCTGGCTCCCACCGCTCCTGCGTAGCGCCGAACGTGGCGAGTTTCTGCCAAGTGCCGCCCGGGGCCGGCAGGTACCAGTTGGCGTAAGTCGGCACGGCACCTTCCGTGAGCACGGTCACCGCGCGCAGATATCCCTGGCGATCGAACGCCGTCTGTTGCAATATGCCCGGTGGCCGTTGCAGAATTTTGCGCTCGCCGCTCCTGGCATGTACCAGGGCCATCTGCTCGCGTTGATTGTCGGTGTAGACCAGCAGCCACGGCGATTCTTCATCATCGCGCGCGGCGCGGCGTATCACTTCCTTGCCCAGGTTATCGACCAGGAGCCGGCCCCTGCGATCGACCGAAATCACCAGGTTGCCGTAGTCTAGCGCCAGCAGGTCGTTTCCGGCCCACGTCACGCCGAACGGCGCCCGCAACTGCCGGTCTCCCGCCCAGATCTCGTAACCTTGCAAAGCAAAACCGCGCGCGGCGCCGGTGACGGGAAAATGGAACAGCAACTCGTGCCGGACGCCATCGAACACCAGCATGGCCACGCTGCGGCCATCCGGGGCCAGGCTGGCCTCGATGACTCCGTTCACGTCGCTGGCTTTGGCTACCGTCAACGGCTCCGCAGCCACAGTGACCGAGATCGACAACGCCGCGATGATCGCGACGGCGCAACGAAAAATGCTCATCATGAATTACAAAATTACAAAATGGAAATTATAATCTTGTCATTCTGTTTGGGCAACTTGCAAGGAATAAATATGGTGGCGCGATACAGCTTTCATGCCTGCTCGGTATTAATGAACGGCAGCTTGCCGTGCGCCTGCGCGTGCAGGCGGAAGCCCTCGCGGATATTTTCGCGCAGCGCCGCGCCCTTCCACGGCTTGGTGTAGAAGCGGTCGATGGCGCCGTGGTTGATCGCCGCCATGATCGGCGTGAGGTCGGCATAGGCCGACAGCATGATGCGGAATGTGTCCGGGCACAGGTTTTTTACCCGCTCCATGAACTCGGTGCCGCTCATCAACGGCATGCACTGGTCGCACAGGATCACCTGCACCCGGTGCCGGGCCAGGATATCGAAACCTTCGGCGGCGGTTTGCGCGGTGAGGATGCGGTAGCCGTCCTGCGACAGGAAATCGGTCAACACGTCGAGCATGAAGGCGTCGTCATCGACAATCAACAGCGTCGGCTGCTCGGTGGCCTGCTCGTCTTCGGGCGCCTGCAAGGTGCGGCCGTCGCGCAGCATGGCTTCGAATTCGTTTTCGGGCAGCGGCCGGCTGAAGTAATAACCCTGCATCTCGTCGCAGCCGTGGCGGCGCAGGTAGGCCAGTTGCGCATCCTTTTCCACGCCCTCGGCGATCACGTCGAGCTTGAGGCTGTGCGCCATGTTGATAATCGCCAGCACGATGGCCGCGTCGTCCGGGTTGCTGGTCACTTCGCGCACGAAGGCAATATCGATCTTGAGCTTGTCGATCGGGAAGCGTTTCAAATATGCCAGCGACGAGTAGCCGGTGCCGAAGTCGTCGATCGAAATCTTGATGCCCAGCGCTTTCAAATTCTGCAGCACCGTAATGGTTTCTTCGGCGTTGGACATCAGCGAGCTCTCGGTCAGTTCCAGCTCGAGCAGCTCGGGCGAAATATCGTGCTCCTTGATGGCGCGCAGCACTTCCTCTTCCAGGCCGCCGACAAAGAACTGGATGCCCGACACATTGACCGACAGGTGCACGGCGCCAGCGCTGGTGCGGCGCCAGTGGGCGATCTTGCGGCACGCTTCGTTGATGACCCAGCTGCCCACCCGCACGATCAGGCCGGTCTCTTCCAGGATCGGGATGAACAGCGCCGGCGACACCATGCCATGGCCCGGGCGCTGCCAGCGGATCAGCACTTCGGCGCCGCTGATGCGGCCGCTCGAGATATTCACCTTGGGCTGGAAGTGCAGCACGAATTCGTCGTTCTCGATCGCGCGCCGCAGCGCATTTTCCAGTTCCAGGCGCGCCATCGACTGCGCGTTCATCTCGGCGGTGAAGAAGCGGAACGCGTCGCGCCCCGCTTCCTTGGCGCGGTACATGGCGGTGTCGGCGTACTGGATCAGGGTGTCGGGATCGGCGGCGTCGTCGGGGAATACCGAGATGCCGATACTGGCCGTCACCGTCACCTCGTGGCCCTTGAGGTCGAACGGGCGGCGCAGCGCTTCGCGGATCTTATCGACCACCACCACGGCGTTTTGCGCGCCCTCGGGCAGCATCAAAATGGCGGCAAACTCGTCGCCACCGAAGCGGCCGATGGTGTCGCGCACGCGCAGGCAATCGACCAGCCGGCTCGAGAACTGCCGCAGCAGCTCGTCGCCGATGGTGTGACCGAGCGTGTCGTTGACGTTCTTGAACCGGTCGACGTCGAGGAACAGCACCGCCAGCGACCAGTGGTGCTCGGCGGCCTGGCGCATTGAGTGGGTGAGCGAATCGTTGAACTGGCTGCGGTTGGGCAAGCCGGTCAGCGTATCGAAGTGGGCCAGCTTGAGCAGACGCTGCTCGGCTTCCTTGCGCTCGGTGATATCGCGCGCGACGGCCACCAGGATCCAGCTCGAGCCCGAGCGCAGCGTGCGGCGCTGCACTTCCACCGCCAGCGGCGAGCCGTCGCGGCATTGCAGCAGCAGTTCCGTCATGGCGCCGCTCTGGTCGCCGGACAGCAGCTTTTCGTACAGGACTTCGAGCTTGACCAGGTCCCCTTCCACCTGCTTGTTGGGACCCACTTGCAGGAAGTCCTCGCGCTCGAAACCGAGCATGCGGCAGGCGGTAGCATTGACATCGACAAAACACATGCCGGCGCGATCGACCAGGAAGATGGCATCGGCGGTGGCGTCCATGGCCAGGCGGAAGCGGCGCAAGTCTTCGTCGAGGCGGATGCGGGCGTTCATGTCCAGCGTGAGCTGGGCGTGGTTGCGCTTGATCTCGTCGTACAGTTGCAGGTTTTCGTAGGCGCCGGCCAGTTGCGCGGCCACGGTGGCCGCCACCCGTTCATCGACTTCCGAAAAGCCGTCGGCGCCGAGTTTATCGACCAGGTACAACCAGCCGTGGATGCGCTCGCGCGAGGCGATCGGCACGCCGAGGAACGTGTGTACCGGCGGATGACTGGCAGGCAGGCCGACATTGAACGGCGCGCCATCGAGGTCGTTGATGCGGCACGGGATCCGTTGTTCGAGCAGGCCGCCGAGCACGCCCGCACGCGGGTTCTGGGCGATTTCGTGGATCGGCACGCCGGCGCCGCAGCTGGAATAGTAGGCCAGCGCCACGCCCTCTTCGTCGAGCACGCCGATACAGGCGTACTTGGAGACGCAGATATTCTGCGCCACGCGGCAGCCGATTTCGAGCAGTGCGCGCGGATCGCGCTCGGCACCGAGTTCGATGCCCAGTTCGATCAGCGCGGTCAGGCGCAGGCTCACCGCCTGCAAGCTTGAAAGCGAGCGCGACAGGCGCTGGGTCATGCGCGCCAGGTCTTCGGCGGCGACATCGACCGCCGCCGGCGCCGAGGCCAGGCGCGAGATCAGCTGGCTGCTCGATTCGAGTTCGTCAAGGTATTCGGCGACCTGGTGGTCGATGTCGAGCAGGCGCTTTTCCTGCGGCAGGTCGGGCACCACGGCGGTGCGGTCGTCGTCCGACTCCACGACCGGGGTGGGCTCGTGGCCCAGCGCTTCCTGCACCGTGCGCAGGATCACGTCCGGGTCGGACGGCTTGGGCAGCACCCAGCGCACGCCGCACGACTCGGCCACTGCCAGCGCCTCGCGTTCGCGGTAGGTGGCGGTATAGAAAATCACCGGCACATCGGCCGTGTCCGGATGTTCATGCATGCGCGTGACAAACTCGTAGCCGTCCATATTGGGCATGAGGATGTCGGAGATCACCAGGTCGGGCTTGTCGGCCAGCGCCATTTTCAGGCCCTCGGCGCCATTGGCCGCTTCGATCAGGCGGTAACCGCCGTAACCGAGCAGCGTCATCAAAAATTCGCGGTTGAGCACATGGTCGTCCACGATCAGGATCGTGGCGATGTCGGTTTTAGGCGGGGTCGACATCTCCCCGGTCAAAAAAGACTCGATTTGCTTGACGAAAGTATCCGGTTCGATCGGCTTGCCGATGTAGCTGTCGAAGCCCGCTTCGAGCAGGCGCTCGCGGTCGCCCACCATGGCCAGTGCGGTCACGGCCAGGGCCGGAATGTCGCGCGTGGCCGGATCGGCCTTGAGCGCCGCCACCACGCCATAGCCGTCGAGCTTGGGCAGGTGGACATCGCAGATGATCAGGTCGGGCTGCTCGCGCCGGGCCGCTTCCACGCCGGCCTCGCCATCGGACGCCGACAGCGGCGTGTAGCCGAAAGCGCGCAGCAGGTACACCATCAACTCCATGTTGGTGGCGTTGTCTTCGATGATCAGTATTCTTGCAGACACAAAGACTCCTTATTCAAGTCTCCAGCGGCAGGGCCAGGGTCAACACGCTACCCACGCCATACGCGCTGTCGAACAATATCTCTCCATGCAACAGCGCTGCCAGTTTCTGGCTCAGGTGCAGGCTCAAGCCCGCGCCTTCGAACTGCTGCATTGCACTCGTGTCCAGTTGCGACACGGCTTGCAACGGCGCCGCACCGGCAGCCGCATCGCCGATGCTGATGGTCAGGCACCGGCGCGTACCGACGGTGGCCGGCTCCAGCCGCACCAGCAGCGGGCCTTGGTCGGCAAACCTGATCGCATTGCCGACCAGGTTCATCAAAATGTGCTGCAGCGCGCGGCGGTCGGTACGCACGCTCGGCAAGTCCGGTGGCGCTATGACGTCGAAAGCCAGTCCCGCCGGTTTCTTCGCGTGCGCCTGCGGCGCCAGCAGCGCCAGCACTTCATCGACGAGCGCACGACACTCCACCGCCACGATGTCGAGCTGCACCTTGCCGGTATCGATCCGGGTCAGGTCGAGCAAATCGTTAATCAACGTTAGCAGATCACGGGCACTGTCCTGCACCATCCGGAGCTGCTTGGTCTGTTCCGTATTGATGGGTCCAGGCAACTTCATCAGCATAGTACCTGTAAATCCGATGATTGCGTTCAATGGCGTGCGCAACTCGTGCGACATGCCGCCGAGGAAGCGGTCCTTGGCAGCATTGGCTTTTGCCAGTTCAATATTCTTTTCTTGCAACGCCAATTCAGCCAGTTTACGATCGCTGATATCGCGGATCGCGCTGATGACCAGGGTACCCTCCTCGGTCGTGATCGGGCTCAGGCTGATCTCCACCGGAAACTCCACGCCATCGCTGCGCAAGCCATACAGCGCCAGGCCCGCGCCCATCGGCCGCACCGACGGTTGCGCCATATAGCCGCCCCGGTGGCTGCGGTGGGCACTGCGCATATGCGCCGGCATCAACGCTTCGAGTTCCAGCCCGCGCAGCGCGCCCTGGGCATAGCCGAACAGCTTTTCGGCCTGGCCGTTGGCCAGCACGATGCGGCCGGTCATATTGGCCACCACGATGGCGTCCGGCATCGAATCGAGGATGCCATGGAAGCGCGCTTCGACCAGCTTGGCATCGCGCAAAACCCGCAGCGCGGTAACGTCTTTTTTACTCCACAAAATATACTCAGGCGCGCCGTCGGCGTCGCGCACCAGCTTGCTTGAACTGTCGATGTACACCAGCACGCCATCGCGGGCGTGGCGCAGCGACTCGTAATTGGCCGATCCGGTCGCCAGGGTCTGGCGCAGCACGACGTCCGAACTGGCGGCGTCTTGCGCGCCGGGCGGCTCGATCAGGTCGGCCAGCCGGTGGCCTATTGCCTCCGTGCTGCGATAGCCGAACACGGCCTCGGCGCCGTTGTTCCAATAGACCACTTCGCCGTCCAGGCGTGTCAAGATCACCGCGTCCGGCGTTTGCTCGAGTATCAATGTGCCAAAGTCTGTCACGGCCGGTCCGCCTTGTTTGCTGCACTTCACAGGAGTAACCATACAGCAACCAAGAACAACACAAAGTCACACAAAGTCACACTGTTGCGTGGAAACGATTTCTGCCAGCGCACAGCGCACGATCTCCGGATGCCGGCCCAGCGCCACGTGCCCTATGGCGCCGAACACCAGGTTGCGCGCGCCGGGCAGCTCGCTCGAGTTCTGCGGGGCGACGATGTTGTCGTGGACAGAATAAATGGAACAGAACAAGTTCCGTTGCAAATTAGCGTCACCTGCTGCCTCGAAGGCGGCCAGCGTGCCCAGCCAATCGCTGCCGCAGCGCATTTGCACCGCGTTGCTGCCGGGGCCGAGGTCGGCCAGCACGGTGCCGTGGTGCGGCGTGCCCAGCGTGATCACGCGGGCAATCCGGTCCGCGCCGTGGTGGCGCAAGTACGCGCGCGCCACCAGCCCGCCCATGCTGTGGGCCAGGATGATCACTTGCGCGCTGCCAGTCACCGCGCACAAATGTTCTACCGCCGCCTGCACCTGCGGCGCGAAATCGTCGATAGCGGCGCCGGGCGGCTCGAGGTCGATGCCGTAATGACTGATACCGGCGGCGCGCAGCTGGTCGCTCATCGGCCGCCAGTAGCCGCTGTTGCAGCCGTAGCCATGGATCAGCAGTACCGGCAACCCGCGCGCCTGCGGCTGCAGTTGCAGGCCGACGGGGCGCAACATATACCAGGACGACGTCAGCATGGTGGACGCGAACTCGTGCAGGAACAGCCGCGTAGCGGTGAGCGGGTCGAGCGCATGGATGGCGTCGGGCACGCTGCGCGCGCGCCAGCTGATGCGGAAATTGTTGGCGGCGATCAGCATGCGCACCAGCAGCAATACCAGTACACCGCCGGCCAGTGCGACCAGTACCGCGACCGGTGCCGGCCAGCCGGCAGGCAGCCAGGTACGCAGGCCGGCGGCCACGGCCAGCACGCCCAGCACTTCGATCACCAATAAGAGGATCAGCAGACGTTTGATCATCGAGATAAGGTTGATGTATGCACCAGGCCTGGCGTCGGCAGCGCACGACGAACGCGAGTATCCGTCATCCCGCACCGGCAGAAGGCCCGGATCACTTGCGCCCCGAGGTCATCTGCCGCGCAATCCCGCGCAGGATATTGACTTCTTCCTTCTCCAGCTGCGCCCGCGCGAACAGGCGCTTCAGGCGCGGCATCAGCTTGCGCGGATTACCGGCATCGAGAAAACCGATCTCCACCAGCGCGCTTTCCAGGTGCTGGTACATGCCCTCGATCTGCGCCAGGCTGGCAGCTTCGCCGTGGAAGCCGATCTCGTTGGCGTCCCCCTGCGGCTGGCGCACGCTGAGCACCTGCGGCGCCTGGTCGAGCACGGCCATCCGGCACTCGTAGGCCACCACCTGCGCCGCCTGCGACAGGTTGAGCGACGAATACTCGGGATTGGCGGGAATGTTGATCAGCACATTGCACTGCTCGACCACCTCGTTGGGCAGGCCGAAGCGTTCGTTGCCGAAAATGACAGCCGCGTGCAATGCCGGCTGCGCCACCAGTTGCGTGGAAAACTGCCGTGGCGTGAGCACCGGCGGCGAATATTCGCGCAGGCGCGCACTGACGGCCGCCGCGAAGTTGATGCCGTCAAGCGCCTCGGCCATGCTGCCGACCACGCGGGCGCCGCTCAGGATATCCTGGGCGCCGCTGGCGAATGCCACCGCCTCCGGGTCCTTCACGGCATCGGCAAAACGCGGATTGACCAGCACCAGGTCGCTGTAACCCATGGTTTTCATGGCGCGCGCCACCGCCCCGATATTGCCCGCGCGACTGGTCTCGACCAGGATGAAACGCAGCTGTTTGAAAAAGTTAGTAGGGGTTTGGGGCAGGTTCATTTAAAATATCGCTATTGCGCTGTTTCAATACGGTTGTTCCGCAGGGAGTTCTGCCCCGGATTTTACCTTGTTGCCGCCGCCCCGCTCTTTAATTCACTCTTGTCCTCTAACGCGTCGCCGGTGGCATTGCCCCGGTGGGCGTTAGCGTTCTTTTAACGGAAAAGTCATCATGCACCCAATGCTCAACACGGCGATCAAAGCTGCTCGCCGCGCCGCCACCGTCATCAATCGCGCCTCGTTCGACCTCGACCGCGTGATCGTGACCGAGAAAAATCACAAGGATTTCGTCACCGACGTCGATCAGGCCGCCGAACAAGAGATCATTGGCGTGCTGTCCAAGGCTTATCCCGACCACGCGTTCCTGGCTGAAGAGTCGGGCGCATCGAAGAACAACCACGACGAGGCTGAATACTGCTGGATCATCGACCCGCTCGATGGCACCACCAACTTCATGCACGGCTTCCCGCAATACTGCATCTCGATCGCACTGGCCCAGCGCGGCGTGATCACCCAGGGCGTGATCTACGACCCTGTGCGCAACGACCTGTTTACCGCCACCAAGGGCGCCGGCGCCTACCTGAACGAAAAGCGCATCCGCGTTACCAAGCTCGACCGCATCGCCAACGCCCTGCTGTCCACCGGCTACCAGGCTGGCAACGCCAAGGCCCTCGACGAATACCTGAAAATGTACGGCATCATGGCCGAACGCAGCCACGGCGTGCGCCGTCCGGGCAGCGCCGCGCTGGACCTGGCCTACGTGGCGTCGGGCCGCCTCGACGGTTTCTACGAAAAAGGCCTGAAGCCTTGGGATATCGCAGCGGGCGCCCTGATGGTGACCGAAGCGGGCGGTATCGTCGGCGAATTCAATGGCGAATCGGACTACCTGTACAAGGGTGACATCATTGCCGCCAGCCCGAAAATCTTCGGCCAGATGGTTGGTCTGCTGACCCCGTTTGCCTGATAGATAAGAAACACATAACAAAAGCCTTGCGCTGGTTTCATTGACGTAAGGTTTGTTACAAAAAAAGGGGGCGATCCGCCTCCTTTTTGTTTCCCAAGCGAAATTCCCTTCCAGCTTAGCTGTTATAGTGCTAGCTGCGGCTTGCCATCCAGTCTTGCGCCGCACCTAGATAATCCCGATTGCCTGCGACTGGCGCCTCAAGAGGGCGACAGGCCGATCTCATACAAAGCTACCCATGCCATTTTCCTCACTCGGTTTGTCCGACGCTATCGTCCGCGCTGTTGCCGACACCGGCTACACCACCCCGACGCCGATCCAGACCCAGGCCATTCCTGCCGTCCTGAACGGCGGCGACCTGCTGGCAGGCGCCCAGACCGGCACCGGCAAGACCGCCGGCTTCACCCTGCCGCTGCTGCAACTGCTGTCGTCCAGCGCAATCGGCAAGGCATTCACCACCAATAGCTCGCCGCGCGCCATCCGCGCCCTGATCCTGACCCCGACCCGCGAACTGGCGGCCCAGGTCGAGGAAAGCGTGCGCATCTACGGCAAGTACACCAAGCTGAACTCTGCCGTGATCTTCGGCGGCGTCGGCATCAACCCGCAAATCAAGCAACTGAAACACGGCGTCGACATCCTGGTCGCCACCCCGGGCCGCCTGCTGGACCACATGCAGCAAGGCACCGTGGACCTGAGCAAGGTCGAAGTCCTGATCCTGGACGAAGCCGACCGCATGCTGGACATGGGCTTCATCCGCGACATCAAAAAAGTGCTGGCCGTGCTGCCGCCGAAACGCCAGAACCTGCTGTTCTCGGCGACCTTCTCGGACGAGATCAAGGCCCTGGCCGACGGTTTGCTGAACAACCCGGCCACCATCGAAGTGGCCCGCCGCAATTCGACCGTGGAAGTGATCGCGCAAAAGATCCACCCGGTTGACCGCGACAAGAAACACCCGATGCTGGCCTACCTGATCAAGACCCACAAGTGGACCCAGGTGCTGGTCTTCACCCGCACCAAGCACGGCGCCAACAACCTGGTGGAAAAACTCGGTGGCGACGGCATCACTGCCATGGCCATCCACGGCAACAAGAGCCAGTCGGCCCGTACCCGCGCGCTGAGCGAATTCAAGGATGGCACGCTGCAAGTGCTGGTCGCCACCGACATCGCCGCGCGCGGTATCGATATCGATCAATTGCCGCACGTGGTCAACTACGACCTGCCGAACGTGCCGGAAGACTATGTGCACCGGATCGGCCGTACCGGCCGCGCCGGCGCCACCGGCGAAGCGGTGTCGCTGGTGTGTGTCGATGAACACGACATGCTCAAGGATATCGAAAAGCTGATCAAGCAAACCCTGCCGCGTGAAGTAATTCCTGGCTTCGAGCCGGACCTGAACGCGCGCGCGCAACCGATCCAGCTGCGTAGCGGCGGCCCTGGCCATCGCAATGGCGGCGGCGGCGGTCGCGGCGGCAACGGCGGTGGCCGTGGCAAGCCGGCCGGTGGTGGCAATGGCAGCAACGGCGGCGGCAATGGTGGCGGCGGCAAACCGCGCGCACCTGGCGCCGGTGCCGGCGCCTCGGCCGGTAACGGCGGTGGCCGCAGCGGTGGCGGCGGTGGCAACGGCGGCGCCCGTACCGGTGGCGGTCCAGCCCGTAGCGGCGGTGGCGGCAACGGCAGCGCGCCGCGCAATGGCGCCAACCCGTCGCAACATCGCTCCGGTGGCCGTGGTCGTTAATCGGACCAAGCCAGCTGCACAATGAAAACCGCCTTCGGGCGGTTTTTTATTGCCTTATAATTTGCCCATGCCTAAATTTGCCGCCAACCTGTCGATGTTGTTTACCGACCTCCCCTTCCTCGACCGCTTTGGCGCCGCCCGCGCCGCCGGCTTCGAGGCCGTCGAATTCCTGTTCCCCTATGCATGGCCCGCCGAGCAGATCGCCGCGCAATTGCGCGAGCATGGCTTGCAACTGGTGCTGTTCAACCTGCACCCGGGCGACTGGGATGCCGGCGAACGCGGCATGGCCTGCCACCCGGACCGCAGCGACGAGTTCCAGGCCAGTGTGGCCGCCGCCCGCGATTACGCACTGGCGCTGGGGGTAAGACAGGTGCATTGCATGGCCGGCAAAATCCCGCCCGGCGTGGCGCCCGAGCAGGCCCGCGCCACCTATATTGCCAATCTGCGCTACGCCGCCGGGCTGCTGGCGCCGCACGGCATCAAGCTGCTGATCGAGCCGATCAACCATTTCGACATGCCCGGCTACCTGCTCAACCGCAGCGCGCAGGCGCTGGCGATCATCGACGAAGCCGGCTGCCCCAACCTGTTCCTGCAATACGACATCTATCATATGCAGCGCATGGAAGGCGAATTGAGCAACACCATCCGCGCCAACCTGCCCCGCATCGCCCACCTGCAAGTGGCCGACACGCCGGGGCGCCACGAGCCGGGCACGGGCGAAATCAATTACCGCCACCTGTTCGCCCTGCTCGACCAGTTGGGCTACGATGGCTGGATCGGCTGCGAGTACAACCCGGCCGGCGACACCCGCGCTGGCCTGGGCTGGCTGACTGCACTTACCTAGCCCGGTCTGCGCAGTCGCAACACCGCGCATCAAGCGCAGGGCAACAATGATCCTCATTTCCTTGAGGAGGCCCCATGATTTCGCTACGCTTGACCTGGCTACGTTTATCCGTTCACGCGCTACTGATTGCGTGCCTGCTGGCGGTCTTTGCCATGCTGGGCGGCTGCGCCAGCAGCACCCCGCGCATGGCCGACGTGCGCGCCTTTGCCGCCGACGCACCCAAGCTCAACGCCTACCACGAACTGACCGAACGCTACCGTAGCGCCTACGAGCGCCAGCAGCCGTACCTGGCGCCCGCCGCCGACCTGCGCGAACGTGCGCTCGACGCCAGCCGCAAACAGGCCAGCGACGATTTCCGCCGCATCGACGACGTGGTGCAAGCGTATATGCAGGCGCTCGGCGCGCTGGCCGGCGACCGCCGGTACGACTTGCGCGACCCGCTCAAGGTGGTCGGCACCGGCATCAAGGCCTGGCCAGACACCGGCCTGGAAGACCGCCACGTCAACGCCTTTACCGGCCTGACCCGGTTGCTGTCACGCGCGGTCACGGCGCCGATGCAGGAGCGCGCCGTCAACGACCTGATGCGCGACGCCAGCGAACCGGTGCAGCAGCTGCTCGATGCCATGCGCAACCTGCTGCGCCTGTACGACCGCTCCAATGACAACGAGCAGCGCATCGTGCTGGGCATGCTGGAGATGGAAATCCCCTACCTCGACGCCAACCGCGACCGCCTCCTGATCGCACTGGCCAAGTCACACCTGCAGGAAAAGACCGCCGAGTACCGCCTGATCGGCCTGCGCCACACGCTGGCGCGCAAGAACCTGGACCAGATCGCGCAGCGCCACCGGGCGCTGGTCGAGAGCCTGCCACAGCCTTGATTTTGGAGAGCCATCATGAGCCTTGAATCCCCCCGCAATACCCAGCGCGATCTCGAAACGCTGGCCGACAGCCTGTCCGCCAGCGCCGATGCGCTCCATGCGCGCCTGATGCGGGCTATCCGTCAGAAAATGCCCGGCACCAGCGAACCCGCCATCAGCCGGGCTGCTGCGCAGGCGCTGTTCGCCAACGAAGTGACTTTGCGCCAGCATGCGCTGGGCCTGTACCTGGAAGCGGCCAGCCTGGCCGCCGCCGGGCTCGGCGGCTTGCAGAAACAGTTGCTGGACGTGACGGCGCAGGCGCAGGAAAAGATCCGCAAGATCGACCAGATCAAGGATTTGATTGCGCTGACGGGAGAACTGCTGTCGCTGGCGGCGGCAGTGCCCACCGGCGCGCCGGAAAAGCTGGTGGCGCCTTATGAAAAACTCAAGGCGCGGGTGGAATCGATGTAGTCATTGCCACGGCTGGCTGCGGATGCGCGCCACCTGCCGCTGCGCCAGCAAACGCCATAGTTGCAAGGCATCGTCCTGCGGCAGCGCGGTCATCACGCGCGGGTCGGCCAGCGCCAGCTCGCAATCGCGGTCCGACCACTCGGCAAACCGCACGGCGCCGCCGCTCGACACTTCCACTTCGTACATCAAACCGTCGTCATAACCGAAGCGCAACACGGCGCTGCCGGGCTCGCCGTCAGGGCTGGCGGTCTTGCCGCTATAGACTTCGGCCAGGGCATCGGCCATTTGCGCCTCGGACGGCGCCTGCAAGTCGCGCCCGTCCGGGCGGGTCAGCACTACCCATGCCTGTGTCATCGCCGCGCCTCCCGGGTTTTGTAAATTCATTGTAGCAATGATTATCGGGAAATCCGCGATTGTCAGAGCGCCAGTACCGGATACGCAACAGGACGGTTCAAGCCGGCACGGGGCGCGAGGTCGGGTCAAAATCGCGCCAGTCGCCGGCGGCGATGGTCCCTTCGGCGCGCTCGAGATTGCTGGCGCCGAGGCTGCGCAGCACGTCGAGCGCCTGCTGCTCGCGGGCCTGGTCGGCCACCGCCACGGCTATCATCATGCCGGATTTGCGGGGCGGGATCATGTTTTCGTGACCGTCGCGCCCTTCTTCGGGTTCGCCCGCATCCTTCATTTTCGACAGCGAGAACAGCGAACCGACGTGGGCCCCCACCAGCGCACCGACCACCGGCCCCAGCGGACCGGCGATCGGAATCGCCGCGCTGCCGGCCACCGCGCCAGCGACGGCACCGGCGCCGCCGCCCTGTACCACGCCCTCGTCGCTTTCCTTGGCGCCCGGCGATTTATCCTGGTCGCCACCGAGCTCGTGGACATCGTGCTGGCCCTGCGGGTTGACGTAAAAGGCGCTGATATCTTCGTCGGCAAAGCCCGCACGCTGCAAGGCGGCGCGGGCCGTAGCGATCTCGTCCTGGATCTGGAAATGTCCTGCGATGATGTGGCTCATGCTGTTCTCCCTGTGGTCGGGCCGCAAGCGGCGATGGCAGCAATATGCGCCCGCGCCCACCGGGAGTCGGTGCGCAGGCGCACCCCGGCAAAGCCTAATGAACGTTGAAGCTGTAGCTGATCTCGCCCGGCTCCAGCTGGACCGGGGGCGGCGGTGGTGGCGGCATCCACTGGCGCGGATCGACGCGGTAGTACTTGATGAATTCGGCAAACAGCTCGGCATGGTGCTCGGCCATCTGGTACGGCTTTTCATAAAAGGTTTCGGTGGCGACCGCGAAGAATTCGGCCGGGTTGGTGGCGCCGTAAGGATCCATCACCGTCTCTTGGCGATACATTGCGCGCATGCGCAGGCTGTCGTAATTGCGTTGCAAGATCTCGGACCATTCGCGGTAGCTGGCCCGGTTGCCCAGGTACGGGGCGCCGTTGGCGCGGCCCGATTCGCTGTCGAGCTGGTGGGCAAACTCGTGCAACACCACGTTGTGGCCGTCGGTCCAGTCGCCGGCGCCGCGCTGCACATCGTCCCACGACAGCACCACGCGGCCATCGTCCCACGATTCGCCCAGCATGCTCTGGCGTCCTGGCGTAACCACGCCGCCGGGACCGATTTCCGCCCGTTGCGCAACGAATTCGGACGGATACACGAGCACCGTGTGCAAGGCCGGATACACCTTGGTGTGACGGTTGAGTAGCAACATGCACGCCTGGCCGGCGATGGTGACGGCGATTTCGTCGGTCATCTCCAGCCCTTCGCAACCGACAAATTTCTTTTGATGCAGGAACTGCACGACTAGCTTTTGCAACTGCTGCTGCAACTCGGCTGGCATGCGGTGATAGACGGGAATATTACGCTGCAAGATCGCCTGCGCGTCGGCCGGTAACGGCCGCGCCAGCAACCGGCGCAGGCGCCAGCGCGGGTAATACAGGGGGAGCGCTATGGCCAGCAGCGTGAGGACTATCCAGATCAAGGCTTCCATGTACAGCGCATCCGTAAAAGTTCAGTGATGCTTAAGTGAGGACACTTGCCCCTCTTTCAATACATCGGCAACGCAAACATTCCGAAATGCAAAAAGCCGGGACGAACCCGGCTTCTTTGATGTTACCGCCGAAATTACTCGGCAGCTTTTTGCTGCGATGGCGCCGAGCCGAACAGCGCGGCAACCAGCGGGTCACGCATGACCGGGCCACGGTTGACGCGGATCGCGTAATGGGTGTCATCGGCCAGGATGTGGAAGTGGCGACCGCTGCCGGCCATGGCTTGCTCGCGCAGGCCTGGACGTTCCTTGCGCGGTGGCGCGCCTTCGCGTTTAGGCTGAACGATGGCGGCCAGGAAGGCGGCCACGCGTTCCGGATCGGGCGTGAGCTGGTACACAGCCTTGCCCAGGTAGGTAGCGGTGCCTTCCACGTAACGCGCCAGTTCGATCACGCCGGCTTCGCGCAGGTCGCGGATGTACTTGCGGGCGCCCGATGGCGAAAACTTGAGGAACCAGGCGATTTCATCGGCCAGCATTTCGTGCATGGACAGCTCGGCGATGAGCTTTTGCATGTTTTCAATGCGGCGCAGGGTGGCGGAAGTGGAACGCACACGCTCGATCGAGGCCATCGACAAGCCGGGTTTGCGGTCCAGTGGCACGGGACGCTCCAACAGCTTGCTGGTGGTCGATTGCATGTCGAGCGACGCTTTCATTTCGTTCTGAACCAGGGTTTGGGGTTGTGCGTGCATGTGTACACTCCTTAATAACAAATTGCCGAGATTGGTTTTGCCGGGATATTTGGCAGCGGAGGCTGTGTGATTGAAGATCAAGCGCTACAGTCTCTGCATCTGACGCCAGAATGCCTTTTTGCCGCGCACCAGTCTGTGCGGCAACGAACATTAGCGGCGAAACCCGAACAATGAATATAGGACACCCCCCATTTCGGGAAGTTGCATGAATTGCCCGATCAAATCAACAATCTGTGTTGAATTTGATACAGCACAATCTTTTGTGCGGTAGCGTACTGAATGAACTGACTATTTTGCATAAAGTTCGTTCCTAGCAGCGGTGAACAAAACACAGCTGACAACGAAACATCGAAACATCCTTCATTAATCGGGAGCTTACCTTGAATAAAACTAAGAAAATCGCCCTCGCCGCAGCAGCACTGTGTGCGTCGTTCTCCGCCATGGCTCAAGAGCCGGTCATCAACCCGTCGTGGTATGTCCAGCCTAGCGTCAACGGCATCAAACCGGACGACGACTTCGGCGTAGACCGTCGCGGCCCGGGTGGTGGCCTGAAGTTCGGTAAGGCAGTCAACGAAAACTGGGACGTGCAAATGGGCGGCACCTACGCCCGTTCGAAAGACAATGGCGACCGCTACCAGCAGCAAACCCTGGGCGTTGACGGCCTGTACCTGTTCTCGCGTAAGTCGTTCCGTCCATTCATCCTGGTGGGCGCCGGTGTCCAGCGCGACAAGCTGGCCCTGGCCGGTCAAAACGAGATCTCCAAGAACTCGCCATACATCAGCGCCGGTCTGGGTTTCCAGGCTGACATGAACGAACGTACCACGTTCCAGGCCGACATCCGCAATGTGCACGGCTTCCTGCGTGACGACGTGTTCCCACGCACCGACAAGAGCAACAACCTGTACCTGACCGTTGGTGTGAACTTCGCCTTCGCCGCGCCACCACGTCCAGCACCACCGCCACCACCGCCAGCACCAGTCGTGGCTGAACCACCACCGCCACCACCAGCACCAATGCCACCACCGCCACCACCACCGGTGCGCATGGAAAAAGTGACGATGTCGGCCACCGAAATGTTTGGTTTTGACAGCGCCAAGCTGAACCCGAACCAGCCTAAACTGGACGAGATCGCTACCCTGCTGAACAACAACCCTGGCATCAACGATGTCACCATCGCCGGTTACACCGACCGCCTGGGCGCCGAGAGCTACAACCAGAAACTGTCCGAGCGCCGCGCGAACTCGGTCAAGGAATACCTGGTCGGCAAAGGCGTTGCAGCCAACCGTCTGAGCGCCGAAGGCCGTGGCGAAGCGAACCCTGTTGTCACCTGCGACAACAAGCGTAAAGCTGACCTGATCAAGTGCCTGGAGCCTAACCGTCGCGTTGAGGTGGAACAAATCACCATCGAACGTCGCGTGAACTAATTCACCCGGAAAAGCCCCGCAACTTCGGTTGCGGGGCTTTTTTTTTACTCATGAGAAAAAGAGATATATTTTCGGTGCTGAAATGTACCGTTTCCGAATGGTTCTCGCACCGCGCCGGCAGCATGGGCGCGGCGCTGGCGTTCTACACCCTGTTTTCCATGGCGCCGATCCTGGTGCTGGTACTGGCCATTGCCGGCTGGTTTTATGGTCCGCAGGCGGCGCAGGGCGAGCTGTTCGCCCAGCTCAACGGCCTGGTCGGCCAGCAAGGCGCGGAAGCGATCCAGCTGGTCTTGGCCGGGGCAAAAAACAAGGAAGAAGGTCAACTGGCCACGATCATCGCGTTTTTCCTGCTGATCTTTGGCGCCACCACCGTGTTTGCCGAACTCAAGTCAAGCCTGGACGTGATCTGGCAAGTGCCGCCGGTGACCACCAGCACGGCGTGGGACGTGATCCGTACCCGGCTGCTGTCGTTCGGCATGGTGCTGGTGCTGGCGTTCCTGCTGATGGTGTCGCTGGTAGTCAGTGCGGTGTTGACGATCATCCAGAAATACTGGGACCGGATCTGGGTCGATGCCGGCGAAGCGCTCACCGGCATCAATTACGCGATCAGCTTCCTGGTGATTGCCGCCTTGTTTGGCGTGATCTTCAAGATGCTGCCCCGCGTAAAACTGTCGTGGCAGGATGTGAGCATCGGCGCGCTCGGCACCGCTGCCCTGTTCACGCTGGGGAAATTTGCCATCGGCGCGTATATCGGCAACAGCGGCGTGGCCAGCAGCTATGGCGCGGCCGGCTCGGTGATTGCGCTGCTGCTGTGGGTGTATTACTCGGCGCAGATCTTTTTCCTGGGCGCGGAATTTGCGCGGCAGTATGCCTTGCAACTGGGCAGCCTGAAAGACAAAACTCGGGCGCCATAAAAAACGGGGCGCCGGCAACGCCAGCGCCCCGTTTTTCATCTCGGTCGCCCTACTCTCCCAGCAGTTCGGCCACCACTTCCATCCCCTCTACCCGCTCGGCCACGACCTTGACGATCACGATCACAGGCACGCCCAGCAGCAAGCCCCAGACGCCCCACAACCAGCCCCAGAACAGCAAACTGACAAAGACGGCTGCGGCATTCATGCGGGCGAAGCGGCCGGTCATCCAGGTCGTGATGATGGTGCCGACCAGGGTGGCGATCGCCAGCGAGGTGCCCATCACCAGCACGCTCATCTGGATCGATTCGAATTGCAGCAGCGCCACCAGGCCCGTGGCCAGCATGATCAGCAGCGGGCCGAAGTACGGCATCAGGTGCAGCAGGCCGGCCACGATGGCCCAGGCGCCGGCGTTTTCCAGGCCGATCCAGCGCAGCGCGATCCACATCATGACTGCCAGCATGCCGTTGGTGACCAAAAGCATCAGCATGTATTTCTGGATCGACGTATTGATGTCTTCCAGGATGTGGACCGTGATTTTTTTCTTCGATAAAGATGGCCCGGTGAGCTTGACCAGCTTGCGCTTAAAGGTGTCGCCGGACAGCAGCAGGAAAAACACCAGGAAGATCACCATGGTGGCCTGGCTCAGAAAGCCCATCAGCCCCATCGAGCCTGCCCACACCCAGTTCATCAAGGGGAACTCGGGCGACGTTGCCGGGATGGCCTTGCGCGCTGCGCGCCGTTCCTGGGCGCCGGCGGTGGCCTGCTGCAACTCGGTGGCCACGGCCTGGATGCGCTGCAAGGCGCTCGAGCTGCCATGCAGGCGCTCGCTGACCAGCTTCGACAGCTTATGGCCGGTGCTGGGCAGTTCCTCGACGATGGACTCGAACTCGCCATGCAGTTTATCGACCGCCATCACCGACCCGCCCACGATGGCCGCCGTGATCAGGGTGGCGGCAATGGCGCGCGGCACGCGGCGCCGCGTCATCCAGCCCATCAGCGGACTCAGGGTGTAGCTGATCAGAATGCCCAGCAACAGGGGAACCAGGAAATTGCGCGACCACTGCAAGGCCCAGACGAAGGCGACAGTGGCAATGATGCCCAGCGCGAGACCGCGGGCGTTGACATGAATGGGGAAACGCTGAAGCACACCGGGGTCGGCCGTGCTACTCGATGCCGGGCTCGCCGTAAGGGTGGCGGGAGGAAGGTCTGCGGGCTGCTGGCTCATGATGACTCACAATAAAATTACGGCGCGACATACCGAAGCATGTCGCGCCGATCGCGTTCGCCGTTGCCGGAAACCGGCAACGACGGACCAGCGACATCGAGCGGAATTACTTCACGCGGATATCGTTCTTGACGGACGAAACGCCTTTGACGCCACGCGCCACTTCGCCGGCTTTGCCGATGTCAGCAGGCTGGGCCACGAAGCCGCTCAACTGCACCACACCTTTGAAGGTTTCCACATTGATTTCGGTGGTTTTCAGGGTAGGTTCGTTGAAGATCGCAGCTTTTACCTTGGTGGTCACAACAGCATCATCGACGAACTCGCCGGTGCCTTCCTTGGTCGAAGTCGAAGCGCAACCTGCAGTTGCCAGCAGCGAGACGGTGAACAGTGCGGTAGCGATTTTGTGGGCGATTTTCATGGTGGTTCTCCTTGGTGTTTTGATCGAATCAGGTTGTCAGCCGAGCGACGCCGTATGGTTGTTTGGTCGTCGCTGCTGCCGATGGAAACGTTTTACGCCCATCACGGCAAGGACTCTGTACGGTATCGTACACACGCTGAAATTTGGCAAAGTCACCACATTTATTCCACGTAATTACTTGGTGCGAAAGCGCACAGACCTGTGCGCGCAGCATGATTATTCTGAACTCATTACTTTCAGGAGGACAACATGAATTCGAACCGCACCCTTGCCGCTGTCGTACTTGCCGCCACCGCCGTACTGAGCGGCTGCGCCACCAGCAACCAGAATCCAGGCTACGGTCAGCAGACCGGCTACCAGAATGAAGCAGCCAGTTATGGCACCATCGAATCGATCCAGGTCAGAACCGTCGAGGGCAAAGGCAGCGGCGCCGGCGCCGTCGCTGGCGGCCTGGTGGGCGCGCTGCTCGGTAACCAGGTAGGCTCGGGCAGCGGCCGTGCCGCCGCCACCGTGGCCGGCGCAGTCGCTGGTGGCGTGGTGGGCAACAACGTTGAAAACAACCGCAATGCACCGCGTGACGAGTACCAGATCAGCGTGCGCATGGACAATGGCGATTACCGCCTGGTGAACCAGGACAGCGTCTACGACCTGCGCGTGGGCAACCGCGTGCGCCTGATCGACGGCCGCCTGTACCGCTATTAATTTTTTTCGCTTATCGCGATCATCCCGATCAATAACTCAAACTTAAGGGGAATACCATGGGCACCATCATTCTGATCATCCTGGTCTTGTTACTGGTTGGCGCATTGCCTACCTGGCCGCACAGCCGCAACTGGGGCTATGCACCGAGCGGCATCACCGGCCTGCTGGTCGTGATCCTGCTGATCATGCTGCTGACCGGCCGCCTGTAAACCACGGGGAGCCCGTCATGACGCCTTTCCAGACCCTGAAATGCGGCGCCGTGCTCGCCCTGTCCTGCGCGGCGTTTGCCGCGCAGGCACAAGACAATACGCCTCCGCAAAACGTCCAGCTGCAACAGCAGGAAATCGCCAAGGGTGATCCGGCCCGCTGGCACCGCGAAGACGTCACACCTGCGCAAAAAGAGCGCACCCTGCGCAAGGAAATCGGCGCAGCCCTGGCCGAAGCCAAGCAGGCGTGCGCCAAGGGCCCTGCCGCCGAGCGGGCCAGCTGCCTGAAGCAGGCGCAGGATACCTATCGCCACGACATGGCACGCGTGACGGCGGTGCTCGCCGAGAACGAACAACCGCGCCAACCCTGATTTTTGCTCCATTAAAAACATTCGGGCCCGTCAGCGAATATCGCTGACGGGCCCGATTTTTGTCGATCTGGCGGCGGCTGGGCTGAAGAATCAGCCAGCGGAGCGCTTGCGCTTGAGCAGCCACGCCACGCCGACACCGGCCAGTGCCGCCACACCCAGTACCGGCTTGATCAGGCGCTTGCGCGCCAGGAACGAGCCAACCGTGATGGCGTAAGGCATCAGCGCCTTGTAGTTGAAGTTGCTCAAGCCGCCCGGCTGGATCAAACCGCCCAGGCGTGCCTGGGCCAGGCTGACCGCGTGGTCGACCGCGCCGTGCATCAGCGCATCGGGACGCATGGCTTGCGCCACCAATGCCTTGGCATGGACGACCTTGATGCGATACAGCTCGCCTTCGCGGATCAGGCGCTGAATGTCGGCCGCAACCGGATCATGTGCATGTTTGCTCATCTGCTCTCCTTACATCAACATGTCGCGGTCGGACTTGAGCTCGGCCATGGTGGCCGGCATCGACAGCTTGCCGGCGCTGATCAGGCCACGCGCGTACATGATCAAGCCTATCGCCAGCAGCAGGAAGAAGCCCGCCAGGATCGGCAGGATGAGCCAGCCCAGCGCGTTCCACGCCAGGTAACCCACCATGACCGTTATGCACGCCAACGCAAAACAGCCGGCCACCAGCGCGACGGCAAACGCCACCACCAGTTGCAGCAGGTGATTACGCACCTGCGACAGCTCGAGGGCAGCGAGTTCCAGCCGCGTCAGCAGCAGGCCCATGCTGTTGCGGGCGATGTTGCCCAGCGACGCAATCAGGCCGGGCGGACGGTTCACTTCGTCAGCTTGCGCCATCGGTTACTTACGGCCGATGATCACACCGACCAGCAGACCGATGCTGGCTGCCGCAGCGACCGAGCGCCATGGATTGTCCTTGACGTAGGCATCGGCCTGCTTGGCCGCTTCCTTGCTGGCCGCCAGGGCGCTGACTTGCGCTTCGTGGGCTTTGGCCAGTGCGGAGTCGAGGGCACGCATGCCACGGCCGCGCAGCTCGTCGGCTTTTTCGCCGGTGAGCGCGGTGGCGGCGGTGAACAATGCTTGAGCATCCTTGACCAGAGTTTTCACGTCGTTATTCACGGTGCTGATATTTTGTTCCAACATAATGATGCTCCTGTTATGGTTGTGAGAAGTGAAAACTGTACAACAAATTCACCAACTGGCCTAATCGCTTATTCAAGCAGATCGCGCATATCGTCCGCGTGTTCTTCTTCCACGGCCATGATGCTGATCAAAAGGTGGCGCGTGGTCGGGTCGGTATCGCCGATTTGCTCGATCATTTGACGATAAGACTCGATGGCGACGCGCTCGGCGATCAGGTTAGCCTTGATCATCGCTTGCACGTCGTCCGATGCATCATACTCGGCATGGCTGCGTGCGAGCAACGTTGCAGGATTGAAATCAGGCTGACCGTTGAGCTGAACGATGCGTTCGGCCAGCGAATCGGCGTGCTCCTGTTCCTGGGTAGCGTGCTCGAGGAACTCGGCCTTGATGGGGCCGTTTTGCAAGCCACTGACCGTGTAGTAGTGGCGCTTGTAGCGCAGAACGCAGACCAGCTCGGTAGCCAGCGCGTCGTTGAGCATCTTGATCACTGCCTCGCGGTCGCCCTTGTAGCCGGCCGTCACCGGGCCGTCGAGCATATTGCGTGCTGCTTCGCGGATGGCTTCACGATCGATGCCTGCCGGATGGGTGGGGTTGGATTCAGCCATGATGAATAGTCCTTTTCAAGAAAAAATACGGGATTAACGACGGTTGGTGATCGGTGCGCCGTTTTGCGACAGCACGATTTCCACGCGACGGTTGAGTTGGCGGCTGGCAGCGTCGTTGTTGCCGGCCACGGGGTAGGCAGCGCCGTAACCCTTGGTGGAGATCTTGTTGCCAGGCACACCCATGCCTACCAGGGCCTGGCGCACGGCGTCGGCGCGGCGCTGCGACAGGTCGAGGTTGTGCGACGAGCTGCCGGTGGAATCGGTAAAGCCTTCGATCAGCACCATGCTTTTTGGTTCCTGGGCCAGCACGTCGGCCAGCTTTTGCGCGGTGCGCATGCCTTCGGCGCTCAATTCGGCTTTGTCCACATTGAACAGCACGTCGTTGAGGGTGATGACCAGGCCACGATCGGTTTGCTTGGCCTGCAGATCGTTCAGCTGCTGCTGCAGTGCTGCAGCCTTGGCTTGCTCGTCGCGGGCCGAGGCGGCTGCGGCGTCGGCTTGCTGGCGTGCTGCATCGGCATCGGCCTTGGCGCGCTCGGCGGCCATGCGGGCCTTGTCGGCTTCGGCGGTGCGCGCTTCCAGGCGCACCTCGTCACGCTGGCGGCCGGCTTGGGCCACGTTGGCTTCGGCCTGGCGTTGCTTGGTCACCTCTTGTGCCACGGCGATTTTTTGCTTGGCAAGATAGGCCAGCTTGTCGATGTCGGCCAGGCTTTCTTTCTGGGCGGCGGCAGCGTTGGCGCGGTCCAGCGCGTCGGCAGCGGCCTTGAATTCCACCGGTGCGTTGGCAGCAACGGCCGGGTTGCTCTGGGCGGCAACGAAGTCACCGCGCGCGCCATCGAGCTCGCTGGTGGTGATCGGGGCGCTGCTGCACGCAGACAGGACAATTGCCACGGCAACGGCAGCAGGCAGGATACGCAGTTTGGTCATCAGTTTCATGTGGGGCTCCGGTTTTATTGATTATTGTTGTTGGGTATTGGCGCGATTGGCTTCTTCGCGCAGCACACGAATGCTTTGTTGCAGCTCGTCGGCAGCAGCAGTGGCCTTGGCCGAGTTGGCCTTGCTTTGGGCCAGCTGGGCGTCGGCCTGCGCTTGCGCGGCCAGGTCCTGGGCCAGCTTGTAGTCCTTGGCGGCGAGCGCCTGGTTGGCGCGCATCATTTTTTCACGAGCCGATTTCATCTCTTCCGGCGCCAGGTCGGCAGCGCCGGCCGAGGTGGCGTTGGCAACAGCAGCGCGGGAGACGGCGACATCGGCGGTGGCCGGGGTCTTTTCGCTGGCGCAAGCTGCCAGGCCCAACAGCGCCAGGGCGCCGCAGATTACTTTGACTTTATGCTGAACGGTGTTCATTTATTGTTCTCCTCGTGAAATATTGAACTGACAAGTAACGTTATAGGCCCATGCCCAGGCGCACTCAGTTCGGTGCCGCACATAGAGCGGAGTCGATGATGCCGGTGCACGCCGTACGTGCGCTGGCGCACCGGGACGGGTCGCCGTCACGGTCCTGTGTAGAATGTGGCAACCTTCCCGTCGCAAACTACCCATGCCTCCTGCCCTGCTCCGCCGCCGCTCCGTTCGTATCGCTCTTGTTGTCGCGGGAGTGGGCGTAATCGCCACCGCTGCCGCCGCGATCGCGCTGGCAACTTATGACTGGAACAGCGCGCGGCCGTGGATCAGCCAGCGCATCGGCGAGGCCATCGCCCGGCCGTTTTCCATCCGGGGACCACTGACGCTGGCCTGGCGCCAGCAGGGGTCCGGCGCCGACCGCACCTGGCGCGATTATTTGCCACTGCCACACCTGGTGGCGCGCGATGTGCACATCGGCCAGCCGGCGGCGATGCAGGCTGGCGGCGAATTCGCCAGCGTGGGCCAGTTCGCGTTCGCGGTGGAACTGCTGCCGCTGCTGCGCCAGCGCATCGTGGTGCCGGTGCTGCGCTTCGAGCAGCCGCAACTGTGGCTGCTGCGCGATGAGGCGGGCCGCAACAACTGGACCTTTCACCAGGACGACAAGCAGCCGGCATGGCAGCTGGCGGTACAGCGCGTGGTGCTCACGCGCGGCGTCGTCAACTACCGCGACGCATCCACCCATGTCGATGCGGTGGCCACGGTTGACAGCATAGCCAATGACAAAACCTACGGCGTGGCGTGGACCCTCAAGGGCAAGTGGAACGAACAAGCCATCAGCGGCAGCGGCAAGTCGGGCGCGGTGCTGGGCCTGCAGGAGCACGCCACGCCGTACCCGCTGGCCGCCAGCCTCGACGTGGGCGGTACCCGCATCGCCGCCGAAGGCACACTCACCCGCCCCGCCGCGCTTACCGCGCTCGACCTGAAACTCAAGATGTCCGGTCCCAGCATGGCGCGCCTGTACGGCATCACCGGTGTGCTGCTGCCCGAAACGCCGCCGTTTTCCACCGAGGGGAGATTGACCGGCAGCATCAACCGGGCCGGCAGCCACTGGCGTTACCAGGACTTCACCGGCCGCGTGGGCAGCAGCGACATTGCCGGCCGGCTCGATTACCGCTCCGCCACGCCGCGCCCGCTGCTGACCGGCACGGTAACCTCGAAGCTGCTGCAATTTACCGACCTGGGGCCGCTGGTGGGCGCTGATTCCGCCGCCAGCCGCGCAGCGCGCGGGGCCGAGACTGTCCAGCCGCGCAACAGGGTGCTGCCCGTGGAAGCGTTTCGCAAGGATCGCTGGACCGCGCTCGACGCCGACGTCAGGCTCCATGCCCAGCGCGTCACGCGCGGCCAGGGCCTGCCCGTGCAAAATGTCGAGACCCAGGTACACATGAAAGATGGCGTGCTGTCGATGAAGCCGCTCAACTTCGATATCGCCGGCGGGCGGTTCGCCTCGAACATCGTGCTTGACGGCAGCGGCAAGGTCGATCCGCGCGCCATCCGCGCCGAGCTCAAGGCCGACCTGCGGCGCCTGCAACTCAAGCAGCTGTTCCCGGATATTAGCGGCATGCGCGCCACCGTCGGCGAAGTCAACGCCGACGTGGCGCTGACAGCCAGCGGCAACTCCGTCGCCGATTTGCTCGGTACGTCCAATGGCGACTTCAAGGGCGCCGTCAGCGGCGGCAGTGTCAGCAAGCTGATGCTCGAGGAAATGGGCTTGAACTTGGGCAGCGTGGTGGTCACCCGCCTGTTCGGCGACGAGCAGGTCAAGCTCAACTGCCTGGTGGCCGACTTTGGCGTCCGCAACGGCCTGATGCGCTCGCGCCTGTTCGTGGTGGATACGGCGGAAGCAGTCATCAATGCCAGCGGCACCGTCAACTTGGCCAACGAAAAACTCGACCTCACGCTCAAACCCGACGCCAGGAGCATGCGCATCCTGTCGCTGCGCTCGCCGATTTACGTGCGCGGCACGTTCAAGGATACCGATGTGAGCATCGACAAGGGCAGCATGGCGCTGCGCGCCGGTGGCGCCGTGGCGCTGGCGCTGGTGGCGCCGGTGGCGGCCATCGTGCCGCTGGTCACCACGGGATCAGGAGGGTCACCAGCGTCGCAGTGCCCGGCACTGCTGGCGCGCGGTCCCGCCGCCGGCAAATGAGCAGGACGCTAAAGGGTAACAAGCTGTTTCAGGGTGCGGTGCCTAACTGAGATTCGATTCGGCAAGAAGTATTCTTCAGCCATCGGTGCGGATGAGACCGCGCCTTCATGAACGACCTGAGGAGAATACAATGAATACGATCAAACGAGTTGCTTCGGCAGCGGCAGTGGTAGTGGCAACCCTGAGCCTGACGGCGTGTGCCGGCATGTCCAACCAGGACCGTAACACGGCAGTTGGCGCTGGCGTAGGCGCAGTGGCCGGGTCCGTGCTGACCGGCGGCAGCGCTGTTGGCGCGGTCGGTGGCGCAGCAGTCGGTGGCGTGATCGGCAACCAGGTGCAAAAACCAACGCGTTAAGCGACCACCAGCGATGGAAAAATCCGTCATGCCCGCGCCAGCGGGATGACGGATTTTTTGTATGAACACCTCAGACAAATACGTTGGAAATGCCGATCAAACCCTCGTCCTTGACCAGCTCGTAGCACCGGCACGACACCGCCTCCAGCCCCGCCGCATCGAGAATCTCGATGTTGCCCCGGCTATAGGAAATCAGTTTCTGGTTTTGCAGGGCGCTGGCCGCCTTGGTCACCCCCACCCGGCGCACACCGAGCGCATGCGCCAGGAACTCGTGGGTGAGATGGAATTTATCGGACTGCAAGCGGTCGCGCGTAATCAGCAGCGAACGCGCCAGCCGTGCTTCGAGAACGTGGAAGCGGCTGCACACGGCGATCTGGATCGCCTGCGCCAGCAAGGTGTCGGTGTAGCGGTGCAGCAGGCGCTGCAACGGCTCCATGCGCGCGTACGCCAGGCGAAACTCGCCGGCATCGATGCGTACTGCCCGGCCGGCGCGTTGCACCACGGCGCGTACTTGCGCCAGTTCGTGGCCGAGCACCACCGGCGCGCCGATCATGCCTTCGCGGCCCACGGAACCGACTTCGAGCGTCATGCGCCCTTCGGCCACGGCCAGCAACGACAGCAGGCAATCGAGCGGGAAGTACACGTGGCGCACGGTCTGGCCCGGTTCGTACAGCACGTCGCCCACTTCCACCTTGACTATTTCGCCCAGCCTCGCCAGCTGGCCCTGCTCTTCTTCGGGCAAACTGGACAGTAAACGATTTACCAACGCACGCGTTGGGCTCCTGTCATCTTCGGCAAGGTGGTGGTGGTGGGTATGCATAGGGCTTAGCGTAACGGCAATGATTTGGGGAGTATGTACGCTGACGCACGGAAGCAAAGCCGCCCCGGCGGGACAATGTGCGGTGCTGCACATTAATGCAAATTAGCTGCAATACAACACAATAAAGTCATTTATCAGTAAGCAATAAGTAACCAACAAGAAACCAAGGAACCGTCATGAATACTCCCGTCCACACACCCAAGTCCGGCCTGCATCCGATGCTGTTGATTGCCGCTGTCGCCGTCATCCTGTTCTGCGCGGTCGGCATCGCTGCCCTGATGGGCTGGCTACCCAAGTCCAACGCCAACGCCGACCTGCCACCGGCCGTGGCCAGCCAGCTGGCGCCGGGTGAGCAGGGGCTGGCAGGCAACCAACAGTTAGCCGCACGGCAGTCCCAGCAGGCGCCGCTGCAACTGGCTGCGGCCAATGCGCCGCTGCGCGAAGCGGACCGGGCAGTTGAGCGGGCTCCCGAGCCCCAAGCGGCTGCTCCAGCCGTATGCAAGAACTGTGGCGTGGTGACCTCGGTGCGCACCATCGAGCACCGCCCGCAAGGCAGCGGCGTGGGCGCGGCCGGTGGCGCCATCCTCGGCGGCATCCTCGGTAACCAGGTGGGCGGCGGCCATGGCCGTCAACTGGCGACCGTGGCAGGCGCGGTCGGTGGCGCCGTGGCCGGCAACCAGATCGAAGGTCACATGAAGACCACCCACAGCTGGCAGGTGACAGTACGCATGGACAACGGCGCCAAGCGCACCTTCAACCACAGCACGCAACCAGCCTGGCGCGAGGGCGACGAGGTGAAAGTCATCGATGGCAAGCTGCGTTCGGCAAATTAATTGTTGGTTAATGTGCTTTTAAGACAGCAGTGCATCATTTACGTGGGACAGCGTACAGAAGCCTGGGCTGTATAGAAAGATAATAGATTCCAAGATACGAACGAACAGTTCGACATCGCTTCGATGCCCACTGCGGACGTCACAACATAACCAAGGAGAGAATCATGCTCTATACCATCGCTGTAGTTCTGCTTATCCTGTGGCTGCTGGGCCTGGTCACCTCGTACACCATCGGCGGCTTCATCCACGTGCTGCTGGTCGTTGCCATCATCATGGTGCTGCTGCGCCTGATCAGCGGTCGCGGCGTCTAGTACGCTCCCCGCTTAGAATGAGCGGCGTCCCACCTTCTTGGTGGTACGCCGCTTTTTTTTATTTTGAAAGGACCACCATGAAGCACATCGCGATCATGCTCACCGCTCTGGCCGCGCTGTCGGCAAACGCCCAAACCGCACCTGCCATCAAGCCGGGCACGTGGGAAACCAGCAGCAAGGTCTCCACCGCCGACATCCAGACCAACGCGGCGCTGGACATGGCCATGCAGCAATTGGGCAATCTGCCGCCGGCGCAAAAGGCGCAGATGGATGCCTTCCTGGCCAAGAACGGCGTCTCGTCGCCGACCGTGGGGACCGACGGTGCCATTGCCGTGCGCGCTTGCGTTACGCCAGAGATGGCGGCCAGAAAGGAATTGCCGTTGAATCAGAAAGGACAATGCACGTCCACCAGTACGCCGATAGCAGGCGGCTACGATGTGGCGTTCACGTGCAAGGATCCGGTCTCGAGCGGACGGGGAACCGTGAAGTTCGTGGATGACCGGAATTACACCATGGTGATGGATGTGAGCACCACCGCCACCGGCGCCCAGCACGACGTCAAGATCAATTCTACGGGCCGCTGGGTCAGTGCAACCTGCCCTGCCAAACCCTAGAATGAGTGGCGCAGGCCGATGTTGATTGCGTGGTCGCCGCGACCACGCGTGGTGGCGGTACCAACTGCGTAATTGCCGCCGTTGCGGTTCTTGATCTTGGCCAGCGCAGTATAAAAATCGGTGCGCTTGGACATGGCGTAGCTGGCGCCGATAGCGATCTGGTCGGCATCGCGGTTGGCCAGTCCCTGGTCGTCCTTGCGGATGTATGAAGCAAGGAAAGTAGTGGCGCCCCTGGGCACGGCCACGCCAAACAGGGCGTCACGGCTGCGGTCGGTGGGCAGGGTTTGCACCATGGCGCCATAAGGATTCGACTGGTCCCACTGGTTGCTGCCGGCGCCACGGCTGTGGCCGTAGGCGGCGTAGCCCACCACGCCGCCGAAATCGACGTTGGCGGCAACCAGCGAGTTGCGCGCCGACTGGTCAACGGCCGGGGTGGTGGCATTGGCTTCGAGCAGATTGTTTTTGCGCTGGTGCGTGATGCTGATGTTGACCGGACCCTTGGCATACCCGATGGTGGCGCCATACGCGCGGTTGAAGCGACTATTGAACTGCGACTCGCCGAAGCTGTAGATCACCGAACCGATCAGGCCGCTGCGGCTGCGCGGCGACTTGTACTTGATCGAATTGTCATAGCGCTTGGTCGTGTATCCGACCAGGTTGCCGGCGTTGCCAGCCATGCCGCCGTGGAAGGGATCGGCCACGTCGGTCAGCGCTTCGTATAACAGGTTGTACTGGCGGCCCATGGTCACCGCACCGAGCGGCCCCTCGAGTCCGACAAACACCTGGCGGCCGAACAGCTTGTTTTGATGCTCGTTGGCGCCGGTATCGTTCTTGATGCCCGCTTCCAGCGTGTACACGGCAGCCGTGCTGCCACCGAGACTTTCGCGGCCACGGATGCCGAGGCGCGAACCGGAAGCGATACCGCTGTCGAGGCGGGTGCGGGCGCAGTCGCCCTGGCAACCGCGCTCGACCACTACACCGGCATCGAGCAGACCATACACCTCGACCGGCGACGTTTGCGCCGCTGCGGTCAGGGGCGCGATCAGGGACAGCGCAAGGATAGTCGGTTTCATGATGAGCGATGAAAGAGTGGATTAGTGATTTCATAATAGGCCGTGCCCGGCCATAGTTCTGTGCGGACCGCCACGTAAGCAGTCACTTCTACCGCCAGTTGGTTTATAGTGGATTTTCATCAGGTGAAAGGCCACAACCATGCATGCGCACTACGACAGCAAACGTTGCACGCCCGAACAGGCACTCGACTGGTTGAAAGATGGCGACACCATCATCGTGCCCACCGGCGCCGGCGAGCCCCCTGGCCTGCTGCATGCGCTGTCGGCCCACCGCACGCGCTTTCGCGACATCAAGGTGGCGCAAATCCTGGCCATGCGCAAATACGGCTACTTCGATTGCGACACCGTGCAGCACGTGCGCCACGTGGCGCTGTTCTTCGGCGGCGCCTCGCGCGCGGCGGGACAAGCGGGCTGGGCCGATTTTGTACCCGCCTATTTTTCCGAGCTGCCCAGCCTGATCGAGCGCGACCTGGTGCCGGCCGACGTGGTGTTTTCGCTGGCCTCGCCGATGGACGAGTACGGCAACTTTGCCCTGAGCCTCGGCGCCGACTACACCATGGCGGCCATCCTCAAGGCGCGCGTGATTGTGCTCGAGGTCAATCCCAACGTGCCCACCGCGCACGGCAACTGCATCGTCCACCTATCGCAGGTCACTGCGCTGGTAGAGAGCGACGAGCCGGTGATCGAAGTGGGCCTGCCCGCCATCGGCCCGGTGCAGGAAGCGATCGGCAAGCTGGTGGCAGACCTGATCGACGACGGCTCCACTTTGCAGATCGGCTACGGCGGCATCCCGGACGCGGTGGTGATGCAGCTGACCAGCAAGCATGACCTGGGCGTGCACACCGAGATGATCGGCGACGGCATTCTCAAACTGGTGGAATGCGGCGCGGTCAACAACAGCCGCAAGACCTTCATGCCGGGCAAGATGGTGGCCACGTTTGCACTCGGCTCGCGCCGGCTGTACGACTTCATGCACGACAATCCGATGCTGGAAATGCATCCTGTCAATTTCACCAACGACCCGTACCTGGCCGGGCAGAACGCCAACATGGTGGCGATCAACGCCAGCCTGCAAGTGGACCTGCTGGGCCAATGCGGTTCCGAGAGCCTGGCCCACCTGCCATATTCCGGCACCGGCGGCCAGGTCGATTTCGTGCGCGCAGCCAACCGCTCGCGCGGCGGCAAGGCGTTTATCGTGCTGCCATCGACCGCCAAAGATGGCACCGTGTCGCGCATCGTGCCCACGCTCACGCCCGGCACCCATGTCACGACCGGCAAGAACGACGTCAACTACGTGGTCACCGAATACGGCGTGGCCCAGTTGCGCGGCAAGACCGCCCATCAGCGCGCCGAGGCGTTGATCGCCATCGCCCACCCCGACTTTCGCCACGAGTTGCGCCAGGCGGCGCGCAAGATCATGTTGTGCTGATGATACGGGCGCGATTCCATGCAGGAAACTAACGTTCGAGAGCGTACATACCGGGTCGGAGCCGAGCGGGTATACTTCGTTTTTAGTTTACTGCGGCTTTTGCCGCCCGATGCATGCTCAAGATTCTCCAACGCCTGGACGCCAACAGCAACGATATCGGCCTCATGGTCGAGTTGTTCGCCACCCTGCGCCCCAAGCGTCCCACCGATGGCGCGCGCGCCACGGCCAACGTCCGCACCCTCACCCAATTACTGAAGGGCGACCCCGCCCATGCGCTGGCCCTGCGCGGCTACGCCCGCAACCTGCTCGCTGCGCGCCGCCACTCCAGCCTGTACACCGAAATCGGCGTGCTCTCCAACGACGGTTTTTTCACCGAATTCAAGCAGCGGATCGCCTCGCGCATCCTGCCGCCCGCGCTGGGCAATGAATACCTGAGCGACGCCATCGACCAGGTGCTCTACAAGCGCACCGACTACATCTGGATGAGCGCGGTGCCGCCCGCCGACTGGCTCGACCTGATCGACGTCATCAACGCCGGCGCCGGCCACGCGCCGCGCCAGGGTTCCAACCTGATGCTGCCGGGCCTGCTCGACGCGATCCAGACCCTGTCCTACCGCGTATGCGCGATCGGCCTCGAACCCAAGCTCACCAATTTCCATACCGAGATGGAGACCTACGAGTCGCCGTTCACGGGCCAGAATATCGAGGTGAACGCCTACCTGGCCGCGTACAAGCGCAAGCTGGCCGGCGACGACGTGGCGATGGAAGATGCGCGCCACCTGCTGGTCATGCTCGACCAGTGCGAAACCGTGGTGGTCAAAATCCGCAAGAAGGCGCTGAGCCAGGGCACCAGCATCGCCCTGACCTATTTGCTGGTGACGCTCACGCAAAGCATCAAACGCCTGCGCAAGCTGCTGTACCTGGTCGATACCAGCGGCGAACTGGCGCCCGATGCCAATGCCATCCTGCCCACTACCGCCACGCCCGCAGACACCCAGTTCGTGCAACCCGTGGCGCAGCAAGTCGTGCCCGACCGCCGCAAGGCAGCTGCAGTGGACCTGGCGCTGGAACTGGTCACGGCGCACAACAACAAGTACATGGTCAGCGACCTGCTGCGCGACAACATCAACCTGCTGGCGCGCAACGTCACGGAAAACGCCAGCCACACCGGCGAGCACTACGTGGCCGAATCGCGCACCGCGCTGTTCGGCATGTTCCTGCAAGCGGCCGGCGCCGGCCTGATCATCGGCTTCATGGCGCTGTTCAAGATCCTGTTCTCGTACTTGCGCGCCGCACCACTGGTTGAAACCTTTTTGTTCAGCATGAACTACTCGCTGGGCTTCGTCTTCATCCATTTGCTGCACTTCACGGTGGCCACCAAGCAGCCGGCCATGACCGCCTCGCGCATCGCGGCCGGGCTGCAAAGCAAGGATGGCAAGAACATCGATCTCGACAGCATGGCCGAGCTGTGCAACAAGGTCTTGCGCACCCAGATCATGGCGGTGCTGGGCAACCTGGCCACGGCCATCCCCACCGCCTGGCTGATCGCCATGGCCTGGCCGTACCTGACCGGCCACCACCTGGTCACGCAAGGCAAGGCCATGCACCTGCTGGCCGACATCGACCCGATCCACGGCCCCAACCTGCTGTATGCGGCCGTGGCCGGCGTGTGCCTGTTCCTGGCCGGACTGATCTCGGGCTACTACGACAACAAGGCGCTGTACACGCGCTGGGCGCAGCGCATCGCCCAATTGCGTGGCCTGCGCTGGCTGCTGGGGCCGGCGCGCCTGCAACGCTTTGGCGCCTACATGGAAACCAACCTGGGTGGCCTGATGGGGAACTTCTGCTTCGGCATCATGCTCGGCGTGATGCCGCTGCTGGGCTTCCTGCTGGGTCTGCCGCTCGATATCCGCCACGTTACTTTCTCGTCGGCCAACTTCGCGACAGCCATGGTCGGACTGGACTACCATGTCAGTTGGCAACTAGTAGTGACCTCGGTGGCAGGATTCCTGGCCATCGGCGTGGTCAACCTGATGGTCAGTTTCGGCCTGGCGCTGTGGGTGGCGCTGCGCTCGCGCCAGGTGCGCTTTACCCATGGCTGGCGCCTGACCAAGGCGCTGGTCAAACGTTTTTTCCAGGGGCCGGTGACTTTCCTCATCGGTGCCAGGGCAGTCCCCGCATTACCGTTCGATGAACCGCAGTTACTGGAGAAAACACCAAAATGAAAGCGACCAGCTTGCGACTCTGGCTTCCCGCCTGCCTGATGTGCTGGGGTTTGCTGGGCGCTTGCGCTTCGCTCCCCAATGTCAATGAACTCGGCGCCCGGCTCGACGCCGCCGACGCACCGAGCGTGCACGGCAAAAATGGCGAACTGAGCGCCGCCCGCACCAAGGCCCTGCTCACCAAGCGCTACACGAAAAACACGCTCGACCTGCAACAGCAGGCCGCGCTCGAGGAAGCTGCCACCGGTGTGCCGCTCATTGCCGGCAACAAGACCACGCTGCTGTTCGACGGCCCGCAGACCATGAGCGAGATGCTCAAGGCCATCGAGGGTGCGAAAAACAGCATCAACCTGGAAACCTATATTTTCGACCAGGACGGCATGGGCATGAAGTTTGCCGACGCCCTGATCGAACGGCGCAAGGCTGGCGTGGCGGTCAACATCATCTACGACAGCGTGGGCACCATCGGCGTGCCCAAGGAATTCTTCCAGCGCATGCGCGACGCCGGTATCAGCCTGCTGGAATTTAATCCCGTCAACCCGGCCAAGCTGTCCGGCGACAGCTGGAAGATCAACAACCGCGACCACCGCAAGGTGCTGATCGTCGATGGCCGTATTGCGTTCACGGGCGGCATCAATATCAGCGGCACTTACTCCAAGAGCTCCCTATTCCGCTCGCGCAACAAGGCGTCCAAGGGCGAAGACGACGTCGGCTGGCGCGACACCCACATCAAGGTCGAGGGGCCGGCCGTACACGCGTTCCAGTGGCTGTTCGTGCGCCAATGGGCGTCGCAGGACCGCGCCGACCTGATCGACGCCGACTTCTTTCCCAACCCGATCATCGCCGGCGACAAGGTGGTGCGGGTGATCGCCAGCGACCCCGGCGGCCACTTCGAAATTTTCAAGGCCTACAACCTGGCGATGCAGGAAGCGAAAAAAAGCATCCACCTCACCTCGGCCTATTTCGTGCCGGACAAGCAGACCGTGGAGGCGCTCAAGGCCGCCGCCCGGCGCGGTGTCGATGTAAAAATCGTGCTGCCGGGCGTGTCCGACAGCGGCCTGGTATTCCACGCGGGCCGCAGTTTTTACGATGAATTGCTGGAGTCCGGCGTCAAGATCTACCAGCTCAAGCTGGCGGTTCTGCACGCAAAGACGGCGGTGATCGACGGTAAATGGTCCACCGTGGGCTCGACCAACATCGACACCCGCAGCTTCATGCACAACAGCGAGTTGAACGTGGTGGTGCTGGGCGATGCGTTCGGCAACGAGATGGAGCGCGCCTTCCAGGAAGACATGCGCGACTCGGTGCAGATCACCCTGGAAAAATGGCGCGACCGGCCGTGGCTGGACCGCATGAAGGAGTGGGCGGCGCAGCTGACCAATTACTGGTTGTAAAAAATGGGCCTCGGCCCATTTTTTTGCTTCAAGCGACGGCAGTGGTATGCCAGGACTCGCCGATGCGCTCGAAAATCTCGGTCTGCGCCGGCTCGAACGTGGCCGTGCCATCGACCCAGCTGTAGCGCACCACTTCGATCTTGTCGGCATGCACGCGGATCACGTTGAACGAGTTGGACTCGCCCCGGCCCCGGGTTGACGTGGCCGTACCGGCCTGCACCACCAGCGCCGCGTAGCCGGGCAGCTTGTAGCGGTCGGTGCTCAGGCCCGCGCTGCTGGCGTGGAAATGGCCGGCCAGCAGCAGATCGACACCGCACTCGGCAAACGCCCGCATTGCCATCGGTGCGCGGTTGACCAGGTCGTCCTTGTCGAAGGTTTGCGGCAAGTCGAACGGGTGGTGGGTGACCACGATGCGGGTAACGTCTTTCGGCACGGCACTCATGCGCTGGCGGATCAGCGCCACCTGTTCAGGATTCACGCGGCCGTCCTTGATGGTGAGCGAGCGCGCGGTGTTCAAGCCCAGCACGGCGATCTCGTCATCGACATACTCGGGCGTGAGGTCCAGCGTGACGTAGCGCAGGTATTTGCGCAGCGGCGTCAGGAAACGGCTGGCGACGTTGTAGAGCGGGATGTCGTGGTTGCCGGGAACGACGATCTGCGGCCCGGGCAAGGTGTCGAGAAAGGCGCGCGCGGCAATGAACTCCTCGGTCTTGGCGCGCTGGGTCAGATCGCCGGACACCACCAGCACGTCGGGCGCCAGCGATGCCACCAGCGCGCGCAACGGTTCGAGCAGTTGCTGGTCGACGCGGCCGAAATGCAGGTCCGACAAATGAACGATGGTGCGCATTTCAGTTCCCCTTCGTCATGGTGCGGCCGGGCGCGATCACACTCAGCGCGCCGGCGCGCGAGCGGTACTTGAGCGGCGGCTTCATTTCGGTGACTTCGCCGTCGGTGGCCACGCGCAGGTGGCGGTGGCGGGTATCGATTTCCAGCCCGGCAGCGGTCAGCACGTCGAAATCGCGCGCCTCGGACAGGCGGTTGAACAGCGCGTGGATGGCGTAGCGAAACAGCGCCAGCCGGGTGGGCTTTTGCGCCACGTACATCACCAGCTTGCCGCTGTCGAGCCGCTCGCGCTCGCCGAGCGTGAGGCCCTGCAAATACTCGTTGTTGCCGATGAAAACGAACGGCGTGCGGCGCAAGTGTTCCTCGCCGTTGATGGTGAGCCGCACGCGCATGAACGGAAAGCGCCGCAGCACCACGAACAGCGCACGGCCGAACGCGTGCCACTTGCTGCGCCCGAGTTTTTTTTGCTGCTGCTCGCGGTCGCGCACCAGGTCCGGGTAAATGCCGAGGCTGGAATTATTGAGGAAGATGCGCCCGTTGACCTCGCCCACGTCCACCCGCAGCGGCTTGCCGGTGACGGCGTGGGCCACCGCCTCGTCGAGATCGAGCGGAATGTTCAGGTCCTTGGCGAAGTGGTTGAGCGTACCGAGCGCCAGCACGCCGAGATGGGTGTCGCTGCCCACCAGTTGCGACGCCACGCAGTTGATCGTGCCGTCGCCCCCGCCCGCCACCACGACCGTGACCTTGTCGGCAACCGCCTGGCGGGCGCGGTTGATCATTTCCTCGCCGCTCTTGGCCAATAATATTTCCGGTTCGACGCCGTGACGGCGGAACTTTTCCGCCAGCGCAGCGGACCAGCCGCCGCAGTAGCCGAGGCCGGCACTGGCGTTGATGATGACGACGATCGAATTGAGCACGCAGTTCCTTACATAGTTCCATTGGCAGCAAGCGAGCGCGCTTCGCTGCGGCGACGCAGCGTGGAAATGGCCGTGATACACACCGCCAGCCAGGCCGCGCTGCTCGCCATCGCGGCCAGCACATCGCTCAGATAGTGCGCGCCGAGGTACACGCGACTGAATGCCACCAAGAATATCATCACCACGCAAAACGCCGCTGTTGCCAAGCGCACACTCCAGCCCTTGCAGGCGATCATGATGTAACACGCCAGCACGCCGTAGAACAGCGTCGCTGCCGCCGTGTGGCCGCTGGGGAAGCTGTAGGTGGACAGCGTGACCAGCGGTTCTTCGAATAACGGGCGGCTGCGCTGGAACACCTGCTTGAGCACCACATTGAGGATCATGCCCGGCAGGACGGTAACGCCCAGCGCCAGCAGCCAGTAGCGCTGCTGGCGGCGCCACAGGTAATAGCCGAAAGCGGCCACCAGCAGGATCATGCCCCCCACCTTGTGAACGAAGGAGATAAACAGCAGGAAGCTGGTGTAGGGCTCAACGTGGTGGGTATTGAACCAATTGGCGATGTGCACGTCCAACACGGTGATGGCGTCCTGGTCGGTGACCTCGTCGGCGATGTTGCCGAAGACGGCGACCGAGACGATCATGATCAGCACGCCCAGGGTCATGTGCAGGCCGAACTGGCCGCCGGGAGTCAGTCTTGCCCCCATGAAACGTAATATTTTGCTAAAAATTTGGTGCCTCCGCATAGGTCGCCGTAGAAGTTGGCGTAAAAATCACAAAACAACAAATTTACTGTTTATTTAAACAGTACCTGTTTATCCATACAGTACTTATGCTATTCTGAACTCCTCGTTAAACACATCGCCCTAAAGGAAATGTCATGATCAACAGCAGCCTCAGCTCCCGTTTCGGTCTCGAATACATGCCTACCTCGTTCCTGGTACGCATGGGCAAGCGCGAATTGCTGGTCTGTCGTGACTTCCGCAAGCGCTTCTACGCCGTCAACCCGGTCATCGAGTGCGACACCGGCGTGCAGGCAGGTCACCTCGAAATTCTGCTGTGCCGCCGCTGGTTGCTCATCATGTCGAAGGCGCATTAATGGTTGCCTCAGCAATTGTCGGTACCAGTTGCCCGATCCAGTCGCCCGATAGCCCGGCAGATGCCGCCAGCTCGCAGGCGCTCCTCACCTGGATCTGGCAGCTGGGCCACCGTCAAACGCCACAGCGCAAACCGCAGTCCTAGTCCATAGCCGTGGTGCAGACCGACAAGCCTGCATCTATGTTAACTGTTTTTCCACGCAGCACAGTACGTCCGCGCACCGGCTTAATTGTCTTCTAAGCCTTGCCGCACTGCTCGCGCAAAAAATCGCGCAAGGTCAGCACGGTCGCCGATACCTGCGACCGGTGCATGCACACCATGTGCAGCGGGGTCGGCTCGCCGGCCACGTCCGGCATCAGCACCACCAGCCGTCCCGCGCGCAGGTCGCCGCTCACGTCGAGTCGCGATTTATACGCCACGCCCAGTCCCGCCACGGCCCAGCGCCGCACCAGATCGGCGTCGTCCGCACTGCGATCGCCGTGGACCTGCACCGCCACCGGTGCGCCCTGCTCTGCCGCGCCGTGCATCGGATAGAAATTCCAGCGGTCGTGGATCACATCGTCGAGCATGAAGCGCAGGCAGTTGTGACGCGCCAGGTCGTGCAGGTCGGCCAGCGGGCCGTGGCGGCGCACATACTCGGGCGAGGCCACCAGTACGCGGCGGTTGTCGGGCGCCAGCGGCAAGGCGATCAGGCTTGAGTCATCTTGCCGCCCGTAGCGGATCGCAATGTCCACCGGCTGGCGGTACAGGTCCGACAGGCGGTCACCCACGCTGAGCTGGTAGCTCACCTTCGGATACAGGTGCTGGAACTGGTCGAGCCAGCCCACCAGCATATTGCGGCCCAGGTCGGACGGCATCGACATCTTCAGCACGCCGCCCAAGGTTTCCTTGCCTTCGGCCAGCGCGTCATGCCCGTCCTGCAATGCGCGCAAGGCGTCGCGCGCGTGGCGCAGGTAGCGCTCTCCCTCGTCGGTCAGGCGCAGCGAGCGCGTGGTGCGGGCAAACAACCGTATGCCCAACTCTCCTTCCAGGCGCTTGACTGCCGCACTGGCCAGCGCCGGCGAAATCTCCAGCTCGCGCGCCGCTGCCGACAGGCTGCCCCGGTCTGCCGTGCGGACAAACACCGTCACATCATCGAGTCGCACCACTATCTTCATTCCTTTGAAAGTGTTTCAGTCAAACGGCTCTTTTTCGCTCAAGCGAAATAAATGATCATACATGCACTTAACCTCAACGGAGTTCCCATGAAAGCCATCGCCTACCGCCAGTCTCTGCCCATCACCCACGATGAAGCGCTGATCGATATCGACCTGCCCGCCCCACAAGCTCAGGGGCGCGACCTGCTGGTAGCGGTCAAGGCCATTTCGGTCAACCCGGTGGACGTCAAAATCCGCGCCAACGTCCCGCCTGCCGATGGCGCTACCAAGGTGATCGGCTGGGATGCGGCCGGCGTGGTGCAGGCGGTCGGGCCCGACGTCACCATGTTCAAGCCCGGCGACGAAGTGTGGTACGCCGGCGACCTCACCCGCCCCGGCACCAACAGCGAGCTGCACCTGGTGGACGAGCGCATCGTCGGCCACAAGCCGCGCACGCTCGACTTCGCCCAGGCGGCCGCGCTGCCGTTGACCGCCATCACGGCGTGGGAACTGCTGTTCGAGCGCTTGCAGGTCAGTCGCGACAAGGGCGTCACCGGCAAATCCTTGCTGGTGATCGGCGCGGCCGGCGGCGTCGGTTCCATCCTGGTACAGCTGGCGCGCCAGTTGACCGGCCTGACCGTGATCGGCACCGCTTCGCGCGAGGACACGGCAGAGTGGGTCAAGGAACTGGGCGCCCACCACGTGATCGACCACAGCAAACCGTTGAACGAGGAAATCGCCCGCCTGGGCCTGCCACCGGTGACCTACGTGGCCGCGCTGAACCAGACCGACCACCATTGGCCGGCCATTGCCGAACTGGTGGCGCCGCAAGGCAAGGTGGCACTGATCGACGACCCGGCCGCCATCGACGTGCGCGTGCTCAAACGCAAGAGCGTGTCGCTGCACTGGGAATTCATGTTCACCCGGTCGATGTTCGAGACCGACGACATGGCGCAGCAGCACCAATTGCTGGACGACGTGGCGCAACTGGTGGACACGGGCGTGATCAAGACCACGCTGGGCGAACGTTATGGCGCCATCAATGCGGCCAACCTCAAGCGCGCGCACGCGCTGATCGAGAGCAACCGCGCCAAGGGCAAGATCGTGCTGGAAGGGTTTGCATAATCCGGACGGCTGAACCCGGGACATCGCTGCGGACCACAGGTCGCCGTTACCGGCTGGGGTCGAGCCCGCACCGGGCTAATTCGGGCTGGCGACACAGGTTAAATTTCAGGCGCAGACCGGCAGATGCGGCTGCTGGCGTTGCTTTAGCAGCGCCAGCACGCGAGTGTCGTGTGCCACGAGTGTGTCCTGCATGGTGGCGGCCTGCACGCAGGTATGCTCGATCACCGCCAGGAACAGCCGCTGGCGCCGGTTCAGCCGTGCCGACTGGTAGCCGAGCTGGTCGAACATGGTGGCGATATCGATGCAGTAGGCGCGCAGTTCCCACATGGTTTGCCGGGTAGCGTCGATATCGTCGCGCATGGCGTGGTCCATGTCGATGAACTCCAGCTGCGTGCGCGGGTCCTGGTCAGCCGCACGGATGGCCGGCAGCCATTGCTCGAACTTGTGCGCGATGCGGCGCATGCGGGCGATTTTATGATCGAGCATGCGGCAGTAATGCCAGCCCAGCCACCAGGCCGGCAAGCGCGCCATCCAGCGCGGCAGTCCGGACGTGTGCAGCGAGTGTTCGAGCTTTTTGACGGCGGCAATCAGGTGGCGGGTGCTGTCACTTACAGGCACGGTGGACATGGTGGGGCTCCAGTAGCAAACGAAACCTCACCATAGCCGTCTGATCAAACAATCTATTTGATACCGATTAAACTTTGCGCGATTTTACGTGGCGGTTTTGCGCAACATGGCTTTGATACCACGCAGTCCCTGGCGGATGCGCGCCTCGTTTTCGATCAGCGCGAAGCGCACGTAGTCGTCGCCGTACTCGCCGAAGCCGATGCCGGGCGAGACGCACACCTTGGCCTCGGACAGCAGCAGCTTGGAAAACTCCAGCGAACCGAGGTGGCGGTACGCCTCCGGTATGCGGGCCCAGATGTACATCGACGCTTTCGGCGTATCCACCGGCCAGCCCGCTTCGCACAATCCCTTGTGCAGCACGTCGCGCCGGCTCTGGTACATGGCGCGGATCTCTTCCACGCAGTCCTGCTTGCCTTCGAGCGCGGCAATCGCGGCCACCTGCACCGGCGTGAAGCTGCCGTAGTCGTGGTAGCTCTTGATGCGCGCCAGCGCCGCCACCAGCTCCTTGTTACCCACCATGAAACCGATGCGCCAGCCGGCCATATTGTAGCTTTTGCTCATGGTGAAAAATTCCACCGCCACGTCGCGCGCGCCCGGCACCTGCATGATCGACGGCGCCTGCCAGCCATCGAAAGTGATGTCGGCGTAGGCCAGGTCATGCACCACCAAAATATCATGCTGGCGCGCCAGCGCCACCACCCGTTCGAAGAACTCCAGCTCCACGCATTGCGCGGTGGGGTTCGACGGGAAGCCGAGTATCATCATCTTCGGCTTGGGATAGCTCTCGCGCACCGCGCGCTCAAGCTCCTCGAAGAAATCGACGCCCGGGGTCATGCGCACCGAGCGGATATTCGCGCCGGCAATCACCGCGCCCCAGATGTGGATCGGGTAGCTGGGATTGGGCACCAGCACGGTATCGCCGGCGTCGAGCGTGGCCAGCATCAGGTGCGCCAGCCCCTCCTTGGAACCGATGGTGACGATGGCTTCCGAGTCGGGATCGAACTCGACGGCATAACGGGTCTGGTACCACTTGGTGATCGCCCGACGCAGGCGCGGGATGCCCTTGGAAGCCGAGTAGCCATGGGTGTCGGGCCGGCGCACGGTATCGACCAGTTTATCGACGATGTGCGACGGCGTGGCGCCATCCGGATTGCCCATCGACATGTCGATGATGTCTTCGCCACGGCGGCGCGCCGCCAGCTTGAGCTCGGCGGTGACATTGAAAACATAGGGGGGCAGGCGATCGATGCGCGAAAATTTGCGCGGAGTTTGGGTGTCAGTCATGGATGTCTCACGTAAGCGCCCGGAACCGTCCGAGCGACGTCGATGCAATGTTGCACCGGAATCCATACTAGCCGAACTATTGGACCTAGCGCAAGGTGGTCAGTGCCGAGGCCGCAACAATGCTGGCGATCGCCAGCCACTGGGTGGGCGTCAGGTGCTCGCCCAGCAGCACCATGCCGGCCAGCGCGCTGAGCGCCGGCGCCGCGCTGCTGAACATGCTGAAAGTGCGCGACGACAGGCTGCGCATCGACAGCATCTCCAGCGTGTACGGCAAGGCGCTCGACATCACCGCGATCGCCAGGCCGACCGCCATGAACGACGGCGTGAGCAGCACCGCGCCCGAGGTCCAGGCGCCCAATGGCACGATGAACAGCGCGCCGGCCGTCATGCCCCACGCCACCGACTGGCCGCCATGCATCACCGACACCCGCTTGCCGAACACGATGTACAGCGCCCAGCACACCGCCGCGCCCGCCGCATAGGCAACGCCGACCGGATCGAGCTGATCGACCTTGCCGTGTATGGGCAGCAGGAAGTACAAACCCAGCACCGCCAGCCCCACCGCCGCCAGGTCGCGCGGGCGGCGCGAGGTCCACACCGCCACCGCCAGTGGACCGGACACCTCGATGGCCACCGCGATGCCCATCGGAATATGGCTGAACGCACGGTAAATCAGCAGGTTCATCAGGCCGATCACGCTGCCATACACGGCCACGTTGCCGGCCTGGCGCCAGGTGAGCGGCACCCGCCACGGGCGGAAGATCGCCATCATCAGCAAGGCCGCAAAGCCGATCCGGTACGCGGTCACGCCCTCGACGCCAACCAGCGGAAACAGGTGCTTGGCCACGGCCGCGCCGGCGTTGAGCGAGATCTGGCTGGCCAGCAGCGCCAGGCTGGCCAGGACCGGGCTACCGGCGGTGATTGATTTTTGTGTCGTCATCTGTTTCGGGCTACCGGTGGCGTCAAGCGGTGCAGCGGCCAGGTGCCGGGCGCCGCTGGTCGGATTGGATTATTCCTGGTCATCATTTGGCCGATAATTCCAGCGCCAGCGCGACCGGCCGGCCCGCCGCCACCTTGAGCTTGTGCGGCGCGCCCGCCTTGACCGCTACCGTGCCAGCGCCAGCCAGCTTGAGCTGCGCGACAATGGCAGCAGCACGCCACGCGGCCAGTTGCGGCAAGGCGTCCGCCGGCAATTTTTCGTGCTCAACCAGTTGCGCCTGCAAGGCCGCGTAAAAGGCCGACGGATCGGCCACTTGCGGCTCGCCCTGTACCATCTTGCCGAGGCGCTGCAGCAGCGGCAGCTTGGCTGCTGTGCCAGCGGTGCCGGCAGCGGCAGCATTTGCGACCGTACCGTCAACCGTCACTACGGCGCCGCCTGCCTTCTCCGCCAGTAATTTTTGCTGCGCCAGCGCCGCTGTGCCCAGGCGTTCGGCGTACAGGTCGCGCAAGGCGGTGCGCAGTTTGCGGCCGCCCAGGTCGAGCGGGCCGGGCTGTTCGTCGGCCTCGACGCGCACGCCGGCACGTGCCAGCACCGTGCGGCGCAGCGCCTGGGTGCGCAAGGCCAGGCCATCGGCCGCCTCGCTGTAGCTGGCCGGCACGGTCAGCGCCAGTTCCGGCTTTTTCGCCAGCAACTGCGCCACCTGCTGCAATTTTTCTCGCTCGGGCGGCAAGAGGCGATCGCTGCCGGCATCGAACTCCACTGCCTGCAAGCGCTCGCCATTGATGCCAAATAAACGGCCCAGCGCGCGGAACGGCGCCGTCACCGCGCGCGTCATGATGTTGCCAACAGCCTTCCACACCACCGCGCCGTAGTTGAACTGCGGATCGTTGAGGTCGCCGGTCACCGGTACGCCGAGATCGATGCGGCCATCGCCGTCCTTGAGCAGCGCCAGCGCCAGTTCCAGCGGCAGTTTTAACGCGTCGGGGCTGGCTATGCGCTCGCCCAGGGTCAACTGGTCGAGCACCATGCGGTTGCTGCCTTGCAGCGCGCCATGCCGCACCTGGTAATCGAGGTCAAGCGACACCTTGCCCTGGGCGATCTTGTAGCCGGCAAACTTCATGCTGTATGGCGATGCCGACACCAGGTCCAGGTTCTTGAACATCACTTGCACGTCGGTGTTGTCGGTCAGCGCAAACGGATTCAGGTGGCCACGGATGCGCGCCAGGCCGTAGTCATCGACCCGGCCGTCGAGCTCGAGCTGGGCCCGCGCGCCGGGCCGGGTGGACAGGCCGGAAACGACGCCATTCAACTCCACCACCCTGGCGGCAAACTGCGGCCGCAGGCTGAGGTCGGTGAAGTCGAGCTGGGCATTCTCGACACGCATGCGCCGAATGCGTACCGGAAATGCCTCGGCACCGGCTTCTGCACGCGCTGCGGCAGGCATTTCCCTTGGCACGGCCACGGCCGCTGGTGCAACAGCCACCGGCGCAGCGGCCGCTGATGCGGCGGCTTTTGATGAAGAGACTATTGGCGCAGCCGCGCCTGCTGCTGCGGCTTCTGCTGCTGTGGCTTCTGCTGCTGTGGCTTCTGTTGCGGCGGCTACAGGTGCAGCGGCTACTTGCGCCGGGGCCGGCGCTGGAGACATCGATGCAACAGCGATTGGCGCAACAGTCGGCGCCGAGGCTGGTGCAACAGCAGCCGCCGGCCGCTGCACCAGCAAGCGCTGGGCATTGAAGCTGCGGTCGTTGTCGATGATCAGGATGGCGTTCGGTTCGACCACGCGCAGCTCGGCCACCTCCAGCCGGTCCGGGCCCAGCGTGAATGCCACCTGGTCGGCGCGCACCGACTTCCAGTGCGCGAAGTGGTCGCCATCGTGCTCGTTGAGCGCCAACTGCGCCACCTCGAACGACCCGTCGTAGCGCAGCGCAGGCGCGGCCTTGTCGCCGGTGCCGGCACCAGTTCGCAAGCGGCCGGCGGCCGACACGCTGCCATCGACCAGCTTGAGCCTGACGTACTGGTCGAGCAGCGGCTGCATTGGCGCCAGCGCCAGCCCGCTCAAGGCAAGCTCGGTATCGACCACGGCGCCGGCCGGCACGAATGATCCTTTGGCAGTCAGCTGACCACCTTCGCGCAGGCCGACGCCGCCGTCGAAGGCGATGGCGCGCGCGAGATCGGTGCCGACATCCGCCAGGTTCAGGTAAAAGTCTTGCAGGTGGACTTTGACGCCGCTGGCGCCATCATCCATCAGGGCGCCGAACTCCCGCACCTGTACCGACTTGACCACAGCAGTCCACGGATTACCGGCCGACGTCTGCCGCGCGAGTTCAACTCGGCCGCCATCGCGGCCATTGACGCCATTGAGTCCGCTGCCGCTGTTGCCTCTGTTGCCTATACTGGCCGGCTTGCCCGCCGTGCCGCGGTCGCTTATGCTGGCCCCGCTTAAGCCATCGAAACCGTTGCCACCATCGCCGTCATGACCAAGGTCGCCACCACCATCACGACCTGCCACCGCCCAGCCTTCCAGCAAGCGCCATTGGCCGGCCGCGTCGCGCGACAAATCGAGCTGGCCACCCTCGGCGTAGAGCCGCCCTACGCTGGCGCGCCGCGCTGCCAAGTCGAGCGCACCATCTTCGATATTGAGTCGCGCCACGGTCACCGGCATGGCCGCACCGTTGGCCAGCGCCAGTTGTTCCACCGCCAGCGCCGCCTGGGCGACGTCGAGCTGCATGCCGCTGGCCGCGCTGCGCACGTGCAGCGCAAGGCCCAGCTTGACGCGGTCAGCACTGGCCCGCAGCGTCGGACGCTCGGCCAGGCCCAACGCCACGCCGTCGAGCGTCACGCTGGCGCCCGGCAGACGGGCGTCGAACTTGCCGTCGGTGTAGGCGTAGTGGTAAGGCAAGGTCGCCGACAACCGCCCTTGCGTCAATGTGACGCCGGCCAGGGTTTGCAGATACGGCGCCAGGCCCGGCAAGGCGACATCGCGCAGCACCAGCGCGCCGCTGCCGCTCAGCGGCGCCAGCGGATCAAGGCTGGCCCTGCCCTGCCAGTGCAGTTTTCCGCCACGGCCGGCATCGGCGCTCAGCGTGTAGTCGCCGTGCTGGTTCGGCAGGGTGCTCAGGTTGCGCAGTTCGAATGTGATCGGCGCGAAGGTTTCGTCGTAGCCGGCATGGCGGTCGTGCAGCGCCAGCTTGCCCTGCGCCAGCACGAAATGTTCGATCACCAGGCGCGGCGGCGGCGCTGACGGCTGGTCGGCCCGGTCGCGGTTGAGGGTATCGATCAGGCGCGCCAGATTGAGCGAGCCGTTTTTGTCGATCGCCAGTTGCACCGAGGGCGCACCAAGTCGGACTTCAGCCAGGGTCCAGGCCCGGCGCAGCAGCGAGCGCCATTGCAATTCCACGGCCAGCGACTCCACCGCGAACAGCGGCGCGCCATCGGCCTCGGTCAGTACCAGATCGGTCGCCTCGAGCCGCAAGGTAAACGGGTTGAAGCGCAGTTCGCCCACGCTGGCCTTGCGATCGAGGCGGCTTGCGGCAAAGGCCGGCAACTGCGTTTTGAGCACGTGCGGCAGCACCCAGCCGCCCACCGTCGCATACAGTCCCACCGCGCCAGCCACGCCCATGCCCCACCGCTTCCACCTTTTGCCCATCGCTCAGTCTTATATACAAAGTTGCAACAGCTGCCATTATAATAGTTTACTTGAATCAATTTATTGGCTTCTCAGCCATCTGACAATGCGACTCTCTCCCGCGCTACTCCCCGCCGCCATCGTTCTCGTTGCCGCCAACGTTATCACCCAGCCGGTGCTGGCCGCCCCCAAGGCGGCTGCAGCGAAGCAGGACAGCACCTTCATTCGCAACGCCCCGCTGCCGAAATGGATCGCGCCGCTGTCGGCAGTGCCGCCGGCGGTGCAGACCGGGCCGGTCGTGCTGCGCCTGATGGAAACCCAGGCCTGGGCGGGTCCGAAGCCGGTGGTGCTGGTCAACCGCGCAGTGCAGGTCAATGACAAGAGCAAGCTGGGCGAAATCGGCCAGTATTCGCTGCCCTATCGTCCCGCCTACGAGAAGCTGTCGCTGCACCGGGTGGCGATCCTGCGCGGCGACACCGTGCTCGACCGCACGGCCACGGTCAACATCCGCCTGCTGGAACAGGAAACCAGTGTTGCCACCGGCTTTTACATGGGTGTCACCTCGGCGCAATTGCTGCTCGACGACGTGCGGGTGGGCGACACGCTGCAAATCGTCTATTCGACCGAGGGCGCCAACCCGGTATTCGGCAGCACCTGGACCGACGACTACCAGTGGGACCGCCATATTCCGCAGGAGGTGCGCAAGCTGCTGGTGTCGCATCCGGCCGCCACGCCGCTGCACTGGCGCGAAGTGAGCGACGCCTACGCGCCCGGCCTGGCGCCGGTGATCGAACGCATCGGCAATATCGAGCGCTTGCGCTTCGAAGGCCAGGCGCTGGCGCCGTTTTCGCTCGACGAAGGCGTGCCCAACGACGTGCTGCGCGCACGCGTGCTGCAGTTCAGCGAATACGGCAGCTGGCAACAGGTGGCGCAATGGGCCAACGCGCTGTTTGCACCGACGCCACCGGCATCGACCGCGCGGCCGGCGGCCAAAAAGCCGGAGGCGCCATCCGAACTGGTCACACTGGCGCAGCGCTTTGCCGGCGGCGCCAACGATACCGAACGGGCCAGCGCCGCGCTGCGCTGGGTGCAGGACGAGATCCGCTACTTCAGCGTGGCGCTGGGCGAAAATTCGCACCGCCCGCAAGTGCCGGACGAGGTGCTGCGGCGCCGCTTCGGCGATTGCAAGGACAAGAGCGTGCTGCTGATCGCCCTGCTGGCGCAGATGGGCATCAAGGCCGAGCCGGTGCTGGTCAACGCCCAGTTGCCCACCTATCCGCGCAAGAGCATTGCCGCACCCACCGTGTTCGATCACGCCATCGTGCGCGTGCACCTCGACGGCAAGACCTATTTCGTCGATCCGACCCGGGTGGGCGAGAAGGCGCTGATCCCGCTGCTGCCGACGGCCGTACCGGGCGCAGCCGGGCTGGTGGTGGCGGCCGACACCACCGATCTGATCGCCTTGCCGGAAGAAGTCGTGGATCAGCCGGTGATCGAGCGGCTGGAGTCATTCGTCCTCGACGAGCTCGATGGCGACGCCCGCCTCAAGGTACGCATCAGCTACCGTGGCAACCTGGCGGCGCCGGTGCGGGCAGCGCTGAACGGCAGTTCGCCACCGGACCTGGCCAAGAATGTACTGGCCGACTTCGACAAGCTGTATCCAGGCGCCGAGCTGGTCGAAGGACCAACGCTCGAAGACAGCGCGGACGGCACGACATTCTCGGTACTGTCCGCCCTGCGCCTGCCCAAGCCGGTCCTGCAGCAAAACAGTCTTTACGTCATGCGCTTCGATTCCAAGGTGCTCAATGGTTTGCTGCGCATCCCCGGTTCGCTGACGCGCACGCTGCCGCTGCAAATGCCGATGGGCCGGTTCCAGACCCGTTACCGCATGCAGGTGCAATGGCCGCAAAGGGTAAAAATGATGTTCAGCGAAGGTGCGGTGGACATCGACAACCCGTTCTTCGATGCACGCCAGGAATTTTCCTGGCGCGGCAACGAGCTCGATTACACCATCGATTACGCCACCAAGCGCGCGCAAGTGCCGGCGGCCGAGGTGCCGCAGCTGGGCGCGGCAGTCAAAAATCCGGCACTGCAGTCGTTTGGCGAGGGCAACGTGCATTTCCACGAGGCCTTTGCCATCAACGTCGGCGCCGAGCAGCTGACGGTGCAGGATGCGATTGCCATGCGCAACAAAACGATACTGGCGAGCCTGGGCGAAGCAATCAAGGAGCGCAGCCGGTCACCGATGACAGCGGAGATCCTGGGCCTCAAGTGCGCGGCCGTGCGCCACCTGGTGACGGCAGGTGACGGTGGCAGCGGCACGCTACGGTATCTGCCGCAGATGATTGCCGACTTGGCGCAGCAAAAAGGTTTCGATAAAGAACGCGACCTGTGCCTGGGCCAGGTGTACTTCAGCCAGCTCGACTATCCGCGCGCGCTGGAAACCTTTGCCAAGACCGACGTCAAGGAAGACGACGCCGCGCTGCTCAAGCAAGCCTGGGCACGCATGTCGCTCGGCAATACCGCCGCTGCCGCTGGCGACGCCGTCCGCTACGTCAAGGCCAAGCTCAAGCAAGGCAAGCTGCTGCCAAGCGAAGCGATCCAGATCGCGCTGGTGTTCCAGCATGCGCACCAGCCACTGCCCCCGGACTTGCAAGCCTACGTGGATGCGGTACCGGACGGCGCGTGGCCGCGCCCGGTGCTCGATTACCTGGGCGGCAAGATCGGCCAGCAGGCCTTGCTCGATATTGCGCGCGAATTCGGCCCGGTCAAGCGCGAGATGGCGCTCAACGACGCCTGGTTTGCCATCGGCTCGAGCCTGCGGGCACAGGGAAAAGCCGCCGAAGCCATTGGCGCGCTCAATTACGTGGCCGACCACGGCTTGCGCGGATTCGAGTCCACCTTGCTGGCGCGCAGCGAACTAGCTTTGCTGACCGGCACCGCACCGGCCGCCAAGTAATCCGCGCAGGGCTTACAATACGAAAATCGCCGACTCGTTACGTAAAATGCAATAGCATGCAAGCCCAACTCGAACCGTTCCACGCCATCGCCATCAGCCGCCTGGCCCATGCCCTCAAGGCGCAGGGCCGCTCCATCATCCACATGGAGTTCGGCCAGCCGTCCACCGGTGCGCCGCCGGCCGCCATCGCCCGCGCCCACGCGGTGCTGGACGACGACGCCATGGGCTACTGGGAAAGCGCGCCGCTCAAGCAGCGCCTGGCGCGGCATTACCACGAACGTTACGGCGTGACGGTCAATCCCGAGCGGTTCATCCTCACCTGCGGCGCCTCGCCGGCGCTGGTGCTGGCCTTGAATTCGCTGTTTTCTCCGGGCGACCGGGTGGCGCTGGCGCGGCCCGGCTACGTTGCCTACAGAAACGCCTTAAAAGCTTTACACCTGGAACCGGTGGAAATAGCGTGCGGCCCCGAGGTGCGCTACCAGCTTACCGCTGCCGCCCTGGCCGCCGTCGAACCGGCGCCACACGCCGTCATCATCGCCAGCCCGGCCAACCCCACCGGCACCATCATTGCGGCCGAAGAACTGGCGGCGATTGCCGAAGTGTGCCGCGAGCGTGGCATCCGCATCATCTCGGACGAGATCTACCACGGCCTGAGCTACGTGGAGCCGGCGCAAACCATCCTGGCCTACGCACCCGAGGCGCTGGTGGTGAGCAGCTTCTCCAAGTACTTCAGCATGGCTGGCTGGCGCCTGGGCTGGCTGCTGGTGCCGGAGGACCATATTGCCCGCGCCCAGGCGTATTGCGGCAACCTGTTCCTTACCGCGCCATCGCTAAGCCAGCACGCGGCGCTGGCCGCCTTCGACGACTTGACCGAACTCGACAGCCACCTGCACGTGTACGCGGAAAACCGCCGCCTGCTGCTGGCGGCATTGCCCGACCTGGGCCTGCGCGCCATCGCCCCGCCCGACGGCGCGTTCTATATTTATGCCAGCATCGCCCACCTGACCGACGACAGCCTGGATTTTTGCCAGCGCCTGCTGAACGACACGGGCGTGGCCACCGCCCCCGGCATCGATTTCGACCCGGTGGACGGCCGCCATTTTTTCCGCATGAGTTTTGCCGTGTCCACGCCACAGATCGTGGACGCCATCGCCCGCCTGCAGCCGTGGTTTGCCGCGCAGGCCGGTTTATAAACAACTTTCGGGATCGCTAAAATTTATAACAGCAATGCGTAAACTAACGACTATCTCCCCGGCCCTGGCCTTGGCCGCGCTGATCCTGGCCCCTCAGGGTGCCAGTGCACAGGCGCCGTCCCCGCTCGGCGACGCCGTCACCATCGTCGGGCCGCTCCAGCCTGGCACTACCCAGATGGCGTGGAGCTACAAGGGGCTCGAAGCCGGTGTGGACATGTTCGAGCGCCGCAGTCCGCGCCTGGCGCCGGGCGCCCTCATGCGCTACCAGATGCCCAAGGGCATGCTGCCGCCCAGGGAGAAGGATGGCAAGCTCGAGGACACCACCGCCACCATCGCCGTCAAGGGCTGGTCGGTGCCGCTGCCGTTGGCGCCCGACCTGAGCTTCGTGCTGCCGCCGAACGACCGCGCCCGGTCCGATGGTGCATACGTGGTAATGAGCCGGCGTTTTCCGTCGGGCCTTTACCAGCACCCGATAGTATCTGTACGCACACCGGACTTGCCGCAAAACGTGCTGCGCATGGGCGACTTGCGGCTGGCCTGCGAAGTCCAGGTACGCATCCTGAAAAAAGACATGTTGCGCGAACGGATACTGCTCGACGCCAAGAGCTGGTTTGAAAAAGGCCCGTGCGAGCAGGACCGCATGTTCGACGCCCCGGCACCGTACAACAGCATCACGTACACGGCCGGCTCGCGCAAGCAGGTCATGCCGGCCAGCGGCAAGCAACTGGCATTCAACGCCCCGCTCGGCGACGACAAATGGCCCGACGATACGCTGCTCACGTTCGAGCTCGACGGCGAGCCGGCGCCGAAACCGGTCGCGGTACCAAGACCCGTGCAACCGCCGAAACCATTCAATATGCCTACGGATTCCCAGCCCGCGCCATTGCCGCTTGAATTGCTCGAACCCGACCTGTCGCGGGAATCGCTGCTGTACCAGGACGCCGAGGTCATCCCCGCAACAACGCATCCCTGAGCAAGCTCGGCACCAACCCTGTCCAGCGCTTGAACGAGCGGCGGAAGTTGGTGGCGTCGTGGAAGCCCAGGTACTGCGCCACCGCCTCGTTGTCATACCCGCGCACCTGGAACAGGTGGATCGCCACGTGCGCGCGCACCTGGTCCAGCTCGGCCTGGAAGTGGCTGCCGTGGCGGGCCAGGTGCCGCTTGAACGTGGCGGGACTGACGCCAAACGCCGCCGCGCTGCCCTCCAGCGTCGGTCCCAGCCGGATATTGTCGAGCAGGTAGTCGTACAGCGCCGTCAGCAGGCTGGGCACCAGTGCCGGTGACTCGCCCGCAACGCCCTGCAACGCCGCCGCCGACGCCAGCGCATTGCCGCGCGGCCAGGGACGATCGAGCCACACGGGATCGATCAGCATGGCGTCGAACTGGCAGTTGAAGCGCAGGTCGCTGCCCAGGTGCGCCTCGTGCTGCTCGACGTGGGCCGGTGCGCTGCGATTGAGGCAGTAACGCCACGGCAGCCGTTCGCCACCGAGCCAGCGGCACATCGCCGTCACGGCCGTCATGTGCATTTCCACCAGCGCCGGCAACTGGCTCGGCGCGCCGAAGCTGTCGGTCCAGTACAACACGGCCATGCCGCCATGAGTGCTGCCGCTACCGCCTTGAGTACCGCCATGGATGCCGCCTCGGGTCCCGCCGTAAGTGTCGCTCTGAGTGCCGCCGTAAGTGCCGCTCTGAGTGCCGCCGTGGATAGTGCCTTGGATGCTGCCCTGCGTACCTTCTTCGCGCCAGCGCGGCGTTAGCAGCGGGCACAGGCGTGCGTGGCCGGCGCACAGGATGTCGAGCGCCTGGCGCAGGTTCTGCGCCTGCAGCAGCGCGTGACTGAGCGCGCCGTAATGGCCGGGCAGCATTTGCTGGCCCAGCAGGAAGCTGGTGTCGCTGCTGGCCAGCGCGCGCATGACGTTGGCCAGCAATTGCAGGTACTGCTGCGGCGCCAGCAGAACGTGCGCATCCGGCGGCTCGTCATCCGTCAGGCCGGTGCCGCGCAGCAGTTGCTCGCCACCGATATCCTGGCTGCGCGCGTAGTCGAGCAGCAACGCCGGCTGGTGGCGCGCCACGATAAAACTGTCATTGCTTTGCCGGTAGGCGATCACGCTGACGCGCCGGCAACAGCTACCGATGGTGCGGACGATACCGGCTGGGCTGATGCCGCCAGCACCCGTCCCAGCTCGGCCAGCAACACGTCGGCATCGGTATCCGCACTGGCGCAGGCATGGCGCACGCTGATGGATACGCGGCCATCCTTGGCGTGGTGGCGCATCTGCCCCACCATTGCCGCCAGGTGGCGCGCCATTGCTTCGGCCTCGGCCACGCCGGTGTCGGGCAGCAGCAGTGCGAAGCGGTCGCCTGCATAGCGGCACAGCAGGTCGTCGTTGCGCAGGTTGAGCAGCAGCATGTGGCCGACCGCCTGCAACACGCGGTCGCCCTCGCGCTGGCCGAACTCGCGGTTGATCAAGTGGAAGCTGTCGATATCGAGCAGCACCAGCGCGCACGGCCGGCCCGGGCGCTGCGCCTGCTCGTGGCGGATCTGGCGGCGCAGGTAGTCGGCATTGGCCAGTTGCGTGATGCGGTCGAACGCGCGGTGATCGCGGAACAGCCGCTCGCGCTTTTGCAAGTGTTCATTGAGGCGAAACTGTTCGTGGCGCCAGTAATACATGCCGCAGGTGAGCACCAGCATGCCCAGCGGCACCAGCATCTCGAGCCAGTGGTCCCACCTGGCCGCCTTGCTGACAGCGAAAAATTCATCCATGCAGTCGGCAAATGACCCGACCATGATCATCGCCAGGCCGCCGGCCAGCAGCCGCGTGACCAGGCCGCCGGGCCGACTGCTCAAGGTAAACAGCACCCAGCTGCCAGCCATGACCGCCGTGCCGCCTTCGCTGACGATGTCGGTCCACTTCCACATGTGGAACGGTTTTGCCACGCCCAGAGTGGAATACAGGAACACGCAGGCGAGCAGCGCCAGGCAGGAAACGATCAAGGTGGAGCGGTGCAATTGCAGCATAAGGTTTTACCGGAACGTGGTTACTGCGGCGGCAGCTTAGCGCCTGCATATGACCGCCGTGTGACAAGGCCGGAGATGGGCAAATACACAACACCGCAGCTTGGACAGGTCATTACGGCTCATCGACGTTCGCAGGGCGAAGTCCAGCTATCGCAAACGGCGTTCAGCGCCGGGGAGCACCGCCAAGCGGCAGCAGTCTGGGGACGGCAGCAATGATCAGCAAGCGGCGACCAGCGCCGGTGAGTACCGCCAGGCAATCTGCGGCAGGCGGCAATGACGAGCGGCATTGGTGAGCAGCAGCGGTAAGCCGCAATAGCCGACCACAATCGACCACAAGCCACGGCGGGTCAATCGAGCTCATTTCGCCACGCCACCGCCTGCAACGCGGCGGTTTACAGCACTTGCCGCCGGGGCATGTCATGCAAGTGACATATAGCATCCCTAGAATCCGCAGCGTTCCCTCATCCAACCCACGGTACGCCATGAAAACCAACGCTCCTCACCTCTCCACCCATCCACGCCTCAATGCGCTGACGCTCGGCGTGCTGGCCATGCTGGCAGGCACAGCTGCTGCCCAGACCGCCGTGCCGCTCGACGGCGCCAACGGCGCCAATGCGGCGCTGGTGACTGCCGCCAACAGCGTGGTCATCGCCGGTCAGCGCTCGAGCCTGCGCAACGCCATCGCCGCGCAGGAGAAGGCGGACAATATCGTGAGCGTGATCAGCAGCGACGACATCGGCGGCCTGCCCGACAAGAACGCTGCCGAAGCGCTGGCGCGCCTGCCGGGCGTGTCGGTCCAGCGCGACCAGGGTGAGGGCCGCTACGTGAGCGTGCGCGGCCTGGGCCCCGACCTGAACGCGGTCACCATCAACGGCGCGCTGGTGCCGTCGCCCGAGGCGGGCCGCCGCGCGGTGGCGCTCGACGTGCTGCCGGCCGGCCTGATCCGCTCGCTGGAAGTAAGCAAGACCCTCACGCCCGACCAGGACGCCAATTCGCTGGGCGGCACGGTTGAGGTGAAAACCCTGTCCGCGTTCAACCTGCCCGGCAAGCTGCTGTCCGGCTCGATCGGCGCCAGCCGCGACCAGAACATCGGCAAGACCAGCCCCAACGCCAGCGTGCTGTTTGCCGATCGCTTCATGGAAGGCAAACTCGGCGTGGCCGGCGGCATCAGCTTCGAAAAGCGCGAGTTCGGTTCCGACAACGTGGAAACCGGTGGCGCCTGGAGTAGTGTCAATCCCGGCAAGCTGGCCGGCGTGGAACTGCGCGACTACCTGCCCACGCGCGAACGCCGCGCCGCCGCCATCAATCTCGACTACCACCTTGACGAACACAGCAAATACTACGTGCGCAGCTTTATCAGCGACTTCAGCGACGATGAAGTGCGCGACCGGCTCACCATCAGCAACGTTGCCGGCGGCAGCCTGGCCGAAGGCGCCACCGCCAACGCCCGTGGCGAACGCCGCCTGCGCCAGCGCAAGTACACGCAAACCATCAGCTCGGTCGTAGCCGGCACCGAGCTCAAATGGGACCGCTGGAAACTGGAAGCGTCGGCCGGTACCAGCCGCGCCAGCGACGACGCGCCGGAGTCGATCAACGACGCCCGCTTCCGTGGCGCCAGCAACTTTGCCGGCGTGGGCTTCACCGGCACCGACGTCCCGCGCCTGACCGGCCCGGAATCGCTGTACGACGCCAGCAAGTACAAGCTGAACTCGATCGCCCTCAAGCAAAGCGACGCCACCGACAAGGAACACCATATCCGCTTCGACCTCGGCCGTAAATACGACCTCGGCGAAGGCACCGGCAAGTTCAAGTTTGGCGCCAAGCTGAGCCGCCGCGAAAAGGACAACAATACCGAAGCGTGGTCGTACAGCAGTTCGCAGATCGGCGGCGCCAGTACCGCGCTGACCAGCTATATCACGGGTGAGCAGCTCGACTTCAAGCTGGGCCGCATCGGCAACGCCATCAATCCCGGCGCGATCCGCCAGCTGGTGGCTGGCCTGAACCGCGCCAATGCCCGCGTACTGGTGGACTCCAGCGTGGACGACTACAACCTGCACGAAGACATCGACGCCGCCTACCTGCAACACAGCTACGACATCGACAACTGGCACCTGCTGGCCGGCGTGCGCGCCGAGCATACGCGCTTCAAGGCGTCGGGCACCAGTGTCAACGAGGAAGAAGAAACCTTCACCCCGGTCGAGCGCCAGCGCTCGTACACCAACTGGCTGCCGACCCTGCAAGCCCGCTACGACCTCGACGGCAAAACCAGCCTGCGCGGCGCCTGGACCCACTCGGTGGTGCGCGCCAACTTCGACCAATTGAAACCCGGTATCAGCCAGTCCAGCGACACCGAAGCGACCATCGGCAACCCCGACCTGGCGCCGCTCAAATCGACCAACCTCGACCTTGGCATCGAACGCGTGCTGGGCGACGACGGCGCGGTATCGGCTTACGTGTTCCACAAGGACATCAAGAACTTTACCTACACCACCAACCTGGCCGGCAGCGGCGCCTGGGCCGGCTACACCTCGGCCATCACTTACGCCAACGGCGACAAGGCCAGCGTGAAGGGGCTCGAACTGTCGTACAACCAGCCACTGCGCATGTTGCCGGCGCCATTCAACAACCTGGTGTTCGGCGCCAACGGCAGCCTGACCCGGTCCAGGGCCAACGTGGCCCGCTACGACCAGGATGCCGGTGCGATGCGCTCGCGCAGCATTCACCTGCCGGGCCAGTCGAACCGCGTGATGAACCTGATGCTCGGTTACGAACAGGGGCCGCTGTCCACCCGCATCGCCGTCAACTACAAATCGCCCTACCTGCTGGAAATGGGCGACGACATCCTCGACGGCAGCGGCGACCGCATCGTGGACAGCCAGAAACAGGTCGATTTCTCGCTGTCGTACCAGCTGACCAGGCAGGTGCAGCTGAACATGGAAGCGGCCAACCTGAACAACGAAAAGTACTACACGTACCTGGGCACCAAGGCTTATAACGCCCAGTACGAGCAATACGGCCGCACCTACAAGCTGAGCTTGAAGGTAAGCCTGTTCTAACGCGTGAAGCGGCTCGCACCCAGCGTCGGCAACGCGAGCCGCAGCCAGAGGAACCGTCATCCTCGTCGGCGCACCGTCGTGCCGGCGAAAATCCAGTTTAACCGGGCAGCGCAAGCCATCCACCGCCAGCCACCGCCCTTAAAACCCATCATCCCGCACCGGCGCACCGTCGCCCAAGCGGGCGATCCATACTGAGCAAGCGCTTACGCGCCAATAAAATGAAACTGTCACTCATCGCAATCGCCATCACCCTGGCCCTCACCGCACCAGCCCAAGCCGCCACCACGCCCGGCCCCACCACCCACGCCCACGAACTTGCCCCGCTGCCAAACGGCAACTGGCTCGCCCTCGACAAGACCGCGCTGCGCCTGCTGGCCGCCGACGGCACCGAGCGCGCCCACTTGCTAGTCCGCGCCAAGCACCTCGACACCCGCCCGCTCGGTAACGCTACCCTGGCCGTGATCGTGGACGCCAACGCCGAACAGGCAGTGCCCATCCTGGTCGATACCACCGCCGGCACCCTCACCGCCCAGGCGCCGTTCCCCGCGCCCGCCTTCGGTATCGAAGCGGCCTGCCTGTACCGCGATGCCCAGCAACTCGACCACCTGTTCTTGGTTGCCAAGGATGGCCAGGCCGAGCAATGGGTGATGCAGGGCGACAAACGTCTGCCGGTACGCAAGCTGGCCCTGCCCCCGCACAGCAAGCACTGCCGCGCCGACGACGCCAGCCACCAGTTGCTGGTGAGCGAGGATGGCACCGGCCTGTGGGCCTATAACGCCGATGCCGAAGGCGCACCAAGCCGCGTAGCGGTACTGCTCAAGAAACCGTACGGCACGCTGGAAAAAGGCGCAGGCGCGCTGGCCATCCTGCCTGGCGGTGTCGCCGTGCTCGATGCCAAGGGCAAGCAATTGCACCTGCTGCGCCAGGAGGCCGGCAAATGGAATACCGTGTCCGCCACGGACACCAATATCAAGGGCGCCGAACAGCTGGCGGTCAGCACCACTGCCGACGGCAAACTGCAACTGGCCATCGGCGGCGAGGAAGCGGCCGGCTGGCAAGTACGCACGCCGACCTGGACCGCCACCGCAGCAAAAACGGACGGAAAAGCTGTCATCATGCCGCGCGGCCAGACCGAACCGGTTGCGCGCACCGGCGATGCCGCCGACGATCCTGCCATCTGGCGCAATCCGGCCGATCCACAGGGCGCGCGCATCCTCGGCACCAACAAGAAGCAGGGTTTGCTGGTGTACAACCTGCAAGGCAAGCAGCTACAGCTGCTGGAAGTGGGCCGTTTGAACAATGTCGATGTGCGCCAGGACGTCAAGATCGGCAACCGCCAGCTCGACGTGGCAGTGGCTACCCAGCGCGACGACAACAGCGTGATGGTCTTCACCATCGATGCGCAAGGCACGGTCGCCACCGCCGGCGCTTTCAATACCGGCCTGAAAGACATCTACGGCATGTGTCTGTACCGCCCGGCGGACGGTGGCGTGGAAGCGTTCATCAACGACAAGGACGGCACCTTCCTGCAATACCGCATCGTGGCCGATGGCGACAAGATCGGCGGCAAGCTGCTGCGCCGCTTCAAGGTTGATTCCCAGCCCGAAGGCTGCGTGGCCGACGACCGCAACCACCGCCTGTTCCTCGGTGAAGAGCGGCGCGGCGTGTGGACCGTGTCGGCCAAGGGTGATGTGCCGGCCAAGCTGGAGATGATCATGCCGGTCGGCCCGCAACTGGTGGCCGACGTGGAAGGCATGGGCATCTATCATGGCGCCAAGGCCGACTACCTGGTGGTGTCGAGCCAGGGCGACAACAGCTACCTGGTGATGGATGCCAAGGCGCCGTACAAGGTGCGCGGCAGCTTCCGGGTCGGCTACAACCTGGCCGCCGGCATCGACGGCACGTCCGAAACCGACGGCCTCGAAGTGAGCTCGGCCAACTTCGGCGGCCCGTACGGCAACGGCATGCTGGTGATCCAGGACGGCTACAAGCGCCTGCCGGACGGCCCGCAAAACTTCAAGATGGTGGCGTGGGACGACGTGGCCAAAGCGCTCAAGCTCGACTAAAAATTGTGGCGCAGTCCCAGGTTGTACGCACGGTCGCCACTGCCCGCTTCGCTGTTATTGGCCACCGTGTAGCCGGCGCCGTTGCGGTTGGAAATGCTGCCATACACGCCGTACAAGCTGGTGCGCTTCGATACCGGGTACACATAGCCCACGCCCCAGGTGTTGGCATCCTGGTTGAAGGCGGTACGGTCGTCCTTGCGCATGACCGATGCCATCAGCGTGCCGGTCGAGAGAGGCATGGTAAAGCCGAGCAGCGCTTCGCGGCCATCGGTCGAGGCGGTCGGTGGCACGCCGCCAAACGGGTTGCTGGTGTTGCCCAGCGGCGCGGCGTTAAATCCCTTGTCGATGCCGACCGCGGCAAACAGCTTGATGACGCCGAAGTTGTAATTGGCGGCCAGCAGCTTGTTGCTGGCCGAGCCACGGATCACGGCCGGCGTGGTCGGCGTACCCACCACGTCGTTGTTCTTGTGGTTGTAGGCAAAGCGCACCACCAGCGGGCCGTTGCTGTAGCCGAACGAGGTGCCCACCTGGCGGCCGGCCGCTTCGCTGCCAGCCTGCTCGCCGAAGCTGTAGGCGACGTCGCCATTCCAGCCGCGCACGTCGGGCGACGCATACATCACCGTGTTGTTGGTGCGGACATTGGTGCCCCAGTCGGGGAAGGTGTTCTTGATGGTGCCGGCGTAGCCTGTGGCAAACGGGTCGGCCACCGCCACCAGGGTGTTGTGGTACGGCGTGGTCTGGCGGCCCAGCATCAGTGTGCCGGCGCTACTCTTGAGACCGACCAGCGCCTGGCGGTTGAACAGCATGGTGCTCGAGGCCATGGCGCCGGTGTCGATGCTGTAGCCGGCCTCCAGGATGAAGAACGCGGACAGGCCGCCACCCAGGTCTTCCGTGCCCTTGAAGCCGATCCGTGACGATGCTGCCGGACCGCTGGTGAGCTTGGTGACGTTGCCGTCGGCGCCGCCGCGTTCGCCGACGATGCCGACATCGGCGATGCCGTAAATGGTGACGTTCGATTGCGCGTGGACCGGTGCGGCAGCGGCAAAAGCCAGGGCCAGCGCGGTGACCAGGGGTGTTGCGAGATTGCTGTGTTTCATGTGTCTCCTCTAGTAGTTTTGGTCGCCCTCCTCGCGCTGTTGTTTGGCAAAGTAGTCGATTGCCAGGAGCCGGAACGCGGTGACGGCGGGATTTTCCTGGTCCGGTCGCCAGGCCATGCTCATCTCGGCGGGCGCCACCACGTCGCTCAAGTGCCGGAATTCGACATTGTCGTAATGAAAGCGCTGCGCCGAGGCCGGCAAGATCGACAATCCCAGCCCGGCCCGCACCATCGACAAGATGGTGGGACTCTGGTCGAGGTACTGCGTGATGTGCACGTGTACATCGTTGCTGGAAAAAATGCCCATCAGCCGGTCGTAAAAATACTTGCCATGCACGGGCGAGTGCATGATGAACGGTTGGTCTTTCAATTGCTTCAAGGCGATGGTGGCCGAGGCACACAGCGGATGTCCCTTGGGCAAAGCCACCACCAGCGCTTCTTCTTCCACCAGCATCATGTCCAGCTGCTGGCGCGACGACACCGGGCGCATGAAGCCGAGGTCGATGGTGTTGGCATAAAACGCCTCGATCTGCGCCACCGAAATCAGTTCCAGCAGCACCACGTCGATATCGGGCAGCTCCTGCCGGGCCACTGCCAGCAAGCCCGGTATCAGCTCGTAGCCGGCCGCACCCGTAAAGCCGATGCGCACGCGGCCGGTTTTGCCCTTGCTGGCGCGCCGCACCGTGCTTTCCGCCTGCTCCGCCAGGTTCAGCAAGCGGGCGGCGTCGATCAGGAAAATGCGGCCTTCCGTGGTGAGCTTGACGGTGCGGCCCACGCGGTCGAACAGCTCCACGCCGAGGCTGTGCTCGAGCAGTTGTATCTGCCGCGACAGCGGCGGTTGCGTCATGTTCAGCAGCGCGGCAGCGCGCCGGAAATTCAGTTCGGTCGCTGCGGCAACAAAGCAGCGTACCTGTCCCAGGTCTAGCATGGTGTGTCCTGTATGGCTACAAAGGTCAGCCATGATAGCGATAATTGCCTACAGGACGTGCTCGACTCGCCTCTGTCTTTAGGGTTAAGTGGTAAGGCTGCCTTCGGGGCGCTGCCCGGCCAGGCCGGCGGCCAGGCTGGCCAGCACCATCTCGCCCATGGCCGTGCGCGATTCGACAGTGGCGCTGGCGCGGTGGGCCTGCAAGACCACGCGGTCCATCGGGAACAGCGCTTCCGGCACGTTCGGTTCATCGACAAACACGTCCAGGCCGGCGCCGGCGATGGCGCCGCGCGTCAGGGCATCGACCAGGTCGGCTTCGACCACCAGCTTGCCGCGGGCGATGTTGATCAGGTAGCCGTCCTTGCCCAAGGCGTCCAGCACGGCGGCGTTGATGATGCCTTGCGCTTTGTCGGCAGCGGCGGCCAGCACCAGGATGTCGCTGTCGCGCGCCAGTTGCAGCAGGTCGGGCACGAAGTTGTACGGCAATTCCGCGATATGGCGCAGGTCGGTATAGGCGATCGGGCAATCGAAGGCGGCCGCGCGCTGGGCAATCGCCCGGCCGACCTTGCCCATGCCGACGATGCCCACGCGCTTGCCGCTGAAGCGGCGCGACAGCGGGATCGCGCCCGGATGCGGATTCTTTTGCCAGTTGCCGGTTTTTACGAAATCATTGCCCGAGCAAATCTCGCGGCACGACGCCAGGATCAGGCCGATGGCCAGGTCGGCCACGTCTTCGGTCAGCGCGCCGAAGGTGGCGGTGACCGGCAGGTTACGGGAGCGGGCAAATTCCAGGTCGACCGCATCGGTACCGACGCCGTTGACGGCAATTACTTGCAGTGCCGGTAGGCTTTCGATCATGGCGTTGGTGATGCCGGTGTGGCCGCCGGTGATTACGCCCCGGATGTTGGCGCCGTGCTCTGCCAGGTACGCCGTCTTGTCCTGTTGCTCGAACAGGCGGTGTACGGTGTAGAGTTCGTTCAGCTTGTCGTTAATGGCTGGCACGAGGATCGGGTTCAGTTGCAGGACGTGTGGTTTCAATGGGGTCTCCCTGTTAGGTGATGGCAAGCATCGAGATGTGAGCGCATCATGGGATGTTTTGTTTTGCGCGTCCAATCCCAAAACGCTATCAGTTGATACACGGCTTGGACTGTGCCTCAGTGATTCAATTTGCGGATCACGTCATGTCGATAAAAGATTGGACGCGACCGGGGCCTGATGGGAGGATTTGTAGCGCCTTTAAAACCAAATAAAAACATCACTGGAGACATCTATGCGACAGCAATCCACCGCGAGCATGCCGGTAACATCTGAAGCAGCAGCACCGCAGGAAGAAAAGAAGACCAACTACCGCTGGGTAGTGATGGGCCTGATTTTCTGTATCTGGGCCATCGCCTGCGCCGACCGCGCCAACTTCGGCATCGCCCTGCCCTACATGAAGAAGGAATTCCACATCACCAACACCGAAGCGGGCCTGATCGTCAGCCTGTTTTCGTTTGCGTACGCCATCGTGCAAATTCCTGTAGGCATGCTGTACCGTCGCCTCGGCGAAAAAGCCAGCGGCATTTTCCTGGCACTGTGCATGGTGTTCACGTCGCTGTTCACGGCGCTGATGGCCACGACCACGTCCGTGCTGCTGTTGCAGCTCTACCGCGTCGGACTCGGTTTTGCCGAAGGCCCGCTAGGGATCGGCTGCACCAATGTGATCAACCGCTGGTTTCCGCCGCAGGAAAAAGGCCTGGCAACGGGATTGTGGATTGCCGCATCCAAGCTGGGACCGTTGATGGTGCCGTCGGTGTGCCTGATCGTGATTGCCATCTGGGGCTGGCGCGAGATTTTCTACGTGTTCGCCATACCCGGCTTTTTGTTCGCCATCCTGTGGATGCTGCTGGTGACCAACTCGCCCAGCGAGAGCCGTTTCTGTTCGCCGGCCGAACAGCGCTATATCCGTGGTGAAGGTGCACCGGCAGATGCTGCCAACGCTGGCAAAAAACCGGCGCTGCGCTACCTGCGCAGCATGCCGCTGCTCGACGCCATCAACCGCACCCGCCGGGTGGAGCGTCTGCAAACGATTCGCCAGGTCTTCACCTCATGGAACATCATCGGCGTGGCGCTTGGCTACGGCTGCATGATCGGCATCACCAACATCTTCATGTCGTGGATCCCGACGTACCTGGTGACGGTGCGCGGCTTCGAATCGGTCAAGATGGGCTTCCTGGCCTCGGCCCCGTTCATCGGCGCGGTGACCGGTAACATGATCGGCGGCCTGATCTCCGACCGCCTGCTCGATGGCCGTCGCAAACCGATGATGCTGCTCGGCGCCATCGGCACCACCCTGATGCTGTGCCTGCTGATCAATGCCCCCGACAGCGCCACGTTCCTCGGCGCTACGCTGCTGATCTCGGGCCTGATGGTGGGCATCGGCTTTGCCGGCTACTCGGCGTATGCGATGGGCCTGGTCAGCAAATCGACGTACCCGACCGCGTTCGGCATCGTCAATTTCCTCGGCCAGATCGGTGGCGCGGTGGCGCCGCTGATGGTCGGCATCTTGCTCGACCACTTCGGCTGGAGCAGCGTGTTCCTGTACATGGTGGGCACGGCGCTGCTGTGCGTGGTGCTCGTGGCCAGCGTGGTGGAGCCGGTGGCGGAGCCGGAGGTGTAAAGCCTGTGTCGGTTAATCAGAAGCCCGCAACGCTGCAAAGCTTGCGGGCTTTTTCTATGGCGGCGAATGCAAACGGCGCCTTGTAGAACCTGCCTGTCCAGCTCGCTTCATAGCGCAGAGCCCGCTAATAATCGGCCTTGCACTCCTCGATTTTCGTCCTATATTGTCCGCTATCGTTTCACCACAACGGGAGCTCACCATGCCTCTGCACCAGTACGGCGTACTGAAAGGACGTCCGATCAATCGCCAGCTTGGATCGAACCAGAACGCGCACTATCAAGTCCACGTCATCGACGACACCACCGATTACCGCATCGCCGTCAACGTCAAATCGCAGCTGGCGCCGTCCGAGGTGGAGTACCTGGTGGACGCGCATTTCCAGCATCCCGTACTGGCGCAACTGGAGGCGTTGCCGGTGGGCTGGTCGCAGCTGGCATCGAAGCCCGGCGGTCCCGCGCTCGACTTCATCCGCAGCAACCTGTTTGATCCGCGCAAGATGGCGCCGCTGCCGCTGAGCATCAACGGTCCCGACAACGACCTCAACGAGAAGATCGACCAGCACATCCAGCGCGCCCTGTCCGACGAGAACGCCGTGCTATACGCGTTCGGCGAACGCTGGGGGCCCGAAGCCGGCAAGAAAGATAAAATCTTCGGCTTCTTGCCCGGTAACGGCGTGCACGACATCCACATGAACCAGGCCAACGCCGCCAACTTCAAACAGGACGACGGCGTGTACCAGGACGGGGCATTGTTGCTGCATTTTCCCGATCAAAATCAATGGGTGGGCATCTTCCTGAAATTCCAGTCGCAAACCTGGCACAGCGACGATCAGACCGGCCACCGCATCGAAGGCGGCGTCAGCGGTCCGCCGTCGGACAACCCCAATCCACCGAACCCGTTCGAGCCCGGCACTACGCCCACGCCCGAGGCGCCGGACGGCGCGGTGCGCATCGTTGCGGCGCTGGTGAACCCGGTCAAGTCGCCGGAAATCGAAACCGTCACCCTGCTCAACGCCACCGCGCAAACAGTGGATCTGGCCGGCTGGAAATTGCTTGACCGCGACAAGAACGCCATGCCCCTGCAGGGCGCGATTGCTGCCGGCGAAGCGCTGCGTGTCACGCTGGTTCCGCCGGTCGTGCTGCCCAACAAGGGCGGCATCATCACGCTGCTCAACGCGGACGGCCTGCGCGTGGACGGCGTGAGTTACACCAAGGCCCAGGCGTCGAACCCCGGCTACTCTGTGACCTTCTGATCCGCAAGGAGACGGCCATGCGCGCGCAACGCACCGAAGGCGGCCTGCATGTACAGGCGATTGCCGGCAGTCATGTGATCGTGTTCGGCTTCGACTGGCCCGAGCAGCAGGCCCAACTGCTGCAAGGCTTCGCCATCCACCGCACCGATCACGAGACCGGCCGCGCCGACTGGCTCGAAGCGCAAAAGCGCTACGCCATCACCGATCCCGGCCTTGACAAGGGCACGCGCGTTTCCACCCGCAACCATCCGCTGCAAACCTTCCAGTGGGCCGACTACACGGTGCGCCCCGGCGTCGATTACACGTATCGGATCGTCGCGCTCGGCGGCACGCCGGCTGCACTCGAGGCGCTGGCCGAAGTGGTGGTGCCGGTGCGCACGATCACGCGTACGGCCTCGGGCCACGCGATCCACTTCAATCGCGGCGCAATCGCGGCCCAGGAGTATGCACGCCGCTTTGCCAACCGCGCGCCCGAAGATGTGCCCAACAACCAGGCGTTCGAATGGCTCAGCCGTGGCCTGTTTGAATCGTTGCTGGCGTTTATCGCCGAGGCGCAAGCCGGCGACGCGCTGCACGCGGCCATCTACGAAGCGCGCCACCCGCCCGTGCTCGACGCCTTGCGCGCAGCGCGCGAACGCGGCGTGGAGGTGCGCATCGTGTTCGACGCCAAGGAAAATGGCGACGACGACAGCCCGTCGTATCCGCGCGAAGAAAACATCGGCGAACTCGACATGGCGCACCTGGCCGACATCGGCATCGCGCGCGAGAAAAATCCCAGCTATATCGCCCACAACAAGTTCATCGTGCTGTCCAAACAGGGCGCACCGGTCGCGGTGTGGGGCGGCTCGCTCAACTGGTCGCAGAACGGCTTCTTCGGCCAACTCAACACCGGCCACGAAGTGTGGGACGCCACGGTGGCGCAGCAGTTTCTCGCCTACTGGCAATTGCTGGCAGCCGACCCGGCCAGCGTGGCACTGCGCGAAGCGATCACCACCGCATTCCCGTTGCCGGCGCAATGGCCCGACGGCTGCACGCCGATCTTCAGTCCGCGCAAGGAGCGCGACGCGCTCGACCGCTACATCGATGCGATACCTGATGCCGATGCGGTACTGCTCACGCTGGCGTTTTCTATCGACGACCGGCTGGGGCAAGCGCTGTCGCCCGAGCATCGCGGCGTGCGCTACCTGCTGATGGACGGCCTGAAAGGCAACAAGCAGCAGGTGGAAAAAATCGGCCGCATCGTCAAACAGATCCGCGCCACCGAGAGCGGCCGCGTGGCGATGGGCGCCTACCTGCGCACCAACGCGCTCGACCAGTTTCTGCTCGAGCGCAGCAATGCCATGGCGCAGCATGTGCAATTCATCCACACCAAGTTCATGCTGATCGACCCGCTCGGCAAGCGTCCGCTGGTAATCAGCGGCTCGGCCAATTTCAGCCTCGCATCGAGCAAGCAGAACGACGAGAACATGCTGGTCATCGCCGGCGACCACGAGGTGGCCGACATTTATCTCGGCGAATTCATGCGCTCGTACACGCACTACGCGTTTCGCGACGCAGTACGGGCGGCCATGGCGTCCGGCACTTTCTTTGCCAGCAATCCGCTGGTGGAAGATTGCAGCTGGGCGCAAGCATATTACGGCGCCGGCTTTCGCAGCCGCCAGCGCACCTATTTTTCGCGCAGCGCGGTCTGACCACCGCCTGCGTTTTCACCGCCGTTGTTCAACAAACAAGGAGAATCATCATGAGCGAACTGGCCACCAGCAGCAATCCCCTCAACGCCAAGTATCCTGAAATCATCACGGAAACCGAAACCGACGAACGCGAGGAATCGACCGAAGAGCAAAAACTGGTCTATGAATCGGGCGCGCCGCGCGGCACGTCCATCATCAAGAAGGTTACCGTCAGCAAGATCAAGATACGCACCACCACGCCTTACCTGGGCACGGTATAACCGGCTGCGCGCGATGACCGCCCGCCCTGCCTACGTGCCGGCCATCGCTGCCGCGCTGCGCGACCATGGCATTGCCGTGGTTGCCGGCGCGCATGGGCTCGGACTGCGCGCCACCGCCCGCGCGGCAGTCGAAGCCGTGCGCGAAATCTGGGAACTCGACGGCGACGGCCACGCGCACGGCTACCTGGCCGGCTTCGAGCCGTTGGCCTTGCAGTTGCTGGATGAGGCCGAGCGCGACCACCCGGCGCTGGTGGCTGCGCACGAACAAAGCCTCAAGCGCCTGTGGCCGCGCCGCGATTCACATGCGTTCGCGCTGCCACGCGACCTGACCAGCACCTCGGTGCGCGACGAGCGCACGCGGTTTTATCACCACGAATACCAGAACAAGTTGCTGGTGGGACTGGCCGAATTCATGCTCGCCGTGCTGGCTGTCCGCCAGCAAGCGGCGGTAGTGGTGATCGACAATGCGGAGCGCCTGCCGCCGACTTCGCGCAGCCTGCTGGCGGTATTGCGGCGGTTGCAGGAACGGTCAGACGGACTGTCGGGGAGAACGTGCCGCTTACAGTGCGTCCTGCTGGAACGCGGTGACGCGAACCGGCTCGATGGCCGCTATCCCGGCTGCAATGCCGACCACGATGCCGGCCGCTCTGCCGGCCAACATGCTGGCTGCGATACACGCCGCTCTACTGACCACAGTGCCGGTGGCGGTACCGGCAGCTTTGCCGATTGCAACAACGGTGGGGATACCGGCCGCGCTGCCAAGCACATCACCGATCCCGTCACCATCCGGATCGCGCCGTTGACGCTGGCCGAGTTCGAAGCAGCCACCGACCTCGCCCACCTCACGCCATTCCAGCGCGAAACGGTGTATCGCCAGTCCGGCGGCAATCCGGCCACCTGCCGGGTGCTGGCCACCTGCCTGGGCCACGACCTCGGCAAGGCTGCCACGCTGCCGGTCATCACCGTCATCGACCTGTACCTGGGCACGCTGGATATGGCGCGCCGCCGCGACCTGGCACGCGACTGGGTGGCGTCGAGCTGCCAGGGCAACCTGCTCGCCCAACGCAACGCCGCCACCCTGCCCGCCGCCGAGCTCGATGAGATGCACCATGCCGCGCACCTGGCCGCGTGGCAGCGCTACGCCGCTGGCGAAGGTCCGCTGGTGCTGGTCCATGCACTGGCGATCCGCAATCCGCTGCGCCGGCTGCAAGCGCTGGTGGAACCATGCGACGTGCTGATGGGTATCGGCTTGTACGACACCTGGTTCGAATTCTTTGCAGAGCTGTTCTCGTCAACAGAATTGCGCCGCCAGGGCAGCGGCGACGACGCCATCAACGGCTTGTTCATCAACGCCGCGTTCGTGCTGTACTCGATGGGCTACACCGCTGCCGCGCTGGCCCTGCTCGACGATTTTTTAACGACCTTCCCCGCCAGCCGCTTCGTGCCGACCGCGCTGTACGCGCAATCGATGACGTACGGCCGCTACCAGATTCCGGTGAACCTGCCCGCAGCAGAAGACTGCGCCGTGCGCAACCTGCGCTTGATCGAAGAAAAATTCGCTGACCACCCGCGCCACACCTACATCAAGGTGTTCGCCGAAAACGCCTACGCCTACATCAAGGCACGCCAGGGCAAGTTCGACGAGGCGCTGGCCCTGTGCGAACACGGCATAGCCGAAATCGTCGGCGAATATGGCGAAGACCAGTTCCAACTGCACCGCTCCATCCTCATTTACAACACCAGCCAGGTGTACGAACTGGTCAACGACACCGAACGTGCCGAACGCCGCCTGCGCGCGGCGATCGCCTGCGATCCGTTTTACGCCGAGTATTACAACGACCTCGGTAACCTGCTGTCGCGGCTGAACGGGCGTGAGGAGGAAGCGCTGGCAGCGTATGCAAAGGCGATTACACTGTCGCCGCCGTATTACGAGGCGCATCTGAACCGCGGCATGTTGCGGGCGGAGCTCGGCGATGTGGATGGCGCTGCCGCCGACTTTGAACGGGCGCTGGTGATCAAGCCGGCCGAGTGGCGGGCGTGGCGGGAGTTGGGAAATTTGCGGCTGATGAGCGGCGATGCGGCTGGGGCGCTGACGGCGTACGACGAGGCGCTCACGATCGAGGCGCGCGATGCGGATTTGCTTGCAAATGCAGCCGTGGCGGCTTCAGATACTGGAGACAGTGCGCTGGCAGTCCGGTATGGCCAGGCGGCCCTTGCGATTAATCCGCTGCATGCGAACGCGCGGCATAATCTGGCTGCGGAGTTGGTCGGAAGCTGGACGCGTTAAGCCCTTTTAACACTCACTGAATTGCGGTTTAGCGTACTTGCAAGGCGCCGCTGCGGCTATTGCATAGACCAGAAACAAGAAAAACTTGCATTGCGTCAATTTCAAACCTCTCACTTCAGTTACGCTTGCGGTTCTCCGGAATTCGTCAACCAAGGACCTGCATGCGGCGCTATCACATCACGTTAGGCTCGACCACGACTGCCGGCGGTAAAGTAACCTCAGCCAGCAGCAATGGCAGCATCAACAGCAAAAAGATCGCATTAGAGGGTGACCCGATAATTTGTCCTGCTTGTAAATCCAGCGGAAAAATTATGTGCGTGGGCCCCCGTATCCCAGAAATCTGGAATGGTAAAAAGGTCGCGCTGGAGAACGACCTTTGTATTTGTGGGTGCTCTCCTCCGCCAAAACTCAAGCCGAGTCAAAGTTTGCGCTGCCAGGTGATCGAAGGCTCTACGATACCAAATGCGCCGCAGCAAACAACCGGGTCGGGTGAGGAAGAGCAAGACATCCTTGAACAGTTTTTTTCCATTCACGATGCGAACAACGATGCGGTTGAGGGGTTCCGTTACGACATGTTTGTGAATGATACGGTTCACGTTGCTGGAGTCGGACTTCAGGACGGAAATACCGTAGCCATCATAGGTGACAATCAAAAATTGAGTCTGGTCACATGGCCAACTGTTGAAGAGGTTGATCTATATGACTAAGGCAACCAAAGAGAGCATGCCTCCACTGGACGCTGAGGTGAGATTGCTTGCTGCAATCACCTACGGAGAAGCCTCCACCAAAGATGATGTCGACGAGATGTTCGCGCTGGCAAGCGTCCTCATTCGCCAAAAAGACGCCAGAGGACATAAAAGTGTTACCAGCTTCGCCGCCAAAGAGAAAACGTTCGCATACGCTGCCATTGATGGGAACGTACGATTCAAAAAACTAATGAAGGCCTCCGAGTTTGAAATCTTACAACAGCCAGGCTTGAAAGCTGCGGTTTCGGCGGCAGTCAACGCAATGAACGGCGGCGAAGACAAATCCAACGGCGCATATTTTTGGGATGGTGCCGATATCAAGACCAATTATGCGCGCCACTTCAAGGTTCGACGCGGCATCAAGTTCGCTGATCCTTCCCACAATATATATGGGATCAAGGAATCCACAAAAGTCGTGATCATATCGAAAACAACCAAGACCCGAAGCCGTACCACTGGAAAGATATCTACAGCCACGGAAGAAGTCGGGCGCTATGATCACCAGTACGATTCCACGGCGGCATATGGCGGTACGATTTTCTGGAAGTTGAATCCGGAATTCCTGAAGGTCACACGAGGATGGGAGTACAAATGAAGCATTTTTTCTTCATGATATTTCTTTCAGCTTTGGTCGTGGAAGCTCAAGCCAAAACGCCGTCAAGGGCGGCGGTCGTCAGTTGTCTGTCGGCGCAGTCGACTTCGAAATCGGTAAAGTGGAGTCCATTACCCACTGAAAAAATATATTCGGAAGATGATTACCTCGAAGGCTTCAATGCCATCTATTACATCAAGTCAGGTAACAAACCGATAGGTTATGCCGAGCGCGGCCACGTCAAAGCTGTCATCTACGGCAATCAGCTTTTTCCCATCGCTCAGGCACACGCCCTTGCAGGCTTCCATACTCGTCCCATGGAGCTTGATCCCTTCGCTGCCGATTGGGCGACCGTGGCCGATCAAAGCGGCACCTACGTTTGCATCAGCTTCCCGTACGGTGATCTTGGGCAGAGCGGGAGTTTTCAAAAAAACCGAAGCGCTTATCTGATAGCCATCGGCAAAATAAATGGGCCACGTATTTTGTATTCTGCCACTGGCAATCTCGACGCATTGCAGATGAACAGAGGTCAGCAAAAGTAAGCAACCGGCGCTGGCCGGCACCATGTCCCCGGCATGTTGTCAGAAGTCGGGAAGATTGGCACCATCACGTTCACCTGGAAAACGACCAACCGTCGCACGCGTTACACTAAACCCCAGCGGCCGGGCATCCAGTACGCGAACGCCGCGTCAACTACAGGCTGCTGGCGTCATCGAGTTCGACTGCTTTTTCCGTATCTAATGTGTTCGACTCCAGCACCACACCGGTGGTACCACTCACGCCCACACCGATGGTACCGGTGCGCGAAAAGCCAGTGCGCACGTTGTTGTTGCCAACCACCGTGCCGTCGGCCGAGCGCAGATACATCGCATAGCCGTTTGCACCTGACGCAAGTCCGCTCAAGCGGAAAGTATTGCGCTCGATACGCGCGGCCGGGCCGTAGCTGAGCAACGCCAAGTGTGCGCCCGTGCTGTTTTTCTTGTCGAAGTTGGCGCCGATCGTGTTGTCGCGGACCATGTTCCCCCTGCCGGACACCATGATCGCCGTGCCCACGTCACTGAACTGCATGGACTCGACCACGAAACCGGTGTCGGAAAAAACCGGGTCGGCATTCAGCGGCAGGCCGGGAGCAGCAAGCGCAGGCGAATTGCCTTTATCGGACAGCTGCACGCCAAGGCGTGCGCTCTTGATGCGGCCATGGTGGATGCGGATATTCTGGCCGTACCCCGACACCCCGGTGCCGGACGCGCTGACCGTGTGTCCCCGCAAGTCGACATCGACATTGCTGGCGCGGATATCGATCACCGGGCCGGGGCAGCCATGCTCGAACGGCGAGCAGAACGACTCGTAGTCCTGGTCCAGGCAATATTTTCCCGGACGGCTGATATCGAGCGACAATTTGCTCCGAGCGTTGCGATCCCACTGCAACACCTCGCAACCGTCTGCCGTGAATTTCGGCACCAGCAGGGCAGCCTTCGCGCGCACGCTCTGCGTGTCCGTCGAACCGGGCAGGAACTTCTGCTTCAGGCTCTCTCCAACAAGCTCGACGAAAAATCGTCCGACCATCAGCTCGTCGCTTGGCTGGGCCGCAGCCTGGGGGATGGCGCAAGCCGCAAGCATGAGGGCGACAAAATAATTCATGCTCCGCCGTGCATAGCCGGCCTGCCCCCACATGGCGCGCTTAGCCAATACGCTTGCGTCGCGCGACGACGCCGGTCAGTGCCAAACCGGCCAGCAGCAACGCATACGTTGCCGGTTCAGGAACAGGGGAGATTGGCGATTCGGTGTCCGGGGCATTGAGCACGATGTTATCGATCTTCACTGCGCCATTGGAGCCGACGATCGATACCGAGGTCAGGTCGGTGAAGTCCGAAAAGACCACTTTATGCAGCGCCCTGTCCCACGGATTGGGACTGATCACCTGAAAATATTCGACTGAGCTACCGTCGGCACGATTGCCGGTGATGGTCAAAGAAAATACCGGACCGCTGGTGCCATGCGCGGCCAAGCTCAGGCTGGTGAGCGAGAACGGGGTGTTGCTGGCACTGGTGAATTCGGACGTCCCGACCGATACGAGCACATCGGTGCCGTTGCCGGTGTAAGGCCCCGGTCCCCACTGGCCGCCGAGGTAGTAGTTGCTGGAGAAGACATACGCTCCGCCGCTGAAAATATAGCCGCCAATGCCGCCAACCGGCGCCTCCACATACGAACCTGCGGGCGCGATCCCTTCAAAAGTAAGCACTTCCGCGTGAGCGGTTTGCACGCCGACGAGCAGTGCGGTGGATACCAACAGTGTGCGGAGCGTTGAGCTGGTCATTTTGGCATTTTTTGATTATAAAAATGCAATGGTAACAGTAATCTTGAGGCGGAATTTTTATTTTTGACCTTTCCAGTCATAACCCGTCAAGAATCTACCGTCGGCGGCGATGCGCTGGATAATGCGCGATCTTGGTACGCAACGGATAGCACGTTATGCTTAGCAGTCGGGCAATCCGACCCTGATGTGCCTGCTCGGCCTCCTCTTCGAATCTCACCACGAAGGATGCATCGGCACTTACTTGCTTCCACCAGAAAACAAAAACCCGCCTCGCGGGCGGTTTGTTTGTGTCCTAGCGGAAGCGGTGTAATGCACAAATATAGCATTCATGCGGCTTCAAGACCTACAACCAGTCACCGTACCTACCTTTATACCGTCAGCAACGAAATCTTTTAGTTGTTGGCCTACGAGCTGGCGGCTATCGTCTGCCCAGTGGGGCGCGGGGGCCGAGCGCAAGCTTGGGCAGCTCGGCAACGAGCTCAGCAACCATGAGGGTTCACGGCCGGCTTTTACTCCACACAGATCAATTTATAGCAGCCATGTAAGCGGTAGTTCGTGCCATATAACTCGCGGTTCTGGAGCGATCTTTCCGAAAAACCGCATCCATAGGAGCACCGCTTCTAACGCTAATGCGGTGCTAGGCATGCTCTGGTCCTCAAATCCCCACATGGGCCACGGCGAAAGAAGCGGTGTAGACGTACCATAAATTCGGTGGGGAACGTCGGGCAACCGCCGCGCTCGCGACTTGGACAGGGGCAGCGCAGTCGACCGAAGCGGCCCACACAGCGAAGTCTACATGGTGCCCAAGCACTCGCAAGGTGTCTCTGAGGTCATTGAGCTCCGCTTCGCGCTTCCGGTCGGCAAACGGCTGTGTTTGATCAGGGAAATCAGGTCATATTTGGTCCGCCAACATCATGCCAGAATCGAGAAGGCTTTCGAGGTGCCCTAAAGACGTAATGTAATTGATTGATGGATCGCTTGAAATACTGCATAGTGTAGCTCTATAACTATGATGCAAACAATTTTTAACCAATTGAATTTTCAAATAATAAAATTTTTACCGAAAAATTAATTTATCTTCATAATTTAAATTACTCATGAAAAAATCCGATATAGATAAATATAAAATAAAAAGCATTGAAGGATTAACAGATCCTGAAAATTTATTTCTTCTCTCCAATGCGGTTTCAAAAAAGTGCACTGACGAATTTCTCGAGTTAAGTAAAAACACTAAAAATGCAATTAAAAAAGTTGACAGTGTTCGTAATTTAAAAAAAATAGAGAAAGACATATATGCTGCCAACGGCATATTTGAGGCCTTAAAATCAGACTTTCACGTTGATGGCGCAATTAAGATTAACGGTAATGAGCTGCATGAATTCAAGGAATTCGTAAAGACATCAGGCTTATTAGGAACAATAAAAAATGATTCCGAGATTTCAGAATATTCGCTATCTGAATATCTTTTGCGATTTGGATATTTATCCGGAGGCAATTTTATTTTCCGTGGAAATAATTATTACTTTTTATTGGATGGACTTGATATTGAAGAAACTGACCCACTAACTTCAATTAATGATTTCGTCATTAGTGATGTCCGTATTAATGATTTGATTGATTCGATCTGCATCCAGTACAATTCGATCAAAAATCAATTTAAAATTTACGGATCTTATGTAATAAAAATATTTCACTCCGAATTAACTAAGCGAAAACTAGATTTTTGTGAGGCTGTCAAAATAGCATTGTCCGAAAAAAGATTTGAGGAAATTCGAAAAGTAATTCAGTCCGGCAAGTTCGGAACTGGTCACACGCCTACCGATGAAATTTTCTACACCCAATGGGAAGAAGCACTGGTTGAACTTGAACAATTTAAAAAATTCATTGAGGATTACGAAAAAAGTGATGATGTAAAAAAATTCATTCCGATAGCCCAATTTATCGCTAGCAGGGCATCACTTTTTTTACATTGCAAAATCGTATTTGCGATAGATATTGATTTCATTATAAAATCGCATTTCAAAATGGAAATTCCCAAGGTTGTCAAAAAAATTATTCTTGGACTAATTGATGCAAAAATAAATATTATTGCGTTTTCTCAAAATATTTTTCAGATTTTAACTAACGTCAATTTCCTAGATCCGGAATACCCTGGAAGCTTAATCTTTGAACGAGATATCGTTCGCAACATAAAAAATACCTGCCCAAAAGAATTTTCTGATTTTAAACAATCACAGAAATTTTACGTAGATTATAGCCAAAATGGCGATCTGCTTGGCGAACTAGACGAAGATGTTGCTATGTTTGTGAATATTTTACTTTTAAACGATAGTACTTCTTATATTCGGCTAGCAGAGTTCGGCACTAAAAATAATGGAATTAATGAAGTGGGGGATAATTCAATGCCAGAGTTATTAAGAAGTTCAATGGAAATTACAAGAGACTTCTTTAATTTACTTCAAAATTTCCTAATAAAATCTGAACTAACCAATAAAAATAAAAAAATCAAAAAAGAAAAAAAGGGCTTGGGATATATCGATGACGACCGTCATATTAAAATAAAGAAGCAGGCACTAAAAAGAATAATTAGATTATATAGAGAAGAAAACAATCCTTTAGTTATGATAAAAACGGCGCAAAATGCGCTGAATTTTGTATTAGCTAGGGGTTACGAACCTAAAAAAGATGTTTTGCATGTGATGAGTGTGAACTACGGAGGAGCACTAACAGGGTTTTTTGCGAAGCAAGTCTTCTTGTGTAGTTCAAGCAGCGGAAAAGTCCTAGCCAATACCGGCTCCCTGATTTATTCACTCTACGATGTTAAAAACGCAAATTCTTTTGCTCGGCTGACTGGTTATCCTTTTTCCCAAATAATTTTAGATAATACAATAGACAAAAATACCAAAGAAAATTTCTCTAAAAAGAATTGGCTTTTGATTTTTGACGACAATACAAATAGTGGGGAAACTCTGGACAATATTAGAATACTTGCTAAAGAAACTGAGTATTTTGGCCGTATAGATATGTTCCCTTGTCGAGCCAGCTTTAATTTAGATAACTACAAAATTACTTTAAATGATCATCAAAAATTGGCAATGATTGTTAGCTCAGCGCTTGAGGTCCGGCGAGCAAAAGTTAACCCTAAAGGACTTCGATACAAAGAGCTCCTTGGTACAATTGTAGGAAATAGACTATGGAAAATTAGGAATAAAAAATTACCTAAATCATGACTCTTGAATTGATAGTTAAAATATTTCTGTTTTTCAACGAAAAACTATGTTCAAGATAGCTCTTGTTTCACGTCCGATTCCGTTACGTAGAACACGCTTGCCGCGTCTAACTGGTGCACCGTTTGTACACGTCAAGGTTGACGCGGCGTCGCATATAGTTGGATGAAGACTTTTCTGGTGGTCTGTCCTGCTAGGGTGCGTCTGACAGAACTAAATGATGGAGGACAGGTCATACGGCGATGAGCCGAACTGACTTAACTGAACAGCAATGGCGGCAGCTGTCCCCTCATTTTCCGCCTCACCCGCATCGTGGGCATGCCTACGTTGCCATCGGCGGGTGATCAATGGTATCTTGTGGCGTTTGAGGACGGGTGCGCCGTGGCGCGACGTTCCAGCACGATACGGTCCTTGGCAGACCTGCTACTACAGATTCGTACGCTGTTCGCGTAACGGCATGTGGCAGCGATTGCTAAAGATTCTTCAAACGCAAGCTGAACAAGCCGGGCTGATAGACTGGGACGGTGCGGCACTTGATGCGACGCACGTCAAAGCTCATCGTAGTTCCGCAGGCGCTCGCAAAAAATTACCCGCAGCAGAAAAAAGGGGGCATTAACAGATGAGTGGTTAGGGCGATCCCGAGGTGGAATCACCAGCAAAATTCACTTGTGTGTTGATGGTCATGGGTTGCCACTTTCCGTTGTGATCACCGCAGGTCAATGTAGCGATGACGCACAGATCGGCGCGGTACTGGACGCCATTCACGTTCCTCGTGCGGGGCCGGGACGACCTCGGCAACGACCTACTGCGGTACGCGTTGACCGCGCCTACGGCGCGCGCTGCTATCGGCAACAAATCCAACAGCGTGGCATCCGCTGCATCTGCCCCGAAAGACTCGACGCTAAGAAAAACCGTTTGCGCAAAGGCAGTAGGGGCGGCTCCCCACCACGCTTCGACCCTAATGCATATCGCGGACGCAATGTCGTCGAGCAGGCAATCAACCGCCTCAAAGATTTTCGCGCAGTAGCAATGCGCCATGAAAAGCGCGGCCACAACTTTTTCGCTACCGTCATTTTGGCAACAATTATGTTGTGGCTGCGGCGAATTCAGTCAGACACACCCTAGACGCTTCCAAATACATGTTCCGGTTCAGCCCGAGAGCGAGCGGAACAAAGCGCCAACGGCTACTTCGAAATCGGATATCACGGTTGCCCCCGCGAGCGCGGGGGAATACTTCCGCAATGTCAGCCGCCACCCGAGACCGCCGGTTCCTCCCCGCGACTGTGGGGAACACGGTCGACGCTGATGTTTTCGCTGACCAAGCGTGGTCAGCCCTGCGAGCGCGGGGAACACTCGATATCTCCAGCATCCGAAATTATTTCCTGCGGTTCAGCCCCGCGAGCGCCGGGGACACCTGCGCGCCAACGGCCAGGAACTGCAAATCAGCGGTTCAGCCCCGCGAGCGCGGGGAACACATTGGCGTTGCGCGGTACTGAGAAAGTAAGCGCGGTTCAGCCCCGCTAGCGCGGGGAACACCGGTCGGGCTGATCGGGTAGCCGATTGGGTGGCGGTTCAGCCCCGCGAGCGCGGGGAACACATGGATTGAATGTAGTTGTCGCTGTTGCGTGTCGGTTCAGCCCCGCGAGCGCGGGGAACACACGAAAATACAGATTGCCAGTGCCGCGATTGCCGGTTCAGCCCCGCGAGCGCAGGGAACACCATCGCGCAAGCGCCACAAGCGATACAAGCGGCGGTTCAGCCCCGCGAGCGCGGGGAACACCCGGCCAACTGCGTTTGCGTGGTCTGTTGGTACGGTTCAGCCCCGCGAGCGCGGGGAACACCTGACCACCAGCGCTCCTGACAGCCTACGCGCCGGTTCAGCCCCGCGAGCGCGGGGAACACTTGATGGTTATCGCAAAGTTCGCAACGAGGTGCGGTTCAGCCCCGCGAGCGCGGGGAACACTTCAGCATTTCAGCACGGCACTCTGCGACTACCGGTTCAGCCCCGCGAGCGCGGGGAACACGCCGCCCTTGTGCGGGTTGTCATGCTCGGTGACGGTTCAGCCCCGCGAGCGCGGGGAACACGTCAATGCTGCGCGGGTCGCCATTCGTTGCCTCGGTTCAGCCCCGCGAGCGCGGGGAACACCTGGCGCCAATGCCGCCCTCACTCACGCCAACCGGTTCAGCCCCGCGAGCGCGGGGAACACCCATTCCAAGTTCGCCACCGCGAGGCCGTGCGCGGTTCAGCCCCGCGAGCGCGGGGAACACGCGTTGATATTCATGGCGCCGTCCGTGGTCAGCGGTTCAGCCCCGCGAGCGCGGGGAACACTTCTTACCGGGCTTTTCGTAGGTGGCGTGTACCGGTTCAGCCCCGCGAGCGCGGGGAACACGCATTCCTCGTTGATCTTGCGCCCGAACGTGCCGGTTCAGCCCCGCGAGCGCGGGGAACACGTCGAGCAGCCGACAGGCGTCGAGATCATCCGCGGTTCAGCCCCGCGAGCGCGGGGAACACTTCGCCACGTACAGGCACAAGCGGCCCCACGATGGTTCAGCCCCGCGAGCGCGGGGAACACGACCCCGCAAAGAAGGGTAAGACATTCGCGAGCGGTTCAGCCCCGCGAGCGCGGGGAACACACCGCCCGACAGAGTGGAGCATAGTCGGGAATCGGTTCAGCCCCGCGAGCGCGGGGAACACTCCTCAGTTCGAGTATCGCGCGTCCCACTTCGGTTCAGCCCCGCGAGCGCGGGGAACACACACCAGCAGCACGCAGCCGATCCCTCCGGGCCGGTTCAGCCCCGCGAGCGCGGGGAACACTGCGCGACCTGGGCCGGGGTCGGTGCGGTGGCCGGTTCAGCCCCGCGAGCGCGGGGAACACTAGTTTCCCCGGTCTCAAAAGTCACGGTAATTCGGTTCAGCCCCGCGAGCGCGGGGAACACTGCGAGGATCATCAAAACGGCCTGGATTTTTTCGGTTCAGCCCCGCGAGCGCGGGGAACACCGGTAACGCGGTGCAGAACATCGTTTATAGGCCGGTTCAGCCCCGCGAGCGCGGGGAACACTTATGCCTATGCTCTTCCAAATCGCTCACATACGGTTCAGCCCCGCGAGCGCGGGGAACACTTGATGCACAGCTGAAAAAAGCGCTTCATGTCCGGTTCAGCCCCGCGAGCGCGGGGAACACAAGACACGTTGGTGGATCCTGATTCCATTAGCCGGTTCAGCCCCGCGAGCGCGGGGAACACCCTCGACAGGGCGTTGAAGGAGGGGTATTGCGCGGTTCAGCCCCGCGAGCGCGGGGAACACGTTCAAATTAAACGTTAGAAACATAACGTTTACGGTTCAGCCCCGCGAGCGCGGGGAACACCCAATATGTCTACTGGGCGCCAAGTGAGATCGCGGTTCAGCCCCGCGAGCGCGGGGAACACGCGAGTCGATAGATGTTCCACGCCAAGGTGTACGGTTCAGCCCCGCGAGCGCGGGGAACACGTCAACGTCGATCTGTTCGGTGAGGGATTCGACGGTTCAGCCCCGCGAGCGCGGGGAACACTACACGTCGGCCGCACCACTATCCATGGCGAGCGGTTCAGCCCCGCGAGCGCGGGGAACACAGCAGTTGGCACATATCGAACTGGGAACCCGCCGGTTCAGCCCCGCGAGCGCGGGGAACACGAGCGCTGTCAACTCCGATGCGCAATACTCGACGGTTCAGCCCCGCGAGCGCGGGGAACACGGCGTGTCCTATGCGGTGAAAGACATCGTCACCGGTTCAGCCCCGCGAGCGCGGGGAACACGCGAACACGGTCCGCGTGACGGTTGGCGAGCACGGTTCAGCCCCGCGAGCGCGGGGAACACATTGCTGCCACCAATTCGCGCTTGCTAACCAACGGTTCAGCCCCGCGAGCGCGGGGAACACGCTTCACATGGGCGCCATGGCAATCACGGTTGCGGTTCAGCCCCGCGAGCGCGGGGAACACAGCTGCTGGCCACCTGGCCGGCGTTGACCGCGCGGTTCAGCCCCGCGAGCGCGGGGAACACAAAATGAAAGCAGAATCGACGTTCTGGTCGGGCGGTTCAGCCCCGCGAGCGCGGGGAACACACCACCTGTTGCGGGCCGTGGGTGATGTACGACGGTTCAGCCCCGCGAGCGCGGGGAACACGCCGAAGGTGGCGACGTCGCCGCCGTTGACGAAGGTTCAGCCCCGCGAGCGCGGGGAACACGGCCAATACGGTGGCGCCATCCTCGGCGTACACGGTTCAGCCCCGCGAGCGCGGGGAACACTTCACCGGTTTCAGTTCCGGCCTGGTCGGGTCCGGTTCAGCCCCGCGAGCGCGGGGAACACTGGATCATCGCCGGTATGACAGCGGCCAACGCCGGTTCAGCCCCGCGAGCGCGGGGAACACCTTGTCGCGCAGCGCGGGGCAGCTGCCCTTTGCGGTTCAGCCCCGCGAGCGCGGGGAACACGAAACCGACGCCATTGTCGGCAATATGGAACACGGTTCAGCCCCGCGAGCGCGGGGAACACGTGACTTCCAGCGCAGGGATATGGCCGCCGCCCGGTTCAGCCCCGCGAGCGCGGGGAACACTTCAGTCAACAGGGTGTTCGTGAATTCGCTATCGGTTCAGCCCCGCGAGCGCGGGGAACACGGACCATCGCCTACCAGCGTGGCGCCCCATAGCGGTTCAGCCCCGCGAGCGCGGGGAACACGTAGGGTTTAAGCTTATTGAGTTTGCTACAGGCGGTTCAGCCCCGCGAGCGCGGGGAACACCAGCACGGAACCACGGCGATCAATGGCGATTCCGGTTCAGCCCCGCGAGCGCGGGGAACACACCAGGCCGCCATTCAGGTCGATGTGGATCGCCGGTTCAGCCCCGCGAGCGCGGGGAACACAGCGTGCCGCTTTTCGCCAGCACGGCGTGATACGGTTCAGCCCCGCGAGCGCGGGGAACACGCGCCGGACCTCTTCCGGGATCATCAGCCACACGGTTCAGCCCCGCGAGCGCGGGGAACACCCGCGCACGTTGCGCAGCACCAGGCCACGGCGCGGTTCAGCCCCGCGAGCGCGGGGAACACGGCCACGCCTGATCAGATAGCCCCGCCCTGCCCGGTTCAGCCCCGCGAGCGCGGGGAACACGTGATCCCGCGATGCCGGCCCTGCTTTGAGAGCGGTTCAGCCCCGCGAGCGCGGGGAACACTTCGCGGACTCGCGCTGGATGCTATGCGTGACCGGTTCAGCCCCGCGAGCGCGGGGAACACACGAGGGCGCGCCGCACCTGTTCGCGCTCCTCCGGTTCAGCCCCGCGAGCGCGGGGAACACACCAATTATAACCCATTGAAAAATAAGGGAAAATCACCCCCTCAATTTCCCACCGATTTTACAAGCTATTTTATTTATTAAAGAACAACAGAAAAGAACGAGCCGTTATTGCTCGTCTTCGATGGCTGGAGGGAAGAACGATACCAGTCTGATACCATCCATTTCGACCGGCATGCGCCGGTTTTCTCCCAGGGTCAGAAAGTCGAAACCTGCCTCATTGGTACTGCTGCGCCAGGCGATGACGGCGTTGCCGTCTTCGATACCCTCTTCGACCTGGGCCCAGATGTGCTCGCGCAGGCGGCGCGAGTAGTTGCCGACGTAGACACCGGCGCGGATTTCCAGCAGCCAGATGGCGAGCCGGCCGCGCAGTCGTGGCGGCGCGTTTTCAAGAACGATGACCAACATCGCCGATGCTCTCCGGGTTGGGGATGGCGGGCGCCACCGATTCGGCGTGAGCGACGGGCGGCGTCATGCCGCCCTCGGCCAGCAAGGTCTCGATGTCGGGGATGATGCGCTCGAGTAGCTTGGACTGGCGGAATGCGTCGCGACAGCGCATACGCACCTCGCGCTCAACATTGGCGACCGGCTTGGCGGCCACCGCGAAAGCGATCGGCACCACCGTGTCGAACTTGTAAAGGTCGGCGATATCGTACACAAACGACAGTGCTTTGCCGGTGTGGATGAAGCCGATGGCGGGCGCATAGCCAGCAGCCAGTACCGCAGCCTCGGTCACGCCGTACAAGCACGACGTGGCGGCCGACAGGCAGCGGTTCGGAATGTCGGCCGCATCCCAGTCGTCGCGGTCATAGTTGCGCGCTTTCCAGTCAACGCCAAACTGGCGCGCCAACAGTTGATAGGTGGCGCGTACGCGGGCGCCCTCCACGCCACGCAGTTGTTCCACGCTGCGCCGTTGCGGCGGTTCCTCGCCAAAGCGATATTTGTACATGGCGCGCACGACCTTCAGGCGGGCATCGTCGTCCAATGCCAGCTTGGCCTGGTACAGCAGGCGATCGGCGCGCGCGCCGCCGGGCTGGCCCGACGAATACACGCGTACCCCGCCCTCCCCTATCCACACCAGCAACGTGCCAACCCGCGCCGCCAGCGCGCAGGCGGCGTGCGATACGCGCACGCCCGGCTCCAGCATCAGGCAGGCCACGCCGCCAACCGGGATATGCATGCGCACTCCGTGCTGGTCCACCGCGACGAATGCACCATCGAGCACGTCAAGCTGGCAGCGCTCCACAAACAGTACCGACAGGCGCTCCTTGATGGGAATCGGTTTGAGCGGCGGCAGCATCGCTCAACGCTCCGCGACTGGTTTCACCAGCATCAGGCCGCAGCCGAATGCCTTGGCATGGCCTAACCCTTTCAACAGCGTTTGCTGAAAGGCGTCCGGATCGCGCACCACCAACTCACCGGAAAACTCCACGCTGCTGAACTGGATCGGTGCACCGTTGCTGCGCTTGTTGGCCTGCTGCTGCCTATAGGCGTCCACGGTCGCCCCCACCAGTTCGAAGCCGGCCCTGGCGGCACGCGCTTGCAACCAGGCCAGGCACGTTTGCTCAACCAGCTCGGCCGCTGCCGGGCGGTCGGCGGGCGGCAATGATTTTTTCGCCTGCATCACCACGTCGTGCCGGCGTGATTTGCCGGCGTCGTCCCTCTTGCTGATCACGGGATTGGCGCACAGCACAAACGAAAGCCGCTGCCCCGCCCTGGCCAATGGCGCATAGGGACGGGTTTGCAGCTCCCAGTCGTCGCTGAAGGCAACCGGCGGTCGTGCCGACACCACGTACACGCGCGGCAAACCGTCGATATCGTGGCGACGGAAAATGAAGTCGCGTGAGGCCTCGTCGTCGCCCTTGAAAAACTTCCACAGCCACTGGTGCAGGCCATACGGCGCGTGAGCCATGTCGCGCACGGCGGCGCGTACATGCTCGGAGGCTGGATTAATCACACTGAAATACATGGGTTCATTCCTCTTCCAACAATGCGATGTGTTCGCGGCGGTCGCCAAATTGCCAACCTTTGCGCGCCAACACCCGGTCTTTACGGAGCAGGCTAAGATCGCGCTGACGACCGATCGTGGCGACATCATCGACGCCAAAGTCATCGCCCCAGGCGATTTTCCTGAGTATCGACGGCGCTTTCGCTCGAATGCCATGACTGGCCGATAACGCCGACAGTTGCTCCAGATAGGCCGTCATGGCCTCGCTGACGGTGGAGACATCGAGCAGCACCGGGTGCAGCGGCGCCGCCAGCGGGCACGATTTCCGCCCCAGGTACAGCAGGAACTTCGGCCGCCGCAATGCTTCCGCAATCCGGGCCAGTGGGTAAGCAGCACCGTCGAGCATTTGCAATGCCACCACGGCCGATGCATCCAGGCGGAAATCGCGCGTCGATAAAATGGTGTTCAGGTCGTACTTGGGCAGCGACAGTTCGTCACGCCGGGTTGCCTGCGGCCGCTTCTTGAGGTCGGCCCGGCTGGGCACCTGGGCCGTTTGATAGTCGCGCAGCAGGCGTCCCGGGCTGATCACACCGACAGCCATGCGGTAGCTGGCGGCCAGCGCTGCCTGGGCGTCGGCATCTTCGCGCACGATGCCCAATGCGGCTGCCAGCAGTCCCTGGATGGCCGACTGGCTCGGGTATTCCGCCGTGGGACGATATTCGCCCACCGCTGGCTCGCCCCAGGACGACAGCGGTCCCTGCAACTGGAAGATCAGGGTTTCCATGGTGCTCAGGCGACGACGAAATCGATGACTTCGGCCAGGCTGCCTGTACCAGCTTCCACATCGAGCACCTTGCTTTCATCGGCGCATGCGTCGTAGATGGCGTCGAAATTGTCGCGCCGTGCGTTCAGCTCCTTGACTGCGCTGTTCAGGATATTTTGTCCCTTGACCGGCGCCAGGAAAGCCTGCGCCAGGCTGCGCGGCTGCTGATCGCCTTTTTCGGCCAGCACGTAACCGGCATACGCGCGCGAGGCGAAACTGTTTTGCTTGCCGGTTGGGGAAACCTTGGTCACGGCATGCAATAAACCTGACAGTGCCTTGGCAACCAGTGCGTCATCGCCACCGAGGTTTTTTGCCAACTGCTCCTTGTCGATGCAGATGTACAGGTAAAACACGCCGGCGCCAAAGCCGAGTTCGCCGATGTGGGCTGCGCCGGCGTCGGTTTCGCCGTTATTGAGGTCATCGACTGCAATGAAATAATCGTCTTCCACCGCCGCCTTGTGCACCGTGATGGCGTGCGCGACCTGCACCGCCGCTTCGGTGTTAAAGACCGGTGTCGAGGCCAGCATGCGGCCGAACATGGCAATGTCAACCGCCGTGCTGTCCTTGCGCAGCAGTTCCAGATCGCCTTTTTCCGGCGCTGCCTTGTTTTCCGCCAGTTGCGCTACCAGGGCGCTGATGGCAGCCAGTTCCTCCGGGCTGAAATGCACCAGTTGTTCGACGTGCAAGTCCTCGTTCTTGTTGACCTTTTTGTCTGTTTCCTTTTTATCGGCGGCCTTGTCGGCATCCTTTTTTTCCGGCTTCTTTTCAGCTTTCAATTTACCGAAGCACCCGGCAATCGTCCGCGCCCATTCGCGCGCGTTTTTTTCCGAGATGCCTTTTTTGAGCAAGTCTTCATACACGGTCACGCCAATTTCCTTGGTGCGGGTGCCGACGTTGCCCTTCAGGCTCGCTGCAAAGATATCGGAAGTGCGCCAGGCGCGCTTCAGGCTTTGCGACGAGATGCGCAAGCGGGTGCAGTCACCGACGATGGCGGTCTTCGGGCTGCCGGTGTCGTCGCGGTTCAGGTTCGATGGTGGATAGCTGGTCAAAACGTGCAGTTGAATAAAGCGGGACATGATTTCCTCGAATGAAGTGGAACAAACGCGATGAAAAAGCGAACGTGTGACGACTACTTCTGTTGCCAGCGATAGTTATAGGCCCAGTGCTTCTTGATACCGTCGCCCCACCAGTAAACGTCTTTGGCCAGTTGAATCACGCTGGCCTGGTGACCGATCACGGGCAAGGCACGGCGCAAGCCCGCGTATAACTCGTCGGTATGCTCCAGCTTGAGCAGCGCCCGGAACCGCAGTTCCGAGAGCAACGGCCGGTCGCCGTCCTGCTCCGACATTTGATACGGCAAATCATGCGCGCTATCGAGCTTGATCCAGGCGACCAGACCGGCAATCGCCGCCAGTTTGTCGCGCTGCCATTCGTCCGCATCCACCGGCCAACCGCAGGCCAGCATGTAGCGATAAAAGCGCTGGTAGGCAGGACAAAGGACGATCTCGTCAATTGTGGCGCAACGCCGCAACATGGCGCGGGTGGCGCGGTCTTCCTCCAGCCCTTTCCACCAGGTCAACAGCCCCTTGCCGATGGCGCTGTCGGCTTTGATCACGATATTGTTTTCCATAACTCCTCCTAGGAAGGTTGTCTTTCGGATGGGCTGCCAGGCTTGCTCTTGACCGCCTTGTCAGCCGGCGGCAACGGCAAGCCAAGGATGGCTCTGAGCGCCTTGCCGTCGAGGTTGTACTTCAATCCCCGGTAAGCCACCGCAATGCGTTGTGGATCTTGCTGGGCTATCGGCCCGGCGCCCACGATGTCCGCATCGAACAGGTGCAGCGCTTTCTTGCTCAGTTCCTTGTGCCACTGGCTGGCGTGTTGCTGGGCATACGCTTCGTCGAGCCTTCCCAGTCCGGCTTCGGTGGCGGCTTGTTCTATCAGTGCCTTCAAGTGGCCATAAAACGCCGCATCGGTGCTATCCCAAAACATCTTGTCAACAAAACTCAGGTCGCCACGCGCATCGCTGTCACCGAACCATGCCTGCTTGACGGCCTGACGCAGATAAAATACGCTTTGCTCAGCCGCCTCGATCAATATGCCGGCCAGTTTTTGAAGATTTTCTTTCTGCTTCGGTGGGCAGTCGCTCAACCGGTACAAGGGAAAGGTCGTTTCGTACCAGCAGCGTGGCTTCATGTTGTCCATGTCATATCCGAACACCCAGAGCCGAATGGCCTCGCCCCGTTCCAGGACTTCCTGCTCGATAACGTGGTTGATGGTGGCCGCTGCCTGCACTTCCTTCTTGCTGCTCTGGCTACCCAAAGCCCAGCCCAGCCAGTTACGGTAACTGAATCCGCCGGGCTGGGGATGCACGGGCAACCAGCCTTCCTTGGTGTTGTAGTAAGGAGAGTACGGATGGCGCCATGGCCCCTTGTAGTTCAGCCCTTGCGGCTTGGTGACATAGCGCTGGAGCAGCTGCGTCGATTCGCGTTTGCAGATATCGCATTGCCCGGCACGCACGTCGTCAAAGTCGAAACGTATGCGGCGCGGCATGGCCCAGAATACGTGGTGCGGATGGACTTGCATCGGCTGGGTTTCGGTGCCGGAAGCCTGGATTCTGGCGATATCGGCCAACCAGGGAAAAGTAAAGAACGGCGCGGTTTTCTGCACATCGCCACTGCGTTCCAGGAACTGGCGCTGGGGCAGCACGTTCAACCACAGGTCGTGCCACAAGCTTTGCGCCGCCGACGCCACCAGCAGCGTGGTCAACGGACCGCCGCCGCGCAGGCTGGTGCGGTGGCCGGCTCCGCCCGCCGGTGCATTGGTTTGCAGCGTGAATAGCGCCGTGGCGGCACAATGCGGACACATGCCGTTGACCGTACCGCGCTTGACGAAATGGTCGGTATTCTTGTCCACGGCAGAGCCACCAGCCGCGTCGATCAGCAACGCATCGATGGTGCATTCGGCACCACCGTCCAGGCCGAGATCCTGCATGAAGCGCGGGCCGTCGCCATCGAACCTGAGCGCGGCTGCCACAGGCTCGAACCAGGCGGCCAGCTGCTCCGGCGCAGGCGGCGTTTTGAACCACTTGCGCCACTCCGCATTGGTTGTGGCCGGCGATACCGTTTGCAGCAGGCCGATCACGAACTGCGCCAGCGCGCCGTTAAAGTCGGCGCGGTTGGCGGCGAAACCGATGATGTCGGGCTCGCCGATTTGAGGAAGTGTTATCCAGTCTTGCCGACCATCGGCTCGGCGTACTGGCAGCCATTTCTCCAACAGCAGTGAGATCATTAAAGCCTCCGCCTAATTAAATTAAGTTGACTTAGTGGGGACAGAGAATCCACCCCAGTTAGAATAGCGTACTTTTCTGGCAACGGCAACCTGAAAGGAAATTTTCTTTGGGAGCGGTTAGCGGACGCGTAATCCAGTCGTGCTAGAGTGCGCACTTCCCCAAAGCTTGGGGATGAACCATTGACGTAGTGGGGCAGCAATCGCTACATAGCGTCGTTCCCCGCCATTGCGGGGCTCAGTCCGATGCAGCATCCGTTGCATCGGACTCCCTGATCCGCAATCCAAGCTCATCGTCGTACAGCCATGTCAACAAGCGCACGGACTTGTCGCGCTCATCTTTCGCTGCGCTCCAAGCCTGGCCTTGCCAGCTGCCATCGGGCCGCAAGGTGAGCGGCAGCAAGGTGCAATATTTGCCCTCCGAGGGCAAAGTCTTGAGCAACGCGTCGTACACCTCGCGTTCCTCGTCGCTGCCTGTCAATTCGATATTTCCCATTTTTCTGGCCGCCAGCTTGACCATGCTGTAAGGCCAGACGCGCTCATCCCAGCGCAGCAAGTGTCCATCCACCCACTTGGCCAGCATGACTTCCCGCGTTTCTTCGCCGAGGCGCGACGGCGTCTTGGTATCGGCCCACCAGTCGCCCACTTCGCCACGTGTGTAGCCTTTATCAAAAGGTAACGAATTCATTTGCGCCTGGCTGGCGTGTGCCCATCCTTTGCCTTCTGCCTTGATGGCGCCCTCGTGCAAAGTAGCCGGCACCTCTTCCTCGCCCGAGTACACCATTTCGATCAGGCGACGGGCATCGCCTGGCATGCTGAACTGCCCCTCCTGCAAGGCCTTGGCGGTAAGCCACATCTGGTCATGGCGGTCATAGACATATTGCGCGGCCTTGAAAGAGGCGCCATACCAGTCACCCGCTGGCGCCTCGGTCCAGGGCGGCGCCAGTACCCACAGACTGGAACCACCGCGCTGATCTACGACATCGCTCTGCCGCAACCGTTCACCCACGGTATCGCGGATGTGACGATGGGCACGTCCGGCCCGCTGCAGCAGCCGGTCGATCGGCGCCAGGTCCGAAATCAGTACGTCAAAATCGACGTCCAGCGACTGCTCGGCTACTTGGGTGGCGATCATCAACCTCCCCTGGCGTTGAGCTGGACTGCTTTTATCGCCAAATAACGCCAGAACTTTTTCCTCGGTCTTCAGGCGGTCGCCCAGTGCAAAGCGCGCATGGAACAGCGTGATTTTTTCCGGTGCAATGTGACGGACCAGGTGCGCGTACGCATCGACCGCATCGCCAACGGTGTTGCGGATCCAGCCGACACATTTGCCATCGGCCAAGGCAGCAAGGACATCAGCATATAGCTGCTCTTTGTCGCACAGGTAACGTACTTTTACGGTTCGGGAAACATTGGGCCGCGATGCCAGCTTTTCCTGCAAGAGCTCCGCATCGCCCTGGCACCAGCGCGTTGCCAGCGGATACGTTTCTTCGAGTGGCGGCAGCGCCAGGCCCGAAGTACTGCCCCCAGCATAGGCACGCAACAGGCCGGACTTCATTCGGTTCGGCAAGGTGGCCGATAGCAGGATCGCCGAACCGCCCATGCTTGCATGAAATCGCAGCAATACTTTCAGGACGCCTTCCATGTATAGGTCACAGGCATGCACCTCATCGATGATAAGCACCTTGTTGAACAGTCCCAGCAAGCGCAATGACTGGTGTTTGCTGTGCAGAACCGCCAATAAAGCCTGATCCACGGTGCCCACGCCGGCCGGCGCCAACAACACCCGCTTGTTGTGATCCGCCAGCCAGGCCGTGCAGCGTGCGCTGGCCGTGTCGTCACGCTGGGCGGCATCGCGCTCGCTTGGGCCAGGTGGCAACACCGACTCGGCAAACCGTTCAACCAGGTCCCTGAAACCGTGGCCCAGCGCCAGGCTGGCATCGCCGTCGAACAATTTTTGATAGACCTCGTACACGCGTCCGTACATGGCATTGGCGGTGGCCATGGTGGGCAAGCCGACAAAAAATCCCTGGGCCGCGCCCTGCGCCATCAAGCGATACGCCAGTATCATCGCCGCCTCGGTCTTGCCAGCGCCGGTCACATCTTCCAGTAAATAAATTTGCGGTGTGTTGGGTAGCTCGACGCTTTGCGCCCATGCCTGCAAGGGCGATGCATTCTCGATATAGGGAAAGAAGTCGCGCAGCGTTTTATCCTGTGCAACCGGTACCGGCAAGACTCCCGTAGCAGCCAGCGCTTCGCGTGCCTTGACGCGAGCCTCGTCCCAGTAGGCATCGAGGCAGCCGGACTCGTCGTGGTAGGCAAAGAAGACGGTATTCGAACCAAGCCAGTCGGCCAGCACCGTCAGGCCGGCGAACCACCAGGACAATGATGGGCTGATATCTTCAAAACCGTCGCCGGTTAGTTCCGGCACGCGCTTTGCCTCGTCACTGAGCAAGCGAGCGGCCATCGCCTTGATGAATTCAGCGACCGCACGTTCGTCCTCGCGACGAAAGTGATAATCGGTCTCGCCCCTATCCTTGGGCGGCATGCCATGATGACCGCAGACTGCCCGCATCCAGTCATTGATCGCTGGCCCGATGCCGGTCAGGCCGATATCGTCGAGTATGCCATCCCTGGCCACCTCTTTCCATATCCAGAATCCAAGCGTGTCGTGTCGCTCCGAATAGTTTCTGGCACTGGCTTCACGCCCCTGCAAATCCATAACAAGATCTGCACGCTGCAATTGAAATGTATTACTGAATTTCCCCAAATCATGCAGGGCAAGGAAAAAACTGGCTAGCGAAAGAAACGCTGCGCGCGAGCACTGCAGACGGTGGCAAAAAAGATCGAGCAGCGCGGGAGATTGCTCCAGAAATGCCTCACCAACTGCGGCCACGTCGAGGCTGTGATAAACCAGCCGATGAAATTTCGGCCCGCTATCAGCAGGTTTTGCCTTGCCCCAGTAGTTCCAGAATTGGTTAATTGCTGCATTGTCGGTCATTGGCAGATGCGGAGTTTTACAAAAAAAACAAATGTAATTTATTTTATTAGAAAATGAAACCTTTATTTTTTTTTAGCAATAATTTTTGTGGCGTTTTGGTGGCGGGGAGCACCCGATAAACGTGCCACTGTGGCGAAAGTCGCGCAGCTTAGCTCCTTGAATGCAGGGAACACATTGGTTTTGTCGAAGTTCACGCACAGGCCGACGGTTCAGCCCAGCGAGCGCGGGGAACACCCGGGAGTAGAGTTTAAGGTTGATTTTCCACGCGGTTCAGCCCCGCGAGCGCCAGGAACACGTCGGAGTCCTCGAACTCTTCGCGGATTTGGCCGGTTCAGCCCCGCGAGCGCGGGGAACACGACGGCGTGACGCTATGGGCGTGACGCCTGAATGGTTCAGCCCCGCGGGGAACACTCCGGCGCACCGGTGCGGCCGAGCCATTGCACCGGTTCAGCACCGCGAGCGCGGGGAACACTTCATGTTGCAGGCCACCTCCCCGAGCATCGACGGTTCAGCTCCGCGAGCGCGGGGAACACTGATACTGGTTGCCCAGGCCGTACCAGTAAGCCGGTTCAGCCCCGCGAGCGCGGGGAACACGTGGTATGCCCACAATAAATTCCACAAGTTGGCGGTTCAGCCCCGCGAGCGCGGGGAACACCGGCCCACCTGCCCCAGCGAGAACGCGAGCTGCGGTTCAGCCCCGCGAGCGCGGGGAACACCTCAAAACGTGGCTAGTTCGGTTCGCGTATTCCGGTTCAGCCCCGCGAGCGCGGGGAACACACCCTTGAGCATCATGGGCTCAACCGCGCCGCCGGTTCAGCCCCGCGAGCGCGGGGAACACGTCATGCAGCACCTCGACGCTGTGCTGACGGCCGGTTCAGCCCCGCGAGCGCGGGGAACACACCCTTGAGCATCATGGGCTCAACCGCGCCGCCGGTTCAGCCCCGCGAGCGCGGGGAACACGGCGGGTAGTGTCGGGCATGGCCACCTCGTGTCGGTTCAGCCCCGCGAGCGCGGGGAACACACGATGCACTGAGCGATACGCATGTCATAGTCCGGTTCAGCCCCGCGAGCGCGGGGAACACGCTGCTACGCCTACGTGGACCAACGTTCACGACGGTTCAGCCCCGCGAGCGCGGGGAACACTTCTCGATGACCGTCCGCGTAGCGTCCATGGCCGGTTCAGCCCCGCGAGCGCGGGGAACACATCGGCCGGCGCCCCGGTGCTCGTCGCCTACAACGGTTCAGCCCCGCGAGCGCGGGAAACACGAAGGGTTAGATCAAGGGGGCTTCGGCGCCGTCGGTTCAGCCCCGCGAGCGCGGGGAACACGGGTCGCGATGCGTCTGGTAACCAGCTGATCACCGGTTCAGCCCCGCGAGCGCGGGGAACACCTGCGCCGCTCATTGAATACCGCGCAAGCTGGCGGTTCAGCCCCGCGAGCGCGGGGAACACGATTTGCTACGCAAATACGTCTCGCCCGGTTTCGGTTCAGCCCCGCGAGCGCGGGGAACACTACTCGTTGCAGCGAAAAAGAAAATCAGTGAGCGGTTCAGCCCCGCGAGCGCGGGGAACACCTATTGCTCACCTGGCGAAATCTGCCGTCCTGCGGTTCAGCCCCGCGAGCGCGGGGAACACTTGCTGGCAACGCTGCGCACCGCATAGGCCGCCGGTTCAGCCCCGCGAGCGCGGGGAACAAGCGCCCCCGCCGCCAGTAACGTGCGAAGAATGCGGTTCAGCCCCGCGAGCGCGGGGAACACGTTCCTGAGAAGATACGCGGGTGTAGCCGAATAGGTTCAGCCCCGCGAGCGCGGGGAACACGGAACGCATCAGCTATCTGGAAAAAGAATTGGCGGTTCAGCCCCGCGAGCGCGGGGAACACTGTGCTGCTACAGGCACCACAGGGGCAGCAGCCGGTTCAGCCCCGCGAGCGCGGGGAACACCGCCACCAGAGCCGCGTTAGGAGCGGATGCGGCGGTTCAGCCCCGCGAGCGCGGGGAACACTGCCGCGCAGCGTGGACAGCGAGCCATTCAGGCGGTTCAGCCCCGCGAGCGCGGGGAACACGTTGAACAGGGCGCGCAGCAGCGACAGACTCACGGTTCAGCCCCGCGAGCGCGGGGAACACGACGCGGCCATTCTCTCGATCGGCGCCGTACGCGGTTCAGCCCCGCGAGCGCGGGGAACACGCCAACTCGGCCACGAAAATGACGATCCCAGGCGGTTCAGCCCCGCGAGCGCGGGGAACACTTGATCTGCTCTCCGCGCTCTTCGTACACTCGCGGTTCAGCCCCGCGAGCGCGGGGAACACGGCAACGCTCTGCACTATTTCATGGAGGGAAACGGTTCAGCCCCGCGAGCGCGGGGAACACCGCTCAGGCCACCGTCGCTGCGGAGATGGCCGCGGTTCAGCCCCGCGAGCGCGGGGAACACAATACCGATGACTCTCAATAATCATGAGGTGGCGGTTCAGCCCCGCGAGCGCGGGGAACACCCCACCACGTTTTTCAACCGGATGCGGCCCACCGGTTCAGCCCCGCGAGCGCGGGGAACACCACCGAAGACCGCAGCATGGTTCGCGCTCACTGCGGTTCAGCCCCGCGAGCGCGGGGAACACGCACGGGCGCCGGCGCCGAGCACAGTCCCAGCCGGTTCAGCCCCGCGAGCGCGGGGAACACACCAGAAAAGATTGCAGGACACCCGTGCTCGCCGGTTCAGCCCCGCGAGCGCGGGGAACACTATGCGAAACGCCATCTTAGCGCTTGTAATAGCGGTTCAGCCCCGCGAGCGCGGGGAACACTAGAACGGGACCTCCCAATCCGGATTAGCAGCCGGTTCAGCCCCGCGAGCGCGGGGAACACGACGGCAGCTACACGCCCGGCACATCGATCTGCGGTTCAGCCCCGCGAGCGCGGGGAACACGTGGAAGGCGTCGCGCTGGGTGATGATCTGGTCGGTTCAGCCCCGCGAGCGCGGGGAACACGGTATCGGGGATAGGCTGCAACTGGCCGCGTTCGGTTCAGCCCCGCGAGCGCGGGGAACACCACGGCTTACAGCGTGCTGCGCGCCAACTCGCCGGTTCAGCCCCGCGAGCGCGGGGAACACTCACGTTAAGTAGGAAACTCATGGACAGGACGCGGTTCAGCCCCGCGAGCGCGGGGAACACGTACCGCACACGCAAAGGGCTGGACACCAATCGCGGTTCAGCCCCGCGAGCGCGGGGAACACGATGCCAGCGCCATCGTTGATGGTGATTTTTCCGGTTCAGCCCCGCGAGCGCGGGGAACACGAAGTAATCCGTACCAGTTGGTACGAAGTACGCGGTTCAGCCCCGCGAGCGCGGGGAACACGTTGCACGGTGGCGTATGGCGCAGTCAATGTACGGTTCAGCCCCGCGAGCGCGGGGAACACTTCGATGTAGCCCACCACACGCACCTCCATGCCGGTTCAGCCCCGCGAGCGCGGGGAACACCAGTGAATAGAACGCGCCTGCTAGTGCGTCGTCGGTTCAGCCCCGCGAGCGCGGGGAACACGAATTTCACCGCGCACCAGCATTTGATCGTCGCGGTTCAGCCCCGCGAGCGCGGGGAACACTACCACGTAGTTGTGATGGCAGTTGATCGCTTCGGTTCAGCCCCGCGAGCGCGGGGAACACGACGAAGGATAGCCAGGCATACCATTAGAATTCGGTTCAGCCCCGCGAGCGCGGGGAACACAACCACGTGCGCATCGAAGGTTGATGGTCCAGCGGTTCAGCCCCGCGAGCGCGGGGAACACCCGGCGGCACGTCGGACAGAAAACGAAGGCCGCGGTTCAGCCCCGCGAGCGCGGGGAACACTTCCGCGAAAAGCTGCGGATAAGTCTCGCCTGCGGTTCAGCCCCGCGAGCGCGGGGAACACACCTTCCGACTATTACGAATATTTTTTCGAGCCGGTTCAGCCCCGCGAGCGCGGGGAACACCCGCCAGCAGCAGCGCCAGCAGTAATGCGCAGCGGTTCAGCCCCGCGAGCGCGGGGAACACGCACGCTGCTGCGCGGTCAGGCTCTTGCCGTACGGTTCAGCCCCGCGAGCGCGGGGAACACCCCATGTTTTTGAGCGCCTCCCAGTAGGAGAGCGGTTCAGCCCCGCGAGCGCGGGGAACACCGTATTACAACTCTGTACCAGACGGACAGAAGCGGTTCAGCCCCGCGAGCGCGGGGAACACTGATCCGCTCGATGCAATCCGCGATATCGTAGCGGTTCAGCCCCGCGAGCGCGGGGAACACACTAAATTCAACTTCCACATAGTGGCGAGAGACGGTTCAGCCCCGCGAGCGCGGGGAACACCCGCCGATCAAGCGATCACAGGTCGGTGATGGCGGTTCAGCCCCGCGAGCGCGGGGAACACCAGAAGGTTTGGAACCCCTGCGACAGCGGGAACGGTTCAGCCCCGCGAGCGCGGGGAACACGTGAGCGTCACCATGCGATCAGCACCAATGGTCGGTTCAGCCCCGCGAGCGCGGGGAACACTCAGTGGACACGTACACGTTTCCAGCGCTATCCGGTTCAGCCCCGCGAGCGCGGGGAACACGTTGCGGTGGACAGGTTGATTGCCGTCGAGGTCGGTTCAGCCCCGCGAGCGCGGGGAACACCTACGGTGCCACCGCTCGACATCGAGAAGATGCGGTTCAGCCCCGCGAGCGCGGGGAACACATTTCTCGAAGATGGGCAACATCAAAGTTGCCCGGTTCAGCCCCGCGAGCGCGGGGAACACATCGTTGCTGACCACGGTGGCGACGACACCCACGGTTCAGCCCCGCGAGCGCGGGGAACACGCGTTTGCGTAAGCATCCAATTTCTCTTGATGCGGTTCAGCCCCGCGAGCGCGGGGAACACCTGCTGGGCAGTATCGTGCCTGGCGTGCATTACGGTTCAGCCCCGCGAGCGCGGGGAACACGACGGCACGCAGCCGACCAAGCAACAGACGTGCGGTTCAGCCCCGCGAGCGCGGGGAACACGACGGCGGCAAGCGTTGTATCTCATTGGACAGCGGTTCAGCCCCGCGAGCGCGGGGAACACAGCCAGTTGCTGCAGGCGCGAGATGATGCCGCAGGTTCAGCCCCGCGAGCGCGGGGAACACTGATGCTCATATGGGTTTCCAATCCAAAAGGTCGGTTCAGCCCCGCGAGCGCGGGGAACACGACCAGACCAATCCGTTGCCGTCTCGCACCGGCGGTTCAGCCCCGCGAGCGCGGGGAACACCCGCGCCCATTCTCCACCGGCCTGCCCGCAGGCGGTTCAGCCCCGCGAGCGCGGGGAACACGAAACTGTCGTTCCGCAGTGGCTTTCTGGCGGCGGTTCAGCCCCGCGAGCGCGGGGAACACGAGCTAATCCGGCCCGTAAGCCAGATGCAGGACGGTTCAGCCCCGCGAGCGCGGGGAACACAACATGGCAGTAGCACTAAAGGAAGGAACGATCGGTTCAGCCCCGCGAGCGCGGGGAACACCCACTAACCGAGGCGCCAATGTTGATGATCCACGGTTCAGCCCCGCGAGCGCGGGGAACACCACGTCGACCAGCGCCGGCGAGGAATCGATCGCGGTTCAGCCCCGCGAGCGCGGGGAACACGCTGGTGAGCACGATATCCCTGATCCGCAACTCGGTTCAGCCCCGCGAGCGCGGGGAACACGTGCTGCTGGTGTGGGTTCATTGACGGTCGAGCGGTTCAGCCCCGCGAGCGCGGGGAACACCGCAAAGGTGCGTTTGCCACGGACGGATATGGCGGTTCAGCCCCGCGAGCGCGGGGAACACTTCGACCGCATCACCGGGCTACGTAGCAGTAACGGTTCAGCCCCGCGAGCGCGGGGAACACATCGGCGTCACGCGAGATATCACGGTCGTCGTCGGTTCAGCCCCGCGAGCGCGGGGAACACGCCGCAGTCCGAGCCGGACAAAAGCGGATCGTCGGTTCAGCCCCGCGAGCGCGGGGAACACCGCGTCGATGGTATCGGAAAACTCTGCTTTCCCGGTTCAGCCCCGCGAGCGCGGGGAACACTCCAATTATAAGTCCTTGAAAAATAAAAGAAAAACAGTACCTCTATTTTCCACCGATTTTTGCATTATTAAATTGTTAAAGATCTTGGCGCTATACATCATAGCAAATGGAGCCATGTGACGATACTTTGGTCTTGATTCGGGCAGCTGTTTAAGCTTGACAGCGCCTCACTGTCATGCGGTGAAAGATAGACAAAAGCTATCTGTAATTTGGTCACCGGCTAAGAAAGGCCAGCAGGAGCCCTGCTCGCTTCCGCCAGAAAACAAAAAACCGCCTCATGGGCGGTTTGTTTGTATCCTGGCGGAAACGGTGAGATTCGAACTCACGAACGGCGCAAACCGTCGGCAGTTTTCAAGACTGCTGCCATCAACCACTCGGCCACGTTTCCTGTCAGCGGGCATTATACAGAATCCACCCCGCTTTGGCGACGAAACCGCCCCACGCCCTACGTACCGACCGCAATTGCGAATGGTTCTCATTTTCTATATCATGCGCACCTCACCTAGCTCTTCACAAAACCACCATGACGCCTACCCGCCGCCCCCGCCGCCCCCGCTACTTCCTGCTCACCTACGCCCTGCCCCTGGCCTGCCTGCCCGGCCTGGCGATGGCGCAAGCGCAACCGGATGACGTGCAGGTGTTGCAGGCGGTGCAGATCACGGGCGCCCGCGCCGACGGCTTGCTGCCGACCACCACCGAGGCCGGCAGCTTTCGCGGCTCGAACATCATGGACGTGCCTTCCACCGTCAACGTGGTCACGCGCGAGCTGATCGATTTGCAGGCGGTGGGCGGCCTGTACGATGCGGTGCGCAATACTGCTGGCGTCACGCGCCAGCAAAACGGTGGCGACACCTGGGACCAACTGGTCATTCGCGGCATCGCGGTGGAAAACCGTACCAATTACCGCCTGAACGGATCCATGCCCGTCATGAACTTCTCGCAGGTGCCGATGGAAAACAAGGAGCGGGTGGAAGTGCTCAAGGGCGCTTCCGCCCTGTACTACGGCTTTACGTCGCCGGCCGGCGTGGTCAACTTTGTCACCAAGCGCGCGGGCAGTACGCCGGTGACCAGCGTGGGTCTGACGGTGGACCAGAACGGTACGGCGGTGGCCAATGCCGATGTGGGCCGCCGCTTTGGCGATCAGCAGCAGTTTGGCGTGCGCATCAATGCTGCCGGTGGCACGCTGGGCTCGTACCTGCGCGATGTGGGCAATGGCAATCGCAAGTTCATCTCGGCCGCGCTGGACTGGCGCGTGACCAACCGCCTGCTGCTCAAGGCCGATCTCGAACATGACCAGCGCCGCGTGACGGAGCAGGCGGGCGTGGCGCTGCCTGCCGCCGTCAATGGCGTGATCACGCTGCCGCGCGCGGTCGATCCGAAGGCGCTGATCGGTCCGGACTGGGCGCGCTTCGAAGCCACGACCAACAATGCCCAGTTGCGCGCCGACTATGCGCTGGCCGACGGCTGGGCCATGACCGTGGAGGCCGGCCACTCGCAAACCGCGCGCGACCGCACGCTGCCGATTTTCCGTTTGAATAACGCTGCTGCACTGGCCACCGGCGCCGGCCGCATTACCGGCAATATGCAGCACAGCGTCACCGGGTCCGACCTGCTGCGCGCCGAGGTGGTGGGCAATCTCCGGACCGGTCCGCTCAAGCACGAGCTGACGGTGGGCGTTGCCCGCACCGAAAAAACCCAGGACCCCATCTACCAGAGCAACTACACGATCGCGTCGCAAAACCTGTACAACCCGGTGGCGATTCCGCTCTCGAGCGTGATGTTCGGCGCCAGGCCCGCCACGCCGACCACGGCTGCGCTGAAAACGCGCGACCAGGGTATCTATGCGCTCGACCGTATCGAGTTCTCGCCGCAATGGCAAAGCGTGCTGGGCGTGCGTCACTCGTCGTACCGGAGCGACCAGGGCGCCACCCACTACGACGTGAGCAAGACCACGCCGATGGTGTCGCTGATCTATAAACTGTCGCCGCAGCTGTCGTTCTATGCGTCCGCCGCGCGCGGCCTGGAGGAAGGCGAAACCGGGCCTACCGGCACCGTCAACCAGAGCGTCAAGATGGCGCCCGGTGTGAGCAAGCAGAAGGAGCTCGGTACGCGCTGGCTGACCGCCAACGGCACGCTGGTGTCGGCCGCGCTGTTCGACATCAGCCGCCCCGGCTATTACACCAACGCCGCCAATTACTTTGTGGCCGACGGCGAGCAGCATTACCAGGGCCTGGAAATTTCCACCCAGGGCAAGCTCACGCGCCAGCTGTCGTGGCAGACGTCGGGCCAGTTGCTCAACCCGCAGTTCGAACACACGACCGCCGACTACAACGGCAAGGCGCCGGAAAATGCGTCCAAGCGCACGGCCAGCACCTTCCTGTCGTATGCGTTCGATGCCGTGCCCGGCCTGTCGGTCAACGGCGGCGCGTATTACTACAGCGCGCGCCCGGTCAACGATTTGAACCAGGCATTCCTGGGCGGCGTGACGCTGTTCAGCGCCGGTGCGCGTTACGTCAACCAGGTGATGGGTCGGCAGACCACGTGGCAGGTCAACGTGGAAAACCTGGGCGATAAGCAGTACTGGGCCGGCTCCGGTACCCGGCTGGCCGCCGGCGCGCCGCGCCTGATCAAGCTGAGCATGAAGGTGGACCTGTAACGAAGGCGCGCAAGAAGGTTATCTGTTGCCAGCGCTGCCGACCCGGTGGCGCAGCGCCGTCAGCGCGACGCCGGTTCAGGCGGCGCGCGTGGCGTGGCCCGGCGCCCAGTTCTCGCGCAGCGCCTGCTCGAAGGCGTCCGCCTCCAGCGGCTTGGCAAACAGATAGCCCTGCACTTCGTCGCAGCCGCTGTTTTTCAGGAAGGCCAGCTGCTCCACGGTTTCCACGCCTTCGGCAATCACCTTGTGCTTGAGCTGCTGGGCGATGCTGATGATGGTGTTGGCGATGGCGCAGTCGTTGGCGTCGCTCGGCAGGCCGATGGTGAACGACCGGTCGATTTTCAGGGTGTCGATCGGGAAGCGCTTCAGGTACGACAGGCTCGAGTAGCCGGTGCCGAAGTCGTCGAGCGAGAGCGTCACGCCGATGGCGGTGATGCGGTCCATGATGCCGATCACGCGGTCGATGTTGTGCATCAGCGTGCTTTCGGTAATTTCCAGCTCCAGCCAGGTTGGCTCCAGGCCGTAGCGGTCCAGCGTGTCCTGCACCCGGCCCGGCAGCGATGACGTGAATTCGCGCGCGGAGACGTTGACTGCCAGCCGGATCGGCGGCAGGCCGGCGTCTTTCCATTGCTTGGCTTGGGCGCAGGCCGCTTCCAGTACCCACTCCCCCACTTGCACCACCAGGCCGGTCGATTCGGCCAGCGGAATGAATTCGGACGGCGGTACCAGGCCGCGCACCGGGTGGCGCCAGCGCACCAGCGCTTCGGCGCCGATGATCCTGCCGTTCTCGATGCAGAACTTGGGCTGGTAGTGCAGCAGCAGTTCGCCGTTGCCGAGCGCGGCGCGCAGGCCGGTTTCGATGCGCATGCGTTCCTGCATGCCCTGGTTCATGTCCTGGCTGTAGAAGGCCACGTGGTCGCCGTCGCTGCCGCCCTCCTGCTTGGCGCGGTACATGGCGATGTCGGCCAGGCGCAGCAGGGTTTCGGCGTCGTCGCCGTCCTGCGGATAAACGCTGATGCCCACGCTGCCGCCCACGCGCAGGTCGTGGCCGTCGATGATGATCGGGCTGTTGAGCGTGGCCAGCAGCTTTTGCGCCACCATGCTCGCTTCGAAATGCTGGCCGATGTCGAACAGGCCCACGGCAAATTCGTCGCCGCCCAGGCGGGCCACCAGGTCCTGGTCGCGCAGCACGGTGCGGAAGCGGCGCGCCACTTCGCACAGCAGCGCGTCGCCGATCTTGCGGCCCAGCGTGTCGTTGATCAGCTTAAAACGGTTGAGGTCGATGAACAGCACGCAGCCGTGCAGGCGGCCGCGCTGGGCCACCATCAGCGCCTGGTCCACCAGCTTGGTCAGCAAGGTGCGGTTGGGCAGATTGGTCAGCGCGTCGTAATAGGCCAGGTGGTGGATACGCTCTTCCGCCATCTTGCGTTCGGTGATGTCGGTCAGGTACGCAATCAGGCCCACCGAGCGGCTGTTGGCGTCGCACAGCGGCGACAGCGACAGGCTGGCCCAGAAAATTTCCCCCGATTTCTTTTTGCGGCGCACTTCCATCAGGCGCCCGCCCTGCTCCACGAACGGGTCGTCGAAGCCCATGTCTTCGTCTTCGTACAGGAACAGGATGTTGCGGCCCACCGCTTCCACGGCGGTGTAGCCGAACAGCCGTTCGGCGCCCTTGTTCCAGCTGAGGATGAACCCGCTCATGTCCATCGTCACCACCGATTCGTGGATGTGGTCGAGGATTTGCGCCTGGTGCTGCAACTTCGCTTCCACCTGGCTGTACGCGTGGGTGCTGCGCTGGGCCAGCGAGTGCACTTGCAGCACGCTGCCGGTCAGCGTGGCCAGGCTGGCCAGGTGCTGGCGGTCGAGGTCGCTGTAGTCGAGGCGGCCCGAGACGGTGAAGCGGCCGAAGTATTTGCTGTCGAACCAGATATCCTGGGTGAGCGTGGGTACCGGCGCGTCGTTGGCGGCGTGGATTTCCGGCGCCGGCAGCTTGGCCAGCAGCGACGCAGCGTCGGCCGGTAAATATTCGCCGAGCGGACTGCCGGTCACGCTGCGCACGATGCGGCCCAGTTCCTCCACCAGCGCGTGGCCACGCAGTCGCAGCACGGCGTCGCAGAGGGCGGCGCTGTTGGCGATGAAATCCGTGACGGGGTGGCTGCGCATGGTCGTTACAGGCTCCGGCTGACCTGCAGCGCCCACTGGTGGGCTTCCAGCTGGGTCTGCCAGTATGTTTCGGCATCGATGCCGGCCTGGGCCAGCGCGGCGCGGTCGTGGCCTTCCACCAGCTTGAGCAGTTCTCCCAGCGGGCCGGCGCGGTCGAGCAAGGCCATCACCACGTCCAGGTCCAGGCTGAGGGCGGCGACGATTTCGGTCATCTCCATGCCGAGCAAGCGGTCCAGCAGCGAAAACACGCCAGCGACGAACGCCATGTCCTGCCGGTCGCGGTCGCCACCCTGGGAGCGCACCAGCGCTTCCATTTGTGCGGCGCGCACGGCGGCCAGCGGCAGCAGCGGGTTGGGCAGGCCGTCGTCCTGCTGGCGCGCGTACAGCAGCAGTTGCAGCCAGCGCTGCAACTGGCGCCGGCCCAGCACGTTGATGGCCTGGCTGAAGCTGTGCACGGGCGAACTGAGCGCGAACGCGGCCGAGTTGACCAGTTTTAACAGGTGGTACGACAGCGACGGGTCCTGCTTGAGCAGCACTTCGAGCTCGCGCGTATCGGCATCGCGCGCCAGCAAGCCCAGCAGCGCCAGCAGGCGCTTGCGCGAGGTGCCGTCGCCAGCGTTGTCGTGGTCCGGGTTGCTGGCAAAGTCGCCCATGAACCAGCTGAAACCGGCCTCGGCGCAAGCCACAATGCGCGCTTCGCTGGGCATATTGGTGGCAAGGTGCGGGCCAGGCTGGCCGATCAGGGCCACCACCGGCGGCAAGTCCACGGAAGCATCGACCATCAGCGAACGGGCGCTGCACAGGGTGGCGGCCGAGCCCGGCGCCACGCCGTCGGTCATGGTGCGGTAGCCGGCGTCGGCCAGGGTGGCCAGTTTTTTCTGTATCGCCGGATCGACGCAGGCAGCGGCCGGCACCCGCAGGATCACGCGGTTAGGCGGCAAGGTGGACAGTTGCGACATTTCCAGCCGGGCTGGTGCGGCCACCGGCACGATCACGTCGAGCGGCGCCAGCAGGTCGAACACCGCCGGGGTTTTGAGCAGGGTCAGTGCGTCCTGAAACGGGTCGGTAACTTCAGCACCGTCGTGCCCGGCAGGGGTGAGCACCAACGCCACCCAGGCGTAGCGGGCGTCGGAGACTGCCTGGAGTTCCGCGAGTGGGAATGGTTTATTTTCAGGCGCAGACATCAAGTTCTCTTTGAAGGTTCGGCGCGCGTTGTTCGGACCCTGTGCGATGTGCCATATGACGAGTAGTGAGCCAACTTACAGGATGGGAAACATTTTATATTTTTACACAATTGCTCTTTTCCAAGCAGTCCGAATATAGCAGATATTGCCCCAGAAACACGGAATATTAGAAAGAGCTTAATACTATTAGGAAAGTGACTCTAAAGTGTTGCATACATACAAATCAAAGACACTATTGCGCGTGCTGCACTGCGAAGCGTATCAGTTCGGCCTGCCCTTCGATGCCCAGCTTGCGCTTGATGTTGAGGCGGTGGGTTTCCACCGTGCGCACCGACAAGTCGAGTGCGCGGGCGATCTGCTTGTTCGATTCGCCGTTGGCGATATGGCGCAGCACTTCGTGCTCGCGCGAGGTCAGCTGGTTGTCCTGGTTCTGCGGCTGGGCCAGCTGGCGCGCCAGCGCGGCACTGTAATAAATCCCGCCCGACATCACGGTTTCGATCGCCACCACGATGTCCTTGCCCGGCGCATCTTTCAGTACATAGCCGCGCGCGCCGGCCTGGATCGCCTGCGACACGTACTCGAGCTTGTCGTGCATGGACAGGATCAGCACGGCAATGCGGGGGAACGCCTGCTTGAACTGGGCGGTCGCTTCGATGCCGTTGGCGCCGCGCATATTGATGTCCATGAGGACCAGGTCGATGGCGTGGCGGCCCGCCTGCTCCAGCGCTTCGGCGGCGCCGCCAGCTTCGGCCACCACCTCGAATTGCGGCATCGCCTCCAGACGGGCGCGCAGGCCGTCGCGTACCAGGGGGTGGTCATCGACCAGCAGGATTTTGATAGGTGTTGTCATAGTCATTTAGCTGTTATAGGCGGCGTAAGCCGTGAGGACGGTGCCGTCAGTGGAGGACACGATCTCGAAACGGCCGCCGATGGCGTCCATCCGTTCCATCATATTGCGCAGGCCGATGCCGTGCTTGGGGTGCAGTGCGATGCTTTCTGCATCAAAACCGTTGCCGTCGTCGCTGATGCGCAAGGTCACCCCGGCGGCGGTGCCGGTCAGGCGGATGCCGATGTGCCTGGCGCCGGCGTGGCGTTCGATGTTGGTGAGCGCTTCCTGCGCTACCCGGAACAGCACGGTATTGGCCACGTCCGACAGGGCATCGACCGCGCCCGTGGTATCGAAGTGTACCGGGGTTCCCGAACTGAGCGTGTACTCCTGGCCCAGGTGGTGCAGCGCGGCGGCCAGGCCCAGGTCGTCGAGGATGGCCGGGCGCAGGTTGTGCGATATGCGGCGCACCTCGCCCATCACGTTGCTCAATTGGTCGGCCGCGTGCTCGAACACGGCGGTGGCGGCCTGGCGCTGTTCGGGTTTCGGCGACGCCAGCCGGATCATGCCCGCCTCGATCTGCAGCTTGATCGACACCAGCCACTGGCTGATGCCATCGTGCAGGTCGCGCGACAGCCGGGCCCGCTCTTCTTCCTGCGACTCCACCACGCGCTGCGCCAGTACCTTGAGCTTGGCGTCGGCCACCCGGTGTTCGCTGACGTTCAGCGCCAGCCCGGCGCCGGCCACCACCAGCGCCGCGGCAATTGCGATCAGGGCGATCCACAGCATGGTGTTGTGGATGTTGCCGGACTGCTGGGTGTCGATCTGCGCCAGCGCCCGATCGACGTCGTCGAGATAAATGCCGGTGCCCATCATCCAGCCCCAGTTTGGCATGGCAATCACGTAGCCGAGCTTGGCCACCGCTTTCTGGGTCGAGGGCTTGACCCACATGTAGCGCTCCAGCCCGCCACCGCTGCGCGCGCGCTGCAGCAGGTTCTGGATGGTGGGCCGGCCCAGCGCATCGCGCATCTCGAACAGGTTTTTGCCTACCAGGTCGGGCTGGCGCGGATGCATCAGGGTGTTGCCCTGCATATCGTAGAGGAAGAAATAGCCATCGTCGCCATAGCTGAGCGATTCGAGGATGCGCTTGGCTTCGTTGCGGGTGGCCTCGTCGTTGCGGCCCGAATTGTACAAATGCGAAATGGAGTGGGTGGCCAGCGCCACGTAGTGCTTGAGTTCGGCCTCCTTGCTGCTCAGGTAGGCTTGCTGGATGGTGTCGCGCTGCTGCTGCGCCAGCAAGGCGGACTGGTGCTGCACCGCCAGTGCGATGGCGCACAGGGCGAAGATCAGCGGCGTAATGGCCAGGAAGATGACTTTTTGCCGCAACTTCATGAGGGTATTCCCATCGAATTTTGTATAGACGAGATTTTACGCCTCCCCGCGCCCTCACCCCTACGTAGAAATACGCAACACAGCTGCGTAATCCTGCGCTTGCTTCAATTATGTAATTCGTGAATACTCGCCATAAGCTGCCGCGATGCCGAATTGGCAAGAGCAGCCCCCATCCTTGGAGGAAGCATGACACCTGTTCCAACCGCACCCCAGACACTCGGCGCCAAGCTGGGCTGGGCCGTCGTCGCCTTGCTCGGCGCTTCCGCACTGGGCTTTATTGCCTTGAAGCGCGGCGAGTCGATCAGCGCCATCTGGATCGTGATTGCCGCCGTGTGCGTCTATCTGATCGCCTACCGTTACTACAGCCTGTACATCGCCAAGAACGTGCTCGGGCTCGACGCCAGGCGACTGACGCCGGCGCAACGCCTCAATGACGGCCTCGACTACGTCCCCACCAACAAGAACGTGCTGTTCGGTCACCACTTTGCCGCCATTGCCGGCGCCGGTCCCCTGGTCGGGCCAGTCCTGGCCGCGCAGATGGGCTACCTGCCCGGCATGCTGTGGATCCTGGCCGGCGTGGTCTTCGCCGGCGCGGTGCAGGATTTTATTATCCTGTTCATTTCCATGCGCCGCGACGGCCGCTCGCTGGGCGACCTGATCAAATCCGAACTCGGACAAATTCCCGGCATGATCGCCCTGCTGGGCACCTTCATGATCATGGTGATCATCCTGGCCGTGCTGGCGCTGATCGTCGTAAAAGCCCTCACCCATTCGCCGTGGGGCAGCTTCACGGTGATTGCCACCATCCCGATCGCGCTGTTCATGGGCGTGTACTCGCGCTTTATCCGCGTGGGCCGCATCGGCGAAGTGTCGATCATCGGTTTTGTGCTGCTGATGGCTGCCATCTTCGGCGGCCAGTACGTGCAGGAACACCCGGCCCTGGCGCCGATGTTCGACTTCACCGGCACCGAGCTGACCTGGATGCTGATCGGCTACGGCTTCGTGGCGTCGGTGCTGCCGGTATGGCTGCTGCTGGCCCCGCGTGACTACCTGTCCACCTTCCTCAAGATCGGCACCATCGTCGGCCTGGCCGTGGGCATTATCGTGGTGGCCCCTTACCTGAAAATGCCGGCCATGACCAAGTTCATCGACGGCACCGGCCCGGTCTGGTCGGGCACCTTGTTCCCGTTCCTGTTCATCACCATCGCTTGCGGCGCCGTGTCCGGCTTCCACGCGCTGATCGCTTCGGGCACCACGCCCAAGATGATCGAAAACGAAACCCACGCCCGCTACATCGGCTACGGCGCCATGCTGATGGAATCGTTTGTTGCCATCATGGCGCTGGTCGCTGCTTCGACCATCGAGCCCGGCATCTACTTCGCCATGAACAGCCCGGCCGCGCTGATCGGCACCACGCCAGAATCGGCCGCTGCAGCCATTTCGCAATGGGGCTTCTACGTGACGCCGGAAATGCTGGTGCAAACCGCCAAGGACGTTGGCGAGCACAGCATCATCTCGCGTGCCGGTGGCGCGCCGACCCTGGCGGTGGGCATGGCCCACATCCTGTCGAGCGTGATCGGCGGCCAGGCCATGATGGCGTTCTGGTACCACTTCGCGATCCTGTTCGAGGCGCTGTTCATCCTCACCGCCGTCGATGCCGGTACCCGCGCCGGCCGCTTCATGCTGCAAGACCTGATGGGCGCGTTCGTACCGGCCATGAAACAGACCGAAAACACGTTTGCCAACCTGGTCGCCACCGGCTTGTGCGTGGCGGCGTGGGGCTACTTCCTGTACCAGGGCGTGGTCGATCCGCTGGGCGGCATCAACACCTTGTGGCCGCTGTTCGGTATCGCCAACCAGATGCTGGCGGCCATCGCGCTGATGCTTGGTACCTGCGTGCTGTTCAAGATGAAGCGCGGCAAATTCGCATGGGTGACCATCGTGCCGACCATCTGGCTGCTGCTGTGCACGCTGACCGCAGGCTGGCAGAAAATGTTCCATGCCGATCCAAAAATCGGTTTCCTGGCGCATGCCTCGAAGTACCAGGCAGCGATTGACGAAGGCAAGATCCTGGCACCGGCCAAGTCGCTGGCGCAGATGCAGCAAGTGGTCTTCAACGATTACCTTGATGCGGGCCTGGCCGGATTCTTCGTGATCGTCGTGCTGAGCGTGCTGGTGTTCGGCATCCGCACCGTGCTCAAGGCGCGTGCCAGCAGCCTGCCGACGGTCAACGAAAGTCCGTTGGTTCTGGCGAAGGCGCAGTAATGTTAGGCGACATCGCCAAGGCCGGCCGTTACCTCGGGCAGAGCATGCGCCTGATGATGGGCCTGCCTGATTACGACACGTATGTCAGCCACCGGGAGGTGACCCATCCGGGCGAGCCGGTGATGACGTACGAGGAGTTTTTCAAGGAGCGGCAAGAAGCCCGCTACGGCGGGGCCGGAAAGCGCGGCGGTTGTTGCTAGGCTCCATGGCATCAATAAAAACGGCATTGTTCGCAATGCCGTTTTTTTTTCGTTTCCTCGGGAACTTTTTGGCGCGTGCGTCGTCAAATAAGCTCAGCCACACAGATGGCTACTTCCGGGAGACACATGACATCCTCATTTTCCTATGACAATGCCTTTGCCCGTAACATCGGCTGGGTGACCCATGCCGAGCAATCGGTGTTGCGCGACAAGCGCGTGGCGATAGCCGGGCTCGGCGGTGTTGGCGGCGTGCATTTGCTCACGCTGGCGCGCCTGGGCATCGGCAATTTTCACGTGGCCGATTTCGATACCTTCGATGTCGCCAATTTCAATCGCCAGGTGGGCGCTACCGTCTCCACGCTGGGCCAGCCAAAGGCCGAGGTGCTGGTGCGCATGGCGCGCGATATCAATCCCGACATCAACATCATCAGCTTCCCCGACGGCGTCAACCAGGACAATCTGCTCAAGTTTTTGCTGGGCGTGGACCTGTATGTCGATGGCCTCGATTTCTTTGCCTTTGCGGCGCGCCAGGCCACCTTTGCTGCCTGCGCGGCGCGCCACATTCCCGCCATTACCGCCGCCCCGCTGGGCATGGGTACCGCTGTGCTCAACTTTTTGCCGGGCCAGATGACGTTCGAGGAATATTTTTGCTGGGGTGACCTGTCCGAGCGCGAAAAGGCGCTGCGCTTCCTGATCGGCCTGGCGCCGGCCGGCTTGCATGGCGACTACCTGGTCGATCCGTCCACCATCAACCTGGCGGAACAGCGCGGCCCATCGACCATCATGGGATGCGAGCTGTGCGCCGGTGCGGCCGCCACCGAGGCGTTGAAAATCCTGCTCAACCGGGGCGAAGTGCTGGCCGCGCCGTACGGTTACCAGTTCGACGCCTACCGCAACAAGCTCACCCGCACCTACCGCCCCGGCGGCAACCGCCATCCGTTGCAGCGCATTGCCATGATGCTGGCGCGCCGGCGCATGGCCGAGGCGGCTTCATGAAGCCGCCGCAAACGCTTGATCCGACGCTGGAAAAAATCCTCGATCTGGCGCGCTGGGCGCCCAGCGGCGACAACACCCAGCCGTGGCGTTTTGAGATACTCGATGCGCGCCGGCTGGTCGTGCACGGCCACGACACGCGCGACCATTGCGTGTATGACCTCGACGGCCACCCTAGCCAACTCTCGATCGGCGCCCTGCTCGAGACCATGGCAATTGCCGCCAGCACGCTCGGCTTGACCACCCAAATCTTTCCCCACGTGGACGCGCCGGCCCACCGCCCGACACTCACTGTCGAATTCAGCGACGATGCGGCACTGGCGTCCGATCCATTGGCCGCGCACATTCTGGCGCGCAGCGTGCAGCGGCTGCCGCTGAGCCGGCGCGCGCTCACGGCCAGCGAGAAGGCAGCACTGACCGCCACGCTGCCGGCCGGCTACGAGGTCATCTGGCTGGAAGGAAAGCAGCGCACGGCTGCGGCCGGCTTGATGTTCCGCAATGCCAAGCTGCGCCTGACCATGCCCGAGGCCCATCAGGTGCACCAGGCCGTGATCGAGTGGAATGCGCGCCACAGTGCCGATCGCATGCCCGACCGCGCGCTTGGCGTCGATCCCTTCACCGCAAAAATGATGCGCTGGGTGATGCACGACTGGCGCCGTGTCGAGTTTTTTAACACCTGGCTGGCGGGCACGGTGGCGCCGCGTTTGCAGATGGACCTGATCCCCGGCCTGGCCTGCGCCGCCCACTTCGTGCTGGCGGCGCCCCATCATCCGCACCGGATTGCCGACTACCTTGCTGCCGGGCGCGCCATGCAGCGTTTCTGGCTTACGGCCACGTCGCTGGGCCTGCAGTTGCAGCCGGAACTGACGCCCCTGATTTTCTCGCGCTACGTGCGCGACGGCCGGGTGTTTTCCGGCACGCGCGGCATGCAGCAGCGCGCTGCCACGCTGTCGCGCGAGGCCGAGCAACTGGTGGGCAAGCCCGTGTGGGAGCGCGCCGTCTTCATGGGCCGCATCGGCGCCGGACCGCCTGCACAGGCGCGCTCGCTGCGCCGGCCGCTGGCCGAGTTGATCATTGCGCCGTAACCAGCGACACCTCTTCGTCACGCGGCAAGTAACGAGCAATAGCTAGCGCGCCACCATCATCAAGTTGTCATCGAGCGGACCACCATGCGAGCGATTCCTCTGCATCATATCGTTGTATTCCTGTGCCTGCTGTGTGCAAGCCTAGCGCTGGCGGCCGCCAGTGCGGCCGGTCTGGCGCTGCTGCCGCTGGGCGACTTTCGCGGCGTGCTGGTCGTGCTGGCCGGCGTGCTGCTGCTGTACCTGTATGCCTTCGTGGTGTACCGCCTGTTCTTGCGACTGCTGCCGCTGCGCGAGGGCGAGGTGGCGCCGGGATCGCAACACGAGCTCATCGCCAACGTCAACATGCTGTTCTACCTGCTGCTGTTCAACTCGCTGGTGCGGTCGCACGTGGTGCCGGTGCCGCTGATGCGGCTGGTGTACCTGGCGCTGGGCGCGCGGCTGGGCACGAATACCTATAGCGCCGGCGCGCTGCTCGATCCGCCGCTCACGCGCATCGGCAGCAACACCATCATCGGCCATGACGCCGTGATCTTCGCCCACGTGATCGAAGGCGAGCGGCTCGAGCTCAAGGCCGTCGTCATCGGCAACACCGTCACCATCGGCGCCACGGCAGTCATCATGGCCGGGGTGCATATCGGCGACCATGCCATTGTCTCGGCCGGTGCAGTGGTCACCAAGGATACCCGGATCGGCGCCGGCGAGGTGTGGGGTGGCATCCCGGCGCGGCGCCTCAGGGCTGCGCCGGGCGCGCCTGTTGAATTGTGACGGATTTTTTTACACTGCACCACGCCATCAAGCGCCGCATGCGCGCAAGTACTTGATTCCACAGCGATCCCAAGCACTGGCAAGGCTTTTGCTCAAGAGCTGGCATGGTCCCGATTTCCGGGTGCCACCTACCTCTGGGAGCAACCATGAAAACATGCAAAACCGCGCTGGCCGCCGCAACGATCGCGGCCGCACTGGCCGCCCCGCTCACCGCCAGCGCCGGCCCCGTGGTCGGGTTCGATCCGACCGGCACCGGCAACTACAGCGTCTATGCCGACCTGTGGACCAACGTTACCGATACCGGCCTGGCCACCGGCTTCATTCCCGGCATCACCGTCGGGCCCGGCGGCGCTGCGCCGTACCTGACCGAGCTGCGTTCGCAGATGGTGGTTGGAACCATGTCCAACAGTAATATCCCGGCCATCGTCACCCCACCCGGCCTCAACCAGACGTTTGAAATCAGCAAAGTCGTGCGCTTCCAGGAGCTGGTCGATTTGCAGACACCCACCACCGCGCACTTCACCCTGCCGCCATCGCAATCGGCCGCCATGGACGTCGATCCGCTGCGTGCCGGCGTGCAGAACCTGGCCATCTATTTCGATCAGATCACGCCCGGCGTCGGCAGCAGTAAATCCGTGCCCGGCAATGGCGTGGGCTCCGTAGCCTGCTATGGCACCGGCTCCACCTCGGCCGGCTGCGGCACGGCGCCCGGCGACCCGGACGGTGACGGCATCATCATCCTGTCGGGCCACCTGGTGTTCAACGACGCCAGCTTCACGGCCACCGGCGCCGTCGGCACCGGTTCGTTCGATGCCCGCTTCGTGATCGACTACGTCGATGCCAACTACCTCGACATCGTCACCGGCTCGATCTTCCAGGACAAGACCACCGGCACCACCAACGTGCCATCGTTCTTCACCCCCACCATGATGTGGGACGGCAGCACGCCCACCACGGTACCGTTCCTGAAGGTCGATTCGTCGCAAACCTTTGCCGCGCTGGCCGTGCCTGAACCGGCCACGCTGGCCATCATGGGCCTGGGCTTTGCCGGACTGGCGCTGACGCGCCGTAAGTCCGGCGCCAAAGACGCGAAGATGGCCGGTGGCGCCGGCCTCTGCCCAGCATAGTTTCAAGCCGTGCCAGCGGCTGCGTTGGGCGGATCGGGCGCCAGCCTGATCCGCCCTTTTTTTATGGGACTCGCAACCGGTCCAGCAACGACGCCAGTTGCCTGCCTGCGTCGTAGCCGGCGAAGTGTCCCGCCAGCCGCAACGCCGCCGCACGCGGCTCGGCCTGGCTCAGCAGCGCCAGCGCAGCCTCGCGCACGGCCGCTTCGCTCAAACGGTCGGAACGCAGCAAGCGCCCGGCGCCGCAGGCCAGCACGCCCGCCATGTTCAGATACTGGTCGAGATTGCCGGCGATGCCCAGCACCGGTACGCCTGCCACCAGCGCCTGCTGGCACGTGGGACTGCCGCCGTTGCACACCACCAGTTGCGCGCGCCGCGCCGCCGCCGCGCCTGGCAGGTACGGCGCCACCCGCGCATTGGCCGGCACCGACTGCGGGCTGGCGCCGCCGGCCGTGGCGGCAATTACCGTCACCGGCAACGACGCCAGCGCCTGCAACACAAGCGGCAACACCTGGCCCGCGCCCGAACTGCCCAGCGTCACGTACACGACCGGCGGCCCGGCATCGAGTTCGTCCCACCACGCCGGCAGCGGCGTCGGTGGCGACCAGGTGACCGCCCCCATGTAAGCGTGAGAGGATGGCAAATCATTCGAGGGAAACATCTGCGGAATATCGGCATATAGCACGTGGTCGGCGTCGGTGTACACGCGCCGCAGGTCCGTCCCCAGCGACGGCAGCCCATGTGCGCGCCGCACCCGGTTGAGCGGCCGGCTGTGCAAGGCGAACGCCAGCGGCTGTACCAGCCGGAACAGGCGATCAGCGAGTGCGATGGGCAGCACGCGCGCAAACGGCAGCGCCGGCACCTGGTAAAGCTGGCGCACGTAGGGGCTCCAGTAGGCGTTGATCAGGCTGATGTACGGGATGCCGGCCAGCCGTGCGCTCACCGACAGCGACAACCTGAAATCGCCGACTACCACCTGCGGCTGCACCGCCCCGAGCACGCGCAGATCATCGGCCACGTACTGTTGCAAAGTGGCCGCATCGTACACAGGTTTTCCCGCCGCCAGCGCGGCCAGAAAGCGTTCGCTGGAAATGCTGTGCAAACGCAGGGGATCGATATTGCTGCCCTTGAAAAACATGTCGTAGCCGGACGCACACGCCACGTCCACCGCGTAGCGGGCAGGGTCCAGCGCTTGCGCCAGCGCCAAGGGGCGGCCCACGTGCGCCAAGGTTACGGCCTCGGCCATGAACAGGACTTTTTGTCGTTCCATCGTCATCAGCTTGCGTTGCCTTTGCCTGTGTTGTTTGAGATAGCGCAAACGTGCCCTGTTTAGATATAGATCAATATCGTTCTGACCTCAAGCCTATATTTTTCCTACTGGCACTAGTGATGAGCCCGCCCGTGCCGACGATTTCGGCGTCCACCGTTGGAGGGTTCCACCGCGATGTCCAACCACGAACGTTCCGGCCTGAGCCAGCGCCTGACCATACTTTCCATGCTCTCGACCGGCAGCGCGCTGCTGCTGGTGTTCTTCACCTTTGCCGCCACCTCGGTGCTGCACGGCCAGGAAGTCGAGCGCGACCGGTTGGCCACGCTGGCGGCGGTGATCGGTTCCAGCGGCGAGGGCGCAGTCAGGCGCGTCTACGGCAAGCAGGTCGCGCAGCAACTGCAGTCGCTGGGCCACGACCACGATATTTTGCAAGCGGCCGTGTACGACCGCGACGGTGCGCTGCTGGCGCGCTACAGCTCGCCACGTTTGCGGCCGGCCCAGGCCGCGCCGGACGTGCTGCCGGCCGATGTAGTGTCTGCTCACCTCGCCGTTGCCGTCCAGGCTGCTGCTGCAGCGACGCTTGATGAGCCTGCGCGCGCCGGCGCAGCATCGGCTGCCACATTGCCAGCAACCGCTACCGTCACGCCGGACGACAGCCTCAGCAGCAGTCCGCTCTGGCAACCGGTCAACCGCGTGATGTGGCCCTTCGTCATCCGGGGTGAGCCGGGCGGCGTGATCCTGCTCGAACGCAGCGCCTTGCCGATGTGGTTCGAGATCCTGAAAAGCCTGGGCGCCGCCTGCGTTGCGGCCGTGCTCGCTTTTATGACAGCGCTGCTGGTCGCGGCCCGTTCGCGTGGCAGCGTGACCGAGCCGGTGGCGCGCCTGATCGCTGCCGCGCAGCAGGTCAGCCGCGGCCAGCCCACATTGCGCATCGTGCACCAGCGCGGCGACGACCTCGGCGCGCTGATCGACAGTTTCAACGACATGCTGGCCCAGGTGGAGGCGCGCGACGGCGCCCTGGCCCAGTACCGCGACCAGCTCGAACGCCAGGTGGGCGTGCGCACCGAGCAACTGGAAAAAGCCAAGAATGCGGCCGAGGCCGCCAGCCAGGCGAAGAGCGCCTTCCTGGCCACCATGAGCCACGAAATCCGCACGCCGATGAACGGCGTGCTGGGCATGACGGAACTGCTGCTGGCCACGCGCCTGTCCGAACAGCAGCGCCACTACACCAGCATGGTCAAGCGCTCGGGCGAGCACCTGCTGGTGATCATCAACGACATCCTCGACTTTTCCAAGATCGAGGCCGGCAAACTGACGGTCGAATACATCCAGTTCAATTTCCGCGACCTGCTCGACGATATCGAACACGTGTTCTCGCCCCAGGCCCAGGCCAAGGGCTTGCGGCTGGAACTGAACGTGGCCTGCGACATCCCGGTTGCCATCAGCGGCGACCCCAACCGGCTGCGCCAGGTGCTGTTCAATTTGCTGGGCAATGCTGTCAAATTTACCGACAGCGGCGAGATCATGGTCAAGGTGGCGGTAGCCGCCGAGGACGCCCAGCGCGTGACCTTGCGCTTCGAGGTGCACGACACCGGCATCGGCGTCTCCAACGAGGCGCGCGGACGCATCTTCGATTCGTTCTCGCAGGCCGATGGCTCCACCACGCGCAAGCATGGCGGTACCGGCCTGGGCCTGGCGATCTCGAAGCAGCTGGTGGAATTAATGGGGGGCACGATAGGCGTCGATCATGCGTTGACGCAAGGTTCGATCTTCTGGTTCGCCGTACATTTCGACAAGCCGCGCGTCGATACCGACGATCCCATCCATACCTCCCACGGAATCCGCACCTTGATCGTCGATGACAACCCCACCAGCAGCGCCGAGCTGGAACGCCTGCTGGCGACCTGGCGCGTCCCTGCCGCCGCCAGCACCGCCACCGACTCCCTGCCCCGCCTGCGCCAGGCGGCAGCCGACGGCCAGCCCTACAACGTCGTGCTGCTCGACATGGCGCTGCCGCGCACCAGCGGCCTGGCGCTGGCGGCGGCAATCCACGCCGAACCGGACCTGGCCGGCCTGCGGATCATGCTGCTGAGTACAGAGCGCGATGCAGCCGACCGCGTCCAGCAACGCGCTGCCGGGGTCGCTTTCCAGCTGATCAAGCCACCGCGCGAATGCGATCTGCACTACTGCCTGCTTGCCCGCGCTGGCGCCGCGCCATTGACACTGCGCAGTGCCAATGGCGCGCCGGTCCATATTCCAGCGCGTATGCCTGCCGGTATGCCCACACCCAGGCCGGCGCCTGCGCCTGTCCTTACACCTGCGCACGGCCCCGCGCATGCGTCCGTCAATTTGCTCGTAAATTTGCCCGCCGATCCGTCCACCTATTCGCCAGCCTATTCGCCCGAGAACTCGCACGCCATGCTGCCGCCGCTGCCTGCCGCCGTGGCGCCGGCCGCGCCGCCGGTGACGGCATTGAGCACTTCCGGCCCGCCGCCGCGCGCGCGCCGGGGCCGCAAGGTCTTGCTGGCCGAAGACAATCCGGTCAACGTCGAGGTGGCCAGCGCCATGCTCGAGAGCCTGGGCCTGGAAGTGAGCCGCGCCTGCAACGGCCAGGAGGCATTGCACAGCTTGCAGTCGGACGACTTCGACCTGGTGCTGATGGATTGCCAGATGCCGGTCATGGACGGTTTTGCCGCCACCACCGAAATTCGTCGCCGCGAACAGCAGCACGGCCACGCCCGCACCCTGCCCATCATCGCCATTACCGCCAACGCCCTGCAGGGCGACCGCGAGGCATGCCTGGCGGCCGGCATGGACGACTACCTGAGCAAACCGTTCACCCAGCAGGCGCTGGGCCAGACCATCGCCCGCTGGATCACCCTGCCGCGCCTGGCGCCAGGCCTGCTGGCGGCGCAGGAGGCCGACGCCCGATCACTCCAGCCGGCCTCGCTGCCGCACCCCGCTCCTGCGCCTGTGCCAATGCCGACCCAGGCCCCGCACGCGGGTTCGTTGACGGTGCCCGTGCCGACCAGCCCTGCCGGTGACAACGCGATCAACACCCAGGCGCTGGCCAACATCCGCGCGCTGAGCGCCAGCAACGGCGAGGCATTGCTCGAACGCGTGCTGCACGCCTACCTGGCCGACACCCCGCCGCACCTGCAAGCGCTGCACACCGCGATCGCAGCCGGCAACACCGACCAGTTGCGCAAGACCGCGCACACGCTTAAGAGCAGCAGCGCCAATGTCGGCGCGCTGGCCCTGTCGCAACGCTGCAAGGACCTGGAACAACTGGGCCGCAACAACACCACCGCCGGCGCCGCCGAGCTGCTGGCGGACATGGAACGATCTTTCCAGGCCGTGCGGCAGGCATTGGGCGCTTTGCTGGAAAAGGAAACCTGATATGGCTACTCCCCCACCCCGTGCGCGCGGCCTGGTCCTGGTGGCCGACGACGATCCCGTGATGCGCCTGCTGATGCTGGAAATGCTGGCCCAGGTGGACCTGGACGCAGTGGAAGCCGTGGACGGCGTGCAGGCGCTGGCGCGCTACCAGGAACTGGCGCCCGACCTGGTGCTGCTCGACGTGGAAATGCCCGGCATGGACGGCTTTACGGTCTGTCGCGAAATCCGCCGCCTGGAAACCCACCCCATCGCGCCCATCATCATGGTGACCGGCGGCGACGAGCTCGAATCGGTCACCAAGGCCTATGAAGCGGGCGCCACCGATTTCGTCTCCAAGCCGATCAACTGGCCCATCCTCGGCCACCGCGTGCTGTACGTGCTGCGCGCGTCCGATGCGATCACCCGGCTGCGCATTGCCGACGCCCAGCACCGGGCCGTACTGGCCGCCATTCCCGACACCTTTTTCCGCATGAACAAGGACGGCTACTACCTCGACTACGAACAGGGCCACGAGGCCAGCGACGTCTTCTCCAGCGACCTGTGCGTGGGCCGCCACCTGAACGACGTGCTGCCGCCCGACATCGCCCGCCGCATGCTCGACAAGGTGCGTGCCGTGCTCGACACCCAGCGCATCAGCTCGCTAGACTACGAACTTCCCGTCACCGGCGGCGCCACACCGCTGCGCGCGCGCCATGGTGAACACGCGGTACCGCCGCCGGTACGCCACTTCGAGGCGCGGCTGGTAGCCACCGGCCCCAGCGAAGTGCTGGGCCTGGTGCGCGATATCAGCGAGCGCAAGCGCACCGAAGAGCAGATCCGCCGCCTGGCCTATTGCGACAGCCTCACCGGCATCCCCAACCGCCAGGCCTTCCTGGAAACGCTGGAGGCCGAACTGGTACGCTCGCGCAAGGGCAACAAGAAATTCGCAGTGCTGTTCATGGACCTCGACGCCTTCAAGCGCATCAATGACACGCTGGGCCACGACGTCGGTGACCACCTGTTGATGGCGGTCTCGGAGCGGCTGCGCGAAACTACCCGGCCCAGCGATTTGGTCTCACGCACCGAGGTCGGCATCAACAACCTGGCGCGCCTGGGTGGCGACGAATTCACTATCCTGATCCCGGATCTCGAGCGCGTGGAAAACGCCCTCAACGTCGCGCATCGCGTGAAGGAAGCCATGCGGCGGCCGTTCCAGATCGACGACCACGAGATTTTTGTCACTGCCAGCATCGGGATTTCGCTGTACCCGGAAGATGGCGAGGATTGCAGCTCGCTTCTCAAGTTCGCCGACACCGCGATGTACCACGCCAAGAGCTGCGGCAAAAACAACGCCAAGCTCTACAGCTCGTCGCTGACGATGCAGATCATGAGCCACGTGCAGCTCGAAGTGGGCCTGCGCAAGGCCTTGCAGAACGACGAGCTGTACCTGCTGTACCAGCCGCAGATCGCCGTGGCCAGCACCAGCATCGTGGGCGTGGAAGCGCTGGTGCGCTGGCGCCATCCCGAGCGCGGCATCATCTCGCCCACCGAGTTCATCCCGCTGGCCGAGGAAACCGGCCTGATCGTGCCGATCGGCGAATGGGTGCTGCGCACCGCCTGCCGCCAGGCCATGGCGTGGCAGGCGCCGGGGCAGCGCACACTGCGGGTGGCAGTCAACCTGTCGGCCAAGCAGTTCAAGGACGAGAACCTGACCCAGATCGTGCTCTCGGCCCTGCACGACACGGGATTGCCGGCCCACCTGCTGGAACTGGAACTGACCGAAGGCACGCTGATGGACGACGCCCGCGCCACCATGGTCACGCTGGAGCAGTTGCGCGGCATCGGCGTGTACCTGTCGATCGACGACTTCGGCACCGGCTACTCGTCAATGAATTATCTGAAACGCTTCAATGTGCGCGCCCTGAAGATCGACAAGAGTTTCATCAGCGGCCTGCCGCAGGACTCGGAAAACGCCGCCATCACGCGCGCCATCATCGCCATGGCGCACGGCCTCAAGCTGGCCGTGGTAGCCGAGGGCGTGGAAACCGGCGAGCAGTTGGTGCTGCTGGAAGAATACGGCTGCGACCTGGCGCAAGGCTACCACCTGGGCCGGCCGTCGCCGCCGGAGGTCATAGTCCAGATGCTGGGCGGCGGCGCGGCGCCGGACAGCGCGGCCTCGTGAACTGCGCCAGGTGTCCTGCGGTCCGGTTGACGCGGCAACCGAGATCCAGTGACCTGCTGCCCCCCTGCCCCCTGCCCTCTGCCCCCTGCCCGACGACCATCAGGGGCGCGATTGGTTCCGCGCCGCGCATTGAGGCAGCGCAGAGGGCGGCCTGCGCCACCGCATAAGATGAGCTGATCGCCACGCCAGCCCGTCTTTTCGCTATCTTCTCGCCGTGTTGTCGCTATCTTCTCGCCATCTTCTCGCCACCATGTCCGCCAACCCTGCCGCCAACTTCGCCACCGCGCTGATCGAACGCCACCGCTTCGAGGAAGCTTTTGTATTCTGGCACGCGCGCCATGCGGACGATGCGCAGGGAGCACTGGCTGCGCTCGCTTCGCTGTCGCGCCAGGCCACGCGCGAGCGCCAGCATCAGCTGGCGGCCGGCTACCACGCCATGCACACGGCGCTGCGCCGCGGCAGCCGCTGGTACCCGGGCATGCTGGCCAATCGCCTGCTGCCACTTGCCGACGTTGCCGTCAGCAGCCACCGCCTGCGCCATGATGCCGCGCAACTGGCCTATCTGCACCAGCTGGGCGTGCTGGGCGACGCCTTCCCACCGATCATTGCCCGCTACCGGCGCCTGGCGGCCCGGCTCGAATCGCACCTGGACCGCCACGACCTGCTCAGCACCGATGAACAGGACGCCATCGACGAAGCCTACGACCGCATCATCCACCTGCGCCCCACCCCGAGCGTGGCGCAAGCTTTTTCCAGCCATGCGCTGGCGGCCGCGCGCCGGCCCCCACCAGCCCACGGCATCGTTGTCATCGACGATTTTTTGTCACCACATGCATTGGACGAGCTATGGCGCTTCTGCGTGCAATCGACGATCTGGTTCGGCGAACAGGGCCATGGCCGGCTGGCCGCCACCTACGACCACGGCTTCAATTGTCCGCTGCTGGTGCAGGTGGCGCACGGCGTGTTTGGCGATGACCGGCAATTGCTGGGACTGCGGGCGGGCAAGCACCCGCCGCGCCTGCCGGGCGAATCGCTGCATGGCGCGGTGGATGGATTGAAGGTGCAGCTATGGCTCACGCCTGATACGGCCAATCTCGACCAGGCCAAGGGCGGCCTGGTGATCCGCGACCACGACGGCTGCACGCGCCACATCCCTTACCGGCAAAACCGCGCAGTGCTGTTCGATGCGCGCCTGGCGCACGGTGCGGCCAGTTGCCACTTCCGCGATGACCATGCCAGCGCCCGCATCGAGGTGGCCATGCTGTATGCCTGGACCGGCTATTACAGCACGCCTTCCTTCCGCATGGCGGCGATCTCGTCATCGCCATAGCCGAGCGTGCGCAGCACTTCGTCGTTGTGCTGGCCCAGGGTCGGGCCGATCCACTGGGTGCGGCCCGGGGTGGCCGACAGCTTGGGCGAAATGGCGGGCAATTTGATCGGCGTGCCGTCGGCAAACTGGTGCTGCTCGAACATCTCGCGCGCAAGAAATTGCGGGTCGGTCATCATGTCGCGCACCGAGTAGATTTTCCCGGCCGGTACGTCCGCCGCCTGCAGCACGGCCAGCGCGCTGTCGATGTCGTGGGTGTCGCACCAGGCCTGGATGGCGGCGTCGATTTCTTCGGTGCGCTGCACGCGGCCGTCGTTGCGCGCCAGCTGGGCGTCGCCGGCAAGGTCGATGCGGCCCATGGCCAGCATCAGGCGCTTGAAAATCGCGTCGCCGTTGCCCGCAATGACGATGTTCTCGCCGTCGCGGGTGGTGTAGGTATTCGATGGCACGATGCCGGGCAAGGCGCCGCCGGTGCGTTCGCGTACCACGCCCGCGTGGTCGAACTCGGGCACCAGCGACTCCATCAGGTTGAACACGGATTCGTACAGCGCCACATCGACCATCTGGCCTTCGCCTTTGAGCTTGCCACCGGTCACGTCGCGGTGGCGCAGCGCCATCATGGCGCCGATCACGCCGTGCAGGGCCGCCACCGAGTCGCCGATCGACACGCCCACCCGCACCGGCGGGCGGTCGGCATGGCCGCTCACGTAACGCAGCCCGCCCATCGATTCGCCGATGGCGCCAAAGCCCGGCAAATCTTTCATCGGGCCGGTCTGGCCAAAGCCCGACAGCCGTACCATGATGGTGGCGGGATTGAGCGCCTTCAGTTGCTCGTAGCCGAGCTCCCATTTTTCCAGCACGCCGGGGCGGTAGTTTTCGACGATGATGTCGGCCTCGAGCGCCAGCTCGCGCGCGATGGCGCGGCCACGCGCGTCCTTCATGTTCAGCGTCAGCGATTTCTTGTTACGCGCCTGCACCGACCACCACAGCGACGTGCCATCCTTGAGCACGCGCCACTTGCGGATCGGGTCGCCGTCGCCGGGCGCCTCGATCTTGATCACCTCTGCGCCGAACTCGGCCAGCATGCGCCCACAAAAAGGGCCCGCGATCAGCGTGCCCAGTTCCAGTACCTTGATGCCCGCCAGCGGTAATGCCGTGGCGGCCGTTTGCTTGTCGCTCATGTCGTCCTTCGGTCCAGCATGGCGCGGGCGATGGTGCCGGCGTCCACGTATTCGAGTTCGCCGCCCATCGGCACGCCGCGCGCCAGCCGGCTTACCTGCAGTCCGCGCGCCTTGAGCATTTCGCTGATGTAGTGGGCGGTAGCTTCGCCTTCGTTGGTGAAATTGGTGGCCAGCACCACTTCGGTGACCAGGCCGTCCGCCGCGCGGGCGATCAGCTTTTCCAGGTGGATGTCCTTGGGGCCGATGCCGTCGAGCGGCGAGAGCCTGCCCATCAGCACGAAGTACAGGCCTTTATAGGTCAGCGTCTGCTCGATCATCAGCTGGTCGGCCGGCGTTTCCACCACGCACAGCAGGCGGCGGTCGCGCGTGTCGTCCATGCACAGGTCGCAGACGTCTTCTTCGGTAAAGGTGTTACAGAGCGCGCAGTGATGCACGGCGTTGACGGCCTGGTGCAATGCGCGCGAGAGCATGTCCGCGCCTTCGCGGTCGTGCTGCAGCAGGTGGAACGCCATCCGCTGCGCCGACTTCGGGCCGACGCCGGGTAAACGGCGCAGCGCCTCGGTCAGGAATTCCAGCGATCTGGACATGCAGGTGCTAACTTAGAAAGGCATCTTGAAGCCGGCTGGCAGGCCGGGGATGTTCATGCCGGCGGTCATGCCGCTCATTTTTTCGGCCGAGGTAGCTTCTGCCTTGCGCACGGCGTCGTTGAAGGCGGCAGCGACCAGGTCTTCCAGCATGTCCTTGTCGTCGGCCAGCAGCGACGGGTCGATCGATACGCGCTTGACGTCGTTCTTGCAGGTCATCACGATCTTGACCAGGCCGGCGCCCGACTGGCCTTCGACTTCGATATTGGCCAGCTCGTCCTGCGCTTTTTTCATATTGTCCTGCATGGCCTGGGCTTGCTTCATCAAGCCTGCGATTTGGTTCTTCATCATGATAGGTCTCTCCGTGTTGAAATAGTAAGGGGAATCAGGCAGCCGAAGCCGCTTGCGGCTGCGGCGGCACGATGGACCCGGGCACGACCCAGGCATCGAACTCGGTCAGCATGCGGTTGACCAGCGGATCGTTGGCAATGATTTCTTCGGCGGCCCGCTGGCACGCGGCGCGGAACGCTTGTGCCTCGGCGCTGGCCGTGTACCAGACCGGGCCCAGCTCGGTATCGACACGCACCGCGCGCCCGAACCGCTCCGACAGCGCCGTGGTAAGTTTTTCGACATTGCCCGGCGTGCGCCAGGTTTCGATCGGCACGCGCAGGTTGAACACCACGGCGTTGCCATCGCTGCTGCAATTGATCAGTTCGGCCTGCATGGCCAGTTGCTGCGCCACGCCGCGCAGCGGCAAGGCGGCCGCCACGGCCGGCCAGTTACCGTCCCAGTCGAGCGCAGGCACCGGTGTGACCACGTAGGCGTACGGCGCCTTGAGCGGTCCCGCCGCCGCGCGGGCCGGCATGACGATTTGCTGCTCGTCGCCGTAAGTGGACGATGCCGATGGCGCCGACGATGGCAGCGATGAGGCGTAAGCAGTCGATGGCGGCGCCATCGGCGACGACAGTGCGGCAGGCATCGGCGCTGCGATGGCGCTGTCGTCGGAAAACTCGGTGACCCACGACGGCATGTCGTCGTCGCTCGACTGTTCCTCGTGGTATTGCGGCGGTGGCGACACCACGGGAGCAACTGGCGCAGCGGGCGCCACTGCCGCCTGGCGTGCCGGCGCTTCGAGTACGGCGGCGCCGCCACCGGCGTCGGCCGGCGGCATGTCTTCCCACGGCGCCGGGCGCGCCGCAGTGACCGGGCTGCCATGGCTGGCGGCCGGCGCCTGCGGCGGGACCGCTGCCGGCGCCATGGCACGCATATGCGGCGCTGGCGCTAGCGCGGCAGCCGGGGTGGCGGCCGGGACCGGAGCCGGAGCCTGTGCTGGCGCAGCTGCCGACGGTGCTGGCGCAGGCGGCTGCGCACGATTGCCACCGGGACGCGACGCGGCACGCGCTGCTTCCAGCGCGGCATTGATCGCCGCCCGCGCCGGACTGACCGGGCCGGACGGTACCGCGGACGGTGCCGGTGCTGCGCTGGCGGCAGGCGCATGGCCAGGCGTCGGGGTTGGAGCCAGCGCTGGCGCCGGCGCCCGTACCGGCATCGCCGGGGCTGGAACCGGAACCGGGACCGGAACCGGGACCGGCACCGACGGCGGCGCCTCGTTACGCGCCATGGCAGCCGCGCCGGCCATCACCGCCTGCGGCGTCACGCTGGCGTGGCTGGCCTGGATATTGGCAGCCGCCCGCGCCGGCGGCGTGCCGGCAGAACCAGCGCCGGCAGCAGCGCGCGCAGCCGCCACGCCGGCCGGGCGCGACATTGCCGGCGCAGCGGCAGGTTGTCCCTCGGCGCCGCCTACGCCGGGCCGAAAGGCCAGCATGCGCAGCAAGGTCATCGAGAAGCCCGCGTATTCGTCGGGCGCCAGGCCCAGTTCGTTGCGGCCGTGCACGGCGATCTGGTAATACAGCTGCACCTCTTCGGCCTCGAACTGGCCGGCCAGGCGCACGATGTCGGCGTACTCGGGCAAGTCGTCGGGCAAGGCGGCCGGCACCGTTTGCGCCAGTGCAATGCGGTGCAACAAGGTACCGAGGTCTTGCAGCGCGCCGTTGTACGACAGGCTGCGCGTGGCCATTTCGTCGGCCACGGCCAGCAGGTCGGCGCCGTCTTGCCTGGCCAGTGCGTCGAGCAGGCGGATCAGGTAGGACTGGTCAAGCGCGCCAAGCATGCCCTGCACCGCTTCGAGCGTCACTTCGCCGGCCGCGTAGGCGATGGCCTGGTCGGTCAGCGACAGCGCATCGCGCATCGAACCGTGGGCGCCGGCCGCCAGCAGGCGCAGGGCCGGCTGCTCGAACGTGATCTGTTCCTGGCCCAGGATGTTTTCCAGGTGGCTGATGATGTGGCCGGGCGGCATCTGCTTGAGGTTGAACTGCAGGCAGCGCGACAGCACCGTCACCGGGATCTTTTGCGGATCGGTGGTGGCCAGGATGAACTTGACGTGCTCGGGCGGCTCTTCCAGTGTCTTGAGCATGGCATTGAACGCGTGGTTGGTGAGCATGTGCACCTCATCGATCATATAGACCTTGAAGCGGGCATTGCTCGGCGCATACACAGCCTGTTCCAGCAACTGCGCCATCTCGTCCACGCCGCGATTCGATGCCGCATCCATCTCGATATAGTCAACGAAGCGGCCGGCGTCGATTGCCGTGCACGCCTCACACACGCCGCACGGGGTGGCAGTGATGCCGCCATTACCGTCCGGGCCGATGCAGTTGAGCGACTTGGCCAGGATGCGCGAGAGCGTGGTCTTGCCGACACCGCGGGTACCGGTGAACAGGTAGGCGTGGTGCAGGCGGCCGCTGTGCAGCGCATGCGTGAGCGCGCGCACGACGTGCTCCTGGCCGACGAGCGTTTCGAAGTTCTTGGGACGGTATTTACGGGCGAGGACTTGATAGGACATACTAAGATTTTACCGTAGATAGCGATTACTAAGCGCGAAGCGGCAATTGTAGCAACTTGGGGTCCGCTTGGGCCAGATTAGATATGGCGCCCGGCCGGCCAGCCACCGCCCCGTCGCGGTCCAATTCTCGCTTACAATTGTCCTTTCGCCCAACACGATCACCCATGAAGAAACTTGCCCTGCTGTCCCTGATGGCCTTGTCCGCCATCGCCCTGCCCTCGCAAGCCGCCGAGCGCGAGTGGGCCAACTACAAATCCATGGTCGAAGGCTTGCGCATCGACCGGTTCTATTCAGTGCCGGCCGCCGAGCGCGACAAGATCAAGCTCTATATTAGTGTGAAGCCGGTCAACAAGGAGATCAAGCCGCAGGACGTGGTGCTCATCGTGGTCAACGGGGCCGAACGCCAGACCCTGCCGCCGCTCACGCCCGAGTACCGGCTCGACTTCGGCGCGCCCAATCCGCGCTGGATGGACGGCACCACGCGCATCGTCACCACCCTGCCCGCCGGCGAAAAATCGGCGATCGGCTACGAAGGCCTGGTCGTGCTGCCCGCCGGCCTGCAATGGAACTACGCCACCATCATGGGCAGCGTGGGCCAGATGAACAATGCGATCAATGCCATGGCCGGCGCCATGCGCTGGTTTGCACCGAGCGTGGAAGTAGTGGTATTCAAGTTTGCCAAACCCGCAACGCTGAAGGTGGGGGTTACCGAGTACAAGACCAATGCGAAGCACATGATCATCCTGAAGCCGGAAGCGGCCCTGATGAAGGCAAATCCGTTGATGGTGGCGTCCGAACGACCGCTGGAGGCGGAGTTGCGCGACGAGTAGTCGGCTACAGGTGTAAAAAAGCTGCCCTGCGGCAGCTTAAGCAGCTACAAAAAAGCTGATCGAAGGCAGCGTAAGTCCATACAAAAAAAGCTGCCCGAGGGCAGCTTTTTTGCTGAATTAGGAGGCGAGCCTGATCTGCGGCACTTATGGTTAACGGCCGTGGCTGCTTCGTTCCCGACCTGACCAGGTTAGCCATGCCACAATGCGCAGGGGCCCGCCAGCAATCATTATAACCTACAGCCCCAGCTCCTGCCAAATACCATCCACGTGCGCTTTGACCTCCGGCGTCATGGTGATGGTCGTGCCCCATTCGCGGTTGGTTTCGCCGGGCCATTTATTGGTGGCGTCGATACCCATCTTGCTGCCCAGGCCGCTCACCGGCGAGGCGAAATCGAGGTAGTCGATCGGCGTGTGGTCCACCAGGGTGGTGTCGCGGGTGGGATCGACGCGGGTGGTGATCGCCCAGATCACCTCTTTCCAGTCGCGCACGTTCACATCCTCGTCCACCACCACGATGAACTTGGTGTACATGAACTGGCGCAGGAAACTCCACACCCCGAACATCACGCGCTTGGCGTGGCCCGCGTATTGTTTCTTGATCTGCACCACCGCCATGCGGTAGCTGCACCCCTCGGGCGGCAGGTAGAAATCGGTGATTTCGCTGAACTGCTTTTGCAGCAGCGGAATGAACACCTCGTTCAGGGCCAGGCCCAGCACGGCGGGCTCATCGGGCGGCTTGCCGGTGTAGGTGGAGTGGTAGATCGGATCGCGACGCATGGTGATGCGGTCGATGGTAAACACCGGGAAGCTGTCCTGCTCGTTGTAATAGCCGGTATGGTCGCCGTACGGACCTTCGAGCGCATGTTCGTAACCGGACGGATGGTTTTCGTCCGGGTAGATATGCCCTTCGAGCACGATCTCCGCCGAGGCCGGCACCCGCAACTCGCTGCCGATCGCCTTGACCAGTTCGGTACGACTGCCACGCAGCAAGCCCGCGAACTGGTATTCCGACAGGCTGTCGGGTACCGGCGTGACCGCCCCTAATATAGTAGCGGGATCGGCGCCGAGCGCCACGCACACGGGATACGGTTTGCCCTTGTTCTGCAAGGCGTGTTCGCGGAAGTCGAGGGCGCCGCCGCGGTGCGCCAGCCAGCGCATGATCACCTTGTTCGGTCCCAGAACTTGCTGGCGATAAATGCCGAGGTTCTGGCGCTTTTTGTTCGGTCCCTTGGTGATCACCAGGCCCCAGGTGATCAGCGGCGCGATGTCGCCGGGCCAGCAATGCTGGATCGGCAACCTGGCCAGATCAACGTCGGCCCCTTCCCACACGATGTCGTGGCACGGCGCGCCGCGCAACTCTTTCGGCGCCATGTCCCACACCGCCTTGACCAGCGAGCCCATGCCCATCAGATCCTTGAAACCTTTCGGCGGTTCCGGCTCCTTCAGGCGCGCCAGCACGTGGCCGATCTTGCGCAATTCGCTGACATTGTCGGCGCCCATGCCCAGCGCCACCCGGCGCGGGGTACCAAACAGATTTGTCAAGACCGGCATGCTGTGGCCGGTGGGATTTTTGAAGAGCAAGGCCGGTCCGCCGGCACGCAAAACCCGGTCCGAGACCTCGGTCATCTCTAAATGCGGGGAAACGGGCGTCAAAATGGACTTAATTTCGTCCATTCGTTGCAAATGGGAAAGAAAATCGCGTAGATCGGTATATTTCATCGTTTTTTAATATTTTCTTACAATCGGGTGCACTGTTTAAAAATACAGTTCAAGTGGTTGATTTTATTGGTTTTCTAGCGCACACATGGCAAAAAGCTAGACTTAAAAGTTATAGCTTTCAATTGCGTTAGTATTGACTTGATATAATACCGCCCCTACAATCTGCCCTACTTGAAGAGAACACCGCCTCCGGGCTCGTAGCGACCGCAAAGTGTCCCAACGAAGTTGTTGCTCATTCATTCACGGAGTCGGGGCTCCACATGACATTTTAAGGAGTGTTTTCAAAAGGCGTCTGCCTTACCCCCGAAAGAGGTTGTATTGCAACTGATCTACTCCCACTGCGAGGGATCAGCTCAAGCAAGCAATTACGGCGTCCATGCCCGCACCCACAGTGCGATGGACGGTGATATTTCTGATGCACGGCATGAGCACCCCAACGGGCTGCGTATTTCTTTATGTCATACGCTGGCAGGGGCCCGCTTTTACGGCATTTCAGAGGGGAACTCTATGATTAATCGCTTCACCGGTGCTTCCGCATTTGCCAGCACCATCCTGGCTCGCCAGCCAGCGGCGTGGTTGTCCAACACCCGCATTTCGGCCAAGGGCGTATTGACCACCGCCCAGCACACTTTGACCATTCTTGGTGTGACCGCTCTGGTTGTTATGGCAGTACTGTTTTTCCGTCCCGATCTGGCTAAATCGCTGAGCGACAGCCTGAACCCGGTTCCTGAAGCCGAGCCAATCAGCCTGGTGGCGCCACCGCTGTCGGCCCTGATGGACGCTCCAGCGCCCGCCGCAACGACTGCGGCCGGTGCTTCGTCCCAGTTGTCGGCCGAAGAGAAAGCCCTGCTGGGCACCCAGAAGCAGCAACGCTGGGTGACCGACTGGCTGTCCAAGCGCTATCGGGTAGCGGGCGACGCCACCAATATGCTGGTGTCCACCGCCTACCTGACGGCCCGTGAAATCAAGCTCGACCCGCTGCTGATCCTGGCCGTGATGGCCATCGAATCGGGCCTGAACCCGTTCGCGGAAAGCCCGATGGGCGCGCAAGGCCTGATGCAGGTGATGTCCAAGGTGCACCATGAACGGTTCCAGGAAATGGGCGGCCTGCAAGCGGCGCTCAACCCGGTCGCCAACATCCGCGTCGGCTCGCTGATCCTCAAGGATTACGTTACCCGTGGCGGTTCGGTGGAAGCCGGCCTGAAAAGCTACGTCGGCGCGGCCGCATTCGCCCACGACGACGGTTACGGCGCCAAGGTGCTGGCCGAGTATCAACGCCTGAAACAGGTATCGAGCGGTAAAAAGGTGCCAACCATCACCCCGGTGATGGCGCAAGCGAAGCCAGCGCCGAAAGCGGAAACGCCAGCGGCACCGGCTGCCTCGGCTGCCGATACGCAAATCGCAGGCCTTTAATATAGAGCGCATAAAAAAAATGGCCGGGTCCTGTGGGGGACCCGGCCATTTTTTATGGGTAAAATAATTACGGTTTGACCGCCACCAGGTTGATCAGGGTTTCCTCGCGCACCGCCTTCGGCTTGATGCGCAAGGCAGTTTCCAGCAGTCCCAGGTCTTCCCTGCTCCACCACAGGAACGGATACGACACCGCGCTGTCGGGCACCGAGAAACCGGCCGCGCGCACCAGCGCCAGGTATTCAGGCGCGGTTTTTTGCACGTCCATCGGGTGGGCGAACAGCAGGCGGATGATCCACGAGTGAATGTAGCGGCGGGTGGACTCGGCAAACAGCAGCACCCCGCCCGGCTTGAGCACGCGGAAAAATTCCTCGATGGCCTTTTCCTGGTCAATCAGGTGGTGGAAGGTCTGGTGGCAAAACAGCAGGTCCACCGAGTTGTCGGGCAGCGCGATATTGGAACTCGAGCAGCAAATGAATTCGGCGTTGATGCCGGCGGCCGCCACTTCCTTGCTTGACGCTTCGAGCATCTCCGGCTCGATATCCATGCCGATCAGGCGCGTTGGCGCAAAGCGCTGGTGCAGCTTGGGCAGCGAGCGGCCGTACCCGCAGCCCACGTCCGCCACCACCTCGAAACTGCGGCGGCCAGCTGCAGCCGTGGCAGGCATCAGTCGTTCGAGATCCTGCAAGGCGCGTTCGAGCACGTGAACGGTCCAGGTCTCGGTGCGCAGAAACCATTTGCCGAATGCCGTTTCCGGCACGTGCGGGTCGCCTGGCGGCTGCATCGTTTGTAAATTGGCGCTCATACTTTCCCTGTTTGGCTGTTTTGATATTGAAATTCGCTACGCTGCCAGCCGCGTACGGCTTGCGCGTCGATCACGTACAATGGCGGTCCTTCTTTGGTCGCTCCCCCTCGTCCGTGCCAGTACTCCGCATCCGTACACTGCTTGCCTTGCCACTCCTGCTGTCACTGTCGTGCCTGGGACTGAGTGCGGCTGCGCAGAACGCTGCAGCACGAACGACAACGATAATGACGACAACACCGGCACCGATCCGCTTCCTGCTCACCTTTGACGATGGCCCGGCCGCCGCGTCCAGCGGCAACTCCACCATGCGCATCCTCGAGACGCTGGCGCAGAACGGCCAGCAACGGGGCATCAAGGCGGTCTTCTTCACCCAGACCCGCGCCTGGCACGGCGGTGGCACCGACGTGGGCCGCGCCCTGATCCGGCGCGAACACGACGACGGCCACCTGGTGGCCCTGCACAGCGCCACCACCTTCCATTCCAACCACCGCTTCATGAGCAGCCAGGCGCTCGACGAATCGATGCAGGACGGCGTGGCAGACCTGCTGGCCATTACCGGCGTACCGCCGTCCCTGGTGCGCCCGCCGTTCTGGGCCTACAACGCCGACACCCTGCTCACGTATCACGCTTACGGCCTGCAGATGCTGCTCACCGACCTCAATGCCAACGACGGCAAGATCTACGGCATCAACTGGAGCTGGCACAAGCGCGCCAATATGCTCAAGCACCTGGCCGAGACGCGCGTGCGCTGGGCCGCCGGCCACATGCCGGAAGTCGATGGCGCCACGCCGGTGGTCGTGACCTTCCACGACGTCAATACCTATACCGCGCGCCACCTCGAGGAATACCTCGCGATCCTGGTGGACGTGGCGCGCGAACTCGATGTGCCGCTGGCGGCCAGGCCGTTTTACGATAGCCGCGAAGAACTCGAACGCGCCGCATTGGCCAGCACCGTGGCCGACGCCGCATCGCGGCCGCAACTGCCGGGCTTCTGGAACTGGCTCTGGCAATAAGGCTTCACGTCAGCGCCACCAGCTCGATCCCGGGCGCCTCATCCAGCCGGCGCGCACTGCACACCACCACCGACAATTCGTCGTGCGCGATCGTCACGCAGTGGCCCTCGGCCCCCAGCTTGAAGCGCGCTTCCTTTTCACTCCACAAGCGATAAAAGCCGTCGATGCGCCGCGCGGCGGGCAGCGCCTGCCACCGGGCGATCTCCTGCGCATCGAACGCCTGCGCAGCCAGCGCGTCGAGATCGCGGCTGGTGTCGAGCAGTTCGATATCGAGCCCCAGCCGGGTATGGGCGCTGACCGCGCAAGCGACCCAGCGGCCGCTGTGCGAAATCGAAAAACCGCCCTCGAACCCCTTGACGGCCGGCGCAGGGGCAGCGAGCAACGGCGCGCCGGCCACCTGCTCGTCCAATACGACCGCCCGCGCCGGCACGTTCAGCACCTGTCCCAACGCCATGCGCGCCAGCACCCGGCCGATGACGAACTGGCGCAGGCGCTGCGCGCGCGCAAAGCGCTGGCAGCGCGCCTGCTCGCCCGGCGCCAGCCACTCGCGCCAGCGCGGCAGATCGGCGTCGGGCACGGCGTCGGCATCGACCATGAGCAAGCTGGCGGTGGTCATCGACGCCTTACTTGGCCAGCTTGACGAAATCGGCCTTGAGCGCCACGCCGGCCATGATGGCGCCGTCGGCGCATTCATATTCGGTCACGCTGGAAAATTCCTGGTCCTTGAAGTTGGAGACGATATTCACCACCGCATCGGCGCCCAGTTCGTTGGCGCGCTTTTGCAGCGCCAGCATCGCCGACAGGAACACCCACTGGCAGGCCGTATCGGTCGATTTGTTAAAGCCGTTGGTGCGCTGGCTGGTCTTGTCGGTAGCGATCACGCTGGCGATTTTCGGCGTTTTCTGGCTGCCGAAATAAAACTTCACCGTATCGCCCAGGCGCTGCTGGGCGTTGTTGGCGGCCAGCGCATCGGCGATCGGCAGCTTGACCATGGTGTCGGCGGCAAAAGCATTGACCGACGTGACGGACGACGCGACCAGCAGTGCGGCGATGGCAAACATTTTTTTCATGATTAACCCTTTCTATTTGTCGTAGCGTTTGAAAATCAGGGAGGTGTTGATACCGCCAAAGGCGAAGTTATTCGACATCACATACTCGCATTGCAGCGCACGGCCCGCGCCGGCGATGTAGTCCAGTTGCGCGCACTCGCCGTCCAGGTGATCCAGGTTGATGGTGGGGGCGAACCAGCCCTCGCGCATCATCTCGATGCTGATCCACGCTTCCAGCGCGCCGCACGCGCCCAGCGTGTGGCCCATATAACTTTTCAGTGAACTGATCGGTGTGTTCGCTCCGAACACCGCCAGCGTGGCCTGCGATTCGGCGATATCGCCCTGCTGGGTGCCGGTACCGTGAGCGTTGATGTAACCGATGTCCTGCGGTTGCAGGCCGGCGTCGCGCAGCGCCAGGCGCATGGCTGTTTGCATGGTGGCCGCATTCGGTTGCGTGACGTGGCAGCCGTCGCTGTTGGTGCCGAAGCCCACCAGTTCGGCGTAGATGGTGGCGCCGCGCTGCTGCGCGTGTTCCAGGTCTTCGACGATCAGGCAGCCGGCGCCCTCGCCGATCACCAGGCCGTCGCGGCCCGCGTCGAACGGGCGTGGCGTGGTGTAGCCGGCGTCGTTGCGGGTGCTGGTGGCAAACAGCGTGTCGAATACCGCCGCCTCGGTTGCGCACAGCTCCTCGGCGCCGCCTGCCACCATCGCCAGCTGCTTGCCGGCGCGGATCGCCTCGTAGGCGTAGCCGATGCCCTGGCTGCCCGACGTGCAGGCGCTCGACGTGGTGATCACCCGGCCCGTAATGCCGAAGAACACGCCGATATTGACCGGCGCCGTGTGCGACATCATCTTGATGTACGTGGTGGCGTTGATACCCTTGGTGGTGCGCTCCTCCATCATGCGGCCAAAGTCGCCGATGGCGCTTGGCGTACCGGCGGACGAACCGAACGACACCCCCATGTCGCCACTTTGCAGCAGCGGGTGTTCGAGCAGGCCGGCGTCTTGCAGCGCCAGTTCGCTGGCGCGCGTGGCCATCAAGGCCACGCGGCCCATGCTGCGGATGGCCTTGCGGTTGTAGCGCGGCGTGAGTTCGAACGGCGCAGCGGGCGCGCCCAGGCGGGTGTTCAAGCCTTCGTAGTCTTCCCAGTCGGCCATGCGCACCACGGCGTTGCGATACTCGCCCAGGCGCGCGCGGATGGTGGCCCAGTCGTTGCCGATCGGGCTGATGCCGGCCATGCCGGTGACAGCGACGCGGCGGCTCATGCCAGGCCGCCGTTGACGGAGATGACCTGGCGCGTGATATAGCCCGCTTCCTCGCCGATCAGGAAACTGACGGCGGCAGCCACTTCTTCCGGCTTGCCCACGCGGCGCGCGGGAATCATCTTGAGCGCTTCGTCCATTGGCACGTCGCCGATCATGTCGGTCTCGATCAGCCCCGGCGCCACGCAGTTGACAGTGATGGCGCGCTTGGCCAGCTCCAGCGCCAGCGCCTTGGTGGCGCCAATGATGCCGGCCTTGGCGGCGCTGTAGTTGACCTGGCCGCGGTTACCGATCAGTCCCGACACCGACGCGAGGGTGACGATGCGCCCCGGTTTGCGGCGCTGGACCAGCGGCATCACCAAGGGATTGAGCACGTTGTAGAAGCCATCGAGATTGGTTTGCAGGACGATGTCCCAGTCCTCGCCCGACATGGCGGGGAACGCATTGTCGCGGGCCACGCCGGCATTGCACACCACGCCGTAGTAGCAGCCGTGTTCCGCGATATCGGCTTCGAGCGCAGCGGCGGTGGCGGCGCGGTCGCCGATATCGAACTGCAGCACGCGCACGGCGCGGCCCATGGCCGCGATGTCGGCGGCCACGGCGTCGGCTTCGGCACGCTGGCTGCGGCAATGGAGCACCACGTCGTAACCGTCGCGCGCCAGGCGCAGCGCGATCGCCTTGCCGATGCCGCGCGACGAACCCGTGACCAGCACGCTCATGGACTTATTCTGATTCATCCTGCTTTTCCATCTTCGAGAAATTGATTGACATTATCGGGCTGGAACACCGTCACCGTGGCGGTAGCCAGGGCCGGCGCACCTTGACCAGCATCGGCCACATCGGCTGCATCGATCCTGCAGTCGAAGGCGCCCAGCCCGTTTTCGCCTTGCAGCACACGATGTACATGCACGCGCAGCACGCTGCCCGGCACAAAATACGGCACGGCGGCCTGGTACTTGCGCGAGCCCAGCAGGAAGCCGACCTTTACCGCCTCGTCGCGCCGCAGGGCTTTCCAGCCCGCGTGCGCGGCGATCGCCTGCGCCATGTATTCGATGCCCACCCAGGCGCCCACGCCGTCGCCGGTGGCCAGCATGCTGCCGGCGTGGATGCGCACCTCGGCGCACAGGTTATCGTCATCCGCACTGACCACGCGGTCGAGCAGCACCATGGCGCCCGAGTGCGGCAGCAGATCGCGAACCGGTGGCAGCGGTGGCAGCGGTGGCAGCATCATGACACGCGCCCCAGCAGCAGCGCCGCGTTGGAGCCGCCAAAGGCAAAGGAGCTGCTCAGCACCCGCCGCAGCGGCCGGCCCAGCGCCGCGCCGGGCGCCACCAGGTTCAGGCGCGGCAGCTCGGGATCGGGCACGCCGTCCCACAAGTGCGGCGGCAGGCGCCCTTGCTGGTTATCGTCCTGCATCGCCAGCCAGCACAGCGCCGCTTCGATGGCGGCGGCCGCGCCCAGCGTGTGGCCCGTGAACGGTTTGGTCGAACTGACCGGCACCTCGGTGCCAAACAGTGCAGCGATCACGCGCGACTCCATGGCGTCGTTCTGCGGCGTGGCAGTGCCGTGCATATTGATGTAATCGACCTCACCGGCGGCAACGCCGGCACGTTGCAAGGCCTGCGTCATCGCCAGCGCGGCGCCGGCGCCGGTGGGATCGGGCGCGGACATATGATGGCCGTCGGACGATTCGCCCCAGCCCATCAGGGCAACCGATGTGTCGTCGTCTGCCTCGGCAGTCATCAGGAACAGCGCCGCCCCCTCGCCGATATTGATGCCGTAGCGGTTGGCGCTCATCGGGTTGCAGGGCGCCGCGCTCACCGATTCGAGCGACGCAAAGCCGGCCACCGTAAATGTGCACAGCGAATCGGCGCCGCCGGTCACCACGGCGTCGCACAAGCCCATTTTGATCAGGCGCGCGGCGCTGGCCATGGCCTTGGCGCTCGACGAACAGGCGCTCGAATGCGCGTAAGCCGGTCCGGCCACGCCCAGTTCGTGCGCCAGCATGACGGCCGGCGAACCCATTTCCTGGCGATCGTACTGGAAGTCGGCGGGCAGCGCGCCCTCGGTGGCGTACGCGCGGATCGCGTGCTCGGTCTCGCCGATGCCCGAGGTGCTGGTGCCGATCACCACGCCCACGCGGTCGGCGCCGTGGCGAGCGATGGCCGCATCGACGGCCGGGCGGATTTGCGCCAGCGCGGCCAATACCAGCGCGTTGTTGCGGCTTCGCAGGGCTGGCGGCAGGTGGTCCATCGACGGCAACTCGGTCAGCACCCGGCCCAGCGGCAGTTCGCGGTCGGGCGTCCAGGCGCGGGTGGGCGCCACGCCCGGTTCGCCGGCGAACAGGCGCGCCTTCACCTGCGCGTGGCCGGCGCCCAGTGCGCAAACGATGCCGCAGGCGTTAAGGTAGTAATTCGACATGTGTTTCAATCAATCGGCGGCAAACTGAATCGTGAGCTTATAGTGATATCGCAGGTTTTCCAAGACCACCGTGCCGCTCCAGCGCGGCTGGCCGCTGTAGACTATTTTCATGATAGCTTCGTCGTCGAGGTACAGCGTGCGGGTGGTGCCTTGCTCGGCAATGCGCCACCCGGCCGGCAGCGCGGCCGCCACCGCCTCGGCCGGCCACAACGTCAGTTGCATGTCTTCCAGCACATCCTCGGCCTTGACCTGCGACGGCAGCATGATATGGCGCCACGACGTCAGTTCCTTGCCGTCGTAATGCAGGGTGAGCACGCGCTGGCCCATGGCCAGGCCGACTACGTCGATCGCATCCGGCTCCACCTGCAAGGCCACGTCCATGTCGTCGGTGCGGCCAGCCCGTTCGACTTTCAGGTGCTGCTGCACGCTGATCGACGCACCCAGCGCGGCGGGCGGCAGCTTCAATCCGAGCCGGGCCTGCGGCGGCGGCGCGGTGGTGGCGCAGCCAGCCAATACCAGTGCCGCCAGCAACGCTGCGGCTTTGTGCATCAACCCGCGCATACCGCCTCCAACGCCGCCAGCCGGCGCGGCGTCTCTTTCACGTACGGGTTGGTCTGGTCCCACGCATAGCCGGCCAGGATCGACGCGATCATGCGCTTGATTTCCGGGCGCTGCTCCTGGTGGAAGATGATGGTCTGGAAGCCGCCCGCGTACCACGATTCGACAAAGGCGCGGAAGGTATCGACACCCTTGCGCAGCGGTGCGCCGTAGTCGACCTGCCAGTCCACGGTTTCGCCGGCGAACTGGCGCTGCAAGGCGGCTGCCGCCAGGCTGGCCGACTTGAAGGCGATGGTCACGCCCGACGAAAAGACCGGATCGAGGAACTCGCCGGCATTGCCGAGCAAGGCGTAGCCCTCGCCCCACAATTTATCGACGTTGGCCGAATAGCCGGTGATCTGGCGCGCCGGCGTATCCCACACGGCGTCGGCCAGCAGCGCATGCAGCGACGGTTCTTCCGCGATGATCGCCTGCAGCCGCTCGGTGGGCGTGCCCTGGTACTGGTCGAGGAAGCTGGTTTCGGCCACCACGCCCTGCGAGCAGCGCCCGCCGGCAAACGGGATGGTCCAGAACCACACGTTGCAATGCTTGGGGTGAACCGTCACGCGGATCTTGTTGCGGTCGAAGTGGGCGCCCCGGATGCCGTCTTCCACGTGGGTGAAGATGGCGCCGCGCACCGGGAAGTTCGATGGCGTTTCCAGCTTGAGCAGGCGTGGCAGAATGCGCCCGAAACCGCTGGCGTCGAGGATGAAGACGGCGCGCACCTGGTATTCGGTGCCGTCCGGCTTTTTGACGGTGACCAGCGCCGGTGCGCCATCCCGCCCCAGCACGATGTCGAGCACCTCGTGGCGGTAGCGTACCTCGGCGCCAAAGCGCTCGGCCTCTTTCGCCAGAATATGGTCGAAGTGGGCGCGCTGCACCTGGTACGTGGTGCCCCACCCTTTTGAATGCTTGTCGCGGAAATCGAAGTCCGTATAGCAGCCGTCGCGCATGAAGGCGGCACCATTCTTGAACTGGAAGCCCGCCTCCACCACCGCTTGCAGCATGCCGGCCTGCTCGAGGTACTCCATGCTTTGCGGGAGCAGGCTTTCGCCGATCGAAAAGCGCGGGAACTCTTCGCGCTCGATCACCAGCACCTGGCGGCCCTGCTGACGCAACAGCGCGGCGGCAACGGAACCGGCCGGGCCGGCGCCGACGATCAGGATTTCTACGGATTCAGGCGGTACGTCGTTCATCGCGCAGTTTATCAATGCATCAGACATGTTTGCTCTCGGAGGAGGAAGTGATGGTGGAGGTGGTGGTACCGAAACAGGGAACGATCAGCCAGACCAGCGCAGTCCCCAGCAGCATGGTCAGGCCGAACGCCTGCAAGGCCGGGGTATGGCTCAGGCCCAGCAGGCCAAACGACAAGATGGTATTCGCAGCCGACATGCCCACCGCCAGCCACGGCGTGTGGTCGCGTCGGTCCGGGTGTTCCTGCATGAAGATGCCGTAATCGACGCCTACGCCCAGCAGCAACATCAGCGCCAGCACGTGGAACAGCTGCAGGTTTTGCGAGGCAAAGCCAAGGATCGCCAGCGCGGCGATGCTGGCGATTGCCGTGGGCGCCAGCACGCGCCAGGTACGGCCGCGATAGCGCGGGAACAGCAGCACGAACACCACTGCGTACGCGCCCAGCACCACCCAGCTCATATTGACGCGATAGCGGCCCAGCACCGACGAAATCTCGGCCACCTTGTCCACCCACTGCACGCCCTGCACGCCATCGGCCGCACGCATCACCTGCGGCACGGCGGCCATGCCAAGGCCGCGCAGCGCCACGATGCTGGCGTAGCCGCCGTCGATCTGGCCCAGCCACAGGTGGCGCCACGGCTCGCTGGCCGGCGTTTTGAGGAAGTCGTCCATCGCCAGCGGCGCGCTGGACGCCAGCAGGCCGGTGCGGGTGGCGTCGATCCATGCGGCGTCCTCGCCGGTCTCGCGCGCCAGTCCCTGCAAGGGGCCATCGTCGCCCAGCAGTTTTTGTTCGATCAGCGCCCGGCGCGCGGTTTGCGTGGCGGCCGACGGCACCCAGTTCGACATGGCCTGGTAGCCGGAGATCTGCTTGCCGGCGATCAGCGGGTCGAGGCGCGCCTTCAGTTGTTCTTCGCGTTGCAGCACCTGTTCGGCCGACGGTGCACGCACCAGGAAGTACTGCACCGGCGTGGGCGCGTCGAGCAGCTTGCTCAACTTGATCTGGTCGGCGATCAGGTGCTTGGGCGGATTTTGCAGCAGGCGGATATCGTCGTTGGCGCCCAGGCGGCTCACGCCATAAGCGGCGGCCACCGCGAACACCAGCACCGCCACCAGCGTGGCGCGATTGAAGCGCAGCAGCGGCCAGGCGCGCAACGCGGCGCCGTAGCCACGCACCAGCGCCCCGCTTTTCAAGGTGCGGCTGCCGATCAGCGCCGGGAACCAGCACACCACCGTCAGCCACGCGAACACCAGCCCCAGCGCCGAGAACACCGCCATCTGGCGCAGGCCCGGGAACGGCGTCAGCGCCAGTCCCATGTAGCCGATCACCGCCGCCAGCAGCGTGAAGCACAGGCCCGGCATCAGGCGCCGCAGCAGCGCAGGCGAATCGAGTTGTTCGCCGGCGGCCAGGCGGTTGCACAGGAAGTAGATGCCGTAGTCCTGCGCCACGCCGATCAGGCTGGCGCCAAACACCAGCGTCATCAAATGGATCTGGCCGAACAGCAGCCAGCACACCGACAGCGCGCCGAGGAAACCCACGCCGATCGACAGCAGGATCAGCGAAATCGGCTTGAACGAGTGGAACGCAAACCACATCAGCGCGATGATGCCGAGCAGCGAGCCGATGCCGATGGTGGACACCTCGCCACTGGCCTGGGCGCTGGCATTGGCCGCGTGCAGGATCACGCCGGCCTGTATCAATTCAATTTTCGGCGCGGTGTTGCGGGCAGCATCTGCGGCCTGTTGCAGCAGCGGCAGCACGGTTTCCTGCGCCGTCATCGACAGCGCCGGCACTTTCAACGTCAACGGCAGCAGCACATACTGTTTGTGCGCATCGGCCACGAACAAATGGCCGTCGCGCGGACGCACCGGGGTTTCCTGGGCGCGCTCCTGCACCCAGCCGCCGAACAAACCGAACGGATCTTCCTGCCACGACCCGAGCTTGGGACCGCCGAAGGGGCTGTACAACTTGGCCAGCGCGGCGTCGAGCCAGTACTGCGCGGGCTGGGTACGCAGCTGCGCTTCCTGCTCGGCCGTCAGCAGGGTCAAGCGATGCTGCTGGAAGACCGACAGCCAGTCGTTCTGGGTTTGCTCGTCGATGGCAGCGGCCGCGAATAAATCGCTGCGCGTGCCAAGCACCGCCTGGTATGCATCGGCTGCGCGTTTGGCATCGGTCCATTCCTCGGCGCCGACCAGCACGATCACGCGCTGCTGGGCCGCATCGACCATGTGCGCGAACGACGCCTGCAACACCGGGTCGCGCTCCTGCACCGGCAGCAGCGCCATGATGTCGGTATCGGGCACGATGCGCTGCACCAGCCACAGGTAGGCGTTATGCCCGAGCAGCAGGCACACGGCCAGCGCCCACAGCGCCGCGAGTTGTCGGGTACGCGTCAAAACAGCGCCGCTTCCTCGGCGGTCAACGCCGATTCACCGGTCTTGATATCGGAGAAAACGATATTGGTGCGGTCGCCGCTGTTCTCGCTCATCACGATGTTTTTCACGTACGCGCCGCCTTCGAGCTTGATGGTGCCGATGGCCTTGTCCAGCGCCGCCTGTTTGGCCTTGAGCGATACGTTCCAGCTGGACGCGTCCACCGTGCCATCGACCTCGAACAGCGATTCGAGCTGCGCCAGGTCACCCGACAGCAGCGAGAACAGCACGTTGTTAATCATGCGCACGGTCGGCTCGGTCTTGGCGTCGAGCCGCATGGCCACGCGGTCGCCCTGGTAGTTGACGATTTCGTCGCGCGTGAGGCGCATCGTGCTCGGGAAGGGTTTCAGGGTACGCCACAACACCCCCTTGCCGGCCACCACGCAAAAGCGCCCATTGGAGGCCAGCGGCTTCTTCATGCCGGCCAGTGTCTTGGTCTGGTCGAAGCGGCCGCACATGATGGCCGGCTTGGCCAGCATGGCCTGGATTTTCGATACCTGCACCGCTGCTTGTGCCGGAAAGGTCGTCATGACCAGGGCAGCCACGGCCAGCGCGGCGCGTATCATTTTGCTTGCGTTCATACAGGTTCCAATCCCAGTTTTTCAAACAGCACCGGCGGCGACACGAAGCACATCTCTTTGGTCGCGATATCGACCGCCACCATGGTGGTGCTGGCACGGTTCAGGCGCTTGCCGGTTTCGGCGTCGGTGATCAGGTAATCGATCTTGAGGCGGTTTTCCCACTCGACGATATCGGCGCGCAGCTTGAGCTTCTGGCCGAATACGGCCGAGCCCACGTAGCGCAGCTGCATGTCGATCACGGGCCAGGCATAGCCCGACGCCTTCATCTGCGGGTAGTTGTAGCCGATCTTGTCGAGCAGCGCGCAGCGCACCACTTCCAGGTATTTCACGTAGCGACCGTGCCAGACGATTTCCATCGGATCGAGGTCGAAGAACTGCACCTGCATCTCCACTTCCGCAAACCAGCGGCTCTCTTTGGCCTTACGCATACAGGCTCCAGGCCTGGTCGCGGATACGGCCGATCAAGAGGCGCAGGTCCGGTTCCAGGCGGCGGTCTTCCACCACCGGCGCCACGTCCAGCCCCAGCGCTTCCTGCATCGCGGCCAATGCGGCCTGCGGCAGCACGTCGGGCGTCGCCTGGCAGCGCAGCCAGACGCCCTGGCGCACCGTGATCAGCAAGGCGGCCACCACCTGTTCGGTCAGTTCCAGCACGCGCAGGCAATCACGCGCAGCGATGGTGCCCATGCTGACCTTGTCCTGGTTGTGGCACTCGGTCGAGCGCGAGAACACCGACGCCGGCATGGTCAGCTTCAATGCTTCGGCGGTCCACGCCGAAGCGCTGATCTGCAAGGCTTTGAGGCCGTGGTTGATCGGCGCGCGGTCGCCGGTGGCGCCGGACAGGTTGGCCGGCAGGCCGTGGTTGTAGCGGCTGTCCACCAGCAGCGCCATTTGCCGGTCCAGCAGGTCGGCCAGGTTGGCCACCGCGTTCTTCATGCCGTCCATGGCAAAGGCGATATGGCCGCCATAGAAATGGCCGCCATGCAGCACGCGCTCGTTGTCGGCGTCGATCAGCGGATTGTCGTTGGCGCTGTTGAGTTCATTTTCGATCATGGTGCGGAACAGCGGCAGCGTATCGGCCAGCACGCCGATCACGTGCGGCGCGCAGCGGATCGAGTAGCGGTCCTGCAGGCGCTTGCCGTTGCGCTCCCACTCGGTGGTCGGCAGGTCGCTGCGCAGCCACGCCGCCACCTGCTGCATGCCGGCGTGCGGCTTGGCCGCGAACAGCACTTCGTCGAAGTGGTGGGCGTTGCCGTCCATCGCGAACGACGCCATGGCGGTGATGCGGGTGGACAGGCGCACCAGGTATTCGGCGCGGTCATAGGCCAGGCAGGCCAGCGCGGTCATCACGGCCGTGCCGTTCATGATCGCCAGGCCCTCTTTCGGACGCAGGCGCAGCGGCGTGATGCCCGCTTCCGCCAACGCCTGCGCTGCCGGCACCTGCACGCCGTCGCGCCACACTTCGCGCTCGCCGCACAGCACCGCCGCCAGGTACGACAAGGGTGTCAAGTCGCCGCTGGCGCCTACCGATCCTTCGGACGGGATCAGCGGCAGCAGGCCGGCGTCGAGCAGACGGGTGATTTGCAGCAGCAGCTCCACGCTCACGCCCGAGTAGCCCTTGGAGAGCGAGGCCAGACGAGAAGCCAGAATCGCCCGCGTTTGCGCCGGCGTGAAGTACTCGCCCAGGCCCACGCCGTGGTAGGTGTACAGGTGGTGCGGCAGCTCGGCCACCAATGCCGGCGGCACGGTCACGGTGCACGAGTCGCCGTAGCCGGTGGTTACACCGTAGATGGTGCCGTCTTCGCGCAGCAGGCGTTCGAGGAACTCGGCGCCGCGCGCGATGGCGCTGCGAAAGGCCGGATCGTCGGACAGTACGGCGGTCGCACGGCCATGGGCGATGTCGACGATGTCTTCGAGCGTGAGCCGCTCGCGGCTGAAGTGCACCGTGCGCGGCGATGGTTGAAGTCGGGCTGTGTCAGCGAGGTGCATCGGGAGATTCCAGTTCGGGTAAATGCCAAAAATCATAGAAGTTAAACCATTCCAGCGGCGCCTGCATCGTATGGTGCTCAAGCCGGCGCGCATAGTCGCCGGCCAGCTCGGCCAGCGCAGCGTCGCGGTCCTTGCGCGGAATGCGCACGCGTTCGCGGAACGTTTCGAAATAGACGTGCGCGCGGCCACCGCGGCGCATGGAAAAAATCAGGTACACCGGGCATTGCAGGATGCCGGCCAGGATGTGCGGTCCCACCGGGAACGGCGCCGGGGCGCCAAGAAAATCGGCAATCGCCACGCGGGGATTGTGCGAGACCGGCACGCGGTCGCCGGCGATCACCACGAATTCGCCGCGCGCCACGCGCTCGGACAGCAGCATGGCGGTGGCCGGCGACATCTCGGTCACCTGCATCAGATTGAGGCTGCTGTCCGGATTCAGGCTGGCCAGCATGTCGTTGAACGCCTGCGCGTGCTTGGTGTGCACCAGCACCGTGAGCTTGATGTCGTGGCGCTGGCGCGACAGCACGCGGCACAGTTCCAGGTTGCCCAGGTGGGCGCAGATCATCAGCCCGCCCTGCCCCGCCGCCACGGCGTCGGTAATCAGTTCGCCGCCGTGCAATTCCACGTCGTCCACCGGGTACAGGCCACCCCACAACAGCATCTTGTCGAGGATGCTCTCGCCGAACGCGGCGAAGTGGCGCATCACGCCCGGCAGCTTGCGTCCCGTGTGCGCCTGCATGCGGTCCAGGTAGTCGCGCGAAGCGCGCCGTGGCAGCGGTTTGGTAAGCACATACCAGGCCAGTACCGGGTACAGCACGATGCGAAACGGCCAGCGGCCGAACACCCGGCACACCCAGAACAGAAAACGCATGCCGGCGACGAAACTGATTTCGTTGATCGACGCCCAGTGCAGGCCGCGCGCGCTCATGCCGACCGCCACTTGCGCGCCAGCAGGCGCGGAATGCGCGGCAGCATGCCGAAGAACAGTTTGGTGTGCATCCACGAGATCTGCACATTGTCGCGCCACACGCGGAAATGCGAGACGCCGTCGGCCGGGTAGCTGACGCGGGTTGGCACGTTGACCACCCGCGCGCCTTCCCAGAAAAGGCGCACCAGGATGTCGGTGTCGAAGTTCATGCGCGCACCGATGTGCTGGCGCGCCACCAGCGCACTGACTGCGGCCACCGGGTAAACGCGAAAGCCGCACATGGAGTCGATAATGTCGAACGACAGCGTGTTGATCCAGACCCAGATGTGGGTGGCGTAGCGCCCGTACAAACGCGCCTTCGGCACCGATTCATCATATACCGGGTGGCCGACGATGATGGCTTGCGGGTGCACCTTCGCCTGCGCCAGGAACATGGGCACGTCGCCGGTCCGGTGCTGGCCGTCGGCATCGATTTGCAGCACATGCGTGTAGCCCAGTTGCGCCGCGCGCGCAAAACCGGCCAACACGGCGGCGCCCTTGCCCTGGTTGACGGCCAGGCGTACCAGCGTCACGCGCTGCGGGTGCGCCAGCGCCAGTTGATCGAGTACCGCCGCGCAGCCGCTGTTGCTGCCGTCATCGACCAGGATCACCGGCACACCATGCGCCAGCAAGCCATCGACGACGGTGGGGATCGCGTGTTCGTGGTTATACACGGGGACCACGATGCAGGGGTTGAACACGTCAGGCATTGTCCTGCTCCCCGGCCAGCATGATGCGCCCGCTCGAATGCTGGCTGCCTTCCGACACGTAGCGGAAATTCAGGCTGCCCTTGGCCGTGTCGTGCACCAGTTCGAGTTGCACCGCCATGTCCGGTCGCACCACCTGCTGGAACTTGAGCAGATTCACACCGGTGAAATTCGGCGGCAGCGTGAAGTACTGGCGGCCGTAATGCAGCGCCCACTCCACCTGCACCACGCCCGGCAGGATGGGCGCGACGTCGAAGTGGCCATCAAAGTACAGCAGGTCGGCCGGGGCTGTCACTTCCAGCAGCACGCGGTGTTCGTCGCGTTCGAGTTCGCGCACGTGCGGGAAAATCGGTCGAGGGACAGGCTGAGGGGCAGTTACCGGCGCTGGGGCAGCATCGAGCAACGCCTCCAGCGCTGCCAGCGTAGTCTTGCCCTGGGCGTTGACCGGCATGCGGTCGAGGTAGCGCCAGCGGCGCGGCAGGGCCACCGCAGCGACGGTGGCCGCCAGCGCTGCGCGCAGGCGGTTGTTGAGTGCCACCTTGCCTTCACGGGCCAGCAGTTCAGCGCCGGCAGCGGTAGGCACGACAAATGCCGCGATCCGCTGGCGGTCGCCAGTCGGCGCCACAACCGCTTGCGCGCCAGCGAGCGCCGCGCTTGTCACTGGCGTCGCCGGTGTCACTGACGTCGCCGACGCGGCATGCACTGCCGGCGTTGCAGCTGCCGGCTCGCACACGATGACACGCGCCTCGGCCGCCAGGCCCGACGCCAGCAAGGCCGCTTCCATCGCGGTGAGCGACACCCGCTTTTCCTCGATCTTGACAATACGGTCGCTGCGCCCGCGCAGCACGAAACCGGCATCAGCGGCATCACCGGCCGGCGCAGCGCGGTCGGCCAGCACCAGCCAGCTGTCGTCGGGCAGGTGCGGCGAGCGCACTTCCAGCGCGCCGTCCTTGCCCAATCGCCAGGCCACGGTAGGGAATGCGCGCCAGGCGTCGTCATCGAGATGGGCGCGCTGGCGCCAGGCCACGCCGCCGGTCTCCGAGCTGCCATACACTTCCACCGGCACCTTGCCCAGCAAGGCGCCAGTGGCCAGCGCGGTGTCCGGCGCCAGCGGACCGCCGGACGAGAACACGGCGCGCAGGTTGCGCGCGGCGCCCGACCAGTCCAGGTGTTCGGGCAGACGCTTCAGGTGCGCCGGGCTGGCCACCAGCACGCAGGCGCCAAACGCCAGCGCCGGCGCCAGCTCTTCGTGGAAACCCAGGCTCAGCGCATGCACCATGCGGCCCGTGGTCAACGGCCAGAGCACCTTGAACAGCAGGCCGTAGATATGCTGGTGCGACACCGTCGCCACGACCGCCGCGTCGCCGGCGGTGGCGCCGAACAGCTCGTCGAGCGTGGCCACTTCGCTGGCAATCTGCGACAGTTTTTTGGGGATGGCCTGCGGTTCGCCGGTGCTGCCCGAGGTGAACACCACCAGCGCCGGCGCATCCACATCGAGCGCGCCGGCTGGCAGCGCGCCCTCGTGTGCGTGGTTAGACTGATCCGGCTGCAACGGCGCCAGCGCCGCCGGATACTGACCCAGGAAGCCATCGACGGAACCCCGCAACGCCGCGCACGTGGCGTCGAGCGTATCGGCGCCGAGCCAGATGGTTTTGCCGGCATGCCAGGCGCCCAGCAGCGCCGCGCCGAAATCGATGCTGTCTTCGAGGTACAAGGCAAAGTTGGCGCCCGCTTGCGCGCGCAGCAGCGCATGCCAGGCGCCGGCACGGGCCAGAAAATCGGCAGTGGTCACCAGCGCGCCGGCGCGCCAGCCCACCGAAGCGGCAGCGGGCCGCGCCGCCAGGGCTGCGGCCAGGTTGTCGAGCGGCGTAGAAAACAGGTCAGACATGGTGCAAGCGCTTGAACCTCAGGCGCACCAGGTATTCGGCGCCGAACAGGACCGCCATCAGCGCGTACGACACCACGCCCGTGTACAGCGACCACACAGCCTCGCTGGCCCACAGCGCGGTACCGAGCGCGATGGCGCCGTTAATGATGAAAAAGCCGCACCATACCTTGGTGACGGTGCGCATATACGCTTGCGCCGGCGGCGGGAAATCTTCGCCGCGCAGGCGCGCCATGCGCTCGACCGCCGACATCGGCGTGGTGAGGCTGTAGGCAAAGCCGCCCAGCATGGCGGCGCTTACCAGCACCGGGTAGAGTTTGAGCGGCAGCAGCAGGTTGCTCCAGATGGCGCAGGCCACCAGCGCCAGCGCGCCGGCCACCGACCAGCGCGCGGCGCCCGACAGCCGCAGCGACGGCAGGCGCGTGACGGCGGCGGCCAGCAGCAGCATGGCCAGCCAGCGCGGCTCCACCTTGCCATGTCCGAGCCAGATCGCCAGCGGATACAGCAGCGTCAACGCCACTGTCAGTGCAGTCATCAACATCGGGTTACGCAGGCTCCGTCATCCCGGCCAGCGCATCGACGACGTCGCCGATGGTGCGGATGGTCTTGAAGACTTCGGGTTGCAGGCGCTTGCCGGTCAGCTGCTTGAGCTTGACGGCCAGGTCCACCGCGTCGATGCTGTCGATATCGAGATCGGAATACAGGTTGGAATCGGCGGTAAGCTGCGCCTTGTCCAACTCGAACATCTCGGCCAGCAGATCGATGACCCACTGCTGCAACTGCTCTTTGCTCATCGCGTTCAAATCAATCATGTCGTGCTCCCTTATTTCTTGCGGTGGGTCGCGATCATCGCCGCCAGCGCCTGCACCGAGGCGAAGTGGCGGCGGGTGTCCTCCGAATCGGCGGACAGGGAAATGCCGTACTGCTTTTGCAGCGCCACGCCCAGTTCCAGCGCGTCGATCGAATCGAGGCCGAGGCCTTCGACGAACAGCGGCGCAGCGCTGTCGATGTCGTCGGGGGTGATGTCTTCCAGTTGCAGGACATCGATGATCAGTTGTTTCACTTCCAGTTCAAGCATGGCTTCGGTACTTCCCCGTAAAATAATTTTGTAAAAATTCTGTCACCTGGCGCGCCGCCAGCACTTCGCTCGCGCCCTCGCCGATAAAGCCGGCAATCGCCACATCATCCTGCACGTCGATGCGCAGCAGTACCCGGCGCGGCGGCACTTGCCACCATTTTTCGCCTTTGCCCAGCGTGGGCGGATCGCAGCGGATCAGCACCGGCGTGATATCGCGCGCACCGCGCACGGCGATATTGGCGGCGCCGCGCTTCAAGGCGATCACGCCATCGGCGCCGGTGCGCGTCCCCTCGGGGAACACGATCAGGTTGTTGCCACGCCTGAGCGAGGCGATACAATCGTCCACCAGTTCGGCGCCGCCGGCATTGCTGATGTAACCGGCCGCCCGCACCGGCCCGCCCGTAAACGGGTTGTTCCACAACGCGCCCTTGACGATGCAGTCGGCGTTTTTCACGAACGCCATCAGGAACACCGTGTCGATCAAAGTCGGATGGTTGGCCAGGATCAGCAAACCGCCCCGCTCCAGCTTTTCCAGCCCGGTGATCTCGTAGCGCAGCACACCGAGCGCGCGCATCATGTCCACGTAAGCGCGGAAAGCGCGCCGGATGATTTCGCGCGCCGCGCGCACCCGCCGCTCCGGTTGACGCACCAGCACATTCAACAGCGGGAACACCAGCACCCGCATCAGCACCCCGCCGATGCCGAACACCGCGAAGCTCAATCCGGTCGCCAGCACCCGCCAGCAGCGCGACAAGCCGGCCAGCATCGCCTCAGGCTCCGGCTGCGTGGACACCGGCGTCGCCATTACCGCGCGCCCAGTGCCAGCGCAGGCGGCCGTCGCAGCGTTCCATGGCCGCCGCGCCACCGAGGTGGAAGCGCGCCACCGCCAGCCCGCCCGGCAAATCGACGTTCGCCGCATCGGCACTGGCGGACCAGCGCAGCGTGACGGAAACGCAGGCCGCCGGTGCGCAAGCTACCGAAGCATCGGCCGCCGATGCGCCGGCCGCCGGGTCGCCGGCCGCAGGATCGCCTGCCGCAGGCTCCACCACCGGCGCGGTCAGCAACCACGCCCACGCGTGCGCCTGCTCGACACCGTCGCGAAACGGCATGAACAGTTCCGGCAGCGGCGCGTCGCACGCGACCAGCAGCACCGAGGCGGCGCCGTCGGCCAGCAAGCCGCACGCCTCGATCACCGCGTGTTCGATGGTGGCGCCGCCGGCCGCCAGCGCAATATGGTTGGCGCGGTCCTTGCGGGCGATCGTCAGCAGGCCGACATGGGCGTTATGGACCGACATGCTGAACGCAGTGGGCGACAGCGGTTCGCCGCGCGCCAGGTCGGACAGCAATTCCACCGCCCGGGCCACCTCGCCATGGCGCGAACAAAACACGACGGGAACATCGGTGCGGCCATCCAGGCATTCGTATGCCACTTCCAGCGCCATCTTGCCGAAGAAGCCGGCGCGGCGGCGCAACATGGGCGGCATCGCTTTTACTCCCGGCTCTTCGCCGAGGATGATCGGCGCGGCCACCGGCGCCTGTGCCCATTGCGTCCACGCAGCCAGCGTGGTCAGTCCCGGCGCCCAGTAAGCGTGGCGGGCAATGGAAAAAGTGACGCCATCGTTGCGCATGTTGACAATAAATCCAGAGCGTTGAGATTGGGGAGGGTACGAACTCGCGCTCACATGCCTGCAAAAATGCCCGCCGAGGTACGGGTGAAATTATAAACGACTGCCCTCTGCCCATAGTATAGTAAATATCTACGAGGCAACTTAATTGGGGTTTTCTTGTTCTTTTTTGTGCAACCTCAAGCGCAAATTCTCACCGAATGTCACAAATCAAGGAAAAATGACGAAAAAAAATGGCGGTTCGCGCAATTGCGGCACCGCCAGTTAAGCCAGGAATAAGAAACCCTGTATCAATTCGACATCAGAATACCCACAGCTTGTCGGCCGGCATTTGCAACCAGTAACGCCCCGGTTCGAGCTTGTATTTCGAGTAGGCGCGCAGTCCCGCCGCGCTGCTGTCGGGCGACTTGAACAGGCACTCGAAGCGGTCGCCCAGGTACATGCAGGTCAGCAGCGGCATTTCGATGGCGTTGTCTACCGCCGTGGCGCTGATTTTCACCTCTTCCACGCGGATGATGGTGGTGGGCTCCGCGCCAGCCTGGCCGGCGCCGCGCGCGGTGCCCGTCAACCGGGAACCGTTCACGTCGAGCTGCACGTGGCTGCCGTCGCGCCCCACCACTTTGGCCGGCAGCTTGTTGTTACTGCCCATGAACTCGGCGGTGAACAGCGTTTCCGGCGTTTCGTACATGCTTTGCGGCGTGCCTTGCTGCTCGATCTTGCCGTTATTGAGCAGCAGGATGCGGTCCGAGATCGCCATCGCCTCGGCCTGGTCGTGGGTGACCATCAGCGCCGAGAGCCCCAGGCGCACGATCAGTTCGCGCAGGAAAGCGCGCGCCTCTTCGCGCAGCTTGGCGTCGAGGTTGGACAGCGGCTCGTCGAGCAGGATCACCGGTGGGTTGTACACCAGCGCGCGGGCGATCGCCACACGCTGCTGCTGGCCGCCCGACAGCTGGTGCGGATAGCGTTCGGCCAGGTGGCCCAGGCCCAGGTTCTTCAGCACATCGGCCACCTTGTCCTTGATCTCGGCCGCGCCCATCTTGCGCAACTTGAGGCCATAGGCGACGTTGTCGAACACGGTCTTGTGCGGCCACAGCGCATAGGACTGGAACACCAGGCCCAGGTTGCGGTGCTCGGCCGCCAGCTCGAAGTTCCTGGCGCCGTCGTACACGGCGCGGTCGCCGATGGCGATGGTGCCCTGCTTGGGGCTTTCCAGCCCCGCCACCGCGCGCAGCAAGGTGGTCTTGCCGCTGCCCGAAGGGCCGAGCAGCGCCACCACTTCGCCTTTTTGCAGGTGCATCGATACGCCCTTCAGGATCGGGTTGGCGGTGGCGCCGGTGCCGTAGTCGAGGTGCAGGTCGTTGACAGTGAGTTCATTCATGGTCAGGTCTCGTTTCATGTTGGTGTAGTCCTACGTTAGTTGTGCAGCTCAGTTATGTAACTTCACGCCGAAGCGCAGCGCCACACCGAGGCCGATGGCCACCAGCGAAATATTGATGAACGATAGCGCCGCCACCAGGTCGGTGGAACCGGACGCCCACAGCGACACCAGCATCGCGCCGATCACTTCCGTGCCCGGCGACAGCAGGTACACGCCAGTCGAATATTCGCGCTCGAAGATCAGGAACACCATCAGCCACGCGCCCAGCAGGCCGTACTTGATCAGCGGCAGGGTGACGTCGCGCGAGACCTGGCCACGGCTGGCGCCCACCGCGCGTGCCGCCTCTTCCAGCTCCGGGCCCACTTGCAGCAGCGCGGTGGAAATCAGGCGCATGCCGTAGGCCAGCCACACCACCGAATACGCCAGCCACAGGGCGAAAATGGTCGAACGCAGGGAACGCAGCACGGGAATCGCGTTTTCGCTCAGCCACACGGCCACGCCGTTGTCCATGCCCTGCAGGATGCCATCGAGCCAGTTCGGCACGAACAGGAACACCCACAGGAACGACAGGCCGGCCAGCAGGCCCGGCACGGCGCGCGGCACCAGCACGCTGTAATCGAGGAAGCGGCTGATCATGTCCGGCTTGCGGTGCATGGCCAGCGCGATGGCGCAGTAGCAGATCACGGCCAGCGCGCCGCCGACCACGCCGATCAGGATGGTGTTGACGATGCCGCGCACCAGCGACGGCTGGTCGAGGATTTCGCGGAAGTGCTGCAAGGTCAATACGTCGACCAGGCGCACGCCCTCGCCCCAGTACTCGACGAACGAGCGCAGCACGATGCCCGACAGCGGCATGATGATGGTAAACATCAGCCAGCCGAAGATCAGCGCAAACGCCAGCCATTTCCACTGACCCAGCGGCATGACCTTCGAGCGGGCGCCCTTGCCCTTGATCGAGACGAACTTGTTGGCCGACTTGAGCAGGTAGCGCTGCACCATCACCAGCGGGAACGTCACCATCACCAGGCACACGGCCACTGCCGCCATCAGGTGGTACGACGGGATGCCCAGCTTGTTGGTCAGCTTGTACAGGTAGGTGGCCAGCACCATGTGGCCTTCCGGGTCGCCCAGCACCAGCACCAGGCCGAATACTTCGAAGCCGAGGAACATCACCAGCACGCCGGCATAGGCCAGCGCCGGGGTAATCATCGGCAGCGACACGCCGAACATCACCTGCAACGGCGAGGCGCCGGCCACGCGGGCCGCTTCCTCGACGTCCGAGCCCAGACTCTTGAGCGCGGACGAGGCGTACAGGTACACGTGCGGCACGTGGGTCAGGCCGGCGATGATGACGATGCTGGTAAACGAATAGATATTCCACGGGATGAAGCCCAATAAATCCTTGGCCCATACCGAATAGAAGCCCACCGGCCCCATCGCCACCACGTAGCCGAAGCCCATCACCATCGGCGACACGAAAATCGGCACCAGCAGCGCCGGCGCGATAAAGCCCTTGCCTGGCAGGTCGGTGCGGATCATCAGGAAGGCCAGCATGCCGCCCAGCGGCACGGCAATTGCCGTCAGGCCCAGCGCCAGGTACAGCGCATTTTTGGCGGCGGACGAAAAATCGGGATCATCGAAAATGAAACGGTAAGCGTCGAGCCCGAACTGCTTGGCCGGCATGAAGAACGGCGCGGTCAAAAAGCTTTGATAAAAGATCAGGAACAGCGGCAAGAAGATGGCGGTGGCAGCCAGCACCACCACCAGGCCGCGCAGCCAGTTGATGCCCGGGCCGCGCCGGCCGCTGCCGGGGAGAGTGAGAGTTTGCATAGGATTTCCGTTTGTGGACAAACGAGGCGAAAAGGGGCCCTCGCCCGCGCCATGGTGGACGCGGGTTCGGACGCTTGCTTAAGGGACTAAGGGGCTAAGGAACTACAGCCAGACGCTTACTTCTTGCCGGCGGTTTCCTTCCACTGCTTGAGGAAGGCCATGCGCTTGGCCGGGGCCAGGTATTCCATCAGGCTCGGATGCACGGGCACCGGCTTGACGTTGTCCTTGCCGACCTGCTTGATCAATTCGGCGGACGTGGCCTCGCCGGTCACATCTTCGCGAATGGCAAACAGTTTCGATTCGTTGGCGATGATGTTCTGGGCGCGGTGCGACAGCATGTAGTCGAGCCACAGCTTGGCGGCGTTGGGGTTCTTGGCGCCCTTGTTGATGAACAGCACGCGCGAGAGCACCAGCGTGTAATCCTTCGGCATCACCACGCCGATCGACGGATCGGTCTTGGCGCGCACCAGCGCGTACGAACCCACCACGTTGTAGCCGATCAGGTTTTCACCGGACGAAATCCGCTCCATCATGGTGCCGGTGGACGACTGCACCCGCACCTTGGCCGCACCGAAAGCGCCGAGGAGATCGGTGAATTTCGGATTGACGCGCGCATCCTGCGCCATCAGCATGAAGCCCACGCCCGATTTTTCGATGTCGTAGGTGGTGACCTTGTCCTTGAACTTCGGCTGCTGGATCAGCTTGACGAAGTCGGCGTGCGTTTGCGGCACTTCCTTCGGATCGAGCAGGCGCTTGTTGTAGACGATGGCAGCCGGCTCGAACGTGGTGCCATAGGCCTGGTCTTCCCAGATCGACCATGCCGGCAGCTTGGCGCTTTCCACCGACTTGTACTTGAGCGCATAACCTTCCGACGCCAGGCGCATTTGCAGGTCCATGGCCGACGACCAGACGGCGTCTGCGGTGGTGCCGCCGGCGGCCACTTCGGAGATGAAGCGGTTATACACCTCGGTGGAATTCATGTCGTTGTATTCGACCGAGATGCCCGGATACAGCGCGCTGAAGTCCTTGACCAGCGGCTGGGTGGCCTTGCTGTCGGTGGCGCCGTACACCACCAGCTTCTTCTCCTTTTTGGCGCCGTCGATGATCTTCTGGTAGTCGGCAGGATAGCCGGCCGGCACCTGCGCCAGCGCGCCGGTGGCGATCAGCAAGGTGGCGCAGGCAGCGATGGTGGTCTTGAGTTTCATGGTTTTAGTCTCCGTTATTTATATATATGTAATTTTTAGCGCACCAGGCCGAACTCGGTGGCGCGTTTGCCGTATTCGTCCACGGCCTTGCTGACGTACTCTTTCAATGCATCCCCGGTCAGCGCGAACGGGTACAGCCCTGCGTCGGATCGCAATTGCGCAAACTGCGGGCTGGCCAGCATGCGGTCGAACGCGGCCACCCACTTGCGGTACTCGGCGTCGGGCACCTGGGGGCCCATCCACACGCCGCGTATCAGCGGCCACACCACGTCCACGCCCTGCTCGCGCGCGGTGGGCGAGGACGCCAGCACGCCGGGCAAGCGCTGCGGCGAAAGCACCGCCAGCACCCGGGTATTGCCGCCGGCGGCGTACAGCACCGCCTCGCTGGCGTCGCCCGATACCACCTGCACGTGGTTGGCATGCATGGCGGTAAACGCTTCGCCGCCGCCTTCCAGCGCCACGAACCGCAGCACCTTGGGATCGATGCCTGCGCTCCTGACCAGCAGCGCCATCTTGAACCAGTCCTGGCTGCCGGCGGTGCCGGACAGCCCGATCAGCACACTCCTGGGATTGCGCTTGATCGCCGCCAGCAGGTCGCCCAGGTTCTTGTACGGCGAATCGGCGCGCACCGCGATCATGCCGTAGTCGGTACCCAGCGCCGCCACCCAGCGCACATCGCCCACCTTGGCCTTGCCGAATTTTCCTTCGGCCAGGTAGAGCAGCGAACCGCCCGAGAAAGCCACCAGCGTATTGGGCTTGGCGCGCGGCTGCGCCACCAGCGAGTTCCACGCCACCGCGCCGATGCCGCCCGGCAGATACCGGATGGTCATGTCGGACAGGGTCGGGGTGGTGTCGCCGGCTTCGTCGAGTCCCTTCAAACCTTTTTTGGCCAGCTTGCAAGTCAGGTCCATGGCGCCACCCGGCTTGGACGGCACGATGCATTCCAGGTTGGCGGCGTGGACCGCGCTACCGAACAGCAGTGCCGTACAAAGCGTGGCACACAGCGCCAGCATGGCATGGATGGACTTGGAGGTTTTCATGGGTAGTGCTTTCCGGGTGCGGTCACCAGGTACTAGAAGCGGTGCTGCATGCCGACGGTGACGCCGCGCTGGGTGCTGGCATAGCCGGCGTCGTCGCGCGAAAGTCCGGTCAACTGGCCGTTCTTCGCCTTGGCGTAGGCGGCCGATACATGTAGGTCGGTGCGCTTGGACAGCGCATAACGGTACCGCGCCACGTACATGGTGGGGTCGGCGTCGCGGCCGGCGGCCACGTTCTTGACGTCGATATGGTACACGGCGCCGGTAATGGTGGTCACCTCGTTCGGCTTGTACGCCACGCCGCCCCAGGTGGTGGTCGCTTCCACGTCGGCGGTCAGGGCGCGGCCGGCGCGCAGGTTGTAGTCGCGGCGTACGGCCCAGAACTTGAGCGGACCGGTTTCGTAGTTGGCGCCCACGTGCCAGACCGTGTTTTCATCGCGGTTGCCGGTGGCGACCACGGTGTTGCCGTTGTTGCGCTCCCAGGTGGCCATGAAGTTGGCGGTACCGGAACCGATGGCCAGCTTGTAGGCGCCGGTCACGCCGGCCTTGGCGCTGTCCTCGGTATTGCCGGCCTGCTCGCCGAAAGCGTAGTTGGCGCCGAAGCGGAAATTGCCGAACGTGCCCGCATACTTGATCAGGTTGTCGTAGCCGGTGGTGAACCCGTATTTGCTCGGCCCTGTGGCTGGCCCCGAGGTGGCCCACGAGTAGAACGGCGCAAAGCCCATCGGATCGTAGGCGATCACGGTGTCGTACACGCTGGTAAACGAGCGGCCGATGATCACGCGGCCGAAAGCGCCGTCCAGGCCCACGTAAGCCTGGCGGCGGAACAGCGCGCCGTCCTGGCCGCCGCTGTCCATCAGGATGCCGCCTTCGAGGTTGAACACGGCCTTCAGGCCGTTGCCCAGGTCTTCGCTGCCGCGAAAGCCCCAGCGCGACGTGTTCATGCCGCCGGAAATGGTCTTGGCGACGCTGCCGCCGTTGGCGTCGGCATGGTTCAGGCTTTCGACGCCGACATCGAGCAGGCCGTAGAATTGCACGTTCGACTGGGCATGGGCGGAACCGGTGGCAGCAGCGGCTGCGATCAGGGCGGAAATGGCAAGGCGTATCGCGGCGCGCGATGAGGCGTGGTGCATGGTTTGTCTCCGTGGATATAATTATTAGTGATGTCTGTTATAAACATCTGGCATCCACTATAAGATTTGCTTCCTTTCAAATAGCTTTCATAGCGGTAGCGCGTTCACAAATAGCAACAGCCCTATCTTTTTGCCACGCGCCCGACGATGATGTCGGCCACAACATCAGTCATAACCTCAGTCACAACACATCATGCGCATACTGTTAGTGGAAGACCATACCGAACTGTCGCACTGGCTGGCCAAGGCCCTGCGCGACGCCAACCTCACCGTGGAATGCGCAGACAACGGCGCCGATGCCGACGCCCTGCTCCATACCCAGGACTACGCGCTGGTTATCCTCGACCTGACTCTGCCGCGCATGGACGGCCTGGATGTGCTGCGGCGCCTGCGCGCGCGGCCGGCGCCGCGCGGCCAGACGCCGGTGATGATCCTCACCGCGCGCGGCGGCCTGGACGACAAGGTGCAGGGCCTGAACCTGGGCGCCGACGACTACCTGCCCAAGCCGTTCGAACTGGCCGAACTGGAAGCGCGCGTGAAAGCGCTGCTGCGCCGCCGGATCGGCAGCGAGGCGCTGGTGTATTCGTGCGGCGCGCTGGCGTTCGACACCGTCACCCGCCTGTTCAGCTACGGCGGCGCGCCGCTGGCGCTCACCCCGCGCGAGCACGCGGTGCTCGAAACCCTGATCACCCGCACCGGCCGCGCCGTCTCGAAAGAAAAACTGTTCGACGAAGTGTTCGCGCTGGCCGACGACGCCAATATCGACGCTATCGAACTGTATATCCACCGGGTGCGCAAGAAGCTCGACATCGCCGTGCCCGACGCCGCCGTCATCACCACGCTGCGCGGCATCGGCTACCTGCTGCAACCCAAGCCGGCAGCCTGATCCCCCATGCCAGCGAGCGCCCCCGCCCCGTCGAAAACGCCCGGCAGCCTGCGCGGCCAGTTGCTGCGCTGGCTGCTGGGGCCCTTGCTGGCGCTGGTGGCGCTCAACACCGTCTTCGTGTATCGCAACGCCCTCGATGCCGCCGACGTGGCCTACGACCGCTCGCTGCTGGCTTCCACCCGGGCGCTGGCCGAGCGGGTGTCCATCGTCGGCGGCAAGGTGGTGGCGGACGTGCCGTACGTGGCGCTCGACAGCTTCGAGACCGACACCATGGGCCGCATCTATTACAAGGTGTCGGGCATCCGTGGCGAGACCGTGTCCGGCTACGGCGACCTGCCGCCGGTGCCGGCCAACGTGCCGCGCTCGGAGACCTATCCGGCGCTGGTGCGCTTCTACCACGCCAACTACAACGGCCAGCCGGTGCGCATCGCCGCGCTGCTGCAACCGGTGTACGACGATTCGATGCGCGGCATCGCCCTAATCCAGGTGGGCGAAACGCTGGAAGCGCGGCGCCTGCTGTCGAACCAGATCCTGTTCGACACCCTCACCTGGCAAGCCTTGCTGCTGCTGGCGCTGGCGCTGCTGGTGTGGTTTGCCGTGCGGCTGGTGCTGCAACCGCTGATGCGTCTGAAAAGTGCGGTGGAAGCGGGATCGATCAACGACAGCACCGACGTCGATCCGGCGCTGGTGCACAAGGAGGTGCGTCCGCTGGTGGCGGCGATGAACCATTCGCGCGCGCGGCTGCAGCACTTGATCGCGAGCCAGCGCCGCTTCATCGCCGATGCTTCGCACCAGTTGCGCACCCCGCTCACGGTGCTCAAGACCCAGGCCGAACTGGCCCTGCGCGAGTGCGACCGCGCCGGCAGCGATCCCGAACAGACCCGCGCGGCCCTGCGCCAGATCGTGCAAAGCATGGCCGCCACCACCGACTCCACGGTCAACCTGGCCAACCGCCTGCTCACGCTGGCGCGCATCGAACATGGCGGCGACGCCGAAGGCGCGGCAACGCTGGCCGCGCCGGTATCGCTGCGCGACATCGCGCGCCAGGTGGGGCTGGAGCTGGCCATGGCGGCCGTGGCCAAGCAGATCGACATGTCGCTCGATGCCAATGGTCCGGGCATGGTCGAGGGCCAGGCCCTGCTGCTGCACGAGATGATCGCCAACCTGGCCGACAACGCCCTGCGCTATACGCCGCTGGGCGGCAGCCTGGCGCTGACGGTGCACGAGGATGACAGCGGCGTGGTGCTGGAGGTGTCCGACAGCGGCCCCGGCATTGCGGCGGCCGAGCGCGAACGGGTGTTCGCGCCGTTTTACCGCGCGGCTGCCACGCTCGAACGCAATCCCGGCGGCGCCGGTTTGGGCCTGGCCATCGTACAGGACATCGCCACCCTGCACGGCGCCACCATCACCCTGGGCGACACGCCGGGGGGCGGCTTGCTGGTGGCGGTACGCTTCGCCCCCGGCACTGCGGTTAAAATGCCGGATTAACCTTAGGAGCTGTACATGATCACCAAACAGGATATGGTCGACCTTTTCGCCGACATGAAACAAAACGCCCCGTGGGACAGCAACAAGCCACTGCTGTGGGGCTATTTCTTCTCCGACCAGGACCAGGCCAAGCTCGAACGCGCAGCGCCGCTGCTGCAAGCGAAGGGCTACCAGGTGGTGGGCATCTTCGACTCCAAGCCCGAGTCCGACACCCCGGCGCTGTGGTGGCTGCACGTGGAAAAAGTGGAAAAGCACACGGTCGAGTCGCTGGACGTGCGCAACCAGGAATTCTACAAATTTGCCGACGAACAGCAGATCGAAACCTACGACGGCATGGACGTGGCGCCCGCGCCCTGAATCGGTCAAGGCAACATTGGCAATCAAACAGGCCCCCGGACCGGTTTCGCCCTATGATGCGGGGTTGACCGTTCCATAACCGACCACCATGCTCTCGAAACTGTCGTTTCGCCAGCTGCTGTTGGGCGTTTTCCTGTTGATCGCTGTGTTGCTCAGCGCAGCGTCCCTGCATGCGCTGTGGACGCTCGACCGCCTGACCGCCCACAGCCGCGACAGCGGACACCACGCGCTGGCGCTCACCCGCCATACCCAGCAACTTGCCGAGCGCAGCGTTGCCATGACGCGCAGCGCGCGCCAGTTCCTTGTTTTGGACGACCCCGCCTTCCGCGAACGCTATGCCGATGCCTGGCGTGAAGCACGCGCGTCGCTCGATTCCTTGCAGCAAGGCTTGCCGCGCGCATCCACCCAGCAGTTTCAGCGCTGGCGCGAAGCGGGCGAACAAGCGTGGGACTTGCTGCAAGCCCCGGCCCGGCCGCGCAGCACCGCCCGCCAGCAGGACCTGGAACGGGCGCTGGCGCCGCTGCCGGAAGTCGATGACTATCTTGCTGCAGAAGTAAAACAGGAAGTGGATCGCCGCAATGCCGCCCTGCTCGACGAGCTCGACCAACGGCGCGCGGTGCTTGGCGCGCAAGTGGTCGCGTCCATCGTGCTGGCCGCGCTGCTGGCTGGCGGCTTCGGCCTGTGGCTGTCGCGCCCGCTGGCGCAGATCGAAGCCAGTATCGACTTGCTGGGCGAAAACCGGCTCGACAAACCAATCACCGTGCGCGGCCCCGCCGACCTGCAACGGGTGGGCCAGCAACTGGACTGGCTGCGCCAGCACCTGGCCCAGCTGGAAGAAGACAAGGCGCGCTTCATGCGCCATATCTCGCATGAACTCAAAACGCCGCTGGCAGCGCTGCGCGAAGGCGTGGCCCTGCTGGAAGACGGCGTGGCGGGCGAGCTCACCGCCAACCAGCGCGAGATCGCCGGCATCCTCAACCAGAACACGGCAGCGCTGCAAAACCAGATCGAAGCGCTGCTGCGCTACAACGAAGCCAGTTTTGACGCCGACCACCTGCATCGCGCACCAACCGACATGGCGGTGCTGGTGGCATGCGTGATCGACAGCCAGCGCCTGCAATGGCAGGCGGCGGGCCTGACGGTGAACTGCCAGGGGTTGGCGCGGCCCATCGCGGTGGACGCTGATAAAATGGCGGTTGCCGTCAGCAACCTGCTGTCCAATGCGGTACGCTTCAGTCCGCATGGCGGCCTGGTGTATTTCCGTCTTGGCGAGCGCGACGGCAAGCTGCTGCTCGACTGTAACGACCAGGGGCCGGGCGTGGCGCCGGACGACGCCGCCCGCATCTTCGAGCCGTTTTACCAGGGCGAGCGCCAGCCGCCGGGCGCACGACACGGCAACGGCATCGGCCTGTCCATCGTCCACGAATATATCGCCGCCCACGGCGGCAAGCTGCAACTGCTGCCCACGCGGCGCGGCGCGCTGTTCCGTATTGAACTACCTTATCCAACCTGATGACTTCCGGAAGACTCGCTCAAAAAATGCCAGCCTCGACCATGTCCGATGTTTCCGTCCACCACCGCGCCGTGCGCTGGCAGCCCTTGTTGTGCCTGTTGCTATGCGCGGGCCTGGCCGCCTGCACCACCCGCCCCCGGGTACCGGCGCTGTCGGTCACACCCGCGCCCGCGCTGGAGGCGCCGCAGCCGCTCGACGACATCGGCCCGCTGCTCAATTATCACCAGGCGCTGCGACGCATGAGCCAGGGCGAGCTGTTGAAGGAACTGAGCGGACTGATGCAACAAAAACGCACGCCGCGCGTGGCGCTGCAAACCGGCATGGTGCTGATGCTCACGCGCGGCAGCGGCGACTTGAACCGCGCCCAGGGCCTGCTTGACAACGTCGCCAATTCCACCGAGGCCGCCGCTGCGCCGTACAAGCCGCTGGCGCTGATGCTGGCCAGCTATTGCGGCGAAGCACGGCGCCTGGCCGAACACGTGGACAAGCTCACTGCTCAACTTAGCGCGCAGCAAAAGGACAGCCAGCGCCGCATCGACCAGCTCAATGACATGGTCGAGGGGCTGAAAAATATCGAACGCACGCTGCCGCTGCGGCCGTCCGCCAGCACGGCGCCGGGAGTGGTCAAATGAATGGTGAAGTGAAAAACGCTCCGGGCCACGGCGCCCACCTGCTGGTGGTCGATGACGACGCAGACCTGCTGCGCCTGCTGTCGATGCGGCTGACCGCCAACGGCTACCGGGTGACCGGCGTGGGCAGCGCCGAGGCGGCGCTGGCGCGGCTGTCGATCGAACTGCCACGCCTGGTCATCAGCGACATCCGCCTGCCCGACCGCGACGGCATGTCGCTGTTCCAGGAAATCCGCAGCAGCCACCCGGCGCTGCCGGTGATCCTGCTCACCGCCCACGGCACCATTCCGGACGCGGTGGAAGCGACTACGCTGGGCGCGTACGCCTACCTGACCAAGCCGTTCGACGCCAAGCTGTTATTGGAACGCATTGCCCAGGCACTGAGCCTGTCCGCGCCGGCTGCCAACGTTGCCGACAGCGACAACGCCTGGCGCGCCGGCCTGATCAGCCGCAGCCAATGCATGGACGAGCTGCTGGCCGAAGCGCGGCTGGTGGCCGCGTCCGACGCCAGCATCCTGATCCGGGGAGAGAGCGGCACTGGCAAGGAATTGCTGGCCAACGCCATCCACCACGCCAGCCGCCGCGCCAAGGCGCCGTTTATCGCTGTCAACTGCGGCGCGATCCCCGAGGCGCTGCTCGAGTCCGAACTGTTCGGCCACGTGAAAGGCGCCTACACGGGCGCCATCGGCAGCCGCGAAGGCCTGGTGCAGGCAGCCGACGGCGGCACCCTGTTTTTGGACGAGATCGGCGACATGCCGCTTTTATTACAGGTAAAGCTGCTGCGGGTATTGCAGGAGCGCGTGGTGCGCCAGCTGGGTTCGGACGTCGGCCGGCCGGTCGATGTACGCATCCTGTCCGCCACCCACCGCGACCTCGACGCGGCCATGGCCGAGGGCCAGTTCCGCGAAGACCTGTATTACCGCCTGAATGTAATCACGCTCACCCTGCCGCCGCTGGCGCAGCGGCGCGAGGATGTCACGCCGATGGCCACCGAGTTCCTGCACAGCCTGGCAGCCAAATACGGCAAGACCGTGCACGGCTTCGCCCCGGATGCGCTCGAAGCGCTGACCACGGCCTCCTGGCCCGGCAATGTGCGCCAGCTCTATAACGTGGTCGAACACGTGTGCGCACTGGCCACGGCGCCGCTGATCCCTTTGTCGCTGGTGCAGCGCGCGCTGCGGGTGCCATCGCTGGAAGTGCTCAGCTACACGGAAGCGAAGCAGCGCTTCGAGCGCAACTACCTTGTCCAGTTGCTGAAACTGACCGACGGCAACGTCGCCGACGCCGCCCGCCTTGCCGAACGCAACCGCACGGAGTTTTACCGGCTGCTGCAAAAATACGACCTCGACGCCGCCACTTTCCGGTCCGGCGCAAGCCTTGTCGCTCCCGAACGACAAGATTAAATCCTTACAAATCAATTACTTGAGAAATGGCGGCCGATAGTTGTCGCCATTTCCCGACAAAATCCCCGCCTTCTGGCTGCAAAATCCGCCGCCCAGTCGTTTCCACACAGAATTTTCTCGTCAACTCTTTGATTTTAAATCACTTTATCGAGCTGGCACGGCGCTTGCTAAGTGTTGGATAACGTCACAGACGTCTTATCCCCAAACTCGATAAAGGAAGATCATCATGATGACCAATAAACTGCTCGCCCGCCTGATGGTAGCCGCTACCCTGACCGCCGCTGCTGCGACCGGTACCGCTTTCGCCGCAGGCCAACAGGAAGGTGCACTGGCTGGCGCCGCCAAGTCCGGCACCGCAGCCACTGATGAAGCCATCACCAGCAAGATCAAATCTTCGCTGGCCGATCAGAAAGAAGTTGGCGTGACCACCACCGACGGTGTGGTCGTGCTGAGCGGCGCGGTGCAAAGCACCGAAGCCGGCACCAAGGCCATCCAGGTCGCCTCGGCCGTGCCAGGCGTGAAGGAAGTCAAGAGCGAACTGACCGTGGCCACCAAGTAAGCGCCACGCTCACCGAATCCGGGGATAGCGATATCCCCGCCCGTCATTACCCCGTAATGGCAATGCAGTACCCTGTAAGTCGTTTATGACCCTGTTGTAGTACCCCTTTGTATCACCCTAGTAACTGACCCTTTGCCGGATAGCGTGCGTAGCGCTATCTGGCTTTTTTTTTGCAGGATGTGTTCTTCACCACGGAAGGCATGTTGTTAAGCTATTTTAATACCATTCCCAGACTGTCAAGTGCTTCCTTTACCGGGATGAACATACCGATGCCAGATGCGCCAGATATCCCTGATTGCGCCACCGCGATCACTTCACCATTTGCATCGAGCAAGGGGCCACCGCTATTGCCCTGATTAATGGCGGCGTCGCTCTGAATATAGTTTTTTTCGTTGATGACGCGTTCGGCGCTGACGATGCCTCGGGTCACTGTGCCGCTCAATTGCTCGCCAAACGGCGAACCAATTGCAAATACAACTTCGCCGACCTTGACTGGTGTTTTACGGATCGATAATTGCACCGCCGTAGCGGAAGCAGTTTTGATGAGAGCGACGTCGCGCATGGGGTCGGTGCGCACGACTTCGCCACTGATGGAGAACCCGCCAGGAAACTTGATACGTACTGATTTAGCTTCGCCGACGACGTGCTGGTTGGTTACTATATAGCCATCAAACCCGACATAAAAGCCAGAACCGGAGCCAAGCGGCCCCTCGACGGTGACAACTGAGCCCAGTAAAGCTTTGGAATTCTTGTCTATGCTTTCGCTCAAGCGTTTTCCATTGACGATATCAATTTTTTCCGTTGCCTCAACGGTTCGGACGATGTCCCGATACTGATCTATATATGCCTTATCCGAGAACGCGACATCGAGTGCGGAGTTGAACAGCGCATCGTCAAAATCTTGAGATTTGATTTTCTCTTTGGACGAAAATTTACCTTCCAAGTTATTCGTATAGACGATGCGTTTGAGTTTGTTCGAATATAACTCCAGGCGCAGTTTTACGCTGGCGGTGCCCGAGAACTCTTTGGCATTAGGTGTGCCGCAAATATCGTAGTGCAGCGCCAATAAGGTAAAGCCCACCTTGAAGTCCGCTTCCACGCCCAGCTTTTCTGCGAAAGCCGATTCTTCACCTTCAAACTTTGGATAGCCCAGCGCCACGCTACGATCCAGGAAATTTTTCCCTACGCGGATCACGTTATATTCGTCGAGGCCTTTCGTATAGATTATGTCCTGGCCATCGGAGCAAAATATTCCCAGGCCTACCTGGCCAACTGGCTGAGTCTTGTCCAGAGCACTTTTCCATAACTTGAATTCAGCCGTTTTGCGCAAATTTTCTGAGCTGACATTGATGGCTTTAGACGTTGGCGCAGCAGCAGGAACTGCCTGGACAGTGGCGCTAACCAGTAAGGCAGCACAGAGGGATAACACACGCAATTAATTACTCCTTGGAAATATTCAATAAATTGGAATTGTGCCGCATGATCGTTTCTAGCCAATCAACTGCGAATAAAAATGGCAGAAATTTCCAGGCAATTTCATCGTGCGTCAGGCTAGTTTGGTGTGAAGTGGATCTCGCAACCAAGCATAGCAAGTTTTCCCATTGGAAATCTCACGAATTATCACACTCAGCCGCCTATCCGCAGATTTGCGGCTATGTCAAAATTTTCCCATCCTGAAAAATCGACAGGATCGAGGGCACAACCTGCTCAAGTTGCTCGACCAGATCCGCATCCATGTACTTGTAGTCGTCAGGAATATCAAGCACATGCACCGGCTTGAATTCCAGCAGCCGCGTATATTCAGCTCTGAGCCGTGACTTGTGTTTTTCTTCCATGACCAGAATGACGTCGGCCCAGCGGATGTCGTCTTCGGAGACGTGGTGCCTGGCGTTGGGGCTGGTGCCGCCGGAGCGCACGTTCAAGGCCGGATGGCGGCGCCACAGGGTTTCTGCTGTCGGGCTGCGCCACTGGTTTTTGCTGCAGACGAACAGGACGTTGGTTTTTTTGTCCTGCTGGTGTTGTGGTTTCATACGGTTCCCAAATGAACAAGGGCGGCCCCCGCGTGGAGGCCGCCCCTTGGCGGTCAAACAGCAACGCTGCGAATCAGCGTCAGCTCAGGTTTTCCAGGCGAATCTTGGTGACCGTGCCATGCACCGTGGTCAGCGCCTCCATCTTGGCGATTGCCGCCGTTACATTCTTTTCCTGGGTCTGGTGCGTGAGGAAAATGATGTCGGTGCGGGTTTCGCCTTCGGCCGGTTCCTTCTGCATCATGGCGTCGATCGAGATGGTGCCGTCGGCCAGGATGCGGGTCAGGTCGGCCAGCACGCCCGGCTGGTCTTCCACGTTCATGCGCAGGTAGTAGCTGGTGGTCACTTCCGACATCGGCAGGATTTCGATGTTGGTCATGGCGTTGGGCTGGAACGCCAGGTGCGGCACGCGGTGTTCGGGATCGGCCGTGGCCAGGCGGGTGATATCGACCAGGTCGGCGATGACGGCCGAGGCGGTCGGCTCGGAGCCGGCGCCCTTGCCCGAGTACAGCGTGGCGCCGACGGCGTCGCCCTGTACCAGCACGGCGTTCATTGCGCCTTCCACGTTCGCGATCAAACGCTTGTTCGGGATCAGGGTGGGATGGACGCGCAGCTCCACGCCTTCTTTGCCATTGACGGTCGCTCGCTTGGCGATGCCCAGCAACTTGATGCGGTAGCCGAGTTGTTCGGCGTAGCGGATATCGACGGCGTTCAGTTTAGAAATGCCTTCCACGTGGGCCTTGTCGAACTGCACCGGGATGCCGAAGGCAATCGCCGACATGATGGTGGCCTTGTGGGCGGCATCGACGCCTTCGATGTCGAAGGTCGGGTCGGCTTCGGCGTAGCCCAGTTCCTGCGCTTGCTTGAGCACGGTGGCGAAGTCGAGGCCCTTGTCACGCATCTCGGACAGGATGAAATTGGTGGTGCCGTTGATGATGCCGGCCAGCCACTCGATGCGGTTGGCGGTGAGACCCTCGCGCAGCGCCTTGATGATCGGGATGCCACCGGCCACGGCCGCTTCGAACGCGACCATCACGCCCTTGGCTTGCGCAGCAGCGAAAATTTCATTGCCATGCACGGCCAGCAGCGCCTTGTTGGCGGTGACCACGTGCTTGCCATTGGCGATCGCTTGCAGCACCAAGGCCTTGGCTTCGTCGTAACCGCCGATCAGCTCGACGACGATATCGATCTCGGGATCGTTGACGATATCGAACGGGTCGGCCACGACCAAGACTCGCCCGCCGGTGCGCTCCTTGGCGCGCTCGAGGTTGCGGGCCGAAACGGCCACCACTTCGATACCACGGCCGGCGCGGCGGCGGATTTCTTCCTGATTGCGTTCAAGCACATTGAACGTACCGGAGCCGACATTGCCGACGCCTAATAAACCTACTTTGATCGGTTTCATATAAATCGTTTCTATTGATTGCGAGGTTATACGGAGGCGCCGTGGCGTTTTCTGTAGCTTTCCATGAATTTCGCCATGCGGCCAAACGCTTCCGTCATATCGTCCGAGTTGGGCAGGAACACGACGCGGAAATGGTCCGGCGCGATCCAGTTGAAGCCCGAGCCCTGGACGATCAGCACTTTTGTTTCAGCCAGCAACTCGTAAGCGAATTGCTGGTCGTCCGCAATCGGATAGATTTTCGGATCGAGTCGCGGGAACATGTACAGCGCGGCTTTCGGCTTGACACAAGTGACGCCCGGAATATCGGTCAGCAGCTTGTGGGCCAGGTCGCGTTGCTTCAACAGGCGCCCGCCCGGTCCTACCAGGTCCTGGATCGACTGGTAGCCGCCGAGCGCAGTCTGGATCGCAAACTGCCCCGGTGCGTTCGCGCACAAGCGCATCGAGGCCAGCATATTGAGGCCCTCGATGTAGTCCTTGGCATGGGATTTTTCGCCCGACACCACCATCCAGCCCGCGCGGTAGCCGCAGGCGCGGTAGTTCTTCGACAAGCCGTTGAAGGTGACGAACAGCACGTCGTCCGCCAGCGAGGCGATCGAAACGTGCTCGGCGCCGTCATATAACACCTTGTCGTAGATTTCGTCGGCGTAGATGATCAACTGGTGCTGGCGCGCCAGTTCGATAATCTCCAGCAGCAGCGACACCGGGTACAGCGCGCCGGTGGGATTATTCGGGTTGATGACGACGATGGCGCGCGTATTGGACGTGATCTTGCGGCGCATGTCTTCGATGTCCGGGTACCACTCCTGCTGCTCGTCGCACACGTAGTGCACCGGCTTGCCGCCGGACAGGCTCACAGCCGCGGTCCACAGCGGGTAGTCGGGCGCCGGCACCAGCACTTCGTCGCCGTTGTTGAGCAGCGCGTTCATCGACATCACGATCAGCTCGGACGCGCCGTTGCCCAGGTAAATGTCGTCGATGGTGACGCCGGCGATATTCTTGCCCTGGGTGTAGTGCATGATCGCCTTGCGCGGCGCAAACATGCCCTTGGAATCGGTGTAGCCGGCCGCGTTGGACAGGTTGATCTTCATGTCCTGCACGATTTCATCGGGCGGGTCGAAGCCGAACACGGCCAGGTTGCCGATGTTGAGTTTGACGATCTTGTGACCTTCCTCCTCCATCTGGCGCGCTTTTTCCGGCACCGGGCCGCGGATCTCGTAGCAGACTTCCGCCAGTTTGTTCGATTTTTGAATCGGTCGCAAAATAAAATCCTGTTCAGGTGAGGCAAAAACGCTGCGGCCTGCCAAATCGGCGCTACCGCCTTGCTGCAATGCGAAAATAACGATTGTGCCGAAAGCATCCCATTTAATCAACCTTTGAGGGGTGTCAAAGAGGTGAAAGACGGTAGAATGGCAGTCTTCCGCAGCATTCTTGCAGACATCACCATGAAGCTTCATCAAAGCGATACCCAAAAGTACCAAACCATCACCGGCTACGACCAGACCGGCGTGGAAATCAACGCCGAGCGTTATAACTACAGCCTGGTGGTGTTGCCCGAGATGGCGCCGCGCGCCTGGGACGCGCCCACCTTCGAATCTCTTACCGTAGAGCATTTCGATGTGATCGGCGCCGACGATCCCGACGTGGTCATCCTCGGCACCGGTGCGCGCCAGCGTTTCATCCACCCGCGCCTGACGGCCGCGCTCACCTTGCGCCGGATCGGCGTCGAGTGCATGGACAGCCAGGCCGCCTGCCGCACCTACAATATCCTGATGGGCGAAGGCCGCAAGGTGGCGCTGGCGCTGATCATCGACACCGCCGAGCAAGGCAACGGTTGATCTTGCTCTTGCAATTGCACCGCCCGGCCCCACATTACAGCAACATTCCAGCGCGCCGCCTTGGCGCCACGCTTACCCCAGGAGAACGTCTTTGGCTGATAGCCCATCCCCCGTGACCGATTTTTCCGCCGCCATGACGGGCGCGCAGACCTTCCAGCTGGCAGGCCGTCCGGCGCGCCACACGGTACTGTTTTTCTATCCCAAGGACAACACGCCTGGCTGCACCACCGAGAACATCGCCTTCCGCGACCTGCACGAGCAATTCCAGGCGGCCGGCACCGAAATCTACGGCGTCAGCCGCGATTCGCTGCGCTCGCACGAAAGCTTCAAAACCAAGCTGGGTCTGCCTTTCGAGCTGATCTCCGATCCCGAAGAAGCGCTGTGCGAACAGTTCGGTGTCATGAAGATGAAGCAAATGTATGGCAAGACCGTGCGCGGTATTGAGCGCAGTACGTTTGTGATTGACGCTAACGGCCAATTGGTGAAAGAATGGAGAGGCGTGAAGGTTGCAGGTCACGTTGATGAAGTGCTGGAATTCGTCGCGCGCCAGGCTTGATGCTGTAGTTGCCCAGGCCAGTGCGCAGCGGTCCGGAATTGCCTAACCGTTGCAGTACCATGCGTATTCACCAATCTTGAGTTCACACTGTCAATCAACCACCCCTCACTGGTGGCCAACCGGCCACCATGCAGTCCTACCACCGGGCGAGATGTATGCCCATCGGCAGTCTTGTTACCTGCTTTACCCAGCATCCACCCCATCCGGTCCCAACGCTTCCCGATTACGCACGGGCAAGCGCGCTGCGCCTATGGGCGGATTCCTCCAGATATTTTTCGATTGAGATCCTGATGCCACTGCCAAAATTACCTAGTAAGCCTGCGACTATACTGCCGGCAAAAGATTATCCCCAAGCCACTGCTCAGCGCCCTGTTTCCGCCATCGCGGCGGCAGCGGCTGCGGTCGTGGAAGATGTACCCGTAGCCGTTGCCGCGCGCGCGCCGAAGAAAGCGGCGCCTGTCGTCAAAGCTGTTCCAACACCCAAAGTGGCGCCGGTCGCGCCCGTTGCTGCACCGGTGGCCAAGGCGCCGGCCAAAACCACCAAGTCGAAAGCGGTGGCTGCCGTGCTGAAGGCGGCACCGGCCGTGCTGAAAGCTGCCGCCGAAGCAGTGCCCACACCAGCTCCGGTCGCCAAACTGGCGCCGGTGCCAACGCCGGCTGCAGCACCAGCGGTGGCCAAGCCGGTTGCCAAGACCAAGTCTGCGCCATCGCGCTCCAAGGTCACGCCGATTACCGCCGAAGCGCCGCATCCAACCAAGCACAAGGCCAACGAATCGGGCATCAAGTCGTCTACCAGCCGCAATGCGGACCAGGCCGGCACCACCAAGCTGTTCGTGCTCGACACCAACGTGCTGATGCACGATCCGTCGTCGCTGTTCCGCTTCGAGGAGCACGACGTCTACCTGCCGATGATGACGCTGGAAGAACTGGACAACCACAAGAAGGGCATGACGGAAGTGGCGCGCAATGCCCGCCAGGTCTCGCGCACGCTCGACGCGCTGGTCTCCAACACCGACGACGACGCCATCGAAAACGGCATCGAATTGTCCAAGCTGGGCAACAAGGACGCCAAGGGCCGCCTGTACTTCCAGACCCGCATGCAAACCGCCGACCTGCCGCTGGGTCTGCCGGTGGGCAAGGCCGACAACCAGATCCTGGCCGTGGTGCGCTCGCTCGAAGCCGATCAGCCGGGCCGCGCCATCGTGCTGGTGTCGAAAGACATCAACATGCGCATCAAGGCGCGTGCGCTGGGCTTGCCGGCCGAGGATTATTTCAACGACCACGTGATGGAAGATACCGACCTGCTGTACTCGGGCATCGTCCAGCTGCCGGACGATTTCTGGAACAAGCACGGCAAGGACCTCGAATCGTGGCAGGAGAACAAGAGCGGCCAGAGCGCCACGTTCTACCGCGTGACCGGCCCGTTCATCCCGTCGCTGCTGGTCAACCAGTTCGTGTTCCTGGAACCGAAAAACGGCGAAGCGCCGTTCTATGGTCAGGTCAAGCAACTCAATGGCAAGACTGCCGTGCTGCAAACCTTGCGCGACTTCAGCCACAACAAGAACAATGTGTGGGGCGTGACCGCGCGTAACCGCGAGCAGAACTTCGCCTTGAACTTGCTGATGAACCCGGAGTGCGACTTCGTCACCCTGCTGGGTCAGGCCGGTACCGGCAAGACCCTGCTGGCCCTGGCCGCCGGCCTGGCGCAAGTGCTGGAAACCAAGCTCTACAACGAAATCATCGTCACCCGCGTGACGGTGCCGGTCGGTGAAGACATCGGTTTCCTGCCGGGTACCGAAGAAGAAAAAATGTCGCCATGGATGGGCGCTTTCGACGACAACCTCGAAGTGCTCAACAAGTCCGATTCGGATGGCGGCGAGTGGGGCCGTGCGGCAACGCAAGACCTGATCCGTTCGCGCATCAAGATCAAGTCGCTCAACTTCATGCGCGGCCGCACCTTCGTCAACAAGTTCCTCATCATCGACGAAGCGCAGAACTTGACGCCCAAGCAGATGAAAACCCTGGTCACGCGCGCCGGTCCCGGCACCAAGATCCTGTGCCTCGGCAACATCGCCCAGATCGACACGCCGTACCTGACCGAAGGCTCGAGCGGCCTGACCTACGTGGTCGACCGCTTCAAGGGCTGGAGCCACAGCGGCCACGTCACCCTGGCGCGCGGCGAACGCTCGCGCCTGGCCGATCACGCCAGCGAAGTGCTGTAAGTTTTAAAGTACCAAGCAAAAAGCCCCTCCGGCAGCGATGCCGGCGGGGCTTTTTCATGCCTGCTGGTATTACCCGGCGATCAAGGTTGTCCCGCCGCTTTCGTGGTGGTGGCAGTGGCGCCGTCACCAATGTAGCGGTTGACGAAGCGGTACACGGTTTCGCCCCACTTGATGTTGTTGCTTTCCTTGGCCCAGCCGTGGCCCTCGCCCGTCATCACCATCCACTCCACGGTGTTGCCCTGCTTGAGCAACACGTCGCGCATTTTCTCGCCGTGGATCAGCGGCACGCGGCGGTCTTCGCTGCCGTACGCCATCAGGACCGGGGCCTTGATTTTATTGGCATTGCCGATGGCCGATACCTTGGTGAAGTAGGCCTCGTCGGTTTTCGGATCGCCGTGCATTTTCGCGCCGATGTTGTCCATCACCGGTCCCGACATGTCGGACCAGTTCACCGTGAACAGCATCTTGACGTCGGTAACGCCTACCCAGTTGATGCCGCACTTGTACAGGTCGGGGTTTTTCACCAGGCCGTACATGGTGGCATAGCCGCCGTAGCTGGCGCCGATGATGCACACGCGGTTACGATCGACCACGCCCTGCTTGACCAGGGTCTCGATGCCGTCGGTGATATCGTCCTGCATCGTCAGGCCCCATTGCTTCCAGCCGGAGACGTGGTGTTTCCAGCCGAAACCGGTGGACATGCGGAACTGCGGCTGCAGCACGGCAAACCCGCGCGAGGCCAGCATTTGCGTGATCGGATCGTAGCCGAAACCGTCGCGCGCGTGCGGGCCGCCGTGGATGTACGCCACCAGCGGCAGCGCCTTGGCCGGACGGCCTTCCGGCAGGGTCAGGTAAGCGGGAATGGTCAGGCCGTCGCGGGCCTGGTAGCGGATCACGGCCTGCTCCGACAGCTTCTTGCCGTCCAGCTCAGGCTTGACGCTGTAGAGCGGTTCGAGCGTTTTCTTGACGGTGTCGAAGTGGTACAGCTTGCTGACATTATTGGTGCTGGAGGTGGCCACTACCGCATGGTTGCCATTCCACTGGAACTGCACGCGTTCGCCCGGCAGGCTGGCGTCGAGCGTGGCCTGCAGGCGGGCGTAGTCTTCGTCGAAATAATACATTTCCGGCTTCATGCCATCCACCGATACGCCCACCACTTTCTTGCGGATTTCGTCGAAGATCAGGCCGTCCGGGATATCGGCCTCGGCGTGCTCGGCAATCAGTTCGCCGGCGGTATTGTTGGCCGAGTTCCAGATGTGCACGCCGGCCTTGTCGCGGCCATTGAAGCGCCCGGCCACGAACAAGGTCTTGTTGTCGAAGTCGAAGCCCAGCGGATTCATTTCCTTGCCTTCATCGAGGTAGGCCTTGTAGATGGCTTTCCACGGCGCTTTCTCGTCATCGCGCAGGTACACGGTCTGGATGATGCGCTTGCTGCTGTCTTCCACCGTCATCGACGATGCCACGCGGATTACCTTGTTATGGTCGAGCACCCAGCCGCTGACCGCGCCCGGATTGTTAAGGTGAGCAGCGCCATGCGGCCGTTGGTGGTGTCCAGGCGGAACACGTCGCTGGCGCCCAGGTCGGCATCGCGGCCACGTTCGTTGTTCACCACGATCAGGTCGTTACTGTCGCCGCCCACGCGCGTCAGCACCGAGACCGGCTTGTACGGCAGGTTCGAGCTCATCGCCTCCTTGATGCTGATGACCAGCTTGCGAAAACCGCTGCCGTCGCTGTTGACGGCAAACAGGCCGCCACCGGTCTGCTTTTCCTGCACTTCGTCACCGCCCTTGTTGATGCTGAACACCAGCCGGCGATTGTTGACCCAGATCGGGTTGGCCACGTTCCATTCCGGATCGGAGGCCACCACGGTCGAAGCGCGCGTGTCGAGATTGATTACCGCCAGCACGAAACGGCCGTTGCGCGGCGTGAGCACAGCCATGCTCAGGCCATCGGGCGACAGCACGGGACGGCCGCTGAATTCCGCCTTTTTAAAGAAATCGGCGATGGGGATGGATGCGTCGGCCTGCGCCACGGGGCTGTAAGCGCCACCGCCGAGCAACAAGGCGCCCAGCACGACGGGAAGGATGCGTCGGTTCAAAACTGTCTCCTCGATTCGAGAACAAAAACACTCATAAGGTCAAAGGCGCCGTCACCTCGCGGTCACGGCGCCTTTCATCCTGCCGCGATTACTTGAAGCTGTAATCGGCGGTCAACTGGAAGTAACGTCCCATCGCGCTATGCAGCGGCGCGTAGTAGTTGGCGCCGTCGTTCGGGTGGAACGGCGGTTTGCGGTCGAAGGCATTCTGGATCGCAAAGCTCAGCTTGGTGTTCTTGAAGCCGCTGTAGCTGCCGCCCAGGTTGACCACGGTGAACGAAGGAATGCCCGTGCACAGTTGCGGATAACCTTCGGTCGCCATCACGCACTCGGTGGTACGGTCCGCCACCGAAGCCATCTTGCCGACGAATACGGTGTCGGCCGACAGCGCATACGCCGCCTTCTTCCACGCCAGGCCCAGGTTGGCCTGCACCGACGGCGTGCCACGGGTGCCGGCGTACTCGATCAGGTCCGACGTTGGCGACGGCGCGTTCTTGTACGACTGCGTGTAGCTCACGTTCAGCGTTGGCGTCAGCACACCGTACTCGCCCATGTTCAGGCGGCCCGTCAGTTTCAGGTCGGCGCCGCGGATCTTGGACACGGCCACGTTGGTCAGCAACATGCGGATGTTGGTGATCTCGCCGGCGGTGGCGCCGGCGGCACGGTCGGCGGCGGTCAGCGCCGCGCGGGTGATGACGGCAGCCGGATCGTTGGCGTAGCGGTCGGGATCGGCCAGCACCTTCGACAGTTCGTACGTGCCGATTTCATCGACGCGCTTGATCTGGAAGAAGTCCAGCGTTGCCATGAACGACGGGCTTGGTTCCCACGCCACGCCCAGCGTGTAGCTCTTTGCCGTTTCCGGCTGCAGCGCCGGGTTGGCGCCGCTCTGGTACGCGCTCGAGCCGCTGCAACCGAGGATGAAGCTGGCGTTGCAGCGGGCCGGATCGCGGAACGTCAGGAACGCATTGCGCACATCGGTCGAGTTTTCCACCAGGGTCGGCGCACGGAAGCCTTCGGCATACGTGCCGCGCACCACGAACGACGACGTGGCATTCCACTTCACGCCCACTTTCGGCGTAGTCGAGTTGCCGTAGTCCGAGTAATGGTCATAGCGCACCGCCAACTGGGCTTCAACCGACGGCAACACGGGAACGGTCGACTCGGCATAGACCGACGAAATACGGCGGCTGTTCGAGAAGCCGGGCGGCAATTGCGCCTGGTGATACAGCTCGCCTTCGACTGCCAGCGGATCGGGATTGGTGGACAGCGTTTCGCGACGGAACTCGGCGCCCACCGCCAGGCCGACTGCACCGGCCGGCAGGTTGAACAGCTCGCCGGACAATTTGCCGTCGATCTGGGTCAGGCCGGACTTGAAGCCGTTCTTCGGGCTGGCCGTGATCGAATTGTAGAGCGCCTGGTTGGCCGCGCCGCCACCGAAGATGAAGGTGCCGTTGGTGTACGCATCGATGAACGGGGTGGCCAGGATGGCGCTGGTATTGCGCGAGGAAACCTTGCTGTCGGTGCGCAGCAAGGCGGTTTCCCAGTCCCAGTTCTTGAAGTCGCCCTTGGCGCCCACCAGGTAGCGGCCGAAATCGGTCGTGTTGTTCTGCCCCTGGCCCGGGAAGTCGCGCAGCGAAGCGCGCACGCGCACGGTACCATTGCCGCCGGCCAGGGTTTTACCGTCCGGTCCGATCAGTTCTTGCGGATACTGTGGGTGGGTGATCGGCAGCGCCGGGACGATCTGGCCGTTCTGGCCGGCCACCCAGTGCAGCAGGCCGGTCACGGTGGCCTTGTTGCGGTTGAACATCAGCTCGCTGAACAGGGTGGTGTTCGCGGTCGGTTGCCAAGTCAGGCGGCTGGTGATGCCGAAGCGGTCGGTCTTGCCGGCGGAATTGATCGAGCTGTCCTTGTAGTCATCGAACACGCAAGCCTGGCCCACCGACGTGGCGCCCAGTACGCTCGATGCAGGCACCAGGCGGTCGGCCGGGCAGTTCTTGTCGAGCGTGCGCGAGGTGAGCACATTGGTCGCCTTGTCGGTCCAGTAGATATTGCCCGGATACGTGTACAGCGAACGCTGGTCCTTGTAGCCGTAGGCGCGCAGGTCCTGGGTGCCCAGGTAGCCGTCGCGGTTGTACATATACATCGGGTCGCGCTGGCGTACGTCGAGGGTGACGTACGCATTGAAGTGGTCTTCGACCAGGCTGCCCTTGCCGTAGCTGACGGTGGCGCGTTTTTGCTTGCCGTCGCTGCGGCTGGACTCGCCCAGCGAGCCGCCCAGTTCCAGGCCCTCGAAGCTGTCGCGCAGGATGATGTTGACCACGCCGGCCATCGCTTCCGAACCGTAAATGGCCGAGGCGCCATCCTTAAGGATTTCGACGCGTTCGACGGCGCCGACGGGAATCGAGTTCAGGTCGACAAAGGTGGTCTGGAATTCCGGCTGCGCATACGGCGCCAGGCGGCGGCCATTGATCAGCATCAGGGTGGCCTGGCTGCCGAAACCGCGCAGGTTGAGGCCGGCGGCGCCGGCGCTGAAGCCGTTGGTGCGGTTTTCATCGATACCGCCGACGTTGGCGGAGATGGTACGCAGGACTTCGTTGAGCGACGTGGCGCCGCCACGGGTGAGTTCGTCGCGGGTGATGATTTGCACCGGCGACGCCGTTTCCACCGAAATGCGGCGCACGTTGGAGCCGGTCACATACACTTTTTGAACTGCAGGATTGCTGTCGTCGGCCGCCTTGACTTCGGCCACCGGCTGGGCTGCCAGGTTGGCGTCCTGTGCATGGGCGAATTGTGCAAGCATCGCGGTACCGGCAAAAGTGCCGATCGCCAGCCGCACCAAGATGACACTAGTTTTTTCTTTCAATAACATTGCTCTTCCCTTTTATGTGCTTTATGCAATCAATTTTTATAATGTGAACTCAACTCCAGCAATCACGACCATTACTGATAAAGTTTTGCTTACCAATAATAATTCTGCAAAAGCAAGAATATTTATTATGCAGCTGAACCAGTTGCATTTAGTTACAAATATAATTTAATGTTGCTTTTTTGCGACTATCACATATTTTTCATGGCTTATATTATTTTTTTACGAATTTAATTTTTTTAAAATATAAATAGTCAGAATTAAATTAAAAAGGTGATTTGCACCATCATGAAACGAATTCACCAATAGGGTGCACGAAGCGGTGCCTGCAGTAACTTTGGGGAGGGAGCGGAACAGCGGAAGGGAAGGCGGAAGCAGGAAGATGTAACCGAGGGAAGCGCAATCACCGCCGGCGGTCGCGGCGGTGAGGGGAAATACAGTATCAGGCTTGTTTCTGACGGCGGCGGCGTGCCAGCGCGCCTACCAGGCCCAGGCCGCCGAGCATCATGGCATAGGTTTCCGGCTCCGGTACCGGCGCCAGGGTTTGCGTGGTAAAGCTCTGGAAGGCGGCGCCATTGGCCGAGAACTGTACTTGCTGGCCGCCGTCGCAGCAGTTTTCCAGGCCGTAGAGGGTCAGCGTATGGTTGCCGGCCAGCAGCGACAGATTGCTGACTTCGAAGATCGAATTGGTGTTCACGTAGCTGTGGGCCCACCACATGTCGTTGCCGTTGAACGCCACTGCCTGGCCGTCGAGGAACAGCGCCCCGCCCTTGCCGAAATCGACGCCGGCACGGAACGAATACGTGCCGTTTGCCGTCAGGCCGAACGTGATGTCCGACTTGTAGGCCAGGTTGCTGTTGCCGGTGCCGAACAGGCCCTGGTTGGAGACGATGTCGTAACTGGTCAACACGGTCGAGCTCAGTGGCGAACCGGCAACAGCGGCTTCCACGGCGTCGCGATAGCCTTCGGCGGTGGTTTGTGCGGCAGCGGTGGACTGACCGGTCTGGAACGTGATGACGGCGGCGTTGGCGCTGCCAATGGCGGCAAATGCCACAGCAAGTGCGGCGAGCTTGAAGTTTTTCATGATTTTCCCCGTAGATTGGATGGTGTGAGCGAATTGCCTGACCAGGTACGGGGATGGGGGACCTGATGTTTAAACCGTTGAAAAAGGATAGCGCGAAGAGTTATTCATGTCAACATTTGTTACCAATATGAAAAGTGCAGTCGTAAAACTGTCACGAAAGTGCTTGAAACGGGGCCGTGACTGTACGACACTGAGACCTCCAAGTCATTGATTCTCCTGATTTTTGGACCCGGCCGAGGTGACACGATGGATATTCCAATTCTGATCCAAAAGCATGGCGGCAGCAGGTACGGCGTGACCGTACCAGACATTCCCGGTTGCACCACCAGCGGCGAAACAGTGGACCGCGCCATGAGCAACGCCACCAAGGCCATCTATGGCCACGTGGGGCAGCTGGTCGAACAGGGCAAGGCGTTCGAAATCAAGGCCTCGGAGGTGGAATACCTGTCGCGCGAGCCCAGCTACGCCGACGGCATCTGGGCCCTGGTCAGCCTCGACCTGGCGCGGCTGGACGATCCGCCGCTGGGGTGAAGGCAGCATCCGCTTGACCTTCCCACCGCTGGAAGCCTTACAGTATCATGACCCCAACCTGTAAGGAGAAACACCATGTATCAGCTACAAGTGGAAGACATGACCTGCGGCCATTGCGTCAGCGCCGTCACGCGCGCGGTGCAGGCGGTCGATGCGGCAGCCAAGGTCGAAGTCGATTTGGCCAGCAAAACGGTGCGGATCGACAGCGCCACCGAGCTGGCGCCGCTCAAGGCGGCGATTGTCGATGCCGGGTTCCCCGTCGCGAGCGCCAACTGACCATTATTTATCGAGTTTAGGGTAGTGGCGGAAGATGCCGTCTTCATTGAACGGTATCCGCCGCTTCGAGCGTAAATATGCGGCGATATTGGGCCGCGCGGCCACCGCGTCGTGCAAGGCGGCCAGCCGGGGCCACGCGTGCTCCTGGCGCGCCATCGCGTTGGGAAACGCATAGCGCAGGCCGGCCATCAGCTGGAACAGCGACAAGTCCACGTACGATAGCCGCGCCCCCACGGCAAACGCGCCGCGCCCCGGGTTGTTGGCCAGCACCTGCTCGAAGTAGCCGAGAAATTTCGGGATGCGCTCGGCGATGAAGTCTTTGGATCGCACCTTGGCCGCCTTCTTCTGGTCTTCGTAGTACAGATTGGTCGAGAGCGGGTGATGGGTATCGTGCACCTCGTTGACGATGTCGGCAATCGTCAGTTGCAGCTGGTTGGCCCACAGCCGCCCTGCTTCCGCGCGCGGCGCCAGGCCGTGGCGGGTGCCGAGAAACAGCAGGATGTTGGCAGTCTGCCCGATCAGCAGCTCGCCCGCGCGCAGCACCGGCGGCGCGAACGACGGATGCTCGCTGTGCGCAAAATCGAGGCTCGCTTGCAGCACCGGCATGCCCTTCTTCCGCCGCGCCACATCCTCGTAGGGAACGCCCGCCTCTTCCAGGGCCAGCCGCACGAATTCGCCGCGCCCTTGCAGGCCGGGCCAGTAATAGAGTTGATAGGGTGTCGTCATGCCCCGATGCTAGCACCGCGCGCAAAACCGCCGCGCCAGCTTCACGGGCATCAGTCGGAATGCCCCAGGCTTTGCAGGATCGGGCAATCGGGACGGTCGTTGCCCTGGCAGCAGCCGGCCAGCGTTTGCAGCGTATCGCGCATCTCGGTCAGCTCGGCGATGCGCTGGTTGAGTTCGGCCACGTGACCCAGCGCGATGGCTTTGACGTCCGCGCTGGCGCGCGCTTTGTTCTGCCACAGCGACAGCAGTTCGCGGATCTGTTCCAGCGAAAAGCCGAGCGTCCTGGCGCGCTTGACGAAGCGCAGTACGTGCAAATCATCGTCGCTGTACACCCGGTAGCCGGCGTCGGACCGCCGTCCTGGCGGCACCAGCGCGATGCTCTCGTAGTAGCGGATCATCTTGGCGGTGATGCCCGAGGCGGCAGCGGCTTGTCCGATATTCATGTGGCACTCCGGGGTGTGTTGGCGGGCTTCCAGCGGCGCAGCAGCAGCGCGTTACTGATCACGCTGACGGAACTGAGTGCCATGGCAGCACCGGCCACCACGGGATTGAGCAGCCCCAGCATCGCCAGCGGAATGCCCACCAGGTTGTAGATGAAGGCCCAGAACAGGTTCTGGCGGATCTTGCTGTAGCTGCGGCGCGAAATATCGATGGCGTCCGCCACCAGCGCCGGGTCGCCGCGCATCAGGGTAATGCCCGCCGCCTGCATGGCAACGTCGGTACCGGTGGACATGGCAATGCCAACATCGGCCGCCGCCAGCGCCGGCGCGTCGTTGATGCCGTCGCCCACCATCGCTACCCTGGCGCCAGCCGCCTTCAGCTGCACGATTCTAGCCACTTTATCGGCCGGCAGCAAATTGGCCACCACCGTATCGATGCCCAGCAGCTTGCCGACGGTCTGTGCGCTGCCCTGGTTGTCGCCCGTCAGCATGACGGTGGCAATGCCCAAAGCTTGCAGCCGGGCAATCGCCGCGCGGGCGCCAGGCTTGACCGGGTCGCTGAAGGCGAACAGGCCCAGCAACTGCGGTCCGCACGACAGCCAGGAGATGGTATTGCCGGCAGCTTCCAGCGCCTGCGCCTGTTCTTGCAGCGGCGCCAGGTCCACGCCCTCTTCCTGCATCAGGCGCGTGCTGCCCAGCTTCAAAGCCAGCCCATCGACCTGGGCCGCCAGCCCCCTGCCCGGCAAGGCCGCTACGCCGCCGGCCGTCAGGGGCGCCAGCTGGCGCGCCGCAGCCGCTGCCAGCACGGCCCTGGCAAGACTATGTTCGCTGCCGGCCTGGATGGCAGCCGCCAGTTGCAGCAAGCGTTCTTCGGCGATGTCATGCGCGTGGAGCGCCGCCAGCACGGGCATGCCGACCGTCAAGGTGCCGGTTTTATCGAACACCACCGTGGTGACCGCGTGCGCCACCTCCAGCGCCTCGGCGTCCTTGATCAGGATGCCGTAGCGTGCCGCCACGCCGGTGCCGGCCATGATCGCCGCCGGCGTGGCCAGGCCCAGGGCGCACGGGCAGGCAATCACCAGTACGGCCACGGCGTTGATAATCGCCGTTTCCAGGTCGCCGCTGGCAATCCACCAGCCCAGCAGCGTCAACAGCGCCAGTCCCAGCACCACTGGCACGAAGATGGCGCTCACCTTGTCCACCAGATGCTGGATCGGCGCCTTGGCCGCCTGCGCGTCTTCTACCAGCCTGATAATGCGCGCCAAGGTGGACTCCAGCCCCACGGCACTGGTACGCACCAGCAGCACGCCGGCGCCATTCATGGCGCCGCCCGTCACCTGCTCGCCCGCGTGCTTGCTCACGGGCAGGCTCTCGCCGGTGATCAGCGATTCATCGACATCGCTCGCGCCTTCGAGCACGACGCCATCAACCGGTATGCGCGTGCCCGGACGCACTACGACCAGGTCGCCCAGCCGCACCTGGGCCACCGGAACATCGTGCTCCTGGCCGTCGCGGCGCACCCGGGCCGACTCGGGGCGCAGCACTTGCAGCGCCCGGATAGCCGCAGCGGTCTGGCGCTTGGCGCGCGCTTCGAGCCACTTGCCCAGCAAGACCAGGGTGATCACGACGGCCGATGCCTCGAAATACAGGTGCGCCATGCCGCCGTGGCCGGCCAGCAGCAGGTACACGCTCAAGCCATAGGCGGCGCTAGTGCCGACGGCGACCAGCAAGTCCATATTGCCGGCGCCGGCCCGCACCGCTTTCCAGCCGGCGCGGTAAAAGCGCCAGCCGAGCAGGAATTGCACCGGCGTTGCCAGCGCCCATTGCAGCATGCCCGGCAGCGTCCAGTGCAAACCGGCCCACTCGAGCAGCATCGGCAGCATCAGGGGCAGCGACAAGGCGGCGGCCAGCAGCACTTTCCAGCCATCGCGCGCCGGGGTTGCGGCTACGGCGGCCGTGGCAGTGCTGTCATGGCTGGCGACGCTGGCCGGATAGCCGGCCTTGTCGAGGACGGCGACCAGGGCGGCGGCTTCCACACCGCTGACCTTGATGCGCGCGCTTTCGGTGGCCAGGTTGACGCTGGCGGCATGCACGCCGGGCACCTTGAGCAGCGCCTTTTCAACGCGCCCCACGCACGAGGCGCAGGTCATGCCTTCAATGTTCAGGTCGATCTCGCTGGTGACCAGTGCATAGCCGGCCTGCTCCACCGCCGCCTGCAGCGACGCCAGCGCAATCGGCGTGCTGCTGGTGACGCGCGCCGTGTCGGTGGCCAGATTGATGCTGGCGTCCACCACGCCGGGCACGCCGGCCAGCGCCTTCTCGACCCGGCCGGCACACGAAGCGCAACTCATGCCGTCGATGCCGAACGACAAGGTGTGTTGAGCGGGGTTTTGCATGTTAAAAATCCTGTATGCATGGAGAATGCATACAGGATCAACTATCCAACGATGGGAAGGTCAAGCGAAATCTAGCGCACCTCGCAATCGACGCCGCCAGACTTGTCCGGCGTGGCGGAATGGCCGCTGGCAACGGGCCCTATCGTGATGAAACTGGGCGGCGGCGTAAACTGCAAGCCCGGATTCTGCGGTATCAGGATCGGCGGCTGGCTGGCGCTTGGCGTATAGCCGAACTGGCCGGCGGCAAAATTAAGCGTGCCGCTCGGATTCCTCACCTGGATCTGTCCGTCGATCACAGACGTGTAGAGTCCTGGCGGAAGGCTAGGCACCGCCGTTTTGGGCAACGTCGCGGCCGACGGTATGGCGCCGCCGGCGCCGATATATTCGACCGTGAAATACGTGCCGCGTATGCCGATGGTGGCCACCGGTGTTTTCAGGCTGAACTTTTCCTTGTTGCGTTTGCCCAGCAAGCCCGACAGCGAGCGCAGGCCGCCCTTGACCAGGTTGAAACTGGCCCGGTCGCCGTCGGGCTGCTCGGACTGGTAGGCAAACTGCTCCACGACAAAGGTGGTGCCTGGCTTCAGGGTGATTTCGCTGTTGTCGATGAATTTCACCAAGGCATAGGTGTTCTTCTCGGTCGTTAACGTGTCGCCCGATTCCACGTCGGATTTCAGCGACAGTATCTTGACCTTGCCGTCGGCCTTTTTCGCCATCATCGGGCCGCTCAACTGCGTCACCGTGCCGGCCACCTGCGCCAGCGCGTGCAGGCTGATGCCCATCAGCACCAGCCACAGCATGGCGCCTGCCAGCATCGACCTAGTTACAGTAGGTCTTCTTGATACCGTTTTTGGATTCATTTGTAGCTTTCTTGGTCGAGTCTTCCAGGGCCAGGTTTGCCAGCAGCGGGCTGCTCACACTGTTGGGCGTACTGATCTGGTTAAGCGGGTTATACGTGCTGGTCAGCGAGGCCACGGCATTGCCAGGGACGGTGACTGCCGATGGCGGCACCACCGGCGTGGTCACCGGCACGGTCACCATTACGGAAGCTGGCACGATCAACCTGCCATTTGGCGCCAGCAAGGTAACGGGCGCGCCGCGGCTGTTGATGCGCACGGTATCGGCAGCGATCAGATCGCCGTTTCTGGCCAGCACATTGATGCCGCCCGTCGCCAGCACATCGAGGGTGGCCGCACCGGCAAACGTGACGCCGGTACCGGCCGTCACCGCGACGGTGCGCGCCGCATTGACGCGCGCACCGTCGCCGAAGCTCACGCCCGTGCTGGCGTCGATGGTGATATCGTTGGCGCTGATGGCGCCCTGCACGTTGACCGGACTGTGTGCGATCAGGGTCACGTTGCCGCTGCCGCTGGCAATGGCATGGCTTTCAACGCCACCGGTGCTTTCGATACGCACATCGCCAGTCCCCGTAGCGAGGCTGCCCAGCACCAGCACATCGGGCGCGCTGGTCGTGGTCAAGGCTATGCCGCCGGCGCCGCTATTGCTGGCGCTAAAGCTTTTAAGGCGATTGCCCGCATCGTTCAGCACCGTTCCGCTTTGCGATTGCGTTGCCAGGCTGTTGGCCACCACGGCGCCGCTCTGGCTGATGGCACCCGTGCTGGCGGTCAAGCTGATGGCATTGGCCGCCAGCGCGGCAAACCGCAGATCGCCACTGGCCTGGCTGATGGCCAGGTTGCCGCCCACGTTGATGGCGCCGGCGCTCTGGCTGAAGCTGTTGCTGATCGTGACATTGCCCGAACCGCCGAGCAAACCACCGCTTTGCGCGTAGTTGGCAGCGCTGAAGGCGCCATTGACCAGCAGGCTACCGCCGGTCAGGTTCAGGCCGCCGCGCGAGGTAAAACTGTTGAGTACGGTGTCGCCAGCGGCGGCCGTGTACACCACGGTGCCGGTGCTGGCCGCAAAATCAGCTGCCAGCACGTTGCTGCCGCTTGGCGCCACGCCACCTTCCCAGTTGGCGGCATCGCTCCACAAGCCGCCGCTCGCGCCGATCCAGGTTGACAAGGCGCGTTGCGCAATGCTGGCCTGCGCCACGCCGCTATTGGTCGTCAAGGTGTAATTGCCGGCATCACTGCCAGCCAGTTGGAAGCCGCTCACGGCCACGGCTTTGCCGGTACCAAAATTGCGGTCGGCAAAGACGCCGCTACCGCCGGCCAGACTGACCGCATCCTGGCCGATCACGCCGGCCACGGTGCCGCTGACACTGGCCGCTTGCGTGCCGTCATACACTTTGTCGCTGGCGCTGATGCTGCTCAGAGTCAGTGCCGCGCGGGCAATGCTGGCGGTGGTCGCGCCACCGGATGCTGCCAGCGTGTAGTTACCGGCATCGGTGCCGGACAAGCTGGCATTGCTTACCGTAACAGTCTTACCGCTGCCGGCATTCTTGTCGGCAAACGCGGCGCTGGCCGAGATATTGAGAATATCGCCCGCGAGTCGGTTATCGGCAATCGCGACCGTGGCCGCGCTGCCGCCGTCATACACCTTGTCGTTACCGGTAAAGCCCAGGGTCAGGGCGCGTTGCGCGATGGTGGCGCTGGTCGCGCCGGTGGTCGAGTCCAGCACGTAGTTGGCGGCATCGGTGCCGGACAGGCTGGCGTTTTGCACTGCCACCACTTTATTTGCACCGGCGTTCTTGTCGGCGAAGGCGCCAGTGGCCGTTGCTGTCAGTACGTCGCCAGCCACACGGTTGTCGGTCACTGCGACGGCGGCGGCGGTGTTGCCGTCGTAGGTCTTGCCCGCTGCCGTGAAGCCGAGCGACAGTGCGCGCTGCGTGATGGTCGCGCTGGTCGCGCCGGTGGTTGAGGTCAGCACGTAGTTGGCTGCATCGGTGCCGGACAGGCTGGCGTTCTGCACTGTCACCACTTTGTTGGCACCGGCGTTCTTGTCGGCAAAGGCGCCAGTGGCCGTTGCCGTCAGTACGTCGCCAGCCACACGGTTGTCGGTCACTGCGACGGCGACGGCGATGTTGCCGTCGTAGGTCTTGCCCGCTGCCGTAAAGCCGAGCGCCAGCGCGCGCTGCGTGATGGTGGCGCTGGTCGCGCCGCTGGTTGAGTCCAGCACGTAGTTGGCGGCATCGGTACCGGACAGGCTGGCGTTCTGCACCGTCACAACTTTGTTGGTGCCTGCGTTTTTGTCAGCAAAGGCGCCAGTAGCCGTTGCCGTCAGTACGTCCCCAGTCACTCGGTTGTCGGTCACTGAAACCGTGGCGGCAGTGTTGCCGTCGTAGGTTTTTCCAGCAGCCGTAAAGCCCAGCGCCAGCGCGCGCTGCGTGATGGTCGCACTGGTAGCGCCGGTGGTCGAAGTCAGCACATAGTTGGCGGCATCGGTGCCCGACAGGCTGGCGTTCTGCACTGTCACCACTTTATTTGCACCGGCATTTTTATCGGCAAAAGCGCCAGTAGCCACTGCCGTCAGCACGTCACCAGCAACACGGTCATCGGTCACGGCGACGGCGGCGGCGGTGTTGCCATCATAGGTCTTGCCGGCTGCCGTGAAGCCGAGCGCCAAGGCGCGCTGCGCAATGGTGGCGCTGGTGGCGCCGGTGGTCGAGTCCAGCACATAGTTGGCAGCATCGGTGCCGGACAGGCTGGCGTTCTGCACTGTCACGACCTTGTTGGCACCGGCGTTCTTGTCGGCAAAGGAACCCGTAGCCGTTGCCGTCAATACATCACCACTCACGCGGTTGTCGGTCACGGCAACCGTGGCAGCAGTGTTGCCGTCATAGGTCTTGCCAGCGGCCGTAAAGCCGAGCGACAGTGCGCGTTGCGTGATGGTGGCACTGGTGGCGCCGGTGGTCGAGTCCAGCACATAGTTGGCTGCATCGGTGCCGGACAGGCTGGCATTTTGCACTGCCACTACTTTATTGGCACCGGCGTTCTTGTCGGCGAAGGCGCCAGTGGCCGTTGCCGTCAGTACGTCACCAGCAACACGGTCATCGGTCACGGCGACGGCGGCGGCGGTGTTGCCATCATAGGTCTTGCCGGCTGCCGTGAAGCCGAGCGCCAAGGCGCGCTGCGTGATGGTGGCGCTGGTCGCGCCGGTGGTCGAGGCCAGCACGTAGTTGGCGGCATCGGTGCCGGACAGACTGGCGTTCTCCACCGCCACGACCTTGTTGATGCCTGCGTTTTTATCAGCAAAAGAGCCACTAGCCGTTGCCGTCAGTACGTCACCAGTCACACGGTTGTCGGTCACTGCAACCGTGGCGGCAGTGTTGCCGTCATAGGTCTTGCCGGCTGCCGTGAAGCCGAGCGCCAAGGCGCGCTGCGTGATGGTGGCGCTGGTCGCGCCGGTGGTCGAGTCCAGCACGTAGTTGGCGGCATCGGTGCCGGACAGGCTGGCGTTTTGCACTGCCACCACTTTATTTGCACCGGCGTTCTTGTCGGCGAAGGCGCCAGTGGCCGTTGCTGTCAGTACGTCGCCAGCCACACGGTTGTCGGTCACTGCGACGGCGGCGGCGGTGTTGCCGTCGTAGGTCTTGCCCGCTGCCGTGAAGCCGAGCGACAGTGCGCGCTGCGTGATGGTCGCGCTGGTCGCGCCGCTGGTTGAGTCCAGCACGTAGTTGGCGGCATCGGTACCCGACAGACTGGCGTTCTCCACCGTTACGACCTTGTTGGTGCCTGCGTTTTTGTCAGAGAAGGCGCCAGTGGCCGTTGCCGTCAGTACGTCACCAGCGACACGATTATCGGACACAGCAACGGTGGCGGCGGTGTTGCCGTCATAGGTCTTGCCGACGGCCGTAAAGCCCAGCGCCAGTGCGCGTTGCGTGATGGTGGCGCTGGTGGCGCCGGTGGTTGAATCCAGCACATAGTTGGCCACATCGGTGCCGGACAGGCTGGCGTTCTCCACCGTCACGACCTTGTTGATGCCCGCGTTTTTGTCGGCAAAGGAACCAGTAGCCGTTGCCGTCAGTACGTCACCAGTCACTCGGTCGTCGGTCACTGAAACCGTGGCGGCGGTGTTGCCGTCGTAGGTCTTGCCGACGGCCGTAAAGCCCAGCGCCAGTGCGCGTTGCGTGATGGTGGCGCTGGTGGCGCCGGTGGTTGAATCCAGCACATAGTTGGCCGCATCGGTGCCGGACAGGCTGGCGTTCTCCACCGTCACGACCTTGTTGATGCCCGCGTTTTTGTCGGCAAAGGAACCAGTAGCCGTTGCCGTCAGTACGTCACCAGTCACTCGGTTGTCAGTCACTGCAACCGTGGCGGCGGTGTTGCCATCATAGGTCTTGCCGGCTGCCGTGAAGCCGAGCGCCAAGGCGCGCTGCGTGATGGTGGCGCTGGTGGCGCCGGTGGTCGAGGCCAGCACGTAGTTGGCGGCATCGGTGCCGGACAGACTGGCGTTCTCCACCGCCACGACCTTGTTGATGCCTGCGTTTTTATCAGCAAAAGAGCCACTAGCCGTTGCCGTCAGTACGTCACCAGTCACACGGTTGTCGGTCACTGCAACCGTGGCGGCAGTGTTGCCGTCATAGGTCTTGCCGGCGGCCGTAAAGCCGAGCGACAACGCGCGTTGCGTGATGGTGGCGCTGGTGGCGCCGGTGGTTAAATCCAGCACATAGTTGGCAGCATCGGTGCCGGACAGACTGGCGTTATCCACCGTCACGACCTTGTTGATGCCTGCGTTTTTGTCGGCAAATGAACCAGTAGCCGTTGCCGTCAGTACGTCACCAGTCACGCGGTTGTCGGTCACCGAGACCGTGGCGTCGGTTTTGCCGTCGTACGTTTTACCCGCTGCCGCAAATCCCAGCGTCAGCGCGCGCTGCGTGATGGTGGCGCTGGTCGCGCCGGTGGTCGAGGCCAGCACGTAGTTGCCAGCATCCGTGCCGGACAGGCTGGCATTCTCCACCGTGATCGCTTTGTTCGTAGCCGCATTCTTGTCGGCAAAGGCGCCGCTGGCCGTTGCTGTCAGCACGTCGTTCGCGACACGATCGTCAGTAATCGTCAAGGTCGCCGCCGCGTTGCCATCATAGGTTTTATTGACGCCGGCGAAGCCGAGATTGAGCGTGCGCGCCGTGATGGTGGCACTGGTGCTGCCTCCGTTGGCCAATACATAGTTGCCGGCATCGTTGCCACTGAGATTGCTCTCGGTCACGCTGTAACTGACATCCTTGGTGGCGCCCACGTTCTTGTTGTTGAAACTGCCCAAGAGGCCCGTTAGCTGGACCTGGTCGCTGCCGATCACGCCAGTCAGGTTGCCGCTGATGCTGGCGGTGGTGTTGCCATCGTAGATTTTATTGGCCGCGCTGACATTGCCCAGGGCGAGAGTGGCGCGGGTGATATCGGCCGTGCCAGTGGCGGTATCTGCCAGGCTGTAATTGCCCAGTTCATTACCGGTCAAAATGGTCAGGCCGCTGACCGTGACCGGCTTGTTGGTGCCAGCGTTCTTGTCGAGAAATTGCGCAGCGGTGCCAGCCACGCTCACGGAGTCTCCGCTGACGACGTTGTCCAGGCTTAACGATACATTGGCAAAGCCGAGCTCACTGTCGTACACCTTGCTGCCGCTCAGGATGACGCTCAACGCACGCGGCGTGATGGACACGCTGGTGGCGCCGGCATAGCTGATGTCATACTGGGTGGACCACAGGCCGCCCAATGCATAGGTGCCGACATTGCGCGCGTCGCCATACGTGGCCGTGCCGCTGGCGCCCAGGTCGCCATTGAGCAGCCCGACATAGCTGAGCGGACCGACACTGGCCACCTGGCCGTCGTAGACGCGGCTGGAGGCACCGCCGGCGGTGACCTGCAACGGCGTCAGGAACGCCTTCAACAGCGGCGTGGTATGGCCCTCGTAGATGCGCCAGACGGCATTGTCGCCGAAATTGAAGCCGCCGAAACTGCTTTGCTTGCTCATGTCGGCCGTACTGCGCCCGGTGGAGCCGCCCTGGTCAAAATAAGTGCCGGAGGTTTCGTAGTTGAAGAGCGCCGGCCCCACGCCCGCGCCAGGATCGGCGCGCCCGACCACGGCGCCCACGGTCCCGGAGGTGGCGTTATTGCTCGATACAGTGCCAGAAAAATACAGGCGGCTGGCGCTGCTGCCCGACACGCTCCAGCCGATGACGCCGCCAAGGTTGTTTGGATAGATGTCGTAGACCCTGACCATGCGAATGGCGCCGGTCGCGTAGGCGTCGCCGATGGTGCCGCCATTGCGTCCGACCAGTCCGCCTACATCAGCCCCGCCATCGACGCTGCCGATGGCATACGCTTGCGCGATGGCGCCGTTGTTATTGCCGACCAGGCCGCCCACTTGTCCACCGGGCGCATTGACCGCGCCCGTGGCGCGGGCCACTGTGATCGTGCCGCCGCTGTTATTGGCGCCGACCAGGCCGCCCACGGTAGAAACGCCCGCATTATTGCGAGAGTCGAGCCCCGTCACGCTGCCAGTGGCGGTGACATTGCTGATCGTGCCGGTATTGGCGCCCACCAGGCCGCCGACATTGGTATTGCCGCTGATGGACATGCTGCTGGTGACGTTGCTGATCGTGCCGCCACCATTGTTGCCCGCTACCGCGCCCACATTGTTACCGCCGACAACGCTGCCGCCTACCATCGCTAGGTTGCGGATGGTGCCCCCCTGCAGCCGCGCGAACAGGCCGCTGCCGAAATACGGTGGGTTGACGCCGCCGTTGATGGTCAAGCCGCTGATGCTGTGATTGCCGCCATCGAAGATGCCCGCGTAAGCCATATCGTCGCCAGTGAACATGGGCGCAAACCCCGTGCGCCCATCGCCCCGGTTCCAGTTGGCCGTGCCGCTGGCGTCGATGTTGGCCACCAGGCTGTAATGCTTGTTGTAGCTTTGCGTGCCGATCCCTTGCAGGCCGTACACATCGGCGATCTGGTACGGCGTTGCCGCGTCGCCATTTCCGCCCCTGACGCGCAAGAAGCTGCCGTTGTTGATATTGAAGCTATAGGCGGAAAATGCGGGCAAACTGGCATTATTCTGCACCCAGTTACCGCCATCGAGTATGAAAGCGCCGCCGACGCTGACGATGCCATTGGCGCTGATCACCCTGTCCGAGCCGAAGGAACCGGCCGCGACAGTCAGCCCATTCGCGACGGCCACGGCGCCGTTCAGGTTGATATTGCCACCGGTGCGCAATTGCAGCAGGTTGAGGTTATTCGAGTTGCTCAGGTCGAGCGCGCCCTGCAGATTCAGCGCGCCGGCGTAGTTATCGTTGCCGATCGCGATGGTCGATGCGGCGACGGATTTCAGCTCGCTTTCGGTCAGGCCCAGGCTGTCGATGCTGTCCGCGCCGGCGCTGCCGATCTCAATGCTGCCGCTGTTGCTGCGACGATTCAGGCTAACGGTGCCGGTGCCGGTCCCGGCGCGGATCGATTGGGACGAGCCACCCAGGCTCATGTTGTCAGCCGTCAGGCTGACGGTGGCGCCCGCCGACAGGCCACCGCCGTTACCGACCGTCAGGCTGGCGGCCGTCACGTTGAGTTCGCTGTCGGCCTGGTGCATGGCCAGCTTGTTCGTGGCGACCAGGGCGCCGCCGGTTTCCAGGTTCAGGTATTTGATGCCGTTTGTCGCTTGCTGGTCAACCAGGTTGACCGGGGCGCTGATGGCAATACCGCCAGAGCTGGCATCGCCGATATTGACGGTATTGACGGCAACGCGGTTCAGCTCGGCGCTTGTCAGGCCCAGCGCATTATCCGGTTTGCTGCCCAGGTCGATTCGGCGACCGTTGCTCAATTGCTTGATGGTCAGCGCGGCCAGGCCACCGGCGCCGCCGAAATTGAGGCCTCCGGTAAAGCTGATATTGTCGGCCTGCAAGCGCACGGTCTGCCCTTCCGCACCGCTGCCCACCAATTGATCGCCGGTGCCGCTCAGCGCAATGCTGCCGTCCGCCAGATTGCTTTTCAAGCTCAGGCTGCCATTGCCGACGTTGACCGTGCCGGCACCCAGGATGCTGGCGCCGGACAGCGTAACGTCGCCATAATCGGTGCTGATGGCCGCGTTCAGGTTGACGCTGCCGCTGGCGCCATAAGCCATGCCGCCGGCCGCATCGTTGGCCGACAGGTTGACCGCGCCGCCAATGGTGGTGATCGCTGCATTGACATTGATCGCCTCGCCTGCCTGAGCAGTGAGCCCCGCGCCGCTGTTGACCATATTGATGGCGCTGTTGAAAGTGATGCGGTGCGTCGCCTGCAAGATGACGTTGCTGCCGGCATTCGAAATCGTGTCGGCGCCGACGGTGGCGTTGAGCGGCTCGTCGGCAAACTGATCGACACTCTGCAATTGGCCGTTGTAGCCGGCCACGACTTCGATATCGTAGGGATCGAGCAGCCAGTTGCCGCGCTTGCCGCGCCGCGCGCTGGTATCGACGCGGATGCCATCGACCGCCAGATAACGGCCGGACGTTTCCACCATGCCGCCATTGCCCGACGCCGCGCCGCCGCGTGCCGAAATGCTGCCGAATACGCGCGCCGTCTCGTTGCCCCAGACGATGACCTTGCCGCCGTCGCCGTTCTCTAACGCGTCGGCGGCGATGTTGGCATCCTTGCCGACCGCTACCTGGCGTGCGTTGGCAATCGCCGCATTTTTACCCTGGTAGTCGCCGCCCAGCAGCACGGTACCGCCGCCGGTGGCGCCGCTGGCGTCCACGCTGGCATTGCCCTGCATGCCAACCTGGTTGCCCAGCACGGTAATCTCGCCACCCTTGCCCACCGCACTGGTGGCGCTGGTGACGCTGCCATTTTCCAGCAGCGTCTTGCCGCTGGCTTTCAACACGATCTTGCCGTTTTCTCCGACCACCGCGCTATTGGCGTTGAGTACGCCACGCTGGTTCAGCAGCGCGCCGGCCATGCCGATACGTCCGCCCTGCGCCACCACCTGGCCGATGTTGATGGCCTGGTCGGCCGGTGCCGACAGCACCACGCGCAAGTCCGGGTTGGCGGCGTCGGCCAGTTGCACGCTGTGGCCGGCGGCCAGCAGCACGTCGCCGTTCGGCGCCGTGATGATGCCGCTGTTTTCCACGTTTGGCGCGATCAGCAGGATTTGCCCACCGCTGCCGGCGTTGATGGCGCCCTGGTTGATGACAGCGCCGGCCGTGTCGCCGGCCTTGAAGCTCATCTTACCGGCCAGAAAATCCTGGTTCGACAGCGCCAGGCTCGAGGCCACCAGCCCCGCCACATCAACGCGGGCGTCGCGGCCGAACAGCACGCCGTTCGGATTGATCAGGAACACCTTGCCGTTCGACTGCAGGGAACCGAGGATCTTGCTGGGGTCTTGCCCGGTGATGCGGTTCAATACGCTGCTGCCGGCGTTTTGCTGGACAAAACGCGTGATCTCACCGGCATTCACGGAAAAACTTTGCCAGTTGATGATGGTATTAGGCGTATTGGTGATGGTAAACAGGTTGCCCTGCTGGTTGAACGTGGCCTGGCCATGCACCACTTGCGGCGCGACCGGATTGGCATGGGCGGCATTGAAACAGGCGGCGATCAGCAGCGCCAGCGCGGTCCGGCGCAGCGGCGGCTCGAAGGGGTGGCTGGCGGGCACGGTGCGCAATGGTTTTGGTTTGGTCATGATGTTTTATCCTTGGTACCTCAGTACCTGAGTACCTTAATACGAGAGCGCAACCCGGAAATGCAGGCGATTGGCGTCGCGGCGCCCGGTCTGGCCCGGGTTGACGACATGGGCATAATCGAGCTGCGCATTGGCGTAGCGGCTGAGCAGCATGCGCAGGCCCAGGCCGGCCGAGCCGATCGCCATGCTGTCGATTTCGCCAGGCAGGACGTGATTGCGGCGCACCCAGCCGGTGTCGTAGAAGGCCAGCGCGCGGCACTGGTAGCCGCCATTGCCGCACCAGTTGGGCGTGTACAGTTCCAGGTTCAGGTTGGCGCCGCTGTCATTGGCCACTTCGCGTTCGAGAAAACCGCGCACCGAGGCGCCGCCACCCACGCCGAACTGCTCGCCCGGCACCAGCGCATCGGGCGTGTACTGGCCGTTGAACAGCGCGCGCCATTGCCAGTCGTTGCCCAGCACCTGGCTGTAGCTGCCGCTCAGGCGCAAGGCGCTGTAGCCGGCCTTGGCGCCCACCCGCGCCAGGGTAAAGTCGCGCTGGCTGCCGTTCTTGCCGCCGGCAATATTGCGCGCCAGGGTCACGCCCACGCTGGCCTCGCCGTCCGGCAAACGCCAGGCGCCGATGTAGGCGATGCTGACGGGACGTACCGTCACATCCGTGCCCAGCTCGGTGCCGAAGAATTGCAGGCTGTTGCGGTAAGCCTTGAAGTCCAGCCCATAGACCAGCTTGGGTTCATAGTTGTCGCGTTTGCCGAAATTCTGGTTGTAGCGCGCGCCGGCGGTGGTGCCGCGGCCACTGACGGCCAGGTCAACGATGCCGGCCGACACCGTGCCCGAATCGACATTCGAGTAACTGGCGAAAAAGTCCAGCGAGTCGCCCAGCGCGTACAACGGCACGTGGTAACCGACACCATAGACGCCGATCTGGCTGCCGTGTTCGAGCGAGGTGGTGTACTGCACGCTGGCCACGTGGTCGCGGCCCCACAGGTTGGCATGTTGCAGCACCACGCCGGCATGGGTCTTGCCGGAAGCGTCGCTGCCGGTATTGTCGAGGTTGAGCGTGGCTTTCCAGGGGCGTTCATCCACCACCGTGATACCGGCATCGACCTTGCCTTCGGCTTCGCCACCGGCCAGCCGCACTTCCAGCTTGCGGGCCGGGTTTTCATTGGCCAGCTTCAGGCTCAGGCCCAGCGCCGGCATGTTCGGCGTCTGCCCTTCGACCAGGGCTGGCAGTGCGCGCCGCACATTGGCGTCGTCCACGTACTGGTTGCCGGAAATGGTTACCTTGCCTACCTGCGTCTGCAGCACGTTCAGGCGCACGGCGCCGTGGGCGAGCTCCTGCTCCGGCAACATGACCAGCACCAGCGTGTAGCCGCGCGCGCGGTAGGCGTTTTCCAGCGCTTCGACCGCCCGCTGGATATCGCCAAAATCGCGCTGCTGGCCGGCAAACGGCGCCACCAGCGCTTGCACAAGTTGCTCACCGAGCAAGGTATCGCCGTTGACCTCGTAACGGGCGATATCGAAACGGGGCGTGTCGGTGGGGGTATCGGCCTTGGAATATGACGCGCACAGCAACAGCGCGGAACCTGCAAGCAGGCGCACCAGACGATCGTTCATGTGTGAGAGTTCTTGTGAGTGCATGGCCAGCCAGGCGCGGCTGGGCATCAATTGAGTGAAAGCAAATTTTAGACGGAATATGGTTTCCAGTCAGCAATTTCCCTGCCGCCGGTGCTTATTTCGTCTCGAATGTGGTTACGCCGTCCCAATCCGCGCCGGGCGGCGTGGCGCGATACTGCTGCAGTCGCGCGGCGTACAGCCGGCGCAGCCCATCGTCCGGTAATGCCAGCAGGATGGCCTCGGCGCCATCCCAGTCACGTGCACGTAACAGTCCCAGCACGCGCGACCAGCTGGCCAGCAGCGCCAGTTCGGCCGCATCGGCGTCGGCAAGCAGGCCGCGCGGCTCGAAAATGGCCACCGGTTCGGTCTTGCCCTTGACCCGTACGCGGTCCAGCTCCCGATACGCGAACTGCGGCGCTTGCGCCCGCGTAAATTCGCTCACGGCAATGCCCACCCCATATACCTTGGTGATGCCTTCCAGCCGCGCCCCCAGGTTGACGGCGTCGCCCATCACGGTATAGGCGCGGCGGATGCGCGAGCCCATGTCGCCCACGTGCATCAAGCCGCTGTTGAGGCCGATGCCGATCTGCAGCGGCGGCCAGCCGCGCGCCTGGAATTGCTGGTTCAGGCGCGCCGCGCTTTGCTGCATCAGCAAGGCGCTGGACACGGCCCGGCCCGCATGATCGGCAAACGCCACCGGTGCGCCCCAGAACGCCATCACGGCGTCGCCGATATATTTGTCGAGGGTGCCGCCATGGCTGTCGCGGATGTCTTCCGACATGGCGGTCAGGTACAGGTTGATGTATTCGCGCAGCTCCTGCGGTGTCATCTGCTCCGAAATGGCCGTGAAGCCGCGCACGTCGGCAAACAGCACCGTCAGTTCGCGGCTTTCGCCATCCATGCTGTAGCGGTCGGGATTGTCGGCCATCTGCGCCACCAGTTCCGGCGCCACGTACTGGCCAAAGCGCGACACCAGCGCCCGGCCCTTGCGCACCTCGAAGAAATAGCCCCAGGCCAGGTTGGCGACGAACAGCGCGGCGATCAGCAGCAGCAGCACGGCGCTGTCGAGGACGGCGTCGGCACTGTGATACAGCCACCAGTTGACGCCCAAGGCGCAGGCCAGCGCACCGACGGCCAGCAGCACCGCCATCGCCGGGGTGGCCAGCGCCAGCGCGCCGCCCAGCAGCAGGCCCACCAGCACCACCTGGCCAAATTCGATGGCCAGGGCGTAATCGGGACGCGACTTGAAATGGCCGTCGAGAATGGACTTGATCAGGTTGGCGTGCACTTCCACACCGGGAAACTCGGCATTGACGGGGGTGGCGCGGATATCGTTGAGGCCGGCGGCAGTGGTCCCCACCAGCACGATGGCGCCGCGCAGCACGTCCGCCGGCACTGCGCCCATCAGGACATCGGCGGCCGACACGTAACGGAAGGCGCCGCCGTCGGGGCCGCCCTTGCCGCGAAATTCGATGGTGGTGGTCAAGGCTTCGCCGACCGGTATCGTCAGTTGTCCGCGCGGCGTAAACATGGCGATGCGGTCGAGGCCACCATGCTCGCGCTCGGCCTCCGACATCTGGTCCAGGGTCTGGGTGAACACCGGCGCAATCGCGCGCGCCTTCAGGTACACGCTGGCGGTGGCCAGCGACAGCGACGGATAATAGCCGTCGCCGATGCGCTGCAGCAGGGTCGATGAGCGCAGCACGCCGTCGCTATCGGTCAGGGCCGTGAAAATGCCGGCGCCCTGCGCCGCGTGCTGCAACTGGGCCAGGTTGGCCTCGTAGCCGGGCGCGGCAAACGCGGTCACGGTGCGGCCGTTCAGGTCGGCCAGCGTGAAGGCCGGCTGGGGCAACACGCCCTTCTTTTGCCGGTCCGACACGCTGTAGCCGAGCACCACCGGCTGGCCGCGCATTGCCTCGGCAAACAGCGCGTCGTAGTCCATCTGCGGTTTTAAACGTTCGAGCTGGCTGCGCAGGCCCGGCACGCCGGCCAGTTCGCCCCGGGCCAGGCTGGCCAGCACGCCGTAGCCGGAACTGGTGTCGGCTTCGGGAAACGAGATATCGAAGCCCACGGCGCCCACGCCGTAATGGCCCGTCAGCTGGGTGACCAGGCGCGCCTGCACGTCGCGGCCCCAGGGAAAGCGGCCGATCTGGTTCAGGCTTTTTTCATCGATATCGACGATCACGATGCGCGGGTCGAGCTGCGGCGTTTCAACGCGCATGCGCATGTCGCCCAGCATGGCGTCGAGCCGGCCGATGGTGTCGCTGCCGAAGATGCCGATGCTGGCGCACGCGGCCACCAGCGTCAACAACGCGCCCAGCAACAGCCGCGCGCCATGCCGGGACCAGCCGGAACGCCAGCGCATCAGGGCACGTAGCCGGGAATGCGCGACTCGTCGATGACGTCGATCTGGCGCGGGTCCATGTGCTGCTGGGCGAACTCGCTGTACACCTTGCTGCGGATGAAGATGTCGAACAGTTGCGGATCGATGTGGCCGTTAAGCGCGAACTTGCCGAGGATGTCGAGCGACTCCGACAGCATCTTGCCCTTCTTGTAGGGCCGGTCGCAGGCAGTCAACGCCTCGAAGATGTCGGCGATCGCCATCAGCCGTGCCTGCACCGACATCTGCTCGCCGCGCAAACCACGCGGGTAACCCTTGCCGTCCATCCGTTCGTGGTGGCCGCCCGCGTACTCGGGCACGTTGCGCAGGTGGCGCGGCCACGGCAGCGATTCGAGCATGCGCACCGTGACCGAGATGTGGTTGTTGATGATCTTGCGCTCGTCGGCCGTCAGCGTGCCGTACTGGATCGACAGGTTGAGCACCTCGTCGGCGTCGAGAAACTGGCGCGCCGCGCCGTCCATGTCGGTCCACACGCGCGCGCCGATGTCGCGCACGCGCTGCTGGTCGGCCGGGGCCATGCCCTCGCCACCCACGTTGGCTGTGCGCAGGAACGCGCGTTCAGCACGCAGCGCTTGCTGCTGCGCCGCCAGCGCCGCGTCGATGTCGGCCAGCGCCGTCGGGGTGGCGGCGCCATCGGTCGCCATTGCCAGCTTCTGTTCCAGCGCGGCGATTTTGGCATCGCGCTCGAGCACCTCGTAGCGCGTATCGACCAGCGCGATGCGGTCGAAAATGGTTTCCAGCTTGGTGGCCTTGTCCACCACGTGGACCGGCGTGGTGATCTTGCCGCAGTCGTGCAGCAGGCCGGCCATCCACAGCTCCTTGCGGTCGGCGTCGGTCATGCGGAAGTGGGCCAGCGGGCCCGTCTCGGTGGCGTGCACCGCCTCGGCCAGGCGCATGGTCAGCTCGGGTACGAACTGGCAGTGGCGGCCCGTGTACGGCGATTTTTCATCGATGCCGATGTTGATCAGGTTGACCAGCGACTCGAGCAGTTCTTCGAGCTGGGCGATCAGGCGCTGGTGGGTCAGCGCCGCCGCCGCCTGGGCCGCCAGCGCCTCGATGAAGCGCTGGTCGGTCTGGTTGAAGGCGATGATGGTGGGGCCCGGATCCGCCTCGGATTGCGGCGCGCGCGCATTAACCAGTTGCAGCACGCCCGTCAGTTCACCCTCGTGATCGCGCATCGGCACCGTCAGGATCGACTTCGAATGGTACTGGCGTTGGCGGTCGAAATCGAGCATGCCCGAGAAATTGAAACCCTCGGCCTGCGGCTGGTACACATCGGCCACATTGACGGACTCGCCCGAGTGCGCCGCATACGCGGCCACGGCCGACAGGTTGGGCGCGCCATTGGCGTCGAACAGCGGGATCGCCGGTGCGCGGATCGGTTCGCCGCCAGGGCCGCCCTGGTGGATGGCCAGGGTGTCATTGATCAGGATGTGAAAATCGAGCGCGCGGCGGTCGGCACTGGGACGATACAGGGTGCCCCCATCGGCATTGGTCATGCGCTTGGCGACCAGCAGGATGTGCTCGAGCAGGATGTCGGTATCGTGCGACTTGCCGAGCGCAACGCTCAGTTCGGTCAACAGGTCGAGGCGCTGGGAGATTTGGGAAGGGGTTAACTCTTGCATGGCGAAAGTGTATCCTCAGTGCAAGTTCGTGTACATGACAGATTTCCCGCTTACATAATTTGAACACAGCTTGTTGTGTTTTTACCCTGCCTGGCGGAAATAAAGCTATCATCGCCCAGAAAAACGACTTTAAAAATGGCACAGCACCAGGGGTACGCATGAAATTCACATTCTGGGGAGTGCGTGGTTCGATTCCCTCACCAGGCCCGCGCACCATGCGCTACGGCGGCAACACCACCTGCATCGAAGTTCGCACCGACAACGACACCCTGCTGATCCTCGACGCCGGCACCGGCCTGTTCCCGCTGGCGCAATCGCTGCTGCAACACCAGACTGGCGACATCCACGCCAACATCTTCATCACCCACAGCCACTGGGACCACATCCACGGCCTGCCCTTTTTTACGCCGCTGTTCGTGCGCGGCAGCCGCGTGCGCCTGCACGGCGTGACCGATCCCGACACCGGCCACGGCATCGAGCACGTGATGAACGTGCAGCTGCAAAACAGCTACTTCCCGGTCAGCGAAACGCAAATGAGCGCCACCATCGAGTACCAGTCGCTGGTGGCGGGCGCGCCCATCACGGTGGGCGATGCCACCATCTCCAACGTGGTCATGAACCACCCGGTGATCAACCTCGGCTACCGCATCGACTGCCACGGCAAGTCGGTGTTCTTCACCGGCGACCACGAACCGTTTTACAACCCCCATCCCGCAGACCATCCCGAGCATGCGGCAGCCGAGCAGCAAGTGCGCGCGCGCACCGCTGCCATCGACCGCCTGGTCGCTGGCGTCGATGCCTTGATCGTCGATTGTTCCTACACGAGGCAAGAGTACCCGGCCAAGCAGGGCTGGGGCCACGGCACGTTCGATGAGGCGATGGAATTAGCGCTGCGCTGCGGCGCGAAGGCGCTGTACTGCACCCACCACGAGCCGACCCGCAGCGATGACGAACTGGAAGCGGTGTTTGCGGAAGTGATGGCGCGCCACGCGGGGCGCCTGGGGGGATTGACGGTAAAGCTGGCTTACGAGGGGCTGCAGGTGGTGCTGGACTGAGCCGGCACCGCTGCTCAATACGACCTAAATACGACCGGACCAGTGCCGGGCCGCCCCGGCCCTAAGATTACTGGGATGACGGCAACTACCCGGCGCCAGGATTGCGGGGACGAAATCAGGCAGCAGCAGCGAGCGCCGCGCCACGTGGCAGCGAGCGACGGTCGGCCAGCGCACGCAGGCGCGCCACGGCAGCCTGCAAGTTGAACGATTTACCTGCACGCAGGGCCGACACCATCTGGGTGGCGATGCGCAGCGCCGGCGCGGCGGCGTTCTTGGCGGTGGCGCCGTAAGGCAGCACCAGGCGGTAGCGGCCACGGGTGCGCGGCACCACGCCGACAAAACCGACCGACACTTCGTTGAGCGCCAGGCGGCGCAATTCCATCGCGACCTGCTGCACCACGCGCACAATTTGCGGCACGCCTTCGGCACGCAGGCCGACCATCGCGGCCTGGTTGCGCACGCCCGGCAGCAGTGCCAGCAAACGCTGGTCGAGCGAAGCCATGGCGACCGGGTTGGCCGGTGCGTCGTCAACTTCAAGAATGCTGAGAAGGCATGGCTGGGTGGAATAGCGATTGTCGCTGTCCATGTAACGCTGATCGATGATTTTCATGTTCTGCTTTGCTGTTTGAATCCAGCCCGTATTGTGCCCGCCGGGGGGCATTTCGGTAAGCAGCCAAAGGAGTATTCTTACGTAGGAGCTATCCCACATTTAAGCCCTGCGTAATCGTGCGGTGGTAACTCGGAATCGCTCGCTTCAGGTCATGGCGCGTTGCAGCATATTGTACCCGACCCGGGCGACAAGGCATGCACGCATTGGGGTATGCTGACAGCAAGCCCTGCCCACTTTCCCCCTTTACCGAGAGCCTTCGATGAATACCGAAACCTTTATCCCGGGTAAAGACCTTGCCCTCGAGACGACCATCGCCAACCTGCAGACCAGGCTGGCCGCGCGCGGCTTCCTGCTCGACGAAATGGCTGCGCATCAGTCCGTCAACGGCGTGTGGTCGCTGCGCCTGCAGGACCGCGACTGCCCGCTGCTGTACGCCAACGGCAAGGGCGCCACCGAACTGGCTGCACGCGCCAGCGCCTGGGGCGAATTCGCCGAGCGCCTGAGCACGCATTATTTCTGGACCCACTATCACCTGGGCACAGCCCGCGCCAGTGCACCGGTGGTGCACCATCCGCGCGAAAAATGGTTCGCACCGGCCACCGATGGCAGCTGGCCGGCAGACGTGCTCAACCCGGAGCTGCATGCGCTCTACAACCCGCAAGGCGACATTCCCGCCAGCGCGCTCATCGACATCAATTCCGGCAACAGCGCGCGCGGCATCTGCGCCCTGCCCTACACGCGCCTGCGCGATGGCGCCACCACCTACATCCCGGTCAACATCATCGGCAACCTGTACGTGAGTAACGGCATGGCGTCCGGTAACACCCTCAACGAAGCGCGCGCCCAGGCCCTGGCCGAAATTTTCGAGCACGCCACCCAGTACCGCATCATCGCCGAAGGCCTGTGCCTGCCGGACGTGCCGGACGACGTGATCGCCCGCTTCCCGCGCCTGCGCGCCAGCATCGAAGCGCTGCGCGCGGCCGGCTTCGGCGTGCTGGTCAAGGATGCTTCGCTGGGCGGTAAATACCCGGTCATGAACGTCACCCTGGTCAATTCCACCGACCAGGGCGTGCTGTCGTCCTACGGCGCCCATCCGCGCCTGGAGATCGCCCTCGAACGCGCACTCACCGAGCTGCTGCAAGGGCGCCCGCTCGAAGCGCTGGCGGGCTTGCCCGAACCGGGTTTCGACATGACCGAAATAAACGCGGTGACCAACCTCGAGATCCACTTCGTCGATTCGAGCGGCGTGATCAGCTGGGACTTCTTCAGCGACACGTCCGACTACCCGTTCGTCGACTGGAACTTCAGCACCACCACCACCGGCGACTACCAGTGGCTGGTCGATGCGCTTCACGCCGAAGGCAAGGATATTTACGTGGCCGATTTCGACGAGCAAGGCATCTACAGCTGCCGCATCCTGGTGCCGGGATTTTCCGAAATCTATCCGCTCGACGACCTGGAATGGGAGAACAACAGCGCCGGCAACGCGCTGCGTCCGCTGCTGGCGCGCCTGCACGATCTCTCGGTGCAGGAATGCACGTCATTGCTGGCCGAGCTGCAAACATCGCACCTCAACGACGAGCGGCCGGTGTGGGAAATCCTGGGCCTGGCAGTGCCAGCCGGTACGCCCTGGAAGCAGCTGCGCCTCGGCGAACTGAAAACCCTGCTGGCGCTGGTGGTGGGCGACGAAGAAGCGGTGCTGGAAGGCTGCGACTGGATCCGCCACTACCACGACCTGCCCGCGCCGCGCCTGCTAGTGTACCGCTGCATCGAAACCATCCTCAAGCTCGACGAACCGGACAACTACCGCCAGGCGCTCCAACTGCTGTACGGCGCCCCCACGCTGGAACTGGCCGAAGCGCTGCTCGACGGCTCCGAACGCTTCTTCGGCCTCGACGCCCTGGGCCCCAACTTCGAAGGCAGCGCGCTGCACCGAAGTTTGCTGGCGGCGTATGACAAGCTTACAACGGGGCATCCACCAACAACTCCGGCTGTAACGCCCTGATCCGCAACTCCGTAAAATACCCGCCCGCCTCGTTGTAGCGCAGGTAGTGCCGGCCGCAGTCGCGGCAGCGGGCTACCTGGCTGATGTTGCAGGGATAGTAGCGCGGGGCGATCGGGGCGTCCGGGCTGTCGTAGCGGGTGCCGTGCGGGTGGTATTCGGCGAAGGTGGGCTCATCGTACGGATCGTCCACCAGCGTGCCCACTTCGTCGAAGCGGTCCAGCTCGAGGGTCATCGGCAGCGCTTGCCAGGCTGCCAGCGGCACCTGGTTGCAGGTGCAGTCGCCGGTGACCGCTTCGGAGACCAACGCCAGGTCCAGCAACTGCTTGAATTCAATTTTTTGCATGGGATAAAAAAAGGGAGCCGCAGCTCCCTTTGTAGTTTTACAGAATGTGACGTCCAGCCCACCAGGCAATCGCCGCCACGAACGCCGACGCCGGAATGGTGAAGATCCAGGCCCAGACGATGTTGCCGGCCACGCCCCAGCGCACGGCAGACATCTTCTGCGAAGCGCCCACGCCGACGATGGCGCCGGTGATGGTGTGGGTGGTGGAGACCGGCACACCCAGTGCCGTGGCCACGAACAGCGTGATGGCGCCGCCGGTTTCGGCGCAGAAGCCGCCCACCGGTTTGAGCTTGGTGATCTTCTGGCCCATGGTCTTGACAATGCGCCAGCCGCCGAACAGCGTGCCGAACGAGATCGCCGTGTAGCACGAGATGATCACCCACAGCGGCGGCTCGGCATCGCCGGCCTGCGAGTAGCCGGCAGCGATCAGGAGCATCCAGATGATGCCGATGGTTTTTTGCGCATCGTTGCCGCCGTGGCCCAGGCTGTACGACGCGGCGGACACCAGTTGCAGGCGGCGGAACCATTTATCGACCCGGCGCGGCGTGGACCGCACGAAAATCCACGACACGATCAGCATCATGATCGAACCGAAGATAAAGCCCATCAGGGGCGCCAGCACGATGAACACGACAATGTTGATCAGGCCGGCCGACAGCAGTGCGCCGGTGCCGCTCTTGGCCACGGCCGCGCCCACCAGGCCGCCGATCAGCGCGTGCGACGACGACGACGGAATGCCGTAGTACCAGGTGACGATATTCCAGATAATGGCGCCGACCAGCGCGCCGAAGATCACGTATTGATCGACCACGGAGGGATCGATGGTGCCCTTGCCCACCGTGGCCGCCACCGTCAGCTGGTGGAACACGAAGATGGCGACAAAGTTGAAGAAGGCAGCCATGGCGACGGCCGTTTGCGGTTTCAGCACGCCGGTGGAAACCACCGTGGCGATCGCATTGGCGGCGTCGTGGAAGCCGTTCATGAAGTCAAACACGAGGGCCAGGGCGATCAAAATGCCCAGCACCCAGATGCTGATTTGGATGGAATTCATCTGTTGTTCTTTTTCTGTTGAGCTTACGCGTTTTCGACGATGATGCCTTCGATGATGTTGGCCACATCTTCGCAACGGTCGGTCACAGTTTCCAGGATCTCGTAGATGGCCTTCATCTTGATCAGGTTGCGCACATCGGGTTCGTCGCGGAACAGCTTGGACATGGCGGCGCGCATCACGTGGTCGGCGTCCGATTCCAGGCGGTCGATTTCTTCGCAGATGGCAACGATCTCGCGCGAGTTGTCCATGTTATGCAGCAGGGCCACGGCAGCCTGTACTTTCTCGGTGCAGGCCAGGACCAGTTCGGCCAGGCGCTGGGCTTCCGGGGTGACCGAGTGCAGGTCGTACAGCGAGACGGTCTGGGCAGCATCTTCCAGCAGGTCGAGGATGTCGTCCTGGCGGGTGATCAGCTTGTGGATATCGTCGCGGTCGATCGGGGTGATGAAGGTTTTGTGCAGCAGATCCACGGTCTGGTAAGTGATCTTGTCGGCCTGCTTTTCGATGCTTTCGATCGCGTGCACGCGATTTTCCAGGTCGTCGAAGTTGGACATCAGGCCCAGCATTTCTTTTGCACCCTTGACGCACAGGTCGGCGTGTTGGTTAAACAGGTCAAAAAATTTGCCCTCGGTGGGCATCAAGCGTCCAAACATGTCTTTCTCCGATCAATGATTCGTCATTACTACAGGTTGCCGGCCCGGGGTACGGGTCGGCGTAAAGAAGCGTCGCTCTGGGTCTTCCCGGGCTTAATCGCCCTGGTAGAGCGCCAGGTTACCGACGTAATTGCCAAACTTGGTATATTGGCCGATCCAGGTAAGCCGTACCGAGCCGATCGGCCCGTTACGCTGCTTACCGATAATGATTTCGGCCGTTCCTTTATCCGGCGAGTCGGGGTTGTAGACCTCGTCGCGGTACAGGAAAATGATCACGTCCGCATCCTGCTCGATAGCGCCCGATTCGCGCAAGTCGGACATGATGGGGCGTTTGTTGGGGCGTTGTTCCAGCGAGCGGTTCAGCTGCGACAGCGCGATCACCGGGCAGCCGAGTTCCTTGGCCAGGCCCTTGAGCGAGCGCGAGATCTCGGAAATTTCAGCGGTACGGTTGTCGCCCTGCTTGGAACCCTGCATCAGTTGCAGGTAATCGACGATGATCAGGCCGAGCTTGCCGCACTGGCGCGCCAGGCGGCGCGCGCGGGCGCGCATCTCGATCGGGTTCAGTGCCGGGGTTTCGTCGATGAACAACTGGGCGTCGTTCATCTTCTGGATTGCATGCGTCAGGCGCGGCCAGTCTTCGTCGTTGAGGCGGCCGGTACGCAGGCGGTGCTGGTCGAGCTGGCCAACCGAACCGAGCATACGCATGGCCAGCTGGGCGCCGCCCATCTCCATCGAGAAGATTGCCACCGGCAAGCCGGCTTCGATCGCGACGTTCTCGCCGATGTTGACCGAGAACGCGGTTTTACCCATCGATGGACGACCGGCGACGATCACCAGGTCGCCGCCCTGCAGGCCCGACGTCATACGGTCGAGGTCGATAAAGCCGGTCGGCACGCCGGTAATCTCGGACTGGTTGTCGCGCGAATACAGTTCGTCGATGCGCTCGACCACTTGCGTGAGCAGCGGCTGCACTGCGAGCCAGCCAGCGGCGCCACGGGCGCCCTGCTCGGCAATGGCGAAAATCTTCGATTCGGCCTCGTCGAGCATCTGCTTGACTTCCTTGCCTTGCGGGCTGAACGCCTGGCCCGAGATTTCGTCGGCTACGGTGATCAGCTGGCGCAGGATCGAGCGATCGCGCACGATCTCGGCATAGCGGCGGATGTTCGCTGCCGATGGCGTATTTTGCGCCATGGCGTTCAGGTACATCAGGCCGCCGACGTCGTCGGCCTTGCCCAGTTGCGTCAGCGTTTCGAACACGGTGATCACGTCGGCCGGCTTGGACGCGTTGATCATCTTGACGATCTGTTCGAAGATGATGCGATGATCGTAACGGTAGAAATCGTCCGGGTTCATCATGTCGGCGATACGGTCGAACGCGGCGTTATCGCGCAGCAGGCCGCCAATGACGGACTGTTCTGCTTCGATGGAATGCGGCGGGACGCGGAGCGAATCGACTTGCGGATCGGAGGGGGCGTTCATGGCGCGAATTATACCTGCTTAGGCAGTGCAACAAAAAAAACGGGGCGAAAAAAAGCCGGGCGAGCCCGGCTTTTTTTCATGGTATTGCTTACTTGACAGGCCGAAGCCCGATCAAGTCTTAGGCAGCTTCGCCCACAACAGCAACGGTCACTTCAGCGATCACGTCGGTGTGCAGAGCAACGCTCACTGGGAACTCGCCGGTGGTCTTCAGAGGACCGGTTGGCAGGCGCACAGCCGATTTCTCGACAGCGAAACCAACTTTGGTCAGCGCTTCAGCGATGTCGAAATTGGTGACCGAGCCGAACAGACGGCCGTCAACACCAGCTTTTTGCGAAACGGTCACGGTCATGCCGTTCAGTTTCTCGCCTTGAGCTTGAGCAGCAGCCAGTTTAGCGGCAGCAGCTTTTTCCAGTTCAGCGCGCTTGACTTCGAATTCCGCAACGGCAGCAGCGGTAGCGCGGCGAGCCATTTTTTGCGGGATCAGGAAGTTACGTGCGTAACCGTCTTTGACTTTAACGACTTCACCCAGGTTGCCCAGGTTAACGACTTTTTCCAACAGAATGATTTGCATAGTTCTTCTCCAGATGCTTGTCTAAACTACGCAATTAAGCGTGGTGCAGATCGGTGTATGGCAGCAGGGCCAGATAACGGGCGCGCTTGATCGCGGTGTCCACTTGACGCTGGTAGTGCGCCTTGGTGCCGGTCAGACGTGCTGGCATGATCTTGCCATTTTCCTGGACGAAGTCTTTCAGGGTGTCTACGTCTTTGTAGTCCACTTGCTCAACGCCAGCGGCGGTGAAGCGGCAGAACTTCTTGCGCTTGAACAGTGGGTTTTGTTGCTTACGCTTTTCTTTAAGCTTGAGCTTGTTTTTGTCGAACTTTTTACCGAATGCCATGTGAGGCTCCTGTATTTAAATTGAGCTGTCCGTGACAGCACTAAAATCAATGATGTGAAACACCAGGCTTTTGCTATTGCGCGTCTTCTTGTTCAGGAAACCGGTGAACTGGTACACCCCGCCCAGCGGCGCCGCGTTGAACTTGCCTGAAATCTCGCCTGCGGCAACCGCAGAAATTTCAAACTCGCTCAACCGGGCGATTCCCGCCTCCATTTGCTGCGACCGATGCTGGAGTACAGCATTGATGATCGGCATGCCTGCCGGGGTGTAACGCAAGGCGTCACGTTCGGCAATGAGGGCAGTGAACTGGAGCTGGTTCAGCTCGGTTCCTTGAAACAATTAGGCTGCGGCAGGAGCTGGAGCAGCTGCTGGGGCTTCGGTGCGATGCGATTTGGCAGCATCTTCACGTTGTACCGACTTCATCATTGGCGAAGGAGCGGTTTCCGCTTTCTTCAGCTTGACGGTCAGGTGACGCAGCACGGCATCATTGAATTTGAATGCGGTTTCCAGCTCGACCAGGGTCTCGTTGTCGCATTCGATGTTCAGGCAGATGTAGTGTGCTTTGGCCAGTTTCTGGATCGAGTAAGCCATCTGACGACGGCCCCAATCTTCAACACGGTGCACGGAGCCACCGCGGGTCGTTACAGTGGTTTTGTAACGTTCGATCATCGCGGGCACTTGCTCGCTCTGGTCCGGGTGGACGATAAATACGATTTCGTAGTGACGCATGAAAACTCCCTTAAGGACTTGTGAATATAGCCCACCCTGGCGTCAAGACAGGTGTGGGAAGAGGTAAGCCCGCGACTATAGCAGCTTTTTCAGCGGAACGCCAGCATGGTGTTGCCGGTGCTACAGTGCGATTTTCTTGTCCTGGGAACACGATCATGAAGCATCTGATTGCACTTGCAGCGCTGCCCGCCCTGCTGTTCTCTCCGCCCGGTCTGGCTGCTGCACCGCACGAAGCGGCGCCCATCAAGACCCGCGCCTACAGCACCCCTGCCCTGCTGTTCGCGCTGCGCACCGACACCCAGACCCTGGCGCGCCTCACGCCCGTGCTCGACCCCAGCTTCGATTTCGTGCCCGGCCCGCGCGAAGATGCGCGCCAGGGCAATGGCTACCGCCACCTGGGCGACTTGGCCCTGACCGTCCGCACCGGCGATGGCGCGCAGCGCTCCTACACCTCGTTCGAGGCGCGCCGGCCGATCCGCATACTGCCCGCAGGCCGGGCGCTGGCCGCTGCCGACATCAGCGCCAGCATGGGCGCCGAGATGGGCGCCAGCGCACCGCTGGCGGTGGAACGGCGCTGGCTCAACGAACGCGGCACGCTGGTGCTGCGCTTTACGCTGATCAACCGGGGCCGGCAACCGGTGCAGGTGGTGTCCGCCAGCATGCCGATTGTGTTCGAGCAGCATGGTTTCGGCGCCACTGCCGAGGAACGGCAGGCCAGCAGCAGCACCGTCAAGCCGCGCCCGGGCGCGCTGGGCTCGGTGGAAGTGGCGCGCGCGAACGGCCAGGCACCGGCGCTGCGGCTGCAACCGGACGGCCGCACCCGGCTCGATAGCTGGCAAGACATGCCAAGCGGGCAACTGCAGGGCGAACAGTACGCCAGCTGGGTCACCAGCGGGTTTACCCTCAAACCGGGCGCCAAACGTGACATCGGCGTGCGATTCGTGATCCAGCCGCAAGGGGCAACGCGCTGATTTCTCATAGGGGAGCGCGACAAACTCCCCTGTGCAACAACTTTTTTCACATTATTTCGCTCAAAGCAAGAAATTCCCTTGCATTGGCGGTCATACTGTACAAAAATACAGACTGTCTATATACACAGCCCATTTTTTACTGACCACGCCCATGATCAAGCTCACCGCACGCCAGGAACAAATTCTCAATCTGATCAAGGACGCCATCGAAAACACCGGCTTCCCGCCCACGCGCGCCGAGATTGCCAACGAACTGGGCTTCAAGTCGGCCAACGCCGCCGAGGAACATTTGCAGGCGCTGGCGCGCAAGGGCGCGATCGAAATCGCTGCCGGCACCTCGCGCGGCATCCGCCTGCTCGGTGTGCATGCCGAACCCTCGACGTCCAAAATGCCTGCCGCGCTGATGATGTCGCTGCCGCTGATCGGCCGCGTGGCTGCCGGTTCGCCGATTCTGGCGCAGGAAAACCTGGAAGCGAGCTACAACGTCGATCCGGCCATGTTCTCGGCCAAGCCCGACTACCTGCTCAAGGTGCGCGGCGAATCGATGCGCGACGCCGGCATCATGGATGGCGATTTGCTGGCCGTGAAAAAAATCGACAGCGCCAAGAATGGCCAGATCGTGGTGGCGCGTATCGGCAACGAGGTAACGGTCAAGCGCTATCGCAAGACGGGGTCGCTGGTGGAACTGCTGCCGGAAAACCCGGAGTTCAAGATCATCAAGGTCGATCCCGAGGCGGACGAGTTTGCACTGGAAGGCCTGGCAGTAGGCCTGATGCGCACCTGGCACTAAAAAATATGGACCGCCGCGGCGGTCCATTGTTTTAACAACCTTCCAGCGCGCAGCTGAAGTCTTCCAGCAGGTCGTCCTCATCCTCGATGCCGACCGACACCCGTATCAGCGACTCCGCAATCCCCATCGATGCACGCCGTTCGGCGCCCATTTCAAAGAAGATCGTGTGCGCCACCGGGATGATCAGGGTGCGCGTGTCACCAAGGTTCGACGCCGGGATCGCCAGCTTGAGGCGATTGAGGAAGTCGAAGCAATCGATGCCATCTTTCAGCTCAAAGCTCAGCAGCGAACCGTGCTTGCGGAACAGCTCGGCGCTGATGCCATGCTGGGGATGCGACGCCAGGCCCGGGTAGTACACCGCCGCCACCCGCTCGTCCGATTCCAGCAATGTGGCCAGCGCCAGCGCGTTGCTGCTGGTGCGTTCCATGCGCAGCGCCAGGGTTTCGGCGCCGACGGCAATGTGGTGCGCCGCCTCGGGCGCCAAGGACGAGCCGAAGTCGCGCAGCGCCTTGGCGCGGATTTGCGCCAGGCCCCATTGCACCGGCTGCGCCTTTTTATAGTTCTCGTAGATGTTGGGGAACCGGGTCCAGTCGTACGCGCCGGTGTCGGTCAGGCTGCCGCCGAGTGCATTGCCGTGGCCGCCGATCGACTTGGTCAGCGCATTGACCACCAGGCCGGCACCGACCGATTTCGGCCGGAACAAATACGGCGTGGTCATGGTGTTATCGACCACGTACAGGATGCCGCGCGCCTGGCACAGTTCACCAATGCGCTTGAGGTCCGCCACCTGCGTGCGCGGGTTGGCGATGGTTTCGACAAACACCACGCGGGTGTTGTCGGTGATCGCCGCCTCGACATTGGCAACATCGGTGGCATCGACAAACGACACGCCCACGCCCTGCGCCATGGTGGTTTGCCACAGGCTGTTGGTGTTACCGAACAAGAACGACGACGACACCACGTGGTCGCCGGTGCGCAGCAGCGCCTGGAACACGGCGCCGATCGCGCCCATGCCGGTAGCGAAGCAGATCGTGCCCACGCCCTGCTCCATCTTGTTCACCTTGTCTTCCAGCGCGGCGATGGTCGGGTTGCCCTGGCGACCGTACCGGAAGCCCGGCTCCTTGCCCTGGAATACCGAGGCCAGCTGGCGCGCATCGGCATAACCGAACGCGACCGACGTATGGATCGGCTTGTGCAGCGAACCGTGCTCGATGCCCTTCTGGCGGTCGTTGTGCAGGATGGTGGTGGTGAAACCGTAGTTTTTCTTGTCTGTCATGGACGATCAGCCCTCGGCGGCGGCCAGGTTCAGGTTCAGCTGCGAACGGCCCGCGTCTTCCGGCTTGGCGGCCTTGGTCGGGTTGTTGCGCTCGTTTTCGAGCTTGTCCAGGTACTCGCGGCTGACGTCGCCGGTGATGTACACGCCGTCGAAGCACGACGCTTCAAAGCTGGTCAGCGCCGGGTTGACGTCGGAAATGGCTTGCTTGAGCGCATCGATGTCCTGGTACACCAGGGCGTCGGCGGTGATCTCGCGGCACACTTCTTCCACCGTGCGGCCGTGGGCGATCAGCTCGTCGCGGGTAGGCATGTCGATGCCGTAAACGTTCGGGTAGATCACCGGTGGCGCGGCTGATGCGAAGATCACTTTCTTGGCACCCGAGTCGCGTGCCATCTGCACGATCTCGCGGCTGGTGGTGCCGCGCACGATGGAGTCATCGACCAGCAGCACAACCTTGTCCTTGAACTCGTCAGGAATCGCGTTCAGCTTCTGGCGCACGGATTTCTTGCGTGCCGCCTGGCCTGGCATGATGAAGGTACGGCCGATGTAGCGGTTTTTAATGAAACCTTCGCGGTATTCCTTGCCCAGTGCCAGCGCCAGCTGGATTGCTGCCGGACGCGACGAATCGGGAATCGGCATGACGACGTCGATATCGTCGGCCAGGCCTTCGCGCACGATTTTCTTGGCCAGGTACTCGCCCATTTTCAGGCGGGTGCTGTACACCGAAGCGCCATCGATGACGGAGTCGGGACGGGCCAGGTACACGAATTCGAACACGCACGGATTGAGCGACGGATTGTCGGCGCACTGGCGCGTGTGCAGTTGCTTGTCGTTGTCGATGAACACTGTTTCGCCGGGCGCGATGTCGCGCACGAAGCGGAAGCCCATGCCTTCGAGCGCCACCGATTCGGAGGCGATCAGGTATTCGTTGCCCTGCTCGGTTTCATTGATGCCCAGGCACAGCGGACGGATGCCGTACGGATCGCGGAAGGCCAGCAAACCGACGCCGGCGATTTGCGCCACGGCAGCATAGCCGCCGCGCACGCGGCGCATCAGCACGGTAACCGCCTGGAAAATGGTTTCGGCATCGATCGAGATATCGACCGTGGCCTTCTGGATTTCGTGTGCTAGCACGTTGAGCAACACTTCCGAATCGGAATCGGTGTTGATGTGGCGGCGATCGTTCTTGAACATCTCTTCCTTGAGCTGTTCCCAGTTGGTCAGGTTGCCGTTGTGGGCCAGGGTGATGCCGAACGGTGCGTTGACGTAGAACGGCTGCGCTTCTTCCTCGCTTGACGAACCGGCGGTCGGGTAACGGCAGTGGCCGATGCCCGAGTTGCCTTGCAGCGTACGCATATTGCGGGTACGGAACACGTCGCGCACCAGGCCGTTGGCCTTGTGCATGGCGAACATGCTGCTGTGATTGGTAGCGATACCTGCCGCGTCCTGGCCGCGATGCTGCAACAGCAGCAGTGCGTCATACAGCAGTTGGTTGACAGGTTGATGGGAGACGACGCCGACGATGCCACACATGTTGATGCTCCTGGACTGGACTTGCAGATTTAAAAACGTTGATTCAATTCACAAATTTAAACTTCAAAAATTCACATGCTGCGCCATCGCAGCAGGAAGGTAGTCCTTGACCACGCGCGCCCCCAGCTCGCAGTACGGGCTGAGCAGCGCATTCTTCCAGAGTTCTTCTTGCGGCAATGCCGTCATCCCACCCAAGATGACGGCGGCCAGCACGATTACAAGGCCACGGCCCAGGCCGAACACGGCGCCGAGCAGGCGGTCGAACAGGCTCAGGCCGCCGGCGTCGAGCAAGGCGCCCAGCACCATCGATAGCAAACCCATCAGGATCCGCGCGCCGATGAACAGGGCGATGAACGCCAGGATCAGCCGCAGCACTTCCCCGGGCACAACTTCGGGCAGCATGACCGCCAGTTGCGCCGCATAGGCGTTGGCCACCACGAATGCCACGATCCAGCCCACCAGCGACAGCACTTCCTTGACCAGTCCGCGCACCATGCTGATCACGACCGACGCGGCCAGCACGAAGATCACCAGGTAGTCGAAGATGGTCACGACAGACGTCCCGGACGGTGCAAACAGGTCAGACGGTTTCCAGGCGGCCAGCCAGGCCCATGCTTTGCAGCTTGGCGCGGACTTTTTCCGCCTCTTCCTTGCTGCTGAACGGCCCCACGCGCACGCGCGTGACCTCGCCCGACGGCGCTTTTTGCGTGTACGAATTGATGCCGGCCTGCTTGAGGCGCTCGCGCAGTTCGCTGACCTTGGCCTGGTCGCTCAGGGCTGCCACTTGCAGTACGAATTTCTGGCCGGATTCGGCTGCAACGTTGGACGCACCAGGGGGCTTGGCGGTTTTGCCTTCCAGGATGGCCAGGGCGCGCGCATCCTGCGCCTGTTTGCTCTCGGCGGCGGGCTTGGCGGCAGCTTTGGCTTCGGCGGCTTTGATGTCGGCAGCACGCGATTCGGCCAGCTTGCGGTCGGCTTCGGCGCGGGCATCCGCCTTGGCTTTGGCTTCCTCGCGGGCCTTGGTCCTGGCGTCGGCTTCCTCGCGTGCCTTGGTCCTGGCGTCGGCTTCCGCCTTGGCGTCGGCCTTGGCTCCCGCCTTGGCGTCGGCCAGCTTGCGCTCGGCTTCGCGCCTTCGCTCCTGCTCGGCGCGGCGGTCGGCTTCCTGCTTGTTGCGAGCGTCGGCCTCGGCCTTGGCGCGCGCTTCACTGGCGGCCACCGAGCGGTCCAGCTCGTCGGAATGCGCCTGGGCTTGCGCCGACAGGCCGGTCTCGGGCTTGGCGCCCGGCTTGGCCGCTACCGCAGCAGGCTTGGCGTCCTCGACAATTTCTTCGCTGTTGTCGAGCGTATCGCTGTCGGGAATGGTGGCGGCGCGACGCTCGCCGCCAACGGCCGGGGCGCCGGCAGAACGTTCTTTCGAGGGAATTTTGATATCGATGTCGGACGCCAGCGGCTTGGGCTCGGAGTCGAGCAGCATCGGCAAACCGACCGCCACGGCCAGCGCCAGGGCGATGGCGCCGACCAGGCGGCGGCGCGCGCGTTTCTTTTCAGGCAAGACTGGATCGTCCGCTTCGCGGTCGCGCGAGCGTCGGCGCGGACCATCGGTGGACGAAGCGCGCTTGGACCGGGCACGCTCGAGCGCGGCCTGGTCATCGGCACTGGTGTAATAGCCGCTGTCCTGGGCGGATTCTTGCTTGTTTTTGCCGAATTTCGAGAACAAGCCCATGCGTGATTTCAGTCCTGTGTGTTCAATGGAATGAGGATTTTCGCGCTGCCATGACGCCGGCAACGGTGAGGAAAGATCCAAAGACCACAATTCTATCATTCTCCCCGGCCCGGCTGACCGCATTTGCGTACGCTGCTGCCGGATCGTCGAAGATATTGATGGTCCGTTCGGCCTTGTCTTCCTGCACCAGTTGCACCTTGGCCGCCAGTTCCGACGCCGTGGCCGAGCGCGGCGACGGCAAGGTGGCCAGGCACCAGTGATCGACATGCTCGGACATGGCGGCGATCACGCCATCGATATCCTTGTCCTGCATGGAGCCGAATACGGCGAAGGTGTAAGGGTGAAAGCCCATGTTGCCGAGGTTCTGGTTCAGCGCCGAGGCCGCGTGCGGATTGTGGGCCACGTCGAGGATCACGGTCGGACGGCCCGGCAGCACCTGGAAGCGGCCCGGCAGTTCCACCGTCACCAGGCCGGTGCGCACTTCCTGCGCGCCCACCGGCAATTCGATGCGCAGTGCCTCGAGCGCGGCCAGCGCGGCGCAGGCGTTGAGAATCTGGTTGGCGCCGCGCAGGCTCGGGTACGCCAGCGAATTGCGGCGCTGCGAGCGGCCGCCGTAGTTCCACTGCTGCTTGTCGCCCGAATAATTGAAGTCGCGGCCCATCAGCCACAGGTCGGCGCCGATTGCCTCGGCATGGTCGATCAGTGTTTGCGGCGGCACCGGATCGGAGCAGATCGCTACCTTGCCGGCGCGGAAGATGCCGGCCTTTTCGAAGCCGATCGCCTCGCGCGTGTCGCCCAGGTAGTCGGTGTGGTCGATATCGACGCTGGTGACTATCGACACATCGGCATCGACGATGTTGACCGCATCGAGGCGGCCACCGAGGCCCACTTCCAGGATCACCACGTCCATGCCAGCGCCGGCCAGCAGACGCATGATGGCCAGGGTGGTGAATTCGAAGTACGTGAGCGTGGTGTCGCCGCGTGCAGCCTCGACCGCGTTGAACGCTTCGACCAGCGCCTCATCAGTGGCCAGTTCGCCATTGACGCGGGCGCGCTCGTTAAAATCGAGGAAGTGCGGCTTGATGTACAGGCCCACCTTGTAGCCGGCGCGCAGCAATACCGATTCGAGCATGGCGCAGGTGGAACCCTTGCCGTTGGTGCCGGCCACCATGATCACCGGGCAGGTAAATGCCAGTTGCAGGCGCTGCTTGACGGCAAGCACGCGGTCAAGGCCCATGTTGATGACGGTTTCGGCATGGCGCGATTCGAGCAGCGCAAGCCAGGCAGGCAAGGTGGTGGGGAGATTGGACATGTGGGGCTCAGAAATAAGAAACGGCGCGCAGGATCATATCCGATTGCGCGCCGCGTGGTGGGAACCTCGCAAACCGTAGCGAGGTCCCTTTAGGCTATTACTTCTACCGGTTGATTTTGCAGGAGAGCCAGCAAGCGGGCGATTTCTTCGCGCATCTTGCGGCGGTCGACGATCATGTCGATCGCACCCTTGGTGACCAGGAACTCGGAGCGCTGGAAGCCTTCCGGCAGTTTCTCGCGCACGGTGTTCTCGATCACGCGCGGACCGGCAAAGCCGATCAGCGCTTTCGGCTCGGCCATTACCACGTCACCCATGAAGGCGAACGAGGCGGACACGCCGCCCATGGTCGGGTCGGTCAGCACGCTGATGAATGGCAGTTTTTTCTCGGACAGCTTGGTCAGCATCGAGGTAGTCTTGGCCATTTGCATCAGCGACAGCAGGCCTTCCTGCATGCGGGCGCCGCCGGTGGCGGTGATGCAGATGAACGGCACTTTCTGTTCCAGCGCCGCTTGCGCGCCGCGCACGAAGCGCTCGCCCACTACGGAGCCCATGGAACCGCCCATGAAGTCGAACTCGAAGCACGCCACGACAACCGGCATGCTGAGGATGGCGCCGCCCATGACGATCATGGCGTCGGTTTCGCCGGTGGCTTCCATGGCCTGCTTGAGGCGGTCAGGATATTTTTTGCTGTCCTTGAACTTCAGGGTATCGACCGGCAGCGTGTCCATGCCGATTTCGTAACGGCCACCGGCGTCGAGCAGGCTGTCGAGCCGCTCGCGGGCGCGGATGCGCATGTGGTGGTCGCACTTGGGGCAAACGTGCAGGTTCGACTCCAGGTCGGTGCGGTACAAAACCGATTCGCACGACGGGCATTTGACCCACAGCCCTTCGGGCATGGTTTTGCGCGCGGCAACGTCGGTGCGCTGGATACGCGGGGGCAGCAGTTTCTCTAACCAACTCATAATTTCTCCTTGCAGCTTACTCGTGGCCGAAGTGTAGCCGTTTCTGGCGACCCTGTCGAACATTGCAATACATTAATTTTAGACTTTCGTCATGGGTGCAATACGCCTTTAGAAGGAAATACCCACGAGATTGGCCGCCATATTCGATGGCGGCCAATGGGCCACAATCAGGCGTCCAGCGCAGTCCGGATACCGCCCACGAAAGTTTGCACCGCTGCTACCGCGCCTTCGGCGCCGTGCTGTTCGATTTCCTGGATGATGCGGCTGCCGATCACCACGGCGTCGGCCACTTCGGCCACGGCGCGGGCGGTGGCGCCGTCGCGGATGCCGAAGCCCACGCCGATCGGCAGCGAGACGTGTTCACGGATTGCAGCCAGGCGCTGCGCCACTTCCACGGTGTCGATATTGCCGGCGCCGGTCACGCCTTTGAGCGAAACGTAATAACTGAAGCCGCCGCCAACACGCGCCACCTGCCGGATGCGTTCCTCGGTCGAGGTGGGCGCCAGCAGGAAGATCAGGTCCAGTTCGGCGGCGCGCATGGCGGCGGCGAAGTCTTCGCACTCTTCCGGCGGATAATCGACCACGATGGCGCCGTCGGCGCCCACCGCCTGCGAATTGGCGATGAAGGCATCGGGGCCGATGCGTTCGATCGGATTGGCGTAGCCCATCAGCACCACCGGCGTGGTCTGGTTGGTCTTGCGGAACTCGGCCACGTAATTAAAGACGTCGCGGATGCCGACGCCATGCGCCAGCGCGCGCTCGCAGGCGCGCTGGATCACCGGGCCTTCGGCCATCGGGTCGGAGAACGGTACGCCGAGTTCGATGATATCGGCGCCACCGGCCACCAGCGCGTGCATCAGGGGGACCGTGAGCGCGGGGCCGGGGTCGCCAGCGGTAATAAAGGTGACCAGGGCGGTCTTGTTTTGCGCTTTCAGCGCGGCAAAAGTAGTAGCGATGCGGGACATGAATTGTTCTTTCGACGATAACGGTAACGGGACGTTCTAACCCGCACGGCAAACTGGAGTCGGCCCCATGCGGGGTCAGCCCCAGCGCTTGCGGGTGCGGAGCGGATCAGCTGAAATTGAGCCCCATCCGCTCCGCCACCGTATGCATATCCTTGTCGCCCCGGCCCGACAGGTTGGCCAGGATGATCTTGTCCTTCGGCAGGGTAGCGGCCAGCTTCACCGCGTACGCCAGCGCATGCGACGATTCCAGCGCGGGAATGATGCCCTCGATATGGCAGCAATCGTGGAACGCCTGCAAGGCCTCGTCGTCCGTGATCGAGACGTACTCGGCACGGCCAATGTCTTTCAGATAAGCGTGCTCGGGCCCGACGCCCGGGTAGTCGAGGCCGGCGGAGACCGAGTGGGTCTCGATGATCTGGCCGTTCTCGTCCTGCAGCAAATAGGTGCGATTACCGTGCAACACGCCCGGATAGCCCTTGGTCAGCGAGGCCGCGTGCTTGTTGCCGTCGAGGCCCTCGCCCGCCGCTTCCACGCCGATCAGGCGCACCTGTTTCTGGTCGATATACGGGTAGAAAATGCCCATGGCGTTCGAACCGCCACCGATGCAGGCGGTCACCACGTCCGGCTGGCGGCCCGTCATTTCCGGCATCTGCACCAGGCACTCCTCGCCGATCACCGACTGGAAGTCGCGCACCAGCATCGGGTACGGGTGCGGACCGGCCACGGTACCGATGATGTAAAACGTGTTCTCAATGTTGGTGACCCAGTCGCGCATCGCTTCGTTGAGCGCGTCCTTGAGGGTTTTCGAACCGGACTCCACCGGCACCACGGTCGCACCGAGCAGCTTCATGCGATAAACGTTTTGCGCCTGGCGCTTGACGTCTTCGCTGCCCATGTACACCACGCATTCGAGACCGAAACGGGCGCAAATGGTGGCCGTGGCCACGCCATGCTGGCCGGCGCCGGTCTCGGCAATGATGCGCTTCTTGCCCATGCGGCGCGCCAGCAGCGCCTGGCCGATCACGTTGTTGATCTTGTGGGCGCCGGTGTGGTTCAGGTCTTCGCGCTTGAAATAGATTTGCGCGCCGCCGCCGATCTCGGACCAGCGCTTGGCGTGGTAGATCGGCGAGGGACGGCCGACGAAGTGCTTGAGCTCGTAACGGAATTCTTCGAGGAATTCCTGGTCTTTGCTATAGCGTTCGTAGGCGGCATTGAGCTCGGCCAGTGCGTAGGTCAGGGTTTCGGCCACGAACGAGCCGCCGTACGGGCCGAAGTGGCCGGTGGCGTTGGGGAAGTCGTAGTCGGTGGCGTGGAACAGGGGCGCTGCTGCACCAATCTCAGGCAAGGCTTTCATGGGGGTGTTCTTTCAGGGTTGCTCTGTCGAGCTGGTCATCTCCGGCCCGCACTGCCGCAATAAAATCGGCGATCTTGCGGGCGTCCTTGATCCCCTTCGCTGCTTCGACACCGCTGCTGATGTCGACCGCGTAGGGGCGTACGCTCACCACCGCATCAGTGGCGTTGTGTACGCTCAAGCCACCACTCAAAACGACCCGAGGCGCGAGCTCTTTTGGAACGAGAGACCAATCAAAACCCTTTCCTGCGCCACCATAAGCATCCACATATGTATCCAGCAACAGGCTGGTGAACAAGGGACTGGCGGCACGGCATAGCTGCTCGTATTCTAGCAAATCGGCGGGCGCGGTGTCAGGTTTCACCCGGAACACGCGCAGGAACTGTCGCCCGGACGCTGCAGCGATCGCTGCCGACTCGGCGATGCTCTCGTCGCCATGCAGCTGCACCAGCGACACCGGCGCCACCTTGACCACGGCCGCAACCTGTTCCGGCGTGGCGTTGACGAACAGGCCGGTGCAGGTGACGAACGGCGGCACGGCCGCGATCAGCGCGGCAGCCTGCTCGGGCGTGACGTAGCGCGGGCTGTTCGGATAGAACACGAAACCGATGGCGTCGGCGCCCAGGGCGACTGCCGCCTGCACGTCTTCCACGCGGGTCAGCCCGCAAATTTTGATACGGGTACGATGCATGGCGTTTCCTTTAGAACCAGGGCAGCGGCGAGGTGGTCTCGAGCGGCAGTTCCCACTTGGGGTCGTAATCGATTTTGGCCAGGTACAGGCCATCGGGCATGAAGGTGGGCGCGGCAGCGTGGCGGTCTTTCGACTCCAGCAACTCGCCGAGCCACTCGGGCCGCTGGCGCTTGGAGCCGATGTACACGAGCGAACCGACCAGGTTGCGCACCATGTGGTGCAGGAAGGCGTTGGCGGTAATGGTAAACACCACCAGCTCACCGTGACGCTGGATGCGGATGTCGTGCATCAGCTTGACGGGCGACTTGGCCTGGCACTGGGCCGCGCGAAACGCCGTGAAGTCGTGCCAGCCCAGCAGCGGCGGCACGGCCTGCTGCATCAGTTCCACATCGAGCGGACGGAAATAAAAGCCGGCGCGTCCTTCGAGCAATGGCGAGCGGGTGGGATTGTTGTACAGCACGTAATGATAAGTGCGGGCGCGCGCACTAAAGCGGGCATGGAAGAAATCGTTGACGCCCGGGTCGCCCGGCAGTTCCTTGGCCCAGCGCACCGCGATCGATGGCGGCAGGAAGGCATTCACGCCGCGCAGCCAGGCATTGGGGTCGCGCGACAGGTCGGTGTCGAAGTGGACGACTTGTTCGAGCGCATGGACGCCGGTATCGGTGCGGCCGGCGCAGGTGGTGGCCAGCGGCACCCTGGCAAATTTCTCCAGGGCCCGTTCGAGCTGGTCCTGCACCGTGTGGCCGCTTTCCTGTTTCTGGTAGCCGTGCCAGGCGGTGCCGTCGTACTGCAGGCCGATTGCGATCCGTTTCAATTGCTGCCCAATCTGAATTTCCGAATCGGCCATTATATCGCTTGCACCGCCGCGCCTGGAGCGCCTGATAAAACCTCCAGCGCAAGGCGCAGCGACGAAGACAGTACGAACGTACGGCGAGGAGCTGCAACGCCGCCGGTGCTTAGCGGCTCGAGCGCCTGATAAAACCTCCAGCGCAAGGCGCAGCGACGAAGACAGTACGAACGTACGGCGAGGAGCTGCAACGCCGCCGGTGCTTAGCGGCTGGAGCGCCTGATAAAACCTCCAGCGCAAGGCGCAGCGACGAAGACAGTACGAACGTACGGCGAGGAGCTGCAACGCCGCGCTGGAGGATTTTATCAGGCGCGCTTAGACTAACTGCTCCTTCATGGCAGTGGCCTTGGCCACCTGCTCATCGCTGCCACCGCGCAGCACTTCGTCGAGCAGTTCGCGGGCGCCTTCCTTGTCGCCGATTTCCTGGTAGGCGACCGCGAGGTCGAGCTTGGTATCCATTTCCATGTGCAACGCCGACATTGGTTCGGCACGGCCAGCATCGGCACTTGCGACTGGTTCTACCGGCTCAGGCTGGCTGCTCAGGTCGAAATCGATGCCGGAGAGGTCGAACTCGGGTGCAGCGTCCTTGTCAGCCAGGGCTGGCGCTGGCGCCGGGGCCGGCTCTGCTGGCGGCACGGCCAGGGCCGGCACGTCGGGAATGGTGAAGTCGGCAGCGTCGAAGTCGAGCGGTACGCGGGTGGCATCGGCGTCGGCTGCCGCAGGCGCCTTGTCCAACGCGGCCGGCTGGGCCGGTTCGGCTGGCAGGTCGAGGCTGAAGTCCATGCTCGGATCGTACGCTGGCTCCTCGGCCGGCGCCGGCGCAGGCTTGTCGAGCGACAGGTTGAAATTGTCATCCTGCAGGAACGGCGCGGTATCGGCCGGCACTTTGCCGAATGGATCCTGCGCATACGGGTCGGGCGCGGCAAAGTCGAGGTCGCCCAGGCCGAAATCGGCAGCATTCGCTTGTGCAGCCACCGAAGCCGGCGAGACGGCCGCATCCGCCGCCTGCGGCAACGCGGTTTCCAGGTCGTCGTTGAAACCGGGGTCGTAGGCGGCCGGCGCAGTATCATACGCATCAGCACCGCCTGCGGTTGCGCCAAATGCGGTCACCTCGGCCGGTGCATCGCCATCGGTGTCTTCATGATCGTAGGCGGCATAGCCCGCAGCGGCCGTGGCAGCCGCCACTACGCCGGCCGTGGCGGCCAGCGGCGCGGCGCCGAAGCCGTCGGCGCTGTCGGCATCCGGGCTGGCGTACAGCGGGTTGCCTGGTTCGAGTTCGCGGCCCATGCGCGCGGCTTGCGCCCATTCGTCGCCCTGCCCGCGCGTGAGCGAATACAGTTCCGACGCCTGGCTCTCGAAGGTGCGGGCGTCGTGGCGGTTGGCGTAGATTTCCAGCAGTTTCAGGCGCACGGCATGGCGCTCGGGATGGTTGCGCAGCGCTTCCTTGAGAATTTCCTCGGCTTGCGCATCGCGGCCATAGGCGATGTACACATCGGCTTCGGCCACCGGATCGACTTCGTTGTTGTCGAGCTGGCTGGCCGACGGCGCGAAGTGGGTGTCGAAGGCGCTATTGTCGGCGCCGACCACCGGCTCCACCGCCGCCGCATCTGTCGCAACACCGGCGGCCACACCACCTGCAACAGCAGCGGCTGGCGCGGCCGGCGCCGGATCCCAGGCTGGCGCGGCATCGAGACCATCGGGACCGGATTCGTCGCGCGGCACCACGAACTTGCGGCGGCGACGCGCGGCAATGGCAGCCAGCGCCGCCACCACGGCCACCAGCAGACCGGCCACCAGCAGGCCCACCATTTGCGAATTGGCCATCAGCTTGTCGAACAGGCCCGGTTCTTCAAGCTTACGCGGCGGAATCACTGGCGCCATCCGGGTTGGCGCCGGCACGGACGCGGCCGGCTCAGCGGCGGTTGGTGCAGCCGGCGCGACCGGGGCCGTGGCGGCCGACTTGCTCTTGACCTCCATCAGCTTCTCGAGGTCGTTGACGTTCTTTTCCAGTTCCTGCACCCGCGACGAGGCGTCCTCGACCTGCTTCTGTTTGGCGATCTTGTCTTCGACGGCGGCGCCGGTCTTGCCTTCGCCCGGCTTGTCGGCCGTGGCCTTTGACAGGGTGAGCTTGTCGCGCGCGGCGTTGACGGCGTTCGGCTTTTCCTCGACCTTGGCGGTAATCTTGCCCGACGAGCTCTGGCCAGTGCCGGCATCCTTGGACGGCGTGCTGTTGGCGACCTGGCCTGCCAGACGGGCGCGGTAGGCGTTGAAGTCGCGCGCATGCGCCACCACCACGCTGCGGGCACTGGACTCGCCATCGCCGTCGGCGGCACGGATGGCGCCGGCATCAGGCACGGCCAGGATCTGACCGGACTTCAGGCGGTTCATATTATTGCCCATGAACGCTTCCGGGTTAGCGCGGTACAGCGCCACCAGCATCACGTCGAGCGAGACATCGACTGGCTTGACCTGGCTGGCGATGGCGCTCAGGGTATCGCCGCGCTTGACGGTGATTTCGTCGACAGTGGCCTTGGCCGCCGGTTTGGCGGCTGGTTTGGCGTCAGCGGCAGCGGGCGCCCTGGCTGCGACCGGCGCAGTGGCCGGCGCCGTGGTAGTAGTGGGTGTGCGGGCCGGCCCCAGGTCCACCGGCGCGGCCACCTGCGGCGACTGTGCGCCGCGCATTTCGGGTGGATCGAGCAGGAAGGTGTATTCGCGCACCATGCGCCCGCCATTCCAGTTCAATTCGAGCAGCAGGTCGACAAACGGTTCGTTGAGCGGCTGGCTGGACGACACGCGCACCACCTGGCGGCCGCTGCGCTGTTCGACCTCGAAGCGCAGCGCCGAGAGCGCCGGGTTGAAATCGATGTTGGCGGTGCGGAAGGCGTCGGCCGGCGCCAGCCGCACCGACAGGCCGCTGGCCTCCTCGGGGGTGACGGCGCTCAGCTCGATTTCGGCGCGCAGCGGCTGGCCCAGTGCGGACAATACAGTGAGTTTGCCGAGTCCAGCAGCGTTAGCCGATATCAACACTGCGCTGGCAACGGCGCCGACAAGGGTTTTCAACGCGAATGAGACGATGCTGGAGCGAGTGTTTACGGACATAGTGGCGGGCGACAATTGGTTGTTAGAGGGAAAATGTTACTTTCCCAGATATATCAACATAACATCATGGTCCCACCGAGGCAAGCGTCGCACGCCGATACCCCGCCTCCAGCGCCGCCGCGCGCGGTAAAAACATCATTTACCGGCGCCACCGGGTCAAGCCGTCTCCTGGGTGGCCTCCTGCACCTCCCAGGCCAGCCCCGGCGCCGGGCCCAGCCGATACGAAAATGCCAGCGTCACTCCGCCCTGCAACTGCGGCTTTCCGGGCAATTGCAGTGGAAGGTTCAGGCTGCTTTCATAGTCGCGCAGGGCGATCCCGTCATACACCTCGATGCGCGTGAGCAGCCGTGGGCCGTCGCCCAGCACCTCGGGCAGGCGGATGGTGGCCGCCGGCAGCGTTGGGCCGTCCAGCGCCTGCCAGTCCAAAATGGCGGCGGCATTGATTTCAAAAATGCGGCCCCAGTCGGCGCACGGCTGTTCCTGGCTGCGGCCGGGCGCACCCAGGTGGACGGCGATGGCGGCCGGCACCAGCGTGGCCTGCGGCGCCTGGATATACAGGTTGCGCATGATCGACACCTGCGGCTCCTTGCCCAGCGCCGTGTTCATGGTTTCGCTGACGATGACATCGACCGGTGCGCCAGGCGCAATGCGCCAGGTGGCGGCGTCGGTACAAACGAACTGCGCCACGTGGGCGCCATAACCGAAGCCCTCGATCAACGCGCGCGCATCGTCGAGCGCGTCGGCGTGGACTTCCAGCAGCGTGAACTGTACCTGGTCCGGTGTGAACAGCGCCATCAGTGGCAGGGCCAGCAGTGCGAACGGACCGCAGCCCGCGTACAACACTGCAACCGGCCGCTGCGGCGTCATGGCGGCACGAATGGCCTGCGCCAGTCCCTGGATGAAAGCGGCAGTGCGAAACGGCTCGCGCGCACACAGGGCTGCTTGCATCGGAGAAATGGCCTTGCCACTTGGCAGGATACTGGTGCCCACACTCATGTGGACCGAACCGTCCATGCACAGCCGCGTATGCCGTTCGACCAAGGCGCGCAGTTCGCCCGTTTCGCCGATCAGCGACGCGAGCGAACGTGTCGGATCGGCCAGCGCACCGGCGATGCGCACCAGCTCGGCGTGCGTGTTGAGGGAAGTGGAGGAAGCGGCCGGTTCAAAAGTCGTCGTCATAAAAAAACCTGCCCACAGACTTGGTAGCAGGCAGCCATTGGTTGGCAGAGGGGAAATGTTACTTTCCCAGATATATCAACATAACACCATGCCCTCACCAAGGCAAGCCTTGCATATGGAAATCACCAGGAAGGATATTAACTTCTGGTAAATATTAATAATATTTTCATCCGGCACACTCCCGAATACTTAATATGACGGGCTTGTTACTCCCAACATTGAATCAATAAATCACCCTGCCATAACTACCATATCCCTATCAAAAGCGCTGCATCAAAAAGACGATTGTTACGAAAAAAAATGCAGGATTTTTCTCTTTACTTCCAGTGAAATATTTCCGAAAATAACTAAAGATCTTTCTATGTTTTTCTGTTTTTCACCAAGGGGGAACTGTATGTCGGAATGTTATCTGGGCGAGATTCGCATGTTTGCGGGTGCCTATGCGCCGGAAGGATGGATGTTATGTAATGGGCAATTATTAAGTATTGCCGGGAATCAGGCGTTGTATACGCTGCTCGGTACCGTCTATGGTGGCGATGGCGTCACCACGTTTGCCTTGCCAGACTTGCGTGGCCGGGTGCCGCTGCACAAAGTCGCGAATTATCAATCCATGAACTATCCGCTGGGCAACCAGATTGGCGTCGAGGCCGTCACATTGACCACCAGCCAGATGCCGGCCCATACCCACGTGGCGATGGCGCAGTCAGGGCCGGGCAACTCGTCCACTCCTCTCAACAATTACTGGGCGGCCACTGCAGCCACCAACATCTACGCGCCGGCCAGCGGCACTGCACTGGGGTCCATGGCGCCGACCGACATAGTGTCCGCAGGCGGTTCGCAACCGCATGAGAACATGATGCCGTATCTGTGCATTTCATACATTATTTCCACCATCGGGATATTCCCCACCCAGAATTGAGCAGCCGGAACGGGCAAATTTAATACCCAACTTATCACTCAGGAGTTGATTCAATGGATCCATTTTTGGCCGAGATACGACTGTTTGCCTTCGGCATCACCCCAAAGGGCTGGATGCCTTGCGAAGGACAGTTACTGCAGATTAGTACCAACGTTGCGCTGTTTTCGCTGCTCAGTAATCAATATGGCGGCGACGGCAAGGTCACGTTCGCCCTGCCCGATCTGCGCGGGCGCGTACCGCTGGGATATACCAGCGTGTACCCGCAAGGCACCGCTGGCGGTGAGGCGCAACATAGCTTGACCATTGCTGAAATGCCCACCCATAACCACCTGGTTAACGCGTCCAGCAACGCTGTGTCGACCGCAACCCCGATTGGCAGCACCTGGGCCAGTTTCGACAACGGCTACAGCGCCACCCAGAATGCGTCGCTCTCGCCGCTGGCGATCGCGGTGACCGGCGGCAGCCTCCCACACCAGAATATGCAGCCATCAATGGCGCTGAATTTCTGCATCGCCGTGTCCGGCTTGTACCCACCCCGCCCTTAAGGAAAAAACCATGGCAGATCCATTTTACGGAGAGATTCGTCTGTTTACCGGGACCTTCGTGCCGGCCGACTGGGCCGCTTGCGATGGCACCTTGCTGCAGATCCAGCAATATCAGGCGCTATACGCGGTCATCGGTATCACCTACGGCGGCGATGGCAAGACAACCTTCGCCTTGCCCAACCTGAATGGCAGGGTCCCCGTGCACCAGGGCCAGGGCCCCGGCCTCACGCCCCGCCAAGTCGGTAAAGACGGTGGTTCGGCAACAGTTACGCTGACCCAAATGACCATGCCGAACCATACCCACACACCCGTGGCGCTGGACGCGGAGGGTACCGCCAATACGCCGACCAACGCGGTCTGGGCGCAATTGGTCGATCACGGCGGCTTCGAACCGGAGGCACTGGATCAATACACCGTTCCCGGCAGCGGCACGCCCGTCGCCACCATGGCGCCAGCGGCGCTGATGCCGACCGGCGGCAACCAGGCCCACAATAATATGCAGCCCTATTTGCCACTACGCTATATCATCTGCCTGTACGGCGAATTCCCCATGCGTCCATAAGCGACGCAAGACAAGCCGTAGCGTATCTTTCGCTACGGCTTTCAAGCTCCTTCCCGAGTCCTACAAACCGCTTTCCCGTACCAGCACCCCCGCCACCTTGCGCGCGCCCTGCCACAGCAGGCTGCTGCGTTCCCCTTCGATATGGGCCACCACCGGCGCCAGGCTGGCCGCCCCACCCCGCATTTTTTCCGACTCCAGTTGCAAGGTCACGCGATACCAGGCCTCGTTGGCCAGCGATTCGCCGTGCTGGCCCGCGCGCGCGGCGATCGGTCCACCGTGGACCGAGGACAACATGGGCTCGGGCAAAGCCCGGCTGGCGGTACGATCGATGCCGATCACGGTGGCGGTCATGGCCGCGCCATCGTGGCGGTGTTCGATCAGCCGCGCATGCGCGCCCGGCTTGATGCGGGCGATATCGGATTCATGCACGAATACCTGCGCCAGCGCCACCTGGTTGCCCACCACCCGCGCCAGCACATGGCCGCGCCCCACCCAGCCGCCCGGGTACAGGCCGGGGTCGAGATCGCGCACCACGCCGGCGTGCGGCGCGGTCACCGTCAGGCGCCCCGCTTCGGCATCGTGCAGCGCATATTCGGCGCGCACCGCCGCCAGTTCCTGCTCCAGCACGCGCGAACGCTCGTACAGCGCGGGGTTATCGATGGCGCCGTTGATCTGCCGCACCAGCCCGTCGATGCGGCTTTGCAATTGCAGCATCTGGCTATCGACCGCCGGCGCCGCCAGCACGAACAGCGGTGCACCGCTTTGCACGGCCTGGCCTTCGCGCGCCAGCACCTGCTCGATGCGTGCGGCCATGGGCGGGAACAGCTGGCTGTGCTTGTCCGCCTGCCAGTAGCCGTCCGCCACTACGTCGGTACGCCACGGCACGGCCAGCAAGCCGAACAGGACCAACAGCACGAGACCGCTGCGCCATGCATTGCCGGTCCAGCGCTGGCGCAGCGACCACCAGGCGCGCATTTCATTCCATAAAGGGCGCAGCACGAACCAGCTTATTTCCACCGCAAACAAGATTACTCCCAACGCTTTGAAAAAGAAAAAATACACGGCGGCGGCGATGCCGGTGAACATAATCAGCCGGTACAGCCAGGTGGCATACGCATACAGCGTGAGCCAGCCCGCACGTGCCGCCAGTTGCGGCTCGGGAAATGGCGCGCGCACGCCCAGCACGGCACGGCGCAGGCGCCAGCGCGCGATGGCAAAGCTGCGCTCGGACAAATTGGGCACGTCGAGCAGATCCATCAGCAGGTAATAGCCGTCGAACCGCATGAAGGGATTGAGGTTGATCGCCAGTGTACTGATCCAGGTGACCGCCGCCAAGATGTACAGCGCGCTCTTGAAACTGCCCTCCGGCGCCAGGCTCCACAGCAACGCTGCGATGCCCGCCAACAACAATTCCGCTACCACGCCGGCGCCGCCGATGGCCAGCCGGGCGCGCCGCGAGGTCAGCTTCCACGCCTCGGAGGTGTCGGTGTATAGCAACGGCCACATCATCATCATGGCCACGCCCATGGCCGGCACCCGCACCCCGTAATACTTGCAGGTGTAGGCGTGCGCCAGTTCGTGCAGCACCTTGGCCAGCGCCAGCGCCACGCCGTAATACAGCGCACCCTGCCACGAGAAAAAGTACAGGAAGGTGCTGGAGAATGCCGGCCACTGGTCGAGCACGCGCCATATACCGAGCAGCGACAACAGCCCGCACGTGGCGAAAAACGCCGGCCGGAACAACGGCAGCACCCACTTGCCGGTGCGGTCGAGAAATCCATCGGGCCGCACCAGCGGCACGCGGAAGAACAGGTAATGGTGCAGCAGCCAGGTCAGCAGCTTGGGCTGGCGACCAGCCGCCACTTTTTGCAGGTGGCTGCGCAGTTGCGGATGCTCGGTGCGCAGCAGTTCGTTCATTTGCAGGAAGCGCTGCACCTCGAGCACATCCTCGGGCGCCGGCGCCAGCGCGGTGTCGTGGGCCACCGCAGCGCACAGCTCGCCGGCCTGCATGCCGCCGCGCCAGCGCGACAGCAATTCGAATTCCAGCCAGCCGAGACGGAAAAAGCGGTTGCGCACGGCGTCGTACACATGCCAGTGCGGCGCGCCGTCCAACCCCGGGGGCGCCGGCTGCAAGGCCAGGTCTTCGCGCAGCGGGGCCAGGTATTCATGTGCGAGGTCGGCGTCCTGCCCGGCGCTGGCGACTGCCGGGCCGGCAGTGTGCGCGATGGTGGCGTGCTCGGCCAGATTCATGGGCGCCACCGCATGCGGGCGTCGAGCCCGTCGTCGGACACCACATCAAACCCCAGCCGCTCGTACAGACGGCGCGCGCCGGTATTGGCCAGCCTCACGGTCAGGTGCAGTTCACAGCCGCCCTCGGCAGCACGCTGCTGCAACTGCACCAGCGTGCTGCCTGCACAGCCCTGGCCGCGCGCCTGCGGCAATACGCTGAGATCGACCAGCCGTAGGCCGTCGGCATCCGCATGCACGACCGCCCGCCCTACCGGTGCGCCGGCGTGCTCGATCACCAGGTATTCGGCGCCGGGATAGCTGGCCTGGTAAGACAGTCCCTGGGCTTTTTGCTGCATTGCAATCATCGGGGCGATCATCGGCCGCAACGCGGGGTCGGCAGCCAGGGCTTGCAGGTCGTCGCGGGTGGACAGGTAGAGCGCATCGAGAAATTCCTGGTCCGACAGTGCAGCCGAACGCAATAACACTGCGGCTGTCAATGGCATGGCAGACAAACTAACAGAATGTTCATTATTAAAAAGATACTCCCAGATGACCGTCAATATTATGTCGTGGGCGGTGTGGACAATGCAGCTAGCAGTGAAGATTCTCACCAATTATCACTATTTGTCGACGTGTGAGGGGAATCTGATGCGTGCGCGAGACATTATTTTCGTTCGTGTTGAGTTGTGTCGTCAAGAAAGAAACAACGTTAAAAAATATACGGCGGAGACTGGCTAATATTGCCGTGCAGCAGCTACAATAATTTCCAAAAAAAATGCAACACACAGATCCGAACTGGTGACTTTTGGTGAGTATTATTATTTATATATCACCATAAGTTGATGGCATTACCCTTTTTGACATCGATGTCTTGCGCCGACCCGACCACGCATCCCAACAAACGGCGCGACATCAAGGAAACCGCGATGACCCGATACGACGACCGCAGCCCAGCCCTCCCTTCCACCGCAGCCCCTGCCCGCACCACCACGACGCGCTTGCGGCCCACGCGCAGCCTGCTGGCGCTGGAAACCCGGATCGTCTTCGACGGCGCCGCGCCCGCCGCCGCGCTGGCCGATCCGCATGACGCAGCAGCCGGCCTGATGCACAAGGCGATCGCCGGCCAAGCAGTCGAGGCGGCCCGCGCTCCTGCGCCCGCCCCCGCTGCCGTCGTCGCCCCTGCCGGCGAACGGGCGCCGCTGCCCGCTGTGGCGCCTGACCGCGCCGCCACCGAGCCGGTCGCGGGCGATGCTGCGCCCGTCACCACCATCGTATTCATCGACGCCTCGGTCGCCAATCCGTCCTCGCTGCTGGCCGGGCTCAAGCCCGGCACCGAAGTCGTCATGCTCGACAAGAACAGCGACGGCGTGCAGCAAATCGCCGATGCGCTGAAAGGCCGCCATGGCCTCGACAGCATCCAGATTATTTCGGAAGGCAACAGCGGCCGGGTCTTGCTCGGCTCAGCAACCTTGGCTGACAGCAATATTGACACGTATAAAACGGCGCTGGCCGAGTGGGGCAGCGCGCTGCGCACCGGCGGCGACATTTTGTTGTTTGGCTGCAACGTCGCTGACACCGCCACCGGCGAACATTTCGTCAACCGGCTCGCGGAACTGACCGGCGCCGATGTGGCAGCCTCCACCGACGCCACCGGCGCGGCGGCCCTCGGCGGCAACTGGGTCCTGGAAAAACACACGGGAGCGATCGAAGCCGACCGGGCCATCAGCGAACGTGCGATGGCAGACTACGACAGCTTGCTGTTGACCGGCAACGGCACGGCCGACGGCACCTATGATTTTGCCGGCACCCTCGGCCCGGCAGACGCGGTCGCCGCCGGCTACAAGTCGCTGTGGGACAAGCTGCTGGTCAGCAGCAACCTGATCGCGGGCCCCGGCACCAATGTGCGCGCCGGTACCAGCACGGCAGGCGGGACCGTCGTCGCCGACTTCAGGGCCGAGAACACGACGGTCATGAAGTCGTTCACATTCCAGGACTTTTCGATCAGCGGCTTCAACAGTACCGGAAATGGCCGAGCGTTCGACGAACTGCGCCTGGTCGTGAAAGATACCGCGGGCGGTACCTTGCTCGACGTGTCCATCCCTAACGGTACGACCTTGAACGTCAACAAGACGCCAACCACGCTCAGTTCGATATTTAACAACGGCAACGAGTGGTCGTTAGCCAATGCCTTCTCGGTCACCGTCACGGCCAGCCTGACGGTGTCCAGCAACATCGGCGGCTACACCGGCGGCAACTCGACAGCCATCATCTTCGAATCGATGAAGATGTCCAATATTGTCGGCACTAGCGCACCGGCCAACGTCGCGCCCGTCTTTGTGGGAACCAACACGGCGTTGCCTGCCACCCAGAACGGCACCGCCATCGACGTCAAGCCCGTGCTGCACGTGAGCGACAGCGACAGCGGCCAGACCCTGACCTGGTCCACCGCCAGCGGCGGCGCACCGTCGAACGGCACGCTGAACTTCAGCGGCGCGACTGGCGCCTCTGGCGGCGCCGACATCACCCCGGGCGGCACCATCACCTATACCCCGAACGCCGGTTACGCCGGCACCGACACGTTTACCATCCAGGTGAGCGACGGCACGTCCACCACCACCCGCGTCGTCACCGTCAATGTCGCGCCGGCCACTGCCGGCACGCCCGACCTGGCGGACGCTTCCGACACCGGCAGCAGCAACACCGACAACCGCACCAATGCCGGCAGCCTGACGTTCTCGGGTACCAGCGGCGCCGGCGACAGCACCAGCACCGTGCGGGTGTTCCTGGATACGAACAACAACGGCACTTACGACGCGGGCGAAGCCACCGCCACGGCCACTGTCAACAATGGCGCCTGGACCGTCTCGGGCGTCTCGACCAGCGGCCTGGTCGACGGCGCCTACAATGCGTATGCGATCATTACCTCGGCTACCGGCGCCGTTGCCGGCAGCCGCAGCGCGGGGCTGGCCGTCACCATCGACAAGACAGCGCCTGGCGCCCCCACCAACCCGATCATCATGGCGGCTGCGTCCGACAGCGGCAGCTCCAACTCCGACGGCCGCACCAACGTCACCAATCCGCTGATCCGCATCAGCCTGGCCGGCACTGGCGCCGTCGCCGGCGACTCGCTGGAGCTGCTGCTCGGCGGCAATTCCTTCGGCACGCCGGTGCTGGCCACGCTCAGCGCCACCAACATCAGCAACGGCTACATCGACATGACACTCGTCAGCGGCAGCCTGGGCGCCGACGGCACCAAGGTGCTGACCTCGCGCGTCACCGACATTGCCGGCAACGTGGGTACAGCCGGTCCGTCGTTCACCATCGTGCTCGACACCACCGCCCCGGCAGCACCGCCCGCCCCTACGCTTGATCCCGCCAGCGACAGCGGCAGCTCGAATTCGGACCGCATCACCAGCGTTACCACGCCGGTCATCAACGGCACGGCGGAGAGCGGCAGCACCGTCACCCTGTACGACAGCGACGGCACCACCGTGCTCGGTACGGCAGTGGCCACCGGCGGCGTGTGGAGCATCACCAGCAGCACGCTGGCCGATGGCGTGCACAACCTGACCGTCAAGGCGCAGGATGTCGCCGGCAATGTCAGCTCGGCGTCCAGCGCGTTGCAAATCACAGTTGCCACCGCCGGCGTGGCGCCGACCGGCCTGGCGCTGGCGGCCGCATCCGACAGCGGCGTCTCGAATACGGACCGCCTCACCAACGTCACCACGCCGACCATCACCGGCACCGCGCTGGCCGGCAGCATCGTCACCCTGTACGACACCGACGGCACCACCGTGCTCGGTACGGCCACGGCCACCGGCGGCACCTGGAGCATCACCACCACGGTCGCACTGGCCGAGGGGGTGCACAACCTGACCGCCAAGGCGGTGGATGTGGTGGGCAATACCAGCGGCGCTTCCAGCGTGCTGGCCATTACCATCGACACGACCGTACCGGGCACGCCGACCACCGTGCCGGTGCTGGCGCCGGGCTCCGACAGTGGCAGCTCGAACAGCGACCGCGTCACCAGCGTCACCAACCCGACCGTGCGCGTGAGCCTGACCGGCGCAAATGCCGTGGCCGGCGAGCAGGCTGAACTGCTGCTGGCTGGCAACGCGCTGGGCACACCCGCGCGCACCACGCTGAGCGCGCTCGACATCGCCAACGGCTATGTCGATATCACTGTCACCGCCGGCGACCTCGGTGTTGACGGCAGCAAGGTTCTTGCCGCCCGCATCATCGACGCGGCGGGCAACGTGGGCACCGCCAGCGGCACGCTGACCATCACCCTCGACACCACCGCACCGATCGCGCCGGCAGCACCCGTACTGGCGGCAGCGTCCGACAGCGGCGCTTCGAACAGCGATGGCATCACCCGCATCACCACCCCGGTTGTCGCCGGCACCGCCGAAGCCGGCAGCCTGGTCACCTTGTACGACACCGACGGCACCACCGTGCTGGGCACGGCCGTCGCCACCGGCGGCGTCTGGAGCATCACCAGCAGCACGCTGACCAACGGCGCCCACAGCTTGACGGTCAAGGCCACCGACACGGCTGGCAACACCAGCGCCGCATCGGGCGCGCTGACGATCACCATCGACGCCACCGCACCAAGCGCACCACCGGCACCGGTCATGGCCGCAGCATCCGACAGCGGCGCCTCGAACAGCGATGGCATCACCCGCATCACCACCCCGGTCTTCAGCGGCACCGCTGAAGCGGGCAGCCTGGTCACCTTGTACGACACCGACGGCACCACCGTGTTGGGTACGGCAGTAGCGACCGGCGGCGTCTGGAGCATCACCAGCAGCACGCTGGCGAACGGCGCCCACAGCCTGACCGTCAAGGCCACCGACACCGCCGGCAACACCAGCGCCGCCTCGAACGCGCTGGCGATCACCATCGACACCACCGCGCCAAGCGCACCGCCGGCACCGGTACTGGCGGCAGTATCCGACAGCGGCGCCTCGAACAGCGACGGCATCACCCGCATCACCACCCCGGTCATCACCGGCACCGCCGAAGCGGGCAGCACGATCCTGCTGTACGACACCAACGGCACCACCGTGCTTGGTAGCGCAGTGGCCACCGGCGGCGTGTGGAGCATCACCACCACCACGCTGACGGCTGGCGCCCATAGCCTGACCGTCAAGGCCATCGATGCCGCCGGCAACACCAGCGCCGCCTCGGGCGCGCTGGCGATCACCATCGACACCACGGCGCCGATCGCACCGGCCGCACCAGTACTGGCAGCAGCATCCGACAGTGGCGCATCCAATTCGGACGGCATCACCCGCATCACCACTCCGGTCGTCGCCGGCACCGCCGAAGCGGGCAGCCTGGTCACCTTGTACGACACCGACGGCACCACCGTGCTGGGCACGGCAGTGGCCACCGGCGGCGTCTGGAGCATCACCAGCAGCACGCTGACCAACGGTGCACACAGCCTGACCGTCAAATCGACCGACAACGCCGGCAACACCAGCGCCGCCTCGGGCGCGCTGACGATCACCATCGATACCACCGCGCCAAGCGCACCACCGGCACCGGTCATGGCCGCAGCGTCCGACAGCGGCGCCTCGAACAGCGATGGCATCACCCGCATTACCACCCCGGTCTTCAGCGGCACCGCTGAAGCAGGCAGCCTGGTTACCCTGTACGACACCGACGGCACCACCGTGCTGGGTACGGCAGTAGCGACCGGCGGTGTGTGGAGCATCACCAGCAGCACGCTGGCGCCTGGCGCCCACAGCCTGACCATCAAGGCCACCGATATCGCCGGCAACACCAGCGCCGCATCCGGCCCGCTGACGATCACCATCGACACCACGGCGCCGAGTGCACCACCGGCACCGGTACTGGCCCCGGTGTCCGACAGCGGCGCGTCCAACTCGGATGGCATCACCCGCATCACCACCCCGGTCATCACCGGCACCGCCGAAGCGGGCAGCACGGTCCTGCTGTACGACACCAACGGCACCACCGTGCTTGGTAGCGCAGTAGCGACCGGCGGCGTCTGGAGCATCACCACCACCACGCTGACGGCTGGCGCCCATAGCCTGACCGTCAAGGCCATCGATGCCGCCGGCAACACCAGCGCCGCCTCGGGCGCGCTGGCGATCACCATCGACACCACGGTGCCGATCGCACCGGCCGCACCCGTACTGGCGGCAGCGTCCGACAGCGGCGCATCCAATTCGGATGGCATCACCCGCATCACCACCCCGGTCGTCGCCGGCACCGCCGAAGCGGGCAGCCTGGTCACCCTGTACGATACCGACGGCACCACCGTGCTGGGCACGGCAGTCGCTACCGGCGGCGTCTGGAGCATCACCAGCAGCACGCTGACCAACGGCGCCCACAGCCTGACCGTCAAATCGACCGACACCGCCGGCAATACCAGCGCCGCCTCGGGTGCGCTGACGATCACCATCGACACCACCGCACCAAGTGCACCACCGGCACCGGTCATGGCCGCAGCATCCGACAGCGGCGCCTCGAACAGCGATGGCATTACCCGCATTACCACTCCGGTCTTCAGCGGAACCGCCGAAGCCGGCAGCCTGGTGACCTTGTACGACACCGACGGCACCACCGTGCTGGGCACGGCAGTGGCCACCGGCGGCGTGTGGAGCATCACCAGCAGCACGCTGGCGCCTGGTGCCCACAGCCTGACCATCAAGGCCACCGATATCGCCGGCAACACCAGCGCCGCATCCGGCCCGCTGACGATCACCATCGACACCACGGCGCCGAGTGCACCACCAGCACCGGTACTGGCCCCGGTGTCCGACAGCGGCGCGTCCAACTCGGATGGCATCACCCGCATCACCACCCCGGTCATCACCGGCACCGCCGAAGCGGGCAGCACGGTCCTGCTGTACGACACCAACGGCACCACCGTGCTTGGTAGCGCAGTAGCGACCGGCGGCGTCTGGAGCATCACCACCACCACGCTGACGGCCGGCGCCCATAGTCTGACCGTCAAGGCCATCGATGCCGCCGGCAACACCAGCGCCGCATCCGGCGCGCTGGCGATCACCATCGACACCACGGCGCCGATCGCACCGGCCGCACCAGTACTGGCAGCAGCGTCCGACAGCGGCGCCTCGAACAGCGATCGCGTCACCAACGTCACCACGCCGGTCTTTACCGGCACCGCCGAAGCAGGCAGCCTGGTGACCCTGTACGACACCGACGGCACCACCGTGCTGGGCACGACCGTGGCGACCGGCGGCGTCTGGAGCATCACCAGCAGCGCGCTGGGCCAGGGCGCGCACAGCCTGACCATCAAGGCCACCGACACCGCCGGCAACACCAGCGCGGCATCGGGCGCCGTGTCGATCACCATCGACACCACGGCGCCGGCAGCGCCAGCCGCCCCGGTGTTGGCGCGGGCATCCGACAGCGGCGCCTCGAACACCGATGGCGTCACCAGCGTCACCACGCCAACGGTCAGCGGTACGGCCGAAGCGGGCAGCCTGGTCACCCTGTACGATACCGACGGCACCACCGTGCTGGGTACGGCCGTCGCTACCGGCGGCGTGTGGAGCATCACCAGCAGCACGCTGTCCCAGGGTGCCCACAACCTGACCATCAAGGCCACCGATATCGCCGGCAACACCAGCGCCGCATCCGGCCCGCTGACGATCACCATCGACACCACGGCGCCGAGCGCACCACCGGCACCGGTACTGGCCGCAGCGTCCGACAGCGGCGCCTCGAACAGCGATGGCATCACCCGCATCACCGCGCCAGTCATCACCGGCACTGCCGAAGCGGGCAGCCTGGTCACCCTGTACGATACCGACGGCACAACCGTGCTGGGCACGTCCGTGGCGACCGGCGGCGTCTGGAGCATCACCAGCAGCACGCTGGCCGCCGGTGCCCACAGCCTGACCATCAAGGCCACCGATATCGCCGGCAACACCAGCGCGGCATCCGGCCCGCTGACGATCATCATCGACACCACCGCGCCAACCGCACCGGCCGTGCCGGTCCTGTCCGCAGCGTCCGACAGCGGCGCCTCGAACGCGGACGGCGTCACTCGCATCACCACGCCAACGGTCAGCGGCACCGCCGAAGCGGGCAGCACGGTCACCTTGTACGATACCGATGGCACCACCGTGCTGGGTACCACCGTCGCTACCGGTGGTGTGTGGAGCATCACCAGCAGCGCGCTGGGCCAGGGCGCGCACAGCTTGAGCGTCAAGGCCACCGACACCGCCGGCAACACCAGCGCGGCATCGGGCGCCGTGTCGATCACCATCGACACCACGGCGCCGGCAGCGCCGGCCGCCCCGGTATTGGCGCCTGCTTCCGATAGCGGTGCGTCGAATTCGGACGGCGTCACCAGCGTCACCACCCCGGTCATCACCGGCACCGCCGAAGCGGGCAGCCTGGTCACTCTGTATGACACCGACGGCACCACCGTGCTGGGCACGGCAGTAGCGACTGGCGGCGTCTGGAGTATCACCAGCAGCACGCTAGCCCAGGGTGCGCACAGCCTGACCATCAAGGCCACCGATATCGCCGGCAATACCAGCGCCGCATCCGGCCCGCTGACGATCACCATCGACACCACGGCGCCGACCGCGCCAAACGCGCCGGTCCTGTCCGCTGGAAGCGACAATGGCGTGTCCAATAGCGACAGCATCACCGGCATCAACCGCCCTACCGTCAACGGCCGCGCCGAAGCCGGCAGCACCGTCACCCTGTACGACACCGATGGCGTGACCGTGTTGGGCACCACCACCGCCGACGTCAACGGCGACTGGCGCATCACCAGCAGCCTGCTGGCCGACGGCGTCCACAGCCTGAGCGTCAAAGCCACCGATGCTTCCGGCAACACCAGCGGCGCCAGCGCGCCGCTGGCGGTCACCATCGACACCGCTGCACCAGCCGCGCCAGCAACGCCGGTACTGGCGCCCGCCAGCGACAGCGGCGCCTCGAACAGCGACAGCCTTACCAGCGTCACGCGTCCGACCATCACCGGCCGCGCCGAGGCGGGCAGCACCGTCACCTTGTACGATACCGACGGCGTCACCGTGCTGGGCACCGCAGTGGCCGCCACCGAGGGCAGCTGGAGCATCACCAGCAGCCTGCTGGCCGATGGCGTCCACAGCTTGACCGTCAAGGCCACCGACACGGCCGGCAACACCGGCTCGGCCAGCCCGGCCCTGAACGTCACCATCGACACCGCCATGCCAGTCACGCCGGCAGTACCGGTACTGGCGCCCACCAGCGACAGCGGCGCTTCCAGTAGCGACGGCATCACCAGCGTCACCACGCCGACCATCACCGGCCGCGCCCAGCCGGGCACCACCGTCACGCTGTTCGACACCGATGGTGTCAGCGTGCTCGGCAGCACCGTGGTCGGCGCTGGCGGCACCTGGAGCATCACCAGCCGCGTGCTGGCGGACGGCAACCACCAGCTGACCACCCGGACCACCAGCATCACCGGCATCGTCAGCAACGCCAGTGCAGCGCTGACCGTCAGCATCGACACCGCCGCACCGGCAGCGCCTGCCACGCCAGTGCTGACCCCGGCCAGCGACAGCGGCGCCTCGAACGCCGACAGCATCACCAGCGTCACCCGCCCGACCATCACCGGCCGCGCCGAAGCAGGCAGTACCGTGACGCTGTACGACACCGACGGCATCACCGTGCTGGGCACGGCGGTCGCCGGCGCCAACGGCAACTGGAGCATCACCAGCAGCACGCTGGCCGATGGCGTGCACAGCTTGAGCGTCAAAGCCAGCGATGCCGCCGGCAACACCAGCGGCGCCAGCGCGCCACTGGCGATCACCATCGACACCGTTGCACCGGCCACCCCAGCGACGCCAGTACTGGCCCCTGCCAGCGACAGCGGCGCCTCGAACAGCGATGGCGTCACCAGCGTCACCCGTCCGACCATCACCGGCCGCGCCGAAGCGGGCAGCACCGTCACCTTGTACGACACCGACGGCGTTACCGTGCTGGGCACGACCGTGGTGGGCGCCAACGGCAACTGGAGCATCACCAGCAGCCTGCTGGCCGATGGCGTCCACAGCCTGACCATCAAGGCTACCGACACGGCCGGCAACACCAGCGCCGCCAGCCCGGCCCTGGCCATCACCATCGACACGGCCGTACCAGGCACGCCAGCCGTGCCGGTACTGGCGCCGGCCAGCGACAACGGCGCGTCCAACAGCGACGGCATCACCAGCGTCACCACGCCGACCATCACCGGCCGCGCCCAGCCAGGCACCACCGTCACGCTGTACGACACCGATGGTGTCAGCGTGCTCGGCAGCACCGTGGTGGGCGCCGGCGGCACCTGGAGCATCACCAGCCGCGCGCTGACCGACGGCAATCATCAGCTGACTACCCGCACCACGAGCACCACCGGCATCGTCAGCAACGCCAGCGCCGCGCTGACCGTCACCATCGACACCGCTGCGCCGGCCACGCCAGCGACGCCGGTACTGGCCCCGGCCAGCGACAGCGGCGCCTCGAACAGCGATGGCATCACCAACGTGGCGCGTCCGACCATTACCGGCCGCGGCGAACCGGGCGCCACTGCCATCCTGTACGACACCGATGGCGTGACCGTGCTGGGCCGCGCCACCGTGGACGCCAGCGGCGCCTGGAGCATCACCAGCAGCCTGCTGGCCGACGGTACCCATCGCCTCACGACCCGGGTCGTTGACGCCGCCGGCAACGCCAGCGCGGCCTCGCCTGCCCTCACCGTGGTCGTCGATGCCACCGCGCCTGCCGCCGCCGGCACCCCGCGCCTGGATGATGGCAATAGCACCACCACGCTGGTCACCACGCCGCAACTGTCCGGCGTTGCCGAACCAAACAGCACCGTCGTGGTATCGAGCGACGGCGTGGAAGCAGTCCGGGTCGTGGCCGATGCCAACGGCAACTGGACCGTGACCTTGCAACTGTCGCTGGGCGCGCACAGCATTACCGCCCGCGCCATCGATGCTGCCGGCAACGTCGGCGCCACCTCGGCACCGCTGGCGCTCACCGTGCTGGCGCCAACGCCACCGGTGGCCACGACAGTGCAGGTCGTCACACCGGTGGTTCCGGCGGCGACGACGGCGCCGCAAACGACCGCACCAAATACGCCACCGATCCGCGACGCAGCAGCGGGCATCACCGGCACTTCGCCCATTTCCGCTGCGGTCAACCAGGTGTCGACAACGCAATTGACCAGCACCAGCACCAGCCTCACCGACAGCACTGCGGCCACCACCAGCACCACCGCACCGGTCACGGGCACCGCCCCGGTAGCGGCACCTGCCACGGTGACGGCTCCGGTTGCTGCTCCGGCGCCGGCCCCGGCCACGACCGCCGCCGCCCCGGTGGTCGCAGCAACGCCGGCCGCCGCCGCGCAACTGGCCAGCGGCGCGGCATTGGTACTGAACCGCGACATCGGCCTGGTAACGGTGGCGGTCGAGGCGCAGCAAGGCCTGACGTACGCCATCCCGCGCGACACCTTTGTCAGCGCCAACGGCGTGCCGCCGACCCTGACCGCCACTCTGGCCGACGGCTCGCCGTTGCCGGCCTGGGTCCGCTTCGATGCGGTCACAGGCACCTTCAGCGGCGTTCCACCACGCGGCGTCACGGTGTCGCTCGACATCGTGGTCACCGCCAGCGATGGCGCGGGCAATACGGCCAAGGCAGAGTTCTCGCTCAAGGGCGATAGCGTGGTCAAGGACTTCAAGCCGCCGCAAGCGGCGCTGCACGGCAAGCACCTGCTGCAAGCGCTGGGCCTGCACCGCGCGGCAGCGGCTGTCGATGACGGTGGCGCTGCCGCCAATACCGGTGCGACCGGCGACGATGGCGAAGGCAGCGAAGGCGGCAACGCCGTCCTGGCCGATGCCAATGTCGACGCCGAAGCCGCCACCACCCAGGCCGGCGCCCTGAGTACCCAATTGTCGCGCGAAGCACAGCGCTTCCTGCAGGAAGCCAACGCCACGCTGCGCCACCTGACCCGTCTGTAAAACTGATGCGCAACCATAACAACATGAACCAGCTTAACCACCAAGGAGCTTCACCGATGACCATCGCCACCACCGCTGCCAACGCGCCCGGCGCCACCGGAGCCGCACGCTCCACCACCTTGCGCCGCCTGCCGATGGCGCTGATGCTCGCTGCCGCGCTGAGCGCGTGCAACATCATGCCGGAACCGATTGGCGCCGCCGAGCGCAACGCCCGCGCCAAGGACGACGTGGAAACCCTGTTCAAGGACGTGGAACCGGTCACCGGCGAAATCACGCTGCACGAGGCCTTTGCCCGCGCGCTCAAGTACAACTACGACTACCGCCTGCGCTCGATGGAGCAAAGCATGGCTTCCGACCAGCTCGATCTGGCCAAGTACGACATGCTGCCGCGCCTGACACTGGCGGCAGGCTACAGCTCGCGCAGCAATGACGCCGGCTCGCGTTCGGTCGATCTCGGCAGCGGCGTGGAAAGTAACCTGTTCTCGGGCGCCCAGGAACGCACCCGCAACACCCAGAACGCGGTACTGGCCTGGAACGTACTGGACTTCGGCGTCAGTTACGTGCGCGCCCAGCAGCAGGCCGTGTCGGTGATGATCTCGGAAGAGCGCAAGCGCAAGGTCGTGCAGAACATTTCGCAGGACGTGCGCCAGGCCTTCTGGCGCGCCTATGTGGCGCAGCAGACCCTGCCGCGCATGGACGACCTGCTCAACCGCGTCAAGGAAGCGATGCTGCGCAGCGAGCGCATGGAAACCGAACGCATGCTGCCGCCGCTGCAAGCGCTGGCCTACCAGCGCGCCCTGCTCGACATGCACCAGCAGATCGTGGCGCGCCGCCAGGAACTGATCCTGGCCAAGTCGGAACTGAACGCGCTGATCAACCTGCGCCCAGGCAGCAACATCGTGCTGTCGGCCGGCCAGGAAGAAGAAGCGACCGCCAAACTGCAACCGTTCGACGACCTCAATGCGCTCGACCAGGCAGCACTGAACAACCGTCCGGAACTGCGCGAGGAAGACTACCGCAAGAAAATCTCGGTACTCGAAGGCCGCAAGGCACTGATGGCCTTCCTGCCGGGCCTGGAACTGAACGTGTCGAGCAACCGCGACAGCAACAAATTCCTGCTCAACAACACCTGGGGCGAAGCCGGCAGCAGCGTGTCGCTGAACCTGATGCGCGCCTTCGCCTACCCGGCCGCCAAGCGCGCCCAGGAAGCGCAACAGAAAGTGGACGATACCCGTCGCATCGCCCTGACCATGGCCGTCATGACGCAGGTCCGTATCGCTGCCCAGCGCTTCCAGGAAGCCCGCACCGACTACGCAGTCAGCAGCCAGACCGCCCAGGTCGATGCCCGCATCGAACAGCACACGCTGTCGGCCACCAAGGCCAGCACCGAGTCCAGCATGGAACTGCTGCGCACCGAGGTGCGAGCCGCCCTGTCCGAGATGCAGCGCTACGTGGCGCTGGCCAACCTGCAAATCGCCTATGCACGGGTCGCCAACTCGGTCGGCGCCGACCTGCTGCCGGCCCAGCCGCAAAGCGAAAGCGTGGCGGTGTTTACCAAGCAGCTGGCGCAAGCCGATGCCGACTGGCGCAAGACCAACTTCCACACCGCCGACGTGGCCGCGCCGCCACCGCCGGTAGCGATCGGCACCATCAGCTCGCCGGCCGGTAGCGGCCTCGACCTGGGCGCCCTGCTGCACCAGGAATTGAACGCCAACGGCGCCCTGGTCAGCCTGGCCGGCGCCAATATTCCAGTGGTATCTGCCACCGCCACCGTGGGCCAGCCCAACGGCGGCCTGCGCACGGTCGAACTGACCTGGCTGGTACAGCGCGATGGGGTTACACTAGGCACCTTCAGCTACCGTTCGGCGATACCGGACAGCGTGAGCTCGGCTTGGCCGGTGTTCGGCAAGGCAGCGGCAGAATCGGCCGCCACCAAGATCACCAGCCTGCTGCGCAGCGAAGCAAAACCTCCACTGCAGGCGAAAAACTGATGATGTCGTTGCACCGTTCTTTGGTAACACTGTTCTTGTCTACCCTGGGTGCCAGCGCGCTGGCTGCGGCGCCAGCCGTGCCGGCTGTTCCGGCGGCGGCCAAGCCGGCCGCGGCGCCGGCAGCTGCGCCGGCAGCCGCCAAGACCATCCGCGTGCTGGTGGCGGCCGACCAGGAAAGCGTGCTGGCCTCGCAGATGGCCGGCCGCATCGACCTGGTCAACGTCAAGCTGGGCAGCACGATTACCGCCGGCCAGGTCCTGCTGAAATTTAACTGCGACGAGCAGGATGCGCACCTGAAAATGGCCAATGCCGAGTTCTACAGTGCCCAGCAGACCTACGAATCGAAGGTCAAGCTGCAAGCGATGCAATCGGTGGCCGAGATCGACGTCCAGCAAAGCGCCGCGCTGGCGCAAAAGGCCAAGGCCCAGATCCAGCTGTACCAGGCGCAACTGCGCCAGTGCACCATCGTCGCGCCGTTCGCCGGCCGCGTCACCCGCTTGCTGGCCAAGCAGTATGCCAGCGTCAACATCGGCCAGCCGCTGATCGAGATCGTCAACGACCGCAAGCTCAAGGTGCAGCTGAACGTGCCGTCGCTGTGGCTGTCGTGGCTCAAGGTCGGCCAGCCGTTCTCGCTGAAGATCGATGAAACCGGCAATGCCTACAACGCCAAGGTGCAGCGCATCAACGGCCGCGTGGATGCTGTCAGCCAGTCGATCGAAATCGAGGGCGAGGTCACCGGCAATACCGCCAACCTGCTGCCGGGCATGAGCGGCGTCGCCAGCTTCCCGGCGGCCGCCCGCTAATCGCCAACTTCGTCGCTTCACCAGGAAACACCTTGTCCGATTCACCGATCAATCTCCAAAGTATTGGCGCCCTGCTCCAGATCGAGCAGGACGTGCGCACCGCCACCAGCGAGGGCGCGGTGGAATTCATCGCAGTCAACGACACCTGGCGCATCCTGCCATTCCGCCAGGCCGTGCTGTGGCGGCCGGACCCGGCCGGCCAGCCGGCGCTGCGGCTGGTGTCCGGCCTGGCCGATCCGCCGGCCGACTCGCCCTATCGCCAGTGGATGAACCAGGCCCTGCGCCAGCTGGCGCCCAGGCTCGACGGCGGCCACGCACTGCACGTGTCGCGCGACATGCTCGACGCTGCGCTGCACGCGGGCTGGGATGAGTGGATGGGGCAAAGTGTTCTGATGGTGGCGCTGCCCACACCGGCCGGCGGCACCGTGGGCGGCTTGTGGATGGTGCTGGAGACTGTGGCCGACGAGGCGCAAACCGCGCTAGCCGAGCGGCTGGCGGTGGTGTACGGCCAGGCGCTGTGGGCTTGGCGCGAACGGCCGTCGAGCTGGCGCGGCGCCTTGTCGCGCGTGAAGGCGAAGCCGAAGCGCCTGCTGCTGGCGGCGCTGATCGTGGCCTGCATCCCGATGCGGCTGACGGTACTGGCGCCCGCCGAGATCATCGGCAAGGACGCCAAACTGATCGCCGCGCCGCAAGATGGCGTGGTCGCGCGCTTCTTTGTCACGCCGAACCAGGTGGTGGCCGCCGGCGCGCCGCTGTTTGCACTGGAGGACACCGGTGCGCGCAACCGCAACGAAGTGGCGGCCAAGTCCGAGGCGGTGGCTGCCGCCGAATACCTGCGCGCCACGCAAAAGTCGTTCAACGACGGCGCCAGCAAGGCCGACCTGTCGGCGCTGAACGCAAAGCTCGAAGAAAAGGCCGCTGAGGCCCAGTATGTGAAGGACATGCTGGAACGCATCCAGGTGCGCGCCCCCGAGGCCGGCATTGCCGTGTTCTCGGACCAGAACGACTGGCTCGGTAAACCGGTGCAAACCGGCGAGCGCATCATCCTGCTGGCCGATCCGGCCAAGGTGCAGATCGCCATCCGCCTGCCGGTGGACGACGCGCTGAGCCTCGAACCTGGCGCGGACGTCAAGCTGTACCTGAACGTGGCGCCGCTGGGCACGGTGGCCGGCGTACTGACCCAGTCCAGCTACGAGCCGACCGTGGGCAGCGAAGGCGTGGTGGCGTACAGCCTGAAGGCCGACCTGGCGCCGGGCGAAGCCGTCCAGCGTATCGGCCTCAAGGGCACAGCCAAGCTCTACGGCGGCTGGGCGCCGCTGATCTACCACGTGCTGCGCAAGCCGCTGGCGGTAGCGCGGCGAACGCTCGGGATATAAAAAAAGGCTGCCGGTCTGGCAGCCTTTTTTTCAGCTTGACGAACGAATTGCGAAACTTACGTGCAAAACTTACGCGTCGAGCACGATGCGCAGCATGCGACGCAACGGTTCGGCCGCGCCCCACAGCAGCTGGTCGCCCACGGTAAACGCCGACAGGTAGTCCGGACCCATGCTCATCTTGCGCAGGCGGCCGACGGGTATCGTCAGGCTGCCGGTCACAGCCGCTGGCGACAGGTCCTTGACCGACGCTTCACGCGTGTTCGGCACAACCTTGGCCCACTGGTTGGCGGACGCGATGATGTCGGTGATCTCGTCGAGCGGCACGTCCTTTTTCAGCTTGATGGTCAGCGCCTGCGAGTGGCAACGCATGGCGCCGATGCGCACGCACAGGCCATCGACCGGGATCGCAGTCGAACCGAAGTCCGCGCCCAGGCCCAGGATCTTGTTGGTCTCGGCGCCGGCTTTCCACTCTTCCTTCGACTGGCCGTTGCCCAGGTCCTTGTCGATCCACGGGATCAGGTTGCCGGCCAGCGGCGCGCCGAACTGCTTGATCTCGTCAGCCGACAAGCCGTGCTGGGTGGCCAGCACCTGGCGGTCGATTTCCAGGATAGCCGAGGCCGGATCGTCGAGCAGCGGCTTGACCGCGCCGTTGATGGTGCCGAACTGGGTGAGCAGCTCGCGCATGTGCTGGGCGCCGCCGCCCGAGGCGGCCTGGTACGTCATCGACGTCATCCAGTCCACCAGGCCGTGCTGGAACAGGCCGCCCAGGCCGATCAGCATGCACGACACGGTGCAATTGCCGCCGATGTAGTTTTTCACGCCCTTGCCAAGCGCGTCCTTGATCACGTGCATATTGACCGGATCGAGCACGATCACCGCGTCTTTTTCCATGCGCAGGGTCGATGCCGCATCGATCCAGTAGCCGTTCCAGCCGGCTGCGCGCAGTTTCGGGAACACGTCGCTGGTGTAGTCGCCGCCCTGGCACGAGATGATGATCTCGCACTTTTTCAGTTCGTCGATATCGGTGGCGCTTTTCAGCTTGGTTTCATTTTTCGCCATCGCCGGAGCGTTGCCGCCCGGGTTCGACGTCGTGAAAAATACCGGCTCGATATGGGCGAAATCGCCCTCTTCCTGCATGCGTTGCATCAGGACCGAACCCACCATACCGCGCCAACCTACGAGACCTACGAGTTTCATTTGCTCTTCCTTGTCTATTAATTTTTTAAGCCAACGCTTTGACGACCGCGTTGCCCATCTCTTCCGTGCCGACCTTGGTCGTACCGGGTTCGAAGATGTCGGCGGTGCGCAGGCCCTGCGCCAGCACCGACTTGACGGCGGTCTCGATGCGGTCGGCCTGCTCGTTCTTGTTGAACGTGTAGCGCAACATCATCGCCGCCGACAGGATGGTCGCCAGCGGATTGGCGATGCCCTTGCCGGCGATGTCCGGCGCCGAGCCGTGCGACGGTTCGTACAGGCCCTTGTTGTTGGCGTCGAGCGAGGCCGATGGCAGCATGCCGATCGAACCGGTCAGCATCGCTGCGCAGTCGCTCAGGATGTCGCCGAACATGTTGCCGGTGACGATGACGTCGAATTTCTTCGGCGCGCGCACCAGTTGCATGGCGGCGTTATCGACATACATGTGGTCGAGCGCGACGTCCGGGTATTCCTTGTGGACGTCGGTGACGATGTCTTTCCAGAACTGGAAGGTTTCCAGCACATTGGCCTTGTCCACGCTGGTTAAGCGCTTGTCACGCTTTTGCGCAGCCTGGAACGCCACGTGGGCGATGCGGCGGATTTCGCCTTCGGCGTAGCGCATGGTGTCGAAACCTTCGCGCTGGCCCTTGAACGGACCGTCCGGGCATTCGCGCACGCCGCGCGGCTGACCGAAATAAATGTCGCCGGTCAGTTCGCGCACGATCAGGATATCGAGGCCCGAGACCACTTCAGGTTTCAGGGTGGAGGCGCCGGCCAGTTCCGGGTACAGGATGGCGGGACGCAGGTTGCCGAACAGGCCCAGCTGCTTGCGCAGGCCGAGAATGGCTTGCTCGGGGCGCAGTGCGCGCTCGAGCGTGTCGTACTTGTAGTCGCCGACCGCGCCGAACAGCACGGCGTCGGCCGCTTTGGCCAGCGCCAGCGTGCCATCGGGCAGCGGGTGGCCGTGGGCCGCGTAGCCGGCGCCGCCGACCGGAGCGGTTTCGAGCTCGAACGATTCCCCGAGCACGTTGAGGACTTTGACGGCCTGGGCGATGATTTCCGGGCCGATGCCGTCGCCCGGGAGGATTGCGATTTTCATGATCTGATCTTGATTAAATGACGTTGGCCAACCAGGGTTGGGTTGCCAGATGGCGCTCTTCGAAGCCGCGGATAACGTCGGCGTGACGCAGGGTCAGGCCGATATCGTCGAGCCCGTTCATCAGGCAGTACTTGCGGAAGGCGTCGATCTCGAAGGGATAGGAGACGCTGCCGTTGCTGGTGGAAATGCGTTGCTGTTCAAGGTCCACCACCAGGCGGTAACCGGGGAAGGCCTTGACTTCATTGAACAGATGATCGATCTGCGCTTCGGGTAATACGATCGGCAGCAAGCCGCTCTTGTAGCAGTTGTTGAAGAAGATGTCGGCAAACGACGAGGCGATGATCGCGCGGAAGCCATACTGGTCCAGCGCCCACGGCGCGTGCTCGCGCGACGAGCCGCAACCGAAGTTTTTGCGGGTCAGCAAAATCGACGCGCCCTGGTAACGCTGTTCGTTCAGCACGAAGTCGGGATTCAGCGGACGGTTGCTGTTGTCCATGCCCGGCTCGCCGTGGTCGAGATAACGCCATTCGTCGAACAGGTTGGGGCCGAAGCCGGTGCGGTGGATCGACTTCAAAAACTGCTTGGGGATGATGGCGTCGGTATCGACGTTGGCGCGGTCCAGCGGCGCGACCAGGCCCTCATAAATGGTAAATTTTTCCATGATCTCGTTCGGTAATATGCGGCTGATTGGCTTATTTTTTGGTCGAAGCGCCTTCGAGCGACTCGCCAACCTTTTTGACGTCCTTGCCGAAACCGTTGACGGTGTTGCAGCCGGTGAGGACCAGGGCCATGGCAATGGCGGACAGCGCGAATAATTTTTTCATGTTGGGCTCCAGGCAGGTCAGCGCAGTGCGCGTACGTCAACGAAGTGGCCGGCAATGCCAGCAGCAGCGGCCATCGCCGGCGACACCAGGTGGGTGCGCCCGCCCTGGCCCTGGCGGCCTTCGAAGTTGCGGTTCGAGGTGGAAGCGCAGCGTTCGCCCGGCTCCAGGCGGTCGGCGTTCATCGCCAGGCACATCGAGCAGCCCGGTTCGCGCCACTCGAAACCGGCATCCTTGAAGATGCGGTCCAAGCCTTCGCGCTCGGCTTGCTCTTTCACCAGTCCGGAGCCCGGCACGACCATCGCCAGCTTGACGTTGGACGCCCGCTGCTTGCCGCGCACCACGTGGGCGGCGGCGCGCAAGTCTTCGATGCGCGAGTTGGTGCACGAACCGATAAACACCTTGTCGATGCGGATGTCCTCGATCGCCGTGTTGGGCTTGAGGTTCATGTACACCAGCGCTTTTTCCATGGCGTCGCGCTTGACGCTGTCTTTTTCCTGGTCGGGATCGGGCACGCGGCCGTCGATCGCCACCACCATCTCGGGCGAGGTGCCCCAGGTGACCTGCGGTTTGATCTGGGCGGCGTCCAAAGTGACCACCAGGTCGAATTTCGCGCCGGGGTCCGAGTGCAAGGTGCGCCAGTAGGCCACGGCCAGGTCCCAGTGCGGACCGGCCGGCGAGAACGGCCGGCCTTTGACGTAATCGATGGTGGTGTCGTCCACGCCGATGATGCCGGCGCGCGCGCCCGCTTCGATCGCCATGTTACAGACGGTCATGCGGCCTTCCATCGACAGCGACCGGATGGTGGAGCCGCCGAACTCGATACAGTAACCGGTGCCGCCGGCCGTGCCGATCTTGCCGATGATGGCCAGCACGATGTCCTTGGCGGTGACGCCGGCCGGCAGCGCGCCGTCCACCTGCACCAGCATGGCTTTCGATTTCTTTTGCAGCAGGGTTTGCGTGGCCAGCACGTGCTCGACTTCGGACGTGCCGATGCCGTGCGCCAGCGCGCCGAACGCGCCGTGAGTGGACGTGTGCGAGTCGCCGCAGACGACCGTCATGCCCGGCAGGGTGGCACCCTGCTCCGGTCCGATCACGTGGACGATGCCCTGGCGCTTGTCGTTCATGTTGAAGTACGTGAGGCCGAAGGCCTTGGCGTTCTTGTCCAGCGTTTCCACTTGCAGGCGCGAGACCGGATCGGCGATGCCATCCACGCGCGCGGTAGTCGGCACGTTGTGGTCGGCCACGGCCAGGTTGGCCGAGACGCGCCATGGTGCGCGGCCGGCTTCGCGCAGGCCGTCGAAGGCTTGCGGGCTGGTCACTTCGTGCACGAGGTGGCGGTCGATGTAGAGAATCGTGGTGCCGTCTTCTTCGGCCTTGACCACGTGCGAGTCCCAGAGTTTGTCGTAAAGCGTCTTCATCATGATGTGTGCTGCTACAGCCTGTGTGAGTGATGCTGTTTGATTATGCCATAGTGTGCAAATGGAAAGCAGCCGCCGGAGGCTGGCCTCGTGAGCCCGCGCGGTTCCGCCTGTTCCTGCACTGCCTGTGACTCCTGAAAAAATTCTGTAAAAAAAAAGCCTGCGTGGACGCAGGCTTTTGATGTTGCTGGCTTGGTCTACCGACTCAAGCCGCCATGCGTACACTACCTCGACAACCATCCATTAGGAACGATAGGCCTACCACCAGTACCAGTTCGCCTTCGGCCGAACGTGCGGTACCGGTAATGCCCTCGACGGTAATCGCGGTCATCGGTTTAATTACCAGGTCGGCAGTGCCGTCCACCGCTTCCACGGCCAGGATGTATGGCTGTGGTGCAGCGACAACAATACCGACCTTCTCGCGGCAGCTCTCATACCCCAGCGAGTCGGCCAGCGAGCGTACCGGCAGTGGCCGGCCCTGGTCCTTGAGGACCGGGGCGCCGCCCACTTCCATGAACACTTCCGGCAATTCCACCACGCGTTGCACCACCGCCATCGGCAGCGCCAGCGCTGCACCGGAGGTGGACACCAGCATGGTCGGCACGATCGACAACTCGATCGGCAGGCGGATCGAGAACTTGGTGCCCTTGCCGAGGCCGGACTCGATGTTGATCGCGCCACGGTTTTTCTCGACAGCGGTTTTCACCACGTCCATGCCCACGCCACGGCCCGACACGCTCGACGCCACTTCCTTGGTCGAGAAGCCAGGCAGGAACACCAGCTGGTAGCACTCCTCGGTGGTCAGGTTGGCCGATTCGCTGATCAGCCCCTTTTGCTGCGCCTTGGCGCGCAGCATCACCGGGTCCATGCCCTTGCCGTCGTCCTGCAGCACGATCATCACGCTGTTGGCTTCCTGCCACGCCTTGAGCGAAATATACGACTTGGCAGGCTTGCCGGCAGCTAAGCGATCGGCCGGCGACTCCACGCCGTGATCGAGCGAATTGCGCAACATGTGCACCAGCGGATCATACAGGCTGTCCACGACCACGCGATCGACTTCGGTCTCCGCGCCTTCGATGGTCAGTTCCACTTCCTTGCCCAGATCCTTGGCCAGCTCGCGCACCAGGCGCGGGAACTTCTGGAACAAACGTCCGACCGGCTGCATCCGCGTGGCCAGCGTGGCGCGCTGCAACTCGGTCGAGTAGCGCGACGCCCGCTCCAGCGTTTCTGCCAGCGTGGCCATCAAAGTCTGTGCCTGGCCCTCGAATTTGAACTGCATCAGGCGCTCGAGCAGCACGGCCGCCTGGTTGGCAGCCTGCACCGATTCGCCCGCCACTTCGAGCAAGGCATCCAGTTTAACAGCATCGATGCGAATCGACTCTTCTTTGGCGGGGGCGCTCTGCGGACGTTCGTCGCGTTTCTCTGGCGCTTCGCGGCGCGCGGCAACTACCGGCACCACTTCAGCGGTGGCGGCGACCGGCGCTGCAACAGCTGCTGGCGCGGCAACGGCAGCCGGTGCGGCAGCTACAGCCGGGCCTGCAACGGCTGCTGCCGGACGGGTATAACTACCGGCCGGCATCACTGCTTCGTACATGGCTTCCCAGTCGAGGCCGTCCGGCGACGCGGTGGCCACAGGGGCCACGGCTGCCGGCGCAGCAGCGACCGGCGCGGCGACCGGCGCCGGTGCCGGTGCTGCGACCGGGGCGGCAACAGGCGTGCTGTCGGCCTTGCCGGCGATGGCGTCATTGAGCAGGCTTTCGAGGTCTTGCGGCAAGGCCGGCAGGCTGCCCGGCTCGGCGCCGTTATTCAGTTCGGCCAGCTGGTCGGCCACGAAACCGGACGCTTGCAGCGCCGCTTCGATCGCCAGCGGCGTGACAGGCGCAGCGCCGGTGCGCAGAGCGTCGAACAGGTTTTCGGTCAGGTGGCAAGCCGTCACCATCGCCGGCAGGCCCATGAAACCGGCGCCACCTTTAATGGTGTGGAAGGAACGGAACACCGCGTTAAGGGTTTCCTTGTTGTCAGGATCGCGTTCGAGCGCCAGCAGGTGCTCTTCCACGTTGACCGCAAGATCCATCGCCTCAACGACGAAATCCTTGAGCATATCGTCCATTAGAACCCCAGATCGGCAAGCAGATCGTCCACGCTGTCCTGGCTCAGCGCCACGGTCGGCGTCGATGGACCAGTCATCAAGGTCACTTCTTTCTGGGCGATTTTCTCGCGCACGTCAGGTGGTGCGTTATCGCGCAGCAGTTGCGCCAGTTCCGCCTCGACGGTCTTGGTGATGATCACCACTTTCTTGATCAGCTGGCCGGTGATGTCCTGGAAGTCCTGCGCCATCATGATTTCGAGAAGGCGGGCCTTCTCGGTTTCGGTAGCGGCCGAGACGGCGGCGGCGAACGCTTGCGAATCGCCGGCCAGTTGCTTGAACTGGTCCAGGCTCAGCTTGCCCGCGAACAGGTCGGCCCAGCGGTTTTCCATGTCTTTCGACTGCTTCGACAGCGTGTCCTGGTCGGGCATGGCTTCGTCGAGGGTGTTGAGCACCTTATTGGCGGCCTGCTCGGTCAGCGTAGCGACGTATTCGAGGCGGTCCTGGGCGTCGTTGATCTGCGACGACGCTTCGGTCAGCGCCTTGTCGTAGCCCAGTTCGCGCAGCGAGTCGTGCAACAGGCGCACGATGCCGCCCAGGCGTTCGAACATGGGCTTGTCGGTTTCATCGCCCTCGCCGCCTTCGGCAGCCGGTGCGGCTGCGACGGGTGCGGCGGCCACAGGGGCCGGCGCCGGCGCGCTCATGGCGACACCGGAAGACACCTGGTCGAACAGGCTTTCCAGGTCGTCTTCGGCTGCTGCGGGAGCCGGGGCTGGCGCTGGAGCAGGCGCGGCTTTCTTGCTTTGGGCGGACACTTCTTCAAATAAGGCGTCGAAATCGTCAGCGGCGTTGGTCATAATCCGTGCTTCTCCATAATTTGTAAAATTGCTGCCCCACGATGATGATGCACGGCAATAAAACACTATCGCGAGTGTAGCAGGGCCGCGCCGGATGTGCCAAACCCGCCACGGCGATTACCGGGACGACGTCACATTCCGTTGTATTTGGAGATACTATCACCGGATGTCAGCTCAACGGGCAGCTTGTGACACAAAATTAATGCTTGAGTGCAAAAAAAGAAGCCTCAGCCAACACCTTTAAACATTCGATGCGCCAAGTAAGATCGTTATGTTTGAGAATCATCAACTCTTTCCATACTAGCAATAATGTAAATCGCGTCTACAATGAAACTCATGCTGTCTCTTTCCGGGAGCTTGCCATGTACCGAAAAATCCTGATCACCACCGACGGATCTTCCGTCTCCAGCAAGACCGCCTGCGCCGGCGTCACGTTTGCCGAGCAACTGGGCGCCGAAGTGCTGGTCCTGTTTGTCGCCCCCGCCTACCAGTATCCGATTTACGTGGAAATCATTCCGCCCAGCTATCCGAGCGAGGAAGAATACCGTGCCGCCCTGCTGCGCGCTGGCGAGGAGCATGTGCGCGACGTGGTGCAAGCGTGTGCGCGACGCAACATTACATGTACCGCGCTGACCACATTTGCCGAAAGCGCCGCGACGGAAATCGTCGCCGCCGGCGTCAAGCATGGGTGCGACCTGATCTTCATCGGTTCGCACGGACGCAGCGGCTGGGGTCAGTTGCTGCTGGGCAGTGTAACCAACAAGGTGTTGTCACAATCACGCATTCCGGTACTGGTACACCGCCTGATCGCCGAGCCCGAGTACAAAAAATAGGCCACCGTGTAATTTTTTGTAGTAGCATCACAAGATTACTTCAATCGCAATACTTTTTACTTTCCAACACTTCGCGCGTGAGCGGCCCACGATGATCCGAATAGTTATTGCCGACGACCACACGATCATGCGCGAAGGACTAAAGCGCATTCTCGACGGCGCGCCCGACATCGACATCGTCGGCGAAGCGATCGACGGCTTCGAGGTGCTGAGCCACGTGCGCCAGGGCGGCTTCGACCTGCTCATGCTCGATTTGTCGATGCCGGGGCGCAGCGGGGTCGATCTGATCCGCCAGATCAAGGCCGAAGCGCCCAAGCTGGCCATCCTGATTCTCACCATGCACGAGGAAGAGCAATACGCGGTGCGGGCCATCCGCGCCGGGGCCCAGGGCTATCTGACCAAGGAAAGCGCCGGCACCCAGCTGGTCGGCGCGATCCGCAAGGTCGCTTCCGGCCGGCCCTATATCAGCACCGAGGTGGCCGAGCAACTGGCGCTCAACATCATGATGCCCAACGAGAGCCTGTTGCATAAACAGCTGTCCGACCGCGAATTCGAAGTGTTTTCCTTGCTGGTGGCAGGCAAGTCGATCACCGAGATCGCCAACGGCTTGCACTTGAGCGTCAAAACCGTCAGCACCCATAAAACCCGCATCATGCAAAAGATGGGGATGACATCGCTATCCGAAATGGTTCAATATGCCGTTGCGCATCGCCTGCTGTCGCCGTTCAAAACCTGATCACTCCCCCTTCCGGTAGGATTTCTCCTACAAACCTGCGCACGCTCCTACGCTCATATTCAGCCATTGCTGATATCCAGCCCCGGCCCCTGTTGGCATACTGAAATCACTGTTTCATGCTGCACGGCTACAAGAGTGCCGTGCGAGCCGCTCACCGCTGCTTCAGCCACACCGGGCGGCCTTCCTTCCACTGTTTCGAATGTGCACACAGGAGCTCACCATGCTGTCAACGCAAGCGTCTGAAATTCGCCCGGTCACGACGACCCTGCAATCGTCGTCGATGGAAGCCGGCCGCCAGCGTCAGGGGCGCCTTTGGTCCAACCTCAAGGAAGTGTGCGATTTGCTGCACATTCCGTCGGCGGTGTCGGTCACGACCGAGGAATTGTTGTTCCAGCACGTGCAGTTCAAAACCGGCCAGCGCATCCACACCATCGGCCAGCCGTTCGACACCTTGTACATCGTCAACTCCGGCTTCCTGAAAACCGTGCTGATCGACGAATTCGGCAACGAGCAGGTGCTGAGCTTCCCGATGAAGGGCGACATGCTTGGCGTCGATGGCATCCACACCCGCCATTACTCGTCGGAGGCGGTGGCGCTGTCCGATTGCGACCTGATCCTGCTGCCGTTCAAAAAGCTGACCGCGCTCGGCCGCGTGCACCTGGAACTGGAAAACATGATGTACGGCGTCATGAGCCGCGAGCTGGTGCGCGAACAGGCCATGATCGGCATGCTGGGCGCCCTGTCCGCCGAGGCGCGCGTGGCGCGCTTCCTGGTCACGCTGGCCGACCGCTTCGCCCATATGGGTTATTCGGCCAAGCTGTTCAACCTGCGCATGACGCGCCACGAGATCGGCAGCTACCTGGGCCTTACGCTGGAAACCGTGAGCCGCACGCTGTCGGCCTTCAACGAAATCGGCCTGATCAGCGTGGACCAGCGCACCATCGGCATCAAGGATGCCGAAGCGCTGAAAACCCTGCGCCGCCTGCCCCCCTCGCGCACCCGCGCCAAGCAGCTGGCGGCGGCCAAGAGCAAAAACGAAGCAGCCACCCCGGCGCAATTGCTGGCCGCAATGTGAACATGTAGCACGTACCGCGCTCTAACCCAGCCTTGCGCCCGGCCTCCAAGCCGGGCTTTTTTTTTGTTGTCTTGGTTTTTTTATCATTTGGCCGAGTTTGCACAAAATAGCGCTTGCATTCCGTCCCGCCTTCTACAATAATGAATGCAAATACGAATCATTCTTATTTAAAGGAGAAATGACGATGCCTACCGCCCTGCCCATGACCCAACCCGTAATGAATGTCCGTCCTGCTCCCGCCGTCGTTTCGGTGGTCTCGGCCGTATCGCCAATCAAGCGTATCAGCAGCGCCGGCCTGATGGATGGTGGCCGCGAACTCGAAATCGAACATGCGGGGCGCGTGTACCGCCTGCGCGTCACCCAGCTCAACAAGCTGATCCTGACGGCATAAGATCACTGTGCGTGAAACCGGGCGCGCCACCGTGTGCGCCCACTCTCCCCTTCGAGTTTGCCAGCCAACGTGCATAGCCAGCTGAACTCTCTTTTTCCGCTCCAGGAGCGTTTGATGGCCATAGACCTAGACCGTAGCAATCCGATTTTCCTCGCGCCGTCGCAGGGCGGCCATCATCCCGAGCTGATGCTCTCGGCGGTGCTGCACCTGATGTCGCACTACACGGCCGGCAACGACCACGACGGCGGCTGCGTCAAGCTGGCCTCGGTAATCGAACGCCACCTGAAAGCGCTGGCCAGCCTGCCCGACCTGGCGCCGGTGCTGCGCGCCACCTGCCAGCAACTGCATGAACAGTGGGCAACAGTCGTCGAACGCAACCTGCAGGAGCAGGACAAGACCAATTTCCTCAGCCGCATCATGGCACGTGCCCGCAGCACGCCTGCCACGGCCTGACGCGGAGCTCATCACCATGTGCGAGAAACACGATCCCCTGGCGGCGATTATTGCCGCCGCCATGCCGCAAATGGCCGGCCGTCCTGCGGCCGGCACCCAGACCGGCGGGCCGCTCACGGCCCGGCCTACTACGCAAGCTGAGCCGGTGCAGCAGCCCCAGCAGGTGCTGCGTCCCGTCAAACCGGTGATCCACAACGTCGCCAGCGCCAACGCCGAGGCCCAAGCCTCGCGCCGCCGGCGCCTGTGGGAGCTGGGCCATGCCTGCCACTGCCCGCTGGTCGGGGTCGGTTTCCCGCTGGGCGTGCTGCGCAAGCTGGTGGACAAGGTCACCAACGGCAAGGTGCTGGCCGACGACTACGAAGTGCACGTCGGTGCGGTGACGGAATGCGCCACCCGCAACCGCCTGTCCGAGGCGCTGCAAAAGGAACTGGAACGCCGCTATGCCCCGGTGCTGCTGCGCTTCCGCGCCGCCAAGACCACCGAGCAGGTGGCCGACCTGTGGCGCGCCGCCGTCGCTGCCGGCGATGTGGCCGGCGCCTTCTGGGCCGGCCTCACCCACCCGCGTTGCAGCCCCGAGGTGGAAGAGCAGATGTGCCGCGACCTGCACATGGTGCAGCACCAGGCCGGCGCCTGCGTGCGCGCCGACATCACCAAGTTCAACGCCACCTTGCTGGAGAACACCCGCCTGGCGCAGGAACTGGCCAAGTCGCAACAGCGCGCCGCCGCCCTGCTGGCGGAAAAAAGCGCCGATGCCGAAAAACACGCGTCGCAATTGATGCAGCTGCGCGCCCAAGTGGTGGGCAAGGACAGCCTGGTCGATTCGCTGCGTACCGAGCTCGAGCAATTGCGCGAATCGATCCCGGGACTGGAAACCCGCGCCCGGCTGGCCGACCGCCTGCAGCAAATGGACGAGCGCGAGCGCGCCATGCGCCAGCAGATCGCCGATCTGCGGCTGGAACTGGCGCGCGCAGTGGAAGCGCCGGCGCCGATGCCAATCCAGGAAGAAACCCGGCAGGTGGTCGAGCATGTCATGAAAATGCCGCTGCGCCTGAGCGAGCGCGCCGTGCTGTGCGTGGGCGGACGCAGCGGCAACGTCGCCACCTACCGCGAGCTGATCGAGCGCGAAGGCGCACAGTTCTCGCATCACGACGGCGGCCTGGAAGACAACGCCAACCGCCTCGACGCCAGCCTGGCCGCCGCCGACCTGGTGATCTGCCAGACCGGCTGCATCAGCCACAGCGCCTACTGGCGGGTCAAGGATTATTGCAAGCGCAACGGCAAGCGCTGCGTGTTCATCGACAACCCCAGCATCTCGAGCCTGGCGCGCGGACTGGAACAGGCCAGCGCGGACTGATCCAGGCGCACGACAAAAAACAAGCCACCGGCAATCACACCGGTGGTTTTTTTTATCAGTTCCTAGTACACGTCGCGCCGGTAGCGGCCCGTCGCTGCCAGCGCATCGAGCGCTTCCCGGCCCAATGCCTCGGCCAGTGCGGCATCGACGCCGGCAGCCATGCCGTCGAGGCTACCGCACACATAGATTGCCGCGCCATCGGCTACCCACGCGCGCAACTTGTCGGCGCGGGCCGGCAGCAGGTCCTGCACGTAGCGCTCGGCGCCGCCGTCGCGCGACCAGGCCATGTCGAACTCGAGCAGGCCGGCCTGGCGCAGCGCCTCCAGTTCTTCGTGGTAGTGGAAATCGTGGGCGCTGTTGCGTTCGCCGAACAGCAGCCAGTTGCCGCCCTGCCCGGCCTGGGCGCGCGCGCGCAGGTGGCCACGCAAGCCGGCAATGCCGCTGCCGTTGCCGATCAGGATCAGGCGCCGGCTGGCGTTGCCCTCCAGGCGGAAGCGGCGGTGCGCGCGCAATCGCAGCGACACCGTCTCGCCCACCTGCGCCTGTTGCGTGAGCCAGCCCGACGCCACGCCATGGCTGCCGTCGGCATGGCTGTGCAGGCGCACCAGCAGGTGTGCGCGGCCGTCGGCCGGGATCGAGGCGATCGAATATTCGCGCGGCCGGTCGGGCTCGGCCGGGGCCGAGATCTGCACCAGGTCGCCCGACTGCCAATCGGCCGCATGCAACGCGCCCGGCTGGCTCAGTTCGAGGTGATAGACGGGGGCGCCGGCGCTGCCCGGGTTGAGCAGCCGGCGCTCGGACAAGGTCCACGACTGGTACGACGGCGCACTCCAGTCGGGCGCATCGCTGGTACCGGCCAGGTGGCTCAAATGCTGGCGCCACAGGCCGATGGCGGCATCGGCGCTGCGATCGACCTCGATGCGTGGAAACAGGCTTTGCGCGCCCTGCGCTTGCAGCCAGCCGTCAAGCGCGCGGCCGAAGCCGCAAAACTGGTGGTAGGCGCTGTCGCCCAGCGCCAGCACCGCGTAATGCAGTTGCGGCAGCGGCAGCCGGGTCGTCATCAGGCGCCCGGCAAACGCGGCCGCGCCGTCGGGGGCGTCGCCCTCGCCATAGGTGCTGACCAGGAACAGCACGCGCTCGGCGCGTTGCAGGTCCTCGGCTTGCAGGTCGGACAATTCGCTCAGTTGCGCCGGAATGCCGGCCAGGCGCAGCGTGGCCAGGGTCTGGCCCGCCAGTGCTTCGGCGTTGCCGGTCTGGCTGGCGTAGGCAACGATCCAGCCCGGTGCGGCGGCGGCCTCGGCCTTGGCGCGGGCGGCCGCCAGGCGTCTGCCGCGCTCGCGCAAATACGGTATCAGGCATACCAGGCCATAGGCGGCGGCCGAGGCGGCCACCAGCATCAATCGGTTGGGGTCGTTGGTCCAGATCATTCGTCCAGCATGCTGCGTAAATGGGTGCTCAGGTATTCGTGGTAGGTGACATGGCCGTGTTCGATGATGCGTTCGACGAAGCGCGCTGCCAGCCCTTGCCGTTCCGCCAGCGCCAGGCCGTCCACGCGGCCCAGCACGGTCAAGGCGGTGGACCAGGCATCGGCCGCCATGCACTGCGCATGAATCACCGTCACCGAGGCCAGGCCGTTCGAGATCGGCAGGCCGCTGCGCGGGTCGATGGTGTGGGCGTAGCGCACGCCGTCACGCTCGAAGTAGCGGCGATAGTCGCCCGAGGTGGCCACGGCCAGTCCGTGCAGCGCCAGTACCAGCTCGTCGTTGCTACCCTGCTGCCCCTGCTCCACTTGCTCCAGCGCCACCCACCATGGCTGGCCGTCCGGCTTGACACCGGCGCCGCGCAACTCGCCCCCCACTTCCACCACGAAGTGGGCAATACCCTGGCTTTTCAGGTAATAAGCCAGGCGATCGACCCCATAGCCCTTGGCCACGGCCGACAGGTCGAGTTCGATGCCGCCGGGCTGGAAGGCGCGCCGCGCCGGCGCCGGCGCCAACTGCATGTCCTTGCGCGCGGCGGCCAGTTGGGCGCGCGCGGTGGCAATGGCGTCAAGCGTGGGGGCAATAAAATCCGGTTGGTCGAACCTGCCGTGCGGGCCGAAACCCCACAGGTTGACCAGCGTGCCGGCGCACGGGTCGCAGGCGCCGCCGCTGGCGCGCGCCACGTCCAGTGCAAACGACAGCACATCGAAAAAGGCGGGCGGCAAGTCGTGCCAGCTACCCGCCGGGGCGCGGTTGAAACGCCCGAGATTGGAATCGCTTTCCCAGTGGCTCATTTCAGCCACCACGGAATTGAGCTGCTGTTGCAGCCCCTGTTGCAGATGGGACACCGTAACAGTCGGCGCGGCCACCAGCCGCACCGACCAGCTGGTGCCCATGCTGCGCCCCGCGAAATCGCGGAGCACACCGCCTGCGGGCGCCGAGTCGTCCGAAATATGATGAGGCAGAATAACCCGGCGCATCACCCTTATTCCGGCAGGATTTCGATGGTGGCGGCGTAGCTGGCGCGACGCGCAGGCATCTGCGGCGGCTGGCCCGGCTTGGACGGCGTGGCTGCCGGCCAGCTGCTGCTTACCATGTACATGCCGGCGGCCGGCAGTTCGAACGTCAGCTCGCCGTTGGCATCGGTGTTCTTGCGGATTTCGCCCAGCGTGCCGCGATAGCGCACGCCGCCCGGGATCAGGCTCACGCCTTGGTTGGCGGCCGGCTTGCCGTCCAGCAGGAAGCGCCAGGTGGCTTTTTCGCCCGCGCGCAGGTCGTTCGGGTGGGTGACCGGCACCAGTTCCAGGCCCACGCCGGTTGGCTTGAACACCGCCAGGTCGGGTTCGCCGGTGGTGACGAAGGTTTCCAGGCGGCTCTGGGTACGCGACACTTTCAGTTCGGCGGCATCGGCCGGCACGTCCTTGGCGAAGGTTTCTTCGGTGCCACGGAAGCGTTTCATTTCGCCGGCCTTGTCCTTGTAGCTGGCGAACACATTTTGCGAGACCAAGGCAACCTTGTAGGTGCCCGGTTTTGGCAGCTTGAGGTCGAAACTGTTGCGCAGCTTGCCGTTGGCGACGTTCTGCATTTCCACCTTGCCGCCGTCCGGGCCGGTGATGGTGATGCCGTCGAGCTTGAGCGGCACGTGATCGACATCGAACAGGCCTTCGGACACGGCGGCGTCGATGGTGACCCAGTTGTCGCGGCTCTCGACGATGGTGGACGTGGGCAGCAGCCACGGCTTGTGGGCGTGTGCGGTCATCGTTGCGCCAGCCAGTGCCAGCGCAATCAGGGTCTTGTTGAATTTGTTCATGGGGTTTTCCGCTTATGGTTTCAGTTGGACCACGACCGCGCCCAGTTCTTCCTTGCCCTGGCCGGTGGCCTTCTGCGCCGACTTCGGCGGCCATTGCAGCGGTACTTTGACCACTTCGCGACCGCCCGCTTCGCGCGAGGCTTCCACGAACAAGGTGTACTGGCCGGCCGGCAGCTTGTCCAGGCCTGCCTTGGCGGCCGGGAAGGTCAGCGAAATTTCGCCGGGCGCCTTGGTCGCGCCGCTGACGCCGTCGAGCGGCATGGCCAGGTCGCGGCCGGTCTTACGCCACCATTGGCGCATGTCCTTGAGCCACTTGGTGCCGGCGTTATCCTTCTTGCCCGTGTCGTACAAAACGGCCAGGTTGGTGACCACTTTCTGGTCGGCGTTTTCCAACCAGGCGGCGATGTACGGGCGGTGGTATTCGGCGACGTTCAGTTGTGGCACATCGATTTTCAGGGCCAGCTCGGCGCCCATGGCCGAAGCACTGGCCAGTGGCAGACTCAGGGCGATGGAATAACGTAATTTCATGGAAGTCCTGGGGGGTTGTAGATACAGTTAGTGGATAAACAGCAAAGCAATGACAACAGGAATCAAAACACCGAGGCCCACCATCGGCCAGGTGAACGGCCGCTTGGCCGCGTGGAACTTCAAAATCAGCAAACCGGTAATGCAAAACACCAGGCACATGACGGCAAAGATGTCGATGAACCAGTTCCAGGCCGTGCCCGTGTTGCGGCCCTTGTGGACATCGTTGAGCCAGGAAATCCAGCCGCGGTCGGTCTTCTCGAACTCGGCGGCACCGCCTTCGAGCTCGATGCGCACCCAGGCGTCGCCGCCGGCACGCGGCATGGCCAGATAAATCTCGTCGGCCGACCATTCGGCCACGCGCCCGCCGGCCTGCACTTTCCAGGTGTCCTTCAGCCATTGTTCGGCGGCTTGCGGCAGCGGTTCCTTGGCGCCGTCATGCTCTTCGGCATAGGTGCGCAATTGCGCTACCAGCGCGGCCGGCGCCGTGGCTTCGAGCCGGGTGATGGTGGGCTTGGCCTCGATTTGCGATGCGTGGTTGAGCGTGATGCCGGTGATGGAAAACAGAAACATGCCCAGCAGGCACAACGCCGAACTGATCCAGTGCCACTGGTGCAGGTGCTTGAGCCATACCGCGCGACTGGCTTGGGCGGCACTGGTGGCACTGGTGGCACTGGTGGCAGGGCTGGCGGGTGGTGCGCTCAAGGGTAATCCTTCAGGAAATTTAACGTGCCAAGATACACACAAACAGAAATGATAATAATTATCATTTAGGATGTCAATCAACCCGATGTAACTGCTATGTAAAGTTAGGTGTGTACGCTAACGGACATGCCCGCCGATACGGCCTACGCTGAGGCATACACCCTATATTTTCCGTGGAGGCGCATCATGCCGCTGTACTCGCAAGACCAGATCCAGACCATCGCCGACAAGATCAAGGACGTGCGGTTTGGCATGTTTACCACCTGTGACGCCGATCAGATGCTCACCAGCCGGCCACTGACCACCCAGCAGATCGACAACGAAGGCAACCTCTGGTTCTTCACCAGCGACGAAGCCGCGTTCACGCTCGACCTGCCCACGCATCCCGACATCAATATCAGCTTTTCCGACCCCGAGCGCCAGCTCTACCTGTCGATTTCCGGACAGGCGTTCCTGGTCAAGGACCAGGCCAAGGCGCGCGAACTGTGGACCCCGGCGGCGCGCAGCTGGTTTCCCAAGGGCGTGGAAGACCCGCACCTGACCCTGATCCGGGTGCGTATCCAGTCCGCCGAATACTGGGATGCGGGCTCGAGCAGGATGAAGCAACTGGTGCAGTTGGCCAAGACCGCCCTCACCGGCCGTTCGGCGATCCACATGGGCCGCTCGACCACGATTTGCCTGTAACGATTTCTTTGCCTCGCTAGCGGCCATCGCGGCGCGGCGAGGCTGGCACCTCCACCACGGCGTCGCCGCTGGTGACAAACAACCGCTCTCCCGCTTCCGGCACCACCGCATGGCCGCCGGTAAACGCGCCAAAGGCCGGCAGCACGATGCGCTGGCCGTTGGCCATGAAGCATGGCAGCAGCACCGACTCCCAACCCGAACGCAAGCGATAGACCGGATGCACGTGGCCGGCCATCAGGTAGCCCGTCGCCAGCAGGTCCGGGTGGTGGCAGAAAGCAAACGGGCCCAGGTGCATCGGCTCGTCCGCCATGGCGATCGACAACCACAGCGGCGGATCGCCCGCGTGCATATCGTGGTTGCCACGCACCAGCGTGAGCGCCAGCGCGGGATTCAAGGTGCGCCAGCGCTGCATGGCTGCCATGGTCGATACCGCGTGCGCTGCCTTGGCATGCAGAAAGTCGCCGAGGAACAGCACCTGGCGCGCACCATGGCGCGCCACCAGGCGATCGAGCGCAGCCAGGTTGGCGGACGTGGTACCGGCCGGCACCGGCACGCCCAGCGCGCGGAACGACGCCGCCTTGCCGAAGTGGATGTCGGCAATCACCAGCATCCGCTCGCGCGGCCAATACAAGGCCTTCTCGGGCAGCAGCCAGACCAGCTCGCCGGCCAGTTCCAGCGCCAGTGCGCCGTGGTGATCGGGCAGCGCGCTCATGGTCCCGCCGCCTTTTCCAGTTCGCGCACCATGCGCGCCACCCGGTCCGACAGTTTTTCGGTGCTGAGTTTTTCGCGGAAGCGTTCGACCATCAGCGCAAAGCCGAACGGCGTGGCGCGCCTGGTCTGGTGAAAACTGATGTGACGCGCCTGCAGCTCCTCCAGCGTGGCGCGCAGGCGCGTCAGCTCCAGTTCCTGCTCCAGCACTTCGCGCTGGGCTTGCGTGAGCAACAGGTTGCCGGCATCGTGCTGGCGGAACACGGAAAAGAACAGCGCCGACGAGGCCTGCAACTGCCGCGCGCTCTTGGGCTGACCGGGAAAGCCCTGGAAGATCAGGCCGGCGATGCGGGCGATCTCGCGAAAGCGCCGCTGCGACAGCTCGGTCGCGTTCAGGCTGGCCAGCACGTCTTCCAGCAAGTTATCGGTGCCGAACAGGCCGGCTTTGGCGCCATGGCCCACGTCGAGCAGCGCCGTCCAATCGAGTTCCTGCGCGGCCAGCAGCTCGAAGCCGTAGTCGTTGACAGCGATTGAAAACGTCACCGGCGTCACCCGCGCCACGCGCCAGGCAATCAGCGACGCCAGGCCGACGTGGACCGAGCGGCCTGCAAACGGAAACATGAACAGGTGGCGTCCTTCGCGGCTGTGCATGGTTTCGATCACGGTGGTGTCGGGCGTGGGCAGCGCCGACCATTTTTGCTGGGTGGCCAAGAGTGGCGCAATCGCCTGCATTTCCGGGCCCAGCGTTTCGGCGCCGTCAATTGTCGCCAAGCGTAGTTGTTCGAGCGCGGCGTGGGCCAGCTCGGACGACATTGGCATCCTGCCGCCCTGCCAGCGCGGCACGGCGCCACGGGTGCCGGTGGCGCGGCGCACGTAGGCTGTCATCTCGTGCAGGCGCACGAATTCCAGGATGCGGCCGGCAAACAGGAAATGGTCGCCCTGCTTCAGGCGCGAGATGAACGATTCCTCCACGCTGCCCAGCCGCCCGCCGCTCACGTATTTCACTTGCAGGCTGGAATCGGAGACGATGGTGCCGATGCCCATGCGGTGACGGCGTCCAATGGCGGCGTCCGGCACGCGGTAGACGCCCTCGTCGTCGGGCAGCACGCGGCGGTATTCTGGATATACGGCCAGGGTCTGGCCGCCACGGGCGATAAAATCGAGCGCCCATTGCCATTCTTCTTCAGTGAGATCGCGGTACGACCACGCCGTGCGCACCTCGGCCAGCAATTCCGCCGAACGGAAGCCGCCGCCCAGCGCGATGGTCACCATGTGCTGCACCAGCACGTCGAGCGGTTTATACGGCACCGGCCGCGCCTCGATATCGCGCGCGGCCACCGCTTGCCGGGCGCCGGCCGCTTCCAGCAGTTCCATGCTCTGGGTGGGCACCAGCGTCAAGCGCGAAACGCGGCCCGGTGCGTGGCCGCTGCGCCCGGCCCGTTGCAGCAAGCGGGCGATGCCCTTGGCGCTGCCGATTTGCAGCACCCGTTCCACAGGCAGGAAATCGACGCCCAGGTCCAGGCTCGACGTGCAAATCACGGCTTTCAGTTGCCCACTCTTGAGGCCCAGTTCCACCCAGTCGCGCACCTGCTTGTCGAGCGAACCGTGGTGCAGCGCAATCAGTCCGGCCCAATCGGGACGGGCATCGAGCATGTTCTGGTACCACAGCTCGGCCTGCGAACGGGTATTGGTAAACACCAGCGTGGTGGCGTGGCGTTCGATTTCGTCAATCACGCGCGGCAGCATTTGCAGGCCCAGGTGGCCGCCCCACGGGAAGCGCGACGGATGGTCGGGGATCAGGGTATCGACCACGATGTCCTTGGCGACATGGCCCTCCACTGCCACGCCGTCGGGCATCAACGCCTCGCGCGCTTGCGCCAGGTTGCCCAGCGTGGCCGACAGGCCCCACACCACCAGGCCCGGATTCCAGTGGCGCAGGCGCGCCAGCGCCAGCTGGGTCTGCACGCCGCGCTTGTTGCCCATCAGCTCGTGCCATTCGTCGATGATCACCATGTCCAGCTGGGCGAACTGGGCAACCGCATCGGCCTTGCTCAGCATCAGGGTCAGGCTCTCGGGCGTGGTGACCAGGGTGTCGGGCAGGCGCTTGTTCTGGCGGGCGCGCTGGGCCGAGCCGGTGTCGCCGGTGCGCGCCTCGATCTGCCACGCCGGCAGCAGGTCGGCGGCCGAATCCTGCAACGCGCGCAGGGTGTCGGCCGCCAGCGCGCGCATAGGCGTCAGCCACAATACTTTCAGGCCCACGCGCGGGCGCTTGTGCAGGGCGGCGCGCTGCAAGGCGGCAAACCAGACCGCGTAAGTTTTACCAGCGCCGGTGCTCGCGTGCAGCAGCCCCGACTGGCCGGCCATCGCGGCTTGCCAGACATCACGCTGGAATGGAAACACTTTCCAGCCGCGCGCGGCGAACCACGCTTTGGCCTGGGTCGGTGAGGGGCCGGTGGATTTGGCGACCGGGTTGCCGCCCCGCCTGGCAGGGACTTTGGCCGACAGGTTGGTGGCTGACCTGGCGGAAGACTTGACCGAAGAGTTGGCGACTGACCTGGCGGGAACCTTGGCTGACGAGCTGACATCGGTTTCGGCTGCCGGGTTGATTGGCGGGTTGGCTTCCGGTCCGGCTTGCGCTCTCGCGACCGGGCTGCCGGCCGGATCGATGGCTGGTGCGGTAGCGGAATCGGCCAGCGGCTCGTTCGTCTGGTTGGCGGCGGTGACGACGGACTTGTTGGCAGGCATGGCGACAAGCGTATCGGCGCGGCTCCCGACTGCTGCACCGCTTGGCGCAGGACGCGGCCTGGCCAGTTGGGCGCGCAAGCTGGTGCGGGGGCGCGCCGTCATGGAGCGACCAGCAGGCTTTTCAGGGCGTCGAGCGTATCGGCCTGGTCCACGGTCTTGTCCTGGCGCTGGCGCAGGATGCGCGGGAAGCGCACCGCGATGCCGGACTTGTGGCGCGGCGAGCTGGCGATGCCTTCGAAGCCGATCTCGAACACCATGCTCGGTGTCACGCTCCTTACCGGGCCGAATTTTTCGATCGTCGTGCGGCGGATCGCGTGGTCCACCTTGGCGATCTCGGCGTCGGTCAGGCCCGAATAGGCCTTGGCGAACGGTACCAGCTTGCGGCCGCCCTCGCCTTCGCCTGCTTCATCCCAGACGGCAAAAGTGTAGTCGGTGTACAGCGAGGCACGGCGGCCGTGGCCGGCCTGGGCGTAGATCAGCACGGCGTCGATGCTGTACGGGTCGATCTTCCACTTCCACCACGTGCCGACATTCTTGGTGCGGCCCACGCCATATTGTGCATCGGCCGCTTTGAGCATCATGCCTTCCACGCCGCGCTGGCGCGATTCGGCGCGGATCTCGGCCAGTTGCTCCCAGCTGTCGGCGCGGATCACGGGCGCCAGCCGCAGTTGCGGTGCACCCTGCTGCACTTGCAGCGTGGCCACCAGCTGTTCGAGCATGGCGCGGCGCTGGGCTTGCGGCAAGGTGCGCAGGTCGCGGCCTTCGTATTCGAGCAGGTCGTATGCGACTAGCACCGCCGGCAATTCGCCGAGCAGCCGCGCCGAGACCTGCTTGCGGCCCATGCGCTTTTGCAGATCAGCAAACGGCGCCGGGGCGTCGCCGCCGTGCCAGACCAGGATTTCGCCGTCGATCACCACACCGTCGGGCAGACGCAGCACGGCCAGCTCCGGGAAGCGCTCGGTAATCAGGTCTTCGCCGCGTGACCACAGCCAGTTCTGGCCTTTGCGGCTGACCAGCTGGGCGCGCATGCCGTCGTATTTCCATTCCACCTGCCACCGGGACAATTCGCCCAGCGCTTCCGGTTCGCGGTCGAGCTGGTGGGCCAGAAAGAACGGATACGGCTGGCCGCCGCGCTGCGCATGTTCCTCTTCGGTATGCTCGGCGATCAGTTGCTGGAAGCCGGCAGCCGTCGGCTTGACGCTGCCGTCGGTCCAGCCCATCAGGCGCTGGGCGATCAGTTTGCTGTCGAGACCGGCAATGGCGCTGAGCGCGCGCGTGACCAGCAGGCGCGACACGCCCACCCGGAAGCCGCCGCCAATCAGCTTGGTCAGCAGGAAGCGCTCGCGCGTATCAAGCTGGTCCCAGTACAACAGCAGCGCGCTGCGCACGGTGCCGGGGTCGGCGCCGCGCAATGGCGCGATGCCAAGTTCGATCCAGTCGGCCAGGCCGATTTCGCTGGGCTGGTTCGGCGGTGGCAGGATGTGGGCGATGGTTTCGGCCAGGTCGCCGACGGCGTGGTAGCACTCGTCGAACAGCCAGTCATCCAGGCCCGAGTATTCGATGGCGAACTGGCGCAGCAGCTTGGTCGGCACGGCCTGGCGCGGCTTGCCGCCAGCCAGGAAATACACGGCCCAGGCCGCGTCGGCCGGCGCAGCGGTGCGAAAATACTGTTGCAGCGCATTGAGCTTGCGCGTGGTGGACGTGGTTTCGTCCAGCTCGGCGTACAGCAGGGCGAAGTCACGCATGGCGTGCTCCCGCCGGTGCAGCGTCGGTGGAGACGGCTTCGGCAGACGCGGCTGTGACGTTGGCTGTGACGTTGGCTGTGACGTTGGCGGTGGCGGTGGCTGCGACGTCGGCTGTGGCTGTGGCGGTACCGCTTGCATTGTCGGCGGCACTGCTGGCGGCATTGCCCACGCCTGCATCGTCGGCCTCATCGTCGCCGTACTCGGTATCAAAGCCGCTGGCCTGCAGACCCTGCTGCTGCAACCAGCGCACCAGGACCGCGATCGAACCATGGGTGACGATCACCCGCTGGGCGCCAGTGGCGGTAATTGCCTGCATCAAGCCGGGCCAGTCGGCGTGGTCGGACAGTACGAAGCCGCGATCGACGCCACGGCGGCGGCGCGCGCCGCGCAACTGCATCCAGCCGCTGGCAAACGCGTCGGAAAAATCGCCAAAGCGCTTGACCCACGGCGAACCGGCCGCCGACGGCGGCGCAATCACCAGAGATCGCTTGAGGTCTTCCTTGTCGACGTCGCCCACCATCACTGTGGGCGGCAGCCACACGCCGCTGTCGCGGTAAACCGTATTGAGGGTTTGCACGGCGCCATGGCAGACGATGGGGCCGATGTCCGCTTCCAGGCCACTCAAAATGCGCTGCGCCTTGCCGAAGCTGTAGCACTGCATCACGCTGGCGCGTCCCTGCGCAGCGTTGGCGCGCCACCAGTCGTTGATGTCGTCGTACACGTCCTGCTGCGGCTGCCAGCGGTAGACCGGCAGCCCGAACGTCGATTCGGTGATGAAGGTATCGCAGCGCACCGGCTCGAACGGCGTGCACGTGCTATCGGCCTCGACCTTGTAGTCGCCGGAGGCCACCCACACTTCGCCCCGGTACGCCATGCGCACCTGCGCCGAACCGAGCACGTGGCCGGCCGGGTGCAGCGAGATGGTGACGCCGTTGTGCACCACGGTCTCGCCATAGGCCAGGCCGTCGATGTGGATATCGCCGAGCCGTGACTTGAGCACACCGACACCGGGCGTGGCTGCCAGGTAGTGGCGATGGCCGCCGCGCGCATGGTCGCCATGGGCGTGCGTGATGACGGCGCGCTCCACTGGCCGCCAGGGGTCGATATAGAACTGGCCCGGCACGCAATACAGTCCTTCCTTGCGCACCACCACCATGTCGGACGTCATTGCACACATACGCGGCTTTCAGAACAGGATAACGCCATTCTGTCGCCGCCCGCCGGCGCCGTCTGTCAGGCACCGCACCCAGCCCCGTGGCCGGGAACGCCTTCACCGCCTCAGGCAGGATCGATGTACTCGGCCATGAAGTGCAGGTCGTCGTCTTCCGCAGCGTCGATGATCACGCGGTCGGCGCCGACCATCAGCAACGTGGAAAGACAAATAGCGCCAGCCGGCACGGGTGGCGGTAACGCGGGATCGCCACCGTGGACGGTGGCGGTGAAGGTGGGCTTGCCCGTGCGGGACGGGCTGACGCTGCGTTTGCTGGTGGCCATGGGAGTTCCTCAAAAACGCCGGTGCGGCGTATGGAATCCAGAGTATCGCGCACGATTGCGGGGCGCCATCGGACACTGCCTAGTATGCTGTAGGAGGAACTGACGGCAAACGCTTGCTTGCGCTAACATATGCGTTTTCTCCAGTTTCCGAGCCGACCATTATGACTTTTACCCTCAACGACACCGCCTACGGCACCGACACGCCCGCGGCCAAGCACGCCATGTTCGACGACCTGCGTTCGCAACTGACCGGCCTGGTACACGGTGAGACCGACCTGATCGCCAACTCCGCAAACTTCAGCTCGCTGGTATTCAACGCCATGCCGGGCCTGAACTGGGCCGGCTTCTATTTCCTGCAGGGTGACGAGCTGGTACTGGGACCGTTCCAGGGCAAGCCGGCCTGTATCCGCATCAAGAAAGGCCGTGGCGTGTGCGGCACCACGGTGGTGGAGGGAAAATCGATTGTCGTGCCGGACGTGCACGCGTTCCCGGGCCATATCGCCTGCGACGTCAATTCGCGGTCGGAACTGGTGGTACCGGTACGCCGTCCCAACGGCGAAATCATGGGCGTGTTCGACCTCGACAGCCCGCTGCCGAACCGCTTCGACCAGGATGATGCCGACGGCATCGAAGCCCTGGTGGGTATCCTGGAAAAAACGCTGGCCTGAACTGGCGCAACGCGAGCAGGCTAATAGCCGCGCTTGCGCTGCTCCGAGGCCTCGCGCAGCATCCCTTCAAGCAATTCGGCGCGCATCCGTTCTTCGGCGGCGCGCATCTCCGGCGTGAATTCACGCTGCTCGCGGCGTTCGCACACCTCGCGGATTTCGACGGTGACGTCGCCCGCGTGCGGGTACGGGCAGCCGCCGGCCCAGGCAATCGCCAGGTCCAGGGTAGCGGCCTGGATGATCCAGTAGCCCGCCACCAGTTCCCGCGTATCGGCAAACGGTCCCGCCACCAGCGAGGTATTGGCGTTGGCAAAGTGCACCCGCGTGGCCGTGCGCGTGGCACTCAGGGCGCTGCCGGCCAGCAGCACGCCGGCGCGCGCACTGCGTTCTTCGTGGGCGCGCATGCGCGCCAGCGCTTGCGCCGGTGGGGCAATGCCGAACTCGGCCTCGAAGTCCGACCGCAGGAACACCACGTACCGGGTCCAGTCCGGATTGCGTTCCGGCACACTGCCGGGCGCGGGGCCGTGTGCCCTGCCGTCGGCGAAAGGCACCTGGTCGCGGATTTCATAAACCGCGCCGGCGTCGAACAACGGCCACCACCGCACCTGCTCGATCACGTCGGCGCGCGACGGCGACTGCACCAGCGTAAAACCGGCCACGATCTCACGCGGCGGGTAAGGCCCGGTATCACGGCTCCACACGCCATCGCGACGCACCAGGCGCAGCGCGCTGTCGCTGGGGCGCATGAAGACGCCCGGCTCCAGCGCCGGCGGCTGATCGCCGCGTTCGGTACTCTGGTTGGCGCGGCGCAGTACCACGAATTCCATGCATGACTCCTGGGTAATTTCTTAAAAGCATTATCCCAAGTGATAGCACGCCTCGGCAAGCTTTCGTGGGCCGACCAGGGCTATCGGCAGGTGCGAGGCCGGTATACCGTTGTTGCGCCGGTACGAGCAAGGGCTCGCGGGCGTGCTTCAGCCGGATTCCTGCGCGATTCCAGCTGCATTGCGGCTCAACTCAGGCGGGATTCAGGCCGGTCAGCCGCAACCACCGGGCCCCTGCTGCGCCATGGCCCGCATGATTTCCTCGGTACTCAAATCGCGCTGGTGGGTGGCGATGGCCCAGTAGTGGCCGAACGGATCGACCAGCATGCCGTAGCGGTCGCCCCAGAACATGTCCTGCGGCGGCATTTTGGCCTCGCCGCCAGCTGCGATTGCCTGGGCATAAGCCGCATCGACATCGGCCACGTACAAATGCAGCGTAACCGGACTGCCCTTGAGCGCCTTGGGGCCCATGCTGCCATGCTCGGGAAAATCGTCCACCAGCATGATGGTGGAGTCGCCGATGCGCATGCTGGCATGCATGATCTTGCCGTCGGGACCGGGCAGGCGCATGGTTTCCACGGCATTGAATGCTTGTTGGTAATAGGCCATCGCTGCTGCCGCGCCCTCGCAAACGAGGTGGGGCGTGATGGTGTGCATGGCCGCAGGAACGGGCTGTGCCGCGTCAGGCTGAGCGGAAGTCGTCATGATGATCTCCTTTTCGAGCCATCCACTTTACGCCCACCGCATGCGGCACGACTGAAATCGACGTGATTTTTGCGTTTTCGAGACAACGAACCGGACCATCAACAAGTCCGGTTCGCCATTCAAAAAATCAGAACGTGTAGTTCACACGGGCGTACACAAAGCGTCCGCCCCGACCGAACGGCGCCCGGTTGGAGAACGGCGCGGCCGCGTTCGAGGTCAGCGACGACGGCAGCGAGTCCGGGTAGATATCGAACAGGTTGTCGGCGCCCAGCGCCAGCTGGGTTTGCTTGGTAATGGCGTAGCGGCCTTCGGCGTTGACGATGGTTTTCGCCGAAACAGTCACGTCCGTCGCGGCCGTGGTGCCGGCCGAAATGATTTCGCCGTAGCGGGTGGCGCTGGCGCTCACGCCCCAAGCTGCCTGCTCCCAGTTGACCGATGCCGTGATCTTGTTTTTCGGCTGGCCTTTTTCCAGGCTGATCACGTTGGCGCGGCCGAACAGCACCGGCGCCGGGTTCAACGCAGCGAGTTCGGCCGTTTGCGGCACGCGTTTGACTTCGGTCTTGTTGTAGTTGCCGGCCAGGGTGAAGTCGAACTTGCCGTAGGCGGCCGAACGCCATGGGTAGTTGGCCACGATGTCGATGCCGTCGGTGCGGGTATCGACGCCGTTGATGAAGAAGCGGGCGCCGCCGATGCCGGCATAACCACGCGACGCCAGGTAAGTACGCACATTGGCCGCGTTCAAGTTTTCCGACAGCACGATGCGGTTATCGATATTGATGCGGTAGGCGTCGGCCGTGATGCTCAGCGCGCCAACGCGGAACACCGCGCCCAGCGAGAAGTTGACCGATTTCTCGGCGTCGAGCGGCTTGGCGCCCAGCGCGACCGCAGCAGCGTCGGTCGGACGCAGGGTCACGATATCGAACGGCACGCCGTCAATAAAATTGGTGGACGTGGACGTGTAGAGCTGCTGCTGCGGCGACGGTGCACGGAAGCCGTTCTGGATCGAACCGCGCAGGGCGAATTCCGGCACGAAGTCGTAGCGGGCGGCCAGCTTGCCGGTGACGTTGCTGCCGAAGTCAGAATAATGCTCGGCGCGCGCTGCCAGCGAGGTCAGCAATTTGTCGGTCAGGTTGGTTTCCAGGTCGATGAAGGCGCCGGTGGAATGGCGGCCCTTGTCCACCGCGTTTTCCGGACGGTAGCCCGGGAAACCCTGGGCACCTGCCGCCGATGGCGTGCCGTTGGCCAGCAACACGCCGCCGTAGCGGTAGGAATCGGGCTCGCCGGCCCACAATTCATAATTTTCCCAGCGCGCCTCGGCGCCCACGGCCACGTTGAGCGGCTTGGACAGGAAGGCCACGTCCACCGGACGCACGGCCGAGAAGTTGGCCGACAGTTGTTCGTAGGCGAAGCCGCCAGCGTCGAAGTCGGTCTTGCTGGCCGCGCCGATCGAGCGGTTGAGCGTATTGGTGACATCGAACGCCATCTTGTTCTTGCCGTAAGTCAGCGAAGTGTCGTAGTCCCAGCCCTGGCCGCTCCAGGTGGTGCCCAGCGCCGCGCTGAAGTCGGTCACGGTCGGTTCGATCACAGGCAGGAAGCCGTCCGGATAAATCGCCGCCACGTTTTCATCCTGCAATGGGCGACGGAAGAACGCTGCCGATTCCGACTCGCGCCGCTGATAGCTGGCCCAGCCGTAGATTTTCTGGCCGCTGGCCAGGGTCTGGCCCGCATTGGCAAACAGGGTCGCCTGCTTGAGGTTGGGGTCGCCGGACCAGGTGTCGTAGCGGTTGGCGGTCAGTTCACGCGGATCGAAGGCGCCGGTGGTGGCGTTGCCCACGCGCGGGTAGAACTGGCGCGTGTCGTAGGCGCTGCGCTCGCTGTGTTGTTGCTGCTTCAGTTCGGCCGCGACGGTCAGGAAGCCGTTGTCGCCCAATTCAAAACCTTTCCAGCCACCCACGGTGTAGGTTTGGCCGTCGGTGCGCTTGCGTTCGGTCGGCACGGAGAGGCCAAGGCCGGTCGGCTGCGCCACCGGGTTGAAGCTGTATTCGGTCTTGCGCACGCCGCCGGTGGCGCTCAGGGCGCCGCCGCTGCGGTTTTCACGCAGACGGAAGTTGATCACGCCAGCGATCGCATCGGAACCGTACTGGGCGGCAGCGCCGTCACGCAGCACTTCCACGGTATTGATGATGCCGGACGGCAGGGTATTGATGTCGGTCGAAGCCGAGCCACGGCCGATGGTGCCGTTCACGTTGACCAGCGAGGACGCATGGCGGCGCTTGGAGTTCACCAGCACCAGCACCTGGTCGGGCGCCAGGCCGCGCAGGGTGACCGGGCGCACGGTGTCGGTACCGTCGGTCAGGCCCGGGCGTGGAAAGTTCAGCGCAGGCAGCACTTTCGACAGCGACTCGCTCACTTCGGTCACGCCGTTGTTGCTCAAGGTCTTGGCGGAAATCACATCGACGGCCGAGGCGGTATCGAGCACAGAGCGGTTCGAGACGCGGGTGCCGGTCACCACTACCGTGGCTTCCGGGGCTACGGCGGGGGGCATCGGCCGATTGCGCGTGGGCGGTACCGGCAGTGGCGAACAGCGTGCCGATGGCAACACTGAGCAGGCGGCGTTGCAGCTGTGGCTGAACTGAAAATTTATTCATATATGACCAATCATCGTTGCGGGTTGTTTTTATGTGAAAACAATATAAGGCTTGCACTTGTATAAAGGAACGAACGATTAGGCATAAGCTTTATATAAAAAAAGTAGTTGCATGGAAGTAGGAGCAATCTTTCCTATCCAATCGGTAAGTATCGCAGTGCAGCATCCGCGCGTATCCTTACCCCTTTGGAAACTCATCACACATCGTACAACGCTGTGTTACCCACCCATCATGTCCAAAGATAACGTCAATCTGTCACGCCGCACCATCCTGATGGCGACTGCGGCAGCCGTTCCCCTGGTGACCGCCCCGATCTATAAAGCAAAGGCCGAAGGCCTGGAAGGCACCGACCTGCAACGCTACCAGCCGGTGTTTTTCACGGCGCCCGAATGGCAGTTCCTGCTGGCCGCCTGCGACCGCCTGATCCCGGCCGAAGGCCGTGGCCCCGGCGCGCTGGAAACCAATGTGCCCGTGTTTATCGACCAGCAACTGAAGAACGGCCTCGGCGACGATGTCTATATGCAGGGGCCGCACCAGGCCGATGCGCCGGCCACCATGGGGTTCCAGCAAACCCATAGCCCGCAGGACATGTACCGGATCGGCATCAGGCTGGCGCAGCAGGCCAGCGTGGCCGTACACGGCAAGCAGTTCCAGCAACTGTCGCCCGCCGACAAGGATGCGCTGCTCACCAGGCTGCAAAAAAACGACATCGACTTCGCCGCCCTGGGCGATCCGTCATTGAAAGCTTCGCAGTTTTTCGGCCAGATGCTGGGCGACGCCAAGAACGGCTACCTGGCCGACCCCGCCTACGGCGGCAACAAGGACATGAAGGCCTGGGTAGCGATAGGCTTCCCCGGCGCCCGCGCCGCCTTCACCGAATGGGTCGATACCCATAACGTCAAATATCCGCTTGGGCCAGTGAGCCTCTCCGGCAAGCGCGCTTGATGAGGCACTAAAACCTACTGCGCGATCGCCTATCGCCCTTGTGTTGCTCAGCGTACGTTCGTCCGCCTGCGCTACTCAGGACGATAACCGACCGCTCGCTACGGTTTTAGAGGCCTCCTAACCAATAGGTACCTTATGCAAAAAATTACCAATGACGACGTCGATGTCGTCATCGTCGGACTCGGCTGGGCCGGCTCCATCATGGCCATCGAACTGGCGCAGGCTGGCCTGAAAGTACGCGCGCTCGAACGCGGCCCCGACCGTCCACCCGAAGACTTCGCCTACCCGAAGCCGGCCGACCAGTACGCCTACGCGATCCGCAACAAGGTGTTTGCCACCCCGCGCGACGCCGCCCTGACCGTGCGCTACAACACCGGTGAGACCGCCCTGCCCACCCGCAAGTGGGGCGCGTTTGCGCCCGGCACCGGCGTCGGCGGCTCCGGCCTGCACTGGACCGGCGTGCTGATCCGCCCTACGCCCACCGATATCAAGCTCAAGACCTATGCCGACCAGGCGTACAAGCGCGGCGCGCTCGACCCCGACATGCGCGTCAAGGATTTCCCATTTACCTGGGCAGAGATCGAACCGCACTACGACAAGTTCGACAAGATCTGCGGCCTGTCCGGCAATACCGGCAACCTGAACGGCCAGATCCAGCCCGGCGGCGACCCGTTCGAAGGTCCCCGTTCCAGCCCCTACCCGCTGCCGGCGCTGCACGACACCTACAACAGCTCGCTGTTCGCGGCCACCGCGAAAAACATGGGCTACCACCCGTTTCCCAATCCATCGGCCAACGTCTCGAGTGCCTGGACCAACCCGTACGGCTCGCAACTGGCGCCGTGCAATTACTGCGGTTATTGCAGCAAGTACCCGTGCCTGAACTATTCGAAAGCTTCGCCGCAGACCACCATTCTCGACGTGGTCAAGCGCATGCCCAATTTCGACTACAAGGCCAACGCGATGGTGATCCGCGTCGATCTGCACGCCGATAAAAAGACCGCCCGGGGCGTGACCTATATCGACGAGCAGCAGCGCGAAGTGTTTCAGCCGGCCAAAATCGTCATCCTGTCGAGCTTCCAGTTCGCCAACGTGCGCCTGATGCTGTTGTCCGGCATCGGCAAGCCGTACGATCCGATCACCGAAACCGGCACCATCGGCCGCAACTACGCCTTCCTGTCGAACGGCGCGGCGACCTTGTTCTTCAAGGACAAGCACTTCAATTCGTTCGCCACGGCCGGCGCCACCGGCGAAATGTTCAACGACATTTCGCCCGGCAATTACGACGATGGCATCAGGCTCGGCTTTCTCGGTGGCGCCAAGATCCACAGCTCGCAATCGACCGGCGCGCCGATCGGCACCGCGCTGCCGCCGGGTACGCCAAGCTGGGGCCAGGGCTGGAAAGAAGGCATGGTGGACTGGTATGACCGTTCGATGAAGATCGGCATCACCACCACCTGCATGTCGTATCGCGGCCACTTCCTCGACCTCGACCCGACCTATAAAGACCCGTGGGGCCAGCCGCTGCTGCGCATGACGTTCGACTGGCGCCAGAACGAACTGAAATTGCAGCGCTACCTGCGCGAGATCGTCGGCAAGATCGCCAAGGAAATGAAGCCGGACTTCATGTCGGAGAGTTTCCTGGGGCTCGATTCGCACTGGGACATCACCAAGTATGTGTCCACCCACAACGTGGGCGGCGCCATCATGGGCGATTCGCCGCGCGACTCGGCGCTGAACCGCTACCTGCAATCGTGGGATGTGCACAACGTATTTGTCCCGGGCGGCAATGCGTTCCCGCAGAACTTCCAGGCCAACCCGACTGCCACCATCGGCGCCATCACGCTGTTCGCGGCCGAGGCGATCAAGAACCACTACCTGAAAAACCCTGGCCCGCTGGTGCAAGTATGAACATGAAAAATACCGTGAAAAAATTCGCGCAATGTCTGACGTTTGCTGCGGGACTGATCGCTGGCGCCGCGCATGCCGCGCCAGCGGAAACACTGGTCCAGCGCGGCGCCTACCTGGCCCGCGCCGGTGACTGCATCGCCTGCCACAGCGCACCCGGCAAACCGGCGTTTGCCGGCGGCCTGGCCATCGACAGCGGCCACGGCATCATCTACTCGACCAACATCACGCCCGACAAGCAGCACGGCATCGGCGCCTACACCGAGCAGCAATTTGCCGACGCGGTACGCAAGGGCGTGAAACCGGACGGTACCCACCTGTACCCGGCCATGCCGTACACCAGCTACGCCAAGGTTAACGATGCCGACATCAAGGCGCTGTACGCCTACTTCCAGGCGGGCGTCAAACCATCGGCGTACGCGCCGCCGGCAACCAATATGGACTTCCCGTTCAACCTGCGCTGGGGCATGGGCGTGTGGAACTTCATGTTCGCCTCCGACCAGCCGTTCAAGGCACAGCCGGGCTGGAGCGCGCAGGTGCGCAACGGCGCCTACCTGGTCGAAGGCCTGGGCCACTGCAGCAGCTGCCACACGCCGCGCGGTTTCGCCATGAACGAAAAGGCCAGCGACAGCTCGGAAGCGAAATTCCTCGCCGGCGGCGACTTGAATGGCTGGCCGGTACCCTCGCTGCGCGGCCTGCCGCGCTGGAACGAGGCGGCCATCGTCGATTACCTGCAAACGGGGCGTAATACCACGTCCGCCGTGGCCGGTGAAATGACGGCCGTGGTCGAGCACAGTACCGCGCACCTGAACGATACCGACCTGCACGCGATCGCCGCTTACCTGAAAACCCTGCCACCCGCCGCGCCGCGCACTGCCACCGTCCAGGCCCAGGGCGTGGCAGCGACGGCAAAAAAACTGACGGCGGCTACCAACCTGACCCTCGGTGAACGCCTGTACCTGGACAACTGCGCCGCCTGTCACTTCGTGACCGGCAAAGGCGCAGCTCGCGTGTTCCCGGTGCTCGACGGCGCCACCGTCGCCAACGCCGACAGCCCGGCCGCGCTGATCCACGTGATCATGCAAGGCGCGCGCACGCCATCGACCGACAAGGCGCCGTCGATCCTGGTGATGCCGGGCTTCGGCAAACGCCTGGACGACAGGGAAGTGGCAGCGCTGGCGTCGTTCGTGCGCCAGGGTTGGAGCAACACCGGCGCGCCGGTGACCGAACGCGAGGTGGCGAAAGTGCGGGCGAAGGTGCGGGCGAAGGCCACGCAGGAGTAACCTCGCTGGTCCCGCTGCGTGCCGACACCGCAGGTCCGTCAGTTAGCAGAGAGGCCGCGTGCACGCGTATTGCCTGAACACCCTGCGTCCCTTTGCATGCACCGGGCGGCAGCCGCAATCGAACAAGCGCCATCAACCTTGCAGCACCTGTACGTAATCGTCCAGCGCGGTGCGTACGGCGCCTGTGCAGCGGTCGACCTCGAGATCGTGGACCTTGCCGGCCAGGCGGTCGGCGGCGGCGATGATGATATTCGGTGACACCTTGCCGTCGCGTTCCAGCGCGGTGGCGTATTCGCGGATATCGACCAGGAATTGCCGGATGGAGGGATGGGTGCGCTGATCCCAGGCGGCGGGCGTGGCGAGCCACGCCGCTACCGCGTGTTCGAGATCGGCAATCGCGCGAAACAGGTTTTCGCGCGCAGCCGTGGAGGCCTGCCGGCTGGACGGCGTGACGGTGGTTACGCGGGGTCCGGAGTAATTGTGCATGGTCGATAGCGGCAAGGTACGGAGGATACGACATCTGGCAAACCTCCCGCAACGGCGCCAGGCGAGGGCCAGGACGCCGCTGCGGGCTTGCTGCGGGTGGTACGCGACAGCGCCGCGTCAACGGTTCTTGTGACTTTGGCGGCCAGCTTCCGCATGTTGCTCCGGCGTTCCGCCCCGGGTGCCAGCGGAACTCGAACTGGAACTGACACCAGAACTGCTGCGGCTGCCCGAACCTGCGCCGCTTTGCTGGTTGCCCGTGTTTTTGTGGCTTTGGCGGCCAGCTTCGGCATGTTGTTCAGGCGTGCCGCCCCGGGTACCGCCGGACGAGCTGCCGCCGGAGGCACTTTGCTGATTATTGGTGTTTTTGTGGCTTTGGCTGCCAGCCTGGCGGGCTTCTTCCGAGTCGAACTCGTGGGCGTTGCCGGAGGCGTGCGCAGCACGGCCGCCTTCGGCAGCGATCTCGCGTTGACGTTCGGGATCCATCGAGGCGAAACCACGGCCGCCGCCTTGATTTCCCCCTTGATTGCCCGACTGCTGGTTACCTTTGTTACCTTGGTTCGAATTTGCCATGACAAGTCTCCTGAGAATCCTCGCGTCCGCCTATCGGCCGCGACAGGGTCTCCATAATGCGCAGCCGTGGGCGGGGCGAACATCGGCTTGCGGCTTGGGATCAAGTAGGAACACTCCGACGACGCCGGCGATGTCGATACGCTAAAAAAACATAGGTTGGCTTGGTGAATTTCGCAATTGCCTGCAAGGCAACACGCCAGCAAAATGCCAGGCTACCCTAAAAGCGCACACGTCCCATCCAATAGCGCCCACCCATCGGAGACACCATGCCAGCGCCTGTTCGCAACATCCGCAATACTCCCAAGATACGCACCGTCGGCTTCATCGTTGCCACCCTGTGCTGCGCCGCCGCCTCGGCGCAAACCGTGACCGTCAACTCCCCCGATGGCCGCAACGCCGTCACCATCGACAGCGCGCAGCTGACCTGGTCGCTCGCCCGCGACGGCAAGCGCATCATCGAGCCGTCGCCGCTGGGCCTGAAACTCGATATCGGCACCATCGGCCGGGGTGCACGCCTGGTGGACCAGCAACAAACCACCGTCAACGACACGTACCAGATCGTGCTGGGCAAGGCCAGCACCGCGCCCGACCACTACCGGCAACTGGCCCTGACGTTTGACGCCAGCGCCGCGCTGAAGTTCCAGCTGCTGGTGCGCGCATACGACAACGGCGTGGCGCTGCGCTACGTGGTGCCGGAACAGCCAGGTGTCAAGGCACTGAACGTCAAGGCCGAAGACACCCAGTTCAACTTCGCCAAAGACTATGACTGCTGGGGCGCCAACATGGGCCGCTTCGACACCAGCTTCGAAGCCGAGTACGACCAGATGAAGGCGTCGAAAATCCGCAACTTCCACAACGTCATCGCGCCGCTGGTATGCAAGACCGGCGCTGGCAACACCACGTTTGCGATTGCCGAATCGGACGTCAAGGATTACCCGGGCTTCTTCCTGTCCGGCCGCGGTGACGCCGGCCTGGGCGTGGGCGTGACGCTGCCGCCGCGCTTCGACAACGACCGCGATTTCCGCTCGCGCAAGACCGTGTCGGCCAACGTGCAGTTCAAGGGCGACGGTTTTAGAACACCGTGGCGCGTGGTGATGCTGGGCGACGCGCCCGGCGACCTGGCCGCTTCCGCGCTGATCCCCACGCTGGCGGCGCCATCGCGCATTGCCGACACCAGCTGGATCAAGCCGGGCAAGACCTCGTGGGACTGGTGGAACGACTGGGCCGTGAACGTCCCCAACGCGGGCGTGAATACCGCCACCTACCGCGCCTTTGTCGATTTTTCGAAGGAGATGAAGCTCGACGATATCCTGATCGACGAAGGCTGGTCGGTGGGCAGCGACATCGAACCCAATCCGCAGGCCGACGTCACCCGCGCCAAGCCGGAAATGGACATGCCGGCGCTGATGCAATATGCGCGCGAGCGCAACGTGGGCGTGTGGCTGTGGGTGCAGTGGCACCAGCTCGACCGCCAGATGGACGCTGCCTTCAAACAGTACGCCGCCTGGGGCGTCAAGGGCGTCAAGGTGGACTTCATGAACCGCAACGACCAGGAGATGGTGGACTGGTACCACAAGGTGCTGGCCAAGGCCGCCGAGTACAAGCTGATGGTCAACCTGCACGGCGCCTACCCGCCCGATGGCCTCAACCGCACCTGGCCCAACTACATCACCCAGGAGGGCGTGCTGGGCGCGGAGAACAACAAGTGGAGCGCCCGCATCACCGCCACCCACAACGTCACATTGCCCTTTACGCGCATGATTTTGGGGCCGATGGATTACACGCCCGGGGGATTCCGCAACGCCGCGCCGGCCAACTTTGTCGCCCGCAACCACGAGCCGATGGTGCTGACCACGCGCGGCCAGGCCGTGGCCATGTACGTGGTCTATGACAGCCCGCTGCAAATGGTGTCCGACGCCCCGGCTGCCTACAAGAACGCCGACGGCACGTGGGCCGATGGCGCGCAATTCATCCAGCAGGTACCGACGACCTGGGACGAAACCCGCATCCTGGCTGGCGACATCGGCCAGTACATCGTCTCGGCCCGACGCAAGGGCAATACCTGGTACCTGGGCGCGATGACCAACGAAGCCGCGCGCACGATCAAGGTGCCGCTGGCATTCCTCGGCAAGGGAGGCTTCACCGCGCAGGTGCTGGAAGACGGCAAGGACGCCAGCCACCTGCGCGCCAGCACGCGCCAGGTGACTGCGGGCCAGAGCCTGACCTTGAAATTGGCGCCGTCGGGCGGCGCGGTTGCCGTCATCACGCAGTGATCCGCCCAGACGACACGTTTTGCGCCGGGCGGCTACAATAGTCGTCACTAGTCCGCCAACCGATAAGGAGATTTACCCATGAGCGATAACACCGTCAAGATCGATATCGGCCTGTCCGAGAAAAGCCGTTCCGAGATCGCCGCTGGCCTGTCCGGCCTGCTGGCCGACAGCTACACCCTGTACCTGATGACCCATAACTTCCACTGGAACGTCAAGGGTCCCATGTTCAACTCGCTGCACCAGATGTTCATGACCCAGTACACCGAGCAGTGGGGCGCGCTCGACCTGATCGCCGAACGGATCCGCGCACTTGGCTACCCGGCGCCCGGCACCTACGCCCAGTTCGTGCAACTGGCCACCATCAAGGAAGTGGAAGGCGTGCCGAAAGCGATGGACATGGTGCGCCACCTGGTAAACGCCCAGGAAGCCACCGCCCGCACCGCGCGCAAGCTGCTGCCGCTGGTGGGCGAGGCCGACGACCAGCCAACCGCCGACCTGCTCACCCAACGCCTCGACGTGCACGAAAAAACCGCGTGGATGCTGCGCAGCCTGCTGGAAGAATAAAAGTTACCTGAGAGTTACACGAGCCCGTCGCCAGACGGGTTCGCTTTCACGACCCCTCCCCCTGCGGCTGCAATTTTAAATTCTCCCACCTAACATTTCCTCTAACTTTTGCTGTACGATACCTGACTCATCCGTCAATTAAGGTCGGATGCATGGTTGTTTTCGCCATCCACGAGGTGCTGCGGAAATCGTATATTTAGGGCAAGAGGATCAAGGCGTCTGCTTCCTTCGTGTCCCGATCTCTTGGAGACGGAATGGGAGCTTTGCCCCTACCATTGAACAGCGCTGCGCAGCAGGAACTTCCGGTGCGCCAGCCGCGCCACACCCGCCTGCTGGCATTGTTGTGCATTGCTGCCGCCCTGGTGGCCACGGGCGCTGAAACCTGGCGCTGGTCACGCAGCGCGCTGCACCGCGAACGTCCCACGTTGCCAGTCCACACCGGGGCGCCGATTACCGGCGTCACCGAGCTGTCGCACAGTATTCTTCCGATGCCCGCAGGCGTGCCGTCCGCGCACGCCAGTTCGCTTGCCACCCTGCCCGGTGGCGGCCTGGTCGCGTTCTGGTGGGCCGGCAGCCGCGAGAGCGGTCCCGACGTCAAGGTGTATGCCTCGCGCTGGGCCGATGGCAAATGGAGCCGTTACTGGGAAGTGGCCAGCCGCGACTCGCTGGGCCAGGCGCTCGGCTACGGCGTGCGCCGCATCGGCAACCCGGTGGCGTGGACGGCACTCGATGGTTCGCTGCATCTGTACGTGGTGGCCACGGGCCTGGGCGGCTGGGCCGCCGCGCGCCTGGTGCAAATGCAGTCGCACGACCAGGGCGCCACGTTTACCGTCAAGCGCGTGCTGCCGATGTCGCCGCTGTTCAATACCAGCACGCTGGTGCGCTCGGCGCCGCTGGCGCTGGCCGAGGGCAGCTGGTGGCTGCCCGCGTATTTCGAGATCGGCTACAAGTATCCGATGCTGATCTCGTTCAACGCCCAGGGCGAACCGCAGCGGGTTACCCGCATCGGCACCCGTACCCAGTCGCTGCAACCGAGCCTGGTATCGATGTCGCCCACCGAGGTGCGGGCCTGGATGCGCGACGACGGCAAATCGCGCCGCGTGCAGCAGGCGGTGAGCCGCGATGGCGGCCAGACCTGGAACGACGTCGAAGCGACCGCCCTGTTCAACGACAGCACGGCCCTGGCGGTGCTGCGCCTGTCCAATGGCAGCCTCCTGATGCTGCACAACCGCGAAGATATCGACGGCAGCGCCCGCAGCGCACTGACGCTGTCGCTGTCCACCGATGCGCGCACCTGGCGCCCGCTGCTCGACATCGTCGATGGCGGCGCCGGCGACGAATTCTCGTACCCCGCCATGAGCCAGGTCGGCGACGAACTGCACATCAGCTACACCTACCAGCGGCGCGCCATCGCCCACCATCAATTCAAAATCAACCTGCAGGAGGAGACCAAGTGAACCTGCCCGATCTCATGCTGCAGATTGTCTACGGCCGCCTGGCCTGGGCGCTGGTCGCCGCCGCCCTGCTGCTGGCGCTGCTGCCTGTCACCGCCCGCCGCACCAAGGTGCTGATCGTGGCCGCCACCGTGGCGCTGATGGCCCTGCCCGGCCCGGCCTCGCCGGCCTACTGGCTGACGCTGGCATTACAGTATCCGAGCGGCCTGCTGCTCGGCTTTGCCGTGATGGCGTTGCGCGCCCGCTGGCATGGCAGGCAGCCGCGTTTCGCCATGCGTCCCGGCCTGGCGCTGGGCCTGGCGGCGATCGGCCTGCTGTTGTATCTCGATACCTTCGGCGTCCTGGCGCTGGGACTGTACTATGGCGGCTTCAACCCGGTGGCCGCGCCGCTGCTGGCCTGCGCGGCCGCCGTCGGCTTCGCGGTCAATGCATGGCGCGGCCATGCTGCCGCGCCGTCGGCCGCGATGCTGATGGCACTGCTGCTGTTCTCGGTGCTGCGTCTGCCGACCGGCAACCTGTGGGATGCGCTGCTCGATCCGCTGCTATGGTCCTGGGCGCTGGGCTCGACCATCGTGGCCGCCCGCCGCCGTCTGGCAGGGCGCCGCGCCTTGCACCGGCAACCGGCGCAGGCTACCCCGGACCTGGTGGCAGCGCGGGCCGTCCGTGCAGAATGATGCGGCGCTTTAAGCAATACGATATAAACAATATAAATAACTGAGTAAATAACTGAATCAAGGAGTGGGTATGGCAAATAACAAATGGTACGGTCACCCGGTCATCGCGGTGGGCATCCTGATCAACGTGTTCGTGATGATCCTGGCGATCGTCTGGCGCAACGACCCGCCGGCGCTGTGGCGCCTGGTGGTGGAAGACGGCATCGTCGAGTGGATGCAGTTCCTGTGCTTCGCGCTGCTCTCCGGCCTCTTGGGCTTCCTGGCGGTGGAACAATGGCAGCGCAACCCGAAAATCAACCTGCCACTGCTGGCGTCCGTCTTCCTGTGCGCGCTGGTGGGACTGGCTGCGCTCGAGGAAATCAGCTGGTTCCAGCGCATCCTCAACATCGCCTCGCCCGAGTTCTTCCTGGAGAATAACAAGCAGGCCGAGACCAACATCCACAACCTGGCCATGGGCAGCGGCAGCCTGCACAAGGTGCTGCTCCTGAAAATCATCGCCATCGTCGGCCTGACCCACAACATCATCCTGCCGATCGTGGCGCTCAAGCGTCCGGGCGTGCAGCGCTGGGTGGAGAGCCTGGGCCTGTACCTGCCGCCGCTGTGGCCATCGGTGATCTACATCGTCCTGGTGGCGATTTCGCACCTGGTGATCGACCATCCGCGCAAGGGTGAGCTGGGCGAGATGTTCGGCGCCGTGCACTACCTGGTGACGGTGTTTGCCGCCTACTACCTCGGCGCCAACTACGGCCGGCCGGCGGTGTTCCAGGATGCGCCCGATGCGCGCCGCGTCTCCACCCTGTTCTGCATGCTGCTGGTGTTCCTGCTGATGACAGGCTGGATGCTGTCGGCCGGCGCCGGCGCCGGCAGCTACATCGCCAGCCACCCAGGCTTCGGAGCCGAATGATGCCAAGGCGTGCAGACACTTTCCTCCAGCGCAGCGGCGCCCGGCTCGAGCGCCTGACCCGCTGGGCCGGCCCCTACGCCGCACTGGTGCAGTTGCTGCTGCTCGGCGCCGCGCTGCTTACGCTCTCGCGCCTCGGCCTGATCGCCTGGCAGTGGGACCGCGTGGCGGCCACCGGCATCGTCGGCCGCATCCTGGTGCAAGGCGTACGCGCCGACCTGATTTTGCTCGGCTATTTCATCGCGCTGCCGCTGTTGCTGGCGCCGTTGCTGGCCTACCAAAAAACACTGCGCATCTGGAAAGCGGTCTCGGTGACCTGGGTGACCTTCGCCCTGATCTTCATCGTCTTCATGGAAGTGTCCACGCCGCAGTTCATCATGCAGTTCGATGTGCGCCCGAACCGGCTGTTCATCGAATACCTGTCGTACCCGAGCGAAGTGATCGCAACGCTGTGGAACGGCTTCCGCATCGCGCTGGTGCTGGGCGTGCTGGCCACCATTGCCTTCACCATCGGCATCTACAAGCTGCTCCAGGCGGCATCGATCAACGTCACCACCTGGCGCGCCTGGAAGGTGCTGGCCGTGTGGCCGGTGCTGGTCGTGCTGGTGTTCGTGCAGATCCGTTCGACCACCGCCCACCGCCCCGCCAACCCGGCGTTGTTTGCGCTGACCGGCGACTCGATGGTCAATTCCATCATCATCAATTCGCCGTGGTCGGTGCTCGACGCCATCTACTCGATGAGCAAGGAAGCCAATTCGTCGGAGATCTACGGCGAGTATCCGCGTGAAAAAGTCTTCACCACCGTGAAAAGCGCGCCGTGGCTGCGCGACCTGCAGTTCACCAATCCCGAGCTGCCTACGCTGCACCAGCAGACCGCGTTTGTCCAGCGCGAGCGCCCGTTGAACCTGGTGATCGTGCTCGAGGAAAGCCTGGGCGCGACGTTCGTGCAATCGCTGGGCGGCCTGCCAGTCACGCCGGAGCTGGAAAAGCTCAAAGGCGAAGGCTGGTGGTTCGAGCAGCTGTACGCCACCGGGACCCGCTCGGTGCGTGGCATCGAGGCCGTGGTGGCTGGTTATGCGCCAACGCCGGCGCGCAGCGTGGTCAAGCTGTCGCTGGCGCAGCAAAACTTCTACACGCTGGCCCTGGGCCTGGGCCAGCAGGGCTACCACACCGAATTCGTGTACGGCGGCGAGGCGCACTTCGACAATATGCGCGGCTTCTTCACCGGTAACGGCTTCCAGAGCGTGGTCGATCGCAAGTCGATGAAGCCGGTGTTCGAAGGCAGCTGGGGCGCGTCCGACGAAGACCTGTTTGACAAGTCGCTCGAACGCCTGAAGACCTTGCACGCGGACGGCAAGCCGTTTTTCAGCCTGATTTTCACGTCGTCGAACCACGAGCCGTTCGAGTTCCCCGACGGCCGTATCAAGCTCCATGATCCGGAAAAGCAGACCGTCAACAATGCGGTGATGTACGCCGACTACGCGCTGGGCCGCTTCATCGCGCAAGCGAAAAAAGAGGCGTACTGGAAGGACACCGTGTTCCTGATCGTGGCCGACCACGACAACCGCGTGTACGGCGACAGCCTGGTGCCGATCAAGAAGTTCCACATCCCCGGTCTGATCCTCGGCGCCGATGTGCAACCGAAGCGCATCAAGACCATCGCCAGCCAGGTGGACCTGGCACCCACGCTGTTGTCGCTGATCGGCGTCTCGAGCGAACACCCGATGATCGGCCGCGACCTGGCCCGCGACAGCGACACCCCGGGCCGCGCCCTGATCCAGTTCGACAATTACTTCGCCTGGCTGGACGACACCTCCGCCACCATCCTGCGCCCGGGCCAGGAACCGTTGCTGGGCGCCTACGACTTCGGCACTGGCGTGATGACCCCGCAAGCCAAAGCGCCGGACCCGGCCAAGGTGGATCAGGCGATGTCGCACGTGATTTTGCCGTCGATTTTGTATCGGGAGCAACGGTATAAGTTAGCGAAGTAACACGCTAGTACTACTAAGCAAAAGCCCGCATCGCTGCGGGCTTTTCGTTTTTACCGATGTACCGCACGCGCCACGCTAGCGAGAAATGCCGCGCCAAAATTTCGAGGTCCAGCGTAAGATTGGCGAAATAAGACCCGACGACCGGCTGGCAACTTGTAGGAGGACATCATGACCGAAGAGAGAATTATCAGGGAGACGATCGATAAGATCACAATGCCCGAAGAGGTCAAGGCGGTGGATTTTTCATTTTCTGAAGATTCCACGGGCATGCCCGCCGTGTGGATCAATCTCCATGTGTCGGACGACCTCCATCCGTCCGAAGCCAAGGTCGCCATGTTCACCGCGCTGAAACGAGAGATATCCAAAAGAATATTCGAAGCTAATGCAGATGCTTGGCCTTATGTTCGTCTGATAGCAGATTAACCATGCCGTTTGCCAACGACTTGTTGAACCAGGCTGGGCATTTGGCTTTCGTCGATCATGGCAAGCCCCGCCAAGCCAACCTGAGGCGCGCCGTCTCGTCTGCATACTACGCCGTCTTTCATTTGTTGGCGGACGAAGGAGCTGCACTTATGGGTAGCAGACTTAATCAATTGGCTCGCACCCGGATTCAACGCGCTTTTACCCACGCGGATATGAAGTCGGTTTGTTCACAATATGCAAAAGGTTCCCATTCCCGCTCGGTGCACGCTCAAATCGCACCGCTCCTTTCGTTCCCTGTTGAAGATGAATTGATGCACCTGGCGTTCACTTTTGTTGAGCTTCAAGAGTATCGTCACGCCGCCGATTATGACCTGTCACGAAAATTCTATCGGATCGACGTACTGGCAATCATCAACGCTGCATCGGCAGCGTTCGAGGACTGGCGTGTTGCCAAGCCGACCAATAATGCCAAGATATTCCTGGTGGATCTAATGCTGCGCAAGTCATGGTCACGTATTTGATAAGTATTCTTTAGCGACTTCGCAAATTTGAGCAAGGGCAACCGCCCTTTAAGAGGTATCCGGCCAGACGCTCATCGTTTAAGTGCGGCAACTTGGGAGCACCGGCAGAACGCGGTAAAATGCCAAGCCATACGCGAGAGACACTCCCCCTCGCGAAACCAGCACATCCGCCCCACCGCACCACCGAAAACGAAACAATGACCACCGTCCCCACCGAAATCAACGCTGCTGCTGTCAAGAACGCTGTCACGAAGAATCCTGCTGAGAAAATCACGCCAATGATGGCCCAATACATGGGCATCAAGGAACAGCATCCCGACATGCTGGTGTTCTATCGCATGGGCGATTTCTACGAGCTGTTCCACGAGGATGCGGAAAAGGCGGCGCGTATTTTGGGCATTACGCTGACGGCGCGCGGATCGTCGGGCGGGCAGCCGATCAAGATGTGCGGCGTGCCGTTCCATTCGCTCGAAGGCTACCTGGCCAAGCTGGTCAAGATAGGCGAATCGTGCGCGATCTGCGAGCAGATCGGCGATCCGGCCACCAGCAAGGGACCGGTCGAGCGCAAGGTCATGCGCGTGGTCACGCCGGGTACCTTGACCGACGCCGACCTGCTGCCGGAAAAAGCCGAGCGGCCGTTGCTGGCGATGTGCATCATCACCCAGCGCAAGGTCGCCACGGCCGGCCTGGCGTGGTTGTCGCTGGCCAGCGGCGCGCTGCGGCTGATGGAGTTCTCGGGCGATGTCGCTACCGTCAACACACGCATGCTGCAAGAACTCGAGCGCATCGCGCCGGCCGAGGTGCTGCGCGGCGATAACGCCGACCTGTTCGAGGAGGCGCTGACGTGTCACGTCAACCGCGTGCCGGACTGGCATTTCGACGTGGTGAGCGGCCACAAGTCGCTGCTCGACCAATTGAGCGTAGCCACCCTCACCGGCTTCGGCGCCGACAATCTTGGCGCGGCGTTTGGCGCCGCCGGCGCGCTGTTGCGCTATGCGCAATCGACGCAAGGCCGCGGCCTGCAGCACGTGCGCACGCTCACCACCGAAACCGAGAATGAATTCATCGGGTTGGACGCCGCCACGCGCCGCAACCTGGAGCTGACCGAGACCATCCGCGGTCAGGAATCCCCTACCCTGTTCTCGCTGCTCGATCACTGCCGCACGTCGATGGGTTCGCGCCTGCTGCGCCACTGGCTGCACCACGCGCGCCGCGACCAGGGCATTGCCCGCTCGCGCCATGCGGCCATCGCTGCGCTGGGCCAGTCCGATGTGACGGGCGCGCTGTCGCACACGCTGGCGCAGGTACCCGACATCGAACGCATCACCACGCGCATCGCGCTGCTGTCGGCGCGCCCGCGCGATCTGGCCAGCCTGCGCGACGGTCTAAAACAATTACCGGCGCTGCGCCATGCGATGCAGCGCGCCCTGACCGACGGCGGCCTGCTGGCCGCGATCCACGGCGACACCGCCACGCCCGAAGCCTGCCTCGACCTGCTGCACCGCGCTGTGGCGCTGGAACCGGCGGCCATGGTGCGCGACGGCGGCGTGTTCGCACGCGGCTTCGACGCCGAACTCGATGAACTGCGCGCGCTGTCGGAAAACGCCGGCCAGTTCCTGGTGGACCTGGAGACGCGTGAGCGCGCCCGCACCGGCATCGCCAACCTGCGCGTTGAATACAACAAGGTCCACGGCTTCTACATCGAAGTGACCAACGGCCAGGCCACCAAGGTGCCCGACGACTACCGCCGCCGCCAGACCCTGAAAAACTGCGAACGCTACATCACGCCGGAACTCAAGGCCTTCGAAGACAAGGCGCTGTCCGCGCAAGACCGCGCACTGGCGCGCGAAAAGATGCTGTACGACGTGCTGCTGGGCGACCTGGCGCCGTTCATCGGCGAGCTGCAAACCATTGCCAGGGCGCTGGCGCAGCTCGACGTGCTGGTGTCGCTCACCGATCACGCCTTGCGCCATAACTGGTGCGCGCCGCAGCTGGTGGACACCACCTGCGTGAACATCGTCGAAGGCCGCCACCCGGTGGTGGAAAACCAGATCGAACGCTTCATCGCCAACGATTGCCGCTTCGTCGACGAGCGCCGCCTGCTGTTGATCACCGGCCCGAACATGGGCGGTAAATCGACCTTCATGCGCCAGGTGGCGCTGATCGTGCTGCTGGCCTACGTGGGCAGCTATGTGCCGGCGGCCAGTGCGGCCATCGGTCCGATCGACCGCATCTTCACCCGCATCGGCGCCACCGACGACCTGGCCGGCGGCCGGTCCACCTTCATGGTCGAGATGACCGAAGCGGCGGCGATCCTGAACGGCGCCACCGCCAATTCGCTGGTGCTGATGGATGAAATCGGCCGTGGCACGTCCACCTTCGACGGCCTGGCGCTGGCGTGGGCCATCGCCCGCCACCTGATCGACACCAGCCGCAGCTTCACGCTGTTCGCCACCCACTATTTCGAGTTGACGCAGCTGCCCGACAATCACCCTACCGCCGCCAACGTCCACCTGTCGGCCGTGGAGCACAAGGACAGCATCGTGTTCCTGCACGCGGTACAGGACGGCCCGGCCTCGCAAAGCTACGGCTTGCAGGTAGCGCAGCTGGCCGGCGTGCCACAGCCGGTGATCAAGGCCGCGCGCAAGCACCTGGCGCGCCTGGAAGCGCAGGCGCTCGACGCCACGCCGCAACTGGACCTGTTTGCCGCCCCCACTATCGACGCCAACGACGATGCGGTGGAGGCCCCTGCCGCTGCTGCGGAATCGCCGGCGATGCGCGAGCTGCTCGATGCGCTCGACGATCTCGATCCCGATGCGCTGACCCCGCGCGAAGCGCTCGAACAGTTGTACCAGCTCAAGCGCCTGACGGAGACGGCGCAGGCATGATGCACGCCGCGCGCGCAGCGGTACGACTGGTGGCCCGGGTACGTTTTGCACGCACCGGGCTGGCGCTGTCGTTCGCTGCCTGCGCGCTGTGGCTGGCGCCCGTGCATGCCGAAAGCAAGCCCGAATCGAAGACCGAATCAAAGGCCGAATCCAGGGCAGGCGGCTTCCAGTTCGGCGTGATCGGCCACTCGTTCAAGACCGGCGCCGACGAAACGGTGCTCAAGCGGGCGATTGCCGGCGCCACCCAAGGCAATCCGGCGTTCGTGGTGGCCACCGGCGTCAAGGCCGTCAGCGAACCTTGCAGCGACAAGCTGTACACCGGCCGCCACGCCCTGCTCAACGCGTCGAGCGTGCCGATGGTGGTGTCGCTGGCCGGCAGCGACTGGAGCGCGTGCCTCAATTCCGCCGGCCGCTCGAACGCCATCGACCGCCTCAACCGCCTGCGCGAGCTGTTCTACCGCGACAGCGAAACGCTGGGCGCCAAGCGGCTGCCGGTCACGCGGCTATCGAGCAGCGCCAAGTTCCGCAGCTACGCGGAAAACGCCCACTGGCAGGTGGGCAAGGTGCTGTTCGCCACCATCAACCTGCCGGCCAATAACAACCACTACCGCGCCGAAGCGGGCCGCAACAGCGAATACGAAGACCGGCTGGTGGCCAACCGCGCCTGGCTGCACCGGCTGTTCAACCTGGCCGTGCGCCAGCAAATGGAAGGATTGGTGCTGTTTTCGGATGGCGACGTGGGACTGGAAGCGGAACCGGGCTTTTCGCTGCTGGCACGCTTCGAATCGAAACGCGACGGTTTTGCCGAACCGCGCAAGCAGATCAAGACGCTGGCTTCAAAATTCAAGGGGAAGGTGCTGCTGGTCGATACCCAAGTGGTGCAGGCGGCAGAGAAGGAGCCGTCGATCCACTGGCAGGACAACGTGGGACATCTGAACCTGGCCGCCGACTGGACCGAGGTACGCGTGGCGCCCGCAAGCGCCACGCTGTTCATGATCAAGGGCGCCGCCGAAGCGACACCCTGATCACTCATTAATCAATGAATGGGGTGAATGGCGACGTGATCGCCTTCTTCGCCTTCATCATCGTCATGACCGTGGTGATGGCCATGGGCGCCGTGCACGTGGCCGTGGGCGATTTCTTCTTCGGTCGCTTCGCGCACTTCCGCCACTTCCAGCGAGAAGCGCAGGGCCATGCCGGCCAGCGGGTGGTTGCCGTCCAGGACGACCTTGTCGTCGGCGATGTCGGTCACGGTGAAGATCAGTGCTTCGTCGTCGCTGTCGCTATCGGGCGTGCCCTCGAATTGCATGCCGACTTCCAGTGGCTCCGGCAGGCGATTGCGTGGCTCGACCTTGACCAGGGCGGCGTCGTACTCGCCGAACGCGTCTTCCGGTTCGATCTGGATGATGGAGGAGTAGCCGACTTCCTTGCCGTCGAGTTCTTCTTCGATTTTAGGCAGGGTGTTCTCGTAACCGCCGTGCAGGTAAACCATCGGCTGGCGGCCGTCTTCGATCAGATTGTCCTGGGCATCGGACAGTTTGTAATTCACAGTCACGACCGTGTTCTTGGCAATCTTCATTTGGAATTCCTTTCAGTTATTAGCCCCCAAATTATACCCTGTCTCGCCAGCCGCCCGAGCTACGCCATCGGGAGGCGACAACGGGTGGACGTGGACAATGCGCGCGCCACATAACCATATAACGAATCATTCCAACCCCGGCGCGCCGCACGCCCTACAATGGCGGGCATGACCCTCGCCTCCTCCGTTGCCTTCTCCGATAAGCTGGCCCAGTGGCTGTTGAACAGCATCGAACTCGATGCCGCCGCCCTGCACGTGGGCCGGTATTGCGGTCCGTGGCGCGCGTCCACTGCCGGCCGTGCGCTGGCCAGCTTCCACCTGGTGCTGGCGGGCGACTGTTACCTGCATATTGCCGGCGAAGCGCCCATCCACCTGCGCGCGCGCGACGGCGTGTTCCTCACGCGCGATGTATCGCACTTCCTCAGCCCCTCGCCCGATCCTGCCGCACCGATCGCGCGCCAGCCGATGCAAACGCTGTCGGTGCCGGCCGCGCCGACAGACACCGCCAACGCCGGCCTGGCCTGCGGCTTTTTCAGCTTCAGTGGCGCGCTCGGGCCGCTGGTGATCGGTTCGTTCCCCGATGTCCTGGTGTGCCGCAGCGACGAGCCGTCGCTGGCCCACACGGCCTCGCTGTTCGACCTGATCCTGGCCGAAGCGGGCGATCCCGAACGCCCTTCCCCGCTGATCGCGCGCCTGGTGGAACTGCTGTTCTTCTACCTGATCCGCCATGCCGCACGCCAGGAAACGCTGGGGGCCGGCATCCTGGCCCTGGCCCAGCGCGGCGAATTCATGGACTTACTCGACCGCATGCTGGCCAGCCCCGGCGACGACTGGAGCATCGCGCGCATGGCGCAGGCAGCAAACATGTCGCGCGCGGCTTTTTGCAAGCACTTCACCGAGGCCGGCGGCATCCCGCCCGCGCAATTCCTGCTGCGCCTGCGCATGCGGCTGGCCAGCCAGCGCCTGGGCGCCGGCGACTCGGTCGAGCAGGCTGCCGGCCACGTGGGCTACCAGTCGTATGCGGCGTTCACGCGCGCCTTCAAGCGCGTGGTGGGCGAGCAGCCGGGCGCATACCGCCGGCATGGTCGAGACGTTCGAGCATAAAAACCAGCCGTTTGGATATGGTGCGCGCGTGCGTACCGGCTGATAATATGGCTTCATCCTCACGGAAAGGTCATCATGTCCCGTCTTACCCTGCACACCCTCGACAGCGCGCCGGCCGACAGCCGCTCCTTCGTTGAAAAAGCCATCGCCAACAACGGCTACCTGCCCAACCTGATCGGCGTGCTGGCCAATGCGCCGCAGGCACTGGAAACCTACCTCACCGTATCAGGCATCAACGCCCGCACCAGCCTCACGCTCGACGAGCGCGAAGTTGTGCAACTGACGGCCGCCAACATCCACGGTTGCGACTTCTGCACCGCCGGCCACTCGGCCATCGCCCTCAAGAAGGCCAACCTGGCACCGGAAGTGGTGCGCGCCCTGCAAACCAACGCCCCCACCGGCGTGGCCAAACTCGACGCCGTGCAGCGCTTCGCCACCGCCGTCATCGCGCGCCGTGGCGCCGTGGACGACGCCGACCTGCAAGCCTTCATCGACGCCGGCTACAACCAGCAGCAGGCGCTGGAAGTGGTGCTCGGCATCAGCCTGGCCACGCTGTGCAACTTCGCCAACAGCTTGGCCGGCACGCCGGTCAATCCGCAGCTGCAACCCTACCTGCCCGGCGCGGTTTAAGCATGGCAGCGCTCCACGACTGGCTGGCGCGTTACGCGGACACGCTCGACCAATCCGAATCGCTGGCCGATGAAGTGATGCCGGCGCTGGCCGCGCATGGCTGCTTCAAGGCCGGCGTGCCGGTGGCAATGAACGGCGCCGGCGGCGATGTACGCGACGCCATCCTCGGCATCGCCGACATCGCCCGCCATTCGTTGACGGCGGCCTTTGTATATTGGGGCCAGCGCAGCTTCATCGAATACCTGCTGCAAAGCCCCAACGCGGCGCTGCGCGAGCGGCTGCTGCCCGATCTGCTCGATGGCACGCTTGCCGGCGCCACCGGCCTGTCGAACGCGATGAAATTTCTGTCCGGGATGGAGCCGCTGCAAATCAACGCCCTGCCCGACGGCGATGGCTGGAACCTCGACGGCAAGCTGGCCTGGATCACCAACCTGCGCCCGCAGCGCTTCGTTGCAGCTGCCGCCGTCGCACCGGTCAACGCTGCGCCGCCGGCGATCGTCATGTTCGAGAGCCATGCGGCCGGCGTGCACCGCAGCGCCAACCTGCAACTGATCGCCCTGCGCGGCAGCCACACCGCCGCCGTGCGCATCGAGCAGGTGGCCGTGCCGCCTGCGAACATCATCAGCGCCGACGCGCCGACCTGGCTGCCGCGCGTGCGCCCCGCTTTTTTGGGCATGCAGTGCGGGATGTCGATCGGCGTGGCGCAAGCGAGCCTGGAAGCAGCGGCCAAGGCAGCGGGCGCCGCCACCGGGCGCGGCCAGCTGGCCGACGACATCGGCGCCGCGCGCGAGGCATTGGCGCAGCACACGACGCAACTGCTTGACGGCGTCGTCAGCGGGCGTTTCGTGACCGAGGCGCCGGCCATGTTCAAGCTGCGCATCGGCCTGGCCGGCATCGTGCGCGACGCCGTCACGCTGGAACTGCACGCCAAGGGCGGCCATGCCTACCTGGAAGCGCAGCAGGACGGCTTTGCGCGGCGCCTGCGCGAATCGGCCTTTATCCCCGTGATCACGCCGAGCATCACGCAGTTGCAGGCGGCGCTGGCCAAGCACGCGGGCAGCAGCCGATGAGCATCCTGCAAACCAGCGGCAGCATCGACGGCGGCTGGGCCTTGCAAGGTCAAGGCCTGGGCTTTGCCTATGCCGGCGCCGCTGCCACCTTCGACCACATCGACATCGGCGTGCGCCCGCGCGAAATCGTCGCCCTGCTGGGCGGCAGCGGCTGCGGCAAATCGACGCTGCTGCGGGTGCTGGCCGGCTTGCAGGCGCCGTCCAGCGGTACCCTGACCTTCCTCAATGCGCCTTTGACTGCGCCGAGCCCGCGCAGCGCGCTGGTGTTCCAGCAAGCGAGCCTGCTGCCTTGGCTGAACGTCACCGCCAACGTGGGATTCGGCCTCGATTTTTCGCGCCAACCAAAGATCGCGCGCGCCGAACATGACCAGCGCGTGCAGGCCGCCATCGAAGCGGTGGGCCTGGCTGGCAGCGAGCGCCGGTATCCTGCCGCGCTGTCGGGCGGCATGGCGCAGCGCGTGGCGCTGGCCCGCGCACTGGCGCGCCAACCGGCGCTGCTGTTCGCCGACGAACCGTTTTCCGCGCTCGACGCCATCACCCGCGCCGAGATGCAGACGCTCCTGGTCGACGTGGTGCACCGCTGGCACAGCGCCGTGCTGCTGGTTACGCACGATATCGACGAAGCGATCCTGGTAGCTGACCGCATCGTCCTGATGGGCGGCCAGCCGGGGCGCATCATGCACGAATGGCAGGTCGATCTGCCGCGTCCACGGCTGGCCGATGCGCAGGCAATCAGCGCACTGCGGCTCGAAATTCTGGCGGCGCTGCACGGCGTGCGCGCCGCCGCATAATCAATTTAACCCTTTTCGAAAGTCTGCCATGACCGATACCAGCAACCCGCTCCACCTCTGCGCTTCGTCCGATTGCGACTGCGGCATGACCCGCCGCGACTTCCTGCGCATGTCGGCGCTCAGCACCGCCGCCGGCGCCGCGCCGCTGCTGTTTGCTGGCGACGCCATGGCCCGCCAGGCGCCCAAGGCCGACGACCAGCCGGTCAAGATCGGCTACCTGCCGATTACCGACGCCACGCCGCTGCTGGTCGCCCACGGCCGCAAGCTGTTCGAGGCGGAAGGCTTGCAGGCCGAGACGCCGCGCCTGTTCCGCAGCTGGGCGCAGATCGTCGAAGCGTTCGTGTCGGGCCAGGTCAACGTGATCCACCTGCTGTCGCCGGCCACCATGTCGGTGCGCTACGGCGCCAAGTTCCCGGCCAAGGTGGTGGCGTGGAACCACGTGAACGGTTCCGCCCTCACGGTGGCCAAGGACATCAACCAGGTCACCGACCTCGGTGGCAAAACGGTGGCGATTCCGTTCTGGTACTCTATCCACAACATCCTGCTGCAGCAAATCCTCGCCAAGTCCGGGCTGTCGGTGGTGACCAAGGGCCGTGAAGGCACTATTGGCGCTCGAGAAGTTAATTTAGTCGTACTGCCACCGGCCGAGATGGTGTCCGCACTGGCCAGCAAATCGATCGCCGGCTTCATCGTGGCCGAACCGTTCAACGCGCTGGCCGAGACCAACGGCGTGGGCAAGATCCTGCGCTTCTCGGGCGACGTCTGGAAGAACCATGCGTGCTGCGTGACGTTCCTGTCCGAGCGCGACATCAATACCCGGCCGGAGTGGGCGCAGCGCGTGACCAATGCCATCGTCAAGGCCCAGCTGTGGACCCGCACCAACCAGCTCGATACCGCGCGCCTGCTGTCGAACACCGACTCGCACCGCTACACGCCGCACGCGCTGCAAGTGCTGTCCAAGGTGCTCACCGTGACCGATTACGCCGACTACGAAAAACGCGGCATCATCGTCCACAAGAACTGGAACCAGCGCCGCATCGACTTCCAGCCGTACCCGTTCGCGTCGTACACCGAGCAGATGGTGCGCGCCCTGAAAACCACGCGCCTCGAAGGCGACACCGGCTTCCTCGACAAGCTCGATCCGGCCTTTGTCGCGCGCGACCTGGTGGACGACCGCTTCGTGCGCAAGGCCATTACCGCCGTCGGCGGCCCGGGCGCGTTCGGCCTGCCGGCCAACCTGCTGCGTACCGAAACGCTGGCGGTCTGAGGATGGCAAAACCGTTGAACCGCCCCGCGCGCGCGGCCCTGGCGCTGGCCGGTTTCGGCGCGGCGCTGGCGCTGTGGCAGCTGGGCGTGACGTCGCTGGAAAAAGAGACGCCGATCGCGGCCTCGTTCGCGCCGCTCGAAGCGTTCCGCGCATTATTCCAGCTGCTGCAGGGCGACGACATCTGGCGCGACATCGGCCTCAGTTTGCGGCGCGTCGCCTACGGGCTGGCGGCAGCGGTGGCCATCGGCGTGCCGCTGGGGGTGCTGGTCGGCAGTTCGCGCCGGGTGGCGGCCGCGCTGATGCCGCTGTTCCAGCTGCTGCGCATGGTGTCGCCGCTGTCGTGGATGCCGCTGGCGGTGATGACGTTGGGCGTGGGCGACGCGCCCGTGTACTTCCTGCTGGCGTTTGCAGCCGTGTGGCCGATCCTGCTCAACACCGCCACCGGCGTGGCGCGGCTCGATCCCAACTGGCTGCTGCTGGCGCGCAGCCTGTCGGCCACACCGACGGAGACCGTGCTGCGCGTGGTCCTGCCCGGCATCACGGCCGACATCCTGACCGGCGTGCGGCTGGCAATCGGCATCATCTGGATCGTACTGGTACCGGCTGAAATGCTGGGCGTGTCGGCGGGCCTCGGCTACTTTATCCTCGATGCGCGCGACCGGCTCGCGTACAACGAACTGATGGCGGCGATCGTGCTGATTGGTTTGCTGGGCTTTGCGCTGGACTGGCTGGCGCGGTGGGCGCACGCGCGCTGGCTGCATACGCGGTAAGCCATCGACCGGCCCGGGGTGAAGTTCAGGCCCCGGGCTGGTTATAATGGCGTATGCAAAAATTACCTCTCCTCGGCGATATCACGCCGGCGCAGTTCCTGCGCGACTACTGGCATAAAAAGCCCCTGCTGATCCGTAACGCCATCCCCGGCTTCAAGCCGCTGCTGACGCTGGACGCACTGGCCAAGCTTGCCTCCACCAACCATGCCGAATCGCGCCTGATCACGGCCGTTGACGGCCAGTGGGACATGCAGCACGGTCCCATCGAAACCCTGCCGGCGCGCACCGAGCGCGAATGGACCATGCTGGTCCAGGGCGTGAACCTGTTCGACGCCAAGGCCGACGCTTTGCTGCGCCAGTTCCGCTTCCTGCCCGACGCGCGCCTGGACGACCTGATGGTCAGCTTTGCCACCGATGGCGGCGGCGTCGGTCCCCACTTCGATTCGTACGACGTGTTCCTGCTGCAAGCCCAAGGCCAGCGCCGCTGGCGCATTGGCCCGCAAAAAGACCTGAGCCTGTTCGAAGGCTTGCCGCTCAAGATCCTGGCGAATTTCACGCCCGACGAAGAGTTCGTGCTCGAACCGGGCGACATGCTGTACCTGCCGCCCCATTACGCCCACGACGGCGTGGCCATCGGAGACTGCCAGACCTATTCGATCGGCTTCCGCTCGCCGTCGTACCAGGAGCTGGGCGAAGGCTTCCTGCAATTCATGGCCGACTCGATCGACCTGCCGGGCCGCTACGGCGATCCGGAACTGCAAGCGACCAACAAGCCGGCCGAAATTCCACGCGATATGTTAGAGACCATCATCGAAGAGATGAACAAGGTGCGCTTCACCGAGGACGACATCACCATTTTCCTCGGCGAGTACATGTCCGAACCGAAGCACAACGTGTTCTTCACCGGTCCGGCGAAACCGCTCACGTTCGGCAAGTTCGGCGACGCGGTGGCGAAAAAAGGCCTGGTCCTGTCGCGCAAGACGCAGATGCTGTATCGCGGCAAAAACGTCTTTATCAACGGCGAATCGTTTGGCGTGGGCCGCGCCGACAAAGCCACTCTGGAGCTGCTGGCCAACCAGCGCGCACTGACCGGTGAACAGTTTGCCGGCGCGTCCGACGACGTGCTCGAAGCGCTGTACACGTGGTACCAGGACGGCTGGGTGGAGCTCGGTTGATGTCGGCGCCGCCAAACTTTCCCGTCCAATGGCAGCCGTTGGTGGACCAGGCCGCCAGTGCGCTGCGGGCGCTGGCCCTCGATGAGCACGCCAAGGAAAAATTCTGCAACGACCCGCTGTTGCAGCCGCTGATGCACAAGGTGTCGCAGCGCTACGTGGCGGGCCAGACCGTGGCCCAGGCGCTGGCGCGGGTGGAGACCATCATCGCCCGCGGCCATGCGGCCTCGGCCGAGTACATGGGCGAGAGCGTACGCGACGAGGCGTTTGCCATGGCCGAGACCGAGGTCTTCATGGACCTGGTTGCCGGCATCGGCCAGCGCAACCTCAACTGCTCGATTTCGCTCGACCTCTCGCACGTCGGCTCGCTGGTGGACGTGGAACTCGGCTACCGCAACCTGCGCCGCATTGCGCTGGCCGCCGCCGAGATCAACCGCGAGGTGATGATCTCGATGGAAGGCGTGGACCGCGCCGACGACATCTATGCCGTGTACACGCGCCTGCACCAGCAGGACGGCTTGCACAACGTCGGCATCACGGTGCCGGCGCGGCGCCACCGCACGGCTGCCGACCTGCCGGCGATGATGAAGCTGCCGGGCCGCATCCGGCTGGTCAAGGGCGCCTACCTGGACCCCGGCGAGCAGTCCTGGCAGCGTAACAGCGCGGAGCTGGCAGCCGCGTACCGGGGCTTTGCGCGCGAATTGCTGGCAAGCGGCCACAAGTGCTCGATTGCCACCCACGACCGCGCCATCCAGGAAGAACTGGTGGCGCTGATCCAGCAGGAACGGATCGATCCGCGCTGGTACGAATTCGAATCGCTGATCGGCCTCGGCACCGAGCAAATCGACGGCTTGAACGCACGCGGCTACCCCACCCGGGAATACGCGGTATTTGGCGCCGAGCACTTTTTATATGTACTTAATCGCATTGCCGAAGAGCCGATCCGGGTGTACCAGGCCGTCGTCGATGTGATGCAAACCGGTTAATAAGACGTGCCTATGTGTGTTGGCTACGAATTATTACAATTTGTCTTGGTTTAACGGCTAAATTGATCAGGAACCGGACCCGATTTTGGCCCGGTTCCGGGTAAAATGCGCATGTTCGAGCGAAAGCTGGTAACGTCACGATCCGGGCGTTTTGCGGATCGAAAACGTAATGTTGCGATATCGCAAAATAGTTCCCTGATAGGGATGTTGTCCTATTGCGACGCACTAAAAATCGCTATAATATTCGGTTAGGAAGTTTCCGTTGTCTGGCAGGCACCATTTCAGGTACGAAAAGCCTTCGAAGACGACCTAATGAGCGATAATTACCGGTAATTATTCATCGCAACACTGTGTTTAAATTTGAATTAACTAAGGAAAACAAATGAAAAAATCCCTGCTGATCGCTTCCCTGCTGGCCGTAGCTGCTCTGACCGCTTGCTCGAAAAAAGAAGAAGCTCCTGTTGCTCCAGCTCCAGTAGCTGCTCCAGAAGCCGCTCCAGTTGTGACCCCAGCTCCAGCTGACGCTGCTGCTCCAGCTGCTGCTGACGCTGCTGCTGCCGCTTCGCAAGCTGCTTCGGCCGCTGCTGACGCAGCTGCTGCTGCTTCGACCGCCGCTTCGGCTGCTGCTTCGAAGTAATTCGACAGCATTCTAAAAGCCGGCCTTCGGGCCGGTTTTTTTTCGCCCGCGTTTTTATAGCGGCGCGATTATATAAGACGTAAAAAAACCGGCGCCAGGCCGGTTTCTTTTTGCAGCGCAACATCGCGCTGCATGCTTGATAAACGATTATTTGAGCTGGTCGTACAGCACGCCCATGATCTTGTCGCCGACCGGGGTCGCCACCGCCGCACCGGCATTGGTGAGCACGGTAACGGCACTGGTATTGGCTTCGCCAGCCTTGACCTGGATGCGGTAGCGCTGGGCTTCCTTGTCCGCTTCCGACGACGAGCCCCAGCTGAACAGCTTGCTGAAGAAACCCTTGCTCTCGACCGTATCGTCGATGTAGCGCACGAAATAGGTGCCGGTGGTGCGGTCGCGGTCTTCCACGGTGAAGCCGGCGCGGTCCAGCGCCAGGCCCACGCGGCGCCAGGCGCGGTCGAAACCTTCATCGACCTGCACGTAGCGGTCGGCGCCGGTGCCGACCAGCGATGCGTGCTGTGGCTGTACCACGGCCGAATCGACCGCATTCTTGACGCTTGGCGCATCCTTCTTCTCGTCGGCATTGCCCAGGCGCGTCATCAGCTTGGCCAAGAATTCCGCTTCCAGGCCCGGATCGTTCGGACGCGAGGTCCAGATCGCGGTTTCCTTTTGCGCGCCTTGCAGCACTTCCTGCACGCCACGGTGGCTGATATAGATTTCGCTGGCGCCGTCGGCGCGGCGTTCGATGCGGGTACGGAACTTGTCGCGCTCGCCGGTCGAATAGACCGAATCGAAGACCTTGCCGATGGTGTTACGAATAAAATCTTGCGGAATCTTGGCGCGGTTTTCGGTCCAGTCGGTTTCCATGATGCCGGCCGCCGGAACTTCCTGCGACAGCTTGAAGCCTGCATCTTCCCAGAACTGCGTCAGTTGCGGCCACAGTTGCTCGGGCGTCTGCTTGATCACCAGCCAGCGCTGATTACCATCGCGTTCGACCTTGATATCGTTGATCGAGGTAGGCACCACGGTGCCAACTGCCGGCTGACCAGGCACCACGGCAGTGCCATCGGCCACCGCAGCGGCCGAGCGCGCGGCGTTGTAGCCGGAAGCGGTGGCCACACCGTTGGTGGAATCGGGCTGGGCGTAGCGGCTGTCTTTTTGCAGTTGCGTCAGATCGGGCGGCACGTCGAGCGGCACGGCCTTCTTGGCGCCCTTGTAATCGACCTTGTCGTTGCCGATGACCGAATTGATCATGCCGCAACCGGTGAGGCTGGCCATCAAGGCACCCGTCACCAGGGCGCGCTGTGAAGTAATAAAAGCTGTCTTGCGAATAGTCATGTATTTATATGCAGCAAAAGTTAATCCCAGCGATTCGGGACGGGATGCTTTTTTTGAACCAGGGTAATTACAGGACGCCGGCCTCAACCAGGGCCGCGCGGACAGCGGCGTGGCAATCGTCGGCCAGCGGCACCAGCGGCAGACGGATACCGGCTGGCATCTTGCCCATCTCGGCCAGGGCCCACTTGACCGGCACCGGATTCGGTTCGATGAACAGCTTCTGGTGCAGCGGGAACATCAGATTGTTCAGCGGCACGGCCTTGGCAACGTCGCCGGCAATGGCGGCGGCGCACATCTCGGCCATGGCTTTAGGCATGACGTTGGCGGTGACCGAGATATTACCGGCGCCGCCGGCAAGCATCAGCGCCATGGCGGTGGGGTCGTCACCGGAATAGACCGCGAAGTCGTTTGGCGCCAGGCGCAGCAGGTCGAAACCGCGCGCGATATTGCCGGTGGCATCCTTGACGCCCACGATGTTGGAGATCTTGGCCAGGCGCAGGATGGTGTCGTTGCTCATGTCGGCCACGGTGCGGCCCGGCACGTTGTACAGGATCACCGGCAAGTCCACCGCCTCGGCAATCGCCTTGAAGTGCTGGTACATGCCCTCTTGCGTCGGACGGTTGTAGTAAGGGACCACTTGCAGGGTGGCGTCGGCGCCGGCTTCCTTGGCAAAGCGCGAGAGCTTGATCGCTTCGGCGGTGGAGTTGCCACCCGCGCCAGCGATGATCGGGATACGGCCCTTGGCATGCGCAACCGTCGCCTTGATCAGCGCGCAGTGTTCTTCCACGCTGACGGTGGCCGATTCGCCGGTGGTGCCGGCGATGACGATGCTGTTCGTACCTTCGGCAATGTGCCAGTCGATCAGCTTGTTCAAACCCTCGAAGTCCAGACTACCGTCTGCGTGCATCGGGGTGACGATTGCTACTATGCTGCCCTTGATCATAGGAAATAACTGCATAAAGTATTAAAACAACGATTGTAGACGATGACTCGGAACTATGGTGCTTTTCACGGCGATTACAAACATAAATTCGAGTCAATCTTCAGGGTGGTTTTGACGCTCAGAGCGGCGGCAATAGCGCCGCAGACCGCGGAAACTCGGGCTTGACGGCACAGATGCGCTGCACCATGGCCTGCTTGGGTGTCTGCGTGACGCCATCCTCGAAAGCCACCACGCGCAGGCCGTGTTCGGCTGCCAGCGCCAGCAATTCGCCCGCTTGCAGCAGGAAATCGGGGTTCGACGGCTTGCCGAACTGGGCATTGCCGTCGGCAAAGGTTTCGTAGATCAGTACGCCATTCGGCGCCAGGCTGCCCAGCATGTCCGCCAGCAGCGGACGGTGCAGGTAGTTGGTGACCACGATGCCGGCAAAACGGTCCGGGCCGAAAGGCCAGACCGCGCCCGCCTCTTCTAGGTCGATCGGCGTGGTGGTGATGCCGGGACCGGCAGCAGCAAGCAGCACCTCGGGATTGCCGTCCAGCGCCAGTACGGCATGGCCCAGGCTGACCATGTGGCGCGAATGGCGGCCCTTGCCGCAAGCGAGGTCCAGCACTTCGCCGCCGGGAACCAGCGGTGCGTAGCGTTGTACCCAGGAAGAGATGGTATCGGTCATGGTGGTTTAAGGTAGTTACTTGAAATCAATCGCTTATGGGAGCAATAGCGCCAGCAGCGGCTGCACTGCCATGTGAAACACCCGCTGCACCGCGTACGTGCACTCGATCAGGAACTGCAATACCGGCGGGTAGTTCACCAGCGCCAGCAACGGAATGATGATCACCAAAGGATGCCGGTCGAACCACTCTAGCTTGCGGGAGATGACGTCCGGCAATATCCCCATCAAGATACCACCGCCGTCGAGCGGCGGGATCGGAATGAGGTTCACTACTATCATAACGGAATTGATGGCCACACCCGCTTCCGCCATCTTCACGAAGAAATCGTGGCCATCCATGCCCAGCGCATGCTTCAAGATTACCCACACCACCATCCAGCCCACGCCCATGAGCAGGTTGGCGGCAGGACCGGCGGCGGCGACACAGGCCGAATGCAATTTGGGGTCGCGCAGCTTGTCGATCTCGACCGGGACCGGCTTGGCGTAACCGAGCGGCGGCAGCGACATCATGACCATGATCAGCGGCAACAAGATGGTGCCAAACAGCGAGATGTGATTGAGCGGATTCAGGCTCAGGTGTCCCTCGTCCGCAGCCGTGGGATCGCCGAAGCGGTTGGCGGAATAGGCGTGGGCCGCTTCGTGCAGCGTTATGGCAAACAAGACGGGCAACGCGTACGCCGACGCCGTCTGCATGAAGCTATTTATGTCCATATGGACACAATTCTACCAGAGCGGCGGACTGCGCCATTCGGCGGCGGGTTCAGATGCCGAACACGGAAGCATCGCCCCGGCCCTGGCGTACCAGCGCGGCTTCGGCGCCGGTCAGATCGATCACGGTGGTCGGCTCCATGCTGCAGGCGCCGCCGTCGATCACCAGTTCCAGTTGCTTGCCAAGGCGTTCGCAAATGGTGTCGGCATCGTTGAGCGCCTCGGTTTCGCCCGGCATGATCAGGGTGGTGCCCAGCAGAGGCTGGCCCAGCTCGGCCAGCAAGGCGTTGATGATGGCGTCTTCCGGCACGCGCAGGCCGATGGTCTTGCGCGACGGATGGCTCAAGCGGCGTGGCACCACTTTCGTCGCTTCAAGAATAAAAGTGAATGGTCCCGGCGTTGCTGCCTTGAGCAGGCGAAACTGGCGATTATCGACGCGGGCGTACACGCCCAGTTCGCTCAAATCGCGGCACAGCAAGGTCAGGTGGTGTTTCTCGTCGATGCCGCGCAGGCGGCGCAGCCGCTCCACGGCGCCCTTGTCATCCAGGTGGCATACCAGCGCATAACAGGAATCGGTCGGCACGGCGACAATGCCGCCGCCGTGGATGATTTGCGCGGCCTGCTTGATCAGGCGGATCTGCGGATTATCGGGATGGATCTGGAAAAATTGGCTCATACGTCGGCTTATTCCTTCTTGCTCACGCGCGCAGGTTTTGCAGCGCGGCAATGCGTTGTTCGAAGGGCGGGTGGGTGGAGAACAGCGCGCTCCAGCCACGGCCACTGGTAATGCCGGCCGCTGCGATCGATTGCGGCAGCGCGCCGGGCGGCACGCCGTTCAGGCGCGCCAGTGCGTGCTGCATCGGCATGGTGCTGCCCAGCAGCTTGGCCGAGCCGGCGTCGGCGCGGAATTCGCGCTGGCGCGAGAACCAGGCCACGATCAGCGAGGCAGCCAGGCCAAAGATCAGCTCGCAGACGAACACGGTGGCCATGTAGCCGATGCCCACGCCCTGGCGGTCGGTGTTTTTCAGCAGCACCTTGTCGACAAAGAAGCCGACGATGCGCGCCAAGAACACCACGAAGGTGTTGACCACGCCCTGGATCAGGGTCATGGTGACCATGTCGCCATTGGCGATGTGGGCCACCTCGTGACCGAGCACGGCTTCCACTTCCTGCTGGTTCATGCTCTCGAGCAGGCCGGTGGAGACGGCAACCAGCGCCGAATTTTTAAACGCGCCGGTGGCAAACGCGTTCGGTTCGCCCTGGTACACGGCCACTTCCGGCATGCCGATGCCGGCGCGCTCGGACAGCTGGCGCACGGTGTTGACCAGCCACAGTTCGGTGGAGTTGGACGGATTGTCGATTACGCGCGCGCCGGTGGACCACTTGGCCATCGGCTTGCTGATCAGCAGCGAGAAGATCGCGCCAGTAAAGCCCACCACCAGCGAAAACGCCAGCAAGCTGCCCAGTTCCAGCGTGTTGCCGGCACCGGGACGGCCGATGCCCAGCAGCGACAGGACGATGGACAGCACCAGCATCACGGCGAGGTTGGTGGCGATAAAGAGGACGATGCGTTTCATAAGGTATTTCTCCGTGCGGACAAGATTGCCCAGATCATAAGGTATGACCGGGGTATCGCAAAATCAAGAGGCGAGCTGAATCGCGGTCGAAGCCGCCCGGTCAGAACCAGTCGTGCCAGACGGGGGTGACATTGCCCGGCAACGGCGGCAGCGCGGCGAAATCGACGCGCGACTCGCCCGGCGCATGAAAATCCGACCCGCGCGAGGCCAGGAAACCGTAATAATTGGCCAGCTGCGCATACTCGGGATACTGGTCCGGCGTATGGCTGCCCGTCACTACCTCGATGGCGGCGCCACCGAGCTGCTTGAACTCGTCGAACAACTGGCCCTGGGCCAGCTGGCTGAAGCGGTAGCGGCCCGGGTGGGCGATCACCGCCACGCCACCGGCCGCGCGGATCCAGCCGACGGTGTCGGCCAGCGTGCCCCACGCATGCGGCACATAGCCGGGCCGGCCTTCCGACAGGTACTTGCGGAACACTTCGGGGATGTTGGCGCAGGCGCCAATCTCGACCAGGTAGCGGGCGAAATGGGTGCGCGACATCAGGTCGGGGTTGCCGACGAATTTTAAGGCGCCCTCGTAGGCGCCGTCGATGCCGGCCAGTTCGAGCTGGCGCGAGATTTCGCGGGCCCGGTGGTCGCGTCCGGCGCGGGTGCGCGCCAGGCCGGCGGTCAGCTCGGGATGGTGCTCGTCGATGTTCAGGCCGACGATGTGCACGGTTTCCCTGGCCCAGGTGATCGAGATTTCCACGCCGGTGATGAACCGCATGCCCTGCTCTTCTGCCGCCACGCGCGCGGCGGCAATACCGCCCACTTCGTCGTGATCGGTCAGCGCCCACACGTCCACGCCGGCCTGGCGCGCGTACGCAGCCACGGCCTGCGGCGTCATGACGCCGTCGGAAACGTTGGAGTGGCAGTGCAGATCGACTTTGAGCATGATTTTTTTGGCGACGTAGAAGCCTTCATTGTACGCTGCCTGCGGCTTTTCCACGCAAGCTGGCGTGCTGATCAGTCCTTGAGGAAATCCTCGATCAGGCGCGCCAGCGCCACCGGCTGATCGTGGTGCAACATGTGGCCGGCGCCGACGATGGTTTCGCGGCGCAGCTTGCGCAAATGACTTAAGCGGCGGTCCAGCTCCACGCGTCCTTTCGGCTGCGAGCCGAGCCAATCCCACATATTGGTCTGGTCGGCCTCCACCCACAGCACCGGCGCGGTAATCGCGTCCCAGCACGCCAGGATGTCTTCCACGTGGTACGGCAAGGGACCGGCCTGCTTGTGGATGGGGTCGCCGAGGATTTCCCACTGGCCCACGTCGTTTTGCGCCGACCAGTGCTGCGCCAGGAAGGCGGCGCGTTCGTCCGACAGGCGCGGATTGGTCTTTTGCAGGCGTGCTGCCACGGCAGACTGGGTGGGATAGCTGCGCAGCTCCGGTTTTTCCAGCAAACCATCGAGCCACTGGGCATAGCGGCCCGGGGTTTGCTCGGGGCGCGGTGCGCGCAAGCCTGCCCCTTCCAGGTTGATCAGCTTGCGGATGCGCTCGGGACGGGCGCCCGCATACAGGCCCACCACGTTGCCGCCCATGCTGTGACCGAGCAGGTTGACGGCCTGCCCGGGCGCATAATGGCGCAGGATGGCGTCGAGGTCGGCCAGGTAGTCGGGGAACCAGTAGGTGTCGGCGCCGCTGCGCTCGGACAGACCAAAACCGCGCCAGTCGGGCGCGATCACGTGCCAGTCGCCCTTGAGCGCGTCCACGACAAACTGGAACGAAGCGCCCACGTCCATCCAGCCATGCATCATGAAGATTTTTGGCGCGCCCTCGTTGCCCCAGTGGCGCACGTGGCAGCGCAGGCCGCGTATGGTCAGAAATTCGGAGCGCGATGGCGTGAGGGTCATGGTGTGTGCCTTGAAATTAGCGGCCCCGGCGCAATATCGGATGATTGCTGGCCGCAGACATTGTTGGAACCAAAATAATAGCACGACCGTTCGCTGCACGTGGTAGCAGCCTGTCGGGCCTGGGGAGTCAGAGCGAAAAAATAGCTGGTCGAGGACAGATTTTGTCGATTTCGCAGCGCCCATAGCAGGCTATGGGCCGAGAAAGCGGCGAAATATGGACCGATCCAGGTATTTTTGCAGCTGACGATCCCAAGTCCGACAGGCTGCTGGCCCCGTGCACGCGTAAAATAGCGGGTTATCGTGGCCACGCTTTCACGCCGCCAAAACAGATTGGATACTAATATGAGCACTACCCTGTCCCAGGACACCCTGCAGAAATTCATTTTCGACAACGCCGCCGTGCGCGGCCAGTTCATCGACATCTCGGCCACGTGGCGCGAGGTACTGGCGCGCCACGCGTACCCGACGCCGGTCAAAAAGCTGCTGGGCCAGATGGTGAGCGCGGCGGCACTGCTGTCCGCCAACCTCAAGTTCAACGGTTCGATCATCATGCAAATCCATGGTGACGGTCCGGTGCGCCTGCTGGTGGTCGAGTGCGACTCCGACCTGCGCCTGCGCGCCACCGCCAAGCTGGCGCCCGATGCGGTGATCGCCGACGATGCCTCGCTGGCGTCGCTGCTCAACGCCACCGGCAACGGCCGCTTCATCATCACGCTCGATCCGGCCGACAAGGTGCCGGGCCAGCAGCCGTACCAGGGCATCGTACCGCTCGACGGCGAGGACGTGGCAACCGTCATCGAAAACTACATGTTGCGCTCGGAACAGCTCGACACCAAGCTGTGGCTGGCCACCGACGACACCACCTCGCGCGGCCTGCTGCTGCAAAAGCTGCCGGACCACGGCGGCAAGGCCGGTGTCGCGCCGCTGTCGGCCGACGAAGCGCTGGAAACCTGGAACCGCGCGGTCATGCTCGGCGGCACGCTGAAGGAACAGGAAATGCTGGAGACCACGGTGGACGTGCTGATGCAGCGCCTGTTTTGGGAAGAAACGATCCGCGTGTTCGAGCCACTCACGCCATCGTTCCACTGCAATTGCACCCGCGAAAAGGTGGGCAATATGCTCAAGATGCTGGGCCAGGAGGAGATCGACAGCGTGGTCGCCGAGCAAGGCCACGTGGGCGTCAACTGCGACTTCTGCGGCCAGCACTATGACTACGACAAGGTGGACGTGGCCCAACTGTTTGCCACCGATGCGCCGGTGGAAGCGCTGCTGCCACCGGGCGAAGCCAAGCACTAAGCCGAAGAAGTCAGCATCAAGTCAGCTCGGCCTGCTTTTCTTTCTCGGCCGAGCTGGCGTAACGTTGCGCCAGCACCGCGCACACCATCAACTGCAACTGGTGGAACAGCATCAAGGGCAGCACTACCGCCCCCAGCGTGCCACCAGCGAACAGCACCTTGGCCATCGGCACGCCGCTGGCCAGACTCTTCTTCGAACCACAGAACACGATTGCAATCTGGTCTTCGCGGCTGAAGCCCAGTTTGCGGCTCACCCTGGCGGCGGTGAACATCACCAGCGCAAGCAATATCACGTCGATCAGCAGCAGCCCGGCCAGCGAACGGCCCGATACCTGGTGCCACAAGCCCTGCCCCACCGCCTCGCTGAATGCCGTGTATACCACCAGCAGGATCGAACCCTGGTCCACCAGCCGGGTCATCGCCTTGTTGCGCTCGACCCAGGCGCCGATCCAGCGCCGCGCCGCCTGGCCGGCAATGAACGGCAGCAGCAACTGGGTGGCGATCTGGCCGAACGATTCAAGCGACGAACCGCCCTGCATCTGCGCACTGGTCAGCAGGCCAACCAGCAGCGGCGTAATGAAAATCCCCAACAGATTAGAGGCCGACGCGCTGCAAATGGCGGCGGGCACATTACCGCGCGCGGCCGCCGTAAACGCGATCGACGATTGCACGGTGGACGGCAACATGCACAGGAACAAGATCCCCAGGTAGAGGTCGGGCGTGACCAGCGGTTCGAGCAGCGGGCGCAAACCAAGGCCCAGCAGCGGGAACAAGGCGAACGTGCACAGCAGCACCAGCAGGTGCAGGCGCCAGTGCGTGATGCCGGCAATCACCGCCTCGCGCGAGAGCTTGGCGCCGTGCAGAAAGAACAGCAGGCACACGGCGGCGTGGGTGACATTGTCAAAGACCACGGCGGCCTGGCCGGTACAGGGGAAGAGGCTGGCGGCGGCGACCGTGACGATCATGGCCAGCGTGAAGTTATCGGGGAGGTATTTCGGTCGAGCCATTGAGTGAACTATCTAGAACATTTGATTGCAAGGATGTCGATGCCGCCCAGCATGCGGACCGACGCGGCGCTACGCACCAGGTCCACCCGCTCCTGGCACTCGCCGCGCACGAGGCTGTACTGGGTGCGGGTGCACGCCGTCAGCGTGCCGGCGCTGCTGCTCTGGCAGTCGAACTGCTCGGCACGCATGCGCACCAGCGCTTCGTCCAGCGTCATGCCCGGCTGGATCGTGGACGTGACGAAGTTGCCGAGCTTGCCCTGGTTGACGGTGTAGCAGCCACCGAGGGACAAGGCCAGCGCCAGGGCAGCAAGGACGACAGGGATGCGCATGGTGTGATTCCTGGTTATTTCCATCGGGCACAGTGTACCAGCCCCGGGATTTTTGCGGTCATGCCGCCGTCATTGAGCAGTCACTAAGCGGTCACTGAGCGGTCATCACGCGGTCACATGCGAAACCTATCATGCGCCACGTTGCGATTCACTTAAACTGGCCACAAGGTAAACATGAACAAGAAATTATCCGTAATGCGCTCGGCATGCTTCATCGCTTTGAGTCTCCCGATGCTGGCCATGGCTGCCAATGTTGCCGCCGCCGTCGCCGACATGGCTGACGCGCCTGCCGCAGCCGAGGCCGACGCTGCATCGGTGGGCGCCGCCGCTGCGCCGATCGCTACCGTGGAAATCTCGACCCGCAAGACCCGCTCTTCGGTGGAAATGAGCAAGAGCGACATGCAGAAAATCCTGCCAGGCATCAACCCGCTGAAGGCCCTGCAAACCCTGCCCGGCGTGAGTTTCCAGACCGCCGACCCGTGGGGCAACAACGAACAAAACCTGTCGCTGTTCATCCACGGCTTCTCCGGCCAGCAACTCGGCTACACCATGGACGGCGTGCCGCTCGGTGACCAGCAATACGGCAACTACAACGGCCTGTCGCCACAGCGCGCCGTGATCAGCGAAAACGTCGGCAGCGTGATCCTGTCGTCGGGCGCCGGCGACCTGGCCACCGCGTCTACCAGCAACCTCGGCGGCACCATCGAGACCTTCTCGAGCGATCCCACGCAAAACCGCAACCTGGCCGTGCAGCAAACCGTGGGCAGCCACACCACGTCGCGCACGTTTGTCCGTTACGATACCGGCGCGTTTGGCGACGGCAGCAGCGCCTACATCTCGGCCCTGCACCACGAACAGAAAGCCTGGGACTTCGATGCGCGCCAGGGCGGCGACCAGTTCAACGCCAAGTACGTCAACCAGAGCAGCCTGGGCAAGCTGACCCTGTTCCTCAACTACTCGGACAAGATCGAGCCGAACGAAGACAGCACCGTGCGCTCTGCAACCGAAAAGTACCAGCCGTACACGCGCCCGTTCATGTACCCGAATTTCCAGGAAGCGGTGAATTACCTGTCGCCCACCGGCGCCACGCCGACGGCCGAAGGCAATAACTACCGCAACTACTACAGCGATGCCCAGCGCACCGACTACCTGACTTACGCCAAGTTCGACATGAACGTCAGCGACAACACCACCTGGTCCAACCAGGTGTACTACCACAACGACGATGGCGTGGGCGTGGTGGCCGGTCCGATCGGCGTGGCCGGTTTGCCGGGCCTGTTCTCGGTGTATTTCCCGGGCCAGAATCTGAAGCAGGTGTTTGGCAACTCCGGTTACGCCACCCGCACCACCGAATATAAAATCAACCGCGCCGGCTGGCTGTCCACCGTGCGCAGCGAGATCGGCAACCACAAGCTGCAGGCGGGCATCTGGTTCGAGCGCAACCGGTCGGAAGCGTACCGCCGCTGGTATGCGCTCGACGTCAACAACCCGAGCTCGCCATACGACCGCCCGAGCAATCCCCTGATCACCCAGTACGGCAGCGAGATCGACAACAAGGTCGTGCAGTTGCACCTGCAGGACGAATGGCGCGTGCGCGACGACATCGCGCTGCAGGCCGGTTTCAAATCGAGCTTGCAGTTTGCCGATGGCCAGTTCCCGGTGCAGCCAAAAGTGGGCGCGATTGCCAACGGTTCCACCGCCCTGCCGGTCGGCAAGATCGAAACCAAGAAATGGTTCCTGCCGCAACTGGGCGCGCGCTGGGACATCACGCCGCACGACCAGGCGTTCTTCAACGTGCAGAAAAACATGCGCCAGTTCGTCACCTACGGCGGCGGCGGGGCATCGCCGTGGAGTTTGGCCAGCCAGGCCGCGTTCGACCTGTTCCGCGACACGGCCAAGCCGGAAACCTCGGTCACGTATGAAGCAGGCCTGCGTACCAGCCGCCAGTTGAACTGGGGCGCGATCTCGGCCTTCGACGGCCAGGTCAATATCTACCACGTCAACTTCAAGGACCGCCTGCTGACCATCAGCCCGACGCCGGTGATCTCGTCCATCATCGGCGGCAACCCGGTGTTGGCCAACGTGGGCAGCGTCAAGACCGATGGCATCGACCTGTCGGGCACGCTGCACTTCGGCCGTGGCTTCTCGTTCTATAACGCGCTGTCGTACAACAAGGCTGAGTACCAGGACAACTACAGCAACGGCAAGGACATCGTGCCGACCGCCGGCAAGACCATCCCCGGCAGCCCGGAGTGGATGAACAAGTTCGTTGCCACCGCCACAGTCGCCGACACCGAGTTCCAGCTGATCGGCGACTACGTTGGCAAGCGCTACGCCACCTACACCAACGACCTGGCGGTAAAGAGCTATTTCCTGATGAGCCTGGGCGTGTCGGGCAAGCTGCCCTTCCTGAACAGCAACTGGATCAAGAACGCGCGCTACCGTGTCAACATCAGCAACCTGGCCGACAAAAAGGGCGACCTCAACGTTGTAGTGGGCGCGGCCAGCGGCACGTACAATACCTTTCCGATCGCACCACGCCAGGGCTTCCTGACGTTGATGGCAGACTTCTGATTTTTTACCATGCCGCTGCCGGGAGGCTAGACCCGGCGCGGTTTATCGAGACAGACTCCGATGACCAAACCAGTTTTTGCATCACCGCTGCCGGGCAGCTTGTCACGGCGCGGTTTTATCCAGGTAGCGGCCGCTGCTACTGCAGTTACCGGCGCGTCGTTGTTGCTGCCAGCTTCGGTGCTGGCGGCAACGCCGGCTGCTGGCATTGACCAGTCCGGCATGCCGGGCATTGCGCCGCTGGGCGCTGGCGGCATCGCCGGTGGCAAACGTCCATTGGTATTCGGCCACCGCGGCGCCAGCGCGCTGCGTCCCGAACACACGCTGGCCGCGTACGCCAAGGCCATCGTCGATGGCGCCGATTACGTGGAGCCGGACCTGTGCAGCACCAAGGATGGCGTGCTGGTCGCACGCCACGAAGCGTACCTGAGCGAGACCACCGATGTGGCCAGCCACAAGCAATTCGCCAGCCGCAAAACGCGCAAGACCATCGACGGCGAAGCGCACGACGGCTGGTTCGTTGACGACTTCACGCTGGCAGAACTCAAAACCCTGCGCGCGGTCGAGCGCATTCCGCAGTTCCGTCCCGGCAGCGCCGAGTACAACGGCATGTTCCAGGTGGTGACGTTCGAGGAACTCATCGACTTCGTCGCGGCCGAAGCTGCCGCGCACGGGCGCATCATCGGCATCGTGCCAGAACTCAAGCACTCGACCTATTTCGCCAGCGTCGGCTTGCCGCTGGAAGACCGTTTCCTGTCCATCATCGCCGCGCACGATTACACGCGCCGCAACCCGGTGCAAATCCAGTCGTTCGAAGTAGCCAACCTGAAATACCTGCGCAGCAAACTGGGGACGCGCGCCAACCTGCGCCTGATGCAACTGGTGGTCGGCGAAGATGTACGACCGATGGACGTGGCAGCAGCCGGTGGCAAGCTGACCTTCGCGCAGATGTGCACGCCAGCCGGCCTGCGCGACATCGCTCAGTATGCCGACGTGGTAGCTCCCCCGACCCGTTCGATCATCCCGTTGAAGAAAGACGGCAGCCTGGCGGCACCGTCGTCAATAGTGGAAGACGCCCACAAAGCGGGTCTGCGTATCGAACCGTGGACCTTCCGCCCGGAAAACCGCTTCCTGGCCGCCGACTTCCGCAACGGCGCCGACACCGCCCGCAACGAAGCCGGCTCGATCGCCGAAATGAAACGCTACATCGCCACCGGCATCGACGGCTTCTTCACCGACGACCCGGCCCTCGGCCGCGCTGCGCTCGCGGGCTGACCGTTGTTTCAGATGCCTGGTTTGCTGTGGCGACTGGTGTGCCACAGCGCCAGGATCTCGACGCGATTACCTGTGATTCGGTAGTACAGATGGTGGTGGATTTTAGCGAGATGGATACTATAGCTTCATGCGGCTAACGCTGATGGAGTATAGGGCATTCAAGGGCCACGCAAACTGGCAAGCAGTTCAGCGCCCGAAATCACTTCACCGCGCTCGGCTTGCTGGATCGAAAGCATCAAGGCAGCTTCTTCTTCGTCGCTCAGCTCGAACGGTTCATCGGCCTCATGCGCGAATACCGATACGACTGTCCCCTCATCGAACGGCGCACCGTCGACGACTACCTGGCCAGCCACGATTTTTCCGGTAATAAGCTTCATGTCAAAAATAATAGCACTGGTGGCGCGGATGTCAAAGTCTCACCCAATTCATCCGCGCCGTGCTGCTGGTGCTCTGTTGCCTGCGCTGAACTCTTAACGGCTGGCCTGGCGCGCGGTGTCGGCGCGTGGCAGTGCTGCGGCCAAATCGATCCATGGCTGCGGCGCTGGCTTGTTGCGCTCGCGGACGGCAAAGAAGCTCACCACCTGGTCGCTGTTTTGATCGAAGAATTCCACCGACGTCACCCCTGCCCGCTTGACCACCCAGCCGCTGGCAAACGCGCTGTCGCGCAGGTGCAGGTTGAATTCGGGATCGAGCACGTTAAAGTAACCGCCCGCTTCCGCCACCTTGTTCACGGTGCCGCTGTAGATCTGGATGGTGGCGCCGTTACCCAGGAAAGTCATGAACTTGATCTGGTTCCTGGCCACACCTTCGAGCAGCGTGCGCACCGCTTGCGGCGTGATGCGCTCGGCCGCGCCCGGTGGCGCCAGGCGCATCGCCTGTTCGCGCGAGACGCCAAATTCGGTCAACAAACGGTTGAACTGGTGGACGTCGTTGATCTCGTTCCACGCCAGCTGGAATTCCTTGACGTCGATCTCGCTGTCCGGCTTCTCCCTGGCCTTGACGGGCGCGGCCGCTACTTTCAGGTCCGGGCCCTGGTTAGTATTGCGGAAGTCGGCCACCAGTTTATCGAACACCGGTGCGCCGGCGTCGCTACGCACATAGAGCTTGTGCACGGCGTTGCCGCTGGCGTCAAAAAACTGCAGGCTGCGCGCCACTACGCCATCCTTGCCCGGCTGGGCGACAGCAAACGCGTACTTCCATTTGTCGAACCAGAAGCGCAGGTCGATCTCGCCGCCCAGGTAGCCGCCGGCGATATTACGCATGCGTACTTCGCGCTCTTTTTCCTTGTCTTCTTCCAGGGTCTGCACGTCCTCGTCCGGTTTCAGGCGAGTGGCGACGCCGGTGCGTTCGATCACGCCGTTTTCATTGCGCGTCAACGCCATGACCTTGCCCAGGTCGAGCGCGCGACGCATGATTTCCCGTGGCGCGGTGCCGTCGTCCTGCAAGCGGGTGACGGTCTTGCCCAGGCTTGTTGCCAGCAAGTCCGCTTCGGAGACGCCAAGTTGCCTGGCGGCGTCACGCGCAGGCAAGCGCGGCTGTTCGGCACGCAGCTTGTCCCACTGTTCGACGAGGTTGGTGGCGCTGCCGGTTACCGAGGTCAGCAGCAAGGCGCCGGCCAGCGCCAGCGCATATCGATGATGGTGTTTCATGGGTGGCTCCGTTAAAAAGATTAGTAGATGACCTTCAGGGTGAACGCGTAATTGCGGCCGGGACGCGCCATGCGTTCGATATCGTCGCGCGTGGCGACCGTGGTGCCTCCTGGCATGCCGCGCGACGAGGCGAAGTCCCAGTACTTCTTGTCGCCGAGGTTGTAGGCGCCGGCGCTCAGTTCGAAGTGCTTGCTGATGTTCCAGTAGGCGGTAAAGTCCATCACGCCGTAGCCGGGCGTGAGGAACCGTTCGGCGGTCACGCCACCGATCACGTCGTTGCCGGCGCGCTGGCTGCGCACGCCACTGACAGTGAACGCCGCGCCGCCGCGCTTGGCCGGATCGTCCCAGGCGAAGGTCGCGTTGGCCTTGTACGGCTGCACCGATACCAGGCCGCCCTTCTGCCCGGTCAACTGGTTCTCCGCATTGCCGCGCGACAGGCCGGCAGCCAGGTTGACGCTATAGCCCTTCATGCCTTGCAGCCATTGGCCCAGCTGGAAGTTGCTGGAGAATTCGCCGCCCCAGATGCGTGCCTTGCCGATGTTCTCGGGACGGAACAACCCGAAGGTGATGGTCGGGAAATTGACCGGGTCGGCCGGCTGCGTGGCGTACTCGATGAAGTTGTTATAACGGGTATAAAACATCGACGCGCTGAACTCCACGCCCGGCGTGGCCGTGCCTTTCAGGCCCAGCTCGAAGGCGTTGCTGGTTTCCTTTTGCAGGTTGGCGTTGCCCAGCACTGCGTAACCGACGCCGGCGCCGGTGTAGCTGAACGAATCGTAAGTGCCGGTGCGCTCGGCCGAATTCGGCAAGCGGGTACCGCGCGAATACTGGGCGTAGGTGGTCAGGGTGGGCGTCAGCTCCACCGACAGGTTCAGGCTCGGCGTGAAGTACGAGTCGCTTTCCTCCTTGACTTCACTGGCGGCATTGGGAATGGCGATCGCGTAGTTCTGCAAATTCTTCGGCGACAGCTTGCGATGCTCGCCGCGCAGGCCCGGCGTCAAGGTGGCCTGGTGGCCCGCCAGCGGGAAGCCGAACTCGCCGCGCACATAAGCGGCGACCTTGTCGGTATCCATGTCGGCCATGCGGTTCTTGCGGGTGATCTGGTGCGCACCGGTGCGCACCACGGTGCGGTCTTCATACCATGGGCGGCGCGACTCCTGGGTTTCATAGTTGGCGCCGTAGAACAGCGACGACGCCGTGCCCAGTTTCTTGCTGGCCTCGATGACCAGTCCACGGCTGTCGTTGTAGTAGCCGGTCTCGATAAAGCGCAGGTAGGGCTGGCCACCGCTCACGTAGGCGGCGTTGGTCTGATCCACCACCGAGGCATCCTGCTTGTACACGTGGGTTTTCAGGCTGTCGAACAGCGCCAGGCCGGCGTCGGTCCAGTTGTGCTCGATGCTGTAGCGGTTGCGCTTGGTGGTCGAATCCTGGATCGCGCCTTGCGGATACAGGGCGCCCGTCTTGTTATTGTAGACGCGGTGATGGTCGGCCTTGTAGCTGTCGATGGTAAAGCCGAGCTTGTGGCCGGGCGCCACTTGCCAGTTCAGCTTGGCAAGGATGGCATTGCTTTCCCAGTCATCGGGATTGACCGGCACGCTGCTCTTGCTATCGAGCTCATCGCCCTGGCGGTGCACGCCCACGACCAACGCCTTGAGGCTGGGGCTGATCTCGGTGGCAGCCGTGAATGCATGCATGCGTGCGTTCTGCTCGCCCGAGTAGCCGAACTTGTATTCGCCATACACCTTGCGCGTGTCATCAAGGTACTGCTCCGGCGACTTGGTCACGAACGACACCGAGCCGCCCAGGCCCGGCGTGCCGCTGCCGGCCGGGCTGGCGCCCGAACCGATGCTCACGTAGTGGAAAGTCTCGGGATCGAAATAATCGCGGCCGATGCCGAAGGCATTCATGGTGTTGCCGTCCGGCTTGGGCGCAGCGTCAGGCAAAGAAATGCCGTCGAGCTCCATGCTTACGCGGTTGCCTTCCACGCCACGGATATTGAAGCCGGTATTGCCGGCGCCGTCCCACACGTTACCGCTGCCGCTGGCCGCGCCAGGCACGCTGATCAGCGGCGAGTAGCGGGCGATATTGGCCATGTCCACCGCGTTGTTGCGCTCGATCTGCTCGGCGCCGATCACGGTGGTGGTGCCCTTGCGGGTGGAGGCCGGATCGTCGCGCTTGGCCTGGACCACGATTTCGCCCAGCGCCGGTGCCCCTGCCGTAGCGGCCACGGCAGCGATTTGCGCCTCCTGCGCGTGCGCCGGCAGCAGCGCCACGCCAAGCAAGGTCAACAAAGCAGATTGCACAGCCACGCGCATCAGGCGCGGACGCGGGAAGTGAACAGCAGCGGCGGATTGCCGGGCAGGAGTAGCAGCCATAAAGTATCCAGAGAGAGTATGTGAACGGCTGGCTCTCGGACGGTTACGATTGCTGGCAAAGAATCATACTAACAATAATGATTCTCATTTACAAGCAATAATTAATGCCTGTTGATCATTATTGGTGTTCTGTCAGGTGTATCTGTCGCGTTTTGAATTAATAACATTCAATACCTTGTCATGCAGCGCGCCTGAAATCAAATCCTTAAGATGCAGGTCTCCATTGACGTACTGAACATGAAAGCGCCAGCCGGAGGTCTTATCGACGTCGGCACGGTAAATCGCCTTCTTGGTCCCGACAACCTTGTGCAGCCTGGTGACCGGAAATGACCGCAGCTTATGACTGGTGTTATTTTCAAGCTCGGCAAGGCCCGCGAGAAACTGAAGCCGGTGGCGATCATCCGGCAACCGCTGGTGGGCGTCGAGGATGACAGCGAAGTGATCGGCAAGGACTTTGATATCAGCCATGCTTCACACTTGCATCTTGCAGTTGCGGGTAAAGCAAATCTGCCGCGGTTTGAAAGGCTGTCTCGAACTGCGCTTTTGGAACAGCTCTAATGAGCGTCCAGACGTCTTGCTCGAAGAGTGGATCGTGCTCAACGGTCAGAATCAGACGAAGCCGCTCCCCGATGCGCATGCCATACAGGCTGGGCTCCACGTCGTTCAACGAGGAGATATTGGAAGGCTGAAACAGGATTTGCGTCGGGACCTCTCCACTGCTGGCATCGATACGCCCGCCCCAATAATCCAGGCTGCGCACGATGAGCGAGCGGTCTGCCGCCGGTAGCTGACGCAGGTCATAGTCGAACTCTGCCGTTATGTCGAACTGGCGCTCCATGGATCCTCCTGCACAAAGTACTTTTTACTTTAGCAGCGCCCTGTCTTTCGTCAACGCCCGTTCGCTCATTACTTGAGATTGCGCAGAACTACCCCGCCAGATAATTGTTCTTCACCCGCACATAATGCTCGGCCGAATACTTGAGGTAGGCGATCTCCTCCGCGCTCAGCGCCCGCGTCTTGACGGCCGGGCGGCCGATGTACAGGTGGCCGCTTTCCAGCACCTTGCCGGGCGAGACCAGGCTGCCGGCGCCGACCATTACCTGGTCTTGCACCACCACGTCGTCCATGATGATCGAGCCCATGCCGATCAGGCATTCGTTGCCGATGGAGCAGCCGTGCAGGATTACCGAGTGGCCGATGGTGACGTAGTTGCCGATGGTCAGCGGTGAACCGTCGGGTTTCGATGCGCTCTTGTGCGAGACATGGCCCATGGCAAAGTCCTGCACATTGCTGCACTCGCCGATGACGATGCGGTTGACGTCGCCGCGCAGCACGGTGTTGCACCATACCGAGCTGTCGCGGCCGATCTTTACGTCGCCGATCACTTGCGCCGATTCGTGGACGTAGATGTCTTCACCGAGCACGGGGCTGGTACCGAGGTAGGAAGTAAATGGCATAAAGGCTTTCTGGAAAGGGCAAACTGCCAGGAAAAGCGCCAGTGTAACCCGGTCAAGCCTGCAACAACACCGTCGCGCCGCGCGAGATCGCCTTCACTACTTTCATCACGTCCCAGTTGGTCAGACGGATGCAGCCGTGCGACTGGGTTTTGCCGATATTGGCCGGCTCGGGCGTGCCGTGAATGCCGTAGTGATCCTTGCTCAGGTCGATCCAGGCCACGCCCACCGGGTTGTTCGGGCCGGGGGCGATGCGCGCCTTGACGTCGCCCGGCTTGGCGTCCCAGAACAGCTTGGGGTTGTAGCGGTAGTCGGGATTGACGGCCACGCCCAGCACGGTCCAGCGCCCCTCCGGCAACGGGTCGTGCTTGCTGCCGGTACTGGCCGGGAACTGGGCGATCGGCATGCCACCAGCATCGAGCAAGGTCAACGTGCCCTCGGTGGCATCGACCAGGATGGTGGCGGCCTTGGGCAACGGCGGTGCGTTGACGACATTGGGCACCAGCAGTTGCTCACCCGCGCGCTTGAACGTCTTGCCCGGATTGAGCTTGCGCAGCAGCGCCGGGCTGCTGTGGAATTTTTCACCGAGCGCTTCGAGCAGGTTGGCGTATCCGAGCCGGGCCAGCTTGGCCTTGTCGCCCATGGCGGCGGGCACGGGCGCATACGGTCCGGCGATGTCTTCGGCGGTGAGCGTGTACACGTCGAGCGTGGGCGCCTGGTCGGCCTTGAGCGCGGCCCAGGTGGCGTCGTCGAGCTTGCCGGTTACCGGCAACTGGCGCAGCTTCTGGAAACCGGTGACAGCGCGGCGCAAGTTGCTGCCCACCGTGCCGTCGATCTCGCCAGATGAAAAATGGGCGCGGTCGAGCAGCACCTGGGCGCGCAAAATATTGTTGACGACAGGTGGCGCGATGGTGGGACTCGCAGCAGCGTTGGCAGAGACAGCGGTGGCAGCACCGGCATGGACGGCGACCGACAGAAGCAGTGCAGGAATCAGGAATTTCAAATCGAACTCGGTGCTTGAAGCGGACCCGTATTGTAGCCGCTGGTCGCTATGCGGGCAGGTACGTTACACCTGTAGCGCATTGAGACAGTCTCCAGAGCAAGGCGCAGCGATGCAGACAGTACGCCAGCACGGCGAGGAGCTGTAACGCCGCTATGGAGGCTGGTCAGGCGTTCTAATCCTGCTTGCGGTATTTTTCCAGGGTATAGCCGAGCCGACTGCGATTGACGTCGAGCCAGGTCCACAGCGCTTCGACCTGCGGGCGGTGTGCGCGGTAGTAGGACTCGTTGAACGCCAGCCACACGCGCGTGCTGATCAGCGGCTGTGGCAGTTGCACGATGGCGCCCTTGTAGCGGTCCAGCATGAGCTTGAGGTGCTTGGGCACCACGGCTGCCGCCACCACGCCATCGACGCGGCCGAGCCGCAGTTTTTCGATATTGCGGTCGAGATCGCGGCCGCCGTCATCGATGTTCAGGCCGGCCTCGCGCAGGCGCGCAGTGTAGCTTTGCCCGAGTGCCACGCCCAGCACCTTGCCTTGGAAATACTGCATCGGATCCGTGGTCGCGGGCAGCTTGTCCCTGGCGCGCACCAGCACCACCAGGGTGTTGTGCATGGCGCGCTCGAGGTCGATGTTGCCCTTCTTGTCGCGCGGCAGCGCGATTCCGGCCGGATAAGTGGGCATTTCACCGAGTGGCGACATGTCGATGTCGCCAGTGGCCAGCGCCACGCGCAGGCGCGCCGGCGGCAACCGTACCAGCGTGGGCGCGCAGCCGAAGCCGGCGGCCTGGGCGGCGTCGCGCATCAGGTCCACGCCGGCGCCGGGCGGTTCAGGCACCTGCTCGCCCTCGCCCATCCAGTACGGCGGGCGGTGCTGGTCGATGTAGCCGATTCGCAGGGGAATGCAGGTGTCAACAGCGCTGGCGGGGGCAACGGCCGCAACAACAGCGGCAGCGGCAAACACCGGGCCGGACATCGCGCCCAGTGCGAGCATCGTCCACAGCATGATGGCGCGCCAGAGCATGGTCAATGGGCTGGCGCGGGACGGGCAGGAGCATCGGCCGACGGCGGCGCCGCCAGCGGTACGTTCGGCACGGAATGGCCCTTGCCGACGATTTGCACGAAAATCTCGTTTTCCTTGATCATGCTGAGCTCGTAACGGGCGCGTTCCTCGACGGCGCCGGTGCCGTCCTTGAGGTCGCGCACTTCGGAATCGAGCTTGGCATTGCGGGCCAGGAGCTCCGCATTTTTCTTGTGGGCCGCATCGACTTGCGCCTCGAAATCGGCTACGCGCAGCCAGCCGCCCTTGCCCAGCCAGAGCGGGTACTGTATCAACAGCAGCAGGACTGCCAGGCCAAGTGTAATCAGACGCATGGAATAGGGAGTATAAAAAAGCGGCCGGGAAGTTCCGGCCGCTCGGTACAGAATTACTTCAGGTTGTAGAAGGCGTCGCGGCCTGGGTAGGAAGCGATGTCGCCCAGATCTTCTTCAATGCGCAGCAGCTGGTTGTACTTGGCCATGCGGTCCGAGCGCGACATCGAGCCGGTCTTGATCTGCAGGGCGTTCAGGCCAACAGCGATATCGGCAATGGTCGAATCTTCGGTCTCGCCCGAACGGTGCGAGATCACGGCCGTGTAACCGGCGCGCTTGGCCATTTCGATGGCCGCAAAAGTTTCGGTCAGGGTGCCGATCTGGTTGATCTTGATCAGGATCGAGTTGGCGATGCCCTTCTGGATGCCTTCTTTCAGGATCTTGGTGTTGGTGACGTACAGGTCGTCGCCTACCAGCTGGATTTTCTTGCCCAGTTCCTTGGTCAGGATCGCCCAGCCGTCCCAGTCACCTTCGTGCATCGCGTCTTCGATCGAGATGATCGGGTACTTGTCGCACCAGGTGGCCAGCAGGTTGGTGAACTCGGTGGCGGTGAGCGACAGGCCCTCGCCTTCCAGTTCGTACTTGCCGTTCTTGTAGAATTCCGACGCGGCGCAGTCCAGGCCCAGCGCGATCTGGGTGCCTGGCTCGTAGCCGGCTTCTTCGATGGCCTGGATGATCAGCTTGATGGCTTCCTCATGGTTGGCCAAGGAAGGAGCGAAACCGCCTTCGTCGCCCACGGCGGTGCTCAGACCCTTCTTGTGCAGGATCTTTTTCAGGGTGTGGAACACTTCCGCGCCGTAACGCACGGCTTCCTTGAACGATGGTGCGCCCACCGGAATGATCATGAATTCCTGGATGTCCAGGTTGTTGTCGGCGTGCGCGCCGCCATTGATCACGTTCATCATCGGCACTGGCAGTTGCATCGCGCCCGAACCGCCGAAGTAGCGGTACAGCGGCAGGCCCGCTTCTTCGGCAGCAGCCTTGGCCACGGCCATCGACACGGCCAGCATGGCGTTGGCGCCCAGGCGGCTCTTGTTTTCGGTACCGTCCAGGTCGATCAGAGTGCGGTCCAGGAACGCTTGCTCATTGGCGTCGAGGCCCATGATCGCTTCCGAGATTTCGGTGTTGATGTTTTCGCAGGCTTGCAGTACGCCCTTGCCGAAGTAACGCTTCGGATCGCCGTCGCGCAGCTCGATCGCTTCGCGCGAACCGGTCGATGCGCCCGACGGCACAGCCGCACGGCCCATCACGCCCGATTCCAGCAACACGTCGCATTCGACGGTTGGATTGCCGCGCGAGTCGATGATTTCACGGCCGATAATATCAACAATAGCACTCATTTAATTCTCCAAAGTTAGACGAAACAGAGTCCGCTCGATGCATCTTGCGCGCATGTGCGAGTGAAATAATAACGGGAATATAACCCAGTGCGGGCGCTTATGGCTACACGCGCGCACCGGGCAGACTGCTTTGGTGGAGGCTGCCAGCGCTTTTTACGCCGCCTCTCCTTGTGGTTGACCATCGGCAGGGCGATTGCCGCCGGCAGCCTTGTGAGCCAGTGCCGCCTTGATGTACGAGGTGAACAGCGGATGGCCGTCACGCGGGGTCGATTTGAATTCAGGGTGGTACTGCACGCCCATGTACCACGGGTGGGCGTTGTCGCCGGTGCGTGGCAGTTCCATGATTTCGCACAGGTCTTCGGTCGGCGTACGGGCCGCCACCACCAGGCCGGCAGCTTCCACGCGCGGCAAGTAATGGTTGTTGGCTTCGTAACGGTGACGGTGACGCTCGGTCACCACGGCGCCGTAGATCTCGGCAGCCAGCGTACCCGGCTTGATCTCGCAGGTTTGCGCGCCCAGGCGCATGGTGCCGCCCAGGTCGGAGTTCTCGTCGCGTTTTTCAACCTTGCCGTCCTGGCCTTGCCACTCGTCGATCAGGGCGACGACCGGTTGCGCGGTGTCGAGGTCGAACTCGGTGGAGTTGGCGGTGGTGAGACCGGCTTTATGGCGCGCATATTCGATCAGCGCCACCTGCATGCCCAGGCAGATGCCCAGGTAAGGAATCTTGTTTTCACGGGCAAACTGCGCCGCCATGATCTTGCCTTCCACGCCGCGCTTGCCGAAGCCGCCCGGTACCAGGATGGCGTCGTACTTGGCCAGGTCGGCGCAACCGGTGGTTTCGATTTCTTCCGAATCGATGTACTCGATGTTGACTTTCGATTCGTTGTGGATGCCGGCGTGGCGCAGCGCTTCGGTGAGCGACTTGTACGATTCGGTCAGTTCCACGTATTTGCCGACCATGCCGATCGACACTTCCGACTTCGGATGCTCGAGCGTGTAGATCAGTTTGCTCCAGACCGACAGGTCGGCCGGCGCAGGATTGATGTCCAGCGCTTCGCAGATGATCGCGTCCAGGCCCTGGTCGTGCAGCATTTGCGGCACTTTATAGATGGTGTCCACGTCCCATACCGAGATCACGGCCTGCTCTTCGATGTTCGAGAACAGCGAAATTTTGGCGCGCTCGTCGTCGGGAATCGGACGGTCGGCACGGCACAGCAGCGCGTTGGGCGAAATGCCGATCTCGCGCAGTTTTTGCACCGAGTGCTGGGTAGGCTTGGTTTTCAGTTCGCCAGCCGACGCAATGTACGGCACCAAAGTGAGGTGCACGAAAGCGGTGTTCTTGCGGCCAGCGCGCAGGCTCAGCTGACGGGCGGCTTCGAGGAACGGCAGCGATTCGATATCGCCCACGGTACCGCCGATTTCGCACAGGGCCACGTCGTAGCCTTCGGCGCCACGACGGATGTAGTCCTGGATTTCGTTGGTGATGTGCGGGATGACCTGCACGGTTTTACCGAGGTACTCGCCGCGGCGTTCCTTGCGGATCACGGATTCGTAGATCTGGCCGGTGGTGAAGTTGTTCACCTTGCGCATGCGGGTGGAGATGAAGCGCTCGTAGTGGCCGAGGTCGAGGTCGGTTTCAGCGCCGTCGTCGGTGACGAAGACTTCACCGTGTTGCATGGGGCTCATGGTGCCAGGATCGACATTGATGTACGGGTCGAGCTTGAGCATGGTGACTTTGAGGCCGCGCGATTCGAGGATCGCGGCGAGGGAGGCGGCGGCAATCCCTTTACCAAGGGAAGACACAACGCCACCGGTGACGAAGACAAATTTGGTCATTGCAGATGGTGCCGAACGGCACGTGCGGGAAATTGAAATTATATCCTAAAACCGCCAAATCAGCAGCATTACCCCCTGAAAATTCGGCTTTGACCATGCTGCACGACTGTGGCAAACCGTACAGACAGGTTGCATAAACAAGATCAGAATGACAACTCACAAATGCACAGGAGATAACCATGAGCTATACCGAACGCGATCCATACGGCATGTACGTGGACAACGGCCGCAAAGGCCCGGGTCCTGAATTGATGGGTGCCGACACCCTGATCGGTGACCACGTGCACAACCTGCAAAACGAACACCTGGGTGAAATCAAGGAAATCATGCTCGACATGCGCACCGGCAAAATCGCCTACGCGGTGATGGCCCACGGCGGCGTGCTGACCATCGGCGAAAAACTGTTTGCCGTGCCTTGGGAAGCCTTGACGCTGGACACCGTCAACAAGCGCTTCACGCTCAACCTCGACAAGGAACGCATCGAAAACGCCCCCGGCTTCGACAAGGACAACTGGCCCAATATGGCCAACCAGACCTGGGCGTCGCAAATCGACAGCTACTACGGCACCACTCGCCGCAGCAGCCTGAATTCGCCGATCGACTGATCCTGATTGCACTTTAAACGCATAGTCATCACCAGCGCGCCCGCCGTACGGGGCGCGCTGAAAACACTTTATTTTAGGCTTCAAGCATGGCGGTACGTATGACTACGTAGCGGTGAAACCTTAAAACAACACTAATAATGTTTGGTCCGCCAAACCGTGAGAAATCCTCATGTTGTTATGAGTAATTTGACTAGAATCAAATTTTGCTCATCGGAGATGCCACGTGTTTGCAGTTACCCATTTGCGTCAAGCCGTCCTGCTCAGCCTGTACGGCGCCTCGGCCATCACCGCCCTCGCCTTGGCCCCTGCAGTGCACGCCCAGACCCTCGCCACAGCCGAAGCCGACGTTGCCCCGGCGCCGCTGCAATCGGTGACCGTGGTCGGCTCGCGCCGCGCCACGTCGTCGTCCACCGACACCGTGGTGCCGGTCGATCTGATTCCGATGAACAAGCTGGCGGAACAAGGCGGCCAGTTCGACCTGGCCCAGACCCTGACTTACATCTCGCCGTCGTTCAACTCCACGCGCCAGAGCGGCGCTGACGGCGCCGACCTGGTCGATTCCGCCGCCCTGCGCGGCCTCGGTTCGGACCAGACCCTGGTGCTGGTCAACGGCAAGCGCCGTCACACCACCGCGCTGGTCAACCTGTTTGGTGCGCGCAATCGCGGCAACACCGGTACCGACCTCAATGCGATCCCGATGCTGGCCATCAAGGACGTGCAAATCCTGCGTGACGGCGCCGCCGCCCAGTACGGCTCGGACGCGATCGCCGGCGTCATGGATATCAGCCTCAAGAAGAGCAAGGGCTGCGAAGCGATTGCCGGGTACAGCCAGTACTCGGCCGGCGACGGCGAAAACTGGATGGGCTCGGCCTACTGCGGTTTCGACCTCGGCAACGGCGGCGTGCTGGCCCTGACCGGCGAGTACCTCGACCGTGGCCGCTCCAACCGTGCCGAACCGGACAATCCGCGCATCATCGGCGACACCAAGACCGAGAGCCAGACCATCTACGCCAACGGCGAACTGCCCACTACCGGCAACGGCCGCCTGTACTTCACGGCCGGCGCGCAAAAACGCGACGGCTCAAGCGCGGCATTCGCGCGCGGCGGCGTCGGCTCAGACGATATTCCAAGCCGTAACTCCGCTGCCATGTACCCGAACGGTTTCGTGCCGTTCATCAATGCCAAAATCGAGGACCGTACCGCCATCCTCGGCCACCGCATCCAGCTGGGCGAGTGGAACACCGACATCTCGCAGACGTACGGCTACAACAAGATGAAGTACGACATCAGCAACACCATCAACGCCTCGATCGCCAACCTTGACCTGCAGAACGGCGGCCGTGGCGTCAGCGCCAGCCAGTTCAATGCCGGTGGCTTCTCGTTCCAGCAACTGACCACCAACCTCGACCTGAGCCGCTACTATGACGGCATCATGGGCAAGGGCATGAACGTGGCGTTCGGCGCCGAGTATCGCCGCGAGGAATTCAAGATCTTCGCCGGCGAAGCCGGTTCGTACATCGACGCCGACGGCGTGGGCAACGGCGGTAACGCCGGCAGCCAGGGCTTCCCCGGCTTCCAGCCAGGCGATATCACCAACGCCAAGCGCCACAGCAACGCCGCCTACCTGGACCTGGAAGCGGACTTCACCGACCGCGTCAAAGCCCAGGCCGCCGTGCGTTACGAGAAATTCAGCGACTTCGGCTCCACCGTAACCGGCAAGCTGGCCGGCAGCATCCGTGTTGCCGATAGCGTGCTGCTGCGCGGTTCCGCCAGCACCGGCTTCCGCGCGCCGTCGCTGCAGCAAAGCCATTTGTCCACCACCTTTACCGACTTTATCGGCGGCGTACCGAAAGAAGTGGTGCTGGCGCCGAACGGCGGCGTGGTGGCCAACGCGGCCGGCATTCCGAAGCTGAAGGAAGAGAAATCGACCAGTTTCACCTTGGGCACCACCTGGACCCCGACCCAGGCGATCTCGCTCACGGCCGACCTTTACCACATCAAGATCAAGGACCGCATCGTGCTGTCGGGCCGCTTTACCGCCGACAACTACCCAGACCTGTCCGCGCGTCTGGCCGCGCTGGGCGTGGGCGAGGCGCAGTTCTTCGTCAACTCGGCCGACACCAAGACCCAGGGTATCGACCTGACCGCCTCGCACAAGGCGACCGTGCTGGGCGGCCGCCTGAACACCTTCCTGGCGATGAACGTCAGCAAGACCGAAGTGACCGACGTCCACGCACCGGCTTCGCTGCGCGGCTTCGAAGACGTGCTGCTGTCGGAAAAGGAACGCCTGTATATCGAGCAAGGCGCGCCGCGCTCGAAATTCACGCTGGGTTTCAACTACGGCCTGGGCGCGTGGGACACCGACCTGAAAATCATCCACTTCGGCCCGCAAACCCTGGGCACCTTCAGCGGCACCGCCGAGGGTGTACCGAACCAGCGCTACAAGTCGAAAACCTCGGCCGACCTGGCGTTTACCTACAACATCAACAAGAACATGAAGCTGACGTTTGGCGGCAACAACCTGTTCGGCGCGCGTCCTACCGCGCAGGACGCGGACCAGACCGACAATGGTTTCAAGTATGAGAGTGTGCAGTTCGGTTTGAACGGTACGTCTTACTTCAGCCGCCTGTGGGTCAAGTTCTAAAGTCGTTGTAGTTTCACCATCAAAAAGCCGCCATCCCCGCCGGGGAATGGCGGCTTTTCAGTTTCATGGCCGAGGTAACGTTTGCTTACATGGCGTTAACGCCATCCAACTTCCTGCCGCAATACACTATACTCATATTTACTCCAAGCAACGGAACATCCCATGCGTCCCGCCATCGTCCTCATGTTTTTCGTCACCGTGCTGCAAGGCGCGCTCGCCTACGCAGCGCTCGGTAGTGCACCGTCCGATTTCGGCGGCACACCGGTACGCGCCGCGCGCAGCCTGGCAGCAGCCGGCAACAATACCGCCAACGCGGTCTACACGGTCAGCCAGAGCACGCTCGACAGCGGCACCATCGTGCGCGAATACACGGACGCGGCCGGCAAGGTGTTTGCCGTCAGCTGGACCGGCCCTACCCTGCCCGACCTGCGTACCCTGCTCGGCAGCAAGTTCACCGCGCTGACCGACGCCACCGGCAGGCGCACCCAGGCCGGCCACTCGCAGCTGGCGCTCAACCAGTCCGACGTGGTGATCGTCTCGAACGGCCACATGCGCTCGTTTGCCGGCCACGCCTTCATCCCGTCGGCCGTGCCGGCCGGCTTCGATACCACCACGATAGAGTAAGGAAGTTCCGCATGACCAGCCTGTTGCAACGCGCTCGCGCGGTATTGACCCCTGCCCGCCCGGCACTGATTGCTGCTGACGCGAAGCCGACAGCCGAGGCATCCGTTGTTGCCCGTGCCAGCCGCTGGGTCGCCAGCCGCTGGACCGCCAGCCGGGCGGCCACCGCCGTTACAACCATACTGTGCTTGGCGCTGACCGCCTGTGGCGGCGGTGGCGGAGGTAGCAGCAGTGCAACAAACACCGCCTCAACCACGACCACGCCGACCGTCACGGCGGCTGCACCCGTGGTCAGCATCAGCGCCACGCCTACGGCCACCACGGTGGGCCAGGTGATCACGCTGACCTGGAGCGTGAGCAATGCCACTGCCGCCAATTGCACTGCGTCCGACGCGTGGAGCGGCACCGTGGCCACCAGCGGTTCGCAAACCGTGACTGCCGGCGCGGCCGGCACCGCGCGTTACGCGCTCACGTGCAGCGGCGTGACCAACAGCACTTCCGTCACCATCAGCTCGCCGCCACCGGCGCCCACGGTCAGCCTGACATTGGCGCCGGCCGCCATCAACACCACCCAGACGTCGGTGCTGAGCTGGTCGTCGGCCAATGCCAGCAGTTGCACCGCCAGCGGTGCGTGGATCGGCAACCGCGCCACGTCCGGCTCGGTCACCGTATCGTCGGCAACTGCCGGCAATATCACCTACAGCCTCACCTGCACCGGCAGCGGCGGCGAGGCCAGTGCCAGCGCGCAGCTGGGCGTGACCGCCGTTCTCAGCAACAGCGTGCCGATCACGGTGGACAACGGCCCGGCCGGCGCCAGCGGCGTGATCAACGTTCCTTACGTCAACGTGACCATCTGCCGCCCCGGCACCACCACCTGCCAGACCATCGACCACGTGCTGCTCGACACCGGCTCCTATGGCCTGCGCGTGCTCGCTTCCGCGCTCGACAGCGGCCTCTCCCTGCCGTCGGTGCAGACCGCCAGTGGCGCCGATGCCGGCGAATGCGGCAAGTTCATCAGTGGCTACACCTGGGGTTCGGTGCGCCGGGCCGACGTCAAGATGGCCGACGAAACGGCGGCCGGCATCTCGGTACAGGTGATCGGCGATACCAACGCCAACTTCGCCGCCACGCCTTCCAGCTGCAGCAGCGCCGGCAACAACCTGGGCTCGATGAGCGCCATTGGCGCCAAGGGCATCCTCGGCGTGGGGCTGTTCAAGCACGACTGCGGCAATGCCTGCGCGCAGTCGGCGATCAGCGGCGTGTATTACGCCTGCACGGCCGGCACCTGTACGTCCAGCGCCATGCCGCTGGCGTCGCAGATCACCAACCCGGTGTCGTCGTTTGCCGTCAACAACAATGGCGTACTGGTGAGCTTGCCGGCGGTGGGACCGAACGGACTGACATCGGTCAGCGGCACGCTGGTGTTTGGCGTCAATACGCAAAGCAATAACACGATTGCCAGCGAGACGATTTACAAGGCCAACAGCAGCGGCAACTTCAGCACCACCTACAACGGCAAGACCTACAACGCCAGCTTTATCGACAGCGGCTCGAACGGCTATTTCTTCACCGATCCCGATATCCGCACCTGCTCGGGCGGCGACTTCTTCTGCCCTGCCGCCACGCTGGCGCTGTCGGCCACCAATACGGCGTCGGACGGCAGCGCCACCGGCGTGGTCAACTTCAACATCGTCAACCTGGTGCAACTGTCCTCGAGCGTACGCGCGGCGCAAGTGGGCGGCACGCTGAGCAGCTCGGCGTCGTCGAGCACGTATTTCGACTGGGGTTTGCCGTTCTTTTACGGTCGCCGGGTGTTCGTGGTGATGGAGGGCGCGTCGGTGGGCGGCAAGGCCGGACCGTTGTGGGCGTATTGAGTATTTGTCACGGGGCCGTCATGTAATCTGGCTAAACTCGCTACCTTGAAATTTAATTACTTCGAGGTATGCGATGAAAACGAATCTGGTGCTGCTGGCAGCAATGACGGCAGCCGGCCTGGCTGGCTGTGGCGGTGAAGCGAATCTGGTGCCGCCAGTGCAGGAAGGCACGACCGTTGCGTTGGCGTTGATGGAGACCACCGATCTCCACGCCAACGTGATGAGCTACAACTACTACTCGCTGTCCGAGGACACCAGCCTGGGCCTGGAGCGCACCGCCACCCTGGTGGCTGCCGCCCGCGCCGAAAACCCCAACAACATCCTGCTCGACAACGGCGACACCATCCAGGGCACCCTGCTGGGCGACCTGCAGGCAGTGACCAAGCCGGTCGCCTGCAGCGAGACCATGGCCATCCACAAGGCGATGAACGCCATGAAGTTCGACGGTGGCGGCTTCGGCAACCACGAGTTCAACTATGGTCTGCCGCTGCTGAGCCAGATCACCAATACCGACTTCGGCATTCCCGGCGTGACCAAGCCAACCGGCAACTGCGGCGCGCCAACCTTCCCGCTGGCGCTGACCAACGTCACCGGCGTGGCCAGCGGCAAGCCGATCGTGCAACCGACCGCCCTGCTGCCGCGCACCTTCCGCGCCACGGCGCCCGATGGCAGCCAACTCGACGTCAAGATCAATATCGGCATCATGAGTTTCGTGCCGCCGCAAATCCTCGAATGGGACCAGAAGAACCTGGCCGGCAAGGTGGCGGTCACCGGCGCCGTGGAAGCGGCCAAACAGTACATTCCAGAACTGCGCAGCAAGGGCGCCGACCTGGTGGTGGCGCTGTCGCACGGCGGCCTCGACCCCAGCGCGTACAGCCCGAAGATGGAAAACCCCAGCTACCACCTGGCCGGCACCGGCATCGACGCCCTCTTGATCGGTCATTCGCACCTGATCTTCCCCAAGGGTAAAGAGACCGGCGCTGCGGCGCTGGACGCCTCGTTTGCCTCCTTCCCGGCCAGCGCCAAGATCGACGCCGTCAACGGTTTTGTCAATGGCGTGCCGACCGTGATGGCGCAAAGCTGGGGCCGCCGCCTGGGCATCATCAAGCTGACCCTGGTGTACCAGGGTGGCAAGTGGGTGGTGCAACCGGCCAAAACCAGCGTGGAGTCGCGCGGCTTCAAGTACACCGACGGCACGACCAACGTCGCTGCCGATCCTACTATCGCACCGCTGGTGGCTACCGAGCACGCCGCCACCATCGCCTACGCCAGGCAACCGCTGGGCGTGGCCACCGACTTCGAAATGTCGTCGTACTTCTCGCTGGCGGGCGACGTGACCGCGATCCAGCTCGTCAACCAGGCGCAACTGGACTACGTGAAGAATTTCATCGCCACCAGCACCGACGCGACGATTGCCAGCTACAAGAACATCCCGGTGCTGTCGTCCAGCGCGCCGTTCAAGGCCGGCCGCAACGGTCCGTCGGACTTCACCGATGTGGCGCCGGGTGCCACACCAGCCGCGCCGGTGGGCCTGCAAGTACGCAACCCCGGTGACCTCTATTTGTACAGCAACAACAACCTGCAGGCGGTCAAGATCAAGGGCGCGGACCTGAAGGCGTGGCTGGAAACGTCGGCCAAGCAATTCGGCCCCATCAACCCTGCCCTCACCACCGAGCAGGACCTGGTGCCGAGCTACGCCACCATCTATAACTACGACGTGTTCTACGCCGAGAACAATGCGCTGACGTACCAGATCGACGTCACCAAGCCGGCGGGCAGCCGCATCGTCAACCTGGTGTACCTGGGCAAGCCGGTCGCCGACACCGACGACTTCATCGTCGCCACCAACGACTACCGCGCAGGTGGCGGCGGCGCCGTGCCCGGCATCGACGGCAGCAAGACCATCATCAAGTCGCCGGATGCCAACCAGACCGTGGTCAGCAACTACCTGGCGGCGCGTGGCAAGGCTACCGGCAAGGTCAGCCTGGTCGATAACGGCAGCGCGCGCAGCTGGAGCTTCGTCAAGGTGGCCACCGCCGGCCCGGTCATCCTGCGCTCGGCGCCGGGTCACCTGGGCCTGGCGAAAAGCGCCGGCATCACGGCGGTCACGGCTGAAGGCGGCCTCGACGCCAGCGGCTTTGCCAAGTATGCGATCGATCTGAGCAAGTGATGTTGTCCCAGGGCCGGCCGGTGCCGGCTCGTCAACCGTGCTAACCATGCGAGGTGCAACGATGAAAAATTATCCGGGTGCGATGCTGCTGGCGATCGCGGGTTCGGTATGGCTGTCGGGCTGCCAAATGCAGCGCGAGAAGCCCACCGATGCCCAGATCGAGGTGGTGGGCATGAAGGCGATCCAGGAAGCGGACGCCAGCGCCGAGCGCAAGCTGATGTCGTGGTCGCAGCAAAACCTGCCGGTGGCGCAGCGCGAACTGGCGCTGGTGTACCAGCAGCGTCCGCAACAGCGCAAGGACGCGCTGCGCCTGTTCGAACAGGCCGCGCGCGGCGGCGACATCGAAGCCGCGTACGAACTGGGCGAGATGCTGCGCACCGGCGTGATCAACGTGCCGCCGCAACCGCTGGCCGCGTCAAGCTGGTACACGCAGGCCGCGCAACAGGGCCACGCGCGCGCCGCGCTGGCGCTGGCACTGCTTTACAAGAACGGCACGGGCGTCGCCCGCAACGATTTGCAGGCGGCGCACTGGCTGCAAACGGCCAGCGACGGCGGCAATCCGCACGCGATGTTCCTGCTGTCGTATTTCTACCGCGACGGCCAGGGCGTGCCGCAAGACGCCGCCAAGGCCCGCGCGCTGCTGGAAGAATCGGCCGAACACGAATATCCGCCCGCGATCCAGGAACTGGCAATGACGGTGGAACTGGGCGACGAACACAGCCCCAGGGACCTGCACCGCGCCAGCCACCTGCTCAAGGAAGCCACCGAGCACCGCCACAACAACTGGAACCGTTTCTAGTTCTTATTCGCCGGCCAGGCGCGCCATTTCGCGTTCCATGTTGTCGATGGCGCGGTCGTTGTACTGGTCGGCGAAATACGGGTCGCAGAACAGCTTGTTCGCTTCGGCCTTGCGGCACAGGTGCGCCAGCGCGCCGGCGCGCTGGCGGCGGTATTCGTCGTCGGCCAGGTGCGCGTATTCCTGCCGGATGGCTTGCGCGTAGTTCTGATAGACCTCGTCGTCCTGGCCCAGGATGGCCAGGTCCACGCTCAGCAGCACTGCCTTGAGCGGATGCTCGATCGACGCTTCCTGGAAGTGGTCGGTGGCGCGGATCAGCGCGGCGGCCGGGTCCATTTCCTGGCCCAGGTGGCTGCCCAACCAGAGCTGGGCACTGGCTTCCTCGTTGCTGGGTGCGCCGGCCTCGCGGCCGTGTTCGTACTCGGCGTCGTGGAACCAGAACGCCTGCTTGACGATCTCGATATCGAGCGCGGACGGCTTGGTGTTGGCGGCCCAGGCGCGGATTTCGGACAGGCCGTGTACCAGGTGGTCGAGGTTGTGATAGTGGCGCGCCGTGCCGCCATACGCGGTGGCGCCGGTCAGCCGCGCGAACCAGGCGTCGGCGTGGTTGATGGCCGATTCATCGGCCTGGGCGTAGTCCCACAGCAGTTCCCACTCGTTGCGCAGCCAGCCCAGCACCCAGGCGTGGTACGCCGGACCCGGCACGAATTTCTTCATGATCCAGTTCCAGCCGATCGGGCCTTCCAGCGCCTTCACAAAACTCGAACTGACCGAACCCAGGTCGCGCGGGGGCATCACGAAAATCGTCTTGGCGCCTTGCAGCACATCGACATTGGTTTGCTGGATCAGGTTTTCGTAGTCGAAATCGGCGGTGGTGCGGATGCCGCGGATCAGGTATTCGGCGCCGTGCTTGCGGGCCGCGCGGGCCGTGTAATCACCGCGCACGATCACCACTTGCACATTGTTCCAGCCCTGCTCGGCGCAACTGAGCGCGATGATGCTCTTGCGCTCCTCGGCCGTGAACTTGGGTTTCTTGGCGGTGTTCTCGGACAGGAACACCACCACCTCGTCCGCCATCGACCGGGCTTCGTTGATCACCCACATGTGGCCGTTGGTGATCGGGTCCAGGGTTCCCGAGAATCCGATTTTTTTCATGGTGCCGTCCGCATATCAAAACGGCATTTTAGACCGGCGTGGGCCTCGCCGTCTCGGGAAAATCGATTTTGATCTTGAGCCCGCCCAGCCGCTCGGAGCTGTCGAGCGTGAGCACGGCGCCATGGCGCTCGGCAATCGACTTGATAATCGCCAATCCCAGGCCGCTGCCGCCGGCCTGGCTGCCGGGCACGCGGTAGAAGCGACTGAACACGCGCTCGCGCTCGTCCGGCGGAATGCCGGGACCGGAATCCTCGACGCTGAGCAGCACGCGGCCCGGCCCGGCCACGCCCTTGACCTTGGCTTCGGCAGGAACGCGGCGCAGCTCGATATCGACGGTGCCGCCAGCCGGCGTGTACTTGATGGCGTTATCGACCAGGTTGCGCATCAGGATGATCAGCGCGTCGGGCTGGCCGTCAACGGCCACATCGTCGGCGTGCTCGAGGCCCAGGTCGATCTGGCGCGCCTGCGCCAGGCCCGCCATGTCGCCCAGGGTGCGCTTGACCAGGTCGGACAGGTTGACGCGATCGAGCCGTACATCATCGACCGAGCCTTCCTGGCGCGCCAGCACCAGCAATTGTTCGACCAGCCGCGTGGCGCGTTCGATGCCGGCCGTGACGCGGCCGATCGCCACGCTGCGCGCCGCGTCGTCCTGCGCCCGTTCCAGGCTCAGCACCTGCAATTTTAACGCGGCCAGCGGCGAGCGCAGCTCGTGTGCGGCGTCGGCCACGAAATGCTGCTGTGCCTCGAAGGCCGTGCGCACGCGCCCGAACAGTAAATTGAGCTCGTGCACCAGCGGCAGCACTTCGTCCGGCAAATCGTTTTCGGACACCGGCGACAAATCATCGGCCTGGCGCGCCGCCACCTGGCGTTTGACCCGCGACACCGGGGCGAGCGAGCCGCTGACCACCCACCAGACTACCAGCATCAGGATCGGCGCCATCACGGCAATCGGCCCCACCGTGCGCAGGGCCAGGGTGCCGGCCATGCGCTGGCGCACCGCCATGTCCATGGCGACCTGCACGGTCTGGTTACTGGTTTGCACCGAGAAAATCCGGTACGTGGTGTTGTTGGCCTTGACGTTGGAAAAGCCGAGCACGGCGCGCTGCGGCAGCGCCGCCCGCGATAGCGAGCGGAACACTTGCGCGCCGTCCGGGGTCCACACCTGCACCACCAGGTCGTCGTTGCCGGGATCGGGCGAGGCGTCGGCGGCCTTGTTGGTGAGCGTGGCGCTCGAGCGCAGCGACATCGCCATTTGCTGCATGTGGTAATCGAAAATCTGGTCGGCGTCGCTGAGCGCGCTGCGGTAGGCAATCGCCGCCTGGGCAATCGCCGCCATGGTGATGGCTGCCAGCAGGAACCACAGCAAGCGTCCGCGCAGCGAGTGCGTGACCACCGGCACCCGTGGCATCGGCGGCAGCTTCACCTTCATTCTCATAGCTTGGGCACCATGTAGCCAAGGCCGCGCACATTCTGGATCAGTTCGGCGCCGAGCTTCTTGCGCAGGCCGTGGATATACACTTCCACCGCGTTGCTGTTGACTTCATCCTTCCAGCTGTACAGCTTTTCTTCCAGCTGGTGGCGCGACAGCACGATGCCGGGGCGAGCGATCAAGGCCTCGAGCACGGCCCATTCGCGCGCCGACAGGCTCACCTGCTTGCCATCGGCCAGCACTTCGCGGGTTTGCGGATTGACGCTGACGCCGCCGTGCTCGAACACCGGCTCGGCGCGACCGGCAGACCGGCGCAGCAAGGCACGGATGCGCGCCAGCAGTTCGTCGAGGTCGTACGGCTTGAGCACGTAGTCGTCGGCGCCGGCATCGAGGCCGGCAATGCGTTGTTCCTTGGCGTCGCGCGCAGTGGCCACCAGCACCGGCGTAAGTTCCTTGCGCGCGCGCATCGAGCGCAGCACTTCGAGGCCATCCTTGCGCGGCAAACCGAGGTCGAGCAACACCAGGTCGTAGGTTTGGGTTTGCAGCGCGGTGTCGGCCATGTCGCCGTCCTTGACCCAGTCCACGGCGTAGTGCTCGGCGCGCAGGAGGTCGAGCACTACTTCGCCGATCATGGTGTCATCTTCTACCAGCAGAAGTCGCATGGTGTGTTCCTTTTCTTGTTGTTGGTGCGTTCTGCAGGCCGGGTTAACCCAGGCGCACGGGAATAAAGATTGTATCGCCGCCACGCTGTATCAGCAACGCCACAGACTTGCCGGACTTGTCGACCACCTGGCGCACCTGGTCCACGTTGCTGACCGCGTAACCATTTACCGACAGCAGCACGTCGCCCGGTTGCACGCCTGCGCTTTGCGCGGCGCCGCCGGCGTCTTCGATCAAGAGGCCGTTGGGGATGCCGCTATCGCGGCGCTCGTTGGGGTCCAGCGGACGCAGCGACAATCCGAGCTTGCTGCTGGCCTGCTCGGCACGCTCGCTGGTCGGCGACACGGCAGCGACTTTGTCGGTCAGATTACCGAGCTTGGCATCGAGCGCAATCAGCTTGCCCTGGCGCCAGACTTCCAGCTTGACGGTGCTGCCCGGCCTGGTCAGGCCGACCATCGCCGGCAAGTCGATCGAACTGACGATTTTCTTGCCGTTCATGCTGCGCACCACGTCGCCGGCTTTCAGGCCGGCCTTGTCGGCGGGACCGCCACGCTCGACATTGGCCACCAGCGCGCCTTCGGGCGTGGCCAGCTTGAACGAATCGGCAATATCCTGGCCCACTTCCTGCACCGTCACGCCCAGCTTGGCGTGTTCGACCTTGCCGGTGGCGACGATCTGGTTGGCAACCGTAGTCGCCACTTCGATCGGGATCGCAAACGACAGGCCCTGGTAGCCGCCGGTCTGGCTGTAAATCTGCGAGTTGATACCAACCACTTCGCCACGGGCATTGAACAGCGGGCCGCCCGAGTTGCCGGGGTTGACGGCCACGTCGGTCTGAATGAACGGCACGTACTGGTCGTCGGGCAAGGTGCGGCCCTTGGCGCTGACCACGCCGGCGGTGACCGTGTTATCGAGGCCGTATGGCGAACCGATTGCCAGCACCCATTCGCCCACTTTGACGTTATCGGCCTTGGCCAGCGGCACGACGGGCAGGTTCTTGGCGTCGATCTTCAGCACGGCGACGTCGGTTTTCGGGTCGGAACCAAGCACCTTGGCGCGGAATTCGCGGCGGTCGGTCAGTTTGACCGTTACTTCACGCGCATCGCGCACCACGTGGGCATTGGTCAGGATAATGCCGTCAGAGCTGATGATGAAACCGGAACCCATGCCGTGGGTAGGCACTTCGCGCTGGCCACCACGAGGCCCCTGCCCCTGGAAGCGGCGGAAAAATTCCAGGAACGGGTCGTCGCCAAACGCTTCGGCACGGCCTTGCCCTTGTCCCTGGCCATCGTAGGAAGCCTTGGTGCTGCCGCGCACGTCGATATTGACCACCGCCGGACCGTTGTTGGCAGCAACCACCGAAAAGTCGGGCAGGGAGATGGACGGCGCGGCCACTGCGGCCGGCGCGCCGGCATTGGCCGACGGCGGCGCCGTGACTGCCGCTACCGGCGTGCCGGCAGCAACCGCGTTGCTCTGCTTGACGGCGACTGCGCCACCGGCGCCGATGGCAGCCACGATGGCCAGCGCGGCAACAGTGCGTTTGAAGGTTTTCGATCCGGTTGAGGTAGTCTGGGACATGTTGCACTCCTGAATTGAACTAGGATTTTAGATGTATTCAATATGAGGCAAAAAACTTAGACCCTACTTAATCAAATTTCCACCGAAACATATGCTTACAACAGTGCTGACGGCGGATGCGGGTCAGGGAGGATCCGTAAACGCACCACTGGCCGGATCAACCGGCCAGTGGGGTCTTACCTCGAAATCAAGCGCTTACGCGGCCTGGCGTTGCTCCAGGGCAGTCACGTTTTCGCTGCCGCTTTGACCATCGATGACGATTTTACGTGGCTTGAGCGCTTCGGGCACCTCGCGCACCAGTTCGATGGTGAGCATGCCGTTGTCGAAGCTGGCGCCGGTCACCTTGACGTGGGTGGCCAGCTGGAAGCGCTGTTCGAAGTCGCGCGCGGCGATGCCACGGTGCAGGTAGGTGCGCTCGGTGGCGTCCTTCTGCTTGCGGCCAACGACGTGCAGCGAATCGCGCTCGAAGGTGATGTCGATCTCGTCGCGGCTGAAGCCGGCCAGCGCCATCACGATGCGGTACTGGTCATCGGACACGAGTTCGATGTTGTAAGGAGGATAGCTGGGCGACGAATCGGCGCGCTGGGCGTCGTTGAGCATTTGGGCCAGGCGATCGAAGCCGATGGCGGAACGGTACAGCGGGGTCAGGTCGAAAGTACGCATAATAAATATCCTTGTCAAATTAAGCGATAAATGAAGTCCCGTCGGAAGCGTTCCTCGGGGCCGGTGGTCCCCTGCTGGGCAACCACTGAGTACGATATAGGGTGGTGGTCGCTGGCTTTCAAGAGCTTTTTTTGCGATTTTTTTTGCGGTTTTTTCCAACTGCCCCTGCGTGCTAAACTCTTTCTCTTGTTCAATCACGATCCGAGTCCTTCATGCCTTTCACCCGTGCCGTACTTGCCGTCCTGCTCGCTACTACCTTCAGCGCCCAGGCCGACACGATTTCCGAACAGCCTTACCCGGGCACCATCGTCCTCAAAGTGGACGCCTCCAATACGGCACAACAAATCTTCCGCGTCCGCCAGACCATTCCGGCCAAGCCCGGCAAGCTGACCTTGCTGTACCCGCAATGGGTGGTGGCCAATCACGGCCCCAGCGGCGCGCTGAACCAGTTTGCCGGTCTCAAAGCGAGCGCGAACGGCAAGCCGCTCGACTGGCGCCGCGACCCGCTCAACGTCTGGGCCTTCACGGTTGACGTGCCGGCCGACGCCAATGCGATCGACATCGAATTCCAGTACCTGTCGCCGGTGGAAGCGAGCCAGGGCCGCACCACGTTTACCAACGACATCCTCGGCGTGCAGTGGCAGTCGCTGGCGATTTACCCGGCCGGCTACCGCAGCCGCAACATCACGATCCAGCCCAACCTGACCGTGCCACCGGGCTGGCAGTTCGGCACCGCGCTGGAAACGGCCGCGCGCAACGGCGACGAGATCGCCTTCAAGCCGCTCGACTTCGAAACCTTCCTCGATTCGCCGCTGTTCGCAGGCCGTTATTTCCGCCGCATCGACCTCGATCCGGGCGCAAAAATCCCGGTACATTTGAACGTGGTGGCCGACAGCCCGGAACAGCTCGAAGCGACGCCGGAACAGATCGCCCCGCACCGCGCGCTGATCCAGCAATCGTATAAACTGTTTAACTCGAAACACTATAAGCACTACGATTTCCTGTTCGCCATCAGCGACGAATTCGGCGGCATCGGCCGCGAGCACCACCAGTCGAGCGAGAACGGCGTCAAGGCCGGCTACTTCACCGACTGGAACAAGTGGGAAGCGCGCCGTGAACTGCTGCCGCACGAATTTGCCCACTCGTGGAACGGCAAGTTCCGCCGCCCAGCCGGCCAAGACGTGCCCAACTTCAACACTCCGCTCGACAACTCGCTGCTGTGGGTGTACGAGGGTCAAACCCAGTACTGGGGCGCCGTCCTTGCGGCCCGCTCGGGCCTGATCAAGCCGGAAAACACGCGCGACCTGCTGGCCGCATCGGCCGCCCGCCTCGACAACGTGCGTGGCCGCAGCTGGCGCGCGGTGCAGGACACCACGTACGATCCGATCATCAATGCCCGCCGCCCGCAAGTATGGAACAACTGGCAACGCGGCGAGGACTACTACCAGGAAGGCCAGCTGATCTGGTTAGATGCCGACACGCTGATCCGCGAACTGTCGGGCGGCAAGCGCTCGCTCAACGATTTCGCGCGCGGCTTCTTCGGCGTCGATGACGGCGTCAACGTCGCCAAGCACTACACGTTCGACGACGTGGTGGCTGCCCTGAACGCCGTGCAGCCGCACGACTGGGCCACCTTCCTGCGCAGCCGCGTGGAAAGCCACGGTCCGGGCGCGCCGCTCGACGGCCTCACGCGCGCCGGCTGGAAACTGGTCTATACCGACAAGCAGACGCCGTTCCTGAAAGCCCAGGAAGACCTGAGCAAGTCGGCCAACTTCCAGTACTCGCTCGGCTTCTCGGTGGGCGCCGAAGGCAAGCTCGAATCGTTCATCTGGGAAGGCATCGGCTTCAAGGCTGGCCTGTCGGGCAACTCGACCTTGCTGGCGGTCAATGGCCGCGCCTACAAGCCCGAGGTGCTGCGCGCGGCGATCACGGCCGCCAAGGACAGCAAGGAGCCGATCCAGCTGCTGGTGAAAAAGGGCAACCTGTACACCACGTATGCGATCGACTACCACGACGGTTTGAAGTACCCGCGCCTGGAACGGATCAAGGGCACGCCTGACCGCCTGGAAGCAATTCTGCAGCCGTTGAAGTAAGATGGCTCAACGCCCAAACCTGAGGACACTATGAGCAATAACACTGATATCCAATTGAGCGGCCCTTTCAAGGCTACCGACGGCGCCGGCCGTGCCCACGACGCCAAGGCGATCCGTATCTTCGATGAAGGTTATGGCGCAATCGACGTCTACGTGGACTTTGCCGGTTCGGTCAGTGGCCTGCACAAGGACAAGTCCCTGATCGACGCCGTGGTGGCGCAACTGCGCACGGTCGGCTACAAGGGCCCGGCCCTCACCGCCGGCGACCCGGTGCTGCAGGAAGGCAAACTGCTGGTGCTGGAAGCACCGGACGAGTTCAACACCTTTGCCGCTGGCAAGGGCTGGAAGGATTTGGCCGAGGAATTTGGCGACGAGTAGTTCTCAATCGCTGGCTGAAATCCATCATTCCGGCGCAGGCCGGAATCCGGTTTTTCAGCCTATGCCAGATAGCGGCGGCTCCACGCCGCTATCAAGTCCGCCACATACACCGCATCCTCGCGCCGGGTCAGCAAATGGTCGGCGGTATCGAGCGACACGAAACTTTTCGGGTGCCTGGCGGCAGTCACAATTTCCATGGCATTGGCCACCGGCACGGTATCGTCGCCCGGTGCGTGCATCACCAGCAAAGCGCGCTTCAAGCCCGCAATCTTCGGTTTCAACGCATACCCTTCGGCATCGTCGAAAAACTGGCGCTTGATGCGGAATGGCCGTCCGGCCAGCGGCACCATGGCCTCCCCTTCCTGCCTGATCAGTTCCAGGTACTTGCTGCCGAACAGGCTGGGCATATGGGTCGGATCGCTGGGCGAACCGATCGTCACCACCGCCGTGGCCTCCGCGATCTGCCCGGCCGCCGCCAGCATGGCCGTGCCGCCCAGGCTATGGCCGATCAACAACTGCGGCGCCTCATGGTGCGTGCGCAAAAAATCGGCAGCGGCCACCAGGTCGGCCACATTCGAAGAAAAATTGGTATCGGCAAAATCGCCCTCGCTGCCACCGAGGCCCGTAAAATCGAACCGCAGCACGGCGATGCCATGCCCAGCCAACGCTTGCGCCAGCCGGTGCGCGCCAATCGCATCCTTGCCGCAGGTAAAGCAATGGGCAAACAGCGCGTACGCGCGAATGTCACCATCGGGCGCATCGAGCTTGGCGGCCAGCTTGAGGCCGTTGGAGATAAATTCCTGTCTTTGAGAACGCATGCAAACTCCTGCAACTTCGATGAAGGCGTACTCTGACGCATAAGTGGCGGCGGGACAAGTCCAGCGTTCACCATTACCAACCTTCGGGTATCTCGCAAACACCGCAACAAAATCGACCTTGCACCTCAACGCTAACGCAGATTATACTGTACATGCATACAGTATCAATTTACCAACTCGTTTTGTGCGCCCATGTGCACAAGTTTATTTTTACCTTTTACGTTCGTTCTCGACCACCCGTGCAGCCATGCTTACGCCACCGCTCCCCATCACCGCCGCAGCCGCGCAGGCTGGCCGCCTGGCCATGCGCGATGTGTGGCGTGCCAGCGAGTTGGCCATTTCGCGCTCCACCACTTGCAGCACCGGGCACGACCGGCTCGATCGCGAACTGCCCAACCAGGGCTGGCCACGCTCGGCGCTGATCGAGCTGCTGGTGCAGCAACACGGCATCGGCGAAATGCAATTATTAAAACCCGTGCTGGCCAGCCTGGCCGCGCGCCAGCGCGTGGCGCTGGTGCAGCCGCCTTATTTGCCGCACGCCATGGCGTGCCGGGCCTGGCAGGTCAACGACCGCAACCTGCTGTGGCTTAAACCTGCCAGCAGTGCCGATGCGCTGTGGGCGGCCGAACAAATTCTCAAGAACGGCTCGTGCGGCGCGGTGCTGCTGTGGCAGGCCAATGTACGGCCCGAAGCGCTGCGCCGGCTCAACCTGGCCGCGCAAAGCACCGATACCTGGCTGTGGCTGCTGCGACCGATCGCGGCGGCAGCCGACGCTTCGCCGTCGCCGCTGCGCATGACCTTGCGCCCGGCCGCTGGCGGCGTTTCGGTGGACATTATCAAGCGCAAGGGTCCCCATTGCGAGCAACCTTTTTTCATTCCCCTCGGCGATATGCCGGTACCGCTGCATATCCCCCTGCAACCTGTCCCCCACGATCATGAAACTGATGTTAAGCGTCCACCTGCCGTTGTTGCCGCTCGAAGCGCAACGACCGTGCTGGTCTGAGCCGGCGCCCATGGTCGTCGTCGAGCACGGCCTGGTGCTGACCATGTCGCGCCAGGCCGCGCAGGCCGGCGTGCGCCTTGGGATGCGCGGCGGCGGCGTGGCGGCCATTGCGCCCCAGACCATCCTGCTCGACCGCGCGGCCGACAAGGAAGACCTGGCACTGGAAGCGATTGCCACCGCCTTGATGCAATACACGCCCGACATCACGTACCAATCCGACTGGTCGCTGCTGCTGGACGTGAGCGCCAGCCTCACGCTGTTCAAGGGCCCGCATGCGTTGTGCCTGCGCGTGCTGCGCAGCGTGGCAGCGCTCGGCTTCACGCTGCAACTGGGCGCCGCTCCCACGGCCGAGGGCGCCTGGCTGCTGGCGCGCAACGAGCGGCGCAAGGACCAGCCCAAGGGGCGCCGGGTGGCGTCGATGGAACGCCTGCAACAGCGCCTCAACCAGCTGCCGTGCGAGCTGATCCCGGCCGCCGCACCGTTTCATGGCTGGCTCACCGACATCGGCGCGCGCGACCTGGGCGCCTTGCGCCGGCTGCCGCGCGCAGGGCTGCTGCGGCGCACCGATAAAGACTTATTGGCCGCGCTCGACCGCGCCTATGGCGAGGCGCCGGAAATGTTCGAGTGGATCAAGCCACCGTTGCAATTTTGCGCGCGCATCGAAACCTTCGAACGCGTCGAGCATGCCGACGCCTTGCTGCACGGAGCGTCGAGCCTGATCCTGCAACTGGTGGGCTGGCTTACCGCCATGCAGCAGGCAGTGCGCGCGTTCACGCTATACCTCGAACACGAGCGCGGCCGGGCAGCAATAACACCTACGGCGCTCGAGATCATGCTGGCCGAACCGGCATGGCACGAGTCGCACCTGGTGCGCCTGCTCAAGGAGCGCCTCGGCAAGGTGGAACTGCACGCGCCGGTGATCGCGCTGCGGCTCGAAGCAGTCAAGATCGAAGCCATGCTGCCACCCAATGCGTCGCTGTTTCCCGAACCGGGCGGCACGCCGCAGGACTATCACCGGCTGCTCGAACTGCTCACCGCGCGCCTCGGCGCCGACAACGTGCTCACGCCCGCCACCGTGGACGACTACCGCCCCGAAATCTGCAACACCTGGCTGCCGGCCACGGCCAGGCGCCCCAAGCCGCAACTGGAGGAAGTGTTTGACGGCCGGCCGTTCTGGCTGCTGCCGAAACCGATCGCGCTGCTGATGCGCGACAACCGGCCGTTTTACGGCAGCGCCCTCAAAATCCTCTCCGGCCCCGAGCGGCTGGAGGCCGGCTGGTGGAACGATCAAACCGCCGCCCGCGACTATTTCGTCGCCCAGGGCAGCGACGCCAGTTGCTACTGGATCTATCTCGAACGCACCACCGATGCGCGCTGGTTTTTGCATGGGCTGTATGCCTGACCATGGAGACCACGCCCGCCCCTGTGATCCTGCCCGACTACGCGGAACTGCAAGTGTTCAGCAATTTCAGCTTCCTGCGCGGCGCCTCGCCGCCCGAGCAGCTGGTGCAGCGCGCCCACCAGCTTGGCTACAGCGCGATCGCCATCACCGACGAATGCAGCCTGGCCGGCGTGGTGCGCGCCCACGTGGCGGCCAAGGAATGCGGCCTGCACCTGGTAATCGGCAGCCAGATGGCAATTACGCCCGAGGACGGCAGCCCGCCGTTCAACCTGATCATCATCGCCACCAACAAGAACGGCTACGGCAACTTGAGCGAACTGATCACCGTGGGCCGCATGCGCGCCGACAAGGGTACGTATCTGGTGCGCCCGCGCGACATCGCCCAGCCCGTTGGCGACCTCGTGCATTTGCGTGGCCTGCCCGATTGCCAGTTCATCCTGGCGCCGCGCTACTGTGCGCCATACGAGGAGGTGGAGCGGCACGCGCAATGGCTGCTGCACAACGCCCCGGGCCGGGTGCGCATCGCGCTCACGCTGCACCACCGCACGCGCGACGCAATGCACCGGCGCATGATCGAGGGCATTTCCGAAGAATTCGCCATCCCGGTAGTGGCCACCGGCGACGTCTGCATGCACCTGCGCTCGTACAAGCCCTTGCAGGACACCATGACGGCGATCCACCACGGCATTCCGGTGGCGCAGTGCGGCTACAAGCTGGCGCCCAATGCCGAGCAACATTTGCGTTCGCGCGTGCGCCTCGGCAACCTGTACCCGCGCGCGGCGCTGGACGAAACCGTGCGGCTGGCGCGCCAATGTCAATTTTCGCTCGACGAGCTGCGCTACGAATACCCGCACGAGCTGGTGCCGGACGGCGAAACGCCCACCAGCTACCTGCGCAAGGAAGCGTATGTCGGCGCCCACTGGCGCTACCCGCACGGTATCCCTGCCAATGTGCAGGCATCGCTCGAACGCGAGCTCGACATCATCGCCGACCTGCAATACGAAGCCTATTTTTTGACCGTGTACGACATCGTGCGCTTTGCCCGCACGCAGCAGATCCTGTGCCAGGGGCGCGGCTCGGCCGCCAACTCGGCCGTGTGTTATTGCCTCGGTGTGACCGAGGTCGATCCGTCACGCGGCACCTTGCTGTTCGAGCGTTTTTTGTCAAAAGAGCGCAACGAGCCGCCCGACATCGACGTCGACTTCGAACACCAGCGCCGCGAAGAAGTGCTGCAATACGTGTACAACAAGTACGGCCGCATGCGCGCGGCGCTGACCGCCGTGGTCATCTCGTACCGGCCCAGGAGCGTGCTGCGCGACGTGGGCAAGGCGCTTGGCGTCGATCTGACGGTGGTGGACAAGGTGGCCAAGGCCTCGCACAGCTGGGGCGGCCGTGCCGACCTCGAACAGCGTCTGCTCGACTGCGGCTTCGACACCAGCTCGCCGGTCGTGGAAAAATGGAACTACCTGGCCGACCTGCTGATGCACTTTCCGCGCCACCTGAGCCAGCACCCGGGCGGCTTCGTCATCTCGCACACCAAGCTGTGCCGCCTGGTGCCGATCGAGAACGCCGCCATGGCAGACCGCAGCATCGTGCAGTGGGACAAGGACGATCTTGATGCGGTCGGTCTGATGAAAGTGGACTTGCTGGCGCTGGGCATGCTCAGCTGCATCCGCCGCACGCTCGATCTCGTGTCCGAGCGGCGCGGCCAGCGTTTCGAGATGGGCGACATTCCGGCCGAAGACCCGGCCACCTACGAGATGATCTGCCAGGCCGACACCATCGGCGTATTCCAGATCGAATCACGCGCGCAGATGTCGATGCTGCCGCGCCTGCGGCCGCAAACTTTTTATGACCTGGTGATCGAAGTGGCGATCGTGCGGCCGGGGCCGATCCAGGGCGACATGATCCACCCGTATTTGCGGCGGCGGCAGGATATCGATCCGGTGTCGTATCACAGTGAAGCGATCAAAGGCGTACTCGAGAGAACCCTGGGCATTCCGATTTTCCAGGAGCAGGTAATGCAGATCGCCATCGTGGCCGGCGGCTTTACACCGGGCGAAGCCGATGAGCTGCGGCGCGCCATGGCGGCGTGGAAGCGCAAGGGTGGCTTGCAACCATTCAAGGACAAGCTCAAGGCTGGCATGGACGCGCGCGGCTATCCGCCCGAGTTTGCGGAAACCATCTTCAACCAGATCAAGGGCTTCGCCGAATACGGTTTCCCCGAATCGCATGCATCGTCCTTTGCGCTGCTAGCCTACGTCTCGAGCTGGCTCAAATGCCACGAACCGGCGGCCTTTCTGGCCGCCCTGCTCAACTCGCAGCCGATGGGCTTTTACTCGCGTTCGGCGCTGGTGCAGGATGCGCGCCGCCATGGCGTCGAAGTGTATGCGGTCGATGTGGCCGTGAGCACCTGGGAAGCAGCGCTCGAACCTGCTGCCGATGGGATGCCAGCCGTGCGCTTGGGTCTCAACAACGTCGACGGTATGGAGAAAGACGCCGCCTGGCGCATCGAAGAAGCGCGCGCGGTGGCGCCGTTTGCCGACACGTCCGACCTGGCCGCACGCGCCGGCCTCGATGCGCGCCAGATGACGCACCTGGCCAGCGCCAACGCCCTCGCCTCGCTGGCCGGCCACCGCCGCCAGGCCATGTGGCAAGCCGCCTCAAGCGTGCCCGACAAGGGCCTGCTGCGCCCGGCCACCGTGGTGGAAGAAGCGATCGAACTCGAAGCGCCATCGGCTGCCGAAAGCGTGGTGGCCGACTATCGCCACCTGGGCCTCACGCTGGGCCGGCACCCGGTCTCGTTCCTGCGCGAGCGCCTGTACAAGATGCGCTTCACACCCTCGGATGTGCTGATGGGGTTTACCAACGGCCAACTGGCGCGCGGCTGCGGCATTGTCACCGTGCGCCAGCGGCCGGGTACGGCCAAGGGCGTGGTGTTCATCACACTGGAAGACGAGGCCGGCACCGTCAACGTGATCTGCTGGAAAAGCCTGGTGGAACAGCAACGCCGCGAAGTGATGGGCGCGCAACTGCTGGGCGTGTACGGCGTGTGGCAAACCGAAAACAATGTGCGCCACCTGGTCGCCAAGCGCCTGGTAGACCTGTCCCACCTGCTGGGCGCACTCGACACGCGGTCGCGCGATTTTCATTGAGGGCGACACACCCGCAGCGCACCGAGTGCGGTACCATACCGGTTGGAAAATTTAATCAAATACCAACCTCCGGACACGTCTTGAAGCACGCCCCCAAATTCCTGCTCTGCCTGCTGCTGGCTGCCACGACCGGCGCTGTATCGGCAGGACCGGCGCAGCAGCTGGCCGGCATTATCGCCAGCGGCGAACTGCGCGTGGGCACGCCTGCCGATTACAAGCCCTATACGTATCGACTGGGCCAGAGCAGTGCATACCTCGGGCTCGATATCGACCTGGCGGCCGGGCTGGCCAGGCGCCTCGGTGTCAAGCTCACCATCGTCCCCACCAGCTGGCCTACTTTGCTGGCCGACTGGAATGCCGACAAGTTCGACATCGCCGTGGGCGGCATTTCCATCACGCCGGAGCGCCAGCAACATGGCCTGTTTTCGATCCCGTACCAGCGCGACGGCAAGACCCCGATCACGCGCTGCGAAAATGAGCAACGCTTCCAGACGCTGGCGCAGATCAACCAGCCGGACGTGCGCCTGATCGTCAACCCGGGCGGCACCAACGAACGCTTTGCCCGCAGCCATGCGCCGCGTGCACAACTGACGGTCTACCCGGACAATGTGACCATCTTCGGCCAGATCGTCGCCGGCAAAGCCGACCTGATGATGACCGACGCCATGGAAACCCGGCTGCAACAACGCCTGCACCCTCAACTGTGTGCAGTGCACCCGGAAGCGCCGTTCGACAGCGCCGACAAGGCCATGCTGCTGCCGCACGACCCGGCTTTCAAAGCCGTGGTGGACCAATGGTTGCAGGAACGTCTCGCCAGCGGCGCGCTGCAACAGGATGTCGAACACTGGCTGGCGTTCCCGTGGACGCTGGAACCGTTGCGCCAGGCCATCGACCAGCGCCTGCTGCTGGCTGAACCGGTCGCGCGCGCCAAGTGGAACAAGCAGGCGCCAATCGAAGACCTGCCGCGCGAGGCACTGGTGATTGCTGCCGCCGTCGAGCAAGGCCGCGCGCTCGGTTTGCCGGCGGACCGGGTGGAAGCGGTGTTTCACGCCCAGATCGAAGCCTCCAAAACAGTGCAGCGCGAGCTGTATGCACGCTGGAGCGCCCAGCACGCCGGCCGCTTCGCCGACGCCCCCGACCTGGCCGCCGAGATCCGTCCCAAACTCGACCTGATCACTACCCAACTGCTGGCGGCGCTGGCTGCCAACCAGGCCATTCTTGCAGACGCCACGCGCTGCAACGAGGTCGCGCAAGCGCTGCGCACGCTCGACGCCACCGCAATGAGTCCCGCCGCCGCACGGCAAGCGCTGGCGCCACTAATCATCAACAACTAAGGTTCTCTTTTGCAAAATATCGAACTCATCGGCGCAATCCTGTTCGCGCTGGCCCTGCTCCACACGTTTGCCGCGAAATCGTTCGAGGTGCTGGCGCACCGCCATCCGCGCCACGCTGGCTTGTTCCACCTGCTGGGCGAAGTGGAGGTGGTGTTCGGCTTCTGGGCGTTTGTCCTGATCGTGTTCATGGCGCTGACCAACGGCGGCCAGGCCGCCATCGCGTATGCCGAATCGCGCCACTACACCGAGCCGCTGTTCGTGTTCACGGTAATGGTGGTGGCCGCCTCGCGCCCGGTGCTCGAGGCCGTTCAGCAGCTATTGCTGGCGTTCTCGCACAAGCTGCCGGTACGCACCGAGCTGGCGCTGGCCTGGTTGGGCCTGGCGCTGGTGCCGCTGGCCGGCTCGCTGATCACGGAACCTGCTGCGATGACCCTAGCGGCGCTGATGCTCGCACCGCTGGTGTTCCGCCGTGGTATGCCGGAACCGCTCAAGTACGCCGCGCTGGGCGTGCTGTTCGTCAACGTCTCCATCGGCGGCACCCTGACGTCGTACGCGGCGCCGCCGGTGCTGATGGTGGCCGCCACCTGGCAGTGGGATAGCGCCTTCATGGCCAGCACCTTCGGCTGGAAGGCGGTGATCGCGGTAGTGATCAACGCGACCGTGGTAAGCATGCTGCTGCGCCCGCACCTGCGCGGCAAGGCGGCCAATGACGACAGCATCACGGCCACCACCGCTACCGGCAAGGCGCCGCCGGTGCCGCTGGCGGTCACGCTGATCCACCTGGCTTTCCTGGCCGGCGTGGTCGTGTTCGGCCACCACCCGGTGCTGTTCCTGGGCCTGTTCATGCTGTTCCTCGGTTTTACGTCCGCGTACCAGCGCTACCAGTCGCCGCTGATCATCAAGGAGGCGCTGCTGGTCGGCTTCTTCCTGGCCGGGCTGGTGGTACTCGGCGGCATGCAGCAATGGTGGTTGCAGCCGATCGTCGAGAGTCTGTCGCCGCTGGCCCTGTTCTTCGGCGCCACGGCCTTGACGGCGATCACCGACAACGCCGCCCTCACCTACCTCGGCTCGCTGATCGACGGCATCTCGCCGCAGGCGCAATACATGTTGATGGCAGGGGCCGTGACCGGCGGCGGCCTGACCGTGATCGCCAACGCACCCAACCCGGCCGGCGTGGCGCTGCTGCGGCGCGGCTTCAACGACGAGTCGATCGGCATGGCGGGGCTGCTGCTGGGCGCGCTGGCGCCAACCGCAGTAGCTGCTGCCGCCTTCCTGCTGCTCTAGGCAATGTCCAGCCGGGCCTGGGGCGCCAGCGCCGCGATCCTGATCCAGTGCCTGACGCTGTGGCTGTTCCTGGCGCCGGGGCGCAAGGTGCAACCTGCGGCGCAAGGCGCGCGCTCCTCGATCCTGATGCTGCTGACGCTGCCCAATGCGGCGCCGCCAAAAGCCGCGCTGCGTCCCGCACCGACGGTGGCCGCAGCGCCACTGCGCAGCCCGCCAGTCGCCGTCGCACCGCTGCGGCGCCCCACGGTCCCACCTGCCAGCATCACACCAGCTCCAGCCGACCGCGCACCGGCGCCGGCGCCAGCAGTGCCCACCAACGCGACAACCTCGGCGCTGCCAGACACCAGCCCACCGGACCCGTTTGCCATCAGCCAGGCGCCTACCGAGCGCAACGCGCACACCATCATCACCCAGGCCAAGCGCGACCTGCCGCGCATCGACAAGGAAATCCTCGGCAAGGCCAAGGGTGTACCGGACGACCGGCCCGAGACACTGGAAGAGCGCCTGGCGCGCGGCATTGCCGGCGCGTACGTGGGAAGCGACACGGCCGAAACCATACACCGCTACACCGCGCCGGACGGTGTGGGCTACACTAGAATCACCAAAGGTCCGCATACAACGTGCTACCGGAGCCGCACCGCCGACTTCAACGCGGTATTCGGCACCAGCAAAACATGGACGCCGACCAAATGCCCGCCCGCCAACAGCGGCTGGACCAGGTAATCACAATACAGGAGGATGGCATGAAACGCGTCACCGGCATCGGCGGTATCTTCTTCCACGCAAAAGACCCGGTCGCCTTGCGCGCCTGGTACCAGCGCCACCTCGGCATCGACGTCCAGACCTGGGGCGGCGCCGCCTTCACCTGGACCGACGACGCGGGACAACCGACCGGTGGCAGCACCATCTGGTCGATCAATGCGGCAGATGGCGCACCGTTTGCGCCGGGCCAGGCGTCGTTCATGGTCAATTACCGGGTGGACGATCTCGATGCGCTGCTTGCCGTGCTGCGCGACGAAGGCTGCCAGGTGCTCGACAAGGCCGACGACTCGGACTACGGAAAATTCGGCTGGGTGATCGACCCCGAGGGTAACAAGGTCGAACTGTGGCAGCCGCCGCACGGGCAATAGGCACCAGCCGCTCATGGGCTGCCGGGCAGGCTCCAGGCTTTAGCCGCGCCGATGCCGCGCGAAAAATTCCAGCATCATGCGGGTGGCGTCCGGGCCGGCCTTGGCGTTGAATTTTAATGCCGGGTCGCCGCCGCTCCAGGCGTGGTCGAGGGCGTCGATGCGGGCCACGTGCAGCAGCAATTTGCGGCCGTCGTAAAAATCGTCAATGCGATGGGCGTTGTGCCGGGCGTTGCTGCCTTGCGCCTTGTGCGTAATTTTCGCCGGTGCGTCAGGCGCCAGGCCATTGAAGGCCAGCCCCTGGCGGGCCAGTTGAACCTGGTTGATCGGACGCACCACGCTGTCGCCCTCGCCCGCAATCAAGATCGTGGGCATGCCGGGAAAACGCGCGTGGCGGGCCAGCACTTCGCGCACGGCCAGGTCGGCGCGCAGGGCGGCGCCATGTTGCATCACGCCCAGCGCGCCCATCGTGCTGTGACCGGCGCCGAACACGGGGCCGGAGTGCAAGCCTACGGCAGCAAACAGTTGCGGGTGATTCAGTGCGAGGATATTGGCCATGCCGGCGCCAGCCGAAATCCCGGCGACATACACGCGCGAGCGGTCGATCGCATACGCGCCCGCCACCTTATCGATCATGGCGACGATAGTGGGAACGTCGCCGCCGCCCTCCTGCGTGGCGCGGTCGTACCATTTCCAGCAGCGCTGGGACTGGTTGCTGACCAGTTGTTGCGGGTACAACACGGCGTACCCCTTGCGCTCGGCCCACTGGTTCATGCGCGTGCCCTGGGCGAACTGGGTGGCGGTCTGGTGGCAGCCATGCAGCATGACGATCAGCGGCAGGCCTTGGGCTATTGCTTCCTCGGGGACGTTCTGCGGAAGGTACAGCCAAAAGCTCATGCGGCGGGTGTTGGCGCTTTCGACGTGGGACGTGAGCCATTTGCCGGGCGCGATGTTGCTGCTGGCCGGTGGTGGCGTGACTCTGCCGGGCGAGGACCGGGAGGTCGATGCTGCTGGCTTTGAAGTCGATGCTGGCGGCTTTGCGGACGAAGGCGCCGGCCTGGGCGATGCAGTGGACGATGAAGCCGCCGGCTTGGCGCGGGCCTTGCGCCTGGGCGGCGCCGGCGTCAGCATCGCCGTCATCAGCTTGTTGACGGCAGCGCCCTGGCGCGCGGTCTTGATCGACGTGCGCATCAGGCTGCGGAATAAACCAGCGGCTTTCTTCATCGAACCTCCTGTAGTCTCCCAGTCTAAGCGGAAACCACCTGCGCACGATCATTACCGTTGCATCGATTCCCACACTTTTTGCAGCCGCTTCACCGACACCGGCATCGGCGTGCGCAGTTCCTGGGCAAAGAGCGATACCCGCAACTCTTCCAGCATCCAGCGGAACTCGACCAGTTTCGGGTCGGTATTCTTGCCGGCGCTCTTGTCGCGGTGCAGGCGCTGGTATGGCGTGGCGGCCAGTTGCCAGTCGGCCATGAGCTTGGCGTCGCGGGCGGGATCGGCGCGCAGCTTTTCGATGCGCACGTTCATCGCCTTCAGGTAGCGCGGAAAGTGTGACAGCTGGCTGTAGTCGTTGTCGGACAGGAAGCGCTTATGTACCAGGCCCTGCAACTGGCCCTGCATATCGGTTGCCGCTGCCTGCGGCAAGCCTTGCAGGCGCTTGGGCAGGCCGTGGAACTCGGTCAGCACTTGCGACAGCAGGCGCGCCACTTCGTTGACCAGCAGCACCAGGCGCGACTTGCCTTCGTCCTTGCGTTTGGTGAAACTGGCAGCATCGGTCGGCAACGGATCTTGCAGGCAGGCGATGTCGAGCGCCTTGTTGATGATCTCGTCGCGCAGTTCTTCCTGCGTGCCCATGGCCATGTATTGCATGCCCATTTGCTGCAGGTTCGGGATGCTTTTCTCGATGAACTTGATTTGATCCTTCATCTGCAGCGCGAACAGGCGGCGCAGGCCCTGGCGGTGGGTGCGCGCTGCCACGGTCGGGTCGTCGAAGACTTCGAGGTCGCAGTGGGTACGCTTGTCCACCAGCGCGGGGAAGCCGATCAGCGTCAGTTTGCCTTGCGGGATTTCGAGCAGTTCGGGCAGTTCGCCAAAGGTCCAGTTGCTGAGGTTGGTCAGGTTGGACGGTTCGGCAGCGTCCACGCCACCGTGTGGCGCCGCACCGGTGCCCCCCTTGCCGCCCGTCGCAGTGACGGGCGCCGCAGCACCTGCCTTGCCGCCGGCGGCTGGCCTGGCGCCGCTGGCCGGCTGGGCAGCCGACAGCGCGGCGGATGTTACCGTGGTGCCCGACGTCTCCGCCATCTTCTGGAAACTCTCGCGCGCCTGCATGCCGAAATCGGCTTGCAAGGTGGCCAGGTTGCGGCCCATGTCCAGTTGGCGGCCGTGCTCGTCGATCACCTTGAAATTCATGAAGTGGTGGGCGGGCAAGGTTTCCGGCTTGAAGTCGGTGGTCAGCACGGCAATCGTCAGTTGCTTGCGGATGTCGGCAATGACGGCGTCCACCAGGTCGCCACGGCCGAACACGCCCGCTTCGTGCACGCGCTCGCAGAATTTCGCCGCGTAGTCGGGCAGCGGCACGCAGTGGCGGCGCAGCTTTTGCGGCAGGGACTTGAGCAGCAGGTGCACTTTTTCCTTGAGCATGCCCGGCACCAGCCATTCGCAGCGCTCGCGCGGCAACTGGTTCAGTGCGTACAGCGGCACGGCCAGGGTCACGCCGTCACGCACGCTGCCCGGTTCGAAGTGGTATGTCAGGCCCAGCTCGAGGCCAGTGACCGACATGATCTTCGGGAACAGCTCGGTGGTAACGCCAGCCGCTTCGTGGCGCATCAGTTCGTCGCGGTTGAGGTACAGCAGCCGTGGCTCGGCGGCGGTGGCGTCCTTGTGCCATTTTTCGAAACCGGCGCCGTTGACCACGTCGGCCGGAATCAGCTTGTCGTAAAACGCTGCGATCAGTTCATCATCGACCAGCACGTCCAAGCGGCGCGACTTGTGTTCGAGGTTTTCGATGTCCTTGATCAGCTTGTGGTTGTGGGCGAAAAACGGCGCGCGCGTGTCGTAATCGCCACCGACCAGCGCGTCGCGAATGAAGATTTCGCGGGCCTCGGTCGGGTTGAAAGCGCCGTAGTTGATGCGGCGCTGGCTGTACACGACCAGCCCGTACAGCGTGGCGCGTTCGGACGCCGTCACCTGCGCCGAGCGCTTTTCCCAGCGCGGCTCGCCCCACGATTTTTTCAAGAGGTGGCCGCCCACTTTTTCCAGCCATTCCGGCTCGATGCGGGCCACGCAGCGCGCGTAAAGGCGCGTGGTATCGACCAGTTCGGCCGCCATGATCCACTTGCCCGGTTTTTTCAGCAGCGACGATCCCGGCCAGATATGGAACTTGATGCCGCGTGCGCCGAGATACCCGGCGCCCGGCTCGTCCTCGCTCTTGAAGCCGATATTGCCGAGCAAACCGGTCAGCAGCGCCAGGTGCAGGTTCTCGTACGTGGCCGGCAATTCGTTGATGCGCCAGCCCTGCTCCTTGACCAGCGTGACCAGTTGCGAATGGACGTCGCGCCACTCGCGCAGGCGCAGCTGCGACAGGAAGTTGGTGCGGCAGTTGTCCATCAACTGCCGGTTGGTTTTCTTGTGCTCGATGGCGTTTTCGAACCAGCGCCAGATTTTCAGGTAGCTGAGGAATTCGGATTTTTCATCGGCGAATTTTTTATGCGCTTCGTCGGCCGCCTGCTGGTGTTCCATCGGGCGGTCGCGAGGATCTTGCACCGACAGCGCGGACGCGATGATCAGTACTTCGCTCAGGCACACGTTATCGAGGGCGGCGAGGATCATGCGGCCGACGCGCGGGTCGAGCGGCAGCTTGGCCAGCTTCTGGCCCAGTGGCGTCAACTGGTTGTATTCATCGACGGCACCGAGTTCCTGCAGCAGCTGGTAGCCGTCGGCAATCGCGCGCGCCAGCGGCGGCTCGATGAACGGGAAGCTTTCCACGTCGGTCAAATGCAGCGACTTCATGCGCAGGATGACGGACGCCAGCGACGAGCGCAGGATTTCCGGCTCGGTGAACTTGGGCCGCAGCAGGTAATCCTGCTCGTCGTACAGGCGGATACACACGCCATCGGCCACGCGGCCGCAACGGCCGGCGCGCTGGTTGGCGGCCGACTGCGCGATCGGCTCGATCTGCAGCTGCTCGACCTTGTTGCGGTAGCTATAGCGTTTGACGCGGGCCAAACCGGCATCGACCACGTAGCGGATGCCGGGCACGGTCAGCGACGTCTCGGCCACGTTGGTGGCCAGCACGATGCGGCGCGCATTGCTCACCTTGAACACGCGCTCCTGTTCTTCCGCCGACAACCGCGCGAAGAGCGGCAGGATTTCCACGTGCGGCGGATGGTGCTTGCGCAGCGCTTCGGCGGTGTCGCGGATTTCGCGTTCGCCGGGCAAAAAGACCAGCACGTCGCCGGAACCGAGGCGCGCCAGTTCATCGACCGCATCGACCACCGCATCCATCAGGTCGCGCTTTTCGCGCGCGGCGGCCGTGCGCTGGCCACGGCCTTCGGCGTTGGCAATCGCCGTGGCGTTGCCGCCCGGGTTGGCCTTGTTGGGCACATCGCTGTCGATCGGCCGGTAGCGCACTTCCACCGCGTACAGCCGGCCCGACACTTCGATCACCGGCGCCGGCTTCTCTGGCGTGCCGAAGTGGCGCGAAAAGCGGTCGGCATCGATGGTGGCCGACGTGATGATGATCTTTAAATCCGGGCGGCGCGGCAGCAACTGCTTGAGGTAACCGAGCAGGAAGTCGATGTTCAGGCTGCGTTCGTGCGCCTCGTCGATGATGATGGTGTCGTAGGCTTTTAATAACGGATCGGTCTGGGTTTCGGCCAGCAGGATACCGTCGGTCATCAGCTTGACCGACGCGCCCTTTTGCAGGGTATCGGCAAAACGCACCTTGAAACCCACGTGCTGGCCTAGCGGCGAATTGAGTTCGGCGGCAATCCGCTTGGCGGTGGACGACGCGGCGATCCGGCGCGGCTGGGTGTGGCCGATCAGCCCCTTTTGGCCACGGCCCAGTTCCAGGCAGATTTTCGGCAGCTGGGTGGTTTTACCGGACCCGGTCTCGCCGGAAACGATGATCACCTGGTTCGCCTGCAAGGCGGCGGCGATCTCGTGGCGGCGGCCCGAGACGGGCAAATCTTCGGGGAAGGTGATCGGCGGCAGCGGCGTACGGAAATTGCGCTCGGCCTCGCGCGCCTCGCGTGCGGCTTCGCGGGCGGCCTGCTCTTCCGGTGTCAGGCGCGCGCGCGACGCATTCTTGCCGTCGCCCTCCGCCCTGGTGGACGGACTACCGCCAGGCGCACCGCGGCCACGGCCGTCGTTGCCAGCAGCGGGACGCCGTTGGGACGTGCGATCACCCGGACCTTCGATGCCAGCAGCCGGGCGCTGTTGCGGCGCGCCCTTGCCGCGCGGCGCCCCGCCCGGGTTCGGGACCTTTGCCGGCACCGGCTCCGTCCTGACAGCGACTACGCCTTTTAATGCCTCGGCAAACGGGCTGGCGGGGGCTTGCGGGCGGCGGTCTTGCGGGCCACGGAGTGTATTGGGGGGGCTTTTGGGCTTGTTGCTGGCTTCTGACATTGTTTTTTACAAGTATAGGGTGCGGAATTCGCGCACCGAATTATAATGCCGGTAATGGAAAACCCTACCCAATTCGTCCAATGGCTGCGTTCAGTCGCGCCCTACATCCACGCCTTCCGCGGCAAGACCTTCGTGGTGGCCTTTCCCGGTGAACTCGTTTCCGCCGGCGCCCTGCAGGTGCTGGCCCACGATCTGTCGCTGCTGCACGCGCTCGACATCAATGTGACCGTGGTCTATGGCTCGCGCCCGCAGGTGGCCGAGCAGTTAGCCCTGCGCAACGTCGAAGGGCGCTTCCACAACGGCGTGCGCATCACCGATACGGCCGCCATGGAGTGCGCCAAGGAAGCAGCCGGCGAGCTGCGCCTCGATATCGAGGCCGCATTCAGCCAGGGGTTACCCAATACGCCGATGTCGAATGCGGCCATCCGTATCATTTCCGGCAACTTCATCACGGCCCGTCCGCTGGGCGTGATTGACGGCGTGGACCTGGAACTGACGGGCGTCACACGCAAGGTCGATGCCGAAACCATCCATTCCATCCTCGGGTCCGACGGCCTGGTGCTGCTGTCGCCACTGGGCTTCTCGCCCACCGGCGAGGCATTCAACCTGACCATGGAAGACGTGGCCTGCAGCGCGGCAATTGCCCTGCATGCCGACAAGCTGGTGTTCATCACCGAAACGCCGATGATGACCGACGCCGGCGGCACCGAAATCCGTGAACTGTCGTCGCACATGGCCGAAGCCGTGCTCGACGCCGGCTTCCTCGACGACGCCACCGCGTTTTACCTGCGCCACTGCATCAAGGCGTGCGACAACGGCGTGGAACGCTCGCACATCGTGCCGTTCGCGATGGACGGCTCGGCCCTGCTCGAACTGTTCACCCACGATGGCGTGGGCACCATGATCTCGCACGAAAACCTCGAATCGCTGCGCAAGGCGACGATCGAGGACGTGGGCGGCATCATCAAGCTGATCGAACCGCTGGAAGCGGACGGCACCCTGGTCAAGCGCGGCCGCGAGCTGATCGAGCGCGAAATCGACTACTTCTCGGTTATCGAGCACGATGGCGTGATCTTCGGCTGTGCGGCGCTGTACCCTTTCCCGGAACACAAGATGGCCGAAATGGCATGTTTGACGGTAAACCCCGAAGTGCAGGCCCAGGGCGACGGCGAACGCATTTTGAAACACATGGAAAACCGCGCACGCGCGCTGGGCGTGACCAAGCTGTTCGTGCTCACCACGCGCACGTCGCACTGGTTCCAGAAGCGCGGCTTCGTGCCGGCCACGGTCGATGCGCTACCGAAGGATCGCCAGCACATGTATAACTGGCAGCGCAAATCCCAGGTCCTCATTAAATCTTTATAATGACGTCTTTACGTTACAGCTTTAGGAGCAAGACAGATGGCCCGCACCGTACATTGCATTAAACTCAACAAAGAAGCCGAGGGCATGGATTTCCCACCAGTTCCTGGCGAAATGGGCAAGAAGATCTACGAGTCGGTTTCGAAAGAAGCGTGGGCCGCGTGGATGAAGCACCAGACCATGCTGGTCAACGAAAACCGCCTGAACCTGGCCGACCTGCGCGCCCGTAAATACCTGGCGCAGCAGATGGAAAAACATTTCTTCGGCGACGGCGCCGATGCGGCGATGGGCTACGTGCCACCGACCGAGTAACTCCGGATGCTGGCCGCCGAGGCGGCCAGCAAATCCTTAGAACTTCAGGGTTTTCACGCCCTCGGCCATCCCCAGCAGGCACACATTGGCGCCACGCGCGGCAAACAGCCCCACCGCGATCACGCCCACGATCTGGTTGATCTGCGCTTCCAGCGCCACCGGATCCGTAATCGACAATCCCGATACATCGAGCAACTGGCCGCCATTGTCGGTCACGAACGCCTCATCCGTGCCCGGTTTCAACCGCAGCTTCGGCACGCCGCCCAGCGCGCTTAAGGCGCGGGCCACGGCTTCGCGCGCCATCGGCACCACTTCCACCGGCAGCGGGAACTTGCCCATCACGTCCACCAGCTTGGAGCCGTCGGCGATGCAGACGAACTGCCTCGATACCGATGCGACAATCTTTTCACGCGTCAATGCCGCGCCGCCGCCCTTGATCATGGCGCCGGAAGCGTCGATTTCGTCGGCGCCGTCGATGTACACGGCAATCGCCGGCACGTCGTTGAGGTCATACACCGCGATGCCGTGGCCGCGCAGGCGGGCGGCGGTCGCTTCCGACGACGCCACGGTGCCCTTGATGCGGTCCTTGATCTTGGCCAGCTCATCAATGAAGAAATTGGCGGTGGAACCGGTGCCGACGCCGATGATTTCGTTGTCCACCACGTAGTCGATGGCGGCGCGCGCTACGGCTTGTTTCAGTTCGTCTTGGGTCATGATTTTTAACAATTAAAGGAAAGCGGGAGGAATCAGTGGCGCTATTTTAACGGATAGCTGCCAAGCAAAACCCTATTATGCGAGAATGCCCCATACATACAAGCCAGGAGGTGACATGACTGACGTTACACCCGAGCGAACAAAAACCGTGTTGATTGTCGATGACAGCCGCGTCTCACGGATGATGGCGCGCCAATATATTTTGCATCTGCAACCCGGCTGGAACGTGGTGGAAGCCGGCACCGGCGAAGAGTCGCTGGAGAAGGCACGCGCGGCCCTGCCCGACCTGGTGCTGATGGATGTCAATATGCCCGGCATGGGCGGCATCGCCGCCGCCGAGCAATTGCGGCGGCTGGCGCCTGCGCTGCCAATCTCCCTGCTGACCGCCAACGTGCAGTCCGCCACGCGCGAGCGGGCCGAGGCGCTGGGGCTGGGATTCATGGAAAAGCCGATCACCGAGGCGCGCATCGCCCAGTTGCTGGCGCTGGCGGGAGGCTGACATGGTGGAATTGTCCGAGCTGGAAAACGACGCCCTGATCGAGATTTTCAATATCGGCGTGGGCCAGGCTGCCGCGTCGATGAGCGCGCTGGTCAGCGAAGAGGTGCGCATGTCGGTGCCGTCGATCAGCTTCATCAGCCGTGCCGACGCGGCGCGGCTGCTGGGCAGCAGGCTGGCGGCCGAGGCCGAGGCGCCGGACCGCATTTGCGGCGTCAGCCAGCACTACGAGGGCGCGTTCGATACCGACGCCATCCTCATGTTCCCCGAAGACAAAAGCCTGGAACTGGTGCGCCTGATGGTCGGCGAAACCGTGCCCTTGCAAGAGCTGACCGACATGGAGCAGGAAGCCATGTGCGAAATCGGCAACATCATCCTCAATGCCTGCATCGGCACCCTGGCTAATGTCTTCGAACAGGAACTGCACGGATCGTTGCCGGAATACCACGTTGGCACCAGCGACGAGATTCTCGGCGTGTCCGGCAACGAACCCGACAGCGTGGTGCTGATGCTGCACATCGACTTCGCGCTCGACAAGCACCAGATTCTCGGCTATGTCGCTTTCGTGCTCGACATCTCGGCGCTGCACGACCTCAAAGAACAAATCAACCGCTACATCGCCCGCGCGATGGGGCAAGCCTGAGGTGGCTGGCTTGACGACGGTACGAGAACCCTCGCTCGATTTGCTGCACAGCGTGCTCAACGCGGTGACCCTGGGCGCGGTGGTGCTGGGCCCCGACCGCCGCGTGGTGCTGTGGAACGACTGGATGAGCGAACACGCGCAGATTTCGCAGCAGCAGGCGCTGGGCGCCGACTTGCTGGCTCTGTTCCCGGCACTGCGCGGCAGCCGGGTCGACGCCGCCATCGACCAGGCGCTGCGCCACCATTTTCCGTCGCTGCTGTCGCAGTCGCTCAACAAGGCGCCGTTCCCGTTGTACGCCAATGCCGCAGCGGCGCGCCTGGACGAACGCCTGCAACAGGCGGTGGCGGTGACGCCGGTCGATGTGGTCGACGGCGGACGCCACTGCCTGATCCAGATCACCGATGTCAGCATCGCCGTGGGCCGTGAAAAGCTGCTGCGCGAACAAACCCTGGTGCTGCGCTCGCAAACCTTTGCCGACGGCCTGACCGGCATCGCCAACCGCCGCCACTTCGACGTGGCGATCGAGCGCGAACACCGGCGCGCGCGCCGCCATGGCACGCCGCTGTCGCTCTTGATGATCGACATCGACCACTTCAAGGCCTATAACGACCACTACGGCCACCAGAAGGGCGACCAGTGCCTGATCCAGGTGGCGGCCGCGCTGTCCGGCATGCTCAAGCGCTCGGGCGACCTGATGGCGCGCTACGGCGGCGAGGAATTCGCCATGATCCTGCCCGACACCGACACCGCCCAGGCCACGCAGATGGCCGAAGCGATCCGCGCCCGCGCCGAAGCGCTGGCGATTGCCCATGCGCACGGCGGCGCCAGCGGCGTGGTGACGGTCAGCATCGGCGTGGCCACCCGCAGCGTGGCATCGGCAGTCAACATCGACACCCTGATCGGCGCCGCCGACCGCGCGCTGTACCGCGCCAAGAAGAACGGCCGCAACCGGGTGGAAGCACAAACGCCCGGCTAGCCCCCACAACCAGGAGACATCACTTGCCCGATACCGCCACGCTCGCTACGCCCCTACGGCGCATTGCCGACCTGCCCGGTCCGCGTCCGTGGCCGCTGGTGGGCAACCTGCTGCAAATGCGGCCGCTGCGCTTCCACCAGGATGTCGAAGCCTGGTGCCGCGAATTCGGGCCACTGTTTCGCATGTCGCTCGGGCCCACCCAGGCGCTGGTGGTGTCCGATCATAAACTGGTGTCGGCCGCGCTGCGCGACCGCCCCGACGGCTACCGCCGCCCCGCTGTCACCGAGCACATCGCCAAGGAAATGAAGGGCCGCCCCGGCGTGTTCCTCGAAGAAGGCGCAGCGTGGCGCGAGCAGCGGCGCATGGTGATGGCGGCGCTGGCGCCGCACGCGGTCAAGGCCTATTTCCCGTCGCTGGTGGCCGTGGCGCTGCGCCTGCAACGGCGCTGGGCCAGCGCAGCCGACAGCGGCGCCACCATCGACCTGGCGGACGACCTCAAGCGCTACAGCGTCGATATCGTGGCCGGGCTGGCGTTCGGCACCGAGGTTAATACCATCGATGGCGGCGAGGATGTGTTACAGCGCCACATGGACCGCATCCTGCCGGCCGTGTCGAAACGGTCGCTGTCGCTGTTTCCCTACTGGCGCTACGTCAAGCTGGCGGCCGACCGCGAACTCGACCACAGCATCGCCGCCCTGAACACCGCCATCGACGCCCTGGTGGCCGAAGCCCGCGCCCGCCTGGCTGCCGATCCGGCGCGACGCGAACGCCCCGCCAACCTGCTCGAAGCAATGATCTGCGCGGCAGAAGACGATGGCACCGGCCTGGCAGAAGACGCCGTGGCCGGCAACGTTACCACCATGCTGCTGGCCGGCGAAGACACCACCAGCCATACGCTGGCCTGGATGTTGTACCTGCTGCAGCAAAATCCGGCAGCGCTGGAAGCCGCCCGCGCCGAAGTGCAACGCGTGGCGCCTGCTGCCGCAGCGTTCACCATCGAGCAGATGGACGCGCTCGACTACATCGACGCCTGCGCCCAGGAAGCCATGCGCCTCAAACCCGTGGCGCCGTACATTCCGCTCGAGGCGCTGCGTGACAGCGTGGTAGGCGATGTCGCGGTGCCGGCCGGCAGCCTGGTATGGCTGGTGATGCGCCACGACAGCATGAGCGACGACCACGTGGCACGCGCCACGCAGTTCGATCCTTCGCGCTGGCTCGACGGCGGCGTTATGAACAAGCAGGTGTCGATGCCGTTCGGCGCCGGCGTGCGCACCTGCCCCGGGCGCTACCTGGCGCTGCTGGAAATCAAGATTGCCACCGCCATGCTGCTGGGCAGTTTCGATATCGCGTCCGTGGCGACCGCCGACGGTGCCGAGCCGGAGGAGTTATCAGGCTTTACCATGTCACCAGTCGGCTTGCGCATGCAGTTGCGCAAGCTCTCGCCACCATCCGGAGAGTAATCAATGCGCTTCAAGTTCGAAACCAGACGACACGGCCGCTGCCTGGCGGAAGCCGAACATCGTGGCGACCAGGTCGTCATCGATATCTGGTGGGACCAGAACACCGACCCCAAGCGCGTGGAATACCTGCTGCACATCAAGGACCTGCCACTGCCCAAGCAGATTCCCGAAGGCGGCGCCTTGCAGGACGCGGTGCGCATCGCCGTCAACCATTTCGAAACCTTCAAGGTCAAGGACGGCGACGACTTCGAATTCCATTGCAGCCGCATTACCATGCGCTGGGACGGAAAACTGTACAACAAGATGGGCGGCTAGCGCCTTTGCAAGATGGGCGGCTGATCACGTGGCGCGGTGGGCCGCGAATCCCGTCACGCCCGGCGCCAGCTCGTCGCGCAAGGTCAGCGCCGGAATCGCGTAGTCGCCCGCGTTCTGCGCCCGGAACGCAATCGGCGCAGTGCTGGCCAGCGTGTCGAGGCGCTGTGCCAGTTGCGCGCACAGTTCCGCGAATTTGACCTCATCGACCTTGCCGGTGCGGTACACCACGAACGGCGGCAGCACATCGAACCCCGGATAGAACAGGATGCCGTGCTGGATCGGGAACAGCAGGTCGTCGATCGGGCCATTGATGCCGCGCGCGCTGTAGTGAGATTCCCAGCCGCCCGTGGTCACCATCAGCATGGCGCGCTTGCCGGCCAGGTTGCCCTCGCCGTAGCGGTTGCCCCAGCGCTGGTCCGAGTGTTCGCCCACGCCATAGGCAAAGCCGTTGGCGTACACGCGGTCCACCCAGCCTTTCAAGATGGCCGGCATCGAGAACCACCACAGCGGAAATTGCAGGATCACGGTATCGGCCCAGCGCAGCTTTTCCTGCTCGAGCGCGATGTCTGCGCTTTGGCGACCGCTGTCGTAGGCCAGGCGCGAATCGGCAGACGCGTCGAAACGTTCGCCCGCCGCGCCATCGAGGCTGTCGTGCGCATCGAGCGACGGCTTCCACTGCATCGCGTACAGGTCGGATACCTGCACCGCGTGGCCCGCCGCCTCCAGGTGGCGCACGGCAAAATCCTTGAGGGCGCCGCTGAGCGACTGCGGTTCGGGGTGGGCGTGGACGATCAGGATGTTCATGCTGGTACTCCTTTGAATAAGAAGCACACAGCGTAAAGTTTGCTCAGGTATATTGGAAATGAATTCCCAACATAGCAGGTATTAGAATGCTTAATCTTCGACGGCTGGACCTGAACCTGCTCGTTACGCTGGACGTGCTGCTGGCCGAGCACAACGTCACGCGCGCGGCGCAGCGGCTGAACCTGTCGCAGCCGTCGGTGAGCGTGCACCTGGCCAGGCTGCGCGACATCTTCGGCGACCCGCTGCTGCTGCCCGGACCGCGCGGCATGAAGCCTACCGCGCGCGGCGAGGAGCTGCGTGAACCGCTGCGCCTGGCCCTCGAAGCGCTGGGACAGGCGGTGGCGCCGGCCAGCGCCTTCGATCCTGCCAGCGCCACCAATACCTGGCGCGTGGCCGCCACCGACTACGGCGAATCGACCATCGTGCTGCCCGCACTGGCAAGCCTGCGCCAGTTGGCGCCCGCTACCCGGCTGGCGGTACTGGAACTGGCGCCCGACCGCATCACCCGCCAGGCCGAGCAGGGCGAGATCGACCTGGCCTTCCACACCAGCGCCGGCGCGCCGCCGGGCCTGCGTCGCCGCACACTGTTTGCCGAGCGCTACGTGCTGGCGGGCCGGGTGGACCACCCGCGCCTGCAGCGCAAACCCACGCTCAGGCAATTCTGCGCGCTCGAACATGTGCTGGTCTCGAACAACGGCGGCGGCTTTTACGGCGTCACCGACGAAGCGCTGGCGCAAGCGGGCCTGACCCGCCGGGTGGCGCTGTCGGTACCACACTTCCTGTTCATGATCGCGGCGCTGGCTGCCACCGACCTGGTGGCGATGGTGCCGGAGCGGCTGGTACGCGGCAACGGTGCCTTGAAAACCGTCGCCCCGCCGATCGAGGTACCAGGCTACGAGATGGCGATGCTGTGGCACGAACGCGCGCACCGCGATCCGGCGCACCAGTGGCTGCGGGCGCACATTCAAAACGCGGTGGCGCCGGTTCGCTGACGTCATTGGTGGTTGACGTCGGCACATACGCGGTGTTACTGTACTATTTGTACTAGTACAGTGGAAATATAAAATGAACCAGCCGCGCCGCAGTCCCCTGATGTTACAAATCGCCACAGGCGATCCGCGTCCGATCAACCGCCAGATTGTCGATGGCGTCAAACGCCTGGTCGCCAGCGGCGAGCTGGCCGTGGGCGCCGCCCTGCCCAGCGTGCGCGGCCTGGCTACCCAGCTGGCGATCAACCCCAACACGGTCGCCAAGGCCTACACCGAACTGACCACCGAAGGCTGGCTCGACGCCCGCGCCGGGCTGGGCCTGTTCGTGGCCATGCCGCGCCAGCGCCTGTCCGATCCCGAGCGCGAGCGCCGCCTGAACGACGCCGTGGTCCGTTTTGTCGGCGACGTGATCGCGCTCGACTATCCGGCCGACGCGCTGATCGACCGGGTGGCCGCCGAACTGGCCCTGGTCGCGCCAAAAAAAACCGCCTGAACCACACCATCACCAACCAGGAACCTGGATGAACACGTCCTCTCCCGTCGCCCGTGGCGACTATCTGATCGAAACAGAAGCATTGAGCCTGCAATTCAAGGGCAAGCTGGCGCTCAACGGCCTCAACCTGAAAGTGGCGCGCGGCGGCATTCACGCGGTGGTGGGCGCAAACGGGGCCGGCAAATCGTCGCTGTTTCGCGTGCTGCTCGGATTTGAAGCAGCCACCGGCGGCAGCGCCCGCATCCTCGGCTGCGACAGCGCCCAGCTGACGCCCGACCTGCGCGCGCGCATCGGTTTTGTCAACGAAGAGCACACCCTGCCGCCATGGATGCGGGTGGACGAGGTGACCGCCATGCAGCGCCGCCAGTACCGCGCGTGGGACGAGCAACGCTACCACGCGGTGCTGCGCAACTTCAACGTGCTGCCCGGCCAGCGCATCGCCGAACTCTCGCGTGGCGAACGCGCCGGCGTCAACCTGGCGCTGGCGCTGGGCCAGGCGCCCGAACTGCTGATCCTCGACGAGCCCACGCTGGGACTGGACGTGGTGGCGCGGCGGGTGTTCCTGACCGCGCTAATGGACAGCAGCTACACGGGCGGCACTACCGTCGTCTATTGCTCGCACCAGATGGACGAAATCGAACGCGTGGCCGACCAGTTGATCATCCTCGAACGCGGCCGCTTGCTGCACGCGTCGGCGCCCGACGAGTTCTGCGAGCGCATGCGGTTGTGGGTGGCCGAGTTTCCGTTCCGCGCGCCCGAGCTGGGCGCCATGGCCGGCGTGCTGCAAACCGAACATATCGACGGACTCACGCACCTGATCGTCTTCGACCAGGGCGACCAGTTCGAAGCGCAATTGCGGCTGCTGGGCGCACGCACCGTACACCATATGCCGATCGGCCTTGACCGGGCAGTAAACGGCATGCTGGCGCGCGGCCATATCGGCAGTGTTTCTTCTACCCCTATTATTCAAGCAGCCTGAGGAATTTCACCATGCGCGACCTGTTTTTCAGCGAGTGCCGCCGTTACCGGCGCGCCGCCCTGATGTTTTTCGTGGCCCACCTGGTGCTGCTGCTGTTCTTCTGCAGGGTCAACGACCCGCTGGCGCAAGCGTGGCAGGTGCAGGTCGTGATGCTGGGCGCCTATGCGCTGGCCGGCCTCGGCTTCGCCCTGCACCAGATCGGCAGCTACCGCCAGCCCGGCCGCTGGGTATGGCTGATGCACCGGCCGCTGCCGCGCAGCGCCATCTTCGGTGCCATCACCCTGGCCTCGGCCGCCATGATAGCCCTGGCGGTTGGCGTGCCGCTGCTGCTGGCCGTGCTGGGCACCGACTGGTTCAGCGACCGTCCCGTGGACCTGCGCCATTACGTGATGGTGGCCTACGTGGTGATGATCGTGATCATGGCCTGGCTGGCCGGCGCCGCCATCATGCTCGGCGCCAGCCGCTGTGCGGTGCTGGTCGTGGCGCTGCCGTGGGTCATGCTGATGCACGAATCGACTGCCATCGCCCTGCTGGCCATGTGCGTGCCGTGCGCTGTGCTGATGGCGGCCGTGGTCTACACCAGCTTCCAGCCCAACCGCGCCAGGGCCCCGGCGCCCGGCATCGCCACCATGCTGGCCGCGCTGCCGCTGGTGCTGGGCCTGTACCTGCTGGCGCCGGGCAGCGTTCAATTTGCCGTGCAACTGGGCGCCATGGCGACCGGCACGCATCCGCAACAGATGTCGCAGCCACCAGCAGGCAGCGACTCGGACCTGCGCATCCTGGACAGCCAGGACGTGCTGCGCATGGGCCTCCAGAGTACGGCCAGCAACGAGTCGCGCGCCGACCGCTGGCGCAGCGAACTGGCGCGGATGACACCGCAAAAAATCATGACCGGCTGGATCGGCTATGCCTTGCCACAACAGCTGTCCAACAAAAATATGCCGAGCGGTAAGATCAACGACAACCAGCTGCTCAGCTTCAATCACGACACCATGCGCTTCGACCTGACCGACCTGCGCACCGGGGCCGCCATCGCATCCCTGGGACCTGGCGGCGTCCGCGATACCACCGGCTTCCCTGCCGTGCCAGCGCTGACGGGAAAAATGATGCTGCCGCACACCATGCTCGATATCGACACCCGCACGCTCACTTTCATCACACTGGCCACCCTGCCCACCAACGAAATTTTTATGGTGCGCCCGGTGGTGGCCGGTGATACGGCTTACGCGGTGAGCAACCAGCGGCTGATCGTCTACCGCACCGCAGGTCCGCAAGCGCCTTACCGGGCGCTGTACAGCGTGCCCCTGCCCGGCCCACTCAACGACATGGCGAGGATCGATGTCGCCCGGTTGTCCGACGGCGTATTGGTGTCCTTTGCCGGTGGCCGCGACCGGTCGCATGGCGCTGCCAACACCGGCTTGCAGACGGTGGTGTTTGTCGGCGCCGACGGCAAGCCGCAAACCATCGCCACCCGAGCGATCAGTCCCGACTACCCACCGCTGCTGAACCAGCTGGACTGGTGGATATCGCCGGTGCTCGACGCCGTTACCGCCTTGCCGGCATGGATACTGCCGCACACAGCCTCGGCCGAAAGCCTGGCAGCACCGCTCCTGCCACAGCGTTCGGGCGAGATGTGGATGGCGGCATTGCTATCGAACCTGCTGGCAGCGACCGGCGCCTGGCTGTGGCGCCGCCGCGCGCTGCGCCAACCGCGCCATGCGATTGGCGCGGGCTGGCTGCCGGCCTGCCTGGTGTTCGGCCTGCCCTGCCTGGCAGCCATGATGATAATGTATCCGCACCGTCGCACCAGCCGCGCAACCGCCAAGGCCGCCGCGCAACAGGTTGTTGCCGTCTAGCACATTCGATGCGCCGCGCTTGCGGCGTATCAAAAACTTCGGCAGCACTTGCAGTATATGTATAGGATATGCATAATCCTAAAACATACATCGAATTCGATCCGTTCAAGGCCAAGTTCAACCGCGCCAAGCATGGCGTCAGTTTTGCCCAGGCGGAGGAAGCGTTGCACGACTTCATGGCGGTCACGATCGAGGATCCCGACGCGTTTGGCGAGCAACGCTTCGTCACGCTGGGGGCCGATGGCAACGGACGATTATTGATCGTGGTGTACACCATGCGCGGCGAAAACATCCGGCTGATCTCCGCGCGCAAGGCCAGCAAAGGCGAGACGAGGACATATCATGCGCAATGATTACGATTTTACGGAAGGAAAACGCGGTGCAGTGGTGCCAGCCACTGGCAAAAGCCGCATCACCATCATGTTTGACGACGACGTGCTGGCGTTTTTCCGCGAGCAGGCCGAGGCGCAGGGCATCGGCTATCAAACGCTGATCAACGCCGAGTTGCGCAAGGCGATGCAGCCGCCAAAGGGTTCCCCACTCACTGTGGCCAGTTTGCGCAAGGTGCTCAAGGAAGAACTGGCGGCGCTCAGAACCCTCACCGCCTGAAAATAAAAAAACGACGCCGCAGCGTCGTTTTCGTCAGCAAGTCGAACCAGCCTAGATGCGCAAGCCGCTGGCCGCCTTGGCCAGGTCGGTGATGCGTTCCCAATCGCCTGCGGCAATCGCGTCTTTCGGCGTCAGCCACGAGCCGCCCACGCAGGCGACGTTTTTCAGCTTGAGGAACTGGCCGGCCGTCTCTTGCGAGATGCCGCCGGTCGGGCAGAACGTCACGTCCGACAGCGGGCCGTAAATGGCATTCAGCATGCCAACGCCACCGGCCGGCACGGCAGGGAACAGTTTCAGCTGCTTGAAGCCGTGTTCGCGCGCAGCCATGACCTCGGACGGCGTCATCACGCCCGGCAGCAGTGGCAGGCCGCTGGATTTTGCAGCCTGGATCAGGGCGGCGGTCAGGCCCGGCGACACGCCGAAGACGGCGCCGGCATCGCGCGCAGCAGCGAATTCTTCCGGCGCAGTCAGGGTGCCCACGCCCACGATGGCGCCTTCCACCTCGGACATGGCGCGGATGGCACCCAGGCCGTGTTTGGTACGCAGCGTCACTTCCAGCACCCGGATGCCGCCGGCGACCAGCGCCTTGGCCAGCGGTACCGCGTGTTCGGGTTCGTCGATCGCGATCACGGGGATCACGGCGGAAGTACGCATAATGTCGAGCAGAGTCATGGTCATGATTTACGCTTCTTTCTTCATCGAGAAATCTTCATCGGAACCCGGCACGGTGTTACCGACCGGATCTTTGTCATGCAGGCCGACGACGGTCGGAATCGGCGACGGCAGGCCGAAGGTGGTGGCGCCCTTCTCTGCTTCGGAGACGCTGTGGCGGAACATGGCAAACAGCTCGCGGCCCATGCCGACGCCGTTCGGGGTGAGGTCGGCCGTGGCCTGTTCACGCGCAGCCCATACCGAGGCTTCCACTTTCGCTTCGAGCGTACCGGTACGGGCGCACACGCGGATGATGTCGCCATCGCGTACACGACCCAGCGGTCCGCCGGCCAGGATTTCCGGCGACACGTGGATCGCTGCCGGCACCTTGCCCGACGCGCCCGACATGCGGCCGTCGGTCACCAGCGCCACGTGGCGGCCGGCGTCCTGCAGGTTGGCCAGCGCCGGCGTCAAGGCGTGCAGTTCCGGCATGCCGTTGGCGCGCGGCCCCTGGAAGCGCAGCACGGCAACGAAGTCGCGGTCGAGCTGGCCGGCCTTGTAGGCGTCCATGAAATCTTCCTGCGAGTTGAATACCAGCGCCGGCGCTTCCACGGTCTGGTGCTCGGGCTTCACCGCCGATACTTTCATCACCGCGCGGCCCAGGTTGCCCTTGACCAGCACCGTGCCGCCGTCCGGCGAGAACGGCGCGGTGATCTTGCGCAGCACCGCTTCGTCGCCCGATTGTTCCGGCGCCGCTTTCCACACCACGCCCTCGCGTCCAACCTCACCTTCGCCGAGGAATGGTTCGGTGGTGTGGGCGCGCAGGCCCTTGCCCAAAATCGTGGTGACGTCGTCGTGCAGCAGGCCGCCGTCGAGCAGTTCGCGGATCACGAAGCCGGTGCCGCCAGCGGCGTGGAAGTGATTGACGTCGGCATTGCCGTTCGGGTAAATGCGGGTGAGCAGCGGCACGACTTTCGACAGCTCGTCGAAATCGTCCCAGTCGATCACGATGCCGGCCGCCTTGGCAATCGCCACCAAGTGCAGCGTGTGGTTGGTGGAACCACCGGTGGTGAGCAGCGCGACAATCGCGTTGACGATCGATTTTTCATCGACCACGTGGCCGACCGGCAGGTATTCGTCCGATTGCGCACTGATCACGGCGGCGCGGCGGGCGGCAGCCTTGGTCAGCTCGGCGCGCAGCGGGGTGTTGGGGGTAATGAAGGCGGCGCCCGGCAGGTGCAGGCCCATCACTTCCATCAGCATCTGGTTGCTGTTGGCGGTGCCGTAGAAGGTGCAAGTGCCGGCGCCGTGGTACGACTGCGACTCGCCTTCGAGCAGTTCGGCGCGGCCGACCTTGCCCTGGGCATACAGCTGGCGGATCTTGGCTTTCTCGGAGTTGGACAGGCCGGTGGTCATCGGGCCGGCCGGCACGAACACGGCAGGCAAGTGGCCGAAGTGCAGCGCGCCGATCAGCAGGCCCGGCACAATCTTGTCGCACACGCCCAGGTACACGGCCGCGTCGAACATATTGTGCGACAGTGCGATGGCGGTGGACATGGCAATCGCGTCACGCGAGAACAGCGACAATTCCATGCCGGGCTGCCCTTGCGTGACGCCATCACACATGGCGGGCGTGCCGCCGGCAAATTGCGCCACCGCGCCCACTTCGCGCACGGCGTCCTTGATCAGCGCCGGGAAGCCTTCGAACGGCTGGTGCGCGGACAGCATGTCGTTGTAGGCGGAAACAATCGCCACCGACGGCTTTTTCAGCTCCTTGAGCGAGAGCTTGTCGTTGGCGGGAAACGCCGCAAAGCCGTGCGCCAGGTTGGTACATGCCAGGGTGCCGCGCTGCACGCCCTTCACGCGCGCTGCTTCGAGATGCTCAAGATAAGCGCCACGCGAAGGTTTGCTACGCGAAATGATGCGCGCGGTGACGGATTCCAGTACGGGATGCAAGGCCATGTTGATTCCTTATCGATTAACTTATGAAATTTTACTACAAAATGGCGCAGCCAGCGATTTTTCGTGAGGAATTCGTGATCCCGTCTAGCGTGGCGAGCTGTTTTTTCTTACTTGGCTAGCTGATTAGTGTGCAGAAAAACCGACCTTCCCACCCGATAAAATTCCATAATTTCAACAGAACCGTAGTGAATTTACCGCTTTTTCCTGTATTATTCAACCATCTTATTCTTACTTCCATTCGACGCCCAACACTATGCGCCAACCTGCCCTTACCTCGACCGCCAGCTACCAAGCCCTCGCAGCCCACGCCGTTGACGCCCGCCAGTGGCAGATGCGCCAACTGTTTGCCGACAATGACCAGCGCTTCCCGCAATTGACGGTCGATGCCGCCGGCCTGTTCCTCGACTACTCGAAGAACCGCCTGGACGCCGACACCATCGCCCTGCTGGTGGACCTGGCCCGTGAACGCGGCGTGGAGACGCAGCGCGACGCCATGCTGCGTGGTGACAAGATCAATCTTACCGAACATCGTGCCGTACTGCATACCGCCCTGCGTTTGCCGCGCGGCAAAAGCCTGGTGGTCGATGGCCGCGACGTGGTGCCCGATGTGCACGCCGTACTGGACCAGGTGCGCGACTTCACCGACAAGGTGCGCAGCGGCGCCTGGCTCGGCTACAGCGGCAAGCCAATCACCGACATCGTCAACATCGGCATCGGCGGCTCGGATCTGGGCCCGAAAATGGCCGTGCTGGCGCTGCGCTCGTTCGCTCACCCACGTTTGAAGATGCATTTCGTCTCCAACGTCGATGGCCACGACATGGACGCCGCATTGGCCCTGGTCAACCCGGAAACCACGTTGTTCATCGTTGCGTCGAAAACCTTCACCACGGCTGAAACCATGCTCAACGCGAACACCGCGCGCACCTGGTTCCTGCAAAGCGCCACCGAGGCCGACCTGGCGCGCCACTTCGTGGCCGTCTCCACCAACCTCGAGTCGGTGCAGGCGTTCGGCATCGACCCGGCCAATATGTTCCCGTTCTGGGACTGGGTGGGCGGGCGTTACTCGGTGTGGTCGGCAATTGGCCTGTCGGTGGCGTTGGCCGTCGGCTTCGGCTACTTCAGCGACTTCCTCGCTGGCGCCCACGCCATCGACGAGCATTTCCGCGAGGCGCCGCTGGAACAGAATATGCCGGTACTGCTGGCCCTGGTCGGTTTCTGGAACCGCGAGTTCCTCGACGCCGGCTCGCTGTCGATCGCACCGTACCACCAGGACCTGAACCGTTTCCCCGCCTACCTGCAACAGCTGGACATGGAAAGCAACGGCAAGCGCGTCACCCGTGGCGGCGCGGCGGTCGATACCGCCACCTGCCCGGTCGTGTGGGGCGAATGCGGCACCAACGCCCAGCACGCGTACTTCCAGCTGCTGCACCAGGGTACCGACATCACGCCGATCGACTTCATCGCCGCACTGCGCGCCACGCACGACCTGCCGGGCCACCACGACGCCCTGCTGGCCAACTGCTTTGCCCAGTCCGAAGCGTTCATGACCGGCAAGACCGGCGACGAAGTGCGCGCCGACCTGACCGCGCAAAAACTCTCCGCCACCGAAATCGACGAACTGGTGCCGCATAAAACCTTCCCCGGCAACCGGCCGTCGAACACCATCCTGATGGATCAGTTGACGCCGCTGACACTGGGCGCGCTGATCGCGCTGTACGAACATAAAACCTTCGTGCAGGGCGTGATCTGGGACGTGAACAGTTTCGACCAGTGGGGCGTGGAACTGGGCAAGGTCCTGGCCAAGAATATCCAGGCCGAGCTGCAAGGCGAGATCAAGCCGGAACGCCACGACAGCTCGACCAATGGCCTGATCATCATGGCCAAGGCGGCGCAGCACCTGTAACCAAGGATACGCATATGGACACCACCCCGATCATCCAGGTCGCCTGCGACGCCGTCATGCAAACCGGCGAATCGCCGCTGTGGCATGCCGACGAGCAGGTGCTGTACTGGGTCGATATCCCGGCTCGCACCGTGCACCGGCTCGATCCTGCCAGCGGCGCCCACCACGCATGGCTGCTCGAGAGCGAACCGGCCAGCCTGGCGCTTGCCGACCAGGGCGGCCTGATCGTTGCCACCCGCAACGGCGTGCAGCACCTCGATACCGCCAGCGAGGCTGTGCGCACCACGCTGATTGCTCCTGCTCCCTACGATACGGCCATCACCCGTTTCAACGACGGCAAGGTCGATGGCGCCGGCCGCTACTGGATCGGCACCATTTACGAACCACGCGATAAACCCGCTGCCGAGATGTACGTGCTGGAGCAAGGACAACTGCGCCGCGCGTGGGCCGGCGGCATGACCAATTCCAACGGCCTGGCCTTCAGCCCCGACCAGAAAACCATGTACCACGCCGACACCAGCGCCCACCTGCTGCGCCGTTTCGACTACGACGTGGCGACCGGTGCGGTCGGCAATGAGCAGGTATTCCGGCAATTTTCAGCCGACAAGACCAGTAATTACGGCGGCCGCCCGGACGGCGGCGCGGTCGATAGCGAAGGCAATTACTGGAGCGCCCTGTTCGAAGGCGCGCGCATCGTCAAGCTCTCACCCAGCGGCGAAGTACTGGCCGAAATCGCCTTGCCGGTGCGCTGCCCCACCATGGTGGCCTTCGGTGGCCCGAACCTGCGCACGCTGTATGTCACCAGCGCCGGCGCACGACCGGCCGAAGAACTGGCACAATACCCGTTCAGCGGCAAACTGCTGGCCGTGCAAGTGGATGTGGCCGGCCGGGTGGAACCGGCATACCGACAGTAATGTAGTAAAGTTTCTTGCTTTTCGCATTTCAGCGTAGTAAATTTACATATCCACCATCAAGCTCTTTTACCTCAGATCTCACTATGGCACTTACCGATTTTGACCTGGTTCTGTTCGGCGGCAGCGGCGACCTGTCGATGCGCAAATTGCTGCCCGCGATGTACGCGCGCGACGTGGCCAACGACCTGCCCCCTACCGCCCGCATCATTTGCGTAGGCCGCGCGGACGCCAGCCAGGAAGAGTTCCTGCACACGGTCGAGACCACGTCGAAGCCGCTGATCAAGTCGCCTGCCGTTGCGCCGGCCGCGTGGGCGCGCTTCACCGCCCGCATCGTGTACGTGTCGCTCAACGCCACCGACGCCACCACCTATGCGCCGCTGGTCGAAGCGCTGCGCCAGGATAGCGCGATTACCCGCGTGTACTACCTGGCCACGCCGCCGGCCATCTTCGCCCGCATTTGCGAGAGTCTCAAGGAAAACGGCCTGGTCACCGCCAACTCGCGCGTGGTGCTGGAAAAGCCGCTGGGCCGCGATCTGGCCTCGGCCAAGCAGATCAATGCCGAAGTGGGCAAGGTCTTCGAAGAATCGCAGATTTACCGGATCGACCACTACCTGGGCAAGGAGACCGTGCAGAATCTGCTGGCCCTGCGCTTCGGCAACATCCTGTTCGAACCGCTGTGGCGCCGCGAGTGGATTTCCGACGTACAAATCACCATCGCCGAGAAACTGGGCGTGGGCAACCGCATGGGTTACTACGACACGTCGGGCGCGCTGCGCGACATGCTGCAAAACCACTTGCTGCAACTGCTATGCATTGTGGCCATGGAACCACCCACCTCGATCGCACCGGACGCCGTACGCGACGCCAAGTTGCAAGTGCTGCGTTCGCTTAAAAAATTCACCCCGAGCACGCTGGCGCAAAACATCGTGCGCGGCCAGTACCGCGCCGGTCACGTCGATGGCAAGGCCGTGCCAAGCTACCGCGACGAACCGGACGCACCCGAACATTCGCGCACCGAAACCTTCGTGGCCATGAAGGCCGAGATCGACACCTGGCGCTGGGCCGGCGTGCCGTTCTACCTGCGTACCGGCAAGCGCATGGCCGACAGCCTGGCCGAGATCGTCGTGCGCTTCAAGCAGATTCCGCACTCGATCTTTGCCCAGCCCACCAACAGCTTCCAGCCCAACTCGCTGGTGATCCGCCTGCAGCCGGACGAAGGCCTGCGCATGAACCTGATGGCCAAGACCCCGGGCGACGGCATGCGCTTGAAGCAAGCCGAGCTGGAACTGGACTTCCGCGAACAGTTCAAATCGCCACGCATGGAAGCGTACGAGCGCCTGCTGCTCGACGTGCTGCGCGGCCAGCTGACCCTGTTCATGCGCGGTGACGAACTGGAAGCGGCGTGGGAATGGGTCGAGCCGATCCTCGACCACTGGGAATCGGACGACAGCTATCCGGTGCCGTACTCGGCCGGTACCTGGGGCCCGGCCGCCTCGTCGGCACTGATCAGCCGCGAAGGCTTGCAGTGGCGCGAAGAAGCGCTGCCGGAAGACTAGGACCCATAACGCCATGCTGCTCGACTCGATCCGCACCCAGCTCGACTCGCTCTCCAAGTCGGAGCGCAAAGTCGCGCTGGCCGTGCTCGACCATCCCGGCCAGACCGTCAGCCAGAACATCACGGCGCTGGCCAAGAGCGCGCAAGTGTCGGAACCCACGGTGGTACGGTTTTGCCGCACGCTCGGTTACGACGGCTGGCACGAGTTCAAGCTGAAACTGGCGCAGGGCCTGGCGCTGGCCCTGCCTGGCCTGAACGAACAACCGACCCAGGACGATCTCGCGGCCGACCTGGTCAACAAGATTTGCAGCCGCTCGATCAACACCCTGCTCGACCTGCGCAACAATCTCGACCCCGACGCCATCCAGAAGGCGCTCGACATCCTGTCGAAAGCCAACAAGATCGAGTTCTACGGCCAGGGCACGTCCGGCATCGTCGCGGCCGACGCCCAGCACAAGTTTTTCCGTTCGGGCGTGCCCACGGTCGCGTACGCCGATCCGCACATCCACAGCATTGCCGCCGCCCTGCTGCGCACCGGCGATGCCGTGGTGGCCATTTCGCAGCGCGGCAACAGCCCGTCGCTGGTGCGCTCGGTCAAGCTGGCGCGCCGTGGCGGCGCCGACGTGATTGCGCTGGCGCCGTCGGGCACGCCGCTGGCCGACCTGGCCACGGTGCTGATTCCCATCGACCTGATCTTCAATATCGATCCCTATACGCCCATTTCGGCCCGGCTGGCCTACCTGGTGGTGATCGATGTCCTCGCTGTCGGACTGGCCCTGCAACGGGGTCCCGATTTCCGCAAAAAGATGCAGAACGCTCAGAAGGCTTTGCAAGAGTTCGACTTGCAATTCGACTCCTTCATCGGTTGATGTCATAATTTGACAAATCTGCACCGGTCCTGTGCGTCGGTGTGTTGTCGCACATGGCCACCGCCCCAGTACTCCTATACTTCCCTTATGCTACAGTGTGACTAATTCTCCAGGTGCAATATTGCATCTGGAGAATTTCATACGTGGCATGTAGTGCCCGTGAGAGTGGACATGACTACCTTTTCTGCCGCCAATTCTTCTTCCGATAACATCTTATCGGCCCGCATTCCGCTCTTGCAAACCGGCGTGCCGGGGCTCGACCAGATTTTAGGTGGCGGCTTTCCCTCGCACAGCCTGTACCTGCTGCAAGGCCTGGCCGGCAGCGGCAAGACCACGCTGGCGTGCCAGATCGGCTACCACCACGCGCACCAGGGCAAGAAAGTCCTGATCCTCACGCTGATTGCCGAAACCCACGGCAAGATGCTCAATCACCTGAGCAGCTTTTCGTTCTTCGACGAGCAACTGGTGGGCGACCGCATCGTCTTCATCGGCGCCTATCCCGACCTGCTCAAGGGCGGCTTGCGCCAGTTGCTCAAATCGATCGCCACCACGCTGGCCGCGCAGCAACCGGACATCATGATCATCGACGGTTTTCGCACCGTGCGCGACGCCAAGCCGTCCGACGTGGCGCTGTCCGAATTCATGCTGTCGCTGAACTCGCTGGTGTCCACCATGCGCTGCACCACATTTTTGCTCTCGCCCACCGAAGGCAATGTGGCAGACTCGGAAAACACCCTGGTCGATGGCTTGATCGAACTGAGCCAGTTCGAACACGGCCTCAACCTGATCCGCGAAATCAAGGTCTTCAAGCTGCGCGGCAGCAAGCACCTGCTGGGGCGTCACGTGTTCGAGGTGGGCGCCGATGGCGTTGCCATCTATCCGCGCCTGGAGGCGGTAAGCACGGTTACCGGCGCCACCCCGGTCGTGTCGCGCCAGCGGCTCGGCTTTGGCATCGAAGGCTGGGACCGCCTTACGCATGGCGGCGTAGCCAAAGGTTCGACCACCGCGCTGCTGGGGAACCCGGGCGTGGGCAAGACCCTGATGGGCATGCATTTCATTTACGATGGACTCAAGCGCGGCGAGCCTTGCCTGATCGTCGGCTTTTACGAGTCGCCCGAGGCTCTGCTGGAAAAGGCACGCAATGTCGGCCTCGACTTCCGCACCTACTACGACAGCGGCGCCCTGCAGGTGATCTGGAATCCGCCGCTGGAAATCCTGGTCGACAGCCTGGCCCACAGCGTGCTGCACAATGTCGGGGCACGCCAGGTGTCGCGCCTGCTGGTCGATGGCATCGACGGCCTGCGCGAAATCGTCATGCACCCCGGGCGCTCGCGCTCGTTCCTGGCGGCGCTGGTCAACGAACTGCGCTGCCGCAACGTCACCACGTTCTTTACCCAGGAACTGGCGTACTTCGGCCAGGCCCCGGGCGATGGCGAAATTGCCGCGTCGATGCTGTTCGAGAACATCATCCTGATGCGCTATGTGGATGTGAACGGCATCAACCGCCGCCAGATCGGCGTGCTCAAACTGCGCGAAAACGGCTACGACTCCGCCAACCACATCCTGCTCATTTCCGACCAGGGCATGAGCATCGAAGAAGCTGTCTCTGGCCCGGTCCACCTTACGCCGGCGCTATGAAGAGATGACATGAGCGACTTCCCCGCATATCCCGACGCACACCCGGATGGCAAGCTGATCCTGGTAGTGGACGACGAGTTCGACGTCCTGTCGGCCTATACCATGCTGTTCGAGTACCGCGGCTACCGCGTGCGCACGGCCGGCAATGGCGAGGAAGCGCTGGCGGTTGCCGCCAGCGAGCGGCCCGATATCGTGGTGTCCGACTACATGATGCCGGTGATGGACGGCGCCCAGTTGTGCCTGCTGTGGCGCAGCGATCCCGACTTGCGCCAGGTGCCGTTCATCCTGTGCAGCGCCGGCCTGCTGCGTCGCGACGAAGTGCTGCCCTACGACACTTTCTTCCGCAAGCCGGTGCCGTTCGAGGCGCTGGTGGCCGAGATCGTCCGCCTGATTGCCGCGCGCGACCAGGCCCAGCCCCGTGCATAAATAAGCGGTGTTGTACGGTGTTATCTTTCCGCTTTGTCCACGCTTGAGTACAATAAGGCAATCACTCACTCGGGCAGCGCCATGAACCAACTCGAACAACTCAAGCAATTCACCACCGTGGTCGCCGACACCGGTGATTTCCAGTCGATCCAGGCCTACACGCCACGCGACGCCACCACCAATCCCTCGCTGATCCTGAAGGCCGTGCAAAAGGACGAGTACAAGCCGCTGCTGGAAAAAGCCGTGCGCGACAACCTCGACCGCTCGACCTCGGACACGATCGACCACCTGCTGGTGGCGTTCGGCAAGCAGATCCTGCGCGTGATCCCGGGCCGCGTCTCCACCGAAATCGACGCTGGCCTGTCGTTCGACACCGAAGGTTCGATCGCCAAGGGCCGCGAACTGATCAAGCTGTACGAAGCGGCCGGCATCGAGCGCGAGCGCGTGCTGATCAAGATGGCCGCCACCTGGGAAGGCATCCGCGCCGCCCAGGTGCTGGAAAAAGAAGGCATCCACTGCAATATGACCTTGTTGTTCTCGCTGGGCCAGGCGATTGCCTGCGCCGAAGCGGGTGCACAACTGATTTCGCCGTTCGTGGGCCGCATTTACGACTGGTACAAGAAATCGACCGGCATCGAGTACACCCCGTCGGAAGACCCGGGCGTGCAATCGGTCAAGCGCATCTACAACTACTACCGCAAGTTCGGCTACAGCACCGAAGTGATGGGCGCGAGCTTCCGCAATACCGGCCAGATCCTGGAACTGGCCGGCTGCGACCTGCTCACCATCAGCCCCGACCTGCTGCAAAAGCTGGCCGACACCGACGGCAAGATCGAGCGCAAGCTGAGCCCGGAAAACGCGCCATCGGCCGGCGCCGTCAAGATCAGCCTGGACGAAAAGAAATTCCGCTTCCAGCTCAACGAAGACCAGATGGCCACTGAAAAGCTGTCCGAAGGCATCCGCGCCTTCTGCGCCGACACCGGCAAGCTCAAGCAAATCATCTCCGGCATGCGCTAAAGCTTGGCCTCGCCGATCACCATTCGGTTGGGCCGGCGCGCGCGTGAGCGCATTGCCGCCGAGGGCTTGCGGGCCAGCGATGTGGCAATCGTGCCCGCCGCTGCCGGCGGCCCCAAGGGGCTGATCCTCAATGGCCTCGACCTGTGGCTGTTCGGCAGTTTTCTCAAGGATGCGCCGCGGCCGCGCACGCTGGTCGGGGCCTCGATCGGCGCCTGGCGCATGGCCGCTTCGGCCTTCGACGATCCGGTCGCCGCGCACCGGCGCCTGGCGCATCTGTATGCGCACCAGCGCTATCCGGCCAAGGTAACCGCCGCGTATATCAGCGAAAACATTCGCAACCTGCTCGACGAACTGCTCGACGGGCGCGGCGCCGAAGTGATCGCTCACCCGCGTCACCACGTCAACATTCTTACCGTGCGCGGCACCGGTGCGCTCGGGCGCAGCAATGGCGTGCGCTGGCGCGAGATGGCCGGCTTTCTGATGGCGGCCGCCGGCAATGCGGTCGCCCGCAGCCGGCTGGCGGCGTCGATGGAGCGCGTGGTGTTTCATCCCGCGCAAGACGATGCCCAATGGCTGCGCCAGCCGTTCGACGCCTTTGCCGCCCACTTCGTGGACCTGGCCACCGACAACCTGCGCGACGCCATGCAGGCGTCGGGCTCGATCCCGCTGGTGCTCGAAGCGGTGACCGACATTGCCGGTGCACCGCCCGGTCCGCACTGGGACGGCGGGCTGATCGACTACCACCTGCACCTGCCCTACCAGCGCGACCCTGACCTGGTGCTGTACCCGCATTTCAGCGACCACATCGTGCCGGGCTGGCTCGACAAATCCATGCCGTGGCGGCGCGCCAACGACGCAGCGATGGACAATATGATCCTGGTGTCGCCGTCGGCCGCATTCGTTGCCACCCTGCCCAACGGCAAGCTGCCCGACCGCAAGGATTTCACCGCCTACGGCCAGCACCACGACACCCGCATCCGCCACTGGCTGCACGCCATTGGCGAAAGCGAGCGGATGGCCGAAGCATTCGCGCGCTGGTGCGAACAACCGGACCTGAAGGCAACATTGTCTTTTTAGGTACTTTACATTGCTGCCAAAAAGCAACACCTTCCACCGATGTTGATGACCTCCTCCGGCCCCGGGCGCATACTTGAAGCGTGCTAGCCGGCATCATAAAAATGGAGACCCCACCATGAATTTTCTTTCGCACACGCGCATCGGCACGCGCCTGGCCGCCGCCTTCGGCATCGTTTTATTGCTGGCCCTGGTCGCCACCACGGTGGGGCTGATGAACGCCCGCAGCCAGGCCACCGCCACCCGCGAGATGATGGAAAAACCGCTGGCCAAGGAACGCCTGGTGTCCGACTGGTATGTGCTGATGTACTCGGCCATCGCCCGTACCGAGCTGATTGCGCGCAGCAAGGACGCCTCACTGCCTACGGTCTTTGCCGACGTGATTGCCGCCAGCAGCAAGCGCGGCGCCGAGTTGATGGGCAAGGTCAAGGAGCTCGTCGCCAGCGACGAGGAGCGCGTCATGTTCGACAAGATCGTGGTCCTGCGCACCAACTACCAGAACCTGAAAACCGCCGTGGGCAACGCCCGCAAGGCCGGTGACGACGCCGCCGCCGAAAAAATCTTCACCGGCGAATTCACGCCGGCGGCCAAGGCCTACTCGGTGGCGGTCGAGGGACTGCTGGCGCACCAGCGCAAGGCCATCGACGATACCGCCCACGCCATCGATGCCGCCAACGACCGCGCCAACCAGTTGCTGCTCGTGCTCACGGTGCTGATGGTGACCATCGGCTCGCTGGCGGCCTGGATCATTTCACGCTCGATCACGGTGCCCTTGAAGTCGGCCGTCGATATTGCCGCCAAGGTGGCCGACGGCGACCTCACCACCCGCTTCGACACCCAAGTCCAGCGCTCCGAAATCGGCGCACTGATGACGGCACTGAAGGGCATGAACGATTCGCTGGTCAACGTGGTCAGCCAGGTGCAGACCGGCACCCGGACGATCGCCAGCGCCTCGCATGAAATCGCCGCCGGCAATATGGACCTGTCGCAGCGCACCGAGGAGCAGGCCAGTTCGCTCGAAGAAACCGCGTCGTCGATGGAAGAGCTGACCTCCACCGTGCGCCAGAATGCCGACAATGCGCGCCAGGCCAACCAGTTGGCCAGGACCGCGTCGGAAGTGGCGGAAAAAGGCGGCGCCATCGTCGGCCAGGTGGTCGACACCATGGGTACCATCAACGACTCGTCGCGCAAGATCTACGACATCATCTCCGTCATCGACGGCATCGCCTTCCAGACCAATATCCTGGCGCTGAACGCGGCAGTGGAAGCGGCGCGCGCCGGCGAACAGGGACGTGGTTTTGCGGTCGTGGCGTCCGAAGTGCGCAACCTGGCACAGCGGTCGGCCGGTGCGGCCAAGGAAATCAAGGAGTTGATCGGCAATTCGGTGGACCAGGTCGATATCGGCTCGAAGCTGGTGAAGGAAGCCGGCGCCACCATGGACGACGTGGTGGCCAGCGTGCGCCGCGTGACCGATATCATGGGTGAAATCACCTCGGCCAGCAGCGAGCAAAGCATCGGTATCGACCAGGTAAATACCGCGATCACGCAAATGGACCAGGTGACGCAGCAGAACGCGGCGCTGGTGGAAGAAGCGGCGGCAGCGGCAGCCAGCATGCAGGACCAGGCCGAGCGGCTGGCGGAAGTGGCGTCGTCGTTCCGGCTGGAGGCAGGCGCGGTGGCGACGCCGGTGGGGGCTACTGCTGCAGCGCGCAAGCTGGCGGCTGTAAAACCGGTGGCGGCACGCCGTCCAGCGCCAGCATTGAAGCCGGCAACCAAGCCAGCCCTGACCTCGGTGCCACGCAAGCCGGCGACGGTCGGTGGCGACAAGGACTGGGAAGAGTTTTAAGACGCTTCCGCAGCTCCGTCATCCCCGCGCAGGCGAAGATCCGGCGGTAGCCATCGCGGCCGGCCGCCTGGAGCTACGGTTCAGGAAGTATTCTGGCCTTCGGACATTTACGCCCCCAGGAACATCTCCTGCAAATCATTGAGGAACCGCAGCCCCAGCTCGGTCGGCCGGATCACCTTGTAATCGCGGTAGATCAGGCCCTTGGCTTCGGCTGCGTTCAGCGTTTTTTCAATCGCATTCATGCTCATGCCGGTGCGCTCGGCAAACAGGTTGGGATCGAAGCCGCCGCGCAGACGCAGCGTGTTGAGCATGAACTCGAAGCCCATGTCCTCGCGCGCGATCTCGTGCTCTTCCTGTACCGGCGCGCCGAGTTTGGCCTGGTCCATGTACGCGCGCGGCTGCTTGTACCTGGCCTGGCGCAGCACCCGGTGCGGGAACGACAGCTTTGAGTGCGCGCCGGCGCCGATGCCGAGGTAGTCGCCGAACTCCCAGTAATTGAGGTTGTGGCGCGCGCGCTTGCCCTCTTTCGCGTATGCCGACACTTCGTAGTGCTGGTAACCGTTGGCGGCCGTCAGTTCGGCGATCATGTCCTGCATGTCGGCGCTGGCGTCGTCGTCGGGCAGCGCCGGCGGGTACTTGGCGAACAGCGTGTTCGGCTCCATCGTCAAATGGTAGAGCGACAGGTGCGGCGGCTTGAACGCCAGCGCGGTTTCGATATCCTGGCGCGCCTCGGCCAGCGTCTGCGACGGCAGCGCGTACATCAGGTCGAGGTTGAAGTTGTCGAAGTTGTCGAGCGCAATTTCCACCGCGCGCCTGGCTTCGCCGTCGTCGTGGATGCGGCCCAGTGCCTTCAGGTGGCGGTCATTGAAACTCTGGATGCCGATCGACAGGCGGTTGATGCCGCTGGCGCGGTACGAGCGGAATTTCTCCGCCTCGAACGTGCCCGGGTTGGCTTCCATGGTGATCTCGGTATCGGCATCGAGCGGCAGCAGCGTGCGCACGTCCGACAGCAGCCGGTCCAGGCCAGCGGCCGACATCAGGCTTGGTGTGCCGCCGCCAATAAAGATCGTATAAATCTTGCGACCCCAGATCAGCGGCAGCGCCATTTCCAGGTCAAGGCGCAGCGCGTCCAGGTATTCCTGCTCGGGGAAGGCGCCGCCCTCCTTTGCTTCGTGCGAGTTGAAATCGCAATACGGGCACTTGCGCACGCACCACGGGAAGTGGATGTAGAGCGACAGCGGCGGCAGCGCGGTCAGGTTGAGCGCACCGCTTTTCAGGTACTTGAGGGCGACGCCGGCGGCGTCACCGAGGTCGGCGCCCCCGGCAACTGTACCGGTAGCTGTACTGGCTGTACCGGTAACCTTGCTGGTAGCACCGACGATCTTGATCGGTATCATTTCAGCTTCTCTACCAGCGCGCGCAGGGCCTGGCCGCGGTGCGACAGGGCGTTCTTTTCGTCGGACGTCAGCTCGGCGGCGCACTTGCCCAGTGCCGGGATGTAGAAATACGGGTCGTAGCCGAAGCCGCCGCTGCCGCGCGGGGCGTCAAGCATTTCGCCATTCCAGCGGCCGTCGGCAATGATCGGCTGCGGGTCGTCGGCATGGCGCACGAACACCAGCACGCAGTAGTAATACGCCGAGCGGTCGGTGTGTTGGGCCAGGTCGGCCACCATTTTTTCGTTGTTGCGGGCGTCGGACTTCGGTTCGCCGGCAAAGCGCGCCGAATATACGCCGGGTGCGCCGCCAAAGGCGTTGATGCACACGCCCGAGTCGTCGGCCAGCGCCGGCAGGCCCGTGATGCGGGCGGCGTGACGGGCTTTTTGCAGGGCGTTTTCCACGAAGGTGTGGAACGGTTCGTCCGCTTCCGGCACGTCGTACTCGCCCTGGGCGTGGACCGAGTAGCCCACGGTGGCGAGCAACTGGTTGAATTCCTTGAGTTTGCCGGCGTTGTTGGAGGCGAGGATCAGGCGTTGGGTCATGGCGATGGCGGCTTCAAAATCTGGGAAGCCGCCATTGTAAACCGTTTGCCGGGTTGGAAGCTCAGGCCAGGCCGAGCGCCTGCTTTTGCAGCACGATCAGGTCGGCGATGCCACCCTGGGCCAGGTCCAGCAGGCGGTTCATGCCGTCGCGGTCGAACGCCGCGCCTTCGGCCGTGCCCTGCACTTCGATGAAATGGCCGGCGTCGTTCATGACCACGTTCATGTCGGTGTCGCAGTTGGAATCCTCGATGTAGTCGAGGTCCAGCACCGGCGTGCCCTGGTACACGCCCACCGAAATGGCGGCAACAAAGTTTTTCAGCGGGATGGCCGGCACCGCGCCGCGCGCAACCAGCTTGGAAAACGCGTCGTACGCCGCCACCATGGCGCCGGTGATCGACGCGGTGCGGGTACCGCCGTCGGCCTGGATCACGTCGCAATCGAGATGCAGCGTGCGTTCGCCGAAGGCGTTGAGGTCGAACGCGGCGCGCAGCGAACGGCCGATCAGGCGCTGGATTTCCTGGGTGCGACCCGACTGCTTGCCGCGCGCCGCTTCGCGGTCCATGCGGGTGTGGGTGGAGCGCGGCAGCATGCCGTATTCGGCCGTCATCCAGCCTTGGCCCTTGCCTTTCAGGAATCCCGGCACCTTGTCTTCGATACTTGCGGTACAGATGACCTTGGTGTCGCCGCATTCGATCAGCACCGAACCTTCGGCGTGCTTGGTGTAATCGCGGGTCAGGCGCAGGGTGCGCAGTGCATCGACGGCGCGGCCGCTCGGGCGGAAGTCTGAAGTCATGGTGTAATTCCTGGCAGTTTGATGGTCCGGCAGCATAGACCACAAGCTGCGCTTGCACAACCGCGCCAGGGCCTCGTACTTCAGGTAAACAATACTGAACCCACCAGCCGCAATTTTCTTTACAATGCAATATCCAGCAATTTCCAGACCATCCGGCAATGGCAGTGTGGAGCGCAGCCACCAGACTTATTACCTTGATAACCGGATGTGTGGATAAATCACTGTTTTGTAAAAGATTAATCGGGGATATCCATTGAGCATTTCCAGCATGACGGGCTACGCGGTCGCCACCAGTGAGAGTGCGGCAGGAACACTGACCATCGAGATCAAGAGTGTTAACTCCCGGTTTCTCGACCTTCAGTTTCGAATTAACGACGATTTACGCGCGCTTGAACCCGATCTGCGCTCGGCGATCATGGCTGCCATCACACGTGGCAAGGTGGAGCTGCGCCTGAGCTTTGGCCGCAAGGCAGCCACCACCGGCGCCCAGGCGCTGAACATGCCGCTGCTCACCGAGCTGCAACGCTTGCAGGCCGAAGTGGGCGCGCACTTCCCCGGCGCCCAGGCGATGTCGGTGGCCGAGCTGTTGCGCTGGCCCGGCGTGATCGAAGAAGCGCAAATTGGCCAGGAATCGCTGCAGGCCGACGTCGCGGCGTTGACCGTGCGCACCGTGCAGGCGTTCGTGCTGAGCCGCCAGCGCGAAGGCGCGGCGCTTGAAACGATGCTCATTTCCCGCATCGAGGCGATGGAAGCGATCGTCAAGCGCATTACCCCGTTGATTCCGCAAGTGGTGGCGGCATTCCAGCAAAAGGCGGTCGAGCGCATGCAGGACGCGCTGGGCCTGGCCTGCCAGGGCTCGAACTCGTCGCTGTCGCGCCAGGATGCATTGGAGCGCATCCGCCAGGAGGTGATCTTGTACGGCATCCGCATCGACGTCGCCGAAGAACTGGGCCGCTTGTCGGCGCACCTGGGCGAAACCCGCCACATCCTGAAAAAAGGCGGCCAGGTCGGCAAGCGCCTGGACTTCATGATGCAGGAGCTGAACCGCGAAGCCAACACCCTGGGCGCCAAGGCGTCGGTCAAGGAACTGGCCGATGCGTCGATGGAATTGAAGCTGCTGATCGAGCAGATGCGCGAGCAGGTGCAAAACCTCGAGTAAGACGCTTTACAGCAGCTTGTCCAGTTTTAATACCTGCACGTCCACCTTGCCGCCCACTTCCTGCAACAGCGCCTGGAAGTGCGGCGTCGCTTCATGCTCGGTCAGCGCCCGCTGATCGCGCCACGTCTCGATCATCACAAACCGTCCCGCGTGTTCGATATCTGCGTGCAGCTCGTAGCGCGAGCAGCCGGCTTCGGCGCGGCTGGGCGGGACGATTTTTTCCAGCGCGGCTTTGAGGGTGGCTTCGTGGCCCGGCTTGGCGGTCAGCGTGGCGACGACGATGAGGTCTTTCATAAATTTCCCGGTAAGTAAAACGTCCCGTTAGTATTGGGTTCGTTTGCCAAAGGAAAAGAGCCCGGCTTTAAAAATCCCGCTATCATTTGAACTCAACTACGGCAGCTCAAATCGGGAGCGGAGCATGGCGACGTCAATTCGGGTGGGCATCGGCGGATGGGATTACGCGCCCTGGCGCGAGACGTTTTATCCGCCGGACGTGCCGCAAAAGAAGGCGCTCGCATATGCGAGCCGCCAGGTCACCACCATCGAAATCAACGGCACTTATTACCGCACCGCCAAGCCCGAACACTTTGCGTCGTGGCACGCGCAAACGCCGGACGACTTCGTCTTCTCCGTCAAGGCCAGCCGCTATGCCAGCAACCGCCGCGTGCTGGCCGAGGCCGGCGAATCGGTCGAGCGCTTCATCAATAGCGGCCTGGCCGAACTGGGCGACAAGCTCGGTCCCCTGCTGTGGCAGCTCGCCCCCACCAAGCAGTTCGATCCCGACGACCTCGAAGCCTTTTTCAAATTGCTGCCGGCAAAACTGGGCACGCGCAAGCTGCGCCACGTACTCGACACGCGCCACGACAGCTTCATGTGCGACGACTACCTGAAGCTGGCGCGCAAGTACAAGGTCGCCACGGTGTTTGCCGATGCACCCGATTTTCCATCGTACGCCGACCTCACCGGCGACTTTGTTTATGCACGGCTGCTCAATGCCCAAAGCGAACGCGTCACGGGCTACACCAAGCCAGCCCTGAAAAAATGGGCCGACGCGGCAAGCCAATGGCAGCAAGGCGCCGTTCCCGTCACGCTACCGCACGTCGGTGCAGCGAAAGAGAGCAAAAAGACGCGCGACGTGTTCATCTATTTCATCAACGGCGCCAAGGAACGGGCGCCGGCAGCGGCCCAACATTTGATCTGTCTTTTGTAAATTGGAGTGCGCTCGTTGCGCTTGGTAAAATACGTCTTTGGGCGTCCTCTTCGGCGCCTTTTACGTTTGAGAGATAAACATGAGTCTATCCCACGCTTTCGCCGGCAGTTTATTTGTGGTGGCCGCGCCGTCCGGTGCCGGCAAGTCCACGCTGGTCAATGCCCTGCTGGCACAGGAGCCGGCGATCAAGCTGTCGATTTCCACCACCACGCGCCAGCCGCGTCCCGGTGAAACCCACGGCGAGCAATACTGGTTCACCACCGCCGAAGATTTCGTCGCGCGCGCCGAGGCCGGCGAGTTCCTGGAATGGGCCGAAGTGCACGGCAATTACTACGGCACGTCGCGCATCATGGTCGAGCAGGAGATGAAAAAAGGCACCGATATTTTGCTGGAAATCGACTGGCAGGGTGCGCGCCAGGTGCGCAAGCAATTCCCGCAGGCGACCGGCATTTTCATCCTGCCGCCATCGATCGCCGCGCTCGAAGACAGACTGAAAAAACGCGCCACCGACGAGCCGCATGTGATCACCCGCCGGCTGCTTGCCGCAGGGGGTGAAATCGCCCACGCTCCCGAGTTCGAGTATGCTATCATCAACGAAGAATTCGCAATCGCGTTGTCCGAGCTTACCGCGATTGTCAGAGCGGCCCGTTGCCGGTTTGCGCAACAAGCGGCACGCAACGCCTCGCTATTTGCCCAATTGGGTATCCACGCTGAATAAAAGATTTTAGGAGCTATATCATGGCACGCATTACTATTGAAGATTGTCTCAAGAACATCCCTAACCGTTTCCAGCTGACCCTGGCCGCCACCTACCGCGCGCGCCAGCTGCTGCAAGGCCACACCCCGAAAGTGGAAGCCAAGGACAAGCCTACCGTTGTCGCCCTGCGTGAAATCGCCGCCGGCAAAGTCGGTATCGAAATGTTGAAAAAGGTCCCCATGTAAGGTGGACCCGCGTTCCCGAAGGTGGAGAATGCAACCTCAACACGACGGAACGCACACGTATGAATCTGATCCCTGCCGACCCGACACTGAACGCCACGCCCTCCCGGGCCAAACAGCCGGCTGCCACGCCGGCTGGTGCCACGTCGGGCACCCTTTCGGGTGCACATGCAGGGGATAGCACCGCCTCCACCATCGCAGCATCCTTGCCACCACCAGCTCCCCCCGTGATTTCCTCGTCGCCCCTGGCCACGCCTACCCTGACCGCCGGCGTTGCCTCGGTCACGCACCTGACCGAAAAACTGTCCGACTACATGACGGCCGCCGACCTGAAAAAGGTCAAGGAAGCCTATCGCTTCTCGGACGAAATGCACCTGGGCCAGGTCCGGAAATCGGGCGAACCGTACATCTCGCACCCGATCGCGGTGGCCGAGATTTGCGCCGACTGGAAGCTCGATGCGCAGGCGATCATGGCCGCGCTGCTGCACGATGTGATGGAAGACCAGGACGTCAAGAAGGACGAGCTGATCGAGCGCTTCGGCGCGCCGGTGGCCAACCTGGTCGATGGCTTGTCCAAGCTCGATAAAATCGAATTCCAGAGCCAGATCGAAGCGCAGGCGGAAAACTTCCGCAAGATGCTGCTGGCGATGGCGTCCGATGTGCGCGTCATCCTGATCAAGCTGGCCGATCGGCTGCACAATATGCGCACCATGGAAGTCATGGCGCCCAACAAGAAGGCCCGCATCTCGCGCGAAACGATGGAAGTGTACGTGCCCATCGCGCACCGCCTGGGCCTGAACAATATCTACCGCGAACTGCAGGACCTGTCGTTCTCGCACCTGTATCCGCTGCGCTACCGCACGCTGGCCAAGGCCGTCAAGGCGGCGCGCGGCAACCGCCGCGAAGTGGTCACCAAGATTCTCGAATCGGTGAAGAACACGCTGGGCATGGCCGGGATCGAAGCGGAAGTGTATGGCCGCGAAAAAACCCTGTTCGGCATCTACAAAAAAATGCGCAACAAGCACCTGTCGTTCTCGCAGGTGCTCGACGTGTATGGCTTCCGCGTGGTGGTCGATACCTTCCCCAACTGCTACGTGGCGCTGGGCACCCTGCACTCGCTGTACAAGCCGATGCCGGGCAAATTCAAGGACTATATTGCGATCCGCAAGCTCAACGGCTACCAGTCGCTGCACACCACGCTGATCGGCCCGTACGGCACGCCGGTCGAGTTCCAGATCCGCACCCAGGAAATGCATCGCACCGCCGAGTCCGGCGTGGCCGCGCACTGGCTGTACAAAAATGCCGATTCCAACCTGTCCGACATGCAGCAGCGCACCCATGCGTGGCTGCAGTCGCTGCTCGACATCCAGCAGCAGACCGGCGACTCGGCCGAGTTTCTCGAGCACGTCAAGGTCGATCTGTTCCCTGATTCGGTGTACGTGTTTACGCCCAAATCGAAGATCATCGCTTTGCCGCGCGGCGCCACGCCGATCGATTTTGCGTACTCGATCCACACCGGCATCGGCGACCATACGGTGTCGGCGATGATCAACCACGAACCGGTTTCCTTGCGCACCGAGCTGCGCAACGGCGACATCGTCGAGATCGTCACCGACGCGAATTCGCGGCCGAGCCCGAGCTGGCTGTCGTTCGTCCGTACCGGCAAGGCCCGTTCGGCGATCCGCCACCACCTGCGCACCATCAACCTGCCCGAATCGATCACGTTGGGCGAGCAGTTGCTGGCGCAGGCGCTCACGTCCCTGGGCATGTCGGCGCTGCTCGAAGAACACCTGACAGAGCGCCTGCTCAACGAATCGAGCGCCAAGTCGCTCGACGAACTGTATGCCGACATCGGCATCGGCAAGCGCATGGCGGCGCTGGTGGCGCGCCATATCTTCGGCTTGCGCGGCGGCGAATCGGCCAGCGCGCCGATCGACCACAACAGCGCGACCGAGCTCGACCCGGTGACGATTTGCGGCAGCGAAGGCGTCTCGGTGCAACTGGCGCCGTGTTGCCTGCCAATCCCGGGCGACTCCATCATCGGCCAGCTGCGCCGCGACCAGGGCTTGCTGGTGCACACCACCGACTGCACGATCGCCAAGCGCCAGAAGGCCAAGGAGCCGGACCGCTGGATCGCGGTCAAGTGGGGCACCGAGATGAACCGCCGTTTCGACTGTCGCATCAAGCTGCTGATCAACAACGAAAAGGGCATCCTGGCGCGCGTGGCGGCCGAGATCGGCGAATCCGACGCCAACATCACCTACGTGGGCATGGACGAGGACAAGGACAACGTGCTGCACCAGTTGCGCTTTACCATCCAGGTCAAGGACCGCGTGCACCTGGCCGGCCTGCTGCGCAATGTGCGTCGCGTGACCGGCGTCAACCGCATCCTGCGCGAACGCAGCTGAACCGCCCCGGCGCCCTACTGCGGCGCCGGCGCCGGGTAACTGACTGCCAGAATTTCCAGCTCATCGACGCCGTGCGGCGCCTGGAAGGTGATCAGGTCGCCTTCGCGCGCCTTGGTCAATGCCCGCGCCACCGGCGCCACCCAGCTGATCTTGCCATTCAAAGGATCGAGTTCGTCGATGCCGACGATGGTGATGGTGCGCTCGGCCCCATGCTGGTCGCAATAGGTGACGGTGGCGCCAAAAAAGATCTGGTCGCTGCCGTGGTGCACGCTGGGATCGACAATCGCGGCCGAGTCCATGCGCTTGGTGAGGAAACGGATGCGGCGGTCGATTTCGCGCAGGCGTTTTTTCCCGTAGATGTAATCGCCGTTCTCGGAACGGTCGCCATTCGACGCGGCCCAGTGGACGATACGCACCACTTCCGGCCGGTCAACGTCGATCAACTGGAGCAATTCGTCCTTGATGCGCTGGTAGCCCTCGGGGCGGATGTAGTTCTTGGAGCCGGCCGGGATGGCCAGCGCCAGCGCGGCGGCGTCCTCGTCGTCGTCCCCGTCGGATTCTTTTACAAAGGCTTTGTTCATGACGCCTATTGTACAGCGCTGCTTTTCCGCAAACGTTTTGTTTCACGTATCATGCAGCCAGAAGAACCACACGAGGCCCGATGAAACATTTCCGACGCTTGCACCGCTGGCTGTTCGCGCCGCTGGTCTACCTGGCGGCGCTGTTATTGCTGCTGGAAGACTGGCTGTGGGACCTGGGCGCGGCGCTGATGCGCCGCCTCACGGCGTGGCCGCCGCTGGCCCGCCTGGAACAGTGGATTTGCCGGCTGGGACCGTACGCCGCGCTGGTGCTGATGGTATTGCCGGCCGCGCTGCTATTTCCGGTCAAGCTGCTGGCGCTGTGGGCGCTGGCCAACGGCCATGCGCTGCTGGGCCTGACCGTGATCGTGCTGGCCAAGGTGGTGGGGGCGGCGGCCGTGGCGCGGCTGTACCTGCTCACCCGGCCGGTATTGCTCACCATTGTCTGGTTTGCCCGCCTGCTGGGCTGGTTCCTGGCGCTCAAGGCGCGCTGGATCGCGCGCTTGCAGGGCACGGCCGCCTGGCGTCAGGTGCAGGCGCTGGCCGGCCGCGTGCGGCGCTGGCGCCAGCGCGCCAGCAGCGGTCCGCGCAGCTGGACCGGGCGCTTTCGCCGCCTGCTCAAGCGCTTTCGGGCCCGCTGGCGCACCTGATTGCCATGCCAACCACCATGCCAGATCAACGATATCACCGAATCCACCGACCATTGCCATGAGTAGCCTCCCTGCCCCGCCCGACCTTGCCACCGAACTGGCGCAGATGCGCGCGCGTTTCGACGCCATCGTTTCCAACACCCCCGGCCTGGTGTACCAGTTCGAGCGCCAGGCCGACGGCGCGGTGTCGTTCCCGTACCTGAGCGATGGCTGCCAGGCGCTGCTGGGCCTCACGCCGGCCGCGCTGCACGCCGCGCCCGGCCGCTTCCTCGAACTGATCCTGCCCGAGGACCGCGACGCGTACCAGGATTCCATGCAGGCTTCGGCCAATGCGCTGTGGAGCTGGAACTGGGAGGGCCGGATCTGGGTCGATGCCTGGAAGGACGTCAAGTGGATCAACCTGCGCGCCACGCCGCACGCGCTGCACGGCGGCGCCATGCGCTGGGACGGCATGATGACCAATATCACCGAAAGCAAGCAGGAGCAGCAGGAGGTGCGGCGGTCGCGCGCACGGCTGGCCGAGCTGAGCGCGCACACCGACCGCGTCAAGGAACAGGAGCGCACCCGCATCGCCCGTGAAATCCACGACGAGCTGGGCGGCAACCTGACCGCCATCAAGATGGCGCTGGCCATGCTGGCCACGCGCCTGGACGGCATTGACCCGGCGCTGCGCGAGCGCACCGACTACCTCGATTCGCTGGTGGACCGCACCATCGACGCCGTACACCGCATTTCGCTCGACCTGCGCCCCGCCCTGCTCGACCTGGGCCTGGTGGCCGCGCTCGAGTGGCAGGTGCGCGAGTTCGACAAGCAGGCCGGCATCGACACCACGTTCAGCTACAACCAGCGCGACATGGGCCTCGACGAAGACCAGTCCACGGCGCTGTTCCGCATCGCCCAGGAAGCGCTGACCAATATCGCCAAACACGCCGAAGCGAGCCGGGTCAGCGTGAAGCTGGCGCGGCTGCGCCATTACGTCAGCCTGAAGATTACCGACGACGGCCGCGGCATCCGCCAGGCCGACCGCGCCAAGCCGGCGTCCTTCGGCCTGCGCGGCATGGTGGAACGCACCCGCGCGCTGGGCGGCACCCTGACGCTGAGCCACGCGCCGGGGGGCGGCACGGTGGTGGCGATCAAGATTCGCCACGAAAGCACGGGACAGGAGCCGGGACCGGGTCCGGAACCGGGTCCGGGGCTACAATAGGCGGATAGCCGGCTGGCTAAGCAACCGTGTCACATAATGCGCCACAGAGCGCTTGCAGAAAAAGTAGAGAAAACCACCATGAGCGAAAAAGCCATCATCAAGGTCTTCATTGCCGACGACCATGCCATCGTGCGCGAAGGCTTGAAACAAATCCTGGCCGAGACGCGCGACATCATCGTGGCCGGCGAGGCCGAGAACGGCCTGGAAGCCGTCAAGCTGTTCCGCAAGTCAGAATGCCAGGTCATGCTGCTCGACATTTCCATGCCCGACCGCAGCGGTATCGACGTGCTCAAGCAGATCAAGAAGGAAAAGCCGGACCTGGCCGTCCTGATGTTGTCGATGCACCGCGAAGATCAATATGCGATCCGCTCGCTCAAGGCGGGCGCGTCCGGCTATCTCACCAAGCAGAGCGCGCCGCGCGAGCTGGTCAATGCCATCCGCCAGGTGGCTGGCGGCCAGAAATACATCAGCCCGGCGCTGGCGCAGGAGCTGGCCAACCACGTGGGCGAAGACCACGAGGCGCCGCCGCACGATTCCCTGTCCGACCGCGAATACCAGACCCTGACCATGATTGCCTCCGGCAAGACGGTGGGCGTGATTGCCAAGGAATTGTCGTTGTCGGTCAAGACGGTCAGCGAATACCGGGCCCGCCTGCTGGTCAAAATGAAGCTCAAGAACAGCGCCGAATTGACACACTACGCCATCAAAAACCAGCTGATCGACTAGGTGAAGACGACGAACGGGCCCGACAGGGGTAAAATGACAACGATTAGTCCCATTATCGTTGTCGGATAGGACATCCTTGATGCAGAAATGAAAGACGTTTTTCCGCGCCTGCTCCGCGCAATGATGCATCCGGCATGGGCCTATCATGCTACAACCAAGTAAACCCATAGAGGTCGCTCGTTCATGTCCAGCAAACCCACCGTCCCCGAGCAGAATCCGGCCGAGATCGCACGCGAGGCGTTCAAACGCCTGGCGCTGCGCCGGATTTCCCCCACGCCCGAGGCCTACCGCGAGATTTACAACGAAATCGCCGGCATCAGCGAACCAGCAGTGGCCGCCGCGCCCGTCGTCAGCATCGACCCCGGCCCGGAATCGGTCCTGAACCAGTTTGCCACGCGCCTGGCCGACGGCACCGGCGACCTGGCCGATTTCGGCCGCCGCTTCAACCGCGCCGTCAAATCGCGCGACTGGGACGGCTATGCGCGCATGTTGTCGCAACTGGTGGAAAAACATTTTATCGCCAGAAAGCCTGGCATCGAGACAGCCGGCATGGCTGCAGCCACCGGCGCCGAGGACGAGCAAAGCCGCGCCCTGCGCGAACTGCTCAGCCGTACCCTTACCTTCGCGGTAGCGTCCTTGCTGGCCGGTGCGCCGGCCCTGGCAGCCGAGGCCGAATCACTGGGCACCGCCACCCGTGACGCCCACAGCGAGGAAGCGCTGACCGAGATCGGCCAGCGCCTCAAGCAACTGTGCTTCCAGATCGAAGTGCGTGGCGCCGACAGCGCCGAGCAGCAGGAGTTGCTGCTGCGCCTGTTCAAGCTGCTGCTGGAAAACGTCAGCGAGCTGCTCGAAGACGACAGCTGGCTGCAAGGCCAGATCGAAGCGGTGCAACACCTGATCTCGGGCCCGCTTGACGTCCGTGCGCTCGAGGACGCCACGCGCAGCCTGAAGGAAGTCATTTACAAGCAGGGCCAGCTCAAGCACAGCCTGTCGGACGTCAAGCTCACCGTCAAGAACATGATGATGACGTTTATCGACCGCCTGGGCGCGGTGGCCGCCTCCACCGGCGACTTCCACGAGAAGATCGGTGGCTATTCGGACAAGATCAGCAAGGCTGACAATATTTCCGAGCTCAACAGCATTCTCGACGAAGTGCTCAAGGAAACCCGGCTGGTGCAGGCCGAGGCGCTCAAGGCCCGCGACAAGATGGTGCTGGCGCGCCAGGAAGTGCAGGACGCGGAAAGCCGCATCCACGCGCTCGAAGCCAAGCTCCAGCACTTGAGCGAGCTGGTGCGTGAAGATCAACTGACCGGCTCGCTCAACCGGCGCGGCCTCGACGACGTGTTCGACCGCGAAACCGCGCGCTCCGACCGCCGTGGCACGCCGCTGTGCGTGTCCGTGCTCGACCTCGACGACTTCAAAAAGCTCAACGACACCTACGGCCACATCGCCGGCGACGCCGCCCTCAAGCATCTGGTGAAAATCGTCAAGGAAACCTTGCGTTCGATGGACGTGATTGCCCGCTTCGGCGGCGAAGAATTCCTGATCCTGATGCCCGAGACCACCATCGAGGCGGCAGCATCGACCATGACCCGCCTGCAACGCGAGCTGACCAAGCACTTCTTCCTGCACGATAACGAAAAGGTGCTGATCACGTTCTCGGCCGGCGTGGCGCTACGCCGCCCCAACGAAGAACAGACCGAGCTGGTCAAACGCGCCGACAAGGCCATGTATACGGCCAAGCAGACCGGCAAAAACCGGGTGGTGATGGCCGACTAGGCTAAAAACTTGGCGCGGTTGCCACAAAATCCATCCAGCCCGGCGCCTGTCGGGCTTTTTTTTTGCTTAAATCGCAGAGAAATAAATTATTTTTCGCCCTAAAGATTGGTCTTCAACGGTCGATTAAGCGGGTGCGAAATCTGAACTTTAGGCCATCAATGAAATTTAAAGTTCGTTTCCAGGCCTAAATTTTCCCGCTGGGCAACCGAAAATCATTACAACAGCGGTTTGATTGTCTCGGAACGCGGAGACAGACCAAAGTGAAATGAGCAGCTAGCCCACACCGTAGTAATCTGGAGAATCATCATGGCACAAGTCATCAACAGTAATATCCAATCGCTCAATTCGCAACGTAACCTGAGCAGCTCGCAAGCTAATCTGTCGACCTCGTTGCAACGTCTGTCCTCCGGCCTGCGCATCAACAGCGCCAAGGACGACGCCGCCGGCCTGGCAATTTCCGAGCGCTTCACGTCGCAAATTCGCGGTAACCAGCAAGCGGCCCGTAACGCCAACGACGGCATCTCGCTGGCTCAGACTGCTGAGGGTGGCTTGAGCACCGCTGGCGATCTGCTGCAACGTGTGCGCGAATTGGCGGTGCAGTCCGCCAACGGCACCAACTCGGAATCGGATCGCAAATCGATCCAGAACGAGGTAGCCTCCCTGTCGAAAGAACTGGACCGCGTGGCCAACACTACCCAGTTCAACGGCCAGAACGTGCTCGACGGCTCGCTGACCAACACCCAGTTCCAGGTTGGCGCGAACTCGAACCAGACCATCAACATCGGTGTGGCCAGCGCCAAGGCAGCCGACCTCGGTAACAACACCATCAAAACCACCGCCGGCGGCGCCACCATGAACGCCGCCGTCGCTACCGCGGCGAACGGCCTGACCGCCGCCGAACAGCTGACCATCAGCTCCGGCGCGGGCATTACCACCAAGGTGGAAGCGGCTGTGGGCGACAGCGCCAAGGCCATCGCCGCCAAGATCAATGCCCTGAGCAATAGCAGTGGTGTGTCGGCACAGGCCAAAACCACGGCGACCATCAAAGGCATCGGCCTCGATACTGGCGGCCTGCCTAGCGCAACGTCGCAGGCGGTCAGCTTTACGCTGAAAAGCGCCAATGCGGACCCTGTGACGATTTCGTCGTCGGTCAAGAACGGCGACCTGGCATCCCTGGCGCAGGCGATCAATGCCCAGAGCGGTACGACCAATGTTACAGCCAGTATCAAGGTCAACCAGACCACTAACCAGAAAGAGTTGCAACTCGATAACATCGCTGGCGACGATATCACCATGGTTAGCGGCACCGGTACCACCAATGTGGCCATGGCCAATGCCGAGATGCGCGGCGCGGATATCATCGACACCACCACCACCCCGCCGACCACCACGGCAGGTGCCGGTCAGCCGGCGACAGCTACCGTGACGGTCGGTGGTTCGATCGAGCTGTCGTCCGACAGCGGCTTCTCGATCAACGGCGGCGCTGTGAGCCTGGGTGCAGCCGATATCGGCAGCGAACTGGCGTCGGTGGACAAGATCGACGTCAGCACCGTGGAAGGTTCGAACGCAGCACTGAAAACCATCGACTCGGCGCTGAACCAGATCAACAAGAACCGCGCCGACCTCGGTGCGATCCAGAACCGCTTCGCCTCGACGATTGCCAACCTGAACACGACGACCGAGAACTTGTCGGCATCGCGTAGCCGGATCCAGGATACCGACTTCGCGCAAGAGACGGCCAACCTGACGCGCGGCCAGATCCTGCAACAGGCAGGTACTGCGATGCTGGCCCAGGCCAACTCGCTGCCGAATGGCGTACTGTCGCTGCTGCGTGGCTAATCCTCCGGGATGAGTTAGCTCAGAAAAAACTTGCGCTAACCACGCTCCCCGGCTGATTTGATCAGTCGGGGATTTTTCGTAAAGGACGCATCATGACTATCGACTCAATAGGTTCTGTCGCCACCGCTCGCCCGGCGGAACGTCAGATCGCGGGCGCCGACGCCGCTCCCGCACCGGGAGCGACACGCTCACCGGCCACCGCCGTCGAAACCGCCAACGCCGTCAAGGGCGCGCCTTCGCTCGAACAGGTCAACCGGGCAGTGTCCGAGTTGAACAAATCGCCGCAGGCAAAATCCCAGGGGCTCGAGTTTTCCATCGATACCGACAGCAAGCGCACCGTGGTCAAGGTTATCGACCAGAGCACCAAGGAAGTATTGCGCCAGATTCCCACGCCCGAAGCGCTGGAAATCGCCAAGGCCATGGAAGCGAAGTCCACCAAGGGCGTGCTGATCCAGCAAACCGCCTGAACCCGCAGCACCACGGCGCGCCTTGCGCGCGCCGTTTTTTTCTCCCGCATGGCAAGCTGTTTCAGGCATGCCGCCCTCCCCGCGCCGCAACGGCATCATCGTCAACCCCGACTTTCTTCCGCTAAGTGAGAACTGGCTGGTATTCTTCCCTCTCAAGTCCGGTTTGATTCTGCCGTTATTGCCTTATATTATGGGCTTACACAGGAGTACAACGTGGCTATCTCGACCCCCAACATTGGATCAGGGCTTCCGATCAACGACATCATCACCAAGCTGATGGCGGTGGAGTCGGCGCCGCTGGCGCAGTACGACAAAAAGTCGGCCAGCGCCCTGGGCCAGGTATCCGCATTCGGCAACCTGTCAGGCGCGCTGGGCACGTTCCAGGCGGCGCTGTCGGGCCTGACGTCGCTCGGCAGCTTTCAGACCATGTCCGCAATGCCCGGCGACGCATCGATCTTCAATGCGACCGCCAATGGCACGGCCAAAGCCGGCTCCTACAAAATCAACGTAACCCAGGTGGCGCAGCCGCAAACGCTGGCGTCCAACGGCTTCAAGTCCACCACCGCCGCAATCGGCGTAGGCGCCAAGACCACCATCAATTTCTCGCTTGGAACGGTCAGCAATGGCACGTTCGGCATCAATGGCACGGCACTGGGCGCCAGCCTGAGCACGGGCGGCTTGACGCCCGGTGCGCTGTCGATCAACGGCACCGCCATTGCCACCGACAATACCACGCGCAGCGCCCGCCTGCTGGCCGACGCCATCAACGCCAAGAGTTCGACCACCGGCGTTTCGGCCAAGGCGGCGCCCACCACCACCAGCGCCACGCTGTTCGGCAGTGGCGGTGCATCCACCTTCGGCAATGTCGACACCAGCGGTGGCGGCACCTATTCGCTGTCGGTCGGTGGTGTGGAAATCGCGGTCCAGGGCGAAAACGTGGCCGGGAGTGCAGCCGGCGCGGTGACCGCCGCCTCGATCGACGCCGCCCTCACCGGCAACACGTCGGTCGTGCGCGCGCTGGCTGACGCCAATATTACGGTAAGCGGCACGGCAGCCGATGGTACCTTGCGCTTTACCAATGCCGACGGCAGCAACGTGGCCGTCGCCGAAGCAGTCTCTGGCAGCGTCACGGGCGGCATCGGCAACAGCGGCCAGGCCAACATCGGCTCGAGCACCACGGTGGTGGGATCGATCTCGCTCATTTCCAACGACGGCAGCCCGATCAGCATAGCGGGCAGCAATCCGGCCGGCGCCGGCCTGACGTCAGGCGTGGGCGGCGCTTACCTGGGTGCCACTTTTACGCCCGACAGCGACCGCACCAGCGGCAACGTCGTCATCGACAGCACCAACAATTCGCTGCAGGAGATCGTGAATGCGATCAACAAGGGCGGCTTCGGCGTGACCGCCAGCATCGTCTCGGATGGCTCAAGCGGCACTGACGCCAAGCCCAACCGTTTGATCCTCACGTCAACGAGCACCGGCCAAAGCTCCACCATGAAGATCACGCTGGCGGGCACCGGCGGCGAACCGGCCGACCCGGCCCTGGTCGATTTGCTCAGTTACGATCCGGGCGGCGTGCAGAACATGAACCAGAAAATGTCCGCATCCGACACCAAGGCCACAGTCAACGGGATCGACGTGACCAGCTCGACCAATACCATTTCGGGCGCGATTACCGGGGTGACCATCAATGCGATCAAGACCGGCAATTCCACGCTGGCGGTCAACAAGGACACGGCGGCACTGACCACTTCTGTCAACGGCTTCGTCAAGGCGTATAACGATCTCAACAATCAATTCACGTCGCTGGGCGGCTACAACGAAGAAACCAAGACTGGCGGTCCGCTGCTCGGTGATTCGACTTTGCGCAACCTGCAAGCGACCATCCGCCGCCAGATGACGGCCAGCTTGACGGGGCTGCAAGGCACCAGCCTGACCAGCCTGTCGCAGATCGGCATCGCCTTCCAGAAAGACGGCAGCCTGGTGCTCGAAAACAGCAAGCTGCAAAAGGCCATCGACAACAACTACAACGATATCGCCGGCCTGTTTGCCGCCGTCGGCCGCAGCACCGATCCCGATATCAAGTTTGTCAGTTCCACCGCCAAGTCGGGAGCAGGCGACTACGCGATCAATATCACGCAACTGGCCACCAAGGGGACCTTGCAGGGGACCAATGTGCTGCCGGACGAGACAGTCATCGGTGCAAATACGACCTGGAGTGTCACTCTCAATGACACGGAGCCGACCTTGGCGTCCAACACGGCTACCATTACTATCCCGGAAGGTCGTTACAATCCATCGCAACTGGCGGCCGCACTGCAGTCGTCGATCAATGGCGTATCTGCTTTCTCGTCGAAAGGCTCGACAGTGGCAGCCACCGTGGGCACCGATGGCAAACTTAAACTGGAATCGACCAATTACGGCTCGAAGTCCAACATCAGCATCACCATGACCACCGGCACCGACACCTCGGCGGTCTTTGGCACCGGTACGTCAGTCAAGGGCAAGGATGTGGCGGGCACCATCGGCGAGTACGCAGCCAGCGGCGACGGTCAGACGCTCACCGGCATGCCCGGTGGTCCGGTCGAAGGCCTCAAGCTCACCGTGGAGGGCGATACCACCGGTGCGCGCGGCACCTTCGGTTTTTCCCAGGGCTACGCGTACCAACTCAATACATTGGCGTCCGGTTATCTCGGTGCCGGCGGGGCCATTACCAGCCGCACCAAGGGGCTCAACGACGCCGTCAAGGACATCACTACGCAGCGCGAGAAATTCGCGACCCGGCTGGTCGAAGTGGAGGCGCGCTATCGCAAGCAATATTCAGCGCTCGATACCATGATCGCGAACTTGAACAGCACGCAATCGTTCCTGACGCAGCAGCTCGCTTCGTTGTCCTCTTTAAAGTAACGCCCTATTCACAGGAGACAGAGTATGTTTGGATCTCGACAAACTGGCGTGCATGCCTATGCCAAGGTTGGCATGGAAACCGGCGTCGTCGCCGCCAGCCCCCACAAGCTGATCGTCATGCTGTTCGACGGCGCGCTGGTCGCGCTCAACAGCGCACTGGGCGCCATCCGCAGTGGCAATATTGCCGAGAAGGGCAAGTCGCTGTCCAAGGCCATCCTGATCATCGACAGCGGCCTGCGTTCCGCGCTCGATAAAAAGGCTGGCGGCGAGATCGCCGAGGGCCTCGATTCCCTGTACGAATACATGAGCGGGCGCCTGCTCACCGCCAACATCCAGAGCGATGCCGGCATCGTTGAGGAAGTCCAGCGCCTGCTGATCGAATTGCGCGACGCGTGGAACGCGATCGCCGACAATCCTGCCGTCACCGGCCGTCCCCAACCTGCCAACTTTGCGAGCGTTTGACCCATGATGACGAATCAAGAAGCTTTATCCGCCTACGCCGCCATGGCTGCCCTCACCGAACAAATGGTACAGGCCGCCAGCGCCAGCGATTGGGACACGCTGGTCGCGCTCGAACAGCGCGTGGCGGCGCACGTGCAGGCGCTGCGCGCCGAACCGAGCCAGCCGATGACGGGCGCCGACCGCGAACGCAAGATCGAGCTGATTCGCCAGATGCTCAACGCCGACCGCCAGATCCGCGACCTCACCATGCCGTGGATGGCGCAATTGTCCAAGCTGATCAGCTCTACCGGTACCGAACGGCGCGTGGTTAACGCCTACGGCAACGTCTAAAGCCGGGGCGCGCCATGTTGCCGCGCATTGACGCCAGCATCCGGCCGGTCGGGCCTTCCGACGGCGCCGGCACTGGCGCCGCCGTCGGCGACGCTCGCCAAGGCCAGGTAGCGCTGCAAAAGGCGCTGCAAGGGCTGGTCGGCCAGAACGTGCCGGCGGTCGTGCAATCGAAGTTCAGCGACGGCAGCGCGCTGGTCAAGGTCGCCGAGCAGAACGTGCGCATGATGTTGCCGACCGACGTCAAGGTCGGCGCCGAAGTCTCGCTGACCGTGCTCAGCGCCTCTCCCCGTCCCACGTTCCAGTTCGGCACCGGCACTGCCGGCGCCACCGTGGTCTATCCCGACGGCGGCGACGCCCAACCGGCCAACTTGCCCTCGCAGGCCCCCCCGCAGGCGGGTCTGGCGCGCGGCGCGGGTTTGTCGGCCGGCGTTGCCGGCAATGCCGCCGCAACCCTTGCTGCCAGCCTGCCCACCGACACGGACGCCGGGCCGGCTACCACCGCCGGCACCGCTGCTGCCCAGGGCGGCCGCGGTGCCGAAGCGGCGCGGCCGCAAAGCCTGGCGGCCGCCTTGCTGGGCAAGGCGCCGCTCACCGCCAGCGCCGACTTGCCGGGCCTCGACCACACCACGCCGCAATCGACCCTGAGCCCCACCGCGCGGGCGCTGGCGACGATCTTGCCGGCCGGCGGCCAGATGGCGCAACTGGCGCTGATCGGCAAGTCTGCGCTGTTCGGCAATGCCGCGCCCGACACCGACAAGCTGGCCCAAAAGCTCAACGACACCATCTCGAAGAGCGGCCTGTTTTACGAATCGCACGTGACCGAGTGGGTTAAAGGTGAACGGCCGCTGGCGGACCTGATGCGCGAGCCGCAAATGCAGCACATGCAGCAGTTGCAACGGCTGGCGCAGCAATCGGGCGAGTCGCTGGCGCGCCTGGGGCCGGGCGGCCCCGACCTGACCCCGGCGCAAATGGTCAACCAGCAGTTACACACCCAGGAGCAAGGCCGGGTGCAGTGGAACGGCGAAGCGTGGCCCGGCCAGCAGATGCAATGGGAGGTCAAGCGCGAGAAGCGCGACGGCAGCCACCAGCAGCAGGCGGACGACGGCCAGGAACAGGTATGGCGCAGCGGCGTGCGCTTCCGGCTGCCGATGTTGGGCAAGGTGGCCGCCACCGTGACCATGGTCGGCGACCAGGTCCACGTGCAGCTGCAAACCGACACCGATGATGCGGCCGCCACCCTGCGCGCCTACGCCGGCCAGTTCGAAGCGGCGATGGCGGCGGCCGGAGGCCTGCTGTCGTCGCTGGCGATCACCCAGCAGGACACCCCGGGAGCCGCCGATGGCCACTGAAGTGCGCAAGCCGCTGCAACAGGCGGTGGCCCTGGCCTACCAGGACGGCACGCCCGCGCCCAAGGTGGTGGCCAAGGGCCGTGGCCTGGTGGCCGAGCAGATCATTGGCGTGGCGCTGGAGGCCGGCGTGCACATCCACGAGTCGAAGGAACTTGTTTCTTTGCTCATGGACGTGGATCTTGATCAACAAATTCCACCCATGCTCTACCGCACGATTGCGGAACTGTTGGCGTGGCTTTATTATATTGAATCTGCGCAAAAGTCCGGCCAGCCGCTGCCGGCGGCCCCCGACACCAGCGCTCCCATCAGCGACACTTGACCCGACTGGCTTCGATGTACCCTCAATTTCAGGACGCGGCATTGGAAAACTGGCACGATTTCGAAATCGAATCGCGCAAGGAGATCGTGTCCCTGCTGCGCAACATCGGCCAGAAAAACCAGTTGATCCGCATGTTGATCAAGGGCGAGTCCGACGTGTGCGTGACCTCGATCCTGGCCGTGGACGACGTACGCGATACCGTTGTGCTCGACACGTCGATCGACGCCGAGCAAAACAAGCGCATTGCCAACGCCGAGCGGCTGTCGTTTGAAACCACGCTCGACAAGGTGCGCATCATGTTTGCCGCCGAGCGCATCGAAGCGATCACCCACGAAGGCGAACCGGCCTTCCGCATCAGCGTGCCGCCCACCCTGATCCGCCTGCAACGGCGCGAGTTTTATCGCATGAACACGCCCGTGACCAACCCGGTGCGGGTGGTGATTCCGTTGCCGGAAGAATTGGGCGGCAACACCAGCTTCCCGCTGGCCGACATCAGCTGCGGCGGCATCGCCATCCTCGACAACAAGATGTTGCTGGGCGACGCCATCGGCAAGGTATTCCCCGGTTGCCGCATCGACCTGCCCGAGATCGGCGCGGTCACCACGTCGCTGCAGGTGCGCAACTCGCTGGACATGACCCTGCTCAACAACAAGACCAACCGCCGCCTGGGCTGCGAATTCACCGACATCCAGCGCAGCATGCTTGCTTACGTGCAGCGCTATATCACCAAGCTCGAACGCGAGCGCAATGCCCGTATTGCCGGCATGTCGTAACGCAAACGCCAGTTAAATTCTGTATCCCTTGCGGTAAGCGGACGGCGACAACTGCAACGCCGCCTTGAAATGCTGGCGCAGCGACAGCGCCGAGCCGAACCCTGACTGCTGCGCTACCACCTCGATGGCAGCGTCGCTGCCTTCCAGTAGGCGGCGCGCCTGTGCCAGCCGCTGCGCCAGTAGCCACTGCTTGAAGGAACTGCCGGTCGCCTGGCGGAAGTGGCGCGTAAAGTGGCGCCGGCTCATGGCCGCGCGTGCGGCCAGCGCGTCGATGCTGTGGGCCTGTTCGAGCCGCTCCCCCACCCACGCCAGCACGTCGGCAAAGCGGCCGTCGCTGCGCGAGACCGGCAGCGGCCGCTCGATGAACTGCGCCTGGCCGCCCTGGCGGTGTGGTGCGACGACCAACTGGCGCGCCACCACGTTGGCCAGCTCGGCCCCGCACTGCTGGCGCAGCAGGTGCAGACAGCAATCGAGCCCGGCCGCCACGCCGGCCGACGTCAGCACCGTTCCCTGGTCCACGTACAAAACGTCACTGTCGACTGTTATCTCGGGAAACCGCAGCGCCAGCTGGTCGGCGTAGGCCCAATGGGTAGTGGCAGTTTTGCCGTTCAACAGACCCGCTTCGGCCAGCGGATAGGCACCCAGGCACAGCCCCACCACCCGGGCGCCACGGGCATGGGCGCCGCGCAGGGCATCAAGCAGCCGGGGCGGCGCCGGGCTGCAGTCGTCGTGCCACGAGGGCATGATCACCAGGTCGGCATCCGCCAGCGCTTCCAGACCGTGTGCGGTCGCAATAGCAAAACCGGCCGAGGTGGCCAGCGGCGTGCCGTCGGCCGCGCACACGCGCACGTCGAAGCGCCCGGCAGGCGCCGCGTCGAACACGAGGCATGGCACCGACAGGTGAAACGGGGTGATGCCATTGAAGGCAATCACGGCAACTTTTGTGGGCGCAGTCGTCATGGCCCGATTATATCGCAGACATGCCTTCAGGCCACTGGCCCGCGTGGCGCGCCCGGCCGACAATGGCTCTACCCCCACTTTCAAGGAAATCGCCATGACTGCCACTCCCCGCCGCGCCCTGCTCGTCATTGACGCTCAGAACGAATACTTTACCGGCACGCTGCCGATCGAATACCCGCCGGTGACTACTTCGCTGCCTAATATCATGCTGGCGATGGACACGGCCAGCGCCAACGGCGTGCCGGTGATCGTGGTGCAGCACGCCACCCCGGCCGGCGCGCCGGTATTTGCCACCGGTTCACCGGGCTGGAAACTGCACCCGGATGTGGCCGCGCGCAAGGTGGATCACCACCTGCAAAAAGCCCAGGCCAGCGTATTTGCCGGCACCGACCTGGCGGAATGGCTGCGGGCGCACCAGATCGACACCTTGACCATCGTCGGCTACATGACCCACAACTGCGATGCAGCCACGATCTACCACGCGGCGCATGCCGGCTTGAAGGTAGAGTTTCTGGCGGATGCGAGCGGATCGCTGCCCTATGAGAACGCGGCCGGCAAGGCCAGCGCGGAAGAAATCCACCGCGTGTTCAGCGTGGTGTTCCATTCGAGCTTTGCGGCGGTGGCAACCACCGCTGCGTGGGTGGCTGCCGTCAACGATGGCGTGGCGCTGGAGATGGACAATATCGTCATGTCTAACCAGCGCACAAGGTAATAAATTTCGCTGCGCCTGGTCCCGTGCGGCTGCTTGAAAGCGCCCGGCTAGGCGCAGCGGCGCAGACAGTGCGTTAGCACGGCAAGCCGCTGCAACAACGCCCCGGGCGCTTTAAAGCAGCCGCTATACTTGCATGTTCATGATGTCGTGGTATGCGGTAACGAGCTTATTGCGGACCTGAATCGCTGCCTGGAAGTTGATACTCGACTTCTGCATCGTGATCATCAAATCCGACAGGCTCACGCTGTCGTCGCCCATGGCGAAGCGCTTGCCCATCTCGCTCGACTTGACCTGGGCCGCGTTGACCGAGTCGAGCGCGGTTTTCAGCGCGTCCGAAAACTCGGCCTTCGGTGCGGCCACCGTTTCGGTCTGCACCACGGGCGGCGTCAGCTGCGGGCGCGTGGCGTGCGCCTTCAGCTGCGCGATCATCGACTGAATCTGGCTGCTATCGATTCCACCTGTTCTCATTTCCACTCCTGTTTATCTCGGTGTTGCTTTCACGAAACAAATTTCACGTTTTGTCCCGGTGCGGCGTTACAATAGGCATGCCGCTGTGGCAGAGGTTATTGCCTTTATTCAGAGCTGACAGATTACCAAGAGCCTGGCAAGCACTCTCGTCCGAGCAAGACCGGAAAGAGCGCTCTGTTCACGCGATTGAATTGCCGAGGGTCAAGCAATAATAGGCATCACTCCCACGTACCCGGAATTTAACGATCATGGCCGTAGCCGAACCACTCGACCCTACCAATGCGCCGCCTGCAGCCGACGACGGCGCCGAACGCCTGCCGTTCCTGCAAACGCCGATGGGCCGCAACGTGCTGCGCGGCGCAGCGGCGGCCGCGATCGTGGCGGTGCTGATCGGCCTGTACCTGTGGAACAAGGCGCCCGACTACGGCGTGCTGTTTTCCAACTACACCGACCGCGACGGCGGCGCCATCACGGCCGAGCTCGATAAACTGAACATCAAGCACAAGTTTTCCGAAAACGGCACGGCGATCCTGGTGCCGACCGAACAAGTCCACGATGCGCGCCTGAAACTCGCCGCACTGGGCTTGCCGAAAGGCGGCAACGTCGGCTTCGAGCTGATGGAAAATCAAAAACTGGGCGTATCGCAATTCCTCGAACAGGTGAATTACCAGCGCGCGCTCGAAGGCGAGCTGGCGCGCTCGATCCAGTCGCTGGCGGCCGTGGAAAACGCCCGCGTGCACCTGGCGCTGCCGAAACCGTCCGTGTTCGTGCGCGACCAGCAAAAGCCGACCGCGTCGGTGTTGCTGACCCTGCACCCGAACCGCATGCTCGACCCGCTGCAAACGGCCGCCATCGTCCACCTGGTGGCGTCGAGCGTGCCGGAACTGATGCCCGCCAACGTCACCGTGGTGGACCAGGCCGGCAACCTGATTTCGGACCAGAACAAGAAATCGGGCCTGAACGCCAAGAACATGGATGAAACGCAACTGAAGTATGTCAAGGACATGCAGACGCAGATCATCAAGCAGGTCGAATCGATCATCATCCCGATCGTCGGCGAAAACAATGTGCGCGCCGAAGCGACCGCCGACGTCGATTTCTCGCAGATCGAACAGGCCGCCGAAACCTACAAGCCGAACTCGCCGCCAGCCGCCTCGGCCATCCGCAGCCAGCAAAGCACGGAAACCAACGGCGGCGCCCCTGCCAACCCGGGCGGTATCCCGGGCGCGCTGTCGAACCAGCCGCCGGGCACGGCCACCGCGCCGCTCGACCAGATCGCCGGCGGCGCCGGCGCCGTGCCGCCCGCCCCCGGCACGCCGCCCGGCACCAACGCCAACACGGCCGCCTCGCCTACTCACAAGGAATCGACCACCAATTACGAAGTGGACAAGACCGTGCGCTACGAGTCGCGCGGCATGGGCGGCCTGCGCCGCCTGACGGTGGCGGTGGCAGTGAACTACAAGCGCATGGTCGATAAGGACGGCAAAGTCACGATCAAGGCCTATACTCCTGAAGAGATGGCCAAGATCAATGACCTGGTAAAACAGGCAATGGGTTACAACCAGGAGCGCGGCGATGCCGTGAGCGTGGCCAACTCGCCGTTCGATGGTGTCGATCGCCCGTTCGAGGCGCCGCTCGACTGGTGGCGCGATCCGGCCAATTTGCCGATGGCCAAGGACCTGGCCAAGTTCCTGATCACGGCCCTGATCCTGCTGTACATCGTGCTGCGCATCGTGCGCCCGATGATGCGGCCCGTGTTCAAGAAAATCGACGAGATCAATACGCCGGAGCCGGAGCCGGAAGTGCCGGAGGAAGTCATCGAGGAAGGCCCGGACGAGGCGCTCATTGCCGAAGAAGAATTGCGCAAGATGGAAGAAACCACCGTGCGCTCGTACCGCGAAAACCTCGCCATGGCGAAAAAACTGGCGGTCGAAGATCCCCGTATCGTTGCCAACATCATCAAGGAATGGATAGGCGCAAATGACTGAGAATACCGGACTGCAAAAAGCGGCGATCCTGATGCTGGCCATGGGCGAAAGCGAAGCGGCCGAAGTGATGAAATTCCTGGGGCCCCGCGAAGTGCTGAAACTCGGCGCCGCCATGGCCACCATGAAAAACGTGCCGCACGAAGAAGTGGTGGGCACGCTGGAAAACTTCCGCGACATGGTGGCGGCCGCGTCCACCGTGGGCCTCGATTCCGACGAGTACATCCGCCAGGTGCTGACCAAGGCGCTGGGCGACGACAAGGCATCGGTGCTGCTGTCGCGCATTTTGGGCGGCAAGGACGCGTCCGGTATCGAATCGCTGAAATGGATGGATTCGCAATCGGTAGCCGAGCTGATCCGCAACGAACACCCGCAGATCATTGCCACCATCCTGGTCCACCTCGAGCGCGACCAGGCCTGCGAAATCCTCAGCCACTTTACCGACCGCCTGCGCAACGACGCGGTGCTGCGCATCGCCACCCTGGACGGCGTGCAGCCGGCCGCGCTGCGCGAGCTGAATGACGTGCTGACCAAGCTGCTGTCCGGTAACGAAAACATCAAGAAATCGTCGCTGGGCGGCGTGCGCACAGCTGCCGAGATTCTCAACTTTATGAGCGGCGAGCAGGAAAGTTCGGTGATGGACAACATCAAGAACTACGACAACGACATGGCGCAGAAGATCATGGACGAGATGTTCGTGTTCGACAACGTGATCGATATCGACGACCGCGGCATCCAGCTGTTGCTGCGCGAGGTGCAGTCGGAAATGCTGATCATTGCGCTGAAAGGCGCCTCGCAGGAATTGCGCGAGAAGATATTCAAGAACATGTCGGCGCGCGCCAGCGAAATGATGCGCGAAGACCTCGAATCGAAAGGCCCGGTCCGGCTGTCGGAAGTGGAAAGCCAGCAGAAGCAGATATTGCAAATCGTGCGCCGCCTGGCCGACGAAGGACAGATCGTCCTCGGCGGCAAGGGCGAAGATTCATTCGTATAATTAATTCATGTCCACCATACCAAGAGAAAAGCAGACTGCATTCCAGCGCTGGGAAATGACGTCGTTCGGCGATGAACGCCCGAGCGTGGTCGCCGAGCGCGAGGCCGAACAGCGTGCGCACGCGGCCGAGCAAGCCCGTCACGACGCCGAGCAGCGCGTGTACGAACAAATCGAAGCGCAACAGGAACTGGCCGACATCGGCCCGCCCGTGCCGCCCCCCATCGTCTATCCCACCGTCGAGGAACTGGAAGCGATCCGCGAGGAAGCGCGCACCTCGGGCTACGAGGAAGGCCACGAAGCCGGCCACGCCGACGGCCACAAGGAAGCGCTGGAAGCCGGTAAAAAAGTCACCGACGAAGCGCTCGAACACGTGCGCGCGCTGGCCGACAGCTTTTCCACCGCGCTGCGCGAGGCCGATCAATTGATCGCCAACGACGTGCTGGAGCTGGCGCTGCAACTGGCCAAGGGCATGCTGAAAAGCGCCCTGCCCGCTAAGCCAGAACTGATCATCCCCATCGTCCGTGAAGCCATCGAATACCTGCCCGTGCTGCAACAGCCGGCGCTGCTGGTGCTGCACCCGGACGATGCCGAGGTCGTCAAAGCGGGCATTGGCGAGGAGCTGAGCAAGGGCGGCTGGCGCGTGGTAATCGACGCCAGCATCGGCCGTGGCGGCTGCAAGGTCGATACCGCCAGCAACCAGATCGACGCCACCGCCGCCGCCCGCTGGGAACGCCTGACCCACGCGCTGGGCAAGGACATCGGCTGGCTGGACTGACATGAGCGCCGACATTCCCACGCCCGATACCACCGACGCTGCGCAACATCCGGCCGAAGGCCTGATCCTGCCCCCTGACGAACTGCCAGCCGACTTGCAAACCCATCTGCAGCCAGGGCTCGAGCAATTGCTCGATGGCGACCAGGAAGATGACATTGCCCCGCCCGCTCCGCCGGCAGCGCCGCAGGCAAAAAATCCCCACGCCAGCCGCTGGCAAGCCTATCTCGGCGACTGCACCGCGCTGGTCAGTTTCGTGGAACCGATGCAGGTCTCGGGTCGCGTGACGCGCGTAGCCGGCCTGGTGATGGAAGCGGTGGGCCTGCGCCTGGCCGTGGGCGCCGCCTGCACCGTGCCGCTGCCGTCGGGCGGCAAGATCGAGGCGGAAGTGGTCGGTTTCGAAGGCGACAAATTATTCCTGATGCCGCAAAGCGATGTCGAAGGCGTGGTGCCAGGCACCCGGGTGTTCCCGGTGGAGCCGGCGATTCCGCGTCCCGGCACCGTCAATCACCCGCGCCGCCGTCCCAGCGACCGCGCCCGCCACCTGCCGGTCGGTCCGGAATTGCTGGGCCGGGTGCTGGACGCGGCCGGCCGCCCACTCGACGGCCTGGGTCCGCTCAACGCGTCCGACAGCGCGCCGATCAATACCCGCCCCGCCAACCCGCTCGGCCGCGCGCCGATTGTCGATACGCTCGACGTGGGCGTGCGCTCGATCAACGCCATGCTGACCGTGGGGCGTGGCCAGCGCATGGGCCTGTTTGCAGGTTCCGGCGTCGGCAAATCCGTGCTGCTGGGCATGATGGCGCGCTACACCGAGGCCGACATCATCGTCGTCGGGCTGATCGGTGAACGCGGTCGCGAAGTAAAAGAGTTCATCGAGCAGATCCTCGGCGCGGAAGGCCTGGCCCGTTCGGTCGTGGTGGCTGCCCCGGCCGACACGCCGCCGCTGATGCGCCTGCAAGGCGCGGCGTATTCCACCGCGATCGCCGAGCACTTCCGCGACAAGGGCATGAACGTGTTGTTGATCATGGATTCGCTGACCCGCTACGCCATGGCACAACGCGAAATCGCGCTGGCCATCGGCGAGCCGCCCGCCACCAAGGGCTATCCGCCGTCGGTGTTTGCCAAGCTGCCGGTGCTGGTGGAACGGGCCGGCAATGGCGAACTGGGCGGCGGCTCGATCACGGCGTTCTACACCGTGCTGACCGAGGGCGACGACCAGCAGGATCCGATTGCCGACTCGGCCCGGGCCATCCTGGACGGCCACATCGTGCTCAACCGCCGCCTGGCCGAAGCTGGCCACTATCCCGCCATCGACATCGAGCAATCGATCAGCCGCGCCATGCATTCGATCACGCCGCACGAGCACCAGCAGCGCGCGCGCCGGCTGAAACAGTTGTTTTCACGATACGAACGCAGCCGTGACCTGATCAGCGTGGGGGCGTATGCTTCGGGTACCGACCCGGTGCTGGACCAGGCCATCGTGCTGCACGACAAGATCGAGCAATTCCTGCAACAGCAGATCACCGAAAGGGTGACCATGGACGAGAGCTTGGGGCAACTTACCACGCTGTTCAACTGATTGACGGCTCCGGCCGAGACCTATAATCGGAGTCATTATGGCTTCCAAAGCACAACTCGAAACCCTGATCGACCTGGCCCGCCGCGAAACCGACGATGCCGCCAAGCGCCTGGGCGCCTCGCTCAAAGCGGTGGACGAGGCGCGGCAAAAGCACGAGATGCTGGTCGGCTACCGCGAGGAATACGTCAACCGCTTCCAGGAAGCGCAGGCCGCCGGCATCACGCCCATGGCTTACCGCAACTTCCAGGCCTTCATGGACAAGCTCGACGTAGCCGTCAAGGGCCAGCATGACGCGATCACGCGCGCCGAACAGCGCAGCAACCAGGAAAAGCTGGCCTGGCAGACGGCCGAGCGCAAGCGCGTCTCGTACTCGACCCTGAACGAGCGCGCCGATGCTGCCGCGCTCAAGCTGGAAAACAAGCGCGACCAGAAGCAGATGGATGAACACGCAGCACGCCAGGCGTTCTACAAGCGCTGATTTCTCACAATACCACCCGGTCCACCATGCAAAACGCCCCACTTCCGTCGGTCAATGCCAGCAAGGCGGCCAACCTGCCCAAGGTCAACCCCAATCCGGGCGTCGGCAGCAGCAACGATGCTTTCAAGCAGGCCCTGTCGCAACAGCTCGAACAGCGCCAGATCATGAAAAATGCCGAGACCCGGACTGCCGAGCGCCAGGCGACCGCCAAGCCGGCCCGGCAAGAGCAGTCGATCGACCACGGCGCGCCGTCCAAGTCGGTCGAGCATGCCACCCGGGCCGCCAACGCCGACCAGAAAGATGCCCCGAAATCCGCCAACAATGACGCCAACAATGACGTCAATGAGCGCGCCGCCAGCGATGCCGAGGCCGCGCACGCGGCCGATCCGGTGGCCGACATGCTGGCCCTGGTGGCAGCCTTCAACCAGCGCACCGATGCCAGTGCGGCCAGTGCCGACGCCGACGTTGCCCTGGCGGGTGCTGGTGGCGCGGCGGCAAGCGCCGTCGATGCCGCCACCCTGGCGGCACTGACCGCTGCCGAAGCCAGCACCGACACTGCCGAACAGTTGCCCGACACCGAATTCCAGGCTGCACTGGGCCGCGCCGCCGACACCTTGCCCGCTGCCAGCAGCGCCGACGCCGAAGCCCCGCTCACCGCCGGCAGCGCCGACGCCGAAACCCTGCCCGCTGCCAGCAGCGCCGACACCGACACCCCGCCCGCTGCCGGCAGCGCCGACGCCGCCAGTACCCCGATCCCGCCGCGTGCAGAACTGGCCGGCGACGCCGCGCCGGCCAAGCATGCCCAAGGCACCTCCAGGCCAGCAGTCGAAGCGAAGACCGATGCGTCCGCCGACCCGGCCACTGCTAGCGCCACCCCGCACGCGCCAGGCACCGAACTCCCACCAAAAGTCGAGGCCGGCAGCTTCGGCCAGCAATTGGCCACCGCCGGCGCACGCGCCGACGCCCATGCCGAAGCGGACGCAGCACTGGCGGCCAAGGATGCCGCATCAGCCACCCCGGCCACGCTGGCAGCGGCAAGCGCGGCCCCTGGCGCCAATGCACCGGAGTTGTCCAGGGTAGCCACACCGGCCACCACGCTGTATAGCCGCGTGGGCACGCCCGCCTGGGACCAGCAACTGGGCCAGAAAGTGATCTTCATGGCCGCCGGCGGCGAACAGAGCGCCACCATGGAACTCAATCCGCCCGACCTGGGGCCGCTGCAGGTGGTCCTGAGCGTGAACAAGGATCAAGCCACCGCTGCCTTCACCTCGGCCGCGCCGGAAGTACGCCAGGCGCTGGAAGCGGCCCTGCCCAGGCTGCGCGAGATGATGGGCGAAGCCGGTATCACACTAGGCAATGCCACCGTCTCGTCAGGCGCCGGGCAGCAGGCTGCCGACCAGCGCGCCGGTAACAGCGACGGCAATCGCGGTGGCAGTGGCCGGGGCGGCGTGGCCGGCGACGATGATGGCGCCGAGGTGGCGCGCACCGTCACCACCCGGCGCTTGCCGAGCGGCGCGGTCGATACCTTCGCCTGAACCCCGGTCCGGCGGTCCGGCAGTCCGCCATGACCGGTTTTGTTGCATGTTCCGCCATGGAAACACCGAGCAGGTGGGCGTTCGTCCCTCTTTTCGGTCGATCTTGCTGCGCAGGCACAACCGATAATGACATAATGGCGGAACCGATTTAACACCCAGGGGCAATTTTTTGAAAGCGAACCCAAAAATGAAGGCTGATCAGAAAGTGGATGCGCCGGCAGGCGGCGGCAGCAAGAAGCTGATCATCATCATCGTGGCGGTGTTGCTGGTGCTGGGCGCCGGCGGCGGTGGCGCAGCGTGGTATTTCATGCACAGCAGTGGCGATGCGCACGAGGAAGAAGCGCCGTCCAAGAAAAAGAAGAAGGAAAAGAAAGCCGGTCCACCGGAATATTTGCCGGTCGATCCGTTCACGGTCAACCTGCAACCGGGCGAAGACGGCGCCGAGCAATACCTGCAACTGGCGTTCACGCTGGAAGTGGGCAGTGCCGAGGAAAAGGAAAACCTCAAGGTCAACATGGCCAAGGTACGCAGCCGGGTGCTCTTGCTGCTGTCGAGCAAACGCGCGGCCGACATCAACACGCCCGAGGGCAAGATGCAGCTGGCCAAGGAAATCGTCGAGCAAACCAGCGAGCCGCTGGAGCAGCGCGGCGACAAGCAGGACGTTGTCGATGTGTTGTTTACCGCGTTCATCATTCAGTAAGTAGTGTCACCACAGCGAAGCAGGCAGTCACACCATGGCCGATAATTTTCTCTCCCAGGAAGAAGTCGATGCCCTTCTGAAGGGCGTCAACGGCGACCAGGACGATGCCCAGGCGCAGGAAGATGTCGCGGGCGTCCGCACGTACAACCTGGCCACCCAGGAACGCATCGTCCGGGGCCGCATGCCGACCCTGGAGATTATCAACGAGCGCTTCGCGCGCCTGTTGCGCGTGGGCCTGTTCAACTTCCTGCGCCGCAGCGCCGAAGTGTCGGTGGGCTCGGTGCGGGTGTCCAAGTACAGCGAATTCATCCGCAACCTGGTGGTCCCCACCAACCTCAACCTGATACACATCAAGCCGCTGCGCGGCACGGCCCTGATGGTGTTCGATCCGGGCCTGGTGTTCTTGCTGGTGGACAACCTGTTCGGCGGCGACGGCCGCTTCCACACACGCGTGGAAGGCCGCGACTTTACCCAGACCGAGCAGCGCATCATCCTGCGCATCCTCGACATCGTGTTCGAGGCTTACACCAAGTCGTGGGAACCGGTGTACCCGGTAGAGTTCGAATACATCCGGTCCGAGATGAACACCCAGTTCGCCAACATCGCCACCCCGAACGAGGTGGTGGTGGCATCGACCTTCACGGTGGAGCTCGGGTCCGTATCGGGCCAGATTCACTTCTGCATGCCGTACTCGATGATCGAGCCGATCCGCGATTCGCTGACCTCGAGCCTGCAGGGCGAGGCACTGGAAGTCGATAAGCGCTGGATCCGCCTGATGACGCAGCAAATCCAGATCGCCGAAGTGGAACTGGTGGCCTCGCTGGGCACGGCCAAGGTCAACTTCGACGAAATCCTGAACATGCGCGTGGGCGACATCATCCCGCTGCAAATACCGGAATTCATTTCCGCCACCGTGGACGGCGTGCCGGTCATGGATTGCAGCTATGGCGTGATGAACGGCCAGTACGCGCTCAAGGTGGAAAAACTGCTGGCCAATACCGATCACTTCAAATAACACACCATGCCGGCGCCCTGGCCCCTGGCCGCGCCGGTAACCGCTACACAGGAGAGCAACATGTCGGACAATCAAGACGACCAAATGGATGATCCATGGGGCGCGGCCATCGCCGAGCAGGCCGAGGCGGAAGCCGCGGCACTGGCGGCACAGCAGGCGCAACAGGCAGCCAGCGCGGCCGTCTTCAAGGATTTTTCTGGCACGCCCAGCAAGACCGAAACCCATAACGATATCGACTTCATCCTCGACATCCCGGTCCAGCTGACGGTCGAACTGGGCCGCACCAAGATCGCCATCAAGAACCTGCTGCAACTGGCGCAGGGTTCGGTGGTGGAACTCGACGGCATGGCCGGCGAGCCGATGGACGTGCTGGTCAACGGCTGCCTGATCGCCCAAGGCGAGGTGGTGGTGGTGAACGACAAGTTCGGTATCCGCCTGACCGACATCATCACGCCTTCCGAACGCATCCGAAAACTCAATAAATGAAGCAGACCTCCGTCTCGCCACTGGCATCCCTGATCTCGACAGCAACCCTGGCGGCACTGGTCGCCACGGCAGCCCTGGCCGGCGCACCGGCGCTGGCCCAGCAAGCGGCGCCCGCCACGACCAAACCGCCACCGGCGACTGCGCCAGCGGCACCAGCCATTACAACAGCCGCACCGGCCAACACACCAGCAACGGCCCCGGCCGCTACGCCAGCAGCAGCAACGTCCCCAGCCGCGACACAGGCAGCACCGGCCAGCACGGCGGCCACCACCCCGGGCAACGACACGGCTGCCGCACCGGCTGCCGATGCCGCCACCGCGCCTGTCACTGCAGCCAACGACACCACCACCGCCCCCAATCCGGCCCGCGCGCCGCTGGGCGTGCCGGCCGCGCCGTATTCCAACGCTGCTACCGGCGGCGGCCTGATGCAGACCACTTTTGCGCTGGCCTTCGTCATCGCCCTGCTGCTGGGCGGCGCCTGGGTGCTCAAGCGCTTCGGCCCGCGCAGCTTTGGCGGCGGCAACAACACGGTCAAGCTGGTGGGCGCGCTCAGCGTGGGCGCGCGCGAACGCATCATCGTGGTGGAAGTGGGCGAACAATGGATCGTGGTCGGCGCCTCGCCCGGCCGCATGAACGCGCTGGCCACCATGGCGCGCCAGGAAGCGCCGGAAGTCGCCCCCGGTAGCCAGCCGATGGCGGCGCCAGCCAATTTCGCCGACTGGATCAAGCACACCATCGATAAACGCAACAACAGCAAGCAATGATGCACTCCAAGCACAGCCGTAATCGCAACATCATCACCGGGCTGCTCGTGGGCGGCGCGCTGGCGCTGCCGCTGCTGGCCGCCGCGCAATCGAGCGTGGGCATTCCAGCCCTGAACGCCACCCCGGCGCCGGGCGGCGGCACCAACTACACGCTGCCGCTGCAGACCATGCTGTTGATGACGGCGCTGAGCTTCATCCCGGCCGCGCTGCTGTTGATGACCTGCTTTACCCGCATCATCATCGTGCTGTCGCTGCTGCGCCAGGCACTGGGCACGCAATCGGCGCCGCCGAACCAGGTAATGGTGGGGTTGGCGCTGTTCCTGACCCTGTTCGTCATGGGCCCGACCTTCGACAAGATTTACAACGAAGCTTACCTGCCGCTGCAAGAAAGCAAGATCAACATGAGCGAGGCGCTCGACAAGGGCGCCGCGCCATTGAAGGCGTTCATGCTCAAGCAGACGCGCCAGGCCGACCTGGCGCTGTTTGCCAAGCTGTCGCGCACACCGGCCATGCAGGGACCGGAAGACGTGCCGCTGCGCATCCTGGTACCGGCGTTTGTGACCAGTGAACTCAAGACCGCGTTCCAGATCGGCTTTGCCATCTTCATCCCGTTCCTGATCATCGACATGGTGGTAGCGTCGGTGCTGATGGCGATGGGGATGATGATGATGTCGCCGGCCGTGATTTCGCTGCCGTTCAAGCTGATGCTGTTCGTGCTGGTCGATGGCTGGCAATTGCTGCTCGGCTCGCTGGCCCAGAGCTTTTACTAGGGGAACGCGATGACACCGGAAAGCGTGATGACCCTGGGCCGCCATGCCATGGAAGTGACCCTGATGATTGCCGCGCCGATGCTGCTGGTGGCGCTGGTAATCGGCCTGATCGTCAGTATTTTCCAGGCCGCTACCCAGATCAATGAATCGACCCTCTCTTTCATTCCGAAGCTGGTCGGCGTGTTCGTGGCGCTGGTGGTAGCCGGGCCGTGGATGTTGTCGATCATGCTCGACTATATGCGCGAAGTATTCGGCGGCATTCCCAACCTGGTCGGCTAGCTTTTTGGCACACGCTTGACCACTCCATGATCACCCTTTCCAGCACCGACCTCAACATGTGGATCGCCGGGCTGCTGTGGCCGCTCACGCGCATCCTCGGCATGATCGCGGCCGCGCCCATCTTCGGCAACAGCGCGGTGCCGGCGCGCGTCAAGGTCATGCTGGGCGTGCTGCTGGCGATGATCATCGCCCCCACCGTGCCGGCCGCCCCGGCCGTGGAACCGCTGTCGTGGGCCGGCCTGTTGATCCTGGTGCAGGAAATGCTGGTGGGCGTGGCGATCGGTTTTACCATCCGCGTGATCTTCGCAGCAGTGGAGATGGCCGGCGAGATTTCCAGCCTGACCATGGGCCTGGGCTTTGCCACGTTTTTCGATCCCAACACGCGCGGGCGCTCGTCGGCGATCAGCCAGTTCCTGTCGCTGGTGGCCACCTTGGCCTTCCTGTCGGTGAACGCCCACCTGGTGCTGCTGTCGGTGCTGGTGGAAAGTTTTTCCACCTTGCCGATCTCGGCCACGCCGATCTATAGCGGCGGTTTTAAACAGATGGCCGACTGGGGCGGGACCGTGTTCAGTACCGGCGTGCAACTGTCGATGCCGATCGTGACGGCGCTGCTGCTCACCAACGTCGCGCTGGGCATCCTGACGCGCGCCGCGCCCGCCTTGAACCTGTTCGGTATCGGCTTTCCGATCACGCTCGGCGTCGGCCTGCTGGTGGTGGCGATGACCCTGCCCTACCTGGTCATGCCAATGCAAAACCTGTTCTTGAACGGCATCGAACACGCCCGCCTGATGCCGCGCACCTGGCACGAACGGGTGCCGCCGGTAGTGCCGGTACCGCCAGCGCCGGTAATGCCAGGGCCGCAAATACCGGCCCCGGCCAACCCGGCGGCGCCTACCGCGCCAGCACCTGCGCTTCGATAGGAGTAACCCGGTTGTCCCGGGCCCGCTTCTTTCGTAGACTGGCTGCACATCCACTAGCAGCCACGAGCATGCCCACCCGCCTTCTCCAGTTCGACGGCCAGACCGTGCGCCTCGACGCCCGCGCCGACCGCCTCGATCGGCGCGACCGTCCCTACGCGCCGCCGCTGGCCGCGCTGCCGCCGCGCTGGCCCGAAGACGCGCGGCTGCGCCGCCTGCTGCCGGCCTACGTCAGGCAGGGATTGGTGCTCGATCAGAGCGCGCACGGAGAACATGGCGCATGTACCGGCTACGGCCTGGCCGCCGTGGTCAACTTCCTGCTGTGGCAGCGCGACGGTGCGCACGCTGCACCGGTCAGCCCGCACATGCTGTACGACCTGGCGCGCTTCTACGACGAATGGCCGGGCGAGGAATACGAAGGGTCGAGCTGCCGGGGCGCCATCAAGGGCTGGAGCAAGCACGGCAGTTGCCTGGCGCCGCTGTGGCAAGCCAGCGTCCACGCCGATCCGCACGCCGCTGTCGGCTACCGCCCTGATCCGCGCTGGGCCGCCGACGCCGCCACCCGCCCGCTCGGCGTGTATTACCGGGTGGACCGCGACGCCATCACCGACATGCAGGCCGCCTTGCACGCGATCGGCGCGCTGTATGTGTCGGCCAGCGTGCACGCGGGGTGGCTCGCGGTTGCGGCCGGCAGCGGGCTGGCGCAAGGCCACGATGGTCTGCCGGTGATCGGCTATGACGGCATGGCGGCCGACGCCGGCAGCCACGCGTTTGCCATCGTCGGCTACAACGAGCACGGCTTCGTGGTGCAAAATTCCTGGGGCAAAGACTGGGGCGCAAGCGGCTTTGCCGTGCTGCGTTACGACGACTGGCGCAACAACGGCCTCGACTGCTGGGTGGCGGCGCTGGGGGTGCCGCAGATGATGGCCGCATCCGGTACCCAGGCAGTCTCCGCTCCCGGCGCCCCGCCCGGCGCGGCGCTGGCTAACGTCGCCACGAGCGCCGGCGACGTCAGGCACGCCGGTCGTAACCGGGCCGTCGCTGGCGCCAGGAGCGTCGATGGCACCGGGGCCGCCGGCGACTCAACAAAAGTCGGGGATGTCGAGGGTGCCGGTCGAGTCGGCGTTGCCACGGCCGCCGCCAAGTCGCGACGCATCGGCATTTCGCTGGCTGCTGCCGATCCTCCCGTGCTGGCCAATCCTGCACTCGCTGGCGCCCGGACGTGGTCCACCGATACCGCTTACGCTCACACGCTGGTGAGCGGCAATAACGGCGTGCTGCGCAGCAGCCGGCCCGACATCGGCCGCGCGGCCGACCTGGTGGCGGTGGCGGTAGGCGAACGCCTGGGGGCCTGGCTACGCAGCGGTAGCGGAGCCAACGGCAGTGGCAGCGGCGGCCGCAAGAAAGTGGTGATTTACGCCCATGGCGGCCTCAACACGGAGTCGGCGTCGCTGCGCCGCATCCGTGTGATGGGACCGTACTTTGCCGCCAACGGCATTTACCCGCTGTTCTACACCTGGCGCACGGGCGTACTGGAAACCTTGGGTGGCCTGCTGTACGACGCCGTCGGCGACGTGGCGGCGCCAGCCCTGGCCGGCCGCACCTTCAGCGATGCCAAGGACGGCCTGCTGGAAACCGTGGCCCACCAGGTCCGGTGGGCGTGGCGCGAAATGCAGGACAATGCAGCGCGCGCCGCGCAGGACGGCGGCGCGCTGGCCTTGCTCGCTGCTGCACTGGTGCGGTTGTGGCAAGAGCACCCGGCGCTCGAAATCCACCTGGCCGGCCATTCCGCAGGCGCCTTCGTGCACGGCCACCTGCTCGAACTGTGTCGCGCGGCCAGGCTGCCGGTGGCGTCGGTCACGCTGTACGCGCCAGCCTGTTCGCTGGCGTTCGCCCGGCGCTGTTTTGTGGCGGCGGTGACGGCCGGCGTGGTGCCGCGCGACCGCTTCTGGCTGCACCTGCTGTCCGATGCGGCCGAGCGCGACGATACGGTGGGACCTTACGGAAAATCCTTGTTATACCTGGTGGCGCGCGGTTTCGAGGAGGTACGCAAGACGCCGCTGGCCGGCTTGCAACGGACGGTCGATGCGACCGCGCTGCAACCGGACGACGACCTGTGGCGCGCGGCCGACTGGCCGCAGGTGCGTGCCTGGCGCGCCTGGGTGGCAGCGCTGCCGCCCCAGGCCGACGGCGTGCCGGCCTGCGAGGTCACCGGCATGCGCATGCCGGTTTCGTTGCAGCGCGCGGTCAAACCGGCCCACAACGCTTTCGATAACGATATCGTGATACTGACCCGCACCATCAACCGTGTGCTGGGACGGTCGCCGGGCACGGCACTTGATGCGCCCGTAACCGATCTGGATTATTAGATGTAATTGAACAGTGACAGTCCCGACAAGGATTTGAACGATTTCTGCGCCGCGTCGAGGTTGGTCGATTGCTGGGTGAACATCGAGATCGCCGCCACGTAATCGACATCCTGCAACTCCGACAGCACGGTCGCGTATTGCAGCTTGAGGTCGTCGCCGGCGCTATCGAGCGAATCGAGTTCTTTCAACCGCGAGCCGACCGCCGCCTGCACCGACAGGATGTTATCGGCAGTGTTGTCGATGCTGTTCTGCGCCTGGTTCAGCGCATTGCTCAGGCTAGCCTGGCCGGCAGCGCCGGAACCGGGTGCGCGCAAGGCCTTGATCATGTCGTCGATGGCGCTGAACACCGATTTCTTGGTCGAAGGCTCCACCGAGAACTGGTCGCCGTCGGCCGGTGCGCCCTTGATGTCGAAGGTCATGCCGTCGAACGCAATCGCCTGGCCGCTCACGTACGGCACCGGCACCGCCGGCACCGGCGTTGCTGGCACCGGCTGGTTCAGGGTCAGGTCGGTGATGGTGTAGGTGGTGGACGCCGGCGTGCCGGGCACGGCTGGCGTGACCTGGAAATCGATCTGGTACTTGTTGCCGGTGAGCTTGGTGGCATCGGCCACCGAGCCGGGACCGATGATGCCGGTGCCGCCGCGACCGTAGTTGTCCGCCGACGCGCCGGTGGCGAAACGGCCGTTGCCGGTCATATTGTTCTCGAACACCGAGGAACCGGAATCGCTGATCGCCACCTTGCGGGTGGACGCCACCTGCAACTCGCGCTGGCCCTGGTCGCCGTTGTACACCACGCCGTTGGCGGTGGGCGTGAACGGCTGGGTCGTCGATTTATAGCCGGAAAACACGTAGCCGCCCACGCCATCGGACGTGTTGGCCTGGCCCAGCAAGTCGGCCATGCGGCCTTCGAGCTCGACCGCCAGCGATTCGCGGTCGGCCTGCGACAAACTGCCGGCGCCGGCCTTGACTGCCAGCGTCTTGATTTCGGTCATCAGGTTGGTGGAGCTTTGCAGGGCCACGGTTTCCAGCGATAACAAGCCCTTGGCATTGCTGCGGTTGGTGACCATCTGTTCGTTGATACCGGCCGATTGCGTCACCTCGAGCGCGCGCGCGCTGGCGATCGGATCGTCGGCGGCGGTGAGGTTCTTGCGGCCGGTCGAAAGCTGTTGCTGGGTACGGGCCAGCGACGACTGCAGCGTGCTGATCTGGCCAACGCCGACGTCGTAAATGGTTTTGGTACTGATGCGCATGACCATGGGGCTACCTCGTCAAATAATCTGCTACGGGAACGAACATCAACGGCCGAGGCTGAGCAAGGTGTCGAACAATGTGCTGGCGATCTGCATGACCTTGCCTGCTGCCTGGTAGGCCTGCTGGTAACGCAGCAGGTTGGCCGCCTCCTCGTCGAGGTTCACGCCCGACACGCTCTGGTGCGCCTTGGTCGCTTGCACCACGGCGGCGTCGGCCGCGTTCATGCCGATCTGCGCTTCGCGCGCCTTGTTACCGACCACGTTGACCACCTGGGCGTAGGCGCCCTGGAACGTCGCGGTGCCGCCGTTCATGACATTCTTGGCCTGCAGGCCGGCCAGCAAGGCGCCGTTGCGGCTGTCGCCCACGCCGCTGGTGTTGGGGCCGATGGTGAAGGTATCGGTATCGCCGGGCGTGCCCGTGATATTGAAACTGACGCCGCCAAAACTGATGGCTGCGCCATCGGTAAACGGTACGGCGGTGCCAGCCGGATACGTGGTGCTGTTGCCGTTGGCCGTGACCGTGACATCCTGGCCGGCCGGGAAGCCGGTCAGCGTGCCGGCCGCCTTGTCGAAGGTCAGCGTGACCGGTGCGGTCAAGGCATTGCCCGGTGTCAGGTAGTTCTGATCCACCGTACCGGCCGAGATCTTGGCGGTGCCGGTGTTGGCGATCGGCGCGGCCGTGGTGATCGGCGCGGCCAGGGCGATCTTGGCCGGGTCCTTGATCGCCACCGTCAAGTCCTTGGCCGCGCTGTAGGTCGGGCGCACCAGGAAGTTGTCGTTTTGCGCCGGGGTGCCGGTGATGCTGTAGGCCACGCCGTCGATCACCTGCGGTTCGGTCTGCGGGAACGGATTGATTTGCGTGACCTGGCCATCGGTCAGGCGCTTGACGTTGAAATTGGTGCCGTCGAAATCGACGCTGTAATCGCTGGCGGTCAGCTTGCCGGCATCGACCACCGTGCCCTTCACCTCGGCCGTGCTTTGCGGCGCATTGTTGGTGTTGGGATTGACGTAAGCCTGGATCGCGTTGAAGAAGGTGCCGCCGGCCACGCTGTTCTGGTCCTGGCCCAGTTCGTGCTGAGCATTGAAACTGGTGGCCAGCGACGCCGCCACCTGGCCCAGCTGATTCTGCGCGCCGTTGAGCGCGGTATTGCGGAACTCCAGCAAGCCACCCAGTTGGCCGCCGTTGAGCACCTTGTCGGGCAACGGCGTGAATTTGCCGTTCGCGGTCTGGTAGCCGACCGTCATCTTGGACGGATCGTTGGCCATTTGCGACGTGCCCAGGGTGAACGCGTTATTGCCCACGACCAAAGGCTGGCCGGTGCCCATTTGCACGGTCAGCATATTGTTGTCGCCAGGCACAACGGTAGTCTTGACCAGCTTGTTCAACTCGGTGATCAGCTGGTCGCGGTGGTCGAGCAGGTCGTTGGGGGCATCGCCGCCCGAGCTGAGGCCGGCGATGGTGTTATTGAGGTCGGCGATCTGGCGCGCAAACGAGTTGATCTCGCCCACGTTGGAGACGATCTGGCTGTTGACGCCATCGGAAATCTCGTCCAGGCGCGCGCTCATCCCCTGGAAACGCGCGGCCAGCGATTCGGACGTGGACAACATCGATTGCCGCGCCGCAGCCGAGGCCGGATTGGCAGTGGCATTCTGCACACCGTTGAAGAAATCCTGCATCACCGGCGACAGGCCGGCGGTGGGGTCGGCCAGCAGGTTGTCGATCTGCGAAATCTGCTTGTAATAGGTTTCCAGCGACGCCTGGTTGGTCTCGGCGCCGCGCAGCTGGTTGGCCAGGAAATTGTCGTAGTAACGGCGGACGGTGGACACTTCGGTACCGGTGCCGACGAAACCCGCACCGCTGTTTTGCGAAGGCGTGTCGGTCTGCACCACGCCCTGGCGGGAGTAGCCCGGGACGTTCGCGTTGGTAATGTTGTTGCCGGTCGTGGACAATCCGACCTGGGCCGCCAACAAACCACTTCTGCCGATGCTCAGTAGACTCATGATGGTTTCACTTTATGTTGTTATGGTTTACGGCTCTGTAGCCATAAACTTGAGCGACCGCTTTTAGCTAGCCCGCCAGAGAGCGTTTTATGATGCTAGTCAATTTATTAGCGTATTGGGGGTCGGTGGCATATCCCGCCTTCTGCAGCCCCTGGGCAAACGCGCTGGCGTCGCCGGCGCTGGCCAGTACTTTTTCGTAGCGCGGATTGCTGGTGATCAGGCGCGCATAGTCCTTGAAGCTGTCCGCATAGCTGTCGTAGGCGCGGAAGCGTTCCACCTTGGTCTGGGCCTTGCCGTTGACGTACTCGGTCGTGGTCGCCTCGACCACCTTGCCTTTCCAGTCAGCCGTAGCCTTGATGCCGAACAGGTTGTTGCTGTTGGTGCCATCGCGGCCCTTGATTTCGCGTTTGCCCCAGCCGCTCTCGAGCGCGGCCTGGCCCAGCATGAACTTGGCCGGGATGCCGGTGGCGGCGCTGGCCTCGTCGGCGTGCGCCGACAGTTTTTCCTGGAAGCTCACCACGTGCGGCGCCTGCGAACCGCGCCGCGCCGGTGCGGCGGTCTTGGCCTCGGCAGTGGCTTCGGCCTTGGCCGTAGCGTTGCCGCCGGCAGCGGCGATGGCTTTTTGCAGCCTGGCGTCCATCAGGCTGGCCATGCCGGCAAAGCTGCCGGCGTTGGCGCCGTCGGTGGGGTCGCCAGCGCCGCCCACGGCCAGCGCCTGCTTGTCGTTCTGGCCCAGCTGGCGTACCAGCATGTCGGCCAGGCCGATGCCCTTCTTGGCGATGCTCTGGGCGGTTTGCTGGTCCTGCATGCCGGTAAACATCTTGGTCTGGTCGCTATTGGTGAGACTGTCCTGCGGCGACGCCTCGCGCATGGTCTTCAACATCATGTTGACGAACATCGCTTCGAATTGGGTGGCGGCGCCCTTGAGCGCTTCGGGCGTGCCGGCCCGCGCACCCTGGCGCAAGCTGCCCATGTCCTTGACATCGAGCGCGAATTTTCGGGAGAGGTCGTTACCGACGTTGGAGGTGTTTTGGCTGGCCATGGCGATAGTCCCGCAATCTGCTTAAATGATTTCCAGTTCGGCGCGCAGCGATCCTGCGGCCTTCATGGCTTGCAGGATCGACAGCAAGTCCTGCGGTGTGGCGCCGATGGCGTTGAGGGCCTTGACGACCTCGGCCAGCGAAGCGCCGCCCTTGACCATCATGACCTTGCCACCGTCTTTTTTGATGGCCACGTTTTGATTCTGGGTGACCACGGTGGAACCGCCCGAGAGCGGATTAGGCTGGCTCACCTGCGGATCGGACGAGACCGATACTGACATATTGCCGTGCGAAATGGCGCACGTCTCCAGCGTTACCGCGCGGTTCATCACCACCGAGCCGGTGCGCGCATTCATGATCACCTTGGCCGGCTGTTCGGCCGGGTTGACATTCATATCCTGCAAGGTGCCGATGAAGGTCACGCGCTGGTCGCTGCTGCTGGGCGCCTGCACTCGGATCACGCGGCCATCGAGCGCGTAGGCAATGCCGGCGCCGTATTTGTCGTTGATGGCGTCCACCACGCGGCTTGCAGTAGCGAAGTCGGCGGTGTTGAGTTCCAGGCGGATCATGTTGCCCTCGCCCAGGCTGGAAGCGACGGCACGCTCCACCGTGGCGCCGGCAGAAATCTTGCCCACGCTCAAGTGATTGATGACCAGCGAATTGCCGCCACCGCCACCACCGGCCTGCACCCCGACGCCGCCCACCAGCACATTGCCTTGCGCCATGGCATAGACCTGGCCATCGGCGCCTTTCAACGGCGTCATCAACAAGGTGCCGCCGCGCAAGCTCTTGGCGTTACCCATCGACGAGACGGTGATGTCGAGCGTCTGGCCCGGCTGCGAAAACGGCGGCAGCGACGACGTGACCATCACGGCCGCGACGTTTTTCAGTTGCAACTGGGTGCCCTGCGGCAGGTTCACGCCCAGTTGCTGCAGCATCGACACCACGCTTTGCACGGTGAACGGGGTTTGCGTGGTCTGGTCGCCGCTGCCATCGAGACCTACCACGATGCCGTAACCGATCAGCTGATTGTGGCGCACGCCGGCAATGCTGGCCAGGTCGCGCAGGCGCTCGGCCTGGGCCGGTGGCGCCATCAGCAGCGACAGCACCACGGTGCCGACGATGATGCCCACCACCACCGCTGCGCGCTTGCAGGCGGCGACAGCACGCTCGGCGCTGTGGGCTTTCGGGATCGATGGAAAATGTTTCATGATCGGCCTCAGAACGGCAAGATGCTCTGGAAGAAGCGCGACACCATCGACGCCACTTCCGCCTTGTCCACCTGGCTGCTGGTGCGGTACTCGACGCGAGCATCGGCCACGGCGGTGGACGACACGGTATTGCCAGTGACAATATTGTCGGGATTGACCATGCCGGAGAAGCGGATGAATTCCACGCCCTTGTTCATCGCCACCTGCTTTTCGCCGGCCACGATCAGATTGCCGTTCGGCAGAACTTCCACCACGGTGATGCCCATGGTACCGGTGAAGGCGTTGCTGGCGGTCTGGTTGTCGGCACCGGAAAAGCTGTTTTCGTTGTTGATCGCCAGCGGGTTGCCGAACGTGCCCTGCAACGGTTTCGGCAGGCCGATGCTGACCGCGCTGGTCTTGTTGGCAGAATTGGTCCCGGCCTTGTTGGCGGTGGTGCGTTCGGTGATGACCAGGGTCAGCACATCGCCCACCTGGCGCGCGCGGCGGTCCTCGAAGATCGGCCGGAAATTGCCGCCCTGGTAGATGGCGCCGCTGGTCGGCTTGACCTGCATCTGCTCGGTCGTCAGCGGGCGCGCGGTGCGCGGCGAATCGACGATCGACGTGGGCGTGACATTGGCGCAGCCGGCCAGCATGGCGGCGACAGCAAGGACGAGGGAGGCGAGTTTCATGGCGTATTCCTTACAGCTGCGACAAGCGGGCCAGCATCTGGTCCGACGTGGTGATGGCCTTGGAATTGATCTCGTAGGCGCGCTGGCTCTGGATCATGTTGACCATTTCCTCGACCACGTTGACGTTCGACGATTCCACGTAGCCTTGCAGGATGGCGCCGAGGCCGTTGGTGCCCGGCGTATTGGTTTGCGGTGCGCCCGACGCGCCGGTCTCAACGTACAGGTTTTCACCCTTCGATTCGAGCCCGGTCGGATTGATGAAAGTGGACAGTTGCAGCGCACCCAGCTGCTGCGGCGCCACCGTGCCCGGCACCAGGGCCGAGACCGTGCCGTCGCGGCCGACGGTGATGTTTTGTGCTTCGATCGGGATGGTGATCGGCGGTTGCAGCACGAAGCCGCTGGAGGTGACCATCTGGCCGTTGTTATCGCGCTGGAACGAGCCGTCGCGGGTGTAGGCGGTGGTACCGTCTGGCAGCAGCACGTTGAAGAAGCCGGCGCCGTTGACCATGATGTCCTTGTCGTTGCCGGTCGCCTGCGGATTGCCCTGGGTGTGGATGCGTTCGATCGCGACGGGACGCACACCGGTACCTTGCTGCATGCCCGATGGCAGGTTGGTCTGTTGCGACGACTGGCCGCCGGGCTGGCGGATGTTCTGGTACAGCAGGTCCTCGAAGACCGCGCGCGATTTCTTGAAGCCGGTGGTGCTGACGTTGGCCAGGTTGTGCGAGGTGACGTCGAGCTGCGTCTGCTGCGCCTCCATGCCGGTCTTGGCGATCCAAAGTGAACGTATCATGATCCTTCTCCCGTAGCTTGGATGGGCGTTCGCCACAGCGGCAAACGCTCATCCCACAACAGCATTATGCGGGAGTCGGGGTCAACCCAAAGCGAGGATCTGGGTGGCTTTTGCGGCGTTATTCTCGGCGTTCTTCAGCAAGCTCATTTGCATGTCGAACTGCCTTGCCAGGCTGATCATGTTGACCATGGAATCGACCGGGTTGACGTTGCTGCCCTCGATTACGCCATCGACAATGCGCACGGCCGGGTCGTTCTGCGCCGGCGTGCCGTCGGCCTGGCGGAACAGGCCGTCGTCGCCGCGCAGCAGGCCGGCGGTCGGCGGATTGACCAGTTTTAAACGGCCGAGCACGTTCGACGGGCCCGGCTGGAATTCGTTGGACACCGTGCTGACCGTGCCGTCGCTGGCAATCGTGATGGTGGTGTCGGGCGGCACCGCGATGGGGCCGCCGTCGCCGATCAAGGTCTGGCCGCTGGTGGTTTGCAGCAAGCCGTTTTCGTTCACGCGGAGGCTGCCGTTGCGGGTATATGCCTCCGAACCGTCGGCCGACTGTACCGCCAGCCAGCCCTGCTCGCGGATGGCGATATCGAGCGCGCGACCGGTGGTTTGCATCGGTCCGGCCGTGAAGTTGGAGCCCACCGTGGAATCGACCACGAAGGCGCGCGTGGGCAGGCCGTCCGACATGACCGGCACCGCCCGGAAGGAATCGAGCTGGGCGCGAAAACCGTTGGTGGTGGCGTTGGCCAGGTTGTTCGACACGGTGGCTTGCTGCTCCATCACGTGCCGCGCACCGGTCATCGCGGTATAGATCAGACGGTCCATGGCTTACCTCATCAACGCAGGTTGACCAGCGTTTGCAGCAGCGAGTCTTCGGTCTTGATGGTCTGCGCATTGGCCTGATAGACGCGCTGCGCGGTGATCATGTTGACCAGTTCCTCGGTCAGATCGACGTTCGAGGTTTCCACCGAACTCGAACGCAACTGCCCCATAGAACCGGCATTCGGCACGCCGATCATCGGCTGGCCGGACGCGGCGCTTTCGGACCACGCATTGTTACCGAGCGGGGTCAGGCCATCGACGCTGGCAAAGTTGGCCATGGCGATCTGCCCCATGGCGCGCGACTTGCCGTTGCTGTACTGGCCCAGGATGATGCCGTTCTCGTCGATCGACAAACGCTGCCACGAGCCGGCCGAGTAGCCGTTCTGGACCGAGCCCAGGTCGTTGGTGGCGCTGCCGTACTGCGTGGTGTTCTCGAACGTGGTGGCAACCGTCAGCGGCTGCAGCGAGCCGGTGTCCGGGAAGATCGGCAACTGGATCTGGAACGGCAGCGTTTGCGGCGGCGTGCGCAAGGCCATGGCGCCCGGGTCGAGGTTGCCGCTGCGGTCGAATTGCAAGGTGCCGACCTTGATTGCCGGCACCGTGATGGCGTCGGCCAGCTTGGCGCTGATTTCGTCCGGCGACTGGCCGGTAATGCTGCCGGAATTGGTCGGATCGAGCGCGGCGTACGCGGTGTCGAGCGCAGCAAGTTGGGCAGCGCTGGCCTGGGCTGGCGCGGTGGACGCGGCCGTGCGCATCACCTGGTAAGCGGCCGTGGCGTAGGTCTTGGCAGCCTGGGCAATAGTGGCGGCATCGGGCGGCGTGGCGCGGATGGCATCGTTGTAGGCGGTGCGTGCCGTGGCCACGCCGGCATCGGAATTGATGGCGGCGGCCACGCCGGCAGAAATGACTTCCTTGTTGTCGGCAGCGGCGTACACGTCCCAGACGTTGGCATCGGTCTTGACATAGTACGTGGTCATGATGTGCTGGGTGCCGAGGCTGTCGTACACGTCCAGCACGGTCTGCTTGTTATAGGTTTCCGGGTCGTTGGCGTTGAACGGGTTCTTGGCAGGCACTTTCTCGGCCGAGCTCAGGTTCAGGTGATAGTTGGCCTCGGTGGTTTGCACCGGTTTCAGATCCGACTTGTCGAGCACCAGCGGTACCGGCGCACCGAGCTGGATCACGCCGGCGGTGTTGGCCAGGTAGCCAGTCAGCACCGCACCCTGCGCGTTGACCAGCGTGTGCTTGTTATCTTCGTGGAACTGGCCATTGCGCGAGTACTGCACCGCGCCATTGACGGTCATGCGGAAGAAGCCGCCGCCGTTGATCGAGACGTCGAGCGGGTTGTTGGTGGTTTCGATATTCCCTTGCGTGAACTGCTGGGCAATCTTGGAGGTCATCACGCCGATGCCCGGATTTTGACCGGCCACGCCGTTGAGCGAATTGGCATACAGGTCGGCAAACTGCGCTTCCGAACTCTTGAAGCCGACAGTGCTGGCATTGGCGATGTTGTTACCGATCACCGACAGCGATTTCGATGCAGCGTTCAGGCCGCTCAGTCCTTGTTGGAACATGGTATTCCCCTAGTTAAAGTACTTCTTTAATTTCAGCCAAGGTGAAGTGGCCGAGCGATGTGTTGAGTTTGACGCCGGCGCTGCCGGTGGACACGCTGGCCACGGCCGCCAGTTGCAGCGGGGTCGCATTGTCGAGCGCCTTGCCGCCGGTGGTGGCCTTGACCGTGAACGTGTAGCTGCCCGCTTCGGCTGCCGTCTTGTCGTCCTTGGTGCCATCCCAGGTGATCGGGTAAGTACCGGCATCCGCGCTTTTCATGCTCATGGTGCGTACCGTCTTGCCGGTCTTGTCAACGATGTTGATATCGACCACGTCAGCCGCCGAGCCCAGCTCCACGCCAAACACGCTGCTGCTGGACTTGGTGCCGTCGGCGGCGGTGGCGGTGCTCAGTTCGATGCCCTTGCCGGCCACCAGTACGCCTTTGCCGATCAGGTTGGTTGCCGTCATCGACTGGGCGCTGGCCTGGTCGGCCCGCAGGGACTCCAGCGTGGCGTTGACCTTGTTGATGCCGGTAACGGTGGACAGCTGCGCCAGCTGGCTGGTCATGGCGGCGTTGTCCATCGGGTTGAGCGGATCCTGGTTCTTCAGCTGGGTCACCAGCAGCAGCATGAACTTGTCCTGGTCGGCCTGCACGCTGTCGGTGGAGGTGGTGCTGGTGCTCGAGCTGGTGGCCACCGAGTTGGTGGTCACGGTCTTGGGGGTATCGATAATGCCGCTGACTGCCATGATGATTCTTTCTATCAGTTCTGACCGATGGTCAGGGTTTTGTTCAACATCGACTTGGCGGCGTTCATCACTTCCACGTTGTTCTGGTAGGAACGCGACGCCGACAGCATGTTGACCATCTCGTCAACCGGATTGACGTTGGGCATGGTCACGTAGCCCTTGTCGTCGGCCAGCGGGTTTTGCGGGTCGTATTTCATTTTCATCGGCGACTGGTCTTCCACCACCTGCTTGACGCGCACGCCGGTCGAGGCGCCGCCATTGGTGGGCGGCGTCGCTTCGAACACGACCTGGCGCGCACGGTAGGCTTCGCCGGTGGAGCTGGTGCCGCTGTCGGCATTGGCCAGGTTGGAGGCAGTGACGTTGAGGCGCTGGGCTTGCGCGCTCATGGCCGAACCGGAAACATTAAAGATGCTGAAGAGGGACATGATCAGGCTCCTCAGTTACCGGACTGCAGGGCGTTCATCATGCCCTTGATCTGCGAATTGATCATGGTAAGGCTGGCCTCGTAGCGCACCGCGTTGTCGGCAAACTGGTTGCGCTCGACGTCCATGTCGACCGTGTTGCCATCGACCGCGCCCTGGACCACGCCCCGGTACAGCAGCGGCGTGCCGTCGGCCAGCAGGCCGCCATCGGACGGCGGGTTCGGGAAGTGGCGCGCGGCGGTCGTCTTCATGCTGGCGGCGGCGGTCGGGCTGGCCTTTTCCACGGCTGCCTTCATGGCGCTGGAAAAATCGATGTCACGCGCCTTGTAATTGGGCGTGTCGGCATTGGCGATATTCGAAGCGAGCACGGTCTGGCGCTTTTCGCGCAAGTTCAGGGCCGATTCGTTAAAGCGCATGTAGTCGTCGAGCTTGGAAAGCATGGTGGCCTCCGGGTGTATTAACAGGATCGATGATACGGAGTTGCTCCAGCGAACCATCAATCGAGCAGCAGCGGCTTTTCCACCTTATTCCACGCTTCAAGCGCGGCGCGCTTCTCTATCATGGCAGCATTGAATGGAAGGCCTGCGCCATGACCCCACGTCTCGTTACACTGTTAATTTCCGCCGCGCTGCTGCTACCGGTGTTGCCCCAGGCTCACGCCCAGGGCCGCCAGGACGCGGCCGGCATCAAGCGTACCGTTGAAGATTTTCTCAAGATACAAAGCGGCGGCCTGCCGGGCCAGGTCACGGTGGCCGTGGGCGCCATCGACCCGCGCCTAAACCTGGCCGCCTGCCCTGCCCCGCAGGCATTCTTCTCGCCGGGCGCACGCGCCTGGGGCAAGACCACCGTGGGCGTGCGCTGCACGGCGCCAGCCGCCTGGACCCTCTATGTGCAAGCGAGCGTGACCGTGATGGGCGACTATGTCGCCAGCGCCGCGCCGCTGGTGCAGGGCCAGGAGATCGAGGAGCGCCAACTGGTCGTGCTGCAGGGCGACCTGACCAGCCTGCCGGCGGGCGTGGCCACCGATGTCAGCCAGGTGATCGGCCGCAGCACCAATGCATCATTGCCGCCAGGCACTCCCTTGCGTCTTGATACCTTGCGCAGCAAGCCGGTGGTGCAGCCGGGCCAGCTGGTGCGGCTGGTGTCCTCCGGCAGCGGTTTCAGCGTGTCGGCCGAGGCGCGCGCCATGAGCACGGCGACCGATGGCCAGGTGGTGCGGGTAAAAACCGCCTCGGGACAGCAAATCAGTGGTATCGCCAAAACCGGCGGACTGGTGGAGGTGGCGTTTTAAAGGATGGGCAAAAGCTGGGGGTCTTGGTCACGACGGCGCTAAAGTTTCTCAAACGCGCGCCGTTATAGACTCAGATCCCGGAGTATCACACTCCACCCAGTGAAGGAAGTGCTGTGAAAATCAACGATACAACATTAAAGAACACGCCAGGCTTGCCTGCAACGAACAGCCCGCCCGCCACGACCACCCGCAGCGCGGAGACGGCGGTGCAGTCGTCTACTCCGGCTGCGACCGACAGCGTACGGTTGTCGCCGCAGGGACAGGCCATGGCAGCCAGTGCCACCAATGGCGCAGGCGCCGTGTTCGACAGCAAAAAAGTCGAACGCATCAAGCTGGCAATTGCCGATGGGCAGTTCCAGGTCAACTCGGAAAAAGTGGCGGATGGCTTGCTCGATACGGTCAAGGATCTGCTGCACTCAAGACAACGTTAGGATAGATCATGACCACGGTCACCCCGCTCGACAATCTGCGTGAAGAAGCGCACATCATGACCACCTTGCTGGACTTGCTCAAGCAAGAACAGCAGATGCTGGTCTCGGCGGAGATCGAAGGCCTGGATGTGGTCACCAACAAGAAAACCGTGTTGATTGCGCAGATGACACTGCTGTCGGCCCAGCGCCACCGCGCCCTGGGCAAGGCCGGTTTCCCGGCCGAAGAGGCTGGCATGGAAGCCTGGATCGCCGCCAGCGGCGACGACGACATTGCCCACGCCTGGACTGCGCTGCTCGACACCACGCGCGAAGCCAAGGAATGCAATCGCGTCAACGGCATGCTGATCAACAAGCAAATCAATAATACCCAGGGCGCACTGGCGGCCCTGCGGCCTTCGACCGGTGGGCAGACGTATAGTGCGACCGGCATGTCGAATCCGATACCACGCAGCCGAGGCTTTTTAGCAGGCTGAAAGATGGCCTGAGGCCGCCCAGGACTTCGGGCCGTTCAGGCCATCTTTCGGATGCGTGCGTTTTGATTATTGTGGAGCTGGCACTGGCGCTGCGGCTGGGATTACCGTTGGTGCGGTCGCCGGTGCGCCGTCGGTCGGCAACTCCGTCACCGGATCAGGCAAGCCCGATAGAATCGTTACCGCCACCCGGCGGTTGCGGGCGCGGCCGATGGGGTCGTCGTTCGAGGCGACCGGCACGTTCGAGCCGAAGCCCACTGCCGTCAACCGCGTGGGCGCCACGCCATTTTCCACGAATAAACGCACCACGCTGCTCGCGCGCACCGACGACAGTTCCCAGTTCGACGGGAATTGCACATTGCTGATCGGCAGATCATCGGTGTGACCCTCGACCTGCACGTTATGGGTATCGTTCTTGAGCAGCACGCCCACCGCGCTCAGCGCTTCCACCGATTCCGGCGTCAGGCGCGCATCGGCCGGGTCGAACAGCACGCTGGCATTGATTTCCACGCTCACGCCCCGGCTATTCTGCGTTACGCGCACTTTCCCCTCCTTGACCAGCGGCGCCAGCGTGGACAGCAAGTCCTGCGCCAGCCTGGTCATTTCCTGGCGCTCCTGTTTCAGCATTTCGGCGCGGCGTTTCAGGGCGGGATTGGGGATCGGCAGATTGGGCACTTGCGTGTTGACCGGCGGCGACGAACCGGCGCCACCGAAGGCGTCACCCAGGGCATCGGAAAACACCTTGTACTTGCCGATATTGACCGACGAGATCGCGTACATCACGACGAAGAACGCGAACAGCAGGGTAATGAAATCGGCGTACGAGATCAGCCAGCGCTCGTGGTTTTCCACCTCATCGTCGAACTTTTTGCGGGCGCGCCGGTGGTACATCTCAGTGCTCTCGCATCAAGGTGGCGATGCGCTCTTCGATCACGCGCGAGTGGTCGCCGGTGGCAATATCGTAAAACACGGCAGCGGCGATTTCCTGCTGGTGCACATGCTGGTTGACGATGGCCTTGAGCTTGTTGGCGATCGGATAGAAAAACAGGTTGGCCAGGCCCACGCCGTAAATCGTCGAGACGAACGCCACCGCGATGCCTGCGCCCAGCTTGGTGGGATCGGTGAGATTTTCCATCACGTGAATGAGGCCCAGCACGGCGCCGAGGATGCCGATGGTGGGCGCGTAGCCGGCCGCCGATTCCCACACCCGCACGGCCAGCCGTTCCTCGGTCTCGTACGCGGTGATTTCGGTGTCGAGCAACTGGCGCAGCTTGTCGGGGTTGATGCCATCGACGATCAGGCGCAGGCCCTTGGTGTTGAATTTATCCTTGGAGGCCAGCATGTGGCGCTCGAGCGACAGCAGGCCATCGCGGCGCGCGGCCAGGTTCCAGGCGCTGATGTCGCGCGCCAGCGCGGCGCGCGTGTCCGGCGGCGGCGCAAACACCATGCGCAGCATCTTCATGCCGCGCACAAAGGTGCGCAGCTTCGATTGCAGCAGCACGGCGCCGAACGTACCGACCACCACGATGGCAAACGCGGCCGGCTGCACCAGCGAGGACAGCTTGCCGCCCTCCATGGTCTGGCCGATGGCGATGCCGATCAGCGCAATGACGACACCGGCTATGCTGGCCCAGTCCATGCCTTCTCCCTGAGATTGGCCCGCAGGCGCGCCACGGCTTGCGTATGCAGCTGCGATACGCGTGATTCCGACACACCCATCACGGCGCCGATTTCCTTCAAGTTGAGCTCCTCTTCGTAGTACAGCCCCATCAGGATCTTTTCGCGCTCGGGCAAGGCATCGATGGCGTTGATCACGGCCTGGCGGAAATCGGTGTCGAGCAGTGCGCGCAGCGGATCGGACTCTTCATCGGAGCAATAGCGGTCGAGGAAACTGTCGTTGCCGTCGTCGTCATGGAAGTCCTCGTAGTACACCAGCTGGTGGCCGCCGCCGTCGGACAGCATGTCCTGGTAATCGGACAGCGACAGCTTGAGCGACTTGGCCACTTCCGACTCGGTCGGTGGATGGCCGAGCTTTTGTTGCAGCGTGCTCATGGCCGCTTCGATCTTGCGCATGTTCTGGCGCATCGAGCGCGGCAGCCAGTCGCTGGTGCGCAGCTCGTCGAGCATGGCGCCACGGATACGCAGCACGGCATAGGTCTCGAACTGCGCGCCATGGGTTTCTTCGTAACGGTTGATGGCGTCGAGCAGCCCGATCATGCCGGCTTGCACCAGATCATCAACCTCTACGCTGGGCGGCAATTTTGCCTTCATGTGATGGGCAAGACGCTTGACCAACGGCATGTGCTCCGTCAGCAAGGTGTTCTTGTCCGCTTTCCCTTTGACCGTGTACATAGCCTATTGTTTTACTTTCAAGCGCTAAAATGATTGCCGCTCCCCGTCTGGAAAGAAGGCGAGCCAGCCAGCGCAAAGCGCCCCGCCAGTTGACGAAACGCCACCGATGCACCGGCCAGCGGAAACGCATCCACCACCGCGCGACCCAAACGCGCGGCGCGCTGCAGGTATTCATCGGCCGGCACCGAGCCCATCGAGACCAGGTTGACGGCCAGGTAACGGCTGGCAGCTTGTGCCATATTATCGTAAACCAACTTCGCTTCGGCTTCCGATGCACCAGTGACAAGAATTCCGAACGGCCGGCGGCCCAATTCCTGGTTCAATTGCTTGATTAAACTATAAGCCGCCTTGATCGACGCAGCGTTGGCCGACACTTGCACCACGATCTCGGAACTGGCCATGACCGGCACCGGGAACGACTCGCCGTCGAACTCGCCATCGACAATCACCATGCCGGTTTGCTTGACCAGCACGTCGAAAGCCTTGGCCAGGCGGCGGGTTTCGTCGGGGCCGCTGCGCGGCATGCCGCGCGTCATCGACGCCACGGCAAAACCCTGCGGCGCCTGATGCAGCACCTGGTTCAATGCGCATTCCTGGCGCGCCACGTTGAGCAGGCTGGCGCCGCCGTCGAGGCCGAGCCGGCTGGCCACGCCGCGGGCGCTGGCGCACGCGTCCATCAGCAGCACGTCGTTGCCGGCCCGGGCCAGCGAAGCGGCCAAGTTGACCAGCATGGCGCCCTTGTCGTCCTGCGCGGTAGCGGACAGGAAGGTGACAATGCGGGGCTTGGGCCCCGCCAGCATGCGGCGCAGGCCTTCGGCCTGGTCGAAATCGAAATTAGCCAAGGTGTACCTCGCGCAGCGCATTGTTCTGGCTGCCCGACATCAACAGCGGCAGTTCATTGTCCAGGTACTGGGTATTGACGACGTCGCGCTTGAGTTTGAAGGCGCGGTCGATCAGGTAGGCCGGATCGGCCAGGTGCAGGTCTTCCGGCACCCGTTGGCCGTTCGAGACGTAGAACAGGTTGAGCTTCTGGCGGATCACCACGTCGAGCACGTTGCCGATCGCTGCCGCTTCATCGAGCTTGGTCATGATGCAGCCGGCCAGGCCGCTGCCTTGGTAGGCGCGCACCACTTCCGACAGGGTTTCCTGGGTGGCCGTGGCGTTCAGGCACAGCAGGCGCTTGACGTCGGAGCCGGCGCCTTGCAGCATCGAGACCTGCTCGGTGACCATCTGGTCGCGCTGGCTCACGCCCACGGTGTCGATCAGCACCGTGTGCTTGTTGCGCAATTCCTTGAGGGCGATGCGCAGGTCCGCTTCGTCCTTGACCGAGTGCACCATCACGCCAAGAATCTTGCCGTAGATACGCAGTTGTTCGTGGGCGCCGATGCGGTAGGCGTCGGTGGTGATCAGGGCCAGCTTGTCCGGGCCGTGACGCATCACGCAGCGCGCGGCCAACTTGGCGGTGCTGGTGGTTTTGCCGACGCCGGTCGGGCCCACCAGTGCGAACACGCCGCCCTGGTCGATCAGCGCATCTTCGTTGGCCATGGCCGACAGGTTGCGCGTCAACACGGTCTTAATCCAGCGCATGCTGTCGGCGGCGTCGCGGCCGGCCGGCAACTTGTCGATCAGGTAGCGCGACAGGCTGGCCGAAAAACCGGCGGCCAGCATCTCGCGCAGCACGGCGGCCTTTTGCGGCTCGCGGGCCTGGGTGCTGCCCCAGGCGATTTCCGCCAGCTGGGTTTGCATCATGCCGCGCATGGCGCGGATTTCGCTCATCATGTCCTGCATTTCGGCGGCGGCGCTCTGCTTGGCGCTGGCCACGGCCGAGGCGACCATGGCGCTGACCTGTTCGGCATCGAGTTGCGGCGCGCGCGGCTGGGCTGGCATGCTGGCCGGCGCTGCTGCAGCAGCGGTCTTGGTGGCGTACGAAGAAGGCGAGGCGACCACGCGGCGTGGCGGTTGCTGGGCGGCCTGGTGGTGCAGCGGTTGCATGGTCTGCTGAGGTGGCTGCGCGTGGCGTGCCGCCGGCTGCATGGTCTGCTGAGGCGGCTGCGCCTGGCGTGTCGCCATGTAGGGCGCTTCGTCGAAATGGGGCTCAAGACGCGCATCGAGGCGCTGGCTGCGTTGCGCGATGGCGGCGTCGAAGTCGAGCGACGGGGCCGGCTCGGCCATCGGCGAGTGCGGCGCCGGCATCGCCAACGAGGCCGCATCGTCATTGGCCAAGGCCAGGATTTCCACCATGCCGTCGGCCTGGCGGTTGGACAGGATCACGGCGTCCGGCCCCAGCGACTCACGGACCTTGCGCAATGCCTCGCGCGACGTCGGCGCGGTGAATTTTTTCACGTTCATGGCCGGCTCCCCAGGAACTGGCTGACGCGGGGTTGCAAGGTAATGTAGGCCATCGATGACTCCTGTAGCTTGAGCAATGCATCGCGCGGCTGCGACGCTTCTATCACTCGGACAGTGCCATTATTGACGATGCACTCAGGAAACGATCTGATGAACAGGCGGGGAAATGGGCCGCATTTCAATGCGGCCGCGTGGAGTGGTCAGGCTTGGTCATTCGGTACGAAAAACAGCGTCGAGCGAATCGGCGTGGACAAAGTTTTTTGCCCACTGATTGAGCAGGTCGGCGGGTGCATCTTCCAGCATGATTTGCACAGGCAAACTTAACGGGCCGAAGCGGGCTTTAAGCATCAGGGACAGCAAGTCAGCAGAACCGCGCCGCTGTCCTTGCTCCAGACCTTTTTCCAGGCCTTTTTCCAGACCTTGCTCCCGGCCTTGTTCCAGGCCTTTTTCCAGACCTTGCTCCCGGCCTTGTTCCAGGCCTTGTTCCAGGCCTTGTTCCAAACCTTGTTCCAAACCTTGTTCCAAACCTTGTTCCAGACCTTGTTGCATGCCCTGTTGCAGGCCCTGCTCCATGCCTTTCTTGATCCCAATTTCCATACCTATACGTTCGATAGAAGACAAGTATGTCATGTCACTCCTCCTTTCCAGTTGAACAATCCCTGATCGCAGGCGCTGCTCCAGCGCTGGCGGCAAGCGCATGATCCAGTCCATCACCCGATAGAGATCGATGATACGCTGCCGATCCCAGTCGCGCTCATACAACATCTTGGTGAGTTTCCACTTGGCGATGCGGCGTCGATGCGCATCGTTACGGGTATTCTGAGCCAGCAAATGCGCTGCGCTCACCAGCGCGAACGCGTTTTCCTGGCTCGCCAAGTCCGGGATCACGTATGCGTAATCCTGCATTTTTGCGATCGGAAAATCAAGCTGCATCGTGCAGCCAAGCTGCTGCCAGCCGAAACCGGTCGGACGCCAGTGGCGATTCTCGTCGGTCAGCAACGCCATGCTGGCCACCGGATGGCGGTAGCGATCATACACGCGGTAGTTGTAGATGAACATGCGCTCGGCAAAATCGGCATCGTGCCAGCCCTGCACTTCCAGGTGCACCAGTACCCACTGCTCGTCGCCATCGAGCTTGCGCACGCTGACCAGCTTGTCCAACAAGCGTTTGCCGAGCTCGGCATCTGCCGACAACGCTGCCAGTTCCTGGTCGAGAAACACGTGCGGCAGCGACCAGTCGATTTGCGCATGCGCCTGGGGGAAATAGAAAGCCATGAATTCCGGAAAGTGGTGCATGACCACTTCCTTCCATGGCGAATCGTAGTCGTCGCTCATATGCCAAGTTTTAGACTTTGCACAGGGCGCGGTTTGATGCGGATCAAACGCGCGCCGGACGAAGCGAGATTACGTCTGGCCCACCAGCGCGGTCACGCGGATGGTTTTGCTCTCCGGAATTTCGGCATGCGACAGCACTTTCAGCTGCGGCAGCGCGCGCCGCAGGAAGCGCGACAGCAAGGCGCGCAGCGGGCCCGGCACCAGCAGCACCGGCGTCAGTCCCATCGCCTCCTGCTGCTGCGCCGCGTTCGCGGCCTGCTGGGCGATGGTGTCGGCCAGGCCGGGTTCGATGCCGGCGCCGTCCGGGCCACTGGCAGCCAGCGCCTGCATCAACAGGCGTTCCAGGCGGTTATCCAGGGTCATCACCGACAATTCGTTGGTACCCGGGAACAGCTGCTGGACGATGGCGCGACCCAGCGCCATGCGCACCAGCGCGGTCAGGTCGCTTGGGTCCTGCGTGTGCACGGTGTGCTCGGCCAGGGTCTCGATGATGGTGCGCATATCGCGGATGTGCACGCCTTCGACCAGCAGGTTTTGCAGCACTTTTTGCAGCGTGGACAGCGACACCATTTTCGGCACCAGGTCTTCCACCAGGCGCGGCGCTTCCTTGGCCAGGTGGTCGAGCAGCGCCTGCACTTCGGCCCGGCCCAGCAGTTCCGACGCATGGGTGGAAATCAGGTGGTTCAAATGCGTGGCCACCACGGTGCCGGCATCGACCACCGTGTAACCCATGCCCTGCGCCTGGTCGCGCAGGCTGGCGTCGATCCAGGTGGCCGGCAGGCCGAAGGCCGGATCGGTGGTCACCAGGCCTTGCAGCGTGCCGCTGGCCATGCCGGGATTGATCGCCAGGAACTGGCCGTTGAACGCTTCGCCCATGCCCACTTCCACGCCCTTGAGGGTGATGCGGTAGGCCGACGGTTTGAGCTCCAGGTTGTCGCGGATGTGCACCGGCGGCGCCAGGAAGCCCACTTCCTGCGCGAACTTCTTGCGGATGCCCTTGATGCGCTTGAGCAGCTCGCCGCCCTGGGTCTTATCGACCAGCGGAATCAGGCGGTAGCCCACTTCCAGGCCCAGGGTATCGACCGGCATCACGTCCTGCCAGCTCGCTTCTTCCTGCTCCGGCGCCGGTGGCGCGGCGGCAGCAGCTGCGGCAGCTTCCGCCTCGGCCTTGGCCGCCTTGCCCACCGGGCCACCGGTGACTTTTTCCTTGCGGGCCATCATGTAGCCAGCGCCGAGGATGGCGCCGCCGATGGTCAGGAACATCACATTGGGCATGCCGGGAATCAGGCCCAGGCCGAAGATGATGCCGCCGGTGACGTACAGCACTTCCACCCGAGCAAACAGTTGGGACACCATCTGGGTGCCGATGTCTTCGTCGCTGGCCACGCGCGAGACCACGATACCGGCTGCGATCGAGATGATCAGCGATGGAATCTGCGCCACCAGGCCGTCACCGATGGCCAGCAGCGTGTAGATCTGCGCCGCTTCGCCGAACGGCAGGCCGTGCTGGATCACGCCCACCAGCAAGCCGCCGATGACGTTGATCACGGTGACCAGGATGCCGGCCACGGCATCGCCGCGCACGTATTTACTGGCGCCGTCCATCGCGCCATAGAATTCCGCTTCCTGCGAGACTTCGTTGCGGCGCTTGCGGGCGTCCGCTTCGCCGATCAGGCCGGCATTCAGGTCGGCATCGATCGCCATTTGCTTACCTGGCATGGCGTCCAGGGCGAAACGCGCACCCACCTCGGCGATACGGCCCGCACCCTTGGTCACCACGATAAAGTTGATGATGGTCAGGATGATGAACACCACGATACCGACCGTGTAATTACCGCCGATCAGGAAGTGGCCGAAGGCCTCCACCACTTTACCGGCAGCATCCGCGCCTGTGTGGCCTTCGGTCAGCACCACGCGGGTGGACGCGACGTTCAGCGACAGCCGCAACATGGTCGAGACCAGCAGCACGGTCGGAAACGCCATGAAGTCGAGCGGCTTGACCGTGTACAGGCTGGTCAACAGCACCACGATCGCCAGCGCAATATTGAAGGTGAAGAAGATGTCGAGCACGAACGCCGGCAGCGGCAAGATCATCATGGCCAGCATCATGATCAGGAAGATCGGCGCCGCCAGCGACGACTTGTTCTGGCTGGTGGCCAGGCCTTGCAGCCATGGCGGCATTTTGACGTTGCTCATTGCGCTCATGCGGGTGCTCCGTTATTCATGTTTGGTTTGTTGCCGAATTTATCGACGTACGCCGGGTTGTGCGGATCGAGTTCCGGCGGCACATCGAGTACCTTCGGTTCAGTCGGCCGTGGCGCGCCGCCCTTGCTGTACATGCGCAGCTGGAAGACATAGGCCAGCACTTCGGCCACCGCCGCGTACAGCGTGGCAGGAATCTCGTCGCCGATCTCGGCATGCTTGTACAGCGCCCGGGCCAGGGCCGGCGCTTCGAGCATGATGACCTTGTTCTCGCGGGCGATTTCGCGGATCTTGGCAGCGGTTTCGTCGGTGCCTTTGGCGATCACTTTCGGTGCGCCGCGCATGCCGTCGTTGTATTTCAGTGCCACTGCGTAGTGGGTAGGATTGGTCACCACCACGTCGGCGGTCGGCACGTCGGCCATCATGCGGCGCTTGGCCATCTCGCGCTGCAGCTGGCGGATCTTGCCCTTGATTTGCGGGTTGCCGTCCGATTCTTTCGACTCCTGGATCACTTCCTGGCGCGTCATCTTGAGCTTGTCGGCGTAGTGCCACAGCTGGTACGGCGCATCGATGGCGGCGATCAGGCCCAGCGCGCCGACGATGTACAAAAAGCTGCTGCCCAGCATATTGAGCATGTGGGTGGTGCCCAGGCGCAGCGGCTCCACGGCCAGACCGATGACGGCGTCCTGCTGCTTCATCATCACCATCCACGCCACCACGCCCACCACGGTCGCCTTGGCGATGGCCTTGAACAGTTCCACCAGCGCGTTCTTCGAGAACATATTGCTGATGCCGTTGATGGGATTGAGCTTGTTGAATTTCGGCACGAAGGCCTTGGCGCTGAACAGCCAGCCGCCGATCAGGATAGGCGAGATAACCGCCACGAGCATCAGGGCCAGGCCCAGCGGCAGGCAGGCGATCAGCACGCGGCTGACGTCGAGCGCTACACGATGCAGCAAGACGTTGGAATTGAAGATTTGCTCCTGGTCCAGGGTCAGGCCCGAGACCAGCGCGGAATTGAGTTGGCGGATCAGGCTGTCGCCAAAGGTCCACAGGCCGACGCCGGCCGCCATCAACACGGTAAATGTGGCCACTTCGCGCGAACGCGGAATGTCGCCTTCCTCACGCGCCTGCTCGAGGCGCTTCGGTGACGCTGCTTCGGTCTTTTCTGCGTCGCTGCTGTCTGACATGGTGTGTCTGCCGCATGGTTTATTTCGATGTTGCCATTATCGAGTGCGGCAACATCACACCATCGGTGGAATACGGCAGGTTTTCCGTGCCAGATCAGTGATTCCGTGTGGAAATTATTGGGAAGGTGTTAATTTCGCCATGTGTTCCGGGGTGAGGAAGCACCATTCTCCCTCCTCCAGGCCCAGCTCTTCCAGGGTCAGGGTGCCGATGGCAGAGCGATGCAAGGCGCTGCAATGGTTGCCGGCAGCGGCCAGCATGCGCTTGACCTGGTGGTACTTGCCCTGTTCCAGCACGATTTCGAGCTGGTGCTCGCCACGCTTGACGCAAGTTTGCGCTGCCAGCGGCGCCGGCTCGTCGTGCAATTGCACGCCGCCCAGCAGCTGAGCCACCAGTTCGTCGGTGACCGGGTCTTGCGTGGTGGCCTGGTAAATTTTCGGAACATGGCGCTTCGGCGACGATTGGGCATGGATAAACGGGCCATCGTCGGACATCAGCAGCATGCCGGTGGTGTCGTGATCGAGCCTTCCGACCGGCTGCACTTCGCGCCAGGTGAATTGCTCGGGCAACAAGGTCAGCACGCCAGGATGGTGGCTGGGCTTGCGCGAACACTCGAAGTTGGCAGGTTTATACAAGGCGATGTACACGTGTTCGCGCACTACCCACTCTTCCTCGAACACGGTCAGCACCAGGCCGTCGGTTTCAAGCGTTTCTTTGTATTTGTCGTGTACGACACCGGCGATGCTCACTTCGCCATCTTCGATGAGGGCGCGGCAGTACTTGCGGGTGCCGAAACCCTGCGATTGCAGGATGCGGTCCAGGGATAATTTGCTCATGGAGCGAATTTTACAGGATGGCTGTATGCTTGGGAGGGGCACGCGCATTATTGATATACATCAAGTTCAGCAATGTTCGCGGGGTTAGACTTCAAACCGCATTAGGAATTCGCCTAACGCACTAGGAAATACTCAGCAGGAAGCTCGCCATGCCCACCACCTATATCCGCACCTTGCTGGCCCGTTCCCACGCCGCCACGCACCGCACCCAGCTCCTGATCAGCCGTTGCCGCCAGGGCTGTCTGCTTGCGCCGGAAGGCCAGGCGTCAGCCACCGGCGCACCGGCCAGCAGCGCGCAAGCCGCCTGGTACGCGCGGCAACAACAACTGTTTCTGGACTGGCTGGACGGGGGTGGCATGACGCAGGAAACAGCGCCATCGGCAAGCACCATAGGAAACAGCGGCATTGCGCCGCTGTTTCCAGCACCCTGTACGGGTGCTGACGAGGAATCACAATTCTCTCAAGTCCGCATGCGAGATGCGGTAAGGTAGTTCATTCTTGGTGGATCAAGCTAAGCTTCAACTTCTGCTGACAACGAGATAAACAGTTTATATCGACCTCCCTTGGAAAGAACTACACCACCACTATAGCCGAACTGGTAGCAGATGCAAGCAAGTCGGTATTGATAATGTTAATCGGTTTGCCTTGAGCGACAGCAAACCCGGTATCTCGCCGCTCAGCGCAGGGTCGGTTTGACGCTTTCCACCGCCGATTTGATAGCGCCCGCGCCCATGGCAGCGCCGAATTTCTTCAGCACGCGCTCCGGCAAGCCCTCGTGGGTGGTGTAGTCGATGATGTCCTCGGCCCGCACCACGTCGCGCGCGACGCTGTCCACGGTGCCGTAGGCGTCCGCCAGGCCCAGGTCGATCGAGCGGGCGCCGGTCCAGAACAGGCCCGAGAACATCTCCGGGGTTTCCTTGAGGCGCTTGCCACGGCCGGCGCGCACGACGTCGATGAACTGCTGGTGGATTTCATCGAGCATGGCCTGGGCATACTGGCGGTGCTTGTCGGTCAGCGGGCTGAACGGGTCCATGAATCCCTTGTTTTCACCGGCCGTCAGCAGTCGCCGTTCGACGCCCACTTTTTCCATGGCGCCAGAAAAGCCGAAGCCGTCCATCAGCACGCCGATCGAACCGACGATACTGGCCTTGTTGACATAAATGCGGTCGGCGCCGGCAGCGATGTAATAGCAGCCCGAGGCGCAAATCTCGTCCACCACCACGTACAGCGGCTTCGATGGATAGCCGGTGCGCAGGCGCCGCATCTCGTCCACGATCATGCCAGCCTGGACCGGGCTGCCGCCCGGGCTATTGATGTGCAACACCACCGCCACCGAGCCGCTGTCGGAAAACGCCTTGTTCAGCGCCGGGATCACGATCGCTGCAGCACCACTGCCCTCGGATTCGATGGCGCCTTCGATCTCGATCAGCGCGGTATGGCGGCCCAGGGTTTCCTCGGAGCCGGTCCAGCTGACGTCCATGTAGGTAGCCAGGGCCACCACGATCACCAGCAAGGTGACGGATTTGAAGAAGATACCCCAGCGGCGCGCCGATTTTTGCTCCTTGAGCGTGGCAAACACCAGCTTTTCCAGCACGGCACGCTCCCAGTTGCCGGCAGCAGCCGACGCTGCGGGCGGCACAGGGGTGACAGGTGGCGGATTGACGCCGCCGGCGTCGCTGTCGCCGGACTTGGGAATGTGGTTGTCGCTCATGGATTACTTAAGTTGGATAGTCAGGCCGATGGCGGCCGCACGTAGTCGTCCGGTTGCCAGAAAATCTGCTGGTCGCGTTCGATCACGGCAATCGGCCGCAGGCGACCGCCACGGCAGGGCCCGCCTGCGCACACGCCGGTTTCGGGCGCATAGATGGCGCCGTGGGTGGCGCACATCAGGTACGCGCCGCCGGACTCGAAGAATTCGCCTTCCGCCCAGTCGAGTTCGATGGGCATATGGGCGCAGCGGTTCAGATAGGCATATGGCGCGCCATCGTAGCGCACCACGAAGCCGGTGCCGGCCGTGCCGTCGGTGTTCACCGCGAAACGCACGCCCTTGCCGCCATCTTCCACGTCGGCGGTGGCGCAGACCAGGATCTCGTCCATCAGGCGTTCTCGCTCAGCCATTGGTGCAGCTCGGCCACCGTCGCAGCCGAATACACCGGATTGCAGGCGGTCAGTTGTTCGACCGGGTGGGCGCCATATTGCACTGCCACCCCGGCTGCACCGGCATTGTTCGCCATCAGCAAATCGTGCGACGTATCGCCGATCATCACCGTACGTCGCATATCCTGGCCCAGCTCCCGGGTCAGTTCCTGCAACATGGCCGGATGCGGCTTGGAAAACGTTTCGTCGGCGCAGCGCGTGGCGTCGAACAGCGACAGTACCTTGACGTCGTTCATGGCGCGGTTCAGGCCTACCCGGCTTTTGCCGGTGGCGACCGCCAGAAAGTAACCTTCCTGCGAAAGTTCCTGCAACATGTCGCGTACGCCGGGGAACAGCACCAGTTCGTGGTCTCGCGAGAGGAAGTGATAGCGGTAGCGCTCCACCATGCGCGGGTACCAGGTCGGGTCGATATCGGGCAACACGGCCTGCATCGCCTCGTGCAGGCCGAGGCCGATCACGTGGGCAGCCTTGTCGTCGCGCGGCACCGGCAGGCCGAGGTCGCGCGCCGCTGCTTGGATGCAACGGACAATGGTGGCCGTCGAGTCCATCAGCGTGCCGTCCCAGTCGAACACGATTAAATCAAATTGCTTTCTTGCCATGAATTCAGCCGCTGCACGCAGCGCGCCCCTAAATATTTGCGATTAGTTAATTGGTTTGCCCAAGCTTACCAAGAATCGCTCACATTCGGCGGCTAAAGGTGCGTTCAGCGTCATGATTTTTCCGGAGTCCGGATGGGTGAACGTAATTTGATGCGCATGCAGGAACATTCTTTTCAGTGCGCCGCGCTGCGCATCGGCTTTCAAGAGCGCGCGGTTGAGGGCGAAATCGCCGTACTTGTCGTCGCCAAGGATGGGGAAACCCGACGCCGACAGGTGCACCCGGATCTGGTGCGTGCGGCCGGTTTTCAGTTCCGCTTCCAGCAGGGCGAAGCCCGCGAACTTTTTCAGCAACGAAAACACGGTGTGCGACGGCATCCCTTCCGGATTGACCGCCACGCGGCGCTCGCCCTCGGCGGTGGAATACTTGTGCAGCGCCAGTTTGACGTGCTGACGCGCATTTTTCCAGTCGCCCGCCACCATGGTGAGATAACGCTTGTCGGTATCGCCATCGCGCATCTGCTCGTGCAGATTGGTCAGTGCCGAGCGCTTTTTGGCCAACAGCAGCAAACCCGAGGTGTCGCGGTCGAGCCGGTGCACCAGTTCCAGGAACTTGGCGTCAGGGCGCGACGCGCGCAATTGTTCGATCACGCCAAACGATACGCCCGAGCCGCCATGCACGGCCACGCCGGCCGGCTTGTCGATCACCAGGAGGTGGCTGTCTTCGAAAATCACCTTGAATTCGGCGGCCGGTACGTGGGTAGTATCGGCCTTTTCCGCGATGCGGATCGGCGGAATGCGGACCATATCGCCCTCGACCAGGCGATACAGCTGGTCGATACGGCCCTTGTTGACGCGCACCTCACCAGAACGCAGGATGCGATAGACGTGACTCTTCGGTACACCTTTGCAAATTCGCAACAGGTAATTATCGATCCTTTGTCCAGCGTCTTCTTCGGAAATAGTGACGAACTGCGCCTGCAGCGGGACTTGCGACGAGGGTACTGCGCCGGTGGTCGCGGAATGTGACGGGGGGACAACATCATTTTGCATCTTCATTTAAGCTGTCTTCCCAGAAATCTCTCTAAGTCCTTCATTTTGAATATATAATCATTTCGCTGCGGCATACACTGCGGCTGGTGTAAGAAGAAAAGCATATTTTACACAGGGGCGTCCCACCTGGCCTCGCCTAATTGCAAATTCAGGGGGAAATACGTATACGCACCACCCTTGCCGATATCAAGGTTGCACCGTTGTTGTAATCGGTTAGTGGCAGGGAGGCAGGATCAGAATGATAGTATTGTAAGGATAAAGTGCGGCCAGCCGGTCAAGAGTCGGCTGGCCGATTGATGAAGTTGATAACGCTTGCCGTTTCCGCCGGACCCCATGCTTTGCTGCAAGCTCAACGGATGGCTGTCACCAGCCCTGTAACATTTCAGCCCGGCACACTGTCGTCGCTGCGATATTGATTACTTGTAGTATGTAAGCTTGAGGATTTGGCTCTCAACGTTGCTGCTCACCGCCTGTATTTTTCTGCCGTCCTTAAGGGCCGCATGGAGGGGTACAGGTGATGCGAGCCCGCGGCCTGACGTTCAGCCTCTCAGCGCCCAGTTGCGTCCGCAGCGCCGGTTACCTCCCGCGCTGCTGCTCCGCACAGAATGGGCAATACCCCCCGCAATCGTTCTGATTCTTCGCGTATACCCCAAAACCTTCGTCGCCGGCTTCCACGAGCCGACGGCATAGAGCTGGCCTACGGGTCGCGGAGTTAAAAAAATGAAACGCATGTTGTTTAATGCTACGCAGCAAGAAGAGCTGCGCGTAGCGATTGTCGATGGTCAGAAACTGATCGATATCGATATTGAAACCGCCGGACGCGAACAGCGCAAGTCCAACATCTACAAAGGCGTGATCACCCGCATCGAACCATCGCTCGAAGCTTGCTTCGTCAGCTATGGCGAAGATCGCCACGGTTTCCTCCCATTCAAGGAAGTAGCGCGAACTTACTTCAAGGAAGGCGTTGATGTCCGCAACGCGTCCGTCAAGGAAGCATTGCGCGAAGGCCAGGAAATTATGGTCCAGGTCGAAAAGGAAGAGCGCGGCAACAAAGGCGCCGCCCTGACCTCGTTCGTATCGCTGGCCGGCCGCTACCTGGTCCTGATGCCAAACAACCCGCGCGGTGGTGGTGTTTCGCGCCGCGTCGAAGGTGAAGAGCGCCAGGAACTGCGCGAAACCATGGACAAGCTCGACCTGCCAGCAGGCATGTCGGTCATCGCCCGCACCGCCGGCATCGGCCGCAACGTCGATGAACTGCAATGGGACTTGAACTACCTGATGCAACTGTGGCGCGCAATCGAAGGCGCCGGCAAATCGGCTTCCGGCGCCTTCCTGATCTACCAGGAGTCGTCGCTGGTGATCCGCGCCATCCGCGATTACTTCCAGCCCGATATCGGCGAGATCCTGATCGATACCGACGAGATCTACGAGCAGGCGCACCAGTTCATGAGCCACGTGATGCCCGACATGGTGCACCGTGTAAAGCGCTACAGCGACGACGTGCCGCTGTTCTCGCGCTTCCAGATCGAACACCAGATCGAAACCGCCTACAGCCGCACCGTGCCGCTGCCATCGGGCGGCGCCATTGTCATCGACCACACCGAAGCCCTGGTGTCCGTTGACGTCAACTCGGCCCGCGCCACCCGCGGCTCCGACATCGAAACTACCGCCTTCAACACCAACTGCGAAGCGGCCGAAGAAGTGGCCCGCCAGCTGCGCCTGCGCGACTTGGGCGGCCTGATCGTGATCGACTTCATCGACATGGAAGTGGCCAAGAACCAGCGCGAGGTCGAACAACGCCTCAAGGATGCGCTGCACCACGACCGTGCCCGTGTGCAAATGGGCAAGATCTCGCGCTTCGGCCTGATGGAGCTGTCGCGCCAGCGCCTGCGTCCGTCGCTGTCGGAAGGCTCGCACGTGACCTGCCCGCGCTGCTCCGGCACCGGCCACATCCGTGATACCGAATCGTCGGCCCTGCAAGTCCTGCGCATCATCCAGGAAGAGGCGATGAAGGAAAACTCGGCCACCATCCACGTGCAGGTACCCGTCGATGTGGCAGCGTTCCTGCTCAACGAAAAGCGCGGCGAAGTGCTGAAAATCGAGAACCGTCACCGCATTTCCGTGATCCTGATCCCGAACAAGCACCTCGACACGCCGCACTACAAGCTCGAGCGCATCAAGCATGACGATCCGCGCCTCGAAGATAGCCAAGCCAGCTACAACCTGGCCGAGCAAGCCGAAACCGACATGGCCTACAGCAAGCGCCAGAAGGAAGAAGCCAAGCCGCGCCAGGAAGCCATGGTCAAGACCATCACTCCTGACCAGCCTGCTCCGCTGGTCGAGCGCAAGCCTGCCGAAACCGTCATCACGCCAGCTCCGGCCCCGGTGCCGGCGCCAGCGCCGAAAGGTTTCTTTGCCAAGCTGTTCAGCTTCCTGAGCCCGGAACCAGCGAAACCGGTTCTGCCGCAGCAGCCGACCATCGTGGTCAAGGCGCCGTCGCCGGACCGTAATGCCGACCGCAACGCCACCCGTGGCCCACGCGGCCGTACCCGCACCGGCAAAAATGGCCGTCCGGAACGTGAAGAGCGCGAACCAGGCGCCGCCCGTCCGGCATCCGACGAGACCAAGGCAGCCGACGCCGGCCGCCCGGCCCGTCCACCGCGTCCGCCACGCGAACCGCGTGAAGGCCGCGAAGGTCGTGAACCACGCGAAGGCCGCGACGGCGCGCCAGCCGAAGGCCAGATGCCGCGCGAACGTGCTGAACGCGCCGAGCGTCCTGAGCGCGCGGAACGTCCCGAGCGCGGCGAGCGTCCGGAACGTGGCGAGCGTCCGCCACGCGAACCGCGTCCACCACGTGAGCCGCGTGCCGACAAGGCGCCGGTAGAAGCCAAGGTTGATGAGCTGGCACTGGGCGCAGTAGCACCGGTTGCCGCAGCGTCCGCTGCCGTCTCGGGCACCTTTGCAGCGGGCGTGTTGGCCCCTGCGGCGGGTCCTGAAGCCGAAGCCACCAGCATCCTGAAAACCGCCCCGAACGCCGGTCCGGAAGGCGAAGCGCAAGACCTGGCAGGCGAAGGCGATGAGCCGCGTCGTCGCCGTCGTCGTGGCGGTCGCAACCGTAACCGTCGTGATCGTGATGGCGAAGGCCAGGACAACGAGGCAGGCGAAGGCAATGAAGGCGCCGATGGCGAGCAAGGCTACGCCGAGCACGATGGTACGCCGGTCGCAGCCGTTGCAGCACCGGTAGCAGCCGTGGCCGCAGCCGCCGCAGTTGACGCTGCTGCTGGCGCCGAACAAGCGCCGGCACCAGCTGCCGAGCCTGTCGTGGCAGCCGCCACGCCGGCAGCGGACGCCGCTCCGGCCGCACCAGTTGCTGCCGAGGCGCCAGCCCCGGCAGCAGTGGAAGTTGCCAGCGAAGCAGCGCCAGCAGTGGTAGAGCCGGCCGCTCCGGTAGCCGAAGCAGCGCCAGTGGTATCGGTAGCGGCACCGGCCGCAGCGGAAGCGCCAGCAGCATCGGTGGCAACTGCTGCTGAAGCACCAGTGGCACCTGTTGTATCTGCTGCACCTGCTGCACCTGCTGAGCAGGTTGCGCCAGCAGCGCCGGCCGTAGCAGAAGCCGCCGCACCTGCGCCGGTCGCAGCAGCAGCCGAGGTGGAAGCGCCAGTTGCGCCAGCACCGGTTGCCGCAGCGCCTGTGGCCGAAGCCGCTGTGGTAGCAGCCCCTGTAGCAGCCCCTGTAGCAGCACCGGCAGTTGCCGAAGCAGCGCCAGCACCGGTTGCAGAGGCGCCGGCCCCGGCACCAGTGGCGACTTCTGCGCCAGTAGCAACTCCGGCTCCGGCTATTGCTCCGGTAGAGGCTCCTGCTCCTGCTCCAGTGGCAACTCCGGCACCAGTGCCAGCACCAGTCGCGGCACCTGCCCCAACCGCAGCGCCTGCACCTGTAGCAGCAGCGACCCCGGCCGACCTGCAGGCCGTGCTCGGCTCCGCCGGCCTGACCCTGGCGGCCACCGATCCGGAAAAACTGCGCGCCGCGCAGGAAGCTGCCGCCAAGGTGGTAGCGCCGGTCCGCGTGCCACGCGAGCGCAAGCCGCTGCCGCCGCAGAACGACGAGCCAATGGTGCAGATCGACACGCGCCGCTGATCATCGCGGTGAGCTGATCAAAGGGAAGCCTTCGCGCTTCCCTTTTTTTATGCGTTGGGGCAGCCGGCGATAGCCGGTCCGGCACGGTTGCCCTGGCCGGGTGGATGGCTACGAGCAACGCCCGCTCGTGGTATCGTAAGCACATGGCGCAGTCAGGGCAGCGCGGCACCACCTTTCAATCCCAGCAAGTTTAGAGTTCAGACCACGAGTCATGTCAGAGAAAGTCATCATGATGACCGCGCAGCGCCCCAACGCGCCGGCCATCCCCTCCCCGCTCGAAGCGCCTACCGGATTGCTTGCCGACCGCCTGGCGCGGCCGCTGCACGACCTGCGCATCTCGGTCACCGACCGCTGTAATTTCCGCTGCGTGTACTGCATGCCCAAAGCGGTGTTCAACAATGATTACCAGTACCTGCCGCATACCGCGCTGCTGTCGTTCGAGGAGATTGCCCGTATCGCCCGCATCTTCATCGCCCACGGCGTAGAGAAAATCCGCCTGACCGGCGGCGAACCGCTGCTGCGCAAGAATCTCGAACGCCTGATCGGCATGCTAGCCGAACTGAAAACGGTCAGCGGCAAGCCGCTCGACCTCACGCTCACCACCAATGCATCGCTGCTGGCGCGCAAGGCGCAGTCGCTCAGGGACGCCGGCCTGCAACGGGTCACCGTCTCGCTCGATGCGCTCGACAACGCCACCTTCCAGCGCATGAACGACGTCGATTTCACGGTGGACGACGTCTTGAAGGGGATCGACGTGGCGCACCAGGTGGGCCTGGGGCCAATCAAGATCAATATGGTGGTCAAGGGTGGCATGAACGACCAGGAAATCCTGCCGATGGCCCGCTACTTCAAGGACACGCCGTACATCCTGCGCTTTATCGAATACATGGACGTGGGCGCCTCCAATGGCTGGAAGATGGATGAAGTGATTCCATCGTCGGAGGTGGTGCGCCGCATCGGCGCCGAACTGCCGCTGGCGCCGGTGGCTGCCAACTACAGCGGCGAGACCGCCTCGCGCTGGCGGTACGCGGACGGCGGCGGCGAGATCGGCCTCATTTCCAGCGTCACCCAGGCATTTTGCAGCGACTGCTCGCGCGCGCGCCTGTCCACCGAGGGCAAGGTATATACGTGCCTGTTCGCCAGCAGCGGCTACGACCTGCGCGCGCTGTTGCGCGAGGGACGCAACGACGCCGAGATCAGCACCGCGCTGGCGCACCTGTGGCGCGCCCGTGGCGACCGCTATTCCGAGTTGCGCACCAATGATACCGACGGCCTGGCGCGCGGCGCCAGGGTCGAGATGTCCTATATCGGAGGCTGACATGGCACCTGCGAACGCCATCACCGGATGGATACTGGCCGGCGGCCGCGGCACGCGCATGGGCCGCGTGGACAAGGGACTGCAACCGCTGGGCGACACCACCATGGCCGGCCACGTGCTGGCGCGCCTCAGACCACAGGTGGGCGCCATCGCCATCAACGCCAACCGCAACCTGGCGCAGTACCAGGCGCTTGCCGGCCCGGATGTCGCCGTTGTCGCCGACCACATCGGCGGTTTCGAGGGCCCGCTGGCCGGCCTGCAAACCGCCCTGCATTATTGTGCGGCCCACTGCGTCGAGCAGGGTGATACGGCGCTCCTGCTCACCGCGCCATGCGACTCGCCTTTCCTGCCGCCGGACCTGGCTGCGCGCCTGCATTCCGCGCTCGTGGCGAACGACGCCGACGTGGCGCTGGCAGTGACCATGGAAACCGATCCGGAAGACGCCAACGCAGCCCCGTACCGCCAGCGCCATCCCGTGTTCAGCCTGATCAGGGCCAACCTGCTGCCGCAACTCGAAGCCTGGCTGGCCACCGGCGCGCGCCGCATGGAAGGCTGGTATCACACCCTGCGCGTGGCCGAAGTGCTGTTCGACGATGCTGCCGCCTTCCGCAATATCAACACGCTCGAAGAACTGCAACGCCATGCGCCCGAGGCCACTGCCGCAGTATCCGCACCGATGGCAACCGCGCCCAAGTCCGCAACTGGAACCAGGACCGAAGCCGGAGTCTGGGCCGAAGCTGGAGCCGGAGTCGGATCCGAAGCTGGGGTCGGGGCTGCGGCTGCGGCTGCGGCTGCGGCCGGGAACGGTAGCGACAACGATCCGCTGCCGGTGGACCAGGCGCTGCGCCTGATCGCTGCCCGCGTGGCGCCGGTGGCCGAGACCGAGACCGTGGCCCTGCGCGCCGCGCTCGACCGCGTACTGGCAGCCGACATTATCTCGCCCATCAACGTACCCGCCTACGACAACTCGGCCATGGACGGTTACGCGCTGCGCGGCGCCGATTTGCCGAATGTGGAGTCGGGCGCACTTCCGGATACCGGCACGGTAACGCTGACGGTTGCCGGCAGCGCGTACGCCGGCCGCGCCTTCGCCGGCAAGGTTGAACAAGGCCAGTGCGTGCGCATCATGACGGGAGCTGCGATGCCGGCCGGCTGCGACAGCGTGCTGCCGCAGGAACTGGCGGCAGCCATCGGCAACGACAGCGTCACCATTGCCGCCGGCGTGATCGCGCCGGGCGCCAACCGCCGCTTTGCCGGCGAGGACCTGGCGCTGGGCGGCGTGGCGCTGGCCGCCGGCAAACTGCTGCGTCCTGCCGACCTGGGGCTGGTGGCCTCGCTCGGCATTGCCGAGGTGACGGTGCGGCGCCGCCTGCGGGTGGCGTTCTTCTCCACCGGCGACGAACTGCGTGCGCTGGGCCAGCCGCTCGACGACGGCTGCGTCTATGACAGCAACCGCTACACGCTGTTCGGCATGCTGGCGCGGCTCGGCTGCGAGGTGATCGACCTGGGTATCGTGCGCGACGACCCGGCGGAGCTGGAGGCCGCGCTGCGGACGGCCTGCCGCGATGCCGACGCCATCATCACATCGGGTGGTGTCTCCGAGGGCGCGGCCGACTACACGCGCGACATCATGGCGCTGCTGGGCGACGTGGCGTTCTGGAAGCTGGCCATGCGCCCCGGCCGCCCGCTCGCCTTCGGCAAGGTCAGCGACGGCGACGCCAGCGCGTGGCTGTTCGGCCTGCCCGGCAACCCGGTGGCGGTGATGGTGTCGTTCTATCTGTTCGCGCGGCCGGCGCTGCTGCGCATGATGGGCACCACGCAAGCAGCGGCGCGCCCGCTGCTGCTGCGCGCGCGGGCCGCAACGGCAATGCGCAAGCGCCCGGGCCGCACCGAGTACCAGCGCGGCATCGTCGCCCCCGGACCGGACGGCGCACCGCAAGTGCGGCTCACCGGCGCCCAGGGTTCGGGCATTCTCAGCTCGATGACAGCCGCCAACTGCATCGTGGTGCTGGTGCACGGCCAGGGCAATGTGGCGGCCGGCGATATGGTCGATATTTTGCCGTTCGACGGCCTGATTTGAAGGAGGCCGGACTTAAAGGGGGCCTGAATTAAAAGAACCTCGACCAACCTGCTGCGCGTCCAGCTATCGCCGCTGCGTTGCTCAGCGTACCTCCGAACGCTTGCGCTACCCAAGTCGGTAACAGGCCGCTCGCTGCGGTTTGCCCTCCTAGGCTTCGGCGTCGGACTGGTCGATCTCCGGCCCCAATAACAGCTGCGCCGCCTCGCTCGGCAGCGCCTCCACCGACTTGAGCTTGCGCGCCATCTGGCGGCTGCGGGTTTCGGCCGATTCGATATTCTTGGCGGCGCGCTCCAGCGTCAGCTTGGTGGCGGCCAGCACGTCGCCGAACTTGGCGAATTCCGTCTTCACCGCGCCCAGCACTTGCCATACTTCCGACGAACGCTTTTCCAGCGCCAGCGTGCGGAAGCCCATTTGCAGGCTGTTGAGCAGCGCACTCAAGGTCGATGGCCCGGCAATGCTGATGCGGTGCAGCCGTTGCAGCTCGTCGGCCAGGCCCGGGCGCCGCATCACTTCCGCATACAACCCTTCGGTGGGCAGGAACAGGATCGCAAAGTCGGTCGTGTGCGGCGGTGACACGTATTTTTCCGAAATGGTCCTGGCCTCGCCGCGCACCGCCCGTTCCAGTTCGCGTCCGGCCTGCGCCACGCCATCGGCGTCGGCGCGGTCGGCCGCTTCCAGCAGGCGCTCGTACTGCTCCTTGGGGAACTTGGCGTCGATCGGCATCCACACCGGTGCGCCGCCCTCCACCTGGCCCGGCAGCTTGAGCGCGAACTCCACCCGCGCACCGCTGCCGGCGATGGTCTCGACGTTCTTGGCGTACTGCTCCGGGGTGAGCACCTGTTCGAGCAGCATTTCCAGCTGCACCTCGCCCCAGGTGCCGCGCGTCTTGACGTTGGTGAGCACGCGTTTGAGATCGCCCACGCCCAGCGCCAGCTGCTGCATCTCGCCCAGGCCCTGGTGCACGCGCTCGAGGCGCTCCGACACCTGCTGGAACGACGCCGACAGGCGTGATTCCAGCGTGGCGTGCAGCTTCTCGTCCACGGTCTTGCGCATCTCTTCCAGGCGCGCGCCGTTATCGGCTTGCAGGTCCTTGATCTTCGCTTCCAGCGTGGCGCGCACCTCGCCCATGCGGGCGGCGTTCGATTCGGTCAGGCGGGCCAGGGTCTGGTTCATGCTGTCGGCGAACAGCTTGAGGTTGCGCGTCTGCTCGTCGCGCGCGACCAGTCCTTGCGTTTCGAGCTGGCGCCGCATGCCGTCGAACTGCTGCACCGTGGCCGCGTGGCTCGACTGCGCCGTGGTTTGCAGCTGCACCCGCACCTCGCGCTCCACGCGTTCGATACGCTCGGCCAGGTTGGACAGGGATGCCAGCGTTGCACCATCGAGACCGGCACTGCCGCGCGGGCGCAGCAAGACCAGCACCAGCAACACGATCGCCGCGAGCACCAGTGCCAGCAACACATAGAAGTGGATGTCGGTCATGGAATCTTAATCGGGCTTGTTACGCATCCAGTCGGCGGTCTGGAAGAAGGAGTTCATCAGCCGCACGCGCAGTTCGGTATCGATGCCCACGTCTTCCATCGCCCACGCCATGCAGCGCAGCCACTGGTCGCGTTCCTGGGTGCCGATGGCGAACGGCATGTGGCGCATGCGCAGGCGCGGATGGCCGTGCGCTTGCTGGTACAGGTCGGGCCCGCCCATCCAGCCGCTGAGGAACATGAACAGGCGGTCGTTGGCATTCTCGAGCGACGGGCCGTGCACGGAGCGCAGCAGCTGGAACTCGGGCTCGAGTTCCATCAGGTCATAAAAACGGTCGACCATCGCGCGCACGCGCGCCTCGCCGCCGATCACTTCATAGAGGGTTTTCGATTCTTCGGTCATAGCCGCCATGATAGCGTACCGCGCTTCCCCTCGTGCGCCCTCACACCAGCGCCAGCTTGTGCAGGCGCCGCGTGGACGTCCAGCCCTCGACATCGGCCAGGCTGCGGATATCGTCGCAGGCCTCGACGATGCGCCGCAGCTGGCTGCGATCAAGGCCGCTATTGAGGGTCAGGCGCACCAGCGAGCGGTTCTTCGGCGTGGCCGGTGCGCAGAACATGGCGCCCACCACGCCGCGCGCTTCGAGCAGCTTGCGCAGCGCCAGCGTTTTCGGTTCCGGGCCCGCTTCCAGGGCGATGATCTGCTCGGTGCCGTCGCTGACGTTGTAGCCGAGCGCACCGAGTTCCTCGCGCAGCGCGCAGGCCTTGATGTGCAGGGCCACGCGCCGCTCGTCGGCTGCCGCGACAAAGTCGATGGCGGCATCGAACCACGCCAGCTCGTGCCGCAGCAGGCAGGAACTGAAGATGGCCGGGCGCGACTCGGACAGGAAGTAGCCCTTGAATTTGCTGGAGCACGTGATGACGCCGGCGCGCCCGGCAAACGCCTTGGCCAGCGACGCCGTGCGGAAATGCACGCGGTCCTGCAAGCCCAGCGCGGCGACCAATCCGGCGCCGCGCGGACCGTGGGTGCCCAGCGAATGCGATTCGTCGACGATCAGCACGCAGCCGGTCGCCCAGGCCAGATCGACCAGTGCCGGCAATGGCGCCACGCTGCCATTGGTGCTGTAGAGCGCATCGACCGCGATTACGCCGCGTCCGTGGCGCGCCACCTGCCGCTGCAGATGCTCGAGGTCGTTGTGGCGGAACGAGACCGGCACGGCGCCGGCCGACTGCACGCCCTCCCACAGCGAGGCGTGGGCCTGCATGTCGAGGTACACCGGCAAGCCGGGCTCGGCCAGCGTCTGGACCAGGCCAACATTGGCGGCCCAGCCCGACTGCGCCAAAATCGCGTCCTCGGCACCCATGAAGCGCGCGAACTTGTGTTCGAGCCGGTGCTGGGCGCTGCCCTCCTGCAGGTACACCGCCGACATCAGCTGTTCGCTTTCGCCCCCCTGCAAGGCGTTGACCTGGGCCCGCACCAGCGCCGGCTCGCCGGCCAGGCACAGGTAATCGTTACCGGCCAAAAATACCGAGCCCGCCTGGACCGGCTGCCAGGCATGCGGGTGCTCGCCGCCGAGCAACTGTTCAATCCGCGTCACGTGATGCGCATCCATGCGCCGGCGCACGTAATCCGGCATCAGGTGTTCGGCAGCAAACAGCGAAGGGTGAAACAAGGCATTTTGGCAAGTGTTAACGTTGGTCATGATATTTTCCTGTTTTGAAATGGTTGTGTTTTTTTATGAAACTATTTCGCACCTTGATGCATAAAAATCCCAAACCAGTTGATCAAAATCAACGACCTATTTGATATGCCAGAGTGCGTTGCAAATCCGGGCGATGATAAGTCTCACAGACAAGTAAATCCTTGCCATGAAGCAACCACTGCAAGAATCCTTCAAGCGTTGGAAGACGAGCGTGCTGCAGTCGCTGCTCCAATACCATGGCCGCGAAGACCATGCCACCGTGCGCATCTTGCTGCTGGCCTGCATCGGCACGGTCGCCATGCCGCTGTACTACGTGATCTGGCAGCACTTTTTCCCGCAGGAATACGAGAGCCTGCCGCTGCGGCTGGTCGGTATCGTGCTGTGCGCGATCGGCCTGTTTGCGCGCCAGTTCAGCCGCCGCATGCTGGACCTGTACCTGCTGGTCACGCTCAGCTACATCTTCCCGTTCTTCTTCACCTTCATGTTCCTGATGAATCATGCGTCCGGCGTGTGGAGCGAGTCCCTGCTGATCGGCCTGATCGTGCTGTTCCATTTCGACACCAGCGTCGCCGTCAAGGCTTACCTGATCGGCACGGCGGCGGCGGTGGCAGCGGTGGCCATGGTGGGCGACACCGCCGTCCTCGGCAGCCGGCTGGTATTGCAGCAGTTGCCGATCCACTGGTTCACGATTGCCGTGCTCGCTGCTGCCAAGATCAGCCGCGAGGTACTGGCGCAGGAAAAACTGGCGGGACTGGGCGCCGGACTGGCGACCGTGGCGCACGAACTGCGCACGCCGCTCACCAGCGTGGACGCCAATGTGCGCGGCCTGCTGCGCATGTGCTCGGAAAGTGCGGGGCCGCTGCCGGCCGACCGCGTGGGCACCGTCGACGCGCTGGCGCGGATCCAGTTCGAGGTGCGCCACATGAACCACATGATCGACCTGTTCCTGCTCAGCGCCACGGCGGTGCGGCGCAGCCTGCGGCCGATCGAGACGGTATCGATGGAAGCGGTGGTGGCGGCGGTGCTCAAGCGCTACCCGTTCGTCAACGCCGGCCAGCAAAAGCTGGTGGCGCTGGAGGTACGCCGCAATTTCAGTTTTGCCGGCCAGTCCGAGCTGTCGGTGGTGATCTTGCTGAACCTGCTGAGGAATGCACTGAAAGCCATCCAGCGCGCCGGCAAGGGCCGGGTGCGGATCGTCGTTGATGGCGGCCATGCGCCGCCGCGCCTGCTGTTCATCGATACCGGCTGCGGCATTCCGGCGCAGCAGATGCCGCTGATCTTCCACCGTTTTTACTCGTTCCCGCCGCACAACGGCGCCGGCATCGGCCTGGCGCTGTGCCAGGAAATCATGGATGCCTGGAGCGCCACCATCGAATGCATCTCGCGCGAGAGCGCCTATGCCATCTTCATCCTCGAATTTCCCCAGCAGCCATCACTGGCAAAATAATCATGTCACTTCCTCTCTACACCCACCCTACCCTGACCGTGCTGGTCGATGACAGCGATTCATTCCTGCGCAGCCTGGCGTTCCAGCTCGACCCCATCCACGCCAGCAAGACCTTCCACGACACCACCACGGCGCTGCACTGGCTGCGCCACGGCGACCACGGACGGCGCGGCACACCGCCGCCCCCACCGCTGCACATGAATTTCGATACCCAGAACCAGCCAGGCGACCAGTTCAACGTGGCGCTCGATATCGATGCGATCTACCGCATCGCCGGCCAGCCGCAGCGCTTTGCCACGCCGTCGGTGCTGGTGGTCGATTACTCGATGCCGCAAATGAATGGACTGGAATTTTGCGAGCTGGTGAGCGACCTGCCGTGCAAGAAAATTTTATTTACCGGCGCCGCCGACGAAAAGATCGCGGTGAGCGCCTTCAACCGCGGCCTGATCGACCGCTACATCCAGAAAAGCGACGACCACGCGCTCGATATCCTGGAACTCGAACTCACCACGCTGCAACGGCGCTATTTCACCGACCAGTCGGAAACCTTGCGCGAGCTGGTGCTGCTGCACAATTACCACTTCCTCGGCGACCCGGTGCTGGCCTTGCAGGTGCAGCGACTCAAGCAGGACCTGGGCTTCATCGAACACTACCTGTTCGCCAACCCCACCGGCATCGTCTTCCTGGACAAGTTCGGCCGCACCCGGCTGATGATGATCGAAACCGAGCAAGGCATGGCAGCGCAATACGAGATGGCGTGCGACAGCGACGCGCCGCAGTCGCTGCTCGACGCCCTGGGCGCGCGGCGCGTGCTGCCGTTCTTTTCGGATGTGGATGGCGACGGCATGTATGCGCGCCACATGGGCGACAACTGGCAACGCTATTGCGCCACGCCCCAAGTGTGCCAGGGCCGCGAAACGTATTACTGGGCGCTGTTCGACCTGCCGCCGCACTATTACGCGCAGCCGCCGCTGGCCTATACCGAGTTCCTGCGCCAGGAGCGCGAACTGGCCAACGCGGCGGCCAGCGTCACGTCAACGCGGCGCGGCCGGCAGCGTGATCGTGAAACAACTCCCTGACGCCACGCCCGCGCTGGCGGCAGCCACCGTGCCGCCATGCAGGTCCACCAGCGCCCGTACCAGCGACAGGCCCAGTCCCAGGCCGTCGCTTTTGCGCTCGGTGGACTTGTGGACCTGGCTGTAGATGTCGAAAATAGTCCCCAGTCGCTCGGCCGGGATGCCCATGCCATTGTCGGTGATGCGCACGGTGATGATGTCGCCGGCGCGGCGCAGCGCCAGCGCGATGACGCCACCCTCGGGCGTGTAGCGCACCGCGTTGCCCAGTACATTGCCCACCGCCTGTACCAGCCGCATGTGGTCGCCCATTACCAGGCAAGCCGCGGCATCGATATCGACCGTCAGGCGATGCTGCTTGGCCTGCACTGCCGACTGTAATTGCTCCACGGTGTCGGCCACCACGGTGCGCATGTCGAGCCGGACCAGTGTCAGGCGGATTTCGCCACGGCGGATGCGTGTCGTATCGAGCAAGTCCTCGGCCACCCGGCTCATGTGGCCCAGCTGGCGCTGCACCATTTGCGCCAGTTCGGCGGTGCGGACGTGGTCGAAGGCCTTGAGCTTCAACAGTTCGGTGGCGTTGTGCGCAGCCGAGATGGGGTTGCGCAACTCGTGCGCCACGGTGGCCAGGAAGGCGTCCTTGCGCAGGTCAGCGTCGTGCAGCGCCTGGCGCGCCATGAACAGCTCGGTCATGTCGCGTGACACCACCATCACTTCGCGCACCTGGCCGTCGGCCCCGAACACCGGGTTGGCCACCACGTCCCACCAGCGCGGCGTGCCCTGGGCGGTGGGACAAAAGGCGTTGAATTTGCTGACCTTGCCGTTTTTGGCGCTTTCGAAAGCGTTTTGTGCCAGCATGCGGGCGTCTTCGGGCCAGAATTCCCACCAGGTCTTGCCAAGTATCTGTTCCGGTGCGCTCAGCTCAAGCGCCACCACCCCGCCCGGATTGAGCTGACCTAATCGTCCTTGCAGGTCGAGAATTTTAATGCAATCGACAGAACTGCTGAACAGGTCGCGATTCAGTTCGCCGTCAGATCCGGTATAGGTCGCGCAGATGGAATCAAACATGGTGTGGACGGTCGCTTCTCAGGGGTAAAGAAAGGAAGCGGGGGCGGGGCATCCTGTTGGTGGGCCGATTCTACAATACTTCGCAGCGCCGGCGCGCAAGGCAGGAGGCGCCAGCCCCCTGCCCGGTCAATGCGTCTGCGTCAGCCTTCGCGCAAGGTTTGCAGCGGCGGCTGGCGCAGCACGCTGCGCAAACCGAGCCAGCCGCCGGCAATCGCGCACACAGCGCCAGCGAGCAAGCCCACCATCCACACCGACGGCGAGAAGGCCCAGGCAAACTTGAACTGGTACGTGGCCAGCGCCCAGCCCATCACGGCGGCGCCGGTGGCAGCCAGCACGCCGGCCAGCGCGCCCACCAGCGTGAATTCGATCAGCTGTGCCTGCGACAACTGGCGCCGGGTGGCGCCCAGCGCGCGCAGCAGACCCGATTCGCGGGTGCGCTCGTCCTGCGAACCCATCAGCGCGGCATACAGCACCAGCAAGCCGGAGGCCAGCGTGAAGATGAACAGGAATTCGATCGCGGTGACCACCTGGTCGAGCACGGCCTGCACCTGGCGCAGCAAGCCGCCGACATCGACGATCGTCAGGTTCGGGAAGTCGCGCGTGAGGGCGTTCATCACCGGTCCCTGCTGGCCCGGCAGGTGGAACGCCGTGATCCAGCTTTGCGACACTTCGGTGAGCGCCGCCGGGTTGATGATGACGAAGAAATTGACCCGCATCGAGCCCCATTCGAGCTTGCGCAGGCTGGTAATCGTCACCTCGACCGGCGAACCGGCGATATTGAAGTTGAGCTTGTCCCCGACCTTCCAGCGCAGGGTCTTGGCGATGCCCTCCTCCACCGACGCTTCGGCCACGCCGGGAGCGTCGGTAAACCACTTGCCGGCCACGATCTCGTTCTCGGCCTGCATGGTGGCCATGGTGGAGAGGTTGAATTCGCGGTCGGCCAGGCCGCGCGCGCGGTCCTCGGTGTACGTCTCGGCCGTGACCGGCTGGCCGTTGACGGCGGCCAGGCGGCCACGGATCATCGGATACTGCGGCGCATAGGCCACGCCGGCCGATTGCAGGCGCGCGGCGATCTGGTCTTTTTGCTCGGGCTGGATGTTGATGATGAAGCGGTTCGGCGCATCGGGCGGCGTGGCGTTGCGCCAGGCCGTCATCAGGTCTTCGCGCACCACGGTGAGCACCAGCAGCGCCATCATGCCCAGCGCCAGCGACACCACCTGCACGATGGTCGCGCCCGGGCGGCGTTGCAGCGAGGTGATGGCGAAGCGCCAGCTTTGATGGTCGATGGCGCCGCGCAGCGGCTTGAGCGCTTTCAGGCCCAGCCACGCCACCAGCGCGAACACGCCGAAGGCGGCCACGAAACCCAGCGCCGTGTACAGCGCCAGCATGGCGTCGCCCGCCTGCCACAACAGCAGCGATGCAAAACCGGCGAAACCGAGGCCGTAGGTGGCCAATGCCGCCACCTGCGGTGCATCCTGCTCGCGGCGGATCACGCGGTTGTGCGGCACCTTGCGCAGTTGCAAAATCGGCGGCAATGCGAACGCGGCCAGCAGCAGGATGCCGGTGGCCAGGCCTTGCAGCGCCGGCCAGATGGTGGGACCCGGCAAATTGGCGGCCACCAGCTTGCCCAGCACTTCCAGCAGCACGTAGTGGGCGCCGAAACCGACCGCCACACCCATGGCGCTGCCGGCCAGGCCAACCAGCAGGAATTCATACAAATACATCGCGGTGACCTGGTTTTGCGTCAGGCCCAGGCAGCGCAGCATGGCGCAGGCATCGAGGTGGCGCTGCATGAAGCGGCGCGCAGCCATGGCCACGGCCACTGCCGCCAGCATGGCCGACAGCAGGCCGACCAGCGACAGGAAACGGTCGGCGCGGTCAAGCGTGTTGCGCATTTCGGGGCGGCCATTTTCCAGCGATTCAACCCGCACGCCCTTGAGGTTGGCCTGTTTGATGGTGTCCTGCATCCATTGCTGGAACGCGGCCGCTTCGGCTGCGGTATTTTTCGACAATGGCGGTGCCGCCACCAGCAGGCGGTAAGTCACGCGCGAACCGGGCTGGATCAGGTTGGTCGCTTCGAGATCGGCCAGCGCCAGCATCACGCGCGGCGCGAACGCCAGGAAGTTGGCGCCGCGATCGGGTTCCGACGCGATCAGTTGAGCGACCGTAAACGTCTTGTCGCCAAGCTTGACCTGGCCGCCCACGCTGGTGCCCAGGCTGCCCAGGAGGCCGGCATCGAGCCAGACCGTGCCCGGCGCGGGGATGCCAGCGGCGCCCGCGCCTTCGCTTTGCTCGGCCTGGGCGGCATCGGTGGTGAGCTTGAGCCGGCCGCGCAGCGGGTAGCCGGGACCGACCGCCTTGAGCGAGGCCAGCATCGATTGCGACTGCTCGCCCTCGCCTGCCGTGGCCATGCTGGGGAAGACCACGGTGTCGGTTACCACCAGCCCGCGCCTGAGCGCCTCGGCACGCCACTCGGGACGCACCGGCAAGTCGGTGCTGACGACCACGTCGGCGCCCAGCAGTTGGTGGGCATCACGGTCCAGGCCGCTACGCAGGCGATCGACAAAGAAGCCGGTGGCGGACAGGGCCGCGACGGCTACCGTCAGGGCGATCAGCAGGAAGCGCAATTGGCCGGCGCGCCAGTCGCGCGCGGTCATGCTCAGGGCGAGTTTGATCATGTTGGTTTAAAAAGGGAGAGAGGCGAAATAGGCGTCAACTTCGGCCAGCAGTTGCTGTTTTTGCGCTGCGGGCAGGAACGCCGCTTCAAAGCCGTTGCGTGCCAGGCGCTGCGCGTGCGACAAGCCCAGCGGCAACGCTTCGAAGGTGGCAATGAAATTGTCGTTCATATAGCCGCCGAAGTAGGCGGGGTCGTCCGAGTTGATGGTGACCTTGACGCCGGCGTCGAGCAGTTCGAGCAGGTTGTGCTGGGCCATGGCCGGGAACACGCACAGCTTGACGTTCGACAGCGGGCATACGGTGAGCGCCATCTGTTCGCGCACCAGGCGCTCGACCAGAGCCGGGTCTTCCAGGCAGCGCACGCCATGGTCGATGCGCTCGACCTGGAGCACGTCGAGCGCGGTTTCGATATAGGCCGGCGGACCTTCTTCGCCGGCATGGGCCACCAGGCGGAAACCGAGTTCCTTGCAGCGCGCAAACACCCGGGCGAATTTTTCCGGCGGATTGCCGCGCTCGGACGAGTCGAGCCCGATGCCGATGTACTTGTCGCGGTACGGCAGCGCTTCTTCCAGCACAGCGAACGCGTCTTCTTCCGACAGGTGGCGCAGGAAGCTCAAGATCAGCGTGGCGCTGACCGGGCTGTCCTGGCAGGCGCGGTGGATGCCGTCGATGACGTCCTTGACCGGCACGCCGCGCGCGGTGTGGGTTTGCGGATCGAAAAAGATTTCGGTGTGACGCACGTTGTCCGCCTCGGCGCGCTGGAGGTAGGCGGCGGTCATGTCGTAGAAATCCTGCTCGTGCAGCAGCACGCTGGCGCCGGCGTAATAGATGTCGAGGAACGATTGCAGGTCGGTAAACGCGTACGCGGCGCGCAGGTCTTCGACCGAGGCGTACGGCAGCGCGACGTTGTTGCGCGCGGCCAGCGCGAAGATCAGTTCGGGCTCGAGCGAGCCTTCGATATGGATGTGCAGTTCGGCCTTGGGCATGCCTTCGAGCACGCCGCGCAATTGGGTATTCAACATGATGAGTTCCTGTTACAGATGACGAGATTGATGCGTATGACTGGGCATCTTAGCGCACGCTGCGCGCAAGCGTGATACTGTGGCATAAATGGCGGTAAAAATTGCGGAAAAGTCCATGCGAAACGTGCAGTTTTATCGAATTTTATTCTTTTAAATCAAAGCTTTACGAAAGAGTATTAACGATATTACGACATATCTTTTGACTTCCTGCACCAATAGAGCAATAATAAATTTCATAGACGTAAGAAGCCTTACGACCAACACATAAAAGCCGTCCACCGGCGATAAAGTCAGCTCAGAGCCACGGGCAATCCGTGCTACTCCGAGGACGCTCACAGAAGCTGATCAAAAAGAAAAATACTCAGCAAGTACGCACCGATCCAGGGCCACGGCAGCCTTGCTGCCTGACCCGTGACTAGTAGGTTTACATCATCAAAGGACATTCAAATGACCATTTTTGACAACTACGCTGCACGGTATGAACGGACCAAAGAGGAAGAGATGTCCATGAAGGAATATCTCGACCTGTGCAAGAAAGATCGACTCACCTACGCCAGTGCGCCCGAACGCATGCTCGCTGCCATCGGCGAACCGACCCTGGTCGATACCCGCAACGACACCCGGCTCTCGCGCATCTTCGCCAACAAGGTCATCAAGATTTACCCGGCCTTTCGCGAATTCTATGGCACCGAGGAAGTGATCGAACAAGTGGTCTCCTACTTCCGCCACGCGGCCCAGGGCCTCGAGGAGCGCAAGCAGATCCTGTATCTGCTGGGCCCGGTTGGTGGCGGTAAATCGTCGATCGCGGAAAAGCTCAAGTCGCTGATGGAACATGTGCCGTTCTATTGCCTGAAAGGTTCGCCGGTCAACGAATCGCCGCTGGGGCTGTTCAACGAGGACGAAGACGGCACCCTGCTTGAAGAAGATTACGGCATTCCGCGCCGCTACCTGCGCAACATCCCGAGCCCGTGGGCGGTCAAGCGCCTGCACGAGTTCAACGGCGACATCAACCAGTTCCGCGTGGTCAAGCGCTATCCGTCCGTACTGAAACAGATCGCCATCTCCAAAACCGAGCCGGGCGATGAAAACAACCAAGATATTTCGTCTCTGGTCGGCAAGGTCGATATCCGCAAGCTCGAGGATTATTCGCAGGACGATCCCGATGCGTACAGCTACTCGGGCGGCCTGTGCCTGGCCAACCAGGGCCTGATGGAATTCGTCGAGATGTTCAAAGCGCCAATCAAGGTGCTGCACCCGTTGTTGACGGCCACGCAGGAAGGTAACTACAAGGGTACCGAGGGCTTTGGCGCAATTCCGTTCGACGGCATCATCCTGGCCCACTCCAACGAGTCGGAATGGAAAACCTTCCGTAACAACCGCAACAACGAAGCGTTCCTTGACCGGATTTACATCGTCAAGGTGCCGTACTGCCTGCGCATTACCGACGAGATCAAGATTTACGACAAGCTGCTGGCCAACTCGTCGCTGGCTGCGGCGCCGTGCGCGCCCGGCACCCTGCGCATGATGTCGCAGTTCGCCATCCTGTCGCGCCTGAAAGACCCGGAAAATTCCAGCGTGTACAGCAAGATGCTGGTGTACGACGGCGAAAACCTCAAGGACACCGATCCCAAGGCCAAATCGATGCACGAGTACGTCGATTACGCGGGCGTGGACGAAGGCATGAACGGGCTGTCCACGCGGTTTGCCTTCAAGATCCTGTCCAAGGTCTTTAACTTCGACAATACCGAAGTGGCGGCCAACCCGGTCCACCTGCTGTACGTGCTGGAGCAACAGGTGGAACGAGAGCAGTTCCCGCCGGAAACCGAACAAAAATATCTGTCGTATATCAAGGAACACCTGGCGCAGCGGTATGTCGAATTCATCGGCAAAGAAATTCAGACTGCATACCTGGAGAGCTATTCCGAGTACGGCCAGAATATTTTCGACCGCTACGTGACGTTTGCCGACTTCTGGATCCAGGACCAGGAATTCCGCGATCCCGATACCGGCGAGAGTTTCGACCGCGAATCGCTGAACAACGAGCTGGAAAAGATCGAAAAGCCGGCTGGCATCTCGAACCCGAAAGACTTCCGCAACGAGATTGTCAACTTCGGACTGCGTGCGCGCGCTAATAATGGGGGCAAGAACCCGGCGTGGACCAGCTACGAGAAATTCCGCACCGTGATCGAGAAGAAAATGTTCTCGAACACGGAGGAACTGCTACCGGTGATCTCGTTCAATGCCAAGGCCAGCGCCGAGGACGCCAACAAGCACGCGGACTTCGTCGCGCGCATGGTGGAAAAAGGGTATACGGCCAAGCAGGTTCGCTTGCTGTGCGAATGGTACTTGCGAGTACGTAAGTCGTCGTAACCGGCGGAGCCCACATAGACCAAGGGGGTATCTTTTGAGTCACCTCATCGACCGACGTTTGCAGGGCAAGAACAAATCCGCAGTCAACCGCGAGCGTTTCCTGCGCCGTTACAAATCGCAGATCAAGGATGCGGTGGGGCGCGCCATCAAGGGGCGCTCCATCACCGACATCGAAAGCGGCGAGAAAGTTTCCATTCCCGTCAAGGATGTGGGCGAACCATCGTTCGGCCATGCTCATGGCGGGGTATGGGAAACCATCAGCCCCGGCAACCAGGAATATCAGAAGGGCGACCAGATTACCCGGCCCAAGGGCGGCGGGGGCGCCGGCCGTGGCAAGGCCGGCAATAGCGACCAGATGACCGAAGACGATTTCATCTTCGAGCTGTCGCGCGAAGAATTCATGAATTACTTCTTCGAGGATCTTGAACTGCCGCACATGGTCAAAACCCAGCTGACCGCCACCACCGAGTTCAAGAACCAGCGCGCCGGCTATAACATTTCCGGCACACCATCCAATATCCACGTGCTGCGCTCCTTGCGCGGGGCGCTGGGCCGGCGCATTGCCGTCGGCGGCAGTTCGCGCAAGCGGCTGGCCGAAGCGCAAGAGGAACTGCAGGCGCTGCTGGACAAGCCGGTACCCGACCTCGAAGACTCGATCCTGGTGGCCGAGCTGCGCAAGGTGATCCACCACCTGCACACGCGGTTGGCGGCAATCCCCTACATCGACCCGTTCGACCTGCGCTACAGCAACCGCATCAAGGTACCGAAACCGATGACGCAGGCGGTGATGTTCTGCATCATGGACGTCTCCGGTTCGATGGACGAAACCCGCAAGGACACGGCCAAGCGCTTCTTCATCCTGCTGTACCTGTTCCTGAAACGCGTGTATGACAAGATCGAGGTGGTGTTCATCCGCCACCATACGGCTGCGTCCGAAGTGGACGAGGAAGAATTTTTCCACTCGCGCGAATCGGGCGGCACGGTGGTGTCGTCGGCGCTGCACCTGCTCGACAAGGTCATCGACGAGCGCTACGCTGCTGGCAGCTGGAACAGCTACGTGGCACAGGCATCCGACGGCGACAACTGGGACAACGACTCGGTGCTGTGCCGGCAGTTGCTCACCAACACCATCATGCCCAAGGTGCAGTATTACACCTACGTGGAGATCACCGACGGGCCGCCGCAAAACCTGTGGGAACAGTATTCGCAGGTGCCCGATCACCATCCCCACTTTGCCATGCAAAAAATCGTCACGCCGGCCGACATTTACCCGGTATTTCGCGAACTGTTTAAAAAGCAGGCAAAATCATGAACGATATGACGCACCCCGCCACGCCCACGCCGGGCCCGCGCGACCGCGAACCAACGTCGCGCCATCCGAACGCCCTGCCCGAGCAGTCGGAATGGACGTTCGAGCTGATCGAACAAATCCACGCCGAAATCCGCCGGGTGGCCGAAAACTTCGGCCTCGACACCTATCCCAACCAGCTCGAGATCATCACCGCCGAGCAGATGATGGACGCCTACACGTCGGTCGGCATGCCGGTCTCGTACAACCACTGGTCGTTCGGCAAACATTTCCTGAGCACCGAGAAAGGCTATAAGCGCGGGCAGATGGGCCTGGCATACGAGATCGTCATCAACTCCGATCCCTGCATCGCCTATTTAATGGAGGAAAATAGCCTGACCATGCAGGCGCTGGTGATCGCCCACGCGGCCTACGGCCACAACTCTTTCTTTAAAGGCAATTACCTGTTCCGCACCTGGACCGATGCCGAGGCCATCGTCGATTACATGGTGTTCGCCAAGAATTACATCGCCGAGTGCGAGCAGCGCTATGGCATCGACGAGGTCGAGCTGCTGCTCGATTCGTGCCACGCAATCCAGAATTACGGCGTCGATCGCTACAAGCGGCCTGCCAAGCTGTCGCTGGCGCAGGAACGGGCGCGCCAGAAAGAGCGCGAGGCGTACGTGCAATCGCAGATCAACGAACTGTGGCGCACTCTGCCACGGCGCGAGGAAGAGGAAGTCAACAAGTCGGCCAAGCGCTTTCCGCCCGAGCCGGAAGAGAACCTGCTCTACTTTATCGAAAAATATGCACCATTATTGGAACCCTGGCAGCGCGAAATGGTGCGTATCGTGCGCAAAATCAGTCAGTATTTCTATCCGCAGCGGCAAACCCAGGTGATGAACGAGGGCTGGGCCACCTTCTGGCACTACACCATCCTCAACCAGTTGTACGACGAGGGCGTGATTGGCGACGGCTTCATGATGGAATTTCTCAAGAGCCATACCAACGTGGTGTACCAGCCGCCGGTGCACAGCCCCTATTACAACGGCATCAACCCGTACGCGCTGGGCTTTGCCATGATGACCGACATCCGCCGCATCTGCGAGCACCCCACTGCCGAGGACCGAGCCTGGTTCCCCGACATAGCCGGCAGCGACTGGCGCAAGACGCTGGACTTTGCCATGCGCAACTTCAAGGACGAGAGCTTCATCGCCCAGTACCTGTCGCCCAAGCTGATACGGGAATTCCACTTTTTTGCCGTGCTCGATGACGATCACAACGAGAAACTGGCCATCTCCGCCATCCACGACGACCTCGGCTATCGTTACGTGCGCCAGCAGCTGGCAGAACAATATAATCTCGGCAATAGAGAACCGAATATCCAGGTCTGGTCGGTCAACACCCGGGACGACCGGGCATTGACCTTGCGCCACACGCAATTCCAGCGCCGGCCGCTCAACCAGCAGGCCGGCGAGGTACTCAAGCACGTAGCGCGGCTGTGGGGGTTCGATGTCCACCTCGAGACAACGGGGCCCAACGGAGAAGTAATCAGCGCGATGGAGGTTAAACGCGAGAAACGCTCACGCTTTTGACTGACAACTACAGGACATCTCTGTAGTGTGCTTGTTATGCTAGGCATGAACGGGCCCCTTAAACAGGCACGGCTCTTGCATGGAACAAGACCGGGTTCAGAAGCGAAAGCTTCGATACCCGGTTTCTTTTTTAGGGAATGCATGGCCGCAGAAAGAAGTCAACATTTTTCTGCACCATTTTGTAGTACCTGGTAACTTGCAGTTTCACTCAAGAAACATCTGCGACCGAATTATCGACTGTGCGTAGTAAAGTTACACGCATAAAATTCCGCAAATGCGCTTAAGGGAAAACTAAGTAATGTCACTGAGGGGCTTGCCCCAATTGTGCACTGCAAGGGGCGCTCGCGTGTACTATATTGGTGCAAAGGGAGCGCTAACACACAGGAAAAGCCGACGAAATTTAACCGGTTTTAGGGATGAAAATTCTATGTAAAATCAAGAATTCGTATGTATAATTCGCCGACGTCCCGGATGCGGCTGTTGTTTTATGTCGCCATTTTGGGGTTTAGTAGCAACAAAAAGAGTTGGTATTGGAGAAAGCAGGCATGAATTTCACGCACAACGAAAAAAGTACCGGGAAGAACTTTACAGGCATTACCATTGTCGTTTTGTTGCACGCCCTGGTTGCTTGGGGGATCATTTCGGGCTTGGGCACTCGCTTGGTCGCCAAGCTTGTTGCTCCGGTGGAGACCAAGATCATCGAGGAAGTAGCACCTCCTCCTCCGAAGGAACTCCCACCACCACCACCGCCGCCAGAGATGAAGGCTCCACCGCCGCCATTCATCCCGCCAGTCGAGGTGAACGTGCAGCAACCGCCGCCGCCGCAAAACACGATCGTCAACGCGACCAACGTGCCGCCGCCGTCGAAGGAAATCGTGAAGGCGCCGCCGGCACAACCGGCGCCAACGCCTGCACCTGCACGCTCGGGTCCACCGAACGTGGCAGCAGTAGCCGACTTCTCCACCTGCGCATTGCCAGAGTGGCCGAAATCGTCGCTGCGTAATGAAGAAACGGGTACGGTGACGTTGTCGTTCCTGATCGCCGCCGATGGTCGCGTCGCCGACTCCAAAATCGTGAAAACCTCGGGTTTCCGCGATCTGGACAAAGCAGCGGTAGTAGGCATCAGCAAGTGCAAATTCAAACCGGGTCTGACGGACGGCAAGCCGACGGAAGCGTGGATGCAGATGCAATATGTCTGGAAGCTGGAGTAAAAGCGAGGCAGCAACACCGTCTCAACTTAAGTAAGTTTCGTTGTCAATTACGTTCAGCGATCTGATTATTTATCAATTTGGAGGAAGCATGTTTAAGAATACCCGTTTGTCCGCTGTACTGGCCGCTGTAATGTTCTCCATGACGGCAACTGCCGCCCTGGTCAGCGCTCCAGCTTACGCACAAGAGACTGCCCCTGCAGCCTCGGCACCAGCAGCGGATGCGGCAGCAGCACCAGCAGCGGATGCAGCAGCACCAGCACCAGCCGCCGACGCAGCAGCTCCAGCAGCAGACGCAGCTCCAGCCCACGGCGCCGCCGCTGGCCACGAAGAAGTTGAAAACCCATACGGCTTCAAAGCAGTTTGGGACGGCGGTTTCGTATCGCGCGCTACCCTGATCATCCTGACCATCATGTCGATGGGTTCGTGGTACATCATCATCGTCAAGCTGATCGACCAACAGAAGATCTTCAAGCAATCGAAAGAAACCAGCGCCAAGTTCTGGAAAGCTTCGTCGATCGCTGCAGGTTCGGCTTCGCTGAAAGAAGGCTCGCCATTCCGCTTCATCGCTGAAACCGGCACCAAGGCAACCGTGCACCACGACGGCGCCCTGCTGGAACAAATCGACCTGTCGACCTGGGTGACCATGTCGATCCAGCGCGCTGTTGACAAAGTTCAATCGCGTCTGCAAGACGGCCTGTCGTTCCTGGCAACCGTTGGTTCGACCGCACCGTTCATCGGTCTGTTCGGTACCGTTTGGGGTATTTACAATGCACTGATCGCCATCGGCATGTCGGGTAACGCATCGATCGACAAAGTTGCAGGTCCAGTTGGTGAAGCACTGATCATGACCGCTTTCGGTCTGTTCGTGGCGGTTCCTGCTGTTCTGGGTTACAACTGGCTGGTACGTCGTAACAAAACCGCGATGGAAGATGTCCGTTCGTTCTCGGCTGACGTTCACTCCGTGCTGATCTCGGGCGCAATGTCCACCTCCGACGCTGCCCGTATGGCCGCTAAAAAGATTGGGTAATTAATCATGTCGATGTCCGTAGGCTCCGATAGCGGAGACGAAGATCAAGTCATGTCAGAAATCAACACGACGCCCCTCGTGGACATCATGTTGGTTCTGCTGATTATCTTCCTGATCACGAGCCCGGTTGTTCTGAAGCTGATCAAGATCAAGCTGCCAGAAGAAAACAACCAGGTTATTCAGACCAAACCGGAAGATGTCAACATTGTGGTAAGCAAGGATGGCGACATCTACTGGAATCAGAAGAAAATGCGGGACACCAATGAGTTGTTCGATTTTCTGAAGGTGGAGGCCGTGAAATTGCCGCAGCCGGAAGTTCACGTTCGTGGCGACCAAGAAACACGCTACGAAGCGATCGGCAAAGTAATCTACACGACCCAGCGCGCTGGTATTCAGAAGGTCGGTTTCATCACCGAACCGCCTGACCGGGGTTAAACCCACCCGTGCACCGCAGGCCTGGTCTCCAGGCCTGCCCTTCTAAAAAGGAAACATCATGAGTATGAATGTCGGCTCCCCATCCGCAGGCGCGGATCCGGAACCAATGATGGAAATGAATATGACGCCCCTCATCGATGTGATGTTGGTGCTGATTATCATGCTGATCATTACGATTCCGAAAGCCAACCACTCGGTCAACTTGAACATGCCGGTCGGTACGCCGCCGCCATCGACCAAGGAACCAGTGGTCATCACGATTGACGTCGATTTCGACGGTACGATTCTGTGGGATAACAACGTCATTCCTGACCGCGGTACCCTGGAAGCGAAACTGGCCGATGTCGCAGCGCAAGCTGACCAGCCGGAAGTGCATCTGCGTCCGAACAAGCTGGTTGAGTACAAAGTCGTGGCACAAGTCATGGCTTCGGCTCAGCGTCTCGGTGTGACCAAGATTGGCCTGGTCGGCAACGAGCAGTTCCAATAATTAGTTCTATGTTCAACGATAGGCAGGACCATTCCTGCCTATTTCGCATTTTGAAGAAAGAAAACTTACCCATGACCAAGTTTCGTCTCGCTCATCTCGGCCTGGTAATGGCCGCTATTGGTTTTACTGCAGCAGCTCCCCTGGCAGGTTTTTCGTCGGTTGCCTTCGCAGCCGAAACAGTGCGCGCTGAAATCGGCAAACCATTGCAGGAAGCACAGAAACTGGCTGCGGCAGGAAAGAACAAGGAAGCACTCGCAAAATTGCGTGAAACCGACTCGGTCGGTAACAAATCCGCCAACGACACGTACCTGATCGAACGCACGCGCGCCTCCGCCGCGTCGGCCGCAGGCGACTTCGACACCGCCGCCAAGGCATTCGAAAGCGTGATCAACTCCGGCAAGCTGTCCGCTGCCGAACAACCAAAATTCACCCAGGCCTTGGCCGGTATCTACTACCGCATCAAGGACTATCCGAAAGCGATTACCTGGATCCAGCGCGCGCTCAAGGACAATCCGAGTGACGGCGCCATGAAAGAACTGCTGATCCAGACCTACTACATCAGCGGCAAGTACGCTGAAGCAGCCAAGGAACTGTCGTCGCAGAAGACGCTGAACGAAGCCCAACTGGGCATGCTGGCCAACATCCAGCTCAAGCAGAACGACAAGACCGGCTACGTCCAGACCCTGGAACGCATGGCTGCCAGCTATCCGAAGCCACAAACCTGGGCCGACCTGCTGCAACGCGTGCAGACCAAGCCTGGCTACTCGTCCACGCTGTCGCTCGACGTGCTGCGTCTGCGCCTGGCCAACGGCCTGCTGACCAAGCCTTCCGAATACATGGAAATGAGCCAGCTGTCGCTGCAAACCGGCAATCCGGCTGAAGCACTGAAAATCATCAACGAAGGCTACAAAAAAGGCGCCCTGGGCACCGGTTCCGACGCGCCGCGCCACCAGCGCCTGAAAGACCTGGCGACCAAAACCCAGGCTGAGTTCGACGGCAAGCTGGCTGCGGCTGAAGCCGAAGCGACCAAGGCCAAGGATGCAGACGCGCTGGCCAACCTCGGTTACGCCCTGGTATCGTCCGGTAAAGCCGACAAGGGCCTGGCGCTGATGGATCAAGCTGTCAAGCTGGGTACCGGCCGCAATCCGGAAGCCATCAAGCTGCACTACGGTATCGCCCAGTCGATCGCCGGCAAGAAAGCTGCTGCGCTGTCCACCTTCAAGACGGTTAAAGGCACGGACGGCACCGCCGACCTGGCCCGTTACTGGACCATCAGCCTGAACCACGCCTAAAGGAACTCTAAAACCTACTGCGCGACTGCCTATCGCCTTTGCGTTGCTCAGCGTACTCTCGTACGCTTGCGCTACTCAAGACGATATCCAGCCGCTCGCTACGGTTTTAGAGGTTCCTTTACATACAAAAAAGCGCTGTTTGCTCCGGCAAACAGCGCTTTTTTTTCATCTTTTCCACCCTCTCCCCCGCTCACGTATAATCTTTCATTTAGCGTTAGTTTCCAGCACAATCCCATGAAGGTATTTCGAGGTCTTCCCAACGCGGCATCGCGTGCGCCGTGTGCGCTCACGATCGGCAATTTCGACGGTGTCCACCTGGGCCACCAGGCGTTGCTGGCCCGCGTGCGCGAAGCTGCCGGCGATCTCGGGCTCGAAGCGGCCGTGATGACGTTCGAGCCGCACCCGCGCGAATTCTTCGCGCAAAAATCGGGCGACCTGTCGCGCGCACCGGCGCGCATCGCCAACCTGCGCGACAAGCTGCAATCGCTGTCCGACAACGGCATCGACCGCGTGATCGTCGAACATTTTTCGTCCTCGTTTGCCGCCCTAACCCCGCAGGAATTTACCGAAAAAGTGCTGGTCGAAGGCTTGCACGTCAAGTGGCTGATGGTCGGCGACGACTTTTGCTACGGCGCGCGCCGCGCCGGCAATGTGCAGATGCTGCAGGAAGCCGGCGAGCGTTACGGCTTCCACGTCGAAACCCTGCCTACCGTGATGAACGGCTCCACCCGCATCTCGTCGTCGGCCGTGCGCACCGCGCTGGCCGAAGGCGATTTTATTCGCGCCGAGGCGCTGCTGGGCCACCCGTACGCCATGTCCGGCCACGTGATCCATGGTCAGAAGCTGGGCCGCACGCTGGGCTTCCCGACTTTGAATCTGCGGGTGCCGCACCGCCCCGCCCTGATGGGCATCTTCATCGTCCAGGTGCATGGCCTGGCAGACCAGCCGCTGCCGGCCGTGGCCAGCCTCGGCGTGCGCCCCACCGTGGACGACAGCGGCCGCGTGCTGCTGGAAGTGCATATCTTCGACTTCGCGCAGAATTGCTACGGCAAGCAGGTGCGGGTGGAATTCCTGCAAAAGATCCGCGACGAAGAAAAATACGTCGACCTGCCCACGCTCACTGCCGCCATCGACCGCGATGCCGACATCGCCCGCGCGTACTTCGCGCAGCGTCATGGCGCCAAAAATGGTGCAACTTCGGCCACCGACCGAATTTGAGCGCGCGACCAGCTACGCGCGCCGGCTACCCCGAATTCCCCGAAATCTTATTGAAGAAATCCCATGTCCAATCCAAAATCCGACAACCCTAAAAACAGCAAGAAGCCAGAGAGCAAATACCCGGTCAACATGACCGAAACCCCGTTCCCGATGCGCGGCGACATGGCCAAGCGCGAGCCGACGTGGGTGCAGCAATGGCAGGACAAGAAGATCTACGAGCGCGTGCGCAAAGCCGCCGCAGGCCGGCCGAAGTTCATCCTGCACGACGGTCCGCCGTACGCCAACGGCGACATCCACCTGGGCCATGCGGTCAACAAGATCCTCAAGGACATGGTGATCAAATCGCGCTCGCTGGCCGGTTTCGACGCGCCGTACGTGCCGGGCTGGGACTGCCACGGCATGCCGATCGAAATCCAGATCGAAAAGCTGTACGGCAAAAACCTGCCGACCGCTGAAGTGCTGACCAAGGCCCGCGCCTACGCGCTCGAGCAGGTGGACCGCCAGCGCAAGGACTTCATCCGCCTGGGCGTGCTGGGCGAATGGCAGAATCCATATCTCACCATGAACTACTCGAACGAGGCGGACGAACTGCGCGCGCTCGGCAAGCTGTTGGAAAAGGGTTATGTCTACCGCGGCCTGAAACCGGTGAACTGGTGCTTCGACTGCCAGTCGGCGCTGGCCGAGGCGGAAGTGGAATACCAGGAAAAGCGCGATCCGGCCATCGACGTCGGCTTCAAGTTCGCCCAGTTCGACGCGCTGGCAGCGGCCTTCAACCTGCCGCAGCTGCCGACCGAAAACGGCTTCATCGTCATCTGGACCACCACCCCGTGGACCATCCCGTCCAACCAGGCATTGAACGTCAACCCGGAAGTGACCTACGCGCTGGTGCAGGCCGAGCGTGACGGCCAGCCGCTGCTCTTGATCCTGGCGCAGGACCTGGTGGAATCGTCGCTGGCGCGCTTCAAGCTCGAAGGCACCACGATTGCCACCACCCTGGGTGCGGCGCTGGAAAACATCAGCTTCCGCCATCCGCTGCACGCCGCCGATCCGTTCTACGACCGCCTGTCGCCCGTATACCTGGCCGACTACGTCACCACCGAGAGCGGCACCGGCGTGGTGCACTCGGCGCCCGCCTATGGCCTCGACGACTTTATCTCGTGCCGCAAGCATGGCCTGAAGGACGAGCAGATCTTGACGCCCGTGATGGGCGACGGCAAATTCGCGTCCACGCTGCCGCTGTTCGGTGGCCTGACCATCTGGGAAGCCTCGAAGCCGATCTGCGACGCGCTGCGCGACGCCGGCGCGCTGTTCGAACTCAAGATGTTCGCCCACAGCTATATGCACTGCTGGCGCCATAAAACCCCGATCATCTACCGCGCCACGTCGCAGTGGTTTGCGGGCATGGACGTCACGCCTGCCGACGGCGGCGCCACCCTGCGCGAGACCGCGCTGGCCGGCATCGAGCAAACCGAATTCTTCCCCGACTGGGGCCAGGCCCGCCTGCACGGCATGATCGCCAACCGTCCCGACTGGACCCTGTCGCGCCAGCGCCAGTGGGGCGTGCCGATGGCCTTCATCGTGCACAAGGAAACCGGCGCGCTGCATCCGCGCACCGCCGAGCTGCTGGAGCAGGTCGCCCAGCGCATCGAACAGGGCGGCATCGACGCCTGGCTGGCGCTCGACCTGAAAGACCTGATCGGCGATGAGGCGGCCAGCTACGAAAAGAACAAGGACACGCTGGACGTGTGGTTCGATTCCGGCGTCACCCACCAGACCGTGCTGCGCGGTTCGCACAAGGAACAACTGGCCTTCCCGGCCGACCTGTACCTGGAAGGCTCGGACCAGCACCGCGGCTGGTTCCACTCGTCCCTGCTGACCGCGTCCATGCTGGATGGCAAACCGCCGTACAAGGCGCTGCTGACCCACGGCTTCACGGTCGATGGCGAAGGCAAGAAAATGTCGAAGTCGCTCGGTAACACGCTGGCGCCGCAAAAGATCTCCGACACCCTGGGCGCCGACATCCTGCGCCTGTGGATCGCCTCCACCGACTATACCGGTGAGCTGTCGATCTCCGACGAGATCCTCAAACGCGTGACCGAAGCATACCGTCGCATCCGCAATACGCTGCGCTTCCTGCTCGCCAATACGTCCGACTTCAACCAGGCGCAGCACGCGGTACCGCTGGAGCAGATGCTGGAAATCGACCGCTATGCGATCGCCAACATGGCCGCGCTGCAGGAAGAGATCGCCCAGCACTACGCCCGCTACGAATTCCAGCCCGTGTACTCGAAGCTGCAGAACTACTGCTCGGAAGACCTGGGCGGCTTCTACCTCGACATCCTCAAGGACCGCCTGTACACGTCGGCCGTCGATTCGCCGGCACGCCGCTCGGCGCAGACCGCGCTATGGCACATCACGCAAAGCCTGCTGCGCGTAATGGCCCCGGCGCTGTCGTTCACGGCGGAAGAAGCCTGGGCCATCTTCGCCGGCGAGGAAGCATACGCTGCCAGCGACGAGACCATCTTCACGCAAACCTGGTGGCAACTGCCGCAGCAGGCCGACGCCGGCGCTTTGCTGGCCAAGTACACGGCACTGCGCACGGTGCGCGCGGACGTCACCAAGCAGCTCGAAGACCTGCGCACGTCGGGCGCAATCGGCTCGTCGCTGCAGGCGGAACTGTCGATCAAGGCGTCGGGCGACAAGTACAAGCTGCTGGCCAGCCTGGACGACGATTTGAAGTTCGTGTTCATCACGTCGGCCGCCCAGGTGGCTGAAGTATCGACCGAAGCGGAAGAAGTGGTGGCAGTCGCCGCATCGACGGCGGAAAAGTGCGAGCGCTGCTGGCACTACCGCGCCGACGTGGGCGCCCACGCCGACCACCCTACCCTGTGCGGCCGCTGCTACAGCAACCTGTTCGGTGCGGGCGAACAGCGCAAGTTCGCTTAAGATGAAGGCCCTGCGCTCCTGCCCACCGCCCGGTGGCGGGAGCGCAGGTGAAACGATCCAACTGACTATTTATGGCCACCAAAAAAATCATCTCTTCCAAATCCTCGGCCAGCCTGACGCCGTGGCTGGGCATCGCCTTCATCATCATCCTGATCGACCAGCTGACCAAGATCACCATCACCCGCACCTTCGTGCTCGGTGAAGAGAAATTCATCACGTCGTTCTTCAACCTGGTGCTGGCATATAACAAGGGCGCCGCGTTCAGCTTCCTGCACGACGCCGGCGGCTGGCAGCGCCATTTCTTTACCGCGATCGGCCTGGCGGCGGCAGCCTACATCATCTACCTGCTGAAAAAGCACGGCGGCCAGCGCATGTTCTCGTGGGCGCTGACGCTGGTGCTCGGCGGCGCGCTCGGCAACGTGATCGACCGCGTGGTGTACGGCCATGTCGTGGACTTCCTCGATTTCCACTGGGAGGGCCTGGGCCACTTCCCGGCGTTCAATGTCGCCGATACGGCGATCTGCGTCGGCGCCGCGCTGTTCATCCTCGATGAGCTGCGCCGGGTAAACAAATAAAGCGGAGAGCATCATGGAATTGAGCGGCAAGAAAATCGTGCTGGGCCTGTCCGGCGGCGTGGCATGCTACAAGTCGGCGGAATTGTGCCGCGCGCTGACCCGCGCCGGCGCCTCGGTGCAGGTGGTGATGACCGACGCCGCCGAACACTTCATCACGGCCGTGACCATGCAGGCGCTGTCCGGTAACAAGGTGTATTCGAGCCAGTGGGACCCGCGCGTGGACAACAACATGGCCCACATCGACGTCACCCGCCACGCGGACGCGATCATGATCGCGCCCTGCTCGGCCGACTTCATGGCCAAGCTGGCGCACGGCGTGTGCGACGACCTGCTCTCCACCATGTGCCTGGCGCGCCCGCGCCACGTACCGCTTTTGATCGCGCCGGCCATGAACGTGGAAATGTGGCAGAACCCCGCCACCGGCCGCAACGCCCGCCAGCTCGAAGACGACGGCATCGTCATCTTCGGCCCGGCCGCCGGCGACCAGGCCTGCGGCGAAGTGGGCATGGGCCGCATGCTCGAACCGGCGCAACTGCTGGAAGAATTGATCGCATCGTTCCAGCCGAAAGTGCTGGCCGGTAAACGCATCCTGATCACGGCCGGACCGACTTTCGAAGCCATCGACCCGGTGCGCGGCATCACCAATCTGTCGTCGGGCAAGATGGGTTACGCGGTGGCGCGCGCGGCGCGCGAAGCCGGCGCCGAAGTGGTGCTGGTATCGGGCCCCACGGCGCTGCCGGCGCCGTTCGGCGTCCAGCGCATCAACGTGCAAAGCGCGATGCAGATGCACGACGCGGTGCTGGCCAACGTCGATCACCAGCACATCTTCATCGCGGTGGCGGCGGTGGCCGACTGGCGCATCTCGAATGCCAGCGAACAGAAACTGAAAAAGAATCCGGACGGCTCGGTGCCCGACCTGAAATTCGAGCAGAACCCGGACATCCTGGCCACGGTGGCCGCGCGCACGTCGCTGGCCGGCCATCCGTATTGCGTGGGCTTTGCCGCCGAGTCGGAAAACCTGATCCAGTTCGGCGCCGACAAGCGCGAGAAAAAGGGTATTCCACTCCTGGTCGGTAATATCGGCCACCACACCTTCGGCCAGGACGACAACACCATCATCCTGTTCGACGAAAACGGCCACACCATCCTGCCGCGCGCCGACAAGCTCACGCTGGCGCGCCAATTGATTTCCGAAATTTCCAAACGCATCACCCAGCATTCGCTCTTCGACAAATAACATGAATACTATCGACGTCAAAATCCTCGACCCGCGCATGAAAGACCAGTTGCCGGCCTACGCCACTCCGGGTTCCGCCGGTCTCGACCTGCGTGCCTGCATCGACGCGCCCATGGTGATCGAAGCCGGCCAGACCGTCCTGATTCCTACCGGGCTGGCGATCCACGTGGCCAATCCCGGCTACGCCGCCATGATCCTGCCGCGCAGCGGCATGGGACACAAGAACGGCATCGTGCTCGGGAATCTGGTAGGCTTGATCGACTCCGATTACCAGGGCCAACTGATGATTTCGACCTGGAATCGCGGCCATAGCGCATTCACCCTGAACCCGATGGAACGGCTGGCGCAACTGATTATCGTGCCGGTGCTGCAAGTGGGCTTCAACGTGGTGGAAGAATTTGACAGCAGCGAACGTGGCGTCGGAGGCTTCGGCAGCACGGGCGTACAATAAACAGCAGGAGACTTCAGGATGGTTCGACAGCACACTTCGACAAAACTCGCTTCATTGTCCCTGGTCGCGGCAGCCAGCCTGCTCACCGCCTGCACCACCTACACGGTGCGCCCCACTGATGGCGCGTCCGAGCCGGCCGTGGTCCGCACCATCAACCAGGACCAGCCGGTGGTCACCGCCAAGATGGCGGCGGCTCGCGAAGAGCTGGGTCAGATGGTGGCGCTGCAAGACCGCCTGTACCGCATTGCCGCCCCGCTCCTGATCAATAACGCCGACCTGTGCCGCTCGCAGGCGCGCAACCTGCTGGGCTTTACCGCCAAGAACCGCTACTCGTACTCGGGCGAATACGTCGATGCCGCCACCGCAGTGCTCAACTACGGCGACCGCCTGGAAGTAGCCAGCGTACTCGCCGGCAGCGGCGCCGCCAAGGCCGGCCTGAAACAGGGCGACATCCTGCTGGCGGCCGAAGGCAAGGAACTGCCGCGCGGCGCCAATGCCGAAACGCAGGCGGCCGGCATCCTCGGTCCGCTCGCGTCCAGCAACAAAACCCTGAACCTGATGGTCGAGCGCAAGAACGTCAACGTTCCGCTCAAGGTGCCCGTCACGCGCGCCTGCGCCTTTAAAATCGACATCGGCAATGTCGACAACATCAACGCCTATGCCGACGGCCAGCGCGTGCTGATCACGCGCGGCATGGTCAATTTCGCCCAAACCGACGAAGCGATTGCCTATGTGCTGGCCAAGGACATGGCCCACAACATCCTCGGCCATGCCGCCACCACGCGTTCGGCCTACACGGTGGCCAGCATCATCGACAACCTGGTCACCATTCGTCCCGACACCTCCATGCTGATCGGCAGCGCGGGCGTGAAGCCGATGCCGCAGGAGCTCGATGGCGCCGCCGACCGCCTGTCGCTCTACATGGTGGCACGCGCCGGCTACAGCACGGCCGGCGCCCGCGCCTTCTGGCAGCGCCTGACCACGCAGTATCCGGCCACGGTCCTCAACGGCTACACCGCCAATCACCCTTCGGTGAACTATCGCCTGTCGGTGATCGACAAGACCGTCGCCGAAATCCGCAGCAAGCAGTCTTCCAACAAACCGCTGGTGCCGTAGGAGTCATCGATGAACAAGTCCGCCCTGTCGGTCGTGGTGTGCCTGTTGTTTGCGGCAGCGGGCGGCGCCCAGGCCGCGCAATGGGCCAAGGTGGGCGGCGCCTCGGGCGGCGCCGGCAATGTCTATTACATCGACCGTGCCAGCGTGATCAAGAAGGACAAGACACGCAAGGTGTGGTCGCTGCACTCGTTCGCGCGCGCGCAGAATTCGCCCGAGGGCAAGCCGTACAAATCGGTGAAGGCGCTGCACCTGTATTCGTGCGAGGACCGCACCACCATCCTGCTCTCGCAGGTGTTTTACCCGGAAGCCATGGGCAAGGGCGAGGCGCTGGAGACCTACAAGTACGAAAAATTCACGGCGGAAGATATCGTGCCCGACAGCCCGTACGACAATGCACTCGCCATCGTCTGCAAGCCATAACGCTTAGCTGAAATTCGGAAAGTCCGGAAACACGGTGGCCATCAGCCAGGTCAGCGCGCCGCACAGCAGCACCACGCCCACCAGCACCAGCAGCAGGCGGCCGAACTTCGGACCGTCTTCATCGTCACTGTCGTCTTCGTAATGATTCGGTTCGGTCATGGCGTGCCTGCACGGTTCGGAGAGGCATAGTATATTCCAACCATGGACAGCATCGATCTCGAAGTACTCAAAACCAGCGCAGCGTGGATCGCCTCCGGGCGCCGCTGCGAACTCATCACCGTCATCAAGACCTGGGGCAGCAGCCCGCGTCCGATCGGTGCCACCCTGGCCATCTGCGACGATGGCACCGTGATCGGCTCGGTCTCGGGCGGCTGTATCGAAGACGACCTGATTGCGCGCGTGCGCGACCACGGCATCAGCCGCACGGCGCCCGAAATCGTCAGCTACGGCATCACTGCCGACGAAGCGCACCGTTTCGGCCTTCCCTGCGGCGGCACCATCGAACTGGCGATCGAACCGCTGGCACAGCACAGCCGCATCGCCGAGCTGCTTGAACGGCTCGAACGCCACGAACTGGTGCAGCGTCGGCTCGACCTGCACACCGGTGCGGTGGAACTGTCGGTGGCGCCGCCCGGCGCGCAGATGCAGGTCAGCGATCGCGCCATGGTCACGCTGCACGGTCCGCGCTGGCGGTTGCTGATCATCGGCGCCGGCCAGCTGTCGCGCTTCCTGGCGCAGATTGCCACGGCCATGGATTACCACGTGATCGTGTGCGACCCGCGCGAGGAATACCGCGCCGGCTGGCACGTGGACGGCGTGCAGCTGGTGCACGACATGCCCGACGATACGGTCACCGCCATGCGGCTCGACCATCGCAGCGCGGTGGTCGCGCTCACCCACGATCCCAAGCTCGACGACCTGGCGCTGATGGAAGCCCTGAAGTCCGACGCGTTTTATGTCGGCGCGATCGGCTCGCGCCTGAACAACAGCAAGCGCCGCGAACGGCTGCTGCAATTCGACCTGACGCCAGCACAGCTGGCACGGCTGCACGGGCCAATCGGCCTCTACATCGGCAGCAAGACGCCTTCGGAAATCGCCATCTCGATCCTGGCCGAGCTGACCGCGACCAAGAACGGCGTGCCGACCGGGATGCTGGTGCCCCACGCGGCGGCACCGACGGCGCCGGGTGCCGATGTGTGCGTGGTGGAGACCGGCGCCGTTTAGCCTGACAGCCCAAAGGGGGGCGGGCGGGGACGCCGGGTCCCTTCCGGGTTCGGCCACCGCGCAGAGCAGTGCAGGATAAAAGCAAGAACCGGCTGGTATTCCCCTGCGTGCTGCGGGACAATGGCACCATGAGCACAGCCAACCTCCTCCGCCTGATCTTCCTCGCCGCCATCTGGGGCGGCTCTTTCCTCTTCATGCGCATCGCCGCGCCCGTGCTCGGTGCGCCGGTGCTGATCGAATACCGTGTGCTGTTTGCCGCGCTGTTCCTGGCCGTGATGGCGCTGGTGCTGAAAAAGCCGCTGGCCCTGCGCCAGCACTGGAAGCACTACCTGATCCTGGGCCTGGTCAATTCCGCGCTGCCGTTTCTCTTGTTCGCGTTTGCCGCGCGCACGCTGTCGGTATCGCTGATGGCGGTGCTCAATGCCAGCACGCCGCTGTGGGGTACCTTGATCGCGGCGGTGTGGTCGCGCCACCCGATCACGCCCAAGGTGGCGATCGGCCTGCTGTTAGGAGCGTGCGGCGTGGCGTTGCTGGTCGGCTTCGATCATGTGACGTCCAAGCCCGGCGCCGGCATCGCCATCGTGGCCGTGCTGTGCGCCTCGTTCATGTATGGCGTGGCCAGTAATTACACCCGCAGCGCGGCCAGCGCAAAAGGCGTGGAGCCGTTCGCCAACGCCCACGGTTCGATGTGGGCCTCGGTGCTGCTGGTGCTGCCGGTGGTACCGTTCTTCCCGGCGCCGGCCACGCCCACCATCGGCGTGATGGGCGCGGTGATCGCGCTGGGGGTGCTGTGCAGCGGCGTGGCCTACCTGATCTACTTTCGCCTGATCCAGGATGTGGGGCCGTCGTCGGCGCTGACCGTGACGTTCCTCAGTCCCCTGTTCGGCATCCTGTGGGGCGTGCTGTTCGTCGACGAAACGATCCATTGGTACACGGTCGCCGGCGCCGGCATTGTGGTCGTGGGCACCGCACTGGTGACGGGCTTCCGCCCGAATTTCGGCGCGCTGCGCAAGGCCCGCGCCTGATGGCCAGCTTCGCCTTCACGTTCGAGCTGGCGCCCGGCTATCGCCTGCACGACGTGCTGGCCTTTCACCGCCGCGATACCGAAGCAGTGGCTGAGCAGGTTGAAGGGAACCGCTTGCGCAAGGGCGTGATGCTCAGTGGTGTGCCGGTGCTGCTGGACGTATCGTTTGAAGGCCTCGTTGATCCATCGGCCGGCGCCAGCGCGCCTGGCCAAGCGGTCTGCACGGTACACGCCGACGGCAAGCTGTCCGCCGCCGCGCGCCGCCGCCTGGAAGGGCAAGCGCATGACGCCGCACTCAACATCCTCGGCCTGCGCATCGACCCGGCGCCGTTCTGCGCCTTTGCTGCCGACGATCCGCTGCTGGGCTCCCTAGTACGCGCGCAACCGGGTCTGCTGATCGTGCAGTCGGCCACCGTGTTCGAGGCGCTGACCTGGGCCGTGATCGGCCAGCAGATCAACCTGTCGTTCGCCATCACACTGCGTCGCACCCTGATCGAACTGGCCGGGCGTCGGCACAGCAGCGGCTTGTGGTGTTATCCGGGACCCGCCGACGTGGCCGCGCTTGAACTCGACACCCTGCTGGCCCGCAAATTTTCGCGCGCCAAAGCAGAGACGTTATTGCGGCTGGCGCAACTGGTGCAAAGCGGCGCGCTCGATCTCGAGCTTTCGCCCACCAACAGCATCGAACAGATTTCAGCTGCGCTGCTGGCGATCAAAGGTATCGGCCCGTGGACCGTCAACTACGGCCTGCTGCGCGGCTACGGCCATGCCGACTGCTCGCTGCACGGCGACGTCGCCATCCGCGCCGCCCTGCAGGCGCTGCTCGGCGAAGACACCAAGCCCGCCATGGCACGCACCGAACAACTGCTGGCGCGTTATGCCCCGCACCGGACCATGGCGGCGGCGCACCTGTGGGCCAGCTTGCATCCGCGCGCCAGCGACTAGCAAATTGTTTATGTCTGACGTAAAGTCACCAAACCGCACGGCACCTGCTGGAACTCATGAGGAAAGTCGTATGAACCTTGACGAACTCGATGCCCTGAAAGCGAAGCTCGATTCTTTGCGGCCATTACCTGTGGCGGCATTGCGCAATCTGCATGAAGCGCTGGTCCTGCACTGGACCTACAATTCCAATGCCATCGAGGGCAATACACTGACGCTGATGGAAACCAAGGTGGTTCTCGAGGGCATTACTGTCGGGGGCAAGCTCCTGCGCGAACACTTCGAGGCCATCAACCATCGCGACGCCATCCTGTACGTGGAGGACATCGTGCGGAAGGCCGAGCCATTGAGCGAATGGCAGATACGCAATCTGCATCGCCTGGTGCTCAAGCACATTGATGACGAAAACGCGGGCACCTATCGAAAGCTGAACGTCACGATTGCCGGTGCGCGCCACGTGCCGCCGGATATGCTGCTGGTGCCTGGGCAGATGTCGGCACTCATGCACTGGTATGACACCGAGGCAGCGGCCGTGCATCCGATCGTCCGTGCCGCCAGGCTGCATGTCGAGTTCGTCAAAATTCACCCGTTCGTCGATGGCAATGGCCGCACGGCGCGGTTGTTGCTCAACCTGGAGCTGCTCAAAGCCGGCTATCCGGCCATTGTGCTGCCGGTGACGCGTCGTTTGGCGTACTACGAAACACTGGACACCGCCCACGCAGAGGGCGACCTGGCGCCGTTTATCGAACTGGTAAAAGAATGTGTGAGGGAAGGATTTGCGCCGTACTGGCACGTACTTGGTGTGAACCCGGAACGCATGTAGAACCAATGAAAAAGCCGCTGATCTCTTTCGAAATCAGCGGCTTTAGTATCTGGTTGCGGGGACAGGATTTGAACCTGTGACCTTCGGGTTATGAGCCCGACGAGCTGCCAGACTGCTCCACCCCGCGTCTGTATGGATGTATTATAGGGCAGTTCAGGGGATTAGGCAATATTAATCCCGAAATGATTGCCGATAGACCGAATAAATCCGCAGAGCCCCTTTCAACGGGCATGTCCGCGCGCCGCAATCGGTGTAAAGTAGGCAAATGAACAAACCATCCCGACCAGTCAGCATCTGCCTATGAAATATTGTTCCGAATGCGCCGCCGCCGTCACCCTGACGATCCCCGCTGGCGATAACCGCCCCCGTTTTGTCTGCACCAACTGCGGCACGATCCACTATCAGAATCCGAAAATGGTGCTGGGCTCGATGCCGGTCTGGGAGCGCGACGGCGAACTCAAGGTGCTGTTATGCAAGCGCGCGATCGAACCGCGCCATGGTTACTGGACCCTGCCTGCCGGTTTCATGGAAAACGGCGAAACCACGGCCCAGGCGGCGATCCGCGAAACCGAGGAGGAAGCCGGCGCCAACATCGAACTCGGCAAGCTGTTTTCGATGTTGAACGTGGTACGCGTGCAGCAGGTACACATGTTTTACCTGGCCACCCTGCTCGACCTCGATTTTGCGCCCGGCATCGAAAGCCTGGACGTGCAATTGTTCAGCGAGGCGGAGATTCCGTGGGACGACCTGGCCTTCCCCACCATCCGCGCCACGCTCGAACTGTTCTTTGCCGAACGCGCCCGCATGCGCGAAGCGGGTTCCCGGGACGACTACGGTTTCCATGAACACGATATCCACCGGGCCATGCGTTCGGACGATGCCACGTGATCCCCTGGCTCGACACTAACACCCCCTTCCCCGATGTCTCGACCGCGCTCACCCGCGAGGCGCCGGGGCTGCTGGCCGCCGGCGCCGACCTGTCGCCGCAGCGGTTGGTGACGGCTTACCAGCACGGCATCTTCCCGTGGTTTTCGGAAGGCCAGCCCATCCTGTGGTGGAGCACCGATCCGCGCATGGTCTTGATGACCGACCAGTTCCGCGTCAGCGACAGCCTGCGCAAGACCTTGCGCAAAGTGGAGCGCGAACGCACCAACCCGGACGGCGGACGGTGGCAGGTGCGCTTCGATAGTGCATTCGAGGAGGTCATGCGCGCGTGCGCCGCACCGCGCCGCGACGGTCCCGGCACCTGGATTTCGGAAGACATCATTGCCGGCTACACGGGCTTGCACCGACTGGGCTATGCGCACTGCGCCGAGGTATGGCTCGATGGCGAATTAGTGGGGGGCGCGTACGGCGTTTCCATCGGGCGCATGTTCTACGGCGAATCGATGTTTGCCCGCGTGACGGACGGCTCCAAGATCGCCCTGGCTTACCTGGTGCGGTTCTTGCAACACCATGGCGTCCAGATGATTGATTGCCAGCAGGAAACTAACCACCTGGCCTCGCTGGGCGCCGCACCGATTCCGCGTGAGCGCTTTTTAATACACTTGCGCAACAATATTGGCTTACCTCAAATCAAGGACTGGGAACCGATTGCGCCGCTGGCCCAGCGCAGTTAAGCTGGAGCAAAATCCTGCGACACGGTTCCTTGATTAACGCTATTATTGGTCAAAAGAACAACCGCCCGGTCATACACCAAGTATGGGGCACCGAACTAGGACCGGCATGACGCACCTGAACGAACTGCCTTTTGCGACGCTGCAGTTTTATACCACCGCGCCCTACCCGTGCTCGTATCTCGACGGGCGGCAGGCACGCTCGCAAGTCGCCACCCCGTCGCACTTGATCAATGCCGATGTGTATTCGGAACTGGTCAAGAACGGCTTCCGGCGCAGCGGCATCTTTACTTACCGCCCGTATTGCGACGGTTGCCAGGCCTGCATCCCGGTGCGGGTGGTGGTCGATCAATTCCTGTCCAGCCGAGGCCAGCGCCGTGCGTGGGCACGCCATGGCGACCTGATACCGGGCGTGGCCACGCTGTCCTTCTCCGACGAGCACTACGATTTGTACCTGCGCTACCAGAGCAAACGCCATGCCGGCGGCGGCATGGACCAGGACAGCCGCGACCAGTATGCCCAGTTCCTGCTGCAAAGCCGGGTCAACACGCGGCTGGTGGAGTTCCGCGAGCCAGGCGGCGTGCTGCGCATGGTCAGCATCATCGACGTGCTGTCCGATGGCCTGTCGTCGGTGTACACGTTTTTCGATCCCGACGTGGAAGGCGCGTCGTATGGCACGTTCAACATCCTTTGGCAAATCTCGCAGGCGCGCGAATTGAAGCTGCCTTACGTATATCTTGGCTATTGGATCAAGGAAAGCCAGAAGATGTCCTATAAAACCAACTTCAAACCGCTGGAAGCGCGCATCAAAGGCGTGTGGAGTGTACTGGGCGACTGATAAAATACGGGCGAACAACATCCAGAGCGCCCTCATGTCCCAAAACTTCCTGTACTCCCTGGCCCGTCCGCTGCTGTTCTCCATGGACGCCGAGCAAGCCCACCACACCACCCTGCCCGCGCTCAAGCGCGCTGCCGCCCTCGGCCTGACCAAACTGGTCAAGCAACCGGCGGCCGACCCGCGCACGGTGATGGGCATCACGTTCAAGAACCCGGTGGGCCTGGCGGCCGGCCTCGACAAGGACGGCGCCTATATCGACGCGCTGGCCGACCTCGGTTTCGGCTCGATCGAAGTGGGCACCGTCACGCCGCGTGCGCAGGCCGGCAATCCCAAGCCGCGCATGTTCCGCCTGCCAGAAGCGCACGGCATCATCAACCGCATGGGGTTTAATAACGGCGGCGTCGATGCCTTCGTGGCCAATGTGCAGTCGTCGCGCTTTTACCAGGACAAGGCCGGCGTACTGGGCCTTAATATCGGCAAGAACGCCGATACGCCGATCGAACGCGCCACCGACGACTACCTGCATTGCCTGGAAAAAGTCTATCCGTACGCCAGCTATGTCACCGTCAACATCTCGTCGCCGAACACCAAGAACCTGCGCCAGCTGCAAGGCGGCTCCGAGCTCGACGGCCTGCTCGGCACCTTGAAAGAGGCGCAGCTGCGCCTGGCCGACCAGCACAAGCGCTACGTGCCGCTGGCCCTGAAAATCGCACCGGACATGGATGGCGACCAGGTCAAGAACATTGCCGACGCGCTGGTACGCCACCGCATCGACGGCGTAATCGCCACCAACACCACCCTGAGCCGCGACGCGGTGACCGGCATGCGCCATGGCGCCGAAGCCGGCGGCCTGTCGGGCGCGCCCGTGTTCGCGCTGTCGAACACCGTCATCAAGCTGCTCAAGGCGGAACTGGGCGACGCGCTGCCGATCATCGGCGTGGGCGGCATCATGCGCGGCGCCGATGCCAAAGTGAAAATGGACTGCGGCGCGCAACTGGTACAACTCTACAGCGGCTTGATTTACGCCGGACCGGCCCTGGTGCGCGACTGCGCCGACGCCGTGCGTGGCAAATAAAGGACATCACATGGAAAAAACAGCACTGGGCGCGAGCGGCCTGAACGTCTCGAAAATCTGCCTCGGCACCATGACCTTCGGCGAGCAGAATACCGAAGCCGAGGCGCACAGCCAGCTCGACTACGCCTTCGAGCGCGGCATCAATTTCATCGACACCGCCGAGATGTACCCGGTGATGCCGCGCGCCGAAACGCAAGGCTCCACCGAGCGCTACATCGGCACCTGGCTCAAGAAAAGCGGCTTGCGCGATAAGGTTGTGCTGGCCACCAAGGCCGCCGGCCCCAATCCCAACCTGACCTGGGTACGCGACGGCAAGCAGAACCTGGACGCGGCCAGCCTGCGCGCAGCGGTCGAGACCAGCTTGCAGCGGCTGCAAACCGAGCATATCGATTTATACCAATTGCACTGGCCCAGCCGCAACACGCCGATCTTCGGCAGCACCGTGTTCAATCCCGAAAACGAGCGCGACTGCGTGGCCATCGAAGACACGCTGGCGGCATTGGGCGATTTGATTAAAGAGGGAAAAATTGGCGCGATCGGCGTGTCGAACGAATCGAGCTGGGGCGTGAGCGAGTTCATCAAGCAGGCCGAACTGAAGGGCTTACCGCGCATCGCCAGCATCCAGAACCTGTACAACCTCACCGCGCGCCATTACGAAACCAGCCTGCTGGACGAGACCTGCTTCCGTGAAAACGTGGGATTGCTGGCCTACAGCCCGCTGGCGTTCGGCCAGTTGACGGGCAAGTACCACGACGATCCGAAGGCGCACGGCCGCCTGACCATCTTCCCGCCAAGCTGGAGCCCGCGCTACCTGCGGCCATCGGTGCTGGAGGCGGTGGCGCAGTACACCAAACTCGCGCGCGATAACGGCATGACGCCGACGCAGCTGGCACTGGCATGGTGCTACTCGCGCTGGTTCGTGGCCTCGACCATCATCGGCGCAACCACGCTGGCGCAGTTGAAGGAAAACATCGATGCGTTTGAAGTAAAACTGTCGCCGGAGGTGGTCGAGGCGGTGAATGCGATTCACGCCTGCATCACCAACCCCGGCCAGTAATCACCGCAGTAAGCACTACCGGTGGTGGCTAGTCGCCGCCACCATTCAACGCGGTCTCGATATCGGAGCGCTTCAAATCCGGCGCAAATTGCAGGATGAAGTCGTACGCATATGAGCGCAGGTAGGCGCCACGACGCACCGCGAGGCGCGTCGTGTTCGAGGCGAACAGGTGCGATGCCTCCACCGCGCGCATGCCCTTGTCGCGGCCGTGGTCGAACGCCATCGACGCCACGATGCCCACCCCCAGCCCCAGCGATACGTACTGCTTGATCACGTCCGAATCCATCGCCGTCAACATGATGTCGGGCTTGAGGCCGGCCTGGTTGAAGGCCGCGTCGATATGGCCACGGCCGGTAAAGCCCACGTCATACGTAATCAGCGGGAATTCGGCCAGGTCTTCGAGCCGGATCGGGCTGCGCGACAGCAGCGGGTGGCCGTCCGGCACCACGATGATGTGGCTCCAGCGATAGCACGGGAACGATACCAGGTCCGGGAACTGCGACAGGCCCTCGGTGGCGATGCCGATATCGGTCTTGCCCGACAAAATCCATTCGGCGATGTGCTCGGGTGCGCTCTGCTGCAAGGCGATGCGCACGTCCGGGTACGCGGCGCGGAAGCCCTGCACCACTTTCGGCAGCGCATAGCGCGCCTGGGTGTGGGTAGCTGCCACGCTCAGGGTGCCGCTTTGCTGGCCCGTGTATTCGAGGCTGGCCTGCTGCAGGTTCTCGGCCTCGATCAGCAGGCGGTCGATGATTTTCAGGATGCCCTTGCCCGGCTCCGTCATGCCAGTCAGGCGCTTGCCGTTGCGTTCGAAAATCACCACGCCCAACTCGTCCTCGAGCTCGCGGATCTGGCGGCTCACGCCCGGTTGCGAAGTGAACAGCGCGTTGGCCACTTCGGTCAGGTTGTAGCCGCGCCGGGCCGCTTCGCGGATCGAGCGCAATTGCTGGAAGTTCATAACGGCGCTCCGGGTTGTGCTCCATTATCGACAAACACATGCAGCCGCTTCGGCCGCACGACCAGGGTCTCGCCCTCTTTGAGCTGCAAATTGGTGAAACGTTCATTCGACATCACCGCCTCGATCAGCTCGGACGTGTCGCCGCGTTCGAGATCGAGCTGGGCCAACGGGCCGATCGCGTGCGCGCGGCGCAGCTTGACCACGATGCCTTCGGCGCCCGGCGTGTAGCGGTCGATTTCCAGGTCGTGCGGCCGCACATATGCCGTACCCTTGCCGTTCTTGCCTTCGCCATTTTGCTGGCCCGGCACCTGGAAGCTGGCGTCGCCGCTGGCCAGGATGCCGTCCTGCACGCGGCCATGGAACATGTTCACATTGCCGAGGAAGCCGTACACGAACGGCGACGCGGGATGGTTGTACACCTGATCCGGCGCGCCGATCTGCTCGACGTTACCCTTGTTCATCAGCACGACCTGGTCGGCCACTTCCAGCGCTTCTTCCTGGTCGTGGGTGACGAAAATACTGGTCACGTGCAGGTCGTCGTGCAGGCGGCGCAGCCAGCGGCGCAGTTCCTTGCGCACCTTGGCGTCGAGCGCACCGAACGGCTCGTCGAGCAGCAGCACGCGCGGTTCCACCGCCAGCGCGCGCGCCAGGGCGATACGCTGGCGTTGGCCGCCCGACAGTTGCGGCGGATAGCGGTCGGCCAGCCAGTCCAGTTGCACCAGTTCCAGCAAGTCTTTTACTTTACGGCGGATCTGGTCTTCGGACGGCCGCTCGGCGCGCGGTTTGACACGCAGGCCGAAGGCAACGTTCTCGAACACGGTCATGTGCTTGAACAGCGCATAGTGCTGGAACACGAAGCCCACCTGGCGCTCGCGCACGTGGCGATGCGAGGCGTCGTCGTTGTCCAGCAGCACCTGGCCCGAATCGGGATGCTCGAGGCCGGCGATGATGCGCAACAAGGTGGTCTTGCCGCAGCCGGACGGTCCCAGCAGCGCGGTCAGTTCGCCCTGCGGGAAGTCGAGCGAGACATTGTTGAGGGCGACGAAATCGCCGAAACGCTTGTTGATGTTTTTAACTTCGATCGTCATGTTACTGCTCCTTGATACGGGCATCTTCGACGCGCGATTCGTTCAGGCGCCAGGAGATAAAGGATTTCAGGGCCAGCGTCACCAGGGCCAGCAAGGCCAGCAGGGACGCCACGGCAAAGGCTGCGGCAAAGTTGTATTCGTTGTAGAGAATTTCCACTTGCAGCGGCATGGTGTTGGTCTCGCCACGGATGTGGCCGGACACCACCGACACCGCGCCGAACTCGCCCATCGCGCGGGCATTACACAAGATCACGCCGTACAGCAGGCCCCACTTGATGTTGGGCAGCGTCACGCGGCGGAAAGTATTCCAGCCCGAGGCGCCCAAGACGATGGCCGCTTCTTCTTCCTCGCTGCCTTGCGCCTGCATCAGCGGAATCAACTCGCGCGCCACGAACGGGAACGTCACGAAAATGGTGGCCAGCACAATGCCCGGCACCGCGAACAGGATCTTGATGTCGTGCTTGTACAGCCACTCGCCGAACCAGCCCTGGGCGCCGAACAGCAGCACGTAAATCAGGCCCGAAATCACCGGCGACACCGAGAAGGGCAAGTCGATCAGCGTGAGCAAAAAGCTCTTGCCACGGAACTCGAACTTGGCGATACACCACGAGGCAGCGATACCGAACACCAGGTTCAGCGGCACGGCAATCGCGGCCGTGATCAAGGTCAGTTTGATGGCCGAGATCGCGTCTTCCTCGACGATGGCGGCCACGTACGCTTCCCAGCCCTTGCGGAACGCTTCGGCAAACACGGCAACCAGCGGCACGAACAGGAACACGGTCAGGAACAGCAGCGCGACAGCGATCAGCACATTGCGCACCCAGCGCGGCTCGAGGGTTTGCGGGGCCGACGGCAGTTCGCCGCGACGCGCAGGAGTATTAACACCGCTCATTATTTACCCGACTTTCCGCGAGCCCAGGCTTGCAAGAGATTGATACCCAACAGCATGAGGAACGACACCACCAGCATCACCACCGCAATCGCGGTGGCGCCGGCGTAGTCGTACTGCTCGAGCTTGGTGATGATGAACAGCGGCGTGATTTCCGACACCATCGGCATATTGCCGGCGATGAAAATCACCGAACCGAACTCGCCGGTGGCGCGCGCAAACGCCAGCGCGAAACCGGTCATGAGCGATGGCAAAATCGTCGGGAACACCACGCGGCTGAAGGTCTGGAACGCATTGGCGCCCAGGCTGGCAGCGGCCTCTTCCAGTTCGCGTTCGGCGTCTTCCAACACAGGTTGCACGGTGCGTACCACGAACGGCAAACCGATAAAGGTCAGCGCCACCACCACGCCCAGCGGCGTAAACGCCACCTTGATGCCCAGCACGCCTTCGATGAACTGGCCGAACCAGCCATTGGCCGAGTACAGCGCGGTCAGGGTGATACCGGCCACGGCGGTGGGCAGCGCGAACGGCAAGTCCACCAGCGCATCGACGATGCGCTTGCCAGGAAATTCGTAGCGCACCAGCACCCAGGCCACGATACCGCCAAAGATGACGTTGATAAACGCGCCGATCAGCGAGGCGCCAAATGTCAGGCGATATGAGGCCATCACGCGGTCGGATGTGACAGCCGCAATAAAGCCTTCCCAGGTCATGGTAAAGGTCTTGAGGAAAATCGCCGACAGCGGGATCAGGACGATCAACGCCAGGTAAAAGATGGTGAACCCGAGCGAGAGCCGGAAACCGGGCATCACGCGGAAAGGCGCGCCCCGTGCGGCAACGGGTGCCGTGGCGGGCGCTGCTAAGACTGCTGACATGTACGCTCCCTTATTACATAAACTTCTATAAGGGCTGCATAGTCTCACTTGTGCTTCATTCTACAAACGAAGCAATTTTTATTTAGTTAGATCAATCAGCTATAACGAGTCCAGCATACCTAGCTTTTAAAAATCAGTTTGAAGGCCACCGTCACCAGGACCACCGCCAGCAAGCCGCGCAGCAGCTTCTCCGGCACCGCGCGCGCCACGTAGGAGCCGAGCGTGATGCCCGGCAAGGAACCGACCAGCAGCGCCAGCAACAGGTTCCAGTCGATGGAACCGAGCCACCAGTGGCCCACGGCGGCAATTGCCGTCAGCGGCACGGCGTAGGCAATGTCGGTACCGGCCACTTCGGCAGCGGTCAGGCGCGGGTACAGCAGCACCAGCACGGTCGCGCCAATGGCGCCGGCACCGATCGAGGAGATGGTGACCAGCACGCCGAGCACGGCGCCGGAAACGATGGTCGCAAGCGCCAGCGAGCGGCCTTGCAGCTGGCGTTCCGGGTGCGCGGTGATCCACTCGAGCATCTTGCGCTTGAACAGCAAGGCGACGACGGTGAGCAGCACCGAGCCGCCGATCATGTAGCGGATCAGCTGGCCGATATCCTGGTTGAGGGTGCCGAAATACTTGAGCGAGAGACTGGCCAGCAGCGCGGCCGGCAAGGCGCCGATGCACAGGCGGCGCACGATATCCCAGTGCACGGTGCCGCGCAGGCGGTGGGTGAACGTGCCCACGCCCTTGGTGATCGAAGCGAAAGCGAGGTCGGTGCCCACGGCCACGGCCGGCGACACGCCAAACAGCAAGGTCAACAGCGGCGTCATCAACGAACCGCCACCAACGCCGGTCATGCCGACCAGCAGGCCAACAGCAAAACCCGATACAACAAAAGATACATCCATGCAAAAATCCCCAAAGTAGGCCGCAGAGTACCTACTTCGGGGAAATTATCAAACAACAGCATCGTTATTTGCTTATGCGCTTAGTGCGCTTCGATATGCATTACTTGTTCGGCTGGGGCGTAACGCGCAGATAAGGGCGCGCAGCCGTAAAGCCTTTTGGATACTTTTGCTTCAGCACTTCCGGATCTTGCACGGTCAGCGGAATGATGACGTCGTCGCCGTCTTTCCAGTTGCCGGGCGTGGCCACGGTGTAGCCGTCGGTCAGTTGCAAGGCGTCGATCACGCGCAGCACTTCGTCGAAGTTGCGGCCGGTGCTCATCGGGTAGGTCAGCGACAGGCGCACTTTCTTGGCCGGATCGATCACGAACAGCGTGCGCACGGTGGCAGTGGTCGAAGCGTTCGGGTGGATCATGTCGTACAGCGACGATACCGAGCGGTCTTCGTCGGCGATGATCGGGAAGCCGACCACGGTGTCTTGCGTCTGCTCGATGTCGCTGATCCAGGCCGCGTGTTTTTCAGCCGGATCGACCGACAATGCGATCGCCTTGACGTTGCGCTTGTCGAATTCCGGTTTCAGCTTGGCAGTCAGGCCCAGCTCGGTGGTGCACACCGGCGTGAAGTCGGCCGGGTGCGAGAACAGCACCACCCAGGAGTCGCCCGCCCACTCGTGGAACTTGAGCTTGCCAATCGAAGAATCCTGTTCAAAATCAGGGGCGACGTCGCCCAGTCGTAAAGTCATAGTGGTCTCCTGAAAGAGGACCCGATCGGTGGATCAGTGGGTCCGGGATTGCGTATTGTGCGCTTGTTCTGCCAAAAAATACAACATTTCCAATCCTTCGGGCCAGTCGCCCAGGCCGGACTCGGCGTTGATATGGCCGAGCGGTCCGCCGTTGACAAACCGGCTCTGCCAGCGCTCTGCCCAGCAGGCCGCGCGCGGCGCCGCCATCCAGGGATCGTTGGTGCTGCCGACCATGACGGAAGGTCGCGCCAGTGGTTCCAGCGGCAACTGGTCCACCACGTCGAATTTTTCCGGATCGGCCGGCGCCACCAGCAGCACGCCCGCCACGTTGGACGGATCGCGCGCCAGGCTGTGCACGGTGGCCAGGCTGCCGAAGCTGTGCGCCACGATCAGCGTGGGCCGGGTATCGCTGCTCTGCTGACGCAGCTGGTCCACGCGCGCCGACCAGCGTGCCAGGTCGGGCACATCCCAGTCATCCTGCTCCACGCGCTCGAAGGCCGGGAACAAACGCTGCCACCGGCTTTGCCAGTGGTCCGGTCCGCTGTTATGCAGACCGGGCGCGATCAGGACACGGAATTCGGCAAGCGCGTGGGCCATGATATTTGATTACCTGGGTTGCTTATTTAGGCTGATAAATCTGGTCGAACACGCCGCCATCCGAGAAGTGTACCTTCTGGGCTTTGGTCCAGTCGCCCGCCACATCGGCGATGGTGAACAGCTTGACGGCCGGGAACTGGCTGGCGTATTTCTTCGCTTCCTTCTCCACTGCCGGACGGTAGTAGTTCTTGGCGATGATTTCCTGCGCTGCGTCGGTGTACAGGAAGTTCAGGTAAGCCTCGGCCACCTTGCGGGTGCCACGCTTGTCCACTACCTTGTCAACCACGGCCACCGGCGGCTCGGCCAGGATCGAAACCGACGGGGCGATGATGTCGAACTTGGTCGGGCCCAGTTCCTTGATCGCCAGCAGCGCTTCGTTTTCCCACGCGATCAGCACGTCGCCGATGCCGCGTTCAACAAAAGTGGTGGTGGCGCCACGGGCGCCGGAATCCAGCACCGGCACATTCTTATACAGCTTGCCGAGGAAGTCTTTAGCGGATGCTTCGGTGCCGCTCGGCTGGCGCAGCGCGTAGCCGTAGGCTGCCAGGTGGTTCCAGCGGGCGCCGCCCGAGGTTTTCGGATTCGGGGTAATGACGGCCACGCCTGGTTTGACCAGGTCGTTCCAGTCCTTGATGCCTTTAGGATTGCCCTTGCGGACCAGGAACACGATGGTAGACGTGTACGGGGTGCTGTTGTGCGGCAGCTTTTTCTGCCAGTCCGGCGACAGCAGTTTTTTCTCGGCGATGGCGTCGATATCATAGGCCAGCGCCAGCGACACCACGTCCGCTTCCAGGCCGTCGATCACGGCGCGGCCCTGCTTGCCCGAGCCGCCGTGCGATTGCTTGATCTTGACGTTGTCGCCAGTCTTGGCTTTCCAGTCCTTGGCAAAGGCGGCGTTCACGTCGGCATACAGCTCACGCGTGGGATCGTACGATACGTTCAGCAAAGAAATATCTGCAGCGAACGATGGAGCGGCGGTAACAACAGTGGTCGCGGCCAGGATGGCAGCGGCAATAATTTTTTTGGACAGCATCGTAATCCCCTGGTTGTGAAGGCCCCAGATTACTGCTGTCCCTTATAAATGAGAACTAAGCTTTTAGCAGTTCAATATACCGCAATCTTATATAGAACTTTTCGGCAAGTTTTCTGCTCAGTAAATCTGCTCAGTAAAATCTATTAAACAAGACCACGCCCCAAGTCGCTGCCGCCAGCAGGCACGCCAGCAACACGGCTGCGCTACCGAAATCCTTGGCGTTTTTCGACAGCGGATGGCGTTCGAGCGAAATCCGGTCCACCACCGCTTCGATCGCCGAATTGATCAGTTCCACGATCAGGATCAGCACCATCACCGCGATCAGCACCAGTTTTTCAAACGCCGAAATGCCCAGCGCCAGCGCGATGGCGGTGGCGACGATGAACAGCACCAGTTCCTGGCGAAACGCGTGTTCATGGCGCCAGGCAGCCTTGAGGCCATCCATCGAATAGAAAAATGCCGAAAAGATCCGTTTCAGGCCGCTTTTGCTCTTGAACTCGCTCACTGGTTCCATGTTGGGGTCTGTGTAAAAAGATAAGATTATGCATCAAGTGCTGCGTTTTTTCACATTATGGTATAAAGTATTATCACTTTACTGCAATGCACCAACCATATGATGAAAGCAGAGACACCGACAGAGCAAAAGACCACGATCCAGGTCATCGACCGCATGATGGCATTGCTCGACGCCCTGGCGCGCTACCCGGATCCGGTCAGCCTCAAGGAATTGTCCAAGGTCTCGGGGTTGCACCCTTCCACCGCCCACCGCATCCTCAACGACATGGTGGTCACGCGGTTCGTCGACCGCATCGAACCGGGCACCTACCGGCTCGGCATGCGCTTGCTGGAGCTGGGCAACGTCGTCAAGAGCCGGCTGTCGGTACGCGAAGCGGCGCTGGACTTCATGCGCGCGCTGCACAAAAAAACCCAGCAGACCATCAACCTGTCGGTACGCCAGGGCGACGAGATCGTGTATATCGACCGCGCGTTCTCGGAGCGCTCGGGCATGCAGGTGGTGCGCGCCATCGGTGGCCGCGGACCGCTGCACCTCACCTCCACCGGCAAGCTGTTTTTATCGGTCGATGAGCCCAAGGCCATCCGCGCGTATGCCACGCGCACCGGGCTGGCCGGCCACAACAAGAATTCGATCACGGATTTGTCCAAGCTCGAGCGCGAACTGAGCCTGGTGAAGTCGCGCGGCTATGCGCGCGACAATGAAGAACTGGAACTGGGCGTGCGCTGCATGGCCGCCGGCATCCGCGACGATAGCGGCAAACTGATTGCCGGGCTGTCGATCTCGGCGCCGGCCGACCGTTTACAGGAAGACTGGCTGGAAGACCTGGTGATTACCGCCAACCAGATCTCCGCCACCCTCGGTTACATGCCGGTGGAATAAACCGGCGTGGTGCCGGCGCCGATGTTCAGCGCGGCCGGCTTCAGTGCTTCGATCCATTTGCGGATACGGCCGGCATCGGCCACCCGCGACTGCGTGCCCTTGGAATCGAGGAACACCATGATCACGGAACGGCCTTCGATCACCGCCTGCATCAGCAGGCAACGGCCCGCTTCGTTGATAAAACCTGTTTTCTGCAAACCGATCGACCAATCCGGGCTGGCCACCAGGCGGTTGGTCGTGCCGAATTGCATCGGACGGCCATTCGCTTCGACGATGGCGTTGGTGTCGGTGGAGAACTGGCGCAGCATCGGGTGTTCGTAAGCGGCAATCGCCAGCTTGGCCAGGTCGCGCGCGCTGGCCACATTCATTTTCGACAGGCCGCTCGAATCGACGTAATGGGTGTCGCTCATGCCCAGTTCGCGCGCCTTGGCGTTCATCGCTTCGACAAACGCAGGCTTGCCGCCCGGATAGTTGCGGCCGAGTGCCGAAGCAGCGCGGTTTTCCGAACTCATCAAGGCGATATGCAGCATGTTGGCGCGCGTCAGCTGGGCGCCCACGCGCAGGCGCGAGCTGCTGAACTTGGCGCGATCGACGTCGTCGTCGGTCACGGTCAGCACTTCATCCATGTCCTGGTTGGCTTCCACCACGACCAGGCCGGTCATCATCTTGGTGATCGAGGCGATCGGCAACGCGATATTGGAATTCTTTTCAAACAGCACTTCCGAATTGGCCTGGTCGAGCACCAGCGCCACGTTCGATTTCAGGTCGAGCGGATCGCGGGTGGCGGACAGGCCGGCCAGGTCGCCCATGGTGGCAAACGCCGGGGCGGCCGTGATCAGGCGCTGGTAGCTGACTTTCTTGCGGCCGTTCACGCGTGTAATACGCTTGACCACGCGGCCTTCCACCCGGGGAGCGGACAGGCGCACGGTCTGGCGCGCCTTGGCTTTTTTGACTTGTGCCTTCTTGGGTGCAGCCGTTTCTGCGTGGGCGATGCTGGCCGTGGTGAGGCCGGCGGAGGCAAACATCAGCGAAATGACGGCACTGAGCGCTAGTTTATACATTCATTTCCCCAGGAAGAACAAACAAAATTCACAAATTGATCGTTGCAGTGTAGCAAAATGCTGCGCCAGCGCAAGCAAAATTCTCCCTGCTGACCAGATTGGTTGCGGATCCGCCATATGCGAATCGCAACACGTGTTCAAACAGATATCACGAGATAAATTTAACAAATTCGTCGAGCGCCATGCGCTCGGTGACCAGCGTGTTCTCGACCTTGCTCATATCGGCATAGCCGAGGGCCATGCCGCAGACCACCATTTCATGGTCGGGCAGCGCCAACTGGGCGGCAATCACCCGATGATACTGGGTAAACGCGGCCTGTGGACAGGTATCTAGCCCACGGCCGCGCGCAGCGACCATCACGCTTTGCAGGAACATGCCGTAGTCGAGCCACGAACCCTGCGCCATCACCCGGTCGATGGTAAAGATCAGCCCCACCGGTGCGCCGAAAAAGTCGTAATTCTTGCCGTGCTGGGCGGCCATGCCGGCCTTGTCCTCGCGCGTGAGGCCCAGCAGCGCATACAGGTCCCAGCCCACCTTGCGGCGGCGGTCGATGAACGGCGACTTCCACTCGGCTGGGTAATAGGCGTATTCCTCGGTGTGCTGGCGCGCCTGCACCGGGTCGTGGTGCAGGGCCAGGATGGCATCCGACAGCGACCGCTTCGGATCGCCCTCCAGCACATACACTTTCCACGGCTGGGTATTGGTGCCCGACGGCGCCCTGCCCGCCACCTGCAGGATGTGGGCGATGTCCTCGCGCGCGACCGCTTGCGGCAGGTAGGCGCGGATCGAGCGGCGCGACGTGATGGCGGCGTCCACCGCCTGCTGTTCGGGAGTTGTCACGAGTTCTCCTTATTTCGATTTACTGACAACAAAGAATACACCGGCGACGGCCAGCGCCATGCCAGCCATGCCGAGGGCGTTGAACGCTTCGCCGAACATCAGCCACGCCATCAGCGCGGTGGTCGGCGGCGTCAGGTAAAGCAAGCTGGTCACTTGAGTGGCGTCGCTGCGGCGGATCAGCGCGAACAGCAGGAAGATCGCGCCGATCGACACCGCCAGCACCGCCCAGGCCAGCGCGCCTATAAAGTGCGCCGTCCACTGCACCGCAGCAAAGTCCAACCTCATCCCTTCAAAAATGATAGCCAATGGCAAGATCACAATCGTGGACGCGGTAAACTGGATCACCGTGCCGGTGCGCAAGTCGAATTGTGGGCAGTGACGTTTCTGGTACAAGGTGCCGACGGTGATCGACACCAGCGCCAGCACGCACAGGGCAATCGCCGCAAACGACAGGCCGACCAGCTCGATCTTGGCCGCTACCACCAGCGCCACCCCGCCAATGCCGAACAATAATCCCAGCCACTGGCGCGGCCGCACGGTTTCGCCGATCAGCGGCGCGGCAAAGGCGGTCAGGATCGGCTGCATGCCCACGATCAGGGCCGACAGTCCGGCCGGCATTCCCAGCTTGATCGCGCACCACACGCCGCCCAGGTAGCCGGCGTGCAGCAGCACACCGGCCAGCGCGATGTGCAGCACCTTGCCGTGCGGCCAGGGCGCGCGCAACAGCAACACCAGCGGCGCCAGGATCGCCAGCACGCACAGAAAACGCAGGACGATAAATGTCAGCGGCGGTGCATAAGGCAGGCCAAACTTGGCAACGATGAAACCGCTGCTCCACAAAAATACGAAAAACAACGGAATTGGCGACAGAAAAGAAGCGGTGCGGGGAGCGGTTGTGGCGGCGGACGGGTCGGGCATGTCAAGTTACTATCAGTCTAATAGGAGGTCGGCTACGCCGAACAGGTGCTCGTCGAGTCTAGCACGGGAAAGGCGGCCTCATGGGGAGGAGCCGCCGGAGGCCAGTCGTGGTGCGGTTCCACACGGATATTTACTTGCAAGGAAACAAATAACCGGCAGTCGCTTTGCTTACCTGAAAATAACACTCATGCCTTGATGCAACGCACAAAAAATCGCTTGACTTAATTTTTGAAGGCCGTAAAATCGGTCTTGTTGCGTTGCACAATTTGTGATTCGGTCTGAAACGTGGATGACTGCATTCTGGTCTGTTCTGGTCGTTTCGCACCGACAGTAAAAACAGTAAGAAACCTCATTCAAGCCCTATTTTCTGGAGAGTTAAATGTTTTCGATCCCTGAGCAATTTTCCAATGCGACCAAAGCCAACTTCGAAGCCCAGTTCGCCATCTTCTCGGCACTGACCAACAAAGCGTTCGAAGGCGTCGAAAAACTGGTTGACCTGAACCTGACCGCCGCCAAAGCTTCGCTGGAAGAATCGTCGAACACCGCCAAGCAACTGCTGTCGGCCAAAGACCCGCAAGAATTCTTCGCGCTGGCTTCTGCTCAAGCTCAGCCGAACGCTGAAAAAACCCTGGCTTACAGCCGTCACCTGGCTACCATCGCTTCGAGCACCGGCGCCGAGTTCAGCAAAGCTGCCGAAACCCAGATCGCCGAAACCAACCGCAAAGTCATTTCGCTGGTGGAAGAAGTGAGCAAGAACGCCCCGGCCGGCAGCGAAAACGCGATCGCCCTGTTCAAATCGGCCATCGGCAACGCCAATGCCGGCTACGAGCAAATGACCCGTACCGCCAAGCAAGCCGCCGAGTCGATCGAAACCAACCTGAACCAGGCCGTCAGCCAGTTCACCGCCGCTGCCGCCAAAGCCGCGCCGGTACGTGCCTGATCAGTAGCAACCTCCTCCTCGTCCGCTCGCGGACGACCTTGAAAGCCTCGGACTCCGAGGCTTTTTTTTATTCCGCCTCGGGCCGCAGCAGTCGCAAAGTATTGACGGCAGTCACCAAGTCGGAAATCGAGTCGGCCGCCATCTTGCGCATCACGCTGGCGCGATGCAGCTTAATCGTGTGTTCGACCGTGCCCAGCTCCGCTGCGATCTGCTTGTTGAGCCGACCGGCTACCACCAGGTCCAGCACCTGGCGTTCGCGCCGGGTCAACTGGCCCAACCGCGCCTGGATCGCCCCGACCAGGTCGCGCTCATCGAGGCGCTTGCGGTTCAATGCCAGCGCCAGCTCCACCGAATCGAGCAAGACATCCGCCTCCACCGGCTTGGTCAGAAAATCGCAGGCGCCCAGCTTCATGGCGCGTACGCTATTGGCGACGTCGCCGTTGCCGGTCAGGAAAATGATCGGCAGCAGTGAACGGCAGCGCAGCAGGTGTTCCTGCAACGCCGGTCCCGGCATGTCCGGCATGGAGATGTCGAGGATGATGCAGCCGTGGCGTCCGAGGTCGGCATGTTCGAGGAACAGTCGCGCCGAGCCATAAGGTTCGATCACATACGACGTGGCGAAAAACAGGCGCTCGACCGAGCGCAGGATGAAGGGATCGTCGTCGATCAGGAACACACAGGGGGGCTTAGCGGGGGTCATCGAGGGGCATGGTGAATTCTACAAGAGAGCCTGCCGGCGCGAGCGGCTGGGCCGTGATCTCGCCGCCGTGGGCGTTGACGATTTTTTTGCAAATATTGAGGCCTAGTCCCAGTCCTCCCTCCTTGGTGGTGAAGAACGCCGCAAAAATCTCGGCCTGGCAACTGGTGGGGAAACCGCAGCCGGTATCGGCCACCGACAACAAGGCAAACCGCGCGCCGGCGCGGCGTGCCGACAAGGTGATGGTGCGCCGTGCCGGCGGCAAGTCCTTGACGGCATCGACCGCGTTCATCAGCAGGTTGACGAGTACCTGCTGCAACTGGATGGCGTCACCCCGGATATACAGGCCGGGCTCGCATTGCTCATGCATCACGATCTGCTTTTGCGTAAAGTCGTGGCGCAGCAGAGTTTGCACCGTGGCATATACCCTGGGCACATACACCTTGTCTGCGGCCTGGGTGCCGGGGAACAACAGACGGCGGACGCGGACGATCACGGCGGTGGCCATCTGGGCCTGGTGGATGATGTCGAGCACGATCGCCAGGTGGGCGGCAGGGTCGAGCCGGTGGCTCTTGATCATCATTTCCGCCGCCTGGCTGTTGGTGAGGATCGAACTCAGCGGCTGGCTCAGCTCGTGCGCCACCGCGCCCGTCATTTCCCCGGCCATGGTCACCCGCGCCAGGTGGAACATTTTCACTTCGCTGTCCTTGAGGGCGATGGCCGCTTCCAGCTCGCGCGAGCGGGCGTTATGCATGGCCAGGCGCAAGGTTTTCATCGAGTGGGCAATGGAAAAGCCGAGCGCCACCACGGCAAAGATCGTCGTTTGCGCCAGGTAGAAATTCTTCTCCAAAAGATACTGGACGGTGAACACATTGCTCAGGCTGAGCAGCTTCATGCTGAGCGACACACCCATCGGAAAAAAAGCGACAAAGAAAAACAGCGCGTCGATATTTTTCTGCCAGCACAGGCGGATTGCCAGCGCCGCCAGCAACATGATATCGATCAGCATCAAGTGGCCGATGACCGCGTAGGCCGCCGCATAGCCGGCCATGAATACCCACGTCACGGCAGCGAACAACAGGCAGATCACGACGTCGTAAATGCCGATCAGCAAGGACGGCGTGTGTGCCGACAGCCGCAGGAACTGGCGGGCGAACAGGAAGAAAAAGCCGCCGCCCATGGAAAAGCAGGTCAGCAATACCAGGTTGTTGGCCTCGGGATAGGTACGCAGCAGCAGCTCGGCGCTGACGCCGTAATACACCAGGTTGGTGCACACGGTGAGAAACAAAAAGGCTGAAAACAGCAGGTAGGTATTTTCCCGCGTCAGCCCGTACAGGAACAGGCTGCACAAGCAAAACGCCAGCAGGCAGCCGAAATACGCGCCCAGATAGAATTTTTCCTGCGAACGGTACGCCATGAAGTCTTGCGCTGCCAGCAGGGACAGCGGTGGCGACTCGAGAAAGCCGTCATGCGAGGCCATGTGCAGGTATACCTGCAGGCGCTCGCCCGGATGCACGATCAGCGGCAACGACAGCGTGTGATTGCGCTGGTAACGAAAGTCGAACGGCCGCCGGTCGCCGCTGGCAACGCTGGTCTTCAACTGGTCGAGCTCGGCGTCGAACACATACCAGTCCACGTAATCCTGCAAGGGCGTCTTCAGGTCGAGCACCACGTTTTGTTCCTGCGTGGACGAGTTGCCCAGTTCCAGCCGCACCCACCACGCCGAACCGGTAAAGCCGAAGCGCGGCGATTGTCCGCTGGCATGGCGCCAGCCGGCCTGGTTGCGCACGTCCGCAATCGTCTGCCTGGCCGAGCGGTCTTCGAGCAGGTCGTAACGCAGAATCACCCCCAGTTGGCTGGCGTCGGCCACGTCGTAAAACGCTTGCTGCGGCTGGGCTGTGGCTGCGGCCGGGATGGCCATGACCATCAGCGCGGCCAGCCAATACCATGCTGCTGCTATGTTTATTCCCTTTACTGCGCGCTGCATGGTGGCTTTCTGCATTTCCTGACACATCAATATACCGGCGCACCAGCGGACCATCAATAGAACCATGGTGTAGTGGCCGCCCTGTTGCGGACGCGCTATGCTCGGCTCAAATTTTCCACAAGGAAACCACCACCACTGGTTGAACGCCAGTCTCATGAGTGCACCAATTGAGAAGGCGACACACATGATCATTGCACGCAGAATTAACGAGATTTCAGGCATTCTCGATTTGAATTTGAACGAGCAATCGCGCAAGCAGTATTTTCTCCAGGAATTGAAAACGCCCAGCCTGTCGCTGCAATGGATCGCGCTGACGGGATTGCTGGCAGCATATGCCGTGGCGCCGCCCTTCGTGCTCGATATCGGAACAACCTTCAGCGCCTGCGTGCTGGGCCTGCTGTTGGGCATCCTGGTCAGCCATCTCAGCCGAAACTACGTGCATCTCAACATCGGCGGATTTTCGTCGATGCTGTTTGCCGGCGCCGGCTTTCGCCTGATCCTGATCGCCACCGAGCGTGCGCCCTACTGGACGCTGCCGCTCGGCGCGCTGATGGCTGTCTCGGTCGCGGTCATCATCAGCGGACCGCTCATGTACCTGCTGCTGATGGCGACGATGTGGAAAGTGCTCCCGATCGACTTGCACACGTCGGTGTTTGCCCACGGCCATGGCCTGTGGCCGCAATTGCTGATCGGTTCGGCAATGCTGATCGGTTTGTTGATCAGCATGTTCCTGCACCGGTTGCGGCACCTGAACCAGGTATGCACCCTGCGCCTGGTGGACATGGCTTACAAGGACCACCTCACTGCGATTCCCAACCGCCGCTGGTTCATGGAAGCGGTCACCCTGGCGCTCCAGCGCCGCCAGCTGGACGGTTACCTGCTGATGCTCGATATCGACGATTTCAAGCGCGTCAACGACGAGGCTGGCCACGACACGGGCGACGCCGTGCTCAGGCAGGTGGGCGCCATCATCGGCGACGTCGCTGCCGGCCTGCCGCACGGGCGCCTGGGCGGCGAAGAATTTGCCATCGTGGCGCGCGGCCGGCGCGGCGATGCCGAAGCCATCGCCGCACGCCTGCTACAGGCAGTGCGCGCCACGCCCATCGCCGGCCGCCGCGTGACCGTGAGCATCGGCGCCTGCGTGCTCGAGGACGAAAATATTTCGCGCTGCATGCGCCTGGCTGACGAAGCGCTCTACCGCGCCAAGCTCGGCGGCAAGGACCGGGTGGAATTCAATCCCGAGCCGGTTGCCGTCGTATCCCGGCTCCCCTCTTCCCCTCATTTGGAAAGCACGACATCATGATGCACATTCGCACAATCAAAGGAAAACTGGCGCTCGCCTTCGCCGCGCTGGCCAGCATGGTGCTGCTGGTGTCAGGCATGGCGCTGACCTCGCTGCTGCAGGCCAATGAGCGCTTCAACAGTTACCTGGCCGAGACCAACGCCCGCGCGGTGCTGGTCGCAAAACTGCAGCAGGCCGTGGACCAGCGTGCCATCGGTGCACGCAATATGCTGCTGCTCGAGAACGCCGGGCAAGTGGCTGCCGAGGCGGAGCGCGTCCAGCAGTCGCACCTGGAAGTGGGCGGCTATCTCGAGCAATTGCAGCGCAGCGCGCAGCAGTCGCGCGAGATCACCGGCCCCGCAGCCGCCTTGATTGCCACCCTGGTGCAAGTGGAGGCGCAGTACGGGCCGGTGGCGCAAGCCATCGTCGCACTGGGCCTGGCCGGCCAGCGTACCGAGGCCATCGACAAGCTCAATCGCGAGTGCCAACCGCTGCTGGCCCAACTGGGCCGGGCCAGCGCCGAGTATGCGCGGTATGCCGACACCCGCGCCGTCGTACGCCAACGCGCCGGTGCGGCGGATTTCGACCGGCAGCGCAACCGCCAGGTCGCGGTTTGCCTGCTGGCGCTGGCATCGGCGGTGCTGGCCGGGCTCTGGATCTCGCGCACGCTGCACCGCGCGCTCGGCAGCGAACCGGCGCTATTGGGCGCGGCAGCGCAACAGGTGGCCGGTGGCGACCTGAGCCACGAGGACGGCGCCGCCGGCATGCCGGATGGCAGCGTGATGGCGTCGCTGGCGCAAATGCGGCGCGCGCTGGCGCGCCTGGTGGGCGAGGTGCGCGCAGCGGCGCACCTGATTGCCGACGGCTCGGCCGAGATCGCCTCGGCCAACGCCAACCTGAGCGCCCGCACCGAGGAACAGGCCGGCAGCCTGGAGCAAACCGCAGCGTCGATGGAAGAGTTGACGGTGGCCGTCAAGAGCACCGCGCAGGCCGCACAGACGGCGGCCGACCTGTCGATGGCAGCATCAAGCGTGGCGCGCAAAGGCACCGGCGCGGTGGCCAGCGTGGTCGATACCATGGACGCGATCGACACCAGCTCGCGGCAGATCGCGCAGATCCTCGGCACCATCGACGCCATCGCCTTCCAGACCAATATCCTCGCACTCAACGCCGCCGTCGAAGCGGCGCGTGCAGGCGAGCAAGGCAAGGGCTTCGCGGTGGTGGCCAGCGAGGTGCGCACCCTGGCCCACCGCAGCGCTGCTGCGGCCAGGGAAATCAAGACCTTGATCGACGCCTCGATGGCGAATGTGGCCGCCGGCGGCAAACTGGCGCGCCAGGCCGGCGCCACCATGGAGGAGATCGTGCAAAGCGTCGATCACGTGGTGGACATCATCAACGACATCAGCCTGTCGGCCACCGAGCAAAGCCATGGCATCGAACAGGTGACTATTGCAGTGAGCCAGCTCGACCGCATGACCCAGGAGAATGCGGCAATGGTGGAGGAAACGGCCGCTGCCGCCGGTCAGCTCAAGCACCAGGCTTTACACATGAGTAACCTGGTGGGTACCTTTAGGCTGGGCGGCGACCGGCCACATGGACAGACAAGGCCGCACATCGAACGCAACCAGCGCGACCAGTTGGCCCGGCCGGCTTTGCTGGCTTAGCCGGCTAATATGCCTGGCGCCTACTCGCCCAGGTAGGCAGCCTTCACGCGCGGGTCGTCCAGCATGGCGCTGGCCTGGCCGGTCATGGTGATCACGCCGGAGTCCATCACGTAGCCACGGTGGGCCGCTTGCAGCGCCAGCTTGGCGTTCTGCTCGACCAGCAGCACGGTAATGCCTTCGGCCGAGACGTTGCGGATCACCTCGAAGATCTTGTCCACCATGATAGGCGACAGGCCCATCGACGGCTCGTCGAGCAGCAGCAGTTTCGGGTGCGACATCAGCGCGCGCGCCATCGCCAGCATTTGCTGCTCGCCACCGGACAGGGTGCCGGCCAGCTGCTGCGCGCGTTCCTTCAGGCGCGGGAACACGTCGAACCATTTGGCGACGTCCGCCTCGATGCCGGCCTTGTCGTTGCGCGTAAACGCGCCCATCATCAGGTTTTCCTGGATGGTCATGCGGGTGAACACACCGCGCCCTTCCGGCACCATGGCCAGCTTCTTTTCCACCAGGTGGAAGGACTTGGTGCCCTTCATCGACTCGCCCTGGTAGGTGATCGTGCCTTCGACCTTGCACTCGGGCAGGGTGCCGGTGATGGCTTTCAGGGTGGTGGTCTTGCCGGCGCCGTTGGCGCCGATCAGCGCGACCAGCTCGCCCTGGTTCACTTCCAGGTCGATGCCCTTGACCGCCTTGATGCCGCCGTAGGCGACCTTCAGCCCCGAGATCTTTAAAACATTGGTGCTCATTAATGCGATCCTCCGAGGTAGGCGTCGATCACCGCCTTGTTGCTTTGTATTTCAGCCGGCAGTCCTTCGGCAATCGGCTTGCCGTACTCCAGCACCATCAACCGGTCGCACAGCGCCATCATCATCTTGACGTCGTGCTCGATCAGCAGCACGGTCTTGCCCTGCTGCTTGATCTTGATGAGCAGCTCGCGCAGCGCCAGTTTTTCGGTGGCGTTCATGCCAGCCGCCGGTTCGTCGAGCGCCAGCAGTTGCGGATCGGTGGCCAGCGCGCGGGCGATTTCCAGGCGGCGCTGGTCGCCGTACGACAGGAACTTCGACGTGCGGTTGGCAAACTTGCCGATGCCGACGAAATCGAGCAGCTCCTGGGCGCGGGTGCGGATCGACGCTTCTTCCTCGCGCGCGGCCTTGTGGCGGAAGATGGCGCCGAACACGCCCTGCTTCGAGCGCACGTGGCGCCCGACCATGACGTTTTCCAGCGCGGTCATCTCGCCAAATAAACGGATGTTCTGGAAGGTGCGGGCGATGCCGGCCTTGGCCACCTCGTGCGGGGCGGACGGCGAATACGGCTTGCCGGCCAGCTCGAAGGTACCGGTATCGGGCTGGTACAGGCCGGTAATGACGTTGAAGAACGTGGTCTTGCCCGCGCCGTTGGGGCCGATCAGGCCGTAGATCTGGCCCTGCTTGATCGTGATGCCCACGTCGGTCAGCGCCTGCAGGCCGCCGAAGCGTTTATTGACGCCGGCGATATTCAAAATAGTTGGCTGTTCATTCATGGTGGCGTTCATCGTTGCACTCCTCAAGCCGCGACCGTGTCGGACGATTTATCTTTGGTGTCCGAATCGTGGTCGGGACGGTCTTCGTGCTTGGGCGACGGCCACAGGCCGGCCGGGCGGTACAACATCATCAGCACCAGCGCCAGGCCGTACAGCAGCTGGCGCAGCACTTCCGCTTCGATCACGACATGGCCGAACAGCTTTTGTTGCAGCGGCTCCACCACGTGGCGCAGCACTTCCGGCAGCGAAGCCAGCAAAGCACCGCCGAGGATCACGCCCGGGATATGGCCGATGCCGCCCAACACCACCATCGCCAGCACGGCGATCGATTCGGTCAGCGAGAACGACTCGGGCGAGACAAAACCCTGGAACGCGGCAAACATGGCGCCCGCCACGCCGCCGAACGACGCGCCCATCGAGAAGGCCAGCAGCTTGACGTTGCGGGTGTTGATGCCCATGGCCTTGGCGGCGATTTCATCTTCGCGGATCGCTACCCAGGCGCGGCCCAGGCGCGAGTGCTGCAGGCGCGCCGTGACGAACACGATCACCACGCACAGGAACAGGAACAAATAGTAGTAGGCATTGACCGACGGCATGGCGAAGTCGCCCAGCATGACAGTGGCGCGCGAGCCGGCCTCGCCGGCCAGGTTGACGCCGAACACGCGGATCGGGTCGATCATATTGATGCCCTGCGGACCGTTGGTGAAATTGATCGGCTCGTTCAAGTTCATCATGAAAATACGGATGATCTCGCCAAAGCCCAGGGTCACGATGGCCAGATAATCGCCGCGCAGCTTGAGCGTGGGGGCGCCCAGCAAGGCGCCAAAGAAACCGGCCAGGATGGCGGCGATCGGCACGATGGCCCACACCGACAGGTGGATGCCGTTCTGCTGGATCTCGGGCCCGAGCACGGCAATCAGGGCATCGGCCACGGCCGGGTACTCGTAGATCATCGATTCGAGCAAGGTGGCGAACTGCGGCGACGCCAGCAGGCCGGTCACGTACGCGCCCACCGCGAAGAACGCGATGTAGCCGAGGTCGAGCAGGCCGGCAAAGCCGACCACGATGTTCAGGCCCAGCGCCAGCATGATGTACAGCAGCGCCATGTCGATGATGCGTACCCACGAATTGCCGAACTGGGCGGCAAAGAACGGGAAGATCAGCAGGCCGATCAACAGCACGGCCATGCTGGCGTAAGCCTTGCGCGGGTTATGCGACGTGTCAAAAATAGCCATCTCGGTCTCCTTATGCGCGGTCGGCCACGCGCTCGCCCATGATGCCGGACGGCCGCACGGTGAGCACCAGGATCAGCACCACGAAGGCAAAGATGTCCTGGTAGTGGCTGCCAAGGAAGCCGCCGGTCAGGTCGCCGATGTAGCCGGCGCCCAGGCTTTCGACCAGTCCCAGCACAATGCCGCCGATCATGGCGCCGTAGATGTTGCCGATACCGCCCAGCACGGCCGCGCAGAACGCTTTCAGGCCGGGCAGGAAGCCCATGGCAAACTGGATCGACGCATAATTGGCGCCCCACATCACGCCGGCCACGGCAGCGAGCGCCGCACCGAGCGCAAACGTCAGCACGATCACTTTATTCGAATCGACGCCCATCAGGCCGGCCACGCGCGGGTTCTCGGCCGTGGCGCGCATGGCGCGGCCCATCTTGGTTTTTTCCACCAGCAGCACCAGGCCCACCATCGATGCGGCAGCGAGCACCAGCAGCAAGATCTGGGTTTGCGAAATCAGCGCGCCGCCGATCAGCACCGGCTCGGGCGACAGCAGTTGCGGGAATGGCAGCGGGTTGCGGGTCCAGATCATCATGGCAATCGTCTGCAACAGGATCGACACGCCGATTGCGGTGATCAAGGGAGCCAGGCGCGGGGCGTTGCGCAGCCGGCGATAAGCGACCCGCTCGATCAGCACGTTGACGATCATGCAGACCGGAATCGCGCCGCCGATGGCAATCGCCAGCTTGATATAGCCGGGCATTTCGGGCGCATATTGATTGAGCAAGTTGAGGATGGTCAGCCCGGTCATGGCGCCGATCATCAAGACGTCGCCGTGGGCGAAGTTAATGAGGTTGAGCACGCCGTACACCATGGTGTAACCGAGCGCGACCAGTGCGTACATGCTGCCGAGCACCAGCCCGTTGATAATTTGTTGGATAAGGGTATCCATTGAGAACCTTTACTATGTTATGCCTGCACCACGTAACAAAAACGGCACCCGGAAAGCAAGTTCCCGTAGTGCCGCAGTTGGCTACGCATTCATAATGCAAGTTTCGTACCAGAAGTACCGCTGGAGACGAAACGACAAGCTTTTAAGAGCGAGGCAATGATAGCGAGATTCTGGAAAAACTAACAGCGGAATAACTCAGCAGTAACTGAATTAAATTCCGCCGCGATCAAGGCGTTTTTAAGCGACGCCCTCGATTGGTGCAAGTTTGGGACCATCGAGGCCCTTGGGCAGAGGGAATGTGACCGACTCTTCCACGCCGTCGAGCGGACGCACGCTGCGCACGCCGCACTCTTTCAAACGCGAAATCACGGCTTCGACCAGCACTTCAGGCGCCGACGCGCCGGCGGTCACGCCCACGCGCACCTTGCCGTCGAGCCAGGCCGGGTCGATTTGCGAGGCGTTATCGACCATGTAGGCAGGGGTACCCATCTTTTCGGCCACTTCGCGCAGGCGGTTCGAGTTCGAGCTGTTGGGGCTGCCCACCACGATCACCAGTTCCACCTGCGGCGCCATGAACTTGACGGCTTCCTGGCGGTTGGTGGTGGCGTAGCAGATGTCGCCTTTCTTCGGCTCGATAATCGCCGGGAACTTGCGCTTGAGCGCGGCGATGATTTCGATGGTGTCATCGACCGACAGCGTGGTCTGCGACACGTAGGCCAGCTGGTCGGGCTTGGCCACCACCAGGTGTTCGACATCGTCCACGGTTTCCACCAGGTACATGCCCTGGTCGGTCTGGCCCATGGTGCCCTCCACTTCCGGGTGGCCCTGGTGGCCGATCATGATGATCTCGCAGCCCTGCTTGCGCATCTTGGCCACTTCCACGTGGACCTTGGTCACCAGCGGGCAGGTAGCGTCGAAGATCGACAGCCCGCGCGACTCGGCTTCGGCCCGCACTGCGCGCGAAACGCCGTGCGCCGAGAATACCAGCGTATTGCCGGCCGGGACGTCGTCGAGGTCCTCGATAAAGATCGCGCCCTTGGCGCGCAGGTCGGCCACGACATAGGCGTTGTGGACGATTTCGTGGCGCACATAGATCGGCGCGCCGAACTGGTTCAGGGCGCGCTCGACGATTTCAATGGCGCGGTCGACGCCGGCGCAAAAGCCGCGCGGCTGGGCCAGCAGGAGTTCTTTATCGCTCATGGGTTAATCCTCAAGGTTCAGTCTCACAGCACCGAAATCAGGTTGACTTCAAATTTCAAAGGCTGGCCGGCCAGCGGATGGTTGAAATCGAATAAGCAGGTTTCCGTACCGAGCTCGCGCAGGATGCCGGCAAAGCGGCCGCCGCCGGGCGCCGCGAAATCGACCAGGTCGCCGATTTTATAGTCGGCATCGGGCGCCGAGTTGGCGTCGAGCGTGGCGCGCGACACTTCACGGATCAGCTCCGGGTTGCGCGGACCGAAGCCCACGCCCGGTTCCAGCTCGAAGGTCTTGTGCGTGCCTTCGGGCATGCCGAGCAGCAGCTCTTCCAGCACCGGCGCCAGCTGCCCCTGGCCCAGCATCAACGTGGCCGGCGTGCCGCCGAAAGTGGTGACGATATCTTTGCCATCCACGGAGGCCAGGCGGTAATGCAGGGTGAGATAGGCCGACGGGGTGACGACAGGTTGCTCGTTAGACATGACGTGAATTCGGTAAGCTGACAAAGGCTGTATTGTAAGCCACCTTGCCTGATTCGGCCTGATCCTCGATGGCATCGGGCTGCCGAAAGCTGATGTGCATGTTGCCGCACGTCCTACCCTGGCCTGGTTTGACTAGCTGGCAACTATGCTAAACTCCCTCAAGGAGATGGCATTCCTCCTGCAACTTTCATAAACCGCCATCCGGCTGATGATGCCTGCTGATTCCTGGCCGGGAAGATGTAGGCGCGCGGTCGTCGAGTCTGTATGTCCAGGTTTGCGTGAATCGAGGACATAGTGGACCACTTCAAACATTCGATATTTGCCAAGCTCATCAAGTGGGCCGCCCTGTCGTGCCTGATCGGCGTGCTGGCTGGCGCGGCGTCGGCCGCCTTTCTGCTCGCGCTCGATGCGGTGACGCACTGGCGGGGGCAATACCGCTGGCTGATCTGGCTGCTGCCGGTCGCCGGCCTGCTGGTGGCCTGGTTGTACCGACGCTATGGCGCCGGTAGCGATGCCGGCATCAACCTGCTGATCAACGAAACGCGCGCGCCCACTCACCCCATCCCGCTGCGCATGGCGCCGCTGGTGTTGTTCGGCACGCTGACCTCGCACCTGTTTGGCGCCTCGGTCGGGCGCGAGGGGACGGCGGTGCAGATGGGCGGCGCCTTGTCGGACCAGCTGAGCAAACTATTCAAGGTCAGCCATCACACCCGCACCCTGATCATCACGGCCGGCATGGCGGCCGGCTTCGCATCCGTATTCGGTACGCCCGTGGCCGGTGCGATCTGGGGCATCGAAGTGGTGGCGCTGACCGGCATGGCCGCCAGCGCCCTGCTGCCCTGCCTGCTATCGGCCGTGATCGCGCACTTTGTCACGCTGGGCCTTGGCGCGCACCACATGCATTACGCGGCGGGCGCCATGCCGGCGCTGGGCGGGATGCCACTGCTGCTCGTTGCCGTGGCCGGCGTGGCGTTCGGACTGGCGGCGCGGGCTTTTTGCATGGCCATCCATGGTTTCTCGGCGCTGTTTAAACGCTGGGTGGCCAACAGCCTGCTGCGCCCGGTCATCGGCGGCACGGTCATCGTACTGTTTGCCATGACGGTGAACAGCGCCGACCGCTACCTCGGCCTGGGTTTGCCGGTGCTGCAGGCAGCCTTCTCGGGACAGGTAGCGCCGCAGGATTTCCTGGTCAAGCTGGTCATGACGGCCTGGTCGATCGCCAGCGGCTTCAAGGGTGGCGAGGTGACGCCACTGTTTTTCGTGGGCGCCACGCTGGGCCACGTACTGGCGCCGCTGCTGCAACTGCCGCCGCCATTCCTGGCAGCAGTGGGCCTCGCCGCCGTGTTCGCGGGCGCATCGAATACGCCACTCGCCTCCACCATCCTCGCCATCGAACTGTTCGGCTTTGACATCGCGGTGTACGCCGCGCTGGGCTGCACACTCAGCTACGTGCTCTCGGGCCGGCGTGGCATCTATGCGGCTCAGCGCCTGCTATACCCGAAGTTGGGATAAGAACCTATCCCAGCAAGGAATGAGGCACTGCTTGCGCGCCGCGACAGCGGGACCGGCATTGCTCGCTATCGCATTGTCCGGATGCTACGTCGCAGCGCCGTGTCCCCGCTACCGTTGTATTGCAATCGGCTGCCTGCTCCCTACTGAAACAGGGCTAACCGCCACACGCTTGATATGCGCCCGTTCGCGGCCGAACCCGCTCCGCATAATTGCCAGACAACTGCGGCGGAGGAACCTGATGACAATCAACCAGTGGCCCAAACACCAGCGCCCGCGCGAGCGCCTGATCCGCGACGGCGCCGGTGCGCTGTCCGATGCGGAATTGCTGGCGATTTTTCTGCGCGTGGGCGTGCGCGGCATCGATGCGGTCCAGCTCGGCCAGCACGCGATGCAGCACTTCGGTTCGCTGCAAGGATTATTTGGCGCCACCCTGCTGGAGTTTTCCGCGATCAACGGCATGGGCCCGGCCAAGTTCGCCCAGTTGCAGGCGGTGATGGAACTGGCGCGGCGCGCCATGCTCGAGGAACTGCGCCACCCCACCACGCTCGGCTCACCGCAAGCAGTGAAACAGTACCTGCGGCTGCTGTTCAACGGCCGTACTTTCGAATCGTTTTACGTGTTGTTCCTCGACGTCAAGAACCGCCTGGTCGATGTGAAGGAGCTGTTCCGAGGCACGCTGACCCATACCAGCGTCTATCCGCGCGAAGTCGTCAAGGAAGCGCTGGCGCGCAACGCCGCCAGCATCATGCTCGCCCACAACCATCCGTCGGGTACAGAAGCCCCCAGCGAGGCCGATTTGCGGCTGACCAGGTCGCTGGTGCAGGCGCTGGCACTGGTCGATATCCGCATCCTCGATCATTTTGTGGTGGCGGGACACCACGTGCATTCGTTCGCCGAGCACGGACAATTATAGGTTTACCCCTGCTGGCTCAAGGGTTTACGCGCAATTGTTAAATTTTATGGGACATCCATGACACCATTGTTTTTCACAAGTCATTGAATATCCTAAGTTTTTTGGATATACTCTTGTTTTTCCAATTGTGGAATGTCTTTTAAGGAGTGCGTTATGGCACGTGTTTGCCAAGTTACTGGGAAGAAGCCGATGGTCGGCAACAATGTTTCCCACGCAAACAACAAAACCAAACGTCGTTTCCTGCCTAACCTGCAGAACCGTCGTATTTTTGTTGAATCTGAAAACCGCTGGGTCTCCCTGCGTCTGTCCAACGCTGGTCTGCGCGTAATCGACAAGGTCGGCATCGATGCCGTTCTGACCGACATGCGTGCCCGTGGCGAAAAAGTCTAATTAGGGAGCTACCATGGCAAAAACTGGCCGCGACAAAATCAAGCTGGAATCGACCGCAGGTACTGGTCACTTCTACACCACCACCAAAAACAAGCGCACGATGCCTGCTAAAATGGAGATCATGAAGTTCGATCCTAAAGCACGCAAGCACGTCGCTTACAAAGAAACCAAGATCAAGTAATCGATCGCCGTTTCCTGAAAACCACCTCCGGGTGGTTTTTTTTCGTCCATGCATTGTGTCGGGACGAAAAAAACCCCGCATGGTGCGGGGCCTTTGCTACAACAACGACAGCTTAAGCGTAGCTACGTAACCGCAGCGAGAACTCTTGCAGCGACTTGATGCCCGACGCTTCGGCGCGGTTGCACCAGTCTTGCAGCTTGTGCAGCAGCTGTTCGCGGGTGAAGTGCGAACGTTCCCAGATCACGCCCAGCTCCACGCGCATGGTATGCATGGTTTCCAGCGCCTTGCTGTGCTGGAACAGCTCGATCAGTTGCTCCTGCTGCGGCGCTTCCAGCTTGCCCGGCTCGCGCTGCAACAGCTTGCGCGACGATTTCAGGAAGCGCGATTCGAGCTTGGCTTTTTCTTTCAGGTGCTCGCGCTCTTCGTTCCAGGCCGACTTGACCGACTTGGCGTACTTGGCCATCACGTCGTAGCGGTTGGCGATAACGGACGCCAGGGTATCGAAGTCCGCTTCCACTTTGCCCTTGGCAAACTTGGGTTCCGGTGCGCGGCGCTTGACCTTGGCCAGGCCGACGATTTCCAGCGCGCGGATATAGCCCCAGCCGATGTCGAACTCGTACCATTTCGACGACAGTTTGGCCGACGTGGCAAACGTGTGGTGATTGTTGTGCAACTCTTCGCCGCCGATCAGGATGCCGAACGGGATGATGTTGGTGGCAGCGTCGCTGCAATCGTAGTTGCGGTAGCCCCAGTAGTGGCCGATGCCGTTGATGATGCCGGCGGCAGTGACAGGGATCCACATCATCTGCACGGCCCACACGCTGATACCGATCACGCCGAACAGGGCGAAATTGATGAAGAACAGCGCGATCACGCCCGAGGCGGAAAAGCGCGTGTACAGGTTGCGTTCGATCCAGTCGTCAGGCGTGCCGTGACCGTACTTTTCCATGGTTTCCAGGTTTTTCGATTCGGCGCGATACAGCTCGGCGCCTTCCCAGAATACTTTTTTGATGCCACGCGTGACCGGGCTGTGCGGATCTTCTTCGGTATCGCACTTGGCGTGGTGCTTGCGGTGGATCGACGCCCACTCCTTGGTCACCTGGCCCGTGGTGAGCCACAGCCAGAAACGGAAGAAATGGCTGGGGATCGCATGCAGCTCGAGTGCACGGTGCGCCTGGTGGCGGTGCAGATAAATCGTCACGGCGGCAATCGTGATATGGGTCACGATCAGCGTGTAAAAAAATACTTCCCATGCACTGAAGCGGGTAACGCCGTTGGCAAGAAAATCCAGTACCGCATGTAAACTCAAGCTCATTCTCCAAAAAAGGCCCATGTTGCAACTAGGCGGATCCGCCAATATTGCTCTTTACAACAGGCGCAAAAAATCAATCTGTCTTATGCACAGCACGCCATTGTACGATGATTTGAGGACCTTTTGACGATAGGCTCGTGCGGTCCATGCCTAAGTTTTCAGCACGCTCGTGCTTTATGCCGGATCAGCCCTGGGTGTCATGCTCGGGTGGCTGGCCGGGTACGCGCATTTCGCGCGCCGGGAATGGCACCAGCACGTGGTTGTCCTTGAGCGCGCGCCAGATCGCGCGGTTGACGTCGGACGTCACGCCACCCCGCCCTTTTTCCGGATCGTTGATCCAGAAACTCAGTTGCAAGTCGAGTCCATCGACGCCAAAACCGATCAGCGTGGCCGACGGCCCCTTGTCCTGCAACACGCGCGGCACGGTGCGTGCAGCATCTTCGAGCAGCTTGAGCACCATATCGACATCGGTCTCGTAAGCCACCGACACCTTGGTGGAAATATTGACCATGCTGTTCGACAGCGACGAATTCTGCACCGCGCCCGATACCAGCATCTCGTTCGGCACGATCGATTCCATGCCATCGAGACCCTGCAACACCGTGTAGCGCGTGTTGATTTGCGTAACGCGCCCGCTGTACTTGTCCACCGTGATCATGTCGCCGATGGTAAGACTGCGATCGAGCAGGATCACGAAGCCGGACACGTAGTTGCTGGCGATCTTTTGCAGGCCGAGACCGAGACCGACGCCGAGCGCGCCGCCAAACACCGACAGCACAGTGAGGTCGATCCCCACCAGCGACAAGCTCAACAGCACAGCCACGAGGATCAGCACGGCGCGCGCAGTGCGCGACACCACCACCCGCAGGTTGGTGTGCATGCCCTGCATTTTCATCAGCCATTCTTCGAGCGCGGTGCCGGCCCACAGCGCCAGCATCAAGAGCACCACCACCGAGATCGCCGCTTGCAGGATGTCGGCAATCGAGACCTTGTACTTACCGAGCGGCAGCACCGTGTGGTCGAGGAAATAGAACACTTCGTCCCACATGCCGGTGATGTAGAGCACGTAGGCGGCCCACACCAGCAACTGGAACAGCTTTTCGAACGAGATCATGCCGGGGCTGATCTCGCGGTGGCGCGCAAACACGCGGCGCAGCACGTAGAAGGTGAACCGGATCGCCGCCAGCGCGCCGAAGATCGGCATCGCCACGTTGACCAGGTTGGTATGCGGCATGTACTGGCGCAGCACCAGGCGCGACAGCCACAGCAGGCACATGATGGCCAGCGGCCCCATCACCCTGCCGAAGCTTTCGACACCGAAGCGTGCCATATTGCCCTGGCTTTCGTTGCGACCGAAACGGGTGCGCAGCATGGTGGCCAAGGTCCAGCCCAGCACGATGGAAGCGACGATGGCGCCCAGCTGCCACACCAGCAAAATATTCTTGAAGTCGCCGGTGATATCGTCGATCAGTTTGAGGAGCGGCTGTTGTGGGGTCATCGTCAAATCTTAGGTCGTGCGGGAATGGTCCGGACAGGGGCTGTGCCCTGCCCGGCCGTGCTCGTTACTGCGGTTACTCTTCTTCTGCTTCTTCCTGCACCGGTGCGGCCTTCTTGGCCATCGGCTTGCGCTCGAACACGGCAGCAAAGAAGCCGTCGGTCTGGTGCTTGTGCGGCAGCAGTTTCAGGAAGTCGCCCATTTCCAGGTCGATCTTCTGTTCGGCCAGCACTTTGCTCATCGGTACCAGCTCGAAGTCCGGGTGGGCTGCCAGGAACTGGTTGGCGATGAAGTCGTTCTCTTCGTCGAGGAAGCTGCAGGTGGCGTACACCAGGCGGCCACCGCCCTTGAGCAGGCGCGCGGCGCCGTCCAGGATCGCTGCCTGCTTGGTCTGCATTTCAGCGACAGCGCTTTCCTGCTGGCGCCACTTGACGTCCGGGTTGCGACGCAGGGTACCGAGACCCGAGCACGGGGCATCGACCAGCACGCGGTCGATCTTGCCGGCCAGGCGCTTGATCTTGGCATCGCGCTCGTGCGCGATCAGCACCGGGTGGACGTTGGACAGGCCGCTGCGCGCCAGGCGCGGCTTGAGCTTGGCCAGGCGTTTTTCGGAGACGTCGAACGCATACAGGCGGCCGGTGTTGCGCATGGTGGCGCCCAGGGCCAGCGTCTTGCCGCCGGCGCCGGCGCAAAAGTCCACCACCATCTCGCCGCGTTTGGCGCCAACCACGGCCGACAGGATCTGGCTGCCTTCATCTTGCACTTCGATATGGCCGTCCTTGAACAGCGGCAGGTTTTGCAGCTGCGGCTTTTGCAGCACGCGCAGACCCAGCGGCGCGAACGGCGTAGGCGTGGCGCGGATCGGCGCTTCGGCCAGGGTAGCGATGACGTCGTCGCGGTTGGCCTTGATGGCGTTCACGCGCAAGTCCAGCGGCGCCGGCTGGTTCATGCCGTCGGCCAGCAGCAGGGTTTCTTCTTCGCCCATTTGGGCGACCAGCTTGTCGAACAGCCACTTTGGCATGTTCGAACGGCTCGACTTGTGCATCACCTTGCGGTCGATTTGCAGAATACGCTCGACCCACTGCACTTCATCGTCGGTCAGGCCACCGAGCGACTCGACACCGACCGCGTCGGCCATGCCCAGCAGGGTCAGACGACGCATGGTGGCGCCGCCGCCTGCTTCGGAGAAATCGGTATAAAACGATTTGTTGCGCAGCACGTTGTACACGCACTCGGCAACGGCGCCGCGTTCGCGGCCGCCCAGGCGCGGGTGGTCTTTGAAATAGCGCGACAGGGTAGTATCGGCTGGCGCGGCAAAGCGCAAAATCTCGCGCAACACTTCTTCGGCGTTGGCGAGTATCGCTGGAGGCAATCTCATGGAAATCCTTGGTTAATATTTCTGCTGTGTTTCAGCGGTCTGCGATCAGTGTTCGAGGACCTGGGTATGTTCTTGCGCCATCGTCAGCTTGCCATCCACGAAATCGCGCACGGCCTGCGGGTAAAGCTTGTGTTCCTGTACCAGCACCCGCGCCGACAGGGTGTCGGGCGTATCCCCGGGCAATACCGGTACCCGCGCTTGCGCGACGGCCGGGCCATGATCGAGCTCGGCAGTGACAAAATGCACGGTCGCGCCGTGTTCGGTCACGCCAGCCGCCAGCGCCTGCGCATGGGTGTGCAGGCCCGGGAACAGCGGCAGCAGCGACGGGTGGATATTGAGCATGCGGCCCGCGTAATGGTCCACGAAGCCCGGCGTCAGGATGCGCATGAAGCCGGCCAGCACCACCAGGTCGGGCGCGTAGCCATCGATGACGGTTTGCAGGGCGGCGTCGAACGCTTCGCGGCTGGCGTAATCCTTGTTCGAGACCACGGCTACAGCAATGCCATGCGCGGCGGCAAATTCGAGCCCGCCGGCGTCGGCACGGTTGCTGATCACGGCGGCAATGCGGGCCGGCCAACGCTCGGCCTGGGCCGCGCGCACGATCGCTTCCATGTTGCTTCCGCGACCTGAAATAAGGATGACGATGTTTTTCATAGGCCGACATTGTACCTTGTCCACACCAAGCGGACCAGAAAATGCCGAGGTTAGCGACTACTATGTTGCAGCGCAGCAGGGCTCAGCCCCGGCGCATCAGTGGCAACTGGGGATGGTTTGCGGCCTATTCGAACGAGTAGAACACGCGGAACGGGACCTGCTTTTCGGCCCAATAATCGGCAGCATCGCGGAAGACGTCAAGCAGGGTTTCCCGTGCTTCCTTGTCAAATTTCTGGGCATTCGGCAATTGTTCGAGCACGACCAGGAAACCTTCCTGGTGGCCGGCAGCGGCCATGGTGGTGGTCAGCGTTTCGCGCAGACCGTCGAAATTTTTGCCTATGCCCTTGGGAAACTGGAACGATTCGGCGATCAGGCCCAGCACTTGCTGCTTGGTGGTACCGGCGAGCGGGTGCGCATACAGGAAGTGATGGCCGAGGCGCGCCGCTTCCTCCTGCAATTCGACCACGCGGAAAGCGCGGATCGACTGCACCAGGTTGGCGGGCACGGTCATCAACAACGTCTCGTTTCCCTCGATCTGACCAGGTATGTACGGTGTGTCCACTTTGTTGTCGAGAGTGCCTAACTTGTGAATTAATGAGTAAATAATTTGAGCACCTGTCCACTTAACACGGCCGGCGGGTCAGTGCCAACCGTGGTCGATTCAACATGTTTTTGAATCCCATACGCTTATTAGGGTAACGTGTTGTTCCTCCCAGATCAACACGAAGTTGATTCGTGGCGCAATATTTGTTAAAACTGGAACATTCTGAGGGGGTTTTAAGACGAAATCGGCACATTTGTCGGGATTCGCCAGCGGTGGCGTTTCTGTCCCGCTGTTACAATTTGTTGCCACAGATACCAGTTGACCACTGGCCCTGAAGCGCCAACCGGACTACCATACAATCACGCGTCTCAGACTACCTGACACGCACCCCCGACAGTCAAACAACACGAGGTATCAAACATGAGCCTGCACACCAAATTGATCGCGGCAGCCCTCTGCGTCAGCGCCCTGCCGTTCGGACAAGTTGCCAGCGCCGCCGATTTCGAAGATTACGGCCGCGTGGTGCGCGTCACGCCGCAGGTCGAGCAGATCAACCGTCCGCGCCAGGAGTGCCGTACCGAATACGTGCAAGTCCAGCAACCGCCGCCACAGCGCGGCGTCGGTGGCGCCATCATTGGCGGCCTGATCGGCGGCCTGGCCGGTAACCAGGTGGGCGGCGGCAGCGGCCGCTCGGCAGCCACCGCTGCTGGCGCCATCGCCGGCGCCGTGATCGGCGACCGTACCGAGAACTCGAACGTCCCCAACAGCGGCGGCTATCAGGAACAGCAAGTCAAGCAGTGCCGCACGGTCGATCACTGGGAGTCGCGCACTTCCGGCTACCAGGTCACCTACGAATATCGCGGCCGCAACTACACCGACGTCATGTCGTACGACCCGGGCGAACGCCTGCGCCTGCGCGTGGCCATCGAGCCGATGCAGCGTTAATCGGCCACCAAGCGTTGTTCGATGCTGAGGTAATGCCGGCCCGCGTGGCCGGCATTGTCGTTTACGGCTTGCCGCTGGCCTTGCCCACGCGGGATAATGCCGGTTCATTCCCGCCTTCCCCCTGCCCAATGCTGATCAAACGTAAATCCATCGAAAAAGAAGAATCCTCCCGCCCGGCGCGCAAGCCCAAGTTTGCACCGGTCACGCTGTCCGAGCAGGACGGTGTGCGTTATCTGCATTTCGGTACGGAATGGGTGCAAGGCGCGATGCGCATCCGCAAACCAAACTGGCCCGAACTCGAATACGCGCAGCAGATGATGGCCGCCATGCTGTGGCAGGAACAGCCGCGCCACCTGGCCCAGTTGGGCCTGGGTACGGCGACCCTGACCAAGTTCAGCTATACCACCTTCCCGGACGCGACGATTACGGCGGTGGAACTCAATCCATCGGTGATCGCCATTTGCGAGTCGATGTTCAAGCTGCCGCCGAACGACGCCCGCCTGCGCGTGCTGGAAATGGACGCACTCGATTTCGTCAACGACGAGGCCAACGCCGGCACCATCGACGCCCTGCAAGTGGACCTGTACGACGCCACCGCGCGCGGCCCGGTGCTCGACACCGCCGAGTTCTACCAGGCGTGCAATCGCTGCCTGAGCGATGATGGCATCATGACGGTGAACCTGTTCGGCGACCACCCGAGCTATGCACGCAACATCAAGGCCATCAAGTTCGCGTTCGCGCAAGTGATTTGCCTGCCGGAGGTCCATGATGGCAACGTGGTGGCGATCGCCTTCAAGCGCCAGCGCGCCATCGACCTCGAGGCGCTCACCGCGCGCGCCGCGCGGATCCTGGCCGACACCAAGCTGCCGGCCAAGTCGTGGGTCAAGGGCATTGCCGCCAGCCTAACCAAGTAGCGCAACAAGCAACAAGCAGCAGCGGCGCCGGAACGGTCCGGCGCCGAGACAGTGGGAGCTTCGCATGGCCGCACCGCTCGATCTGCAAGACATTTATAACTGGCTGCTGGCCGACGGCATGGTGCGCAAGAGCGAGATCAGTACGCTCTACGCCCACAGCCAGGCCATCATGAAGAACAGCCCCATGCACCCGCTGTGCGCGGTAGCGCATGGCAAGCTGCTCTCGGCCCAGCCGCCGCACAAGCTGCTCACGCTCGACGCCTTGTGCGAGTGGATGGCGCACCGTCACCAGTTGCCCTTCATCCGCATCGACCCGCTCAAGATCGATTTCACCAAGGTGGCCGACGTCATGTCCGCCAGCTACGCGGCGCGCTTCCACATCCTGCCCGTCGAACTGACGCCGGACGTGCTGGTGGTGGCCACCTCGGACCCCAACGCCACCGAGTGGGAAGCGGAAATTGCGCGGCTGTCGCGCCGGGCCATCCGCCGCGTGATCGCCAACCCGCTCGACATCGCCCAGTACACCACGCAGTTCTTCAGCCTGGCCAAGTCGATCAAGAAGGCCAACAAGAGCAACAGCAACGAACTGGCGCTGCGCAACAACTTCGAGCAACTGGTGGAACTGGGCAAGGCCAGCAAGCAGGTCGATGCCAACGACCAGCACGTGATCAACATCGTCGACTGGCTGTGGCAGTACGCGTTCGAACAGCGCGCCTCCGACATCCACCTCGAACCCAAGCGCGACATGGCATCGATCCGTTTCCGCATCGACGGCGTGCTGCACCAGGTGTACCAGGTGCCGGCGGTGGTGATGATCGCCATGACCGCGCGCATCAAGCTGCTGGGGCGCATGGACGTGATCGAAAAACGCCGCCCGCAGGACGGCCGCATCAAGACCCGCACCGCCGGCGGCCAGGAAGTGGAGCTGCGCCTGTCCACGTTGCCCACCGCCTTCGGCGAAAAACTGGTGATGCGCATTTTCGATCCCGACGTGGTGGTGAAAACCCTGCCGGAGCTGGGCTTCCCGGTCGACGACGCCGCGCGCTGGGACAGCCTCACGCGCCGTCCGCACGGCATCATCCTGGTGACCGGCCCCACCGGCTCGGGCAAGACCACCACCTTGTACACCACGCTCAAGGCGCTGGCCACGTCCGAAGTCAACGTGTGCACGGTGGAAGACCCGATCGAGATGGTGGAACCGGCCTTCAACCAGATGCAGGTACATCCCGCCATCGACCTGACGTTTGCCGACGGCGTGCGCGCGCTGATGCGGCAAGACCCGGACATCATCATGGTCGGCGAGATCCGCGACCTGGCCACAGCCGAGATGGCGATCCAGGCCGCGCTCACCGGCCACCTGGTGCTGTCCACGCTGCACACCAACGACGCGCCGTCGGCCGTAATGCGGCTGCTGGAACTGGGCGTGCCCTACTACCTGCTGGAGGCCACGCTGATCGGCATCATGGCGCAGCGCCTGGTGCGCACGCTGTGCGAGAACTGCAAGGCGCCCGACGGCGAACTGGCCGACGACCTGTGGCACAGCCTGGGCGGCGCCTGGCACATGCCCAAGCCGGCCGCCATCTACCGCGCCGTGGGCTGCGCCGAGTGCCGGCAAACCGGCTACCGTGGCCGGACCGGCCTGTACGAACTGATGACGGTGACCCAACAATTCGGCGAACAGATCCGCGAAGAAACCGACGTCCACGCGCTGCGGCGCCAGGCCGTTGCCGACGGCATGAAACCGCTGCGCATCGCGGGCGCGCTCAAGATCGCCGAAGGCGTGACGACAGCGGACGAGGTGCTGAAGGCCACCGCGGCGTTGACTTCTGCGAAGACGTAAAGCCGTCACTCCCGCGCAGGCGGGAATCCAACTTGACGCGCCGTCGAAAAAACTCCTTGGCACCAACCGTCGAGCTGTATATAATACGGCCTCTTTCGGGGGTCGTTAGCTCAGCTGGTAGAGCAGCGGACTTTTAATCCGTTGGTCGCAGGTTCGAATCCCGCACGGCCTACCACCGAATTTCAGCAGTACAGATCAAGGTTACAAGCGTCAGCTTGCTAGCCTTTTTTTGCGTCCAAATTTCCCTTCTCCCCGTGTTATCTCGTCCGCGCCCCCTTTTTTCGAGGCTGCTTTCCCTTGATTACAAGTTGGTAATGTACGCATTTAAAAATTGATATGATTTTTTTTGCATGGAATAATCAGCTACGAATTTGATCGATACCGAACGGGTACGCTCCCCTGAAAACCCAGGCATTTGAACGTAGAGTTTATGCAAATGACGCCAATAGCGATCCCGGGATTGAGAATAACTCTTCGGATAATCAAGCTGAAAAACAGCATTATTTTTTCGGCTGCGCCTGTCGCGGAAGACGGTGCATGAGCACATTGTTATTCAGGCACGAGGCGCTTGACGCCCGCAGCACGCATTGGGCCGGCACGATTATTCTGTTACGTCCAGTTTCGATGCGGCTGGCGGCCGCATTTGCGGCAGTCGTGACCGTGATGCTGCTCGGTTATTTAACGGTGGGAGAGTACACGCGCAAAGTGCGGGTAAGCGGACAACTGGTGCCGACTGCAGGCGTGATCAAGGCGGTGGCGCCCCAGTTCGGCCGTGTTCTGAACCGCCCGGTACACGATGGTGACACCGTCAAAGCTGGCCAGGTCATCTACGAATTATCATCCGAACGCGACGCCCAGGGCGGGGGCATCGACACCCGTATCGACGTGTCGCTGGCCGCCCGGCGCGACCTGTTGAACCAGGAGCGGATACTACAGACCCAGCAACTACAGCAGCATAAACACGCACTACGCGCCAAGCGCCTGCTGATCCAGGAAGAACTGACACGCCTGGACCAGGAACTGCGGCTACAACAGGATCGCATTGCGACCGCGGAAAAAACGCTGGACCGGTATCGCTTGCTTCGCAGCCAAGGTTTCGTATCGGAGTTCCAGTTGACACCCTATGAAAACGACCGTACAGATCAACTGGCACGCAAGCAAACCCTGGAGCGGACCAAACTAGTGGCCACAGGGGAGTTGATGCAGGCGCAGGAGGATGCCAGCCAGGTTGCTGGCCAAATTCGCCTCAACGCCGGGCAGACTGAACGCACACTTGCCTCGCTGGACCAGGAGTCTGCAGAGCACCAGGGACATAGTCGGGTACAGGTGCTGTCCCCGGCCGACGGTGTTATCACTGCGTTGACGGCGGAAGCCGGGCAAACCGTCAATCTGGCCGCTTCCCTGGCCAGCGTGATACCCGCCAGCAGTACGCTGGAGGCGCACCTGCTGGCGCCATCGCATGCGATCGGTTTTCTGGAACAGGGACAAACCGTATTACTCAGGCTTGCCGCCTTCCCATACCAAAAATTCGGCCAGGTCGAAGGGACCGTGATACGCGTGGAGCAGAGCCCGATCGCTGAGGGAACCGGCATGGGCGCTGCCGCCGCGGCTGACGCCGAACCGGTATACCGGATCGTCGTCAAGCTGGACCGGCAGTCGGTGTGGGCATACAACAAGCAGCAATTATTCAGGGCGGGGATGACGCTGGATGCGGACATCCGCCAGGATCGCCGACGACTGATCGACTGGGTGATGGACCCGTTGATCAGTGTCGCGAAAGGCCGTGCAGGGTGACGTCAACACCCCGCACGGTGGTACCAGGCCATTCCATCGGAATGTTCAATCAACCAGATAGAGGAATAGCACAAAATGCGTTTGATAACAAATGAAGAGCTGTTCGCGGTCGCTGGTGGCGAAGAAGAAATGGAGAGCAACGATGGCGGTGGCGGCGGTGGCGAGGGTGGTGGTGGTGGCGACATGCAGGTGGTGACGATCACTGCCACCAGGGCGGACGTACAAGCGGCCCGTTACGAAAACTTTGCCGACAATGCCGCCGGTTACATCAGTGCCGCCGCCGGCATCGGCGCAGGCGCCGTGGTCACGGGCGCTTGCGTTGGCATTACCGCCATCGTATCGGGCCCGGCCGCGCCGGAAGCGGTGGCGGTGGCGGCGCGTCCCTGCGCGTACCTGGGCGGTGTGGCGGCCACAGGGGTGGGCGTATATACCTCCAACTACCTGAGACAGGCGCTGCGCTAATCGATCAAAAGTTACTTGTAACCATGACGCCAGCGCCCGGACGCGTACGATCATTGCGGACGGGCGCGGGTTCACCACGGGAACCATCACCATGAAAAGCAAAAAAAATATACTGATATTTTTTATCTCAGTATTTTTTGTCTGTTGGATCTTTGCGTTAGCTCTCACTTATTATCTCGGGAATTTCAATTTATTCTCCGCGACCATAATTGCATTGTGTGGTTCGATTGGCGCCTCCGCCACTGCGCTGATCTGTGAAAAAATCGCGGGGAAATAATAGAGGAATAGTTGATGAGAAAAATAATTATCATTCTTGGTTTATTCTTCCTGACTGGCAGTTGCCGGGCGCTCGACTTTCCGCTCATGCGTCTCACTAAAGATGGTCACAGCATTTTACTGATCGGGTCCATGCATATTGGCATCATGGATCCATCGCGAACAAAAGAGATTAACGCGCTACTTAAAGAAACCGGCAGCATCTGCATGGAAGACGACCCCGGCGATATTCCAGGCGCGCAGCGCGTTGCCCAGGCGGTGTTTGGCAATCCGCCGGGCCAGCGCTTGCGCGACCGTCTCGGTGACGCGCTGTACGACCAAAGCAAGAATCAACTGCAGTGGTATCTGGCCAAGGGCGGAGCGATCGACGACATTTCGCCCTATGCCGTGGCAAGTCTGCTGACGATGAATATGCCGGCCATGCGTGATTTCACGCTGCGACTCACGCCGCAGCAATCGCTCGACGCCGCGATCCGGTCGGCGGCGGTGGCGCACGGCCAGCAACTGCTCACCATCGAAAGCAGCGACGCCGTTCCTGCGGCCTTTGCGCGCCTGACGGAGGATGAATGGCGCTATTACGTCGCCGGCACATTGAAGATACTGCACTGCCCGGAGTGCGCGGCATCCTATTCGGAAAACATGATCCACGCCTACGACGCCACGACCGATGCCGAGGCGGCGCAGCGGCGCGCACAGCAGGCTATGGCGAGCGACCCCAGGCTGCTTGCCATTTTCGAGAAACTGTTTTACGGAGAGCGTAACATCGCGATGGTCAACAATATCGAACACGACGCTCTCGCGCATCAAAAATGCAGCGTGGTGGCGATCGGTGCTGGTCATTTGGGTGGCCCGCTCGGTGTCGTGGCCAGACTGCGGGAGCGCGGGGTAAAGGTCGAGAAACTGACGTCGGTGGACGAGGCACAGCGTGGACACGATTGAGCCAGTGAGCTTGCGATGAATAAATCCGCTGTTGAAGCCAGTCTCGGACGACTGGAATTTTTCGCCCGGCGCATGCCGGTAATCATCCAGACCGAGGCCGCAGAGTGCGGCCTTGCCTGCCTGGCCATGATCGCCGGCCACCACGGCTTTCTTACCGATTTGTCGGCATTGCGCGCGCGATTTTCGCTATCGCTCAAAGGCAGCAATCTCGCTCAACTGGTGCGTTACGCCAACGATCTGAATCTGTTCTCGCGCCCTTTGCGGCTCGAGGTGGACGAACTGTCGAGCCTCAAGCTGCCCTGCATATTGCATTGGAACCTGAACCATTTCGTGGTGCTGCAAAAGGTGGAACAAAAAGGGATCGTCATCCACGATCCGTCGGTCGGCGTGCGCAAGATGGCGTTCGCCGAAGTGGGCAAACATTTTACCGGCGTCGCACTCGAACTGACCCCGACCATGCAGTTCACCGTAGCCGACGAGGCGCGGCGGGTATCCCTGCACGGCCTGATGGGCAAGGTGGAGGGACTGTGGAAATCGCTGGGACTGGTCATGGCGATGGCCTTGGCACTGGAAGTATTCAGCCTGATTTCGCCCATGTTCAACCAATGGGTGGTGGACGAGGCGCTCGCCTCGGCTGACCGCGACCTGCTGAACGTGCTGGTGATCGGCTTCGTTCTGATGCTGGTGATTCAGACGTCGATTTCGTTGGCGCGGGGCTGGACGGTGATGTACCTGGCGACGCACCTCAATTTGCAATGGACCACCAACGTATTCCAGCACATGTTGCGGCTGCCGGTAGCGTGGTATGAAAAACGACACCTGGGCGACATTGTCTCACGCTTCGGCTCGATCGGCGCTATCCAGCAGACGCTGACCACCGGCTTTATCGAGGCCATGCTCGACGGCCTGATGGCGATCGCAACGCTGGCCATGATGCTGCTGTACAGCCCGAAACTGACACTGGTGGTGGTGTTGGCCGTGCTGCTGTATGCCATGTTGCGCAGCTTGTCGTATCGCCCATTGCGGGCAGCGAGCCAGGAAAGCCTGATCCTGTCCGCCAAAGAGCAAAGCTGTTTCCTGGAAAGCATTCGCGCGGTACAGGCAATCAAACTGTTCGGGCGCGAGCTGGATCGTCAAAGCCGCTGGCTCAATCTCAAGGTCGACTCGGTCAACCGCAGCGTGCGCACCCAAAAGTTCATGCTCTGGTTCGGCATCGCCAACACCGGTCTGTTCGGCATCCAGGGACTGTTGCTGTTCTGGCTGGGCGCACACATGGTGATGGACGGCGCGTTCACGGTGGGCATGCTATTCGCCTTCACGTCCTACAGCGGACAGTTCACCAGCCGCCTTGCCTCGTTGATCGACAAGTTTTTTTCGTTCCGCATGCTGTCGCTGCACGACGAACGTTTGGCCGACATCGTGCTGGAAACCGCCGAAGAAGACACCCAGCATGAGGCCGACGCAACCCAGCTGCAGTCGCGCATCGAATTGATCAACGTCAGCTTCCGCTACGGGCAAGGCGAGCCCTGGGTGGTCAGGCATCTCGACCTGGTGATCGAACCCGGTGAATCGGTGGCGCTGGTGGGACCGTCTGGTTGCGGAAAAACTACGCTGGTCAAGCTGATCCTGGGCGTGCTGTCACCGTCCGAAGGTGAAATACGCTACGGTGGCATGCCGATCCAGGCCCTGGGCCATCGCGCATATCGCCAGGCCATGGCGGTGGTCATGCAGGACGATCAATTGTTATCGGGCTCACTGTCCGACAACATCAGTTTTTTTGATTCCCACGCGGATCAGGATCGCATCCAGGCATGCGCCAGGCTGGCCGCCATCCACGACGACATCGCCGCCATGCCGATGGGCTACCACACGCTGGCGGGCGATATGGGTACCACTTTATCAGGTGGACAAAAGCAGCGGGTACTGCTGGCGCGGGCGCTGTACAAGTCTCCCAAAGTGCTGGTGCTGGACGAGGCGACCAGCCATCTCGACGTGGAGCGCGAGCGCATGGTCAACCAGTCGATACGGGCGCTCGACATCACCCGCATTTCCGTCGCTCACAGGCCCGAGACGATCGCCATGTGCGGACGCGTCGTGCGGCTTAACCATGGCACAATAGAACAGGATTTCAGACAGTTAGATACCCATGCCGCCTGATACGCAGTTACCACGCATCGAACGGCTGTTCGTCAAACCGGCCCGCAACGAGCCCATGCGTGCTGTCGAGGCACTGGCGCTGGTTGCCCGGTTCGGCATCGCCGGCGACATCCACGCCCACAAGCTCAGCCCGCGCCAGGTGCTGGTCACGCTGGCCTCTGAACTCGACGCGCTGGGACTGGCGCCGGGCACGCTGTACGAAAACCTGGTGATCGAGGGCGCGGTGCCTGAGGACTTCCGCCCCGGCAGCGCCATCGTCAGTGGCGCCGTCGAAATCCGGCTCACCATGCACTGCGAACCGTGCCAGCGCATCGCGCCGCTGGTCGGCAACCTGGCGGCCATGGTCGGGCGGCGCGGCATCCTCGGCGTGGTGGTCCATGGCGGCACGCTGCGCACGGGCGATGCCGTCTCGCTCATTCCGGGGCGTTACTCACCGCTGCCGGCATCGGTGCAGCAAAAATTCAGCGACTTTGTTGCGACCATTCCTGCAGGTCGCGTGGTGCGCTACCGTGATGTGACCATGGCCATCGGCGTCGATGACAGCTTCGTGCGCGCCCTGCCCGGCTACATCAGGCGCAACCTGGACGCCGGGCTGCCGCTGCACCGTATCGTCGACGGACGCGGGCAATTGCTGGCGGCGCTGCCGCAGCAGGCAGGCATGCTGGCCGCCGAAGGTGTACCATCGGATGGCGCGGTCGATCTAAGCCGTTTTCTGTGGCAGGGCTGACCTGGGCCCCGCGCCAAAATTCAGCACCGATCAATATTTTATAAACGATATGCCTGGAAATGCCATGCGCCGCGCAGTTCGCTCCTTGCCAGTGCTGTTGCTCTGCTGCCTGCTGCTGGCGGCAGGCAGCCAGGCGCAAAACATCGTCACGCTGCGCGTGGCCGCGCAGACCGGCACCGAGCCGAAGTTCATCGACGGCGGCAACGGCCGCGTGATCGGCCTGTGCATCGACATCTTCCGCACCATCGAGCGCATCGACCCGGGACTGGTGTTCGCGGGCGACCAGCAATGGCTGCCGCTGATCCGCGCCGTGTCGGAAGTCACGACGCGCCAGGACGACCTGGCGTGCGCCATCCAGCGCTCACCGGAGCGCGAGCGGCAACTGGTATTCCTCGATCCTGTCATTATCCAGTTCCAGTACCTGCTGGTGGCGCGCGCAGACGACCAACTGGTGGTCAACAGCTGGGACGACCTGCGCGCGCTCGGCGAGCGCGGTGTGGTGCTGGTCAACCGGGGCTTCACCACCTCGGATTACCTGAAGCAGCTGGGCGGCCTGCAGATCAACGCCAGCGCCACCGATCCGGCCATCAACCTGCAAATGCTGGTCGCACGGCGCGGCCGGGTTTTCCTGCACCGTAATCCGGGACTCAAAACGCTGATCGCACGCACCGGCATGACCGGCAAGGTCAAGGTGCTGCCACACGTGATGTACGAGAACCCCACCTATATCGCCATCGGCAAGCATGTCGATCCTTCAGTGACGGCGCGGGTCCGGCGCGCGCTCGAGCAGATGGAGCGCACCGGCGAACTGGCGCGCATCGTCAAAAAATGGGAGTAGCCGCCGCGCGACGACAAGCCCGAATTGACAGCCCCGACAGTATTGGTCACTATCGCCTTTTCACTTTTTATTGGGCGAGTGTTTTCATGACCATACCGCGTCTTTCCGTTCTTGCCTTTGCCCTTGCCGCCGCACTGGCCGGTCCATCACAGGCGGCTGCCGAAGCGCCGGTGGCCAAGCGCGCCATCACCCACGAAGACGTGTGGCTGATGAAGCGCGTGGGCGCGCCGACCGTCAGCCCGGACGGCAAGTGGGCGGTGTTTTCCGTCACCGATCCGGCCTACGACAGCAAGGAGCAATGGTCGGACCTGTGGATCAAGTCGCTCAATGACGACAGCGCGCCACGGCGCCTGACCTTCAGCAAGGGCGGCGAAGGCGCCGTCAACTGGTCGCCCGACAGCCGCCAGCTGGTCTTCACCGCCAAGCGCGAAGGCGACGACGTTAGCCAGATCTACCGCATCGACATCGCCGGCGGCGGCGAGGCCCAGCGCCTGACCACGCTCACGCTCGGCGCGCGCACGCCCAGGTTCAGCCCGGACGGCAAGCAGCTGCTGTTCGTCAGCGACGTCTTTCCCGGTGCTGCCGGCGAAGAAGACAACAAGCGCATCGCCAAGGAACGCAAGGACCGCAAGTACAATGTGCGCGCCTACGAGAGCTTCCCGCCGCGCTACTTCGACAAATGGCTCGACGACAAAAAAGTGCGCCTGTTCGTGATGGATGCCGCTGTTGGCGCGCTGCCCCGCGATGTACTGGCCGGCACCAGGCTGGCGCAGCTGCCGGGCTTTGGCGGCGGCCAGGGCGACGACGGCCAGTCGCTCGACGCGATCTGGTCGGAAGACGGCAAGACCATCGTGTTTAGCGCATCGACCAATCGCGACGAAGCGGCGCGCGCCTCCGGCTACACGCAAATCTTCGCGCTGCCGGCAGCCGGCGGCGAAGTGCAGCAGCTCACGCAGGACAGGCACAGTTACAAGGCGCTCAAGTTCAGCCGCGACGGCAAGACCCTGTTCGCGCTCACCGAAGAGGAAGCGCCGGGCAAGGTATATGACGTCACGCGCCTGGCCAGCCTGGCCTGGCCGGTGACCAACCCGGCGCCGAAAATCCTGACCGCGTCGCTCGACCGTTCGATCTCGCGCTTCGCCCTGCCCGATGGCACGAACCGCATCGTGTTCAGCTACGAGCACGCGGGCCTCGAGCAACTGCACTCGATCAAGTACGACGGCAGCGACCTGCGCGCGGAGAACTCGCCCGCCACCGGCGCCATCGGATCGTTCAACGCTGGCGGCAAGGCCGTGGTAGGCGTGTGGGAGTCGGCCATCAATCCACCCGAGGTGTATTCGTTCAATGGCACGCCGAAGCGCCTGACGTCTTTCAACGTCGAGCGTGCAGCGGCCATCGACTGGCAGGCGCCCGAGCACTTCTGGTTCAAGGCCAGCGACGGGCGCATGATCCACAACATGCTGATCAAGCCGGCCAACTTCGACCCGGCCAAAAAATATCCGCTGTTCTCGGTGATCCACGGCGGCGCCGCCAATATGTGGCGCGACCAGTTCGTGCTGCGCTGGAACTACCACCTGCTGGCCAAGCCCGGCTACGTGGTGCTGCTCACCGACTACAAGGGTTCGACCGGCTACGGCGAGGAATTCGCCCGCGCGATCCAGGGCGATCCTTTAAAAGGTCCGGCCGAGGAGCTGAACGAGGCGGTGGACGAAGCGGTCAAAAAATACAGCTACATCGACGGCAGCAAACTCGCTGCTGGTGGCGCCAGTTACGGCGGCCACCTGGCCAACTGGCTGCAGGCGACCACCACGCGTTATAAAGCCATCGTCTCGCATGCGGGCGAGATGGACCTGATCATGCAGTGGGGGACCAGCGACAGCATTTATGGTCGCGAAGTCAACAGCGGCGGTCCGGTCTGGGAAAACCTGCCCGTGTGGCGCGACCAGAGCCCGGTGATGCAAGGCGGGAACCACGCCAAGGGCACCGGCTTCACCACGCCGATCCTGATCTCGGTGGGCGAACTCGATTACCGCGTACCGGCCAACAACGCACTGATGAACTTCGCCACCCAGCAGCGCCTGAACGTGCCGAGCAAACTGCTGGTCTTCCCGGAAGAGAATCACTGGATCCTCAAGGGCGAAAACAGCCGCTACTTCTACAACGAAGTGCACGGCTGGCTGGCCAAGTACCTGAACTGACTTCGGGACGCACGCTACCAGGCGTTACGCCGGCTTGATCGCCGGCGCAGGCTGCCGGCGTATCAGCATGACCAGCGCGGCGGCCACCAGGCATGCCGCGCCGGCAGCAAACAGCGCCGGGTTGTAGGTCAGCAGCAGGGTGCGCACGCGCCCTGCTCCCCACGCGTCCACGGCCGCGCCCAGCTGGTGTCCCGCGAAGACCCAGCCGAACACCATCCCCGCCCGTTCCTTGCCGAACGTGGTGGCCACCAGCCGCACCGTGGGCGGCACCGTGGCGATCCAGTCCAGGCCATAGAACATGGCGAACAGCGACAGCCCATAAAACGTGAATTCCGAATACGGCAGCCAGAACAGCGACAGCCCGCGCAGGCCGTAGTAGATCAGCAGCAGCTTGCGGTTGTCGTAGCGGTCCGACAGCCAGCCCGAGCCGATGGTGCCGACCAGGTCGAAGGCCCCCATCATCGCCAGCACCGAGGCAGCAGGCACCGCACCCATGCCGGCGTCGCCGCACAGCGAAATGAAGTGGGTCTGGATCAGGCCATTGGTACTGAGCCCGCAAATGAAGAAGGTACCGAACAGGATCCAGAACACGCGATGGCCCGCCACGCTGGCCAGCACCTGGAATGGCGTGGCGAACGTCACGTGCATCGGCGGCGCAAGCGGCGCGACCGGTGTGCCGGGCGCCGCGCCATATGGCGCCAGGCCTACTTCATTGGGCCGGCTGCGCATGAAGGCCCACACCAGCAGCGCCACGATTGCGCACGCGACGAACACCGGCAAGACGGCGAGGCGCCAGCCGAAGTGCTCGATCAGCCACGCCCCCACCGGCAGGAAGATCAATTGCCCGGTGGCCGAACTGGCCGTGAGCACGCCGACCACCAGCCCGCGATGGCTGTCGAACCAGCGGTTCGAGACCACCGCGCTGAGCACCAGCGCCGTCATGCCCGAGCCGACGCCCAGCATGATTCCCCAGAACAGGATCAGGTGCCAGAACTGCGTCATAACGGTGGCCAGCGCCATGCCGCCGACCACCAGCGACAACGCGGTCACCACCACCGCGCGCAGGCCGAAGCGCTCCATCAGGATCGCCGCGAACGGCCCCATCAGGCCGAACAGCACGAAGCGAATCGCCAGTGCCGACGAAATCTGCTCGACATCCCAGCCGAACTCGCGCGACGGCGGTTGCAACAGCGCGCCGGGCAGCCCGAGCGCGGCCGATGACGTCAGCGCGGTCAGAAACGTGACGGCGACGATCACCCAGGAATAATGCCAGCCGCGCCGCTGCAGCCAATGGGAAAAACCGAGTGCGAACATCATGACCTCGAACATGCGTGCGCGCCGGCGGCACGCTGACAGCCAGTTTAAATGATGATCATAATGAATACAAGAAAAACAAAGGGCCGGATGTACCGGCCCCTGTTCACGCTACACGGTGCGGATTACTTCACGCGCAGCGAGTTTTGCACGTCGTGCACGCCTTTGACGCTGCGGGCGACGTTGGCAGCCTTGTCGGCTTCAGCTTGCGATGGCACGAAACCACTCAGCGACACTTTACCGTTGTTGGTTTCCACTTTGACGTCCAGCGATTTGAGCGAAGGCTCGGCCATCAGGCCGGTTTTGATCTTGGTGGTGATGACGGAATCGGCCACAGCGTCCTTGGCCAGTGCGGTTTTCGAACGGGCTTCGCAGCTCACCTTGTCGCCGCCGGTCAGGTTGTTGCAATCAACGCCAGTCTGGGCGATGTCGGCGGCTTGCTTGCCAGCCTTGGCATCGTTGATGGCAGCGGTTTGCTGCATCTTGGCGGTGCTCTTGCAGCTGTCTTTGCCGTTGCCGGTCATGGCATCGCATTTTTCTTCGTCGAGGTCATAGCGGGCGTCCGCCACGGCGATGCGGGCTTTTTCCAGCGAGTTCTTGTCGTTCTTGTACTTGGTGGTAGCGTCGAGTTCAGCCTGCTTTTGATCCAGCTTGGCTTGTTCTTCGCAGATATCTTTGGCGTTGCCCGATTGCGCATCGCAAGCGGCTTTGGCGGATTTGTAGCTGGCTTCGGCGCGGTCTGCGGCGGCTTTGTAGGCGACGGTATCTTGTTTTGGGGTAGCAGCGAAAGTCATGCTGGTGGCGCTAGCCAGTACCAGGAAGAGCAGCTTGTTCATGATATGTCCCTCTGTGTTGTGGTGGTTGATGGACACATTAAACCGCGCGGCCGCCCTTTTCTCTGTGCGGAACCGTACAAAAATGACATGGTGACGAGTTCGCAACTACTCCCCGTTTGCAAGCCCCTTGCGCCACAAGCTACCCGCCTGCTCGAACAACGGCAACCGGCTGTTGAAAGCATCACCAGTCCTGGCCAGTTGCAGCCACGCCATGGTGCCATGCGATTCGACGGAGGCCACCGCCGCCGATGCCGGCGCGCGCACCTGCCGCATCCAGGCAGCCACGTCGGCATAGTGCTCGGGATGGCGCTGCTGAGTCCACGCCAGCGCCACCAGGTCGGCAAAGCCTTCCTCGCGCCGGGTCTGTTGCAGCGATTGGGCGGGCTGCGCACCGCCGTGGGCGAAGCCGGACGGCGTCTGGTGCCAGGCGCCCTGCGCATAGCGCCAGCAGTGGGCGATCTCGTGGGCGAACATGGCTTCGATCATCAAGGCGCGCCGCGCTTCGGGCACGCTGCCAAGGATGTCTTCCGCTTGCGGATTGCCGCGCAGGGACAGCACCAGCTTGCAGCGGCCATCGTGGTAGCCCACGGCCACCGGCACATCGCTGGCGCGCGCCTGCGGCTGCACGGTGATATCGACCGGCAGCTTGAGGTCATGCTTGGCGTAATTGATCACGGATAAACCCGCCGTCAGCCAACGGGTTTCCATCGAGGTCAGCTCGGCGGCTAAGGCCGGGCTGCAAGACAACATCATGAGAGGGATGAGTGTGCGCTTGATCATGGTGGCGATTTCCTTGATCAAAACTGTAGCACGGTGACCGCAATAATTATTGCTTTGTGGAAGGTCTTACAACAGTAAATTATTACGTAGGCAAAGTTGAATGCTTGAGGTTTTAAAACGGGATTCCGCAACGTTGCGGAACCCCGTCGTCCTTACTTCGCCAGCAGGCTGTTGGCGGTCTTGAACTGCGGACGGATGTCGTTCGGCACCGACTTCATCTTGTCGAGCGCCTTTTGCACGTCGGGACGGATCACCACGTACTTGGCCATCATCTCCTTGGCGCGCGCGTAATCGCCGGTCGCTTCGATCATCAGGAACTCGCGATCGAGCTCCTTGACCGCGTCCTTGATCCTGGCAAAGTCCACCGAGAACGTACCGTCGCCGTGCGACACAAAACCGCCCTTGTCGAGCAGGTAGTTGACCTGGATGGCCATGCCGCGCGCGTGCGAGTCGGTCAGGCCGAAGTGCAGCGTGCGGAAGGCCGATGCCAGGAACGTCGTGTACAGCTTGCGTTCGGCCGCCTCGCCCTGCCCCAGGATGCCTTTCAGCTGGCCTTTGCCCATCATCACGTCAAGCACGTACAAGCCGGTGATGTCGGCTTTGGCTTCCTCGATGGTGGAGTAGGCTTCCTTCAGATCCTGGCGCGGCGTCGAGGCCTTGCCGTCGATGGTGGTGGCGTGGGGACCGAGGCCGTGGGTGATTTCGTGCGCCAGGATGTGGGTGAAGAACGAGTCGAAATCGACGTCCTTCTGGTCGGCAGCGCGCAGCACCAGTTTCGAAATCGGCGTGAGCGTCGATTTGAATTTCGCTTCCTGCACATTCTTGAGCATCACGCGTTTGGATCCGCGCTGGCTGATGATGCGCTCGTCGTTGGGCAGGTTGTAGGCGGCGGTCTGCACGCCCATATTGCCGTCGCCGGCGCCATACACCTGGTTGACCACCACCATCGGCGCGATCGCGCCCACCTTGGGGTTGCGGTACTGGGCGTCGATCGGCAGGCTGTCTTCCAGCTCCTGCATGTGCTGGGCGAAGAAGTCGAGCTTTTGCGTCTCTTTCTGGTCGCGGATATTCACGTACGCCTCGAACGCGGCCTTGTAGCCGAACAGTTCGTCGTTATAGGTTTCGTACGGGCCGATGGTGACGTCCACCGGCGAATCGAGATCCATCCAGGCGAAATCGGAAGCGAGATAGTCGTTGCTGAGGAAAGCATCGGCGCGCAGGTCGAGGAATTTTTTAAGCGACGCGTTGTCGGTGGCGGCAGCGGCCTGCTTGAGCAGTGCGGCGGCTTTTTCCAGTTCCGGCTGGTACTCCACCGAGTACGGCACGGTGGTGAACTGGCCGCCGGCATTGCGGCGGATCGCCGTGAAGAACCACTGCGCCTGCGACTTGTCGATGGCTGGCAAGGCGTTCATCCAGGTATCGAGCTGGGCCTTGCTGGCGTCGTCGGGATAGAAGCTGCCGCCTTCGGGCTTTTTGGCCGGGATCTTGATGCCGCCGATTTGCGCGGGCAGGAACGACTGGTGGTCGTCGAGGATGGACCAGGGCCCCTTGTTAAGCCAGAAGTAATCGAGGCGCGCCTTGCCCAGCAGCGTGGTGTCCTTTTTCAGCGCGGCCCACAGGGCCTCGTTGCCGGACCAGCGCTGGCGCAGTTGCAGCACGTCGATAATCTTGGCCGCTCCGATCAGCTTGACGATGGCCTGCTTGTCGCCGGCCGACAGCTTGCTGGTGTCGGCGGTGAGCGCCACGGGGGCGTAGCGCTGGCTCATCTTGTTCAGGTCGGCGATGGTGGCCGGTGCGGCGTGGACGGTGGAGGCAACAGCCAGGACCAGCGCCAGCGGGAGCAGGATTTTTTTCATACGAACCTCGGGTGGGGTGAGGTTCGTATTGTAATCCAGCGCTTACTTCGCCACAGCAGCCAACTGCGCCGAAGGCTGCCAGCCGGCGCCGAGCGACCGCGCCACGGCCACGGTAGCAAGCAGACGCTGGGTATTGATCTGCACTGCCGCGCGATCGGCCGCCAGCGCGCTGCGCTGGGCATCGGTCACGTCGAGGTACGTCGAGACGCCACGCTCGTAGCGCGCCCGCGCCACCAGGTAACCGCGCGCGGCTGCCGTGCGCGAGGCCGATTGCGCTTCGCCCTGCAACTGGCGTTCCTGCACGTCCGACAGCGCGTCTTCCACTTCGCGCAGCGCCGTCAGCAGTTTGGTTTCGTGGTTGGCCACCGCTTCGTCGTAGCGCGACTTGGCAATCGCCAGGTTGGCCTTGTTGCGGCCACCGTCGAAAATCGGCAGCGACAGCGCCAGCGGTCCCACGCTGAACTGGCGCGCACCGCTCTCGCCGATGTTGCGCAGCGCTTCCGACGCGTAACCGAAGTTACCGGTCAGCGACACCGACGGATAGAAGGCGCCTTCGGCCACGCCGATCTGCGCATTGGCCGCGCGCAGGCTGGCAACGCTGCCGGCCAGGTCGGGACGCTGCGCCAGCAGGCTGGCCGGCAAGCCGACGGGAATCGCCGGTGGCGCTGGCAGCACCGCAGGGGTGGCAGTAGCGGCAGTGAGCATCGCCGAAGGCGAAGCGCCCACCAGCGTGGCCAGCTGGTGCTCGACCAGATTGCGCTGGCGCTGCACTTCGTGCAGGTCCGCCTTGGCGTTGGCCAGTTCGATGCGGGCGCGCGAGACGTCGAGTTCATTCGACAGGCCGGCGTCGAAACGCGCGGTGACCAGTTGTTCGCTTTCGCGGCGGGTATCGAGCGCGCCGTTGAGGATCGCCATTTCGGCGTCCAGCCCGCGCAGTTGCCAGTAGGCCGTGGCCAGTTGCGACGACAGCATCAGCAGCACGCCGTCGCGGTCCGCTTCGGCAGCCAGCGCCTGCGCGTCGGACGCTTCTACCAGGCGGCGCACGCGGCCCAGCAGGTCGAGCTCATACGAGAAATTGGCGCCGACCGCGTAGTTGTTACCCTTGATCGAACGGCCACCAAGCGCGATACCCTGCGAGGTTTCGGCCGACGTGCGCGAGTTCGACACCGAGGCGCTCACACCCACCGAAGGAAGCTGGTTGGCGCGCGACAGGCCGGCCTGCTCCTGCGCCTGCACCAGGCGTTGCCCCGCCGCCTTCACGCTCGGGTTATCGCGCAGCGCGGTCTCTTCCAGGCGGTTGAGGATCGGATCGTTGAACACGGTCCACCATTGCGCCGGCAAGTGCGCAGCAGTGCTGCCGGCTTGCGGCAGGTGGCGGAACGACGCGTCCTTGACGTTTTCAGGCGTGCCGAAGTCGGTGCCGACAGTGGCGCAGCCGGAGAGCGCTGCGGTAATGGAAACAGCGAGCGCGATGCGCTGCAAAGCTGAATGGAACATGGTGTTACCTCACAAAATTTTAGATTAGTGCCCGCCGCCACCGCCACCCGAAGGGGCTTTGACCTTGTCCGAGAACCACAGCACGCCGATGCAGGCAAACAGCACCATGGCGACCAGGAAGAAGCCGTCGTTGTAGGCCATCACGAACGACTCGCGCCGCACAATGCCGTCGATCGCTTTGAGCGCCATGTTGGACGCCGTGGTCGAGTCGAAGCCTTGGCCAATGAACGATTGCGTCAGCACCGACAGGCGCTCCTGCGTGGCGGCCGCAAAGCCGGTGACCGATTCGCCGATGCGCTGCGAGTGGAAATGCTCGCGCGACGTCAACGCGGTCGCCAGCAGCGCGATACCGATCGAACCGCCCAGGTTGCGGGTCATGTTGATCAGCGACGACGCCGATGGCATGTCCCTGGGCTGGATGCCGTTCATGGCAAAGTTCGACAGCGTGAGCATCACGAACGGCTGGCCCAGCGCGCGCACGATCTGCGACAGCAGCAGCTGGTCGTAGCCGGTAGTGGCGTCCATATAGGAATTCATCAGGCACGAGCCGCCAAACAGCAGCAAACCAAACGTGCACAGGATGCGGTTATCGACCTTGGACGACAGCTTGGCCACGAACGGCATGATGAACAGCTGCGGCAAACCGGACCACATGATCACTTCACCGATCTGCATCGGCGAGTAGCCGGGAATCTGTCCCAGGTACAGCGGCAGCAGGAACGACGAACCGTACAAGCCCATGCCCATCGCCATCGACAGCGCGGTAGCAGCAGCGAAGTTGCGCTGGCCGTACAAGGCCAGGTTGACGAACGGCTGCTTCTTCAATGCGCTGTTGACCACCCAGCCCAGCAAACCAAAGATCGCCAGCGCGGCAAAGGTGATGATGAACGACGAATCGAACCAGTCCTTGCTGTTGCCTTCTTCGAGGAAGATGGTGAGGCTGCCCAGGCCCACGGCCATGAAAAAGATGCCGCTCCAGTCGGCGCCCGACAGCAGCGACGGCTGGAATTTTTCCTTCTGCAGGCCATAGGCGATACCGCCGATCAGCAGCAAACCCGGCACCCAGTTCAGGTAGAAGATCGACGGCCAGCCATACAGCTCGCTGAGGTAGCCACCGAGCGTGGGGCCCATCGACGGCGCCAGCGTGGCGGTCAAGCCGAAGATGGCCATGCCGGTGGCGCGCTTCGATGGTGGCAGTTGCGTCATCACCAGCGTGAACGCCATCGGGATCAGGGCGCCGCCCGTGAAGCCCTGCATCATGCGGAAGATGATCATGCTCTCGAGGTTCCAGGCGAAGCCGCACAGGGTCGAGAACAGCAGGAACAGCGCGGTGGTGCCGATCATGTAGTTACGCGTGCCGAACACCCGCGTAAACAAGCCGGTCATCGGAATGACGACGATCTCCGCCACCAGGTAGGCGGTGGCGATCCACGAGCCCTCTTCCTGGGTGGCCGACAGTGAACCGAGGATGTCCTTCAACGACGAGTTGGTGATCTGGATGTCGAGCACCGCCATGAAGGCGCCCAGCATGCCGGCGGCAATCGCGATCCAGGTGCGGGCCGTGACTTTTTCGCTCGGCGCCGGCGGAGCGGCGGGTGCAGCCTTCCCCGCCGCCGTGGAAGCCGGCGGATCGAATGTGGAACTGGCCATGATGTCGTTCCTTACTGGACCGTGGCAGGTGCGGCAGCGACCTTACGCTCGGACTTTTTCTCGTCCTGGTGGATCGCCACTTCGGCGATCGCCGACATGCCCGGCACCAGGCGGCCATTGAGGGCCTTCACGTCTTCGGGCTTGAACACGATCTTGACCGGCACACGCTGGACGATCTTGGTGAAGTTGCCGGTGGCGTTATCGGCCGGCAGCAGCGCGAACTGCGCGCCCGACGCTGGCGCGAAGCTCTCCACGGTGCCGATCAATTCCTTGCCCGGCATGGCGTCGATGGTGACTTTGACTTCCTGGCCCGCATGCATCTCGGCCAGCTGGGTTTCCTTGAAGTTGGCGGTCAGCCACACGTTGTCCTGCACGATGGCGGTCAGTTGCTGGCCCGGCTGCACGCGCTGGCCCACTTCGATCGAACGCTTGCCGATGCGACCCGCGACCGGCGCCAGAATGTGGTTGTAGGCCAGCTGCTGCTGGGCGTCCTTCAGTTGCACGCGCAGCACCGATACCTGCGCCTTGAGCACGTCGCGCGCCGATTCGGCGGCAGTGATTTGCGCGCGGGCGGCGGCAGCGTTATCCCTGCGCGCGGCCAGGTCGGCGGTGGCGCTGGCGCGGCCTGCAACGGCAGCGTCGAGTTCCGCCTTGGAGACGGCTTTCATCTGCTCGTTATACAGCTGGCCGAAACGGTCGGCGTCCTGCTTGGCGCGCAGCAGCTGCGCCTGCGACTGCGCCACTTGCGCGGTGGCCGAACTGGCTTGCGCTTTCACTTGCATGATCTGGGCGTCGGCCTGCAGCACCTGCTGCTCGGCGCTGGCGATCTGCGCCTGGATCTGCTCGACCTTCACGCCCTGGTCGAACGGATCGAGTTCGGCGATCACGTCGCCGGCGCGCACGACCTGGTTGTCGTCGATCAGGACCTTGGTCACCACGCCGGAAATGCGCGCCGACACCGGGTGCACGTGGCCAGCCACGTAGGCATTCTCGGTCTCGACGAAGTTATGGCTGCGGTACCACATGCGGCCGCCTGCGCCGATGGCGACCAGCGCGATGATGCCGGCAATGACCAGCACTTTGCGGTTCGATTTGGCCGGAGGCGCCGGAGCATCCTGGCTCGGCTGGGCTGCCTGGGGTGGTACCGCGCTTGGACCTTTTTGTTCTTGCTGTTGTGGGCTGGACATGCACTGCTCCGAAAATAATGAAAGGGGATGAGCGCATTATTGGATGATTTCAATTGGAAGTCAAGAAATGAAACGATTGCATTTCATTTTATTTTGGACTAGCATGGCGCCATTCGCTATCATCGATCACCATGAAAAAAGACAACATTTCAACCGAGGAAGAACTCGACTGTCCGGACGCCGCGCCGCACGAACCTTGTTTCGGCAAATCGGCCGGCCGGCCGCGCGCAGCCGACAAGGAAGCGCGCGAACAGGCGCTGGTGCACACTGCTGCCCAACTGTTCATGGAAAAGGGTTATAGCAAGGTCAGCCTGGAAATGATTGCCCGTGAAGCCCATGTTGCCGTGCGCACCATCTATGTGAAATTCGGCGGCAAGGCCGGCCTGCTGAGCGCAGCCATCACCCGGGGCCGCGCCAGGTTTTTCTCCGACATGACCAGCCTGGAAACCGACACGCGCCCGATGGAAGCGATCCTCGGCGACTACGCGCTGCGCTTCCTGGAACTGGTGTCGCAGCCGGCATTCGTCAACCTGCACCGCATGGTGGTGGCCGAGGCGCGCACCACGCCCGAGCTGGCCGAAACCTTTTACGATGCCGGCCCGCGCAAATCGCGCGAGCAACTGGGCAAGTTTTTCGCCCGCGACGACATCAAGCCAAGGCTGCGCACCGACCTGCCCCACGAATTTCTTCCGGTCCATTTTGTCAACTGCCTGATGGGCGACACCATGAGCCGCATGCTGTTTCCACCGGACCATCAACCTTCCCATGCTGAAATCCGGCGCCAGGCAGCCCAGGGCCTCGACCTGTTCCTGCGCAGCGTGGTTCTTTAGACACCAAAGGTCTGTACAACTTTGCCATTTGATCTATACTAATCCTTTACAAGGAGTGCATATGAGCAAAACAAATAGACTGGACTGGAGCCGACAAGTAACGCTCATGAACGAGCGCATCAAGAGCTTCCAGGCCAATCCGGGGCAAGAACAGCTGGACGCCGTCATCGAAGAAATGAAAGCCTACGCCGAAGCGGCCCGCAACGGCGGCATCGAAATTCCGGCGCGCTTCACGGTCAACTAAGCCATCCGCGCGATGGCCGGCCACATGATCATCCGCACGCTGCAAGCAGCCGACGCGCCAGCATTACTGGCGTTCGAGCTCGCCAACCGCACGTGGTTCGAACAGCATGTGGCGGCCCGCGCGCCCTCGTTCTATTCCCATCAGGGCATCACCACCCACATCACCGAATATCTCGGCTTGCACGACCAAGGCGCCATGCTGCCCTGCGTGCTGGTGGACGTCGGCGGCGTCATCGTGGGCCGCGCCAACCTGCGCCATATCGACCGAGCGGCGGGTACCGGCGAAGTCGGCTACCGCATCGCCCATGACGCCGGCGGCCGTGGCCTGGGCAGCCTGGCGCTACGCCACCTGCTCGATGCCGCCCGCAACGACTACCAGCTACGCACTATCGACGCATGGATCACCGACGACAACCCCGGCTCGCGCCGTATCGTGGAAAAGCACGGTTTCATGCGCCTGGACCTGGCGCCGCTGCCGGAAATCTGCGGCGAACAACAGCGGTGGGCGTACGCTTACCGCTGTGCGCTGGCGCCCCCTGCTCCATAAACAAAAAGCCGCCCGGCTTGCACCGGGCGGCTTCCTCATACTGGCCTGCCAGAGAATTACTTGCGCGATTGCGCGACCAGCGCGTCGAGCACTTGCAGCGTGGCGGCGGTCAGCTGCTGGCGCGGGATGCCGGGGTTGGCGGCGTCCACCATCGACGGGTTGGTCAGGTAGCGGCCATTGACGATGATGGTCGGCGTGCTGTTGACTTCATACGACGATGCCACGCGGCCGGCGTTTTTCAGGCGGTTGTTGATCGCAAACGAGTTGTACACGGCCAGGAATTTTTCCTTGTCGATGCCGTTCTTGACGGCCCACTCGATGTTGGCGTCGTCGCTTTGCAGGCGCTTGCGTTCCACGTGCCAGGTCTGCAGCACCTTGGCGTGCAGCTGCGACTCGAGCTTCATCGCTTCGAGCGTGAGGAACAGATGGGTTTCCGGATCTTTTTCACCGGTCAGCGGCAAATGGATGCGGCGGAAGCTGATGTTGTCGCCCTGCTTCTTGACCCAGTCCAGCATGGCCGGCTCCAGCGCGTAGCACGCCGGGCAGTGGTACATGAAGAACTCGATCACTTCGACCTTCTTGCCCTCGGCCTGGACCGGCTGCGGCGTTTTCAGCGTGGTGTACTCGGCGCCGCTCTTCGGTGCGGTGGGCGTGGCAAAAGCGGTACCGGCAAACATGGCGGCAACAGCGGCAGTGACAGCGGCGGTCAGGAACGTACGACGGAGCATGGTTATCCTTTAAAAAAATCTGCAAAAAATCTGCACTGCGAATATAACAGCTTCCGGCGCGCGGTGGCGGCGCTACGGCCGCAATTGACACTACGCTACAATTGCTTACACATCTGCCTCCGGATCCCCCATGAAAATACCGCTGTTGTCGCCCGCCTCGCTGGTCCTGGCCCTGGCCATGACCATGTCTTGCGCCCACGCCGCCGACCTGTCCCCCGTCGAGCAGAACATCGTCGCCGCCATCAAGGCCCGTTCACCGCAGGCGCTGCAACTGCTGGAGCAATCGGTCAACATCAACAGTGGCACCATGAACATCGAAGGTGTGCGCGAAGTGGGCAAGCTGTATCGCAGTGAACTCGACCAGCTGGGCTTTGCCACGCGCTGGATCGACCTGCCGCCAGCCATGCGCCGCGCCGGCCACCTGGTGGGCACGCGCGAGGGCAAGCAGGGCAAACGCTTGCTGCTGCTCGGCCACCTCGATACCGTGTTCGAAAAAGACAGCCCGGTGCAGCTGTGGCAGCGCAACGGCGACCGCGTGCGCGGCCAGGGCGTCAATGACATGAAGGGCGGCGACGTGGTCATCCTCGAAGCGCTGCGCGCACTGAAAAGCGCCGGTGCACTCGATAACACCACCATCACCGTGATGTTCACCGGCGACGAAGAAAGCGCCGGCGAACCGATCGCCACGTCGCGCGCCGACATGGTGGCCGCCGCCAAACGCAGCGACATCGCGCTCTCCTTCGAAGGCACCATGCGCAACCAGGAGGGCCAGGACACCGGCACCATCGGCCGCCGTTCGGCGTCGTCGTGGGAGCTGGAAGTCAAGGGCAAGCAGGGCCACTCGAGCACCATCTTCACCGACAAGGCGGGTTATGGCGCCGTGTACGAAACGGCGCGCATCCTCGATGGCTTCCTCCAGCAGGTGATTGAACCCGATCTCACGTTCAGCGCGGGACTGATACTCGGCGGCACCGATGCTGGCGTCGATGAGACAGGCACGAAAGGCCAGGCCGCCGGCAAAACCAACGTGATCGCCAGGACCGCGCTGGTGCACGGCGACCTGCGTTATCTCACCTACGAACAGCGCGACCGGGCCCACGCCAAGATGCGCGCCATCGTCGCGCAGAACCTGCCCGGCACCAGCGCCAGCATCAGCTTCCACGACGCCTATCCGCCGATGGCGCCCACGCCCGGCAACCTGGCGGTGTTAAAAGTATATTCGCAGGCGAGCAGCGACGCCGGCCTGGGCACGATCCCCGCCCTGCCCCCGGGCCAGCGCGGCGCCGGCGACATCCAGTTCGTGGCCTCGCTGGTGGACAGCCTCGATGGCCTGGGCGTGGCCGGCAACGGCGCCCACTCGCCGGACGAAGACCTGGAAATCGCCTCGCTCGAACGCGCTACCATCCGCAGTGCTTTGCTAATCTATCGGCTCACTCGCTAGAGCGTCTGCAAACCTTCAGAACAAGGCGCAGCGAAGAAGACATTACCGCCGCAAGGCGAGGCGCTGCATGCAGCCATGAAGGCCTTTCAGGCGCTCTATACATGGCCGGGGCGGGCCTCCAACCCGCCGATATCCTTCATCAACGCGATCAACCGCTTGGCGCCCAGGCCCAGCGGGCGGTCGTTCACCCACACCACGTCCACCCACAGCCGCAGCTGGTTGCTCATGCTGGCGAAATCGATCACCAGCAGCTCGCCATCGGCCAGCAGCGGCGCCACCAGGCGCCGGGGCAGGAATGCCCAGCCGATGCCCGCCTGCACCAGCTCCAGCGTGGCCTGGTGGCTGTCGGTGCGCCACAGCTTGCGCGACACCAGCACGCGCTTGTCCTCCTGATGGGCGGCGCGGCTGACGATGGCCACTTGCCGGATATCGACCAGGTCTTCGAGCCGGAAATGGCCGTTGCGCTCGCGCGCTGCCTGATGCTGCGGCGAGAGCACGGCGACCAGCACCTCGCTGCCCAGTTCCTGGAAGCTTTCGCGTTCATCGACCTGCGGCCGGTCGTAGAGCAGCGCCAGCTGCGCAGTACCGTCGTGCAGCATGCGCCGGGCATCGGCCTGCGGCGCCGACAGTACATCAACTTCCAGCGACGGAAATTCGTCGGCCAGGCGCGCCAGCGGCTCGCCCCACGCGGCCGACAGCAGCTCGGGCGACACCGCCAGCGTCAGCCGGCGCTCGAGCCCCTGGTGCAGCGACAAGGCGTGGGCCTGCAGGCGGCGCATCTGGCCGGCCATGTGGCGCGCCTCCGCTTCCAGCGCGCGGGCCATGTCGGTGGGGATCACGGCGCGCGAGTTGCGCTCGAACAGTTGCAGGTCCAGCTCGGCCTCAAGGTTGGCAATCGCCATGCTGACGGCCGACGGCACCCGGCCAAGCGCGCGGGCGGCGGCGGAAAAAGAACCGTGGTCGATCACGGCAAGGAACAGATCGACGTTGTCGCTGGAAAAGGCCATTCACTATGCTGTCACAAAAACTGATAGCTGTCGACTTTTACTATCAGATCACTTCAACTATCATCGCTCGATTGATGTTTGAAGGAATCTATCATGCAAGGATTGAAGCGCAAGATTGTCTATGTATCGCTGTTCGAACTGTTTGCGGTGGGGTTGACCACCACCACGCTGATGCTGCTGGCTGGCAGCAGCAGCGCCCATGCCAGCGTGGCGGCCGTGGCGTCGTCCACCGTGGCCGTGGTCTGGAATTTCATTTTCAATTCCATGTTCGAGGCGTGGGAAGCACGCCAGACCACCAAGGGCCGCAGCGTGGCGCGGCGCATCGCCCACGCCATCGGCTTCGAAGGCGGCCTGGTGGCGTTCCTGGTGCCGCTGTTCGCGTGGTGGCTCGAGATCTCGCTGTGGGAGGCGTTCATCGTCGACCTGTGGATCGTGGTGTTCTTCCTGGTGTACACCTTCCTGTTCAGCCTTGCGTTCGACCGCATCTTCGGCCTGCCCGCCTCGGCGCAGGGCGGGCAGCCGCAGGCGGCCTGATTATTTCGGGGCCACCCGCCAGATCTCTCCGGTGACATCGTCATCGACCAGCAGCGAGCCGTCGTCCTGCACCACCACCGACGACGGCCGGCCCCACACTTCCTTGTCGCTGACGACAAAACCAGTCATGAAGTCCTGGTACTTCCCGGTCGGCACACCGTCTTTCATGAACACCCGCACCACTTTCGAGCCAGTGCGCGTGGCGCGGTTCCAGGAGCCGTGCAGCGCCAGGAAGACATCGCCAAGATACTCTTTCGGGAAGGCCGCTTTGGCGGCGGCGGGTGCGTCGTACATGATCATGCCCAGCGGCGCCGAGTGGGCCGTCAGCAGCAGGTCCGGCGCAGTAACCTTGTCTTTGAGGTCGGGACGCTGGCCCTGCAAACGCGGCTCCTCGTTGGCGCCGATGTAGTGCCACGGCCAGCCATAGTGCGCGCCGCCCTTGACGCGCGTGAGATAGTCGGGTGGCAGGTTATCGCCGAGCATATCGCGCTCGTTCACACTGCACAGCAAATCGCCCGTGCGCGGATACAGATACATGCCCACGCAGTTGCGCAGGCCGGTGGCGAAGGTGCGTTTGTTCTTGCCATCGGGGTCGAACGCCAGCACCACTGCGCGGTCCAGTTCCGAACCCCAGGCCGCGCCGAGACCGTGTTTTGCTTCCCACTGCTTCAGCGGTTCCGGCGGCGTGGCGCCGATGCCCTCGGCCACGTTGGACGCGGAGCCGATCGACAAATACATGGTCTTGCCATCTTTGGAAAACACCAGCGTACGCGAGGAATGGCTGCCCGTCTCCGCCGTCAGGGTGGGCACCACCACTTCGGCCGGTGCGCCGGCCACCAGGTCGCCGTTTTTATAGGGGAAGCGGATGATGGAATTGACGTTGGCCACGTACAGGTACTGCGGGTTCGGTCCCGCCGGCCAGAAGGCGAAGCCGAACGGCCGATCGAGCTTGTCGGCGAACACACTGATCTTGTCGGCGGTGGCGCCGGTGCTGGACCTGAACACCTTGATCAGGCGCTTGGTGGTCGAGGAGATGAAGATGTCGCCATTGGGCGCCTTGGCCATCACGCGGCCGCGATCCGGATCCGTCGCCCACAGGTTGACGGCGAAGTTGGCCGGCACCGATGGCAGCACGCCTTGCGGGCGCGGCACGGTCTTCGGGTTGTTGCCGGCGCTGGCACTGGCAAACGGCGGTGGCAGGTCGGCCATGAGCACTGCGTGGATGCGGCCCGGCTGGTCGTCGCTCCAGTGTTCTTCCTTGCTGGCGTTGCCAGCATTGGCGTTGGTCCTGGTGGCGGTACTGTCGTTGGCGCTGGCGGCGGAGGCTTGCGATGCAGCCGGCATGGCAGCCTTGCCCTTGGCGGTGGCCAGGTAGGCAGCAAGCGCCGCGCGTTCGGCCGGCTGGGCGACCGCAATCGGCATCGAGGTGCCGGGCGCATAGGCGCTGGGGTCTTTCAGGAACAGCGACAGTTCCTGCACGGTCCAGCGCTTGTTCTTTGCACCCAGCGCGCTCAAGGCATCGGAGTACGCAAAGCCCACCACGCCGGCGACCTTGCGCCCCACGACATTGAACAGCGGCGGCCCGGCCAGCGTGACCATATCGGGCGACGCGGAATGGCACATCGCGCAGTTGTTCTGGAAGATGCGCTTGCCATCGAGGGGGGCAGCTTGGGTGGATTGTATGGCGGCCAGTGTCAGGCCGAAGAGCAAGGGCAGGAGTCGGATCGGGGTGGCTTGGTGCATGGCTAACCTCATTGGTCGGACAGCCATGCTTTCATACTTCACCGCCCTCGCCTACCGCCGCGCGGCTTTAATCAGAAATATGATTGCGCCGCTTCGCAGCAAAAAGGCGGAGAATGCCAACTTGTTTATTTTTTACCCCATCACCATGTCCACCACGATCACCGCGCCCATGCGCCCACCATCCAACATCAACCCCGGCGCCCTGTGGAGCGCGCTCGCCATCGTCGTGATTGGCGCGTGGTATTTGGGCCAGGCCGTCAGCCCGCGCCAGGCCGCGCTGTACGTGGTCGGTGCGCTGCTCGGTGTCACGCTGTATCACGCGGCGTTCGGCTTCACGTCGGCGTGGCGCGTCTTTATCGCGGATGGCCGCGGCGAAGGACTGCGCGCGCAGATGGTGATGCTGGCCGTGGGCGTGGCGCTGTTCTTCCCGGTGCTGGCGGCCGGCTCTCTGTTCGGCGCGCCGGTCAAGGGCCTGGTGGCGCCTGCCGGCACGTCGGTGGTGGTCGGCGCTTTCATTTTCGGCATCGGCATGCAACTCGGCGGCGGCTGCGCTTCCGGCACGCTGTACACGGTGGGCGGCGGCAGCACCCGCATGATCGTCACGCTGGTGGCGTTCATCGGCGGCTCGCTGATCGGCACGGCCCACATGCCGTTCTGGACATCGCTGCCGCAACTGGCGCCGATCTCCCTGGTTAAGTCGCTGGGCGTGGCGCCGGCGCTGGCGCTCAATTGGCTGGTGTTCGGATTGATCTTCGCAGTGACCGTCGTGGTGGAAAAGCGCCGCCACGGCAAGCTGGTCGCCGCCCACGTGCAACCAGGCCACACGGCGCGCTGGCTGCACGGCCCGTGGCCGCTGGTCGCGGGCGGCATCGCGCTCGTCCTCCTCAATTTCGCCACGCTGGCACTGGCCGGCCGCCCGTGGGGCGTGACGTCTGCGTTTGCCCTGTGGGGCGCCAAGGCCGCCACGCTGGCCGGCATCGACGTCGCCAGCTGGACGTACTGGTCGGCGCCGGCCAACGCCGCCACGCTCAATGCGCCGGTGATCGAGGACGTCACGTCGGTGATGGACATCGGCATCGTCTTTGGCGCCATGCTCGCCGCCGCGCTGGCCGGGCGCTACGCGCCGGTGTGGCGCGTGCCATTACGCTCGCTGGTGGCGGCAATCGTGGGTGGCCTGCTGCTCGGCTACGGCGCCCGCCTGGCCTATGGCTGCAACATCGGCGCGTACTTCAGCGGCATCGTCTCAGGCAGCCTGCACGGCTGGCTGTGGCTGGTGGCGGCGTTCATCGGCAATGTATTCGGCACCAGGCTCCGGCCGTGGTTCGGGTTGGAGGTGGAGCGGGTGAAGCCGACGGCTTGCTGATATTAAAAAATTGGGTTGGCGATGCGCCGTCAATGAAAATGCCGCTCAGACGGTGAGCGAGCGGGATTATCGCAATCATCAAGAACGTTCAGGTGCTTTTGATTCGGTGTCGATCAGTTGCAGCACGGCGCGCGCCAACAGGCCGCTGCGGGTTTCATGGCGGGACGCCGCATAACGGTCTATCTTGCCCACAACAAACCGCGGCAGACTGATGTTGATGCGTTCGGGTTTGGTATCGAGCTTGTCGAGATCGAGTGCCACCAGCGCCCAGATTCCGCCAGCATGCTGGGGATCGTTTTGCAAATCGCCGATCTTGCTCTGGCTGATCTCTACCGCCTCGCCGAGTTCCAACAGGGTTTCGATATGACTGGTGATCGCTTCCTTGACATTTTTGAGTGCCTCCTCGACCGTGTCGCCCCACGAGTGCACACCTTTGATGTCAGGCACGTTCACCCCGTACACGCTGCCTTCATCCTTGAAAATCACCACGGGAATATCCATCGGCTGCTCCGTTTTCCAATAACGCATTACTTAAGTCCGGCATCTTTGAGCACGCTTTTCCAAGTTCCGACAGGAAGGTCTTTCTTGGGATGCGGCACAGTGAACAAACCGGGCTTTGTGGCTCAGCTTGCAGATACCCGTGCACTCCCCCACATTGGCATACAAGCATACCAACATCACAATTGAAAGAGGAAGCACATGCAAGTTCACAGATTCAAATGCTTCGGTGAGTCGCCAGGCGATGGCAATCCGGCGCTGGTCATCGAGGGCGACTTCTCGCCCCGCGAAGCGCGCCAGGACTTTGCGCGCGAGCGCAATATCACCTGCGTCTGGATCGATCCGCCCGATGAGGCGGACGTGGTGGCAAGCGTTGATTATTTTTATCCGCACGCGCGCAGTCCGCTATGTCTGCACGCGACCCTGGCCGTCGGCCAGCGCCTGTTCATGCAGCATGGCGGCAATCGCGAACTCACGGTGAAGACTGCCGTGCATGGCCAGCGGCTCGGGCTGGTTTCTGGTGCCGATGGCCAGGTATTGGTTCGCCTTCAACGGCAGGATGCATCACAGCCGAACCTGGCGCCTGACCTCATCGGGCGCCTGCTGGCCGCGCCGGGTTTGATGCCGCTGGCGCCGGCACGTGTATTTTCTGTCGGCAGTCCAAAGCTGCTGGTCGAGGTGGCGGATGCAACCACGCTGTATGGCTTGACGCCCGATCTGCCGGCCATCACCGCCTGGGGCAAAACCGCAGGCGTCAATGGCATCTACGCGTACTGCAAGGTTGACGACGGCAGCTACGAAGGCCGTAACTTCAACCATCTGGACGCGGCGCTGGAAGACAGCGCCACCGGGGTCGCGGCCGGCGCACTGACCGCGATGCTCGGCCACGGCATCACGCTGCGCCAGGGCCGGGCAACGGCACGCGCCTGCCGGATCACGACGCGACTTGAAGGTTCAGACGTGCTCGTCGGCGGAAACGTGGAACCGGGCTGAGTGCCTGGTTCCAACGGTAGCGCCCATCTCCTTCGGCGTGGACGCTACCGTTCCTCAGACCGCTTGCTTCCAGGCGCCCCCACGTGCCGTGTTCGACACAAACCCCGAAAAATCGCGCGCCGGTTTGCCGAGCACCGCTTCGACATCTGCCGAGACTTGCGCCAGCTTGCCGCTGGCGATGTCCTGGTACAAAGCGGCAAAGGCGCGGGCCCACTCTTGCGGTACCTGTTGCGCAAGCTGTTCGGCGACGTAGGTGTCGCTATCGACCGGCACATAGGTCAGCGGGTGTCCTGCGCCGTCGGTGATTTCCCGCGCCACGTCGGCAAAGCTCAGCAGGCGCGGCCCGGTCAGGTCGTACCTGCGGCCGTTATGGCGGGCATCGGTCAATGCGGCCACCGCCACCTCGGCAATGTCATCGGCATCGACAAACGCTTCCTTGCCGTCACCCGCTGGCAGGCGTAATTCACCCGACAGCACCGGTTGCAGCAGGAAATCCTCGCTGAAATTCTGGAAAAACCAGCGCAGGCGCAGGCTGGTCAACTGTAGCCCGGCAGCGACGATATGGGATTCTGCCGCCCGCATCGACCGGGAGAAATCGCTGCCGTCGTCCGGCGTGGAAGCCAGCACCGCCTTTTCCACGCCGGCAGCGGCGGCTGCACGAACAAATTGCTCCACCTGGGCGGCTGCGCCGTCGCCGCCCAGGCCCGGATGCACGATATAGACAGCGCGTACACCTTGCAGCGCTGCCGGCCAGGTAGACGCATCGTCCCAATCCAACCGGATAGTTGAATTGCGCGAGACGGCGCGCACCGGAAAGCCGCGCTGCGCGAGTACGGCCGCCACACGGCGGCCGGTTTTGCCGGTAGCGCCGGTGACGAGTATGGGACTGCTGGACATGGTGGTCTCCTGGGGGATGATGCGATGGTTAATAAGTCATGGCGACCAGGCGCGCCCGGATGGCGGGCAGGTCCAGCACTTCGGCAGCAGCGGTGGCGCTCAGCGATGTAAACCAGGCGCCATCCGCTGCCAGCCTGACGACGGCGAGGATCTCGTCGGCGTCGGTGTCGGCATGGCGGCGCAGGCGCTGCGCCAGCCAGGCATGCCATTGCGTGGCCACCTGGGGTTCGGTACTCAGCGCGCCGATCAACGCCGACCAGATGCGCGTGGTGGTGTCGTCCATGGTCAGCGCAGCGTGGACATAGGCACGGGTAAAGCTGCCGCGTGATACGGCGTCGGCAGCGATCAGGGTGTCGAGCGCGGTATCGAGCTCCTGCATCAAGCCGTCGACCATGGCGTTGACCAGCGCCTGCTTGTTGGCGAAATGGTGGAACAGCGCACCCTTGGTCACGCCGGCAGCCAGCGACACGCCCGCCACCGTCACGGCACCCAATCCCTCGCTGGCGGCAATCGACGCGGCGCAATCGAGCAGTGCGCGGCGTACCGCCTCGGGGTCCTTGCGGCGTTCGTACGCAGACGCCATCTCAGTGCCCGCCGGCTTTGGAAAAGGCGTTGACGATGATCACGCCAACCACGATGAAGCCAATGCCGACCATGGCAATCCAGTCGAGCCGCTGCTTGAATACCACGATGCTGACGATGGCCGTGAGCACGATGCCAAGGCCGCCCCAGACCGCATAAGCGACACCGAGCGGCACCGTCCTGAGCGCCTGGGCCAGCAGGTAGAACGATACGCCGTACAAACCCAGCGACACCAGCGTGGGCGCCAATTTGCTGAACTGCTCCGATTTGTTCAAAAAGCCGGTGGCAACCACCTCGCAAGCGATGGCGCCACCCAGCGCTGCCCAGGACCATAAGTGAGGATTCATTTGAACGGTGCACCCCATGTTTGAAGAGATGTGCAAAGATAACATACCAACCGGTATCTTTCAACTGGAGACTTCCCATGCACCGTATCGACACCATTGTTCACAGCCCTTATTTGCCGTGCGATCCAGACGTGGCCGACTACAACACGACGTTTGGTCATTTGTCGCCATGGCAGTTCGGCGGCTGGAAAAAGGAATCGCTGTCCTGGAAAAAAAGCTGTTACCTGCATGCTGGCCTGAACCCGGCATCGCCCTACCGGCTGCACGGTCCGGATGCCTTGCGCCTGTTGCGCGACGCGTGCCTCAATGGCTTTGCCAAGTTCTCGATTGGCTGCTCCAAACATGCGGTGATGTGCAATGCGCAAGGAAATGTGATGGCGGACGGTATCGTCTTGCGCATTGGCGAGGCCGATTTCACGTGTTTTTTTCTCAATCCATACATCGACTACCTGGTCGCTTCGGGCCGCTACGATGTCACTGGCGAAGACCTCACCGGCAAGACATTCCTGTTCCAGGTTGCCGGCCCGCTTGCATTGGCCGCACTGGAAGCGGCGACGTCGGAGAGTCTGCGCGATATCGACTTCCTTTGGCACCGCACCAGCCAGATCGCCTGTGAAGGCCGCAGTATTGCGGTGCGCGTGTTTCGCCTGGGCGTGGCGCGCACGCTGGCCTATGAGATCCATGGACGCATCGAAGATGCGCACGAGATCTACCGCGCCATCTGGAATGCGGGCCAGCCATTCGCTATGGAGCGGATCGGCATGCAGGTGTACGGCATGCACCACACGGAGGGCGGCTTTGCGCAGTCGTACATCCATTTTCTGCCCGCCTACACGCAGGACCGGGACTTCATGGCCTTTCTGGGCGGTCGCACGGACGCTTACATGCAGGACTTGCCCGGCAGCGCAGGCGCGGCGATCGAGAAGCGCTACGCCAACCCGGTGGAACTGGGCTGGTCGCACATGATCAGGTTCGACCACGAGTTCGTCGGCCGCGCCGCGCTGGAGCGCATTGTCGCCGCGCCGCACCGGCGCATGGTGACACTGGAGTGGCACCGGGACGACGTGCTGGCGGTGTATGCGTCGCAGTTCCTTGCCGACGCCGATCTCGCGTTCATGGACTTTGCCGCCAACCCGATCTGGACCGCGCACAACTCGGTGGTGTTCAGCGATGATGTCATGGCAGGCGAAGCGCTGGCCGGTATTTCCAGCGGCCGAATATTCAGCTATTACTATCGCCAGATGCTGTCACTGGCCCTGTTGCAGCCGGAATATGCGCACCCCGGAACAATGGTGGAAGTACTGTGGGGACCGCCGGGCGGGCGCCAGCAGCGTTTGCGAGCCACGGTAGCGCGCTATCCCTACCTCGATCTGCCGAAAAATGCCGATATCGACGTCAAGAACTTACCCGAAAAAAATGCCGCCCAGCTCACGCTGAACGGCATCTCGGGCAACCGGTAACGATTGCTTATTTCTTGCGCGGTGGCGGCAGATCGGTGCACGAGCCTTCGTACACTTCAGCGGCCATGCCGATCGACTCGCCCAGGGTCGGGTGCGGGTGGATGGTTTTGCCGATGTCGGTGCCGTCGCAGCCCATTTCGATGGCCAGCGCGATTTCGCCGATCATGTCGCCGGCATGGGTGCCAACGATGGTGCCGCCGATGATGCGGTGGGTTTCAGCGTCGAACAGCAGCTTGGTGAAGCCCTCGGCGCGGCCGTTGGCCACGGCGCGGCCCGAAGCGGCCCACGGGAAGTGGCCCTTCTCGACCTTGATGCCCTTGGCTTTCGCTTCGTCTTCGGTAATGCCGGCCCATGCCACTTCCGGATCGGTGTACGCCACCGATGGAATCACCTTGACGTCGAAGTGCGACTTCTGGCCGGCGGCAGCTTCCGCTGCCACGTGGCCTTCGTGCACGGCCTTGTGCGCCAGCATCGGCTGGCCCACCAGGTCGCCGATGGCGAAGATGTTCGGCACGTTGGTGCGCATCTGGCTATCGACCGGGATGAAGCCACGGTCGGTGACCACCACGCCCGCCTTGTCGGCAGCGATTTTCTTGCCGTTCGGGCTGCGGCCCACGGCGACCAGCACCAGGTCGTAGACCTGTGGTGCTGGCGCAGCGGCACCAGCTTCGGCAGCTTCGAACGTGACCTTGATCCCTTCGGGCAGCGCTTCCACGCCGACCGTCTTGGTCTTGGTCATGATGTTGTCGAAGCGCTTCTCGTTGAACTTCTGCCAGACCTTGACCGCATCGCGGTCGGCGCCTTGCATCAGGCCGTCCATCATTTCGACCACGTCGATGCGCGCGCCGAACGTCGAGTACACGGTGGCCATTTCCAGGCCGATGATGCCGCCGCCGATGACCAGCATGCGTTTCGGGATCTGGCGCAGTTCCAGTGCACCGGTCGAATCGACGATGCGCGGATCTTCCGGCACGAACGGCAGTTTGACGACGGCCGAACCGGCAGCGATGATTGCCTGCTTGAACTGCACCACTTTCTTGGTGCCGTCAGCGGCGGTTACTTCGATGTGGTTCGCGCTCAGGAACTGGCCCACGCCGGTGACCACTTGCGTCTTGCGTGCCTTGGCCATGCCGGCCAGACCGCCGGTCATGTTCTTGATCACGCCTTCCTTGTACGCGCGCACCTGGTCGATATCGATGGTGGGCTTGGCGAAGGTGACGCCGGTCTTGCTCATGTGCTGCGTTTCGTCGATGACCGATGCCACGTGCAGCAGCGCTTTCGATGGAATGCAACCGACGTTCAGGCACACGCCGCCCAGCGTTTCGTAACGCTCGACGATCACGGTGTTCAGGCCCAGGTCGGCCGCGCGGAACGCTGCCGAGTAGCCGCCAGGACCACCGCCCAGTACCATCATATCGCAGTCGACATCGACCTGGCCGCTGTAGCTGCCGCCGATAGGTGCCGCCACGGGGGCTGCAGGAGCAGCCGCAGGTGCAGGTGCAGCAGCAGGTGCAGCAGCAGCCGGTGCCGGAGCAGCGGCGGCAGGAGCAGGCGCATCGCCGGCAGCCGCATCGATCACCAGCATCGCCACGCCTTCCTTGACCTTGTCGCCCACTTTGACCAAGACCTGCTTGACCACGCCGGCGTGCGACGATGGCACTTCCATCGACGCCTTGTCCGATTCCACGGTGATCAGCGACTGGTCCACCTTGATGGTGTCGCCGACCTTGACCATCACTTCGATTACTTCAACTTCTGCGAAGTCGCCGATATTCGGCACTTTCACTTCTGTGCTCATAGTCGCTCCTTACAGCAGAATTTTGCGCATGTCGCCGAGCACTTCGCTCAGGTACACGGAGAAGCGAGCGCCCATGGCGCCGTCAACCACGCGGTGGTCGTACGACAGCGAGGTGCCCATCATCAGGCGTGGCTGGAAGGCCTTGCCGTCCCATACCGGCTTGATCGATGCCTTGGACAAGCCCAGGATCGCCACTTCCGGCGCGTTGACGATCGGCGTGAAGTGCGTGCCGCCAATGCCGCCCAGCGACGAGATGGTGAAGGTGGCGCCCTGCATGTCGGCCGGTTTGAGCTTGCCGTCGCGCGCTTGCAAGGACAGTTCGGTCATTTCGCGGGCGATCTGCGAGACCGATTTCTGGTCGGCGTTCTTGATCACCGGGACCACCAGGCCGTTCGGCGTGTCTGCCGCGAAGCCGATGTTGTAGTACTGCTTGAGGATCAGGTTTTCACCCTTCGCATCGAGCGACGAGTTAAACGACGGGAATTTCTTCAGCGCGGCAACCGACGCCTTGATCACGAATGCCAGCATGGTCAGCTTGGCGGCATCCTTGTTCTTGGCGTTGGCGTTGTTGGTATCGACGCGGAATTCTTCCAGGTCGGTGACGTCCGCTTCGTCGAACTGCGTGACGTGCGGGATCTGCACCCAGTTGCGGTGCAGGTTCGGGCCACTGATCTTCTTGATGCGCGACAGCGGCAGCAGCTCGGTCGGACCGAATTTGGAAAAGTCCAGCGACGGCCATGGCAGCACATTGAAGTTGCCGCCACCAGCGTTAGACGATGCCGCGCCCGCAGGGGCTGCGATGCTGCCGGCGATCACGCCCTTGACGTAGTTCTGCACGTCGATTTGCGTGATGCGGCCTTTCGGACCCGAACCTGGCACCTTGCCCAGGTCCACGCCCAGTTCGCGCGCGAACTTGCGGATCGATGGCGAAGCGTGGGCCAGTTTGCCGGTTTGTACGGAGCCTTGCGATGCTGCTGCAGCTGGAGCTGCGGCAGCAGCCGGCGCTGGCGCAGGAGCAGCAGCGGCTGGCGCGGCGCTTGGTGCTGGTGCGGCGGCAGCAGGAGCAGCGGCAGCAGCAGCGCCACCGGTCGATTCAACCACGAACACGATGGTACCCATGGCAACCTTGTCGCCGACTTTTACTTTAACTTCCTTGACCACGCCGGCGTGCGACGATGGAATTTCCATGCTGGCCTTGTCCGATTCCACGGTCAGCAGCGACTGGTCCACCTTGATGGTGTCGCCCACCTTGACCATCACTTCGATCACTTCCACTTCCTTGAAGTCGCCGATGTCCGGTACCGCGATGTCCACCGGACCGGCAGCGGCGGCAGCCGGTGCAGGGGCTGGTGCAGCAGCAGGTGCTGGCGCAGCGGCGGCAGGTGCAGGAGCGGCAGCAGCGGCTGGCGCAGGCGCAGCAGCAGCTTCGCCTTCCAGCAGCAACAGCAGGCCGCCTTCGGCGATCTTGTCGCCGACCTTGACCTTGATTTCCTTGATCACGCCGGCGGCCGACGATGGAATCTCCATGCTGGCCTTGTCCGATTCAACGGTGACCAGCGACTGGTCCACCTTGATGGTGTCGCCAACCTTGACCATCAGCTCGATGACTTCCACTTCCTTGAAGTCGCCGATATCCGGGACTTTAACTTCCACAATGCTCATAGCGTTTGCTCCGTATTCTGTTTGTACCTTCGCCAACGCCACTCCTGCTTTCGGGCGGGAGTGGCGCGGCGCGACCGGGTATTACTGGGTCACTGGGTTCGGTTTGTTCGGATCGAGGTTGTACTTGGCCACGGCCTGTTCAACCACGGACACGTCCAGCTTGCCTTCTTCGGCCAGCGATTTCAGTGCGGCGACCGTGATGTAGTAACGGTTCACTTCAAAGAATTCGCGCAGCTTGACGCGGCTGTCCGAACGGCCGAAGCCGTCGGTGCCCAGTACGCGGTAGGTACGGTCCTTCGGAATGAAGGCACGGATCTGTTCCGCAAACGCACGCATGTAGTCGGTGGTGGCAACGATCGGGCCGGTGGTGGCGTTCATCAGTTGCGTCACGTACGGTACGCGCTGTTCCTTGGCCGGGTTGACCAGGTTCCAGCGTTCGGCATCCTGGCCGTCACGCGCCACCAGCGTCAGCGACGGTGCGGACCAGACGTCGGCCGCGATGTTCCAGTCGTTTTTCAGCAGGTCTTGCGCCGCGATCGATTCGCGCAGGATGGTGCCGGAACCCAGCAACTGCACGCGCTGCTGCAGCGACTCGTCGCCTTTTTGCAGCAGGTACAGGCCTTTCAGGATGCCCTCTTCCTGGCCTGGCTTGATGCCTGGATGCGGGTAGTTCTCGTTCATGATGGTGATGTAGTAGAACACGTCTTCCTGTTCTTCCACCATGCGACGCATACCGTCCTGAATGATGACTGCCAGCTCGTGACCGAAGGTCGGGTCGTACGGCATGCAGTTCGGTACCGCAGCAGCAAACAGGTGGCTGTGGCCATCTTCGTGCTGCAGGCCTTCGCCGTTGAGCGTGGTGCGGCCGGCGGTGCCGCCCATCAGGAAGCCACGGGCGCGCATGTCGGCGGCGGCCCATACCAGGTCGCCGATACGCTGCATGCCGAACATCGAGTAGTACGTGTAGAAGGGGATCATCACGCGGTTGTTGGTCGAGTACGAGGTCGCCGCAGCGATCCACGAGCTCATGCCACCGGCTTCGTTGATACCCTCTTGCAGGATCTGGCCGGCCTTGTCTTCGCGGTAGTACATGACCTGGTCTTTATCGACCGGCTCGTACAACTGGCCCTGCTGGTTGAAGATACCAACCTGGCGGAACAGGCCTTCCATACCGAAGGTGCGCGATTCATCGACCAGCACCGGCACGATGCGGGCGCCCACGCTCTGGTCTTTCAGCAGCGTGGTCAGGATACGCACGTAGGCCTGGGTGGACGATACTTCGCGGCCTTCGGCGGTCGCATCGAGCACGTTCTGGAACGCGCTCAAGGGCGGTACCGTCAGCTTTTCGTCCGCTTGCATGCGGCGGGCCGGCAGGTAGCCGCCGAGGGCCGCGCGGCGCTCATGCAGGTACTTCATTTCCGGTGCGTCGTCGGCTGGCTTGTAGAACGGGATGTCGGCCAGTTGATCGTCCGGGATCGGGATCGAGTAGCGGTCGCGCATTTCGCGCACGGCTTCGTCGGTCAGCTTCTTGGTGTTGTGCGCGGTGTTGCGTGCTTCGCCGTGCTTGCCCATGCCGAAGCCCTTGATGGTTTTCACCAGCAGGACGGTCGGTTGGCCTTTATGCTCTTGCGCCACTTTGAACGCGGCGTAGATCTTGTGCGGATCGTGACCGCCACGGGTCAGGCGCCAGATGTCGTCGTCGGTCATGTTGGCAACCATCTCCAGCAGCTTTGGATGCTTGCCGAAGAAGTGCTTGCGCACGTACGCGCCGTCTTTCGCCTTGTAGTTCTGGTATTCACCGTCCACGGTGTCCATCATTACCTTGCGCAGGATGCCTTCCTTGTCCTTGGCCAGCAGTGCGTCCCAGCCCGGGCCCCACACGACCTTGACCACGTTCCAGCCGGCGCCACGGAACTCGCCTTCCAGTTCCTGGATGATCTTGCCGTTGCCGCGCACCGGACCGTCCAGGCGTTGCAGGTTGCAGTTGACGACGATGACCAGGTTGTCGAGTTTTTCACGCGAGGCCATGCCGATGGCGCCCAGCGATTCCGGTTCGTCCATCTCGCCGTCGCCGCAGAAGGCCCAGACCTTGCGGTCGGTGGTGTCGGCGATCGAACGCGCGTGCAGGTACTTGAGGAAGCGCGCCTGGTAGATCGCCATCAGCGGGCCCAGGCCCATCGACACGGTCGGGAACTGCCAGAAGTTCGGCATCAGTTTCGGGTGCGGGTACGACGACAGGCCGCCACCGTCCACTTCGCGACGGAAGTGGGTCAGCTGGTCTTCGGTCAGGCGGCCTTCGAGGAACGCGCGGGCATACACGCCCGGCGAGGAGTGACCCTGGATGTACAGCAGGTCGCCGCCATGGTTTTCGCTCGGCGCTTTCCAGAAGTGGTTGAAGCCGATGCCCAGCATGTTGGCCAGCGAGGCAAACGAGGACAGGTGGCCACCGAGGTCGCCATCGACGCGGTTGGCCTTGACGACCATCGCCATGGCGTTCCAGCGCATCCACGAGCGCAGTTTTTCTTCGTATTCCAGGTTACCCGGGCAGTGTTGTTCCTGGTCCAGGGGAATCGTGTTGACGTAGGCGGTATTGGCGGAGAACGGGATATCCGAGCCGCTCTGGCGTGCCAGGTCGATCAGGCGTTCCAGCAGGTAATGCGCACGATCAGGGCCCTCTTGTTCGAGTACCGAGGCCAGGGAATCCAACCATTCTTTGGTTTCTTGCGAATCAGGGTCGGTGCTTGCCGGTACCTGGTCGAGTTGATCTGACATGTGTTAAGTCTCCTGAGTTAAAGGCCCGTGTGGTGCATCTGCCGGGCCTGTGGAACGCTGATTATTTACCAATACTTCTACGACGTGTGGGGATTCTAACAGTGATTTTTTGCTTTTTCAAACTATGATAAGTCATTTCATATCGTGGGATTTCCCTATGAAAATCTTGTGCGGTGCAGCATCCGAAAAGGCCGGAAATCGCGGGACCGGGCGCGTTAGCGCTTATAATCTCGCTTCCCTCTTCCAATCCTCCTAACCTGGTTAAAACATGTCTGCTCAACTGATCGACGGAATCGCCCTCTCCCAAAAACTGCGTGCTGAAATTGCTGCACGTGCTGCCGTGCTCACCGCCAAAGGCAAACAACCCGGCCTGGCCGTGATCCTGGTCGGCGACGATCCCGCCAGCCATGTGTATGTACGCAACAAGGTCAAGGGTTGCGAGGATGCCGGTTTCTATTCGCTCAAGGAGCAATACCCGGCCGACCTGTCGGAAGTTGCACTTCTGGAACGTATCGCTGCACTGAACGCCGATCCGAAAATCCACGGCATCCTGGTCCAAATGCCGCTGCCCAAGCATATCAACCCGCACAAGGTGATCGAAGCGATCTCCACCACCAAGGACGTCGATGGTTACTCGGTGCTCAGCGCCGGCGAACTGATGACGGGCCTGGAAGGCTTCCGTCCGTGCACGCCGTACGGCTGCATGAAGCTGATCGAAAGCACCGGCGTCGATCTGAAGGGCAAGCACGCCGTGGTCATCGGCCGCAGCAACACCGTCGGCAAACCGATGGGCCTGCTGCTCTTGCAAGCCAATGCCACCGTCACCATCTGCCACAGTGGCACCCCGGACCTCGGCGTATTTACGCGCCAGGCCGACGTGGTGGTGGCCGCCGTGGGCCGCCGCAACGTGCTGACCGCCGACATGGTCAAGCCGGGCGCCATCGTGATCGACGTGGGCATGAACCGCAACGATGAAGGCAAGCTGTGCGGTGATGTGGACTTTGCCGGCGTCAAGGAAGTGGCGTCGCACATTACCCCGGTGCCTGGCGGCGTGGGTCCGATGACGATTACGATGTTGTTGATGAATACCGTCGAAGCCGCCGAGCGCGCTTAAACCTACCGGAAACTGACATGACTACAGACGCAACCAATCCTCTTCTCGACTTTTCCGGCTTGCCGCGTTTCGACGCCATCCTCGCCGAGCACGTCACGCCCGCGATCGACCACCTGCTGGCGCGCTCGCGTACCGTGGTGCAGCAACTCGAAGCGCCGCAGGATGACGTGACCTGGGACAGTTTCGTCACGCCGCTGGAAAACGCCACCGAGTTGCTTGGTCGCGCCTGGAGCATTGTCAATCACCTCAACAGCGTGGTGGATACGCCCGAACTGCGCGCCACCTACAACGAGAATCAACCGAAGGTGACCGAGTTCTGGACCGAGCTGTCGCAGAACGAAGCGCTGTTCGCCAAGTACAAGGCCTTGCGCGCGTCCGATAGTTTTGCCAGCCTGTCGCCGGCGCGCCAGCGCATCATCGACAACGCGATTCGCGACTTCCGCATGGGCGGCGCCGAACTGGCGGCCGACCAGAAGGAACGTTTCGCAGCGATCCAGGAAGAACAGGCAGCCGTCTCCACGCGCTTCTCGGAAAACGTGCTGGACGCCACCAACGACTACAAGCTGCTCGTTACCGACGAAGCGGAACTGGCCGGCCTGCCCGACGACGTCAAAGCAGCCGCCCACGCCGCCGCGCAAAAGGACGGCAAGCAGGGCTGGCAGTTCTCGCTGCACTTCCCGTCGTACTACCCGATCCTGCAATTTGCCGACAACCGCGCGCTGCGCGCCACCGTGTACCGCGCCAACGCCACCAAGGCGTCGGACCAGGGCGATGTATTCAGCAAGAAGGACGATTGGGACAACACGCAAAACATCGTCACCCTGCTGCGCCTGCGCGACGAAGAAGCCAAGCTGCTCGGATACAAGAACTTTGCCGAAGTATCGCTGGTACCAAAAATGGCGCAATCGCCCGAGCACGTGATCGGCTTCCTCGAAGACCTGGCCCAGCGCGCGCGGCCGTTCGCCCAGAAAGACCTGGAAGAGCTCAGGCAGTTTGCCAAGATTGAACTCGGCATCGACGACCTGCAAGCGTGGGACATGCCGTACGCGTCCGAAAAACTGCAGGAGCGCCGCTACGCGTTCTCGGCGCAGGAAGTCAAACAGTACTTCCCCGAGCATAAAGTAGTCGATGGCCTGTTCCGCCAGATCCAGAACCTGTTCGCGGTCGAGATCAAGCCCGACGTCGCGCCGGTATGGCATAAGGATGTGCGCTTCTACAGCATCGAGCGCGACGGCATCCTGATCGGCCAGTTCTACCTCGATCTGTACGCGCGCGCCGGCAAAAGCGGCGGCGCCTGGATGGACGACGCCCGTGGCCGCCGCGCCAATGCCCACAGCGTGCAGACGCCGGTCGCTTACCTGACCTGCAATTTCACCGAGCCGGCCGTGGTCGATGGCGTGGCGCAGCCGTCGCTGTTCACCCACGACGAAGTCATTACGCTGTTCCACGAATTCGGCCATGGTCTGCACCACATGCTCACCCAGGTCGATGAGCTGGGCGTGTCCGGCATCTCGGGCGTGGAGTGGGATGCAGTGGAGTTGCCGTCGCAGTTCATGGAAAACTTCTGCTGGGAGTGGGACGTGCTCGAGCACATGACCGCGCACGTGACCACGGGCGCCCCGCTGCCGCGCGCACTGTTCGACAAGATGCTGGCCGCGAAAAACTTCCAGTCCGGTTTGCAGACCCTGCGCCAGGTGGAATTCTCGCTGCTCGACATGCACCTGCACTACGACTACGACGCGTCCACCGGTCAGACTGTGCAGCAAATGATCGACAGCGTGCGCGCCAAATTCTCGCTGGTGGTGCCGCCGCCGTTCAACCGTTTCCAGAACTCGTTCGGCCACATCTTTTCCGGCGGTTACGCGGCCGGCTACTACAGCTACAAGTGGGCCGAAGTGTTGTCGGCCGACGCGTATGCCGCGTTCGAAGAAGCCAAGGCGTTGGGACCGGACGCCACCACCGAAGCGGGCAAGCGCTATCTGCGCGAAATCCTGTCGGTGGGCGGTTCGCGCCCGGCCCTGGAATCGTTCACGGCCTTCCGTGGCCGCGAGCCGAGCATCGACGCCCTGCTGCGCCACAGCGGCATGGCCGCCTGACCGGGGACAGCATGACGCGCATCGACTTCCACACCAACATCCCCGACAAGGTCGCCTACGCCTGCCGCCTGGCGCGCAAGGCGTTTGGCGCCAACCATCGCATCGTGGTGCTGGCGGACGATGCGCAGCAACTGGCGGAACTCAACACCGCCATGTGGACCTTTTCCACGACCGACTTCCTGCCGCACGTGCTGGCCGGCGATGTACTGGCCGAGCACACGCCGATCATACTCACCGACAACGATGAGGCGGAATTACCACACACCGAATTATTAGTGAATCTGTCGCGCCGCGCGCCCTCCCGCGTGGACCGATTCGAGCGCATGATAGAAGTGATTTCCTCGGACGAGGATGATGCGGCTGCCGGCCGCAAGCGCTATGTCGCCTACAAGCAGCAACAGTATCCCCTCACTCACTTTGTCGCAGGAAAATCATGAGCTCAACCTTTGATAACAGCATCCCGGTGTTGACCGAAGTTCTGAAGACCGAGGCACCCGGCGAAGACCCTCTCCCTGGCGCCACGGCCCCGCTGGCGCCCACCAAGGCCGAGATCGCCGCCGCGCTCGAAGCCGAAGCCGTCGATGGCTGGACCGACGCCGAATGGGCCATGATGGAACACCGACTGGCCGAACGCATCATGCACAAGCTGCAATCGCGCGTCGATTTCGTGCTCGAGCAGCGCATCAAGGACAGCATGGCCGAAGTGCTCACGCACGCGCTGCACGGCCTCACCAACGAGATCCGCATCGGCCTGCACGACACCATCGAAAAGATCGTCGCCCGCGCCGTCTCGCAGGAACTGGTACACCTGCAAGCGCAGAAAAAGTAACTCTCCCTGCCTTCCGATTCGCGCATTGTGTCTCATCCTGGTGCGCGGATCGCACCCATTCCGGGCATCCCCGCACCATTCCAGGAAACGCATCATAAAAGCGCAAAACAATCACGTTTGCCGCTTTGCGCCGTCTCCAAATTGTTGTACCTTTTGGCCTTGCAGAAAAACCTGCGGCGTTCACGAGACCCCGTTGACCAACACTTTTGGAGAATGACAATGCAGTTCAAGACTAAATTCATTCCACTCGCCATCGCCCTCGCTGTTGCCGGCATCGGCAGCGCCAGCGCCCAGGAAGTCATCAAGATCGGCCACGTCGGTCCGGTCTCGGGTCCATCGGCTCACCTCGGCAAGGACAATGAAAACGGCGCCAAGATGGCGATCGAAGACTTGAACGCCAAGGGCTTCAAGATCGACGGCAAACCGGTCAAGTTCGTGCTGGTGGCCGAAGACGACGGCGCCGATCCCAAGCAGGGCACGGCCGTAGCGCAAAAGCTGGTCGATGCCAAGGTGAACGGCGTGATCGGCCACCTCAACTCCGGCACCTCGATCCCCGCCTCCAAGATTTACCACGACGCCGGCATTCCGCAAATCTCCCCCGCCACCACCCAGACCAAGTACACCCAGCAAGGCTTCAAGTCGGCGTTCCGCGTGGTGGCCAATGACGCCAAGCTCGGCGGTACCCTGGGTACCTACGCAGTGGGCAAGCTGGGCGCGAAGAAAATCGCCGTGATCGACGACCGCACGGCCTACGGCCAGGGCGTGGCCAACGAGTTCATCAAGGGCGCCAAGAAATCGTTCCCGGGCGTGCAGATCGTCGCCAAGGAATTCACCACCGACAAGGCCACCGACTTCAACGCCATCCTCACCTCGATCAAGGGCAAGAACCCGGACCTGGTGTTCTTCGGCGGCATGGACTCGGTCGGTGGCCCGCTGCTGCGCCAGATGAAGGCGCTGGGTATCACCGCCAAGTACATGGGCGGCGACGGCATCTGCACCGAAGCGCTGCCGCGCCTGGCCGGCACGGCTGCCGCCAACGGCGTGGTGTATTGCGCCGAGGCCGGCGGTATCACGGCCGAGCAGCAAAAGAACATGGACGACTTTACCTCGCGCTTCAAGCAGAAGTACAACGCCAACGTGCAGATCTACGCGCCATACGTGTACGACGCCGTGATGACCATGGCCACCGCGATGCAGGAAGCCAAGTCGTCGCAACCGGCCAAGTACCTGCCGGTGCTGCAAAAGATCAAGTACCAGGGCGTGACGGGCCTGATCTCGTTCGACCAGTACGGCGATATCAAGGACGGCGCACTGACCTTGTTCACGTACACCGACGGCAAGAAGACCAAGGTGGAAGTGGTCAAATAAAAATCGGCCTCATCAACGACAAACGCGCCCGAAGGCGCGTTTGTCGTTTGTGGAGTAAAGCGGAGGACGCAAAAGCGCTTACTTTTGCGTCAGCACCCATTTCACCAGGGTGCGGGCTTCCGCCTCGTTCACCTGTGGGTTGGCTGGCATCGGGATCGCGCCCCAGGTGCCCGAACCGCCCTTCATCACCTTGGTGACGAGCTTGGATTCGGCATCTTTCTGGCCCGCGTATTTGGCGGCCACGTCCTTGTAGGATGGACCAACCAGCTTGGTGGCGACAGCGTGGCAAGCCATGCAGTTCTTGGCCTTGGCCAGATCCGAACCGGCATCCGCCATCGCCGCTTGCGATGCGAACGCCGACGCGACCAGTACACCCACCATCATCAAATTGCGTTTCATATTCCTCTCCGGTTAAGCTGCGAATGCCCCTACATTTTACAGTGTTTTTCTCTTCAGAATTTAACGCACAAGTAAATGCAATGGTTGACGCAGATGACCGAGAGGAACTTCTAACTATTCAATGATCAGGGCAATAACATTCGGGTTTCAACGCTTCAACTGCGACAAGTCCCGCACCGCGCCGCGGTCGGCCGAGGTGGTCAGTGCGGCGTAGGCTTGCAGTGCCTGCGAGACGTAGCGCTCGCGGTCCACCGGTTGCCAGGCCATGTCGCCTTTGGCTTCCATGGTGGCGCGGCGGGCGGCCAGTTCGGCGTCGGTGATGCGCAGGTTGATGGTGCGGTTCGGGATGTCGATGTCGATCATGTCGCCCTCCTCCACCAAGCCGATGGCGCCGCCTTCGGCCGCTTCCGGCGAGGCATGGCCGATCACCAGGCCAGACGAACCGCCCGAGAAGCGGCCGTCGGTCAGCAGCGCGCACGATTTACCGAGGCCCTTCGATTTGATGTACGACGTCGGGTACAACATCTCCTGCATGCCCGGGCCGCCTTTCGGTCCTTCGTAGCGGATGATGACGACGTCGCCCGCGTGCACCGTGTCGCCGAGAATGGCAGCGACTGCATCGTCCTGGCTCTCGAACACGCGCGCCTTGCCGCTGAATGTGAGGATGCTCTCGTCCACGCCGGCGGTCTTGACGATGCAGCCGTTGACGGCCAGGTTACCGTACAACACGGCCAGGCCGCCGTCCTGCGAGTACGCATGTTCCTTGTCGCGGATGCAGCCGGTGCTGCGGTCCAGGTCCAGCGACGCGAAGCGCTCCGATTGCGAAAATGCCGTTTGCGTCGGCACGCCGCCTGGCGCGGCGCGGAACAGCTGGTGCACGGCCGGGTCGTCGCTGCGCTTGATGTCGTTGCGTTCGATGGCGTCGGCCATGGTGGGCGCGTGGATGGTCGGGCGGGTGGTGTCGAGCAGGCCGCCGCGCGCCAGTTCACCGAGGATCGAGATGATGCCGCCAGCGCGGTGCACGTCTTCGATGTGGTACTTGTCGGTCATCGGCGCGACCTTGCACAGGCAGGGCACCTTGCGCGAGATGCGGTCGATGTCGGCCATGGTGAAGTCCACGCCCGCTTCGTGCGCGGCTGCCAGCAAGTGCAGCACGGTGTTGGTGGAGCCGCCCATGGAAACGTCGAGCGCCATGGCGTTTTCAAACGTGGCCTTGTTGGCGATGGTGCGCGGCAGGATCGAGTAGTCGTCCTGCTCGTAGTGGCGACGGGCCAGTTCCACGATCAGGCGGCCGGCGCGCAGGAACAGCTGCTCGCGGTCCGAGTGCGTGGCCAGCACGGTGCCGTTGCCGGGCAGGGACAGGCCCAGCGCCTCGGTCAGACAGTTCATCGAGTTGGCGGTAAACATGCCCGAGCACGAACCGCAGGTCGGACAGGCCGAGCGTTCGATTTCAGCGACGTCGGCGTCGGAGACGGTGTCGTCGCCGGCCTTGATCATGGCATCCACCAGGTCGAGCTTGATGATCTTCTGGCCGCCGTTGACGACCTTGACCACCTTGCCGGCTTCCATCGGGCCGCCGGACACGAACACCACCGGAATGTTGATGCGCATGGCGGCCATCAGCATGCCGGGCGTGATCTTGTCGCAGTTGGAGATGCAGACCATCGCATCGGCGCAGTGGGCGTTGACCATGTACTCGACCGAGTCGGCGATCAGGTCGCGCGACGGCAGCGAGTACAGCATGCCGCCGTGGCCCATGGCGATGCCGTCATCGACGGCGATGGTGTTGAATTCTTTCGCGACGCCACCCGCTTTTTCGATCTCGCGCGCCACCAGCTGGCCCAGGTCCTTCAGGTGCACGTGGCCGGGCACGAACTGGGTGAAGGAATTGACGACCGCGATGATCGGCTTGTCGAAGTCGCCATCTTTCATGCCGGTGGCGCGCCACAGGGCGCGGGCGCCGGCCATGTTGCGGCCGTGGGTGGTGGTGCGGGAACGATAGACTGGCATGGTGATTCTCCAAAGATAGTGCAGCGACGTAGCACGACAGAGTGCCTTGGCCCTGCTCCCCTGTCAAATATAAGATTGTCGGTGCTGTGAGTCGTTTAAAATATCACATAGCAAAATTTGAATAGAAATACATATGAACCTGGAACTCAGACAGCTGCGCTATTTCGTCACTGTCGCCGAGGAACTGCACTTCGGCCGCGCCGCGCTGCGGCTGCACATGACGCAGCCGCCGCTGTCGCAAACCATCCAGGCGCTCGAGGAACTGCTGGGCGCGGCCGTGTTCGAGCGCAACCGGCGCGGCGTCACGCTCACGCCGGCCGGCAGCGCGCTGCTGCCCGAGGCGCGCCGCATGCTGGCGCAGGCCCAGGAACTGCCGCAACTGGTGCAGCGCGCCGCCGCCGGCGAGGTCGGGCGCCTGACCCTGGCCTTCGTCTCGTCGGCCGACTACAGCGTGCTGCCGCCGTTCCTGCGCGCCTACCGCGCGGCCTACCCGCAGGTGCAGATCACGCTGCAGGAAGCCACGTCCGACCTGCAGCTGGACGACCTGCTGCACAACCGCATCGACGCCGGCCTGCTGATCCCGCCGCTGCCCGACAAAGCGCGCGCCGAACTCGATTATCTGCCGGTACTGCGCGAGCCGCTGGTGCTGGCCGTCCCCGCCGGCCTGCCGGCGCTGAACAAGCGCGGCAAGCCGGCATTGAACGCATTGCCGGCGCTGCCGCTGATTATCTTCCCGCGCGCGATCTCGCCCGCGCTGTACGACGCCATCCTGTCGGTGTTCCGCGACGCCGGCGTCACGCCCGAAATCGGCCAGCAGGCGATCCAGATGCAGACCATCGTCGGCCTGGTGTCGGCCGGCATGGGCATGGCGCTGGTGCCGCAGTCGGTCTCCAACCTCATGCGTCCCGGAGTAGAATACCGTGCGCTGGCCCACACCACGCCGCTGGTCGAAACCGGACTGGCCTGGCGACGCGACAATGCTTCGCCCGTGCTGCGCGGCTTTTTGGAATTATTAAGGAACGAAGTAAGGAAAACCGCCCTATGCTGATACACCCGATGCCCGATCCGGTCGCCATCCACCTGGGACCGGTCGCGATCCACTGGTATGGATTGATGTACGTCCTCGCCTTTGCGCTGTTCATTACGCTCGGCCGCGTGCGCATCAAGCAGCCGCACATCGCCGCCCAGCTGTGGCGCAAGGAAGACCTCGACGACATGCTGTTTTACGGCATGCTGGGCGTGGTCATCGGCGGACGCCTCGGCGAAGTGCTGTTCTACGACCCGGTTAAATATTTTTCGGATCCGATCGAGATCTTCAAGGTGTGGCATGGCGGCATGTCGTTCCACGGCGGCTTCATCGGCGTGCTGATCGCCATGTCGCTGTGGGCGCGCAAGGCCGGCCGCAACATCCTCGACGTATACGACTTCATTGCGCCGCTGGTGCCGCTCGGCTACGCCGCCGGCCGCCTGGGCAATTTCATCAACGCCGAACTGCCGGGCCGCGTGGTGGCCGACCAGTCGCTGCCGTGGGCCATGTTGTGGCCCGATAATTCGTTCCCGCTGCACCCGAACCCGATCTTCCTGCAAGGCCTGCGCCATCCGTCGCCCATTTACCAAATGCTGATCGACGGCCTGCTGGTGTTCGTCATCCTGTGGCTGTTCTCGCGCAAAGAGCGGCCACGCCTGGCGGTCGGCGCGTTCTACACGCTGCTGTATGGCTGCGCGCGGTTCTTTACCGAGTACTTCCGTACGCCGGACTGGGAACGTGAGATTCTGGGCGTTCCGATCACGTCGGGCCAGGCGCTGTCGCTGCCGATGATTGTCGGTGGCATTGCCATGCTGGTGTGGGCGTATAAGGTAAACCAGCGCGGCGCGGCGCCCACCGTGCCGCGCGCAGAACCTGCGAAGAGCGCCTGACAAAGCCTTCAGAGCAAGGCGCAGCGACGAAGACAGTACGACTGTACGGCGAGGAGCTGCAACGCAGCTCTGGAGATTTGTCAGCGCTCTACGCCAGCAGCTTGACGATGGCCTGCCACTGCGCCGGCGTCACCGGCGTGATGGACAGGCGGCTGCCTTTTTGCAGCACCACCATGTCTTCCAGCGCTGCGATGGTGCGCATCTCGGCCAGCGGCAGCAGCCGCGTCTTCTGCGTTCCCTGTACGTCGATCGAAATCCAGCGCGGCTGCTCCTGCGTGGCCTTGGGGTCGTGGTAATGGCTCTTGGGGTCGAACTGCGAGGCATCCGGATAAGGACCGCTGGCAATCACTGCCAGGCCGGCAATACCGGGCTGCGGGCAGCTCGAATGATAAAACAGCACCCCATCGCCCTGCTGCATCTGGTCGCGCATGAAGTTGCGCGCCTGGTAGTTGCGCACGCCGTACCACGCGGTCGTGTGCTGGGGGGACGCCATGAGATCGTCGATGCTCACGTCGTCGGGTTCGGACTTCATCAACCAGTATTGCATACGATATCTCCAGACGAAAAAAAGCGGCTGGGCATTTGCACGCCAACCGCTTTTTAAGGAATTAGTACCCCGCTTGTGCCGTTATGCCGGCATCCCGAACCTAATGGCTCAGGTGGTCACGGTTAGTTCAATTTCGGGTTCATCGAACAAGCGATGCTCACGCCCACCAAACAAAATCCCACGACCGGTGCAAACAAATGGTTCAAGGAATATATGACATTCACGAACACTGCAGGGTGACGCCAGTTTACTCTCTTGTCCGTCGCAAAGGAAGGAGTTTGATGATTAAAAAACCGTTAAAACAGCGCTTCTTGCGGTGTGAGTGCGGTATCCAACACCTTGTGCATGGCGGCGATCTTGGTCTGCACTTCGAGGATGGACATGTCGGACAACGGACCTTGCGGCGCCTTGATCGACAGGAATTCCGCCGCCACGCTGAGCGCGGCCATGACGGCAATGCGGTCGTTGCCCTTGACCCGGCCCGCTGCGCGGATGCCGGTCATTTTCTTGTCGAGCATGACGGACGCTTCGCGCAGCGCGCGTTCTTCGTCGGCCTTGCACATGAGGCGATACGATTGGCCCATGATGGTAACGTCGAGCTCGATCATCGTACTTCCTCTTTTTCCGCAGCGGCAGCGGCATCGCCAGCTGGTTGTTCAGTTGATGCGACTTCGTCTTCATCCGGCACAGGCTCCGGCACCAGCGACGGCACGTGCACCAGCAGCGCCTGCACACGGTCGGCGGCCTCGCTCAAGCGGCGTTGATATCCCATGTTTTCCACCACGAGGGCGGCATTGGCCTGACGCAACTGGGCGTTTTCGCGGCGCAAAGCATTGGTCATCTCGGCCAGCTGGTCGATCTTGTCGGATAGTTCTTGGAAGTCTGAAATCATCCCGCCACTATAGGCAGGGCGCGGGGTGCCGTCAACCGAATCACGTGTGCGGCCCCGAATTTTAAGTAAAACGCAAGTTAACTATTTGCGCGCCGGACATTCGGCGCGCAAATCGCTGACTTTTTACTGTTTTTACTGTTTCGGCTCGATCGTCACGTTGCCGGTGATGCCGCTACCCTGGGCGCCAGCCTGGCCCGGTTCGGCTTCGACAATCACGCTGATCTCGCGTTTACCGGTACCGGCTGGCAACGGCAAGTCCAGCGGTTCGTTGGCAAAGCTCTCCTTCTTGCCTGCCAGCTTGCCGTTGATCCACACTTCCGCCTTGCCCTTGATGCCTGCAAAGCGGATCAGGCCATTGCCGTCAGCCAGGTTCTTGCGCGGCGTGAAGCTCGACCGGTACAGGTTGAACTTGCTGCCTGCTGCGCCCCACATCGGCGGCTGGCCCCAGCCCCAGGTATTCATGTCGAAGCTGTCGATCTTTTGGTTCGGGTTCGGACGGGTGTCACCCGGCGGCGCCACGCGCCAGGTACGCACGAACGTCAGCGGTGCATCGGCGCTGGCCACGAACGGCACGGCCGGCACGGCTTTCACCGGGATCGTCACCGTGGCCGCTTTCAGGCCAGGCGCGCTCGCCTCCACTGTGACGGGCTCGGTGGCGTCGTAGCTGGTCTGCACGATCAGCTGCGCCAGGCCGTTGAACAGGCGGCGGGTGGCGCCCTTCTCGTCCTCGTGCGAGGTCGGGTCGCCATTGCCATGGCCGATCGACCGGCCGCCGCCGGTGACCTTGAAGGTCACGGTCGGATCGGCCAGCGGCACTGCGCGGCCCTGGGCGTCCAGCGCGCGCACCGTGATCGGCATGGCGTCACGGCCATCGCCGGCCAGGTCCGCGCGGTCCGGCACCAGTTCCAGGGAAACCGGCTCGCCCGTGGTTTCCACCGCCGTGCGCACGACTTCCTTGCCGCCGTTGTAGCCGATGGCTTCGAGCTTGCCCGGCGCGTAGGCGACATTGAAGTAATTCATGCGGAACGGATCGGCCTTCTGTTCGCCAAGCTTGGTACCGTTCAACAGCAGTTCGATGCGTTCGACGTTGGCCATCACCATCACGCGGATGTCCTTGCCTTCGCTGCCGGCCCAGTTCCAGTGCGGCGCGATGTGGATCAGCGGACGATCCTTGATCCATTGCGCCTGGTGGATGTAGTAGGCGTTTTTCGGGAAGCCGTTCAGGTCCATGATGCCGAACACCGAGCTGACCGACGGCCATTCATTGGGCGTCGCCTCGCCGCGATAATCAAACCCGGTCCAGACAAAGCCGCCGGCCACGAACGGGCGCTTGGCAATCGCTTCCCATGCATCGCGGTGGGTATTGCCCCACTGCGCGGCGTCGGCCAGGTCGTCGTAGCTGGCGATCTGGTTCTTTTGCTTGTCGGTCTTGAACACGCCGCGTGTCATGAACGCGGACGTGTCTTCCGAGCTGGTGAACGGCACCGTCGGATACGCCGCGTGGAAGCGGTCGTAATCGGGCACCTGGTAATTGGCGCCCACCACGTCCACCGCGTGCGCCACGTTGAGGTCGCTGAAGAAGCCGCCGTTCATGGCCGCGGTGACCGGACGGGTATCGTCGAGCGCTTTGACGGCAGCGGACATGCGGCGCACCATCTCGTAGCCCACTTCCGATCCCTGCACCGGTTCTTCGTTGAACACCGACCACAGGATGATGCCGGGGTGATGGCGGTCGCGCTTGACCATCCATTCGAGCTGCTTCATGTAGTCCGGCGACGGATTGAAGTTGCGGTTCTCGTCCATCACCACGAAGCCCATGCGATCGACCATGTCGAGCACTTCGGCGGCTGGCGCATTGTGCGAGAAGCGGATCGCGTTCACGCCCAGTTCCTTCAGGCGGCGCAGGCGATACTCCCACACCGCATCGGGAATCGCGACACCGACGCCGGCGTGATCCTGGTGGATGCACACGCCTTGCAGTTTAAGGTGTTCGCCGTTGAGGAAGAAGCCCTTTTCGGCATCGAAGCGGATGGTGCGGAAACCCGTGTGCAGCGCCACTTCGTCCTGCGCCTTGCCGTTTTCCAGCACGCGCGTGACGACCTTGTACAGGTTGGTCTTGGCGATCGACCACAGGGCCGGATCGTTGATCTTGAACGGCAGCTTGACGGTGGCGTCTTTCAATACGCCCACGCTGGCCTTGGCCAACTGGCGGCCCACCTGCTTGCCGGCCGGGTCGAACACGGTCACTTCCACCGTCACGTCGGACGCCTTCTTGCCGCTGTTATTGAGTGTCACCTCCACTGGCAGGGTCCAGTCGCGGCCCTTGCCGGCGCGGGGAACGGCATACACGCCATCGGTGGCCACATGCACCGGTGCGCGCTTGACCAGCCACGCGTGGCGATACATGCCGGCGCCCTCGTACCACCAGCCCTCCATCGCTTCCGCATCGACGCGGATCGAGATGGTATTGAGCGCGTCACCATAGGTCAGGTAAGGCGTGATATCGATATTACTGGCGTTGTAGCCGGACCAGTTGCGGTTGACGACATTGCCGTTGACGTACACGGTAGCGTGGGTGGCAATCGCATCGAACTGCAGCTCGAAGTGGCGGCCACGGTCGGCCGGATCGACCTGCAGATAGCGGCGATACCAGCCGATGCCGCGCGGGCGGTAACCCTGCGAGATATTGGCTTTCGGGTCGAACGGTCCTTCGACGGCCCAGTCGTGCGGCAGGTCGAGGCGGCGCCAGTCGGAGTCGTCGAATTCGGCGCCGGCAGCGCCGGGCGCGTTGCCGGCCTTGGCGTTGCTATACGATTCTTCGTGGCCGACGATCGGCGCCTGGCGCACGTCGCCGAGGTGGAACAGCCAGCCGCGGTCGAGCGACAGGCGCTCGCGCCCGGCCTTGACGGTGGCGTCGGTAATGTGGGGTTTGATCGGTGCGGCGGCGTGCGCAGCAGTGTGTGCGGCGGCGCTGGCGGCCAGCAGCAGGACGGCAGCGCAGATGCGCCGCCAGTGAGGCAGTTTGTTCAAGCTTGGCTCCCTTACAACTTGGGCTAAAAAAAAACGGAGCAGCACCGTTAAGCACTGCTCCGCAAACCACGATAAAACAAAGGTACAACGGAAAATTTACAGCTTGAAGGACAGGCCCAGGTTATAGCGGCGGCCGTATTCGGTCACTTCCTGTTGCAGCGGATTGTTGGCGCCGGTATAGACACCCTTCTGGTTGGTCAGGTTATCCACGCCGAATCGCACTTGCACGTTCGGTGTGATCTGCTTGGCCAGGTTCAGGGTCAGGTAGGTTTCCGCTTCGTTGACCAGCAGCTTGCCCGCGCTCCAGCCTGGGTTGCGTACGAAAGAACTGTGATGAGTCGCCGAGATGCGGGCTTCGTAGCCGGCTTTCTCGTACCACAGCGTAAGGCCGCCGTTGTTGCGCATCAGGCCTTCGATCGGGAACGGGTTACCGACCGGGACCTGTTCACGCACGGTGCTGGCGGTGTACGCGTAATTGCTGGCGATACCCAGGCCATCGAACGGCGCCGGCAGGCCGGTGAATGCCTGCTGGTACACCAGCTCGACACCACGGACGTTGCCGCCGTCGCCATTGACCGAACGCGTGATTTCATTCTCGTTCTGGGTGATGGCAATGTAGCGTTGCAGCTGCTTGAAGAAGCCACCGACCGAAATCAGCGAGCCTTTTTCAAAGTACCACTGGTAGGCCAGGTCGACCTGGTTGGCCATCATCGGCTTCAGATCGGGATTACCGGCGGTACCGGTCTGATTGCCGGCGCCGGACAGGCTCAGGCTGCGCGATGCGCGCAACTCGTCGATCGGCGGACGCGACATGGCGCGTGCCACGCTAAAGCGCACCTGGTGCTCCTGTGCTTCGTCGAGATTGAGGATCAAGTTCAGGCTCGGCAGGATCTCGGTATACGACGTGCCTTGTTCGACCACTTCCAGGGTGGAAGCGGGAGTCTTGCCAATGCCGAAGCTGTCCGTCTTGGTGTGCACCAGACGTACGCCAACGTTACCGCGGTAGGTCTTGCCGAATGCTACGCCGTCCAGGTCACCCTGTACGTAAGCCGACTTGCTGCGCTCCTTGACTTCCCAGCTCGACAGCAGGTCATTTTCGGTCAGGGTGCGGCCGGTCGGGTTGGTGGCATCGCTGCCGAAAGTCGAGTGCACGATGCTGCCGAAATCCTTCAGCGCGATGTACGCAGGGAAGCCGTCCACCTTGACCGTCTCGAACGCCGACGCAGGAATGGCGGACGGACCGGCTTGCCAAGTGGTCTGGTAATAGTTCTTGGTGCGATCGGTAGCGCGGACGCCGAACTTGATGCGGCTGAAGATGCTGTTGTCGATCGCACGGTTGGCACTGAGCGAGAAGGCGTCCAGACGGTCCTTGACGTGGCCGTCGGTATCGACGAACAACTGGGCGTCGCTGAAGTTGGCCGGGTTGCCCGTGTCCATTCCGAAGCTGTACGACTGGTTCTTGTTGCCCGTGAAATCCCAAGTAGTCTTGACAAAGTCGTTGCTCCACTGGCGCACGTCGGCCCACTGGCTGCTGCGCAGCGCGTGCGAGGTAGACAGATCGGCCTCGATTTTCCATTCGCCGGCATTGAACTTACCGTTCAAGCCGCTGGCCGCCACGCTGCCATCCTGCTTCCAGCGCGAGTGGTTGTTGACCACTTTTGTCCAGTCCGCCGTCGCGCCGGCATAGTAGCCGTCGATGATGTGGGGATTGCTGTAGTTGCCGATGTTGGACAGGTTTTCAGTCCAGTGCTGCAGCTGATCTTCCTTGATCGCGGACTTGGCGTAATACGTGTCGGCCGTGATCAGGATATCGCTGTTGGGCTTGTATTCCACCTTGGCCAACACGCTGCTGCGTTCGTTGGTGCCGCGGCGGACATCGTCCTGGAAACCCCACGGCGCCTTGGTGGCCGGGTCAAAGCCCCAGTGGCTGATGTTCTTCTGGACCGACGGCTGGTCCTGGTAGCTGAACGCGATGGCAGCACCGAGAGTCTTGTTGAGGAACTGGTCGATCCAGACGCCCCCTACGCGGGGCTTGGTGGTCTTGGCACCAGGAACATCCTTGGCGATCGGATAGTACAGCGCATCGGCCTTCAGGTTGATCTGGCGACCGTTGTACTTCAGTGGCGAGACCGTTTGCAGGTCGATCGACGTGGCGATGCCGCCCTCGGCCAGGTCGGCGTTTTGGGTCTTGTACACGGTCGCGCCGCTCAGCGACTCCGACGGGAACTGCTCGAAACGCACGGCGCGGTTAGGCTCCGACGACGCCAGCTCACGGCCATTCAATGTCGCGGAAATGAAGCGTGGGCCCATACCGCGCGCAACAATCTGCGAGGCATTACCGCGATCGAGACCCGACGACAGGCCTGGCAGGCGTGCCAGCGATTCGGCGATGGTGGTGTCCGGCAGTTTGCCGATGTCTTCCGACGCGATCACTTCCACCATGCTGTTGGAAGCTTCCTTGACGGCCAGCGCGTTACGCACCGACGCACGGATGCCGGTCACGTTTACTTGCTGGATTTCGCCGGCGACCGGCGCTGCGGGAGTTGCCGCTGGTGCTGCTGCCTGTGCTGCTGCCTCTGCTTGTGCTTCTTGCGCGAACGCTTGTTGCGCCATCAACGGGGTGCTGAACAAGGTCGCGATCAGCAGGCTCATTTTCTTGTGTTTCATTATGTGCATCTCCAGTGTCTATGTAGTTCCGTCTCTGATCTTTGAACCACATCGGACGGATAAGACGGGATGCTATCGAAACCGAAGTTGAGAGGCCAATAGCTTATTGACGTTGGCCCATATCAAGTTCGTATATCAGACATACAAAAAGCGTAAACAGTTTGTCAGCTTTGCTGTTTACGGCTTGGTGTAGTGGGGATACATGGTGGTGGCGGTGTCGCGCAGCGCCAGCAGCATGGCGTCGGCGCCAGGGGAGAGCTGGTGTCGCTTGCGCGTCACAATACCGAACGAATCCATGCTCACGCCGAGGTCGAACGGCAGGATCGCCATCAGGCCGGTTTGCAGGTAGGCGTGTACCGCTTCGGCCGGCAGGGCGACGATCATGTCGCTGTTCATCAGCAGGCTGGCCACCACCGGCAAGTCTTGCGTCTCGACGGTTTCGGCCGGCTGCTCGAGGCCGTGCGACAGGAACAGGGCCGTCAGGCGATCGCGCAGGATGCTGCCGGCCGGCGGCAGTATCCAGCATTGCCGCACCAGTTCTTCGAGCTGCAAATCGGTACGACCTGCCAGCGGGTGGTCGCTACGCGCGATCAAGAGGTGCGGTTCGTCGGTGAGCGGTTCGAAATGCAGTTCGTCGGCGGCAGCGGTGTCGAGAATGCGGCCGACCACCAGGTCGAGCTCCCCGCTGCGCAGCCGTTCCACCAGCACTTTGCTGGTGGACATCTTGACCGACACGTGCACGCGCGCATGGCGCGACTTGAGCAAATTGATAGCTTTGGGCACCAGCGAGGTGGCTGGCGCCAGCACCGAGCCGATGCCGACCCGTCCGCGCAGGCCCGACAGCAGTTCCATCACTTCCTGGTGCGCCGCGTCCATCTCGGCCAGCGCCGCACCGGCGCGGCGGATCAGCACCTTGCCATACCAGGTGGGCGCCACGCCGCGCGACAGGCGTTCGAACAGTTGCACGCCGAGGGCGTGTTCAAGCTCGCCCAGCAGTTTGGACGCACCGGGTTGAGTCAAATTGGCGGCTTGCGCCGCGTGCGCGATGGAACCGTGACGGCCGAGTTCCACCAGCAATACCAGGTGGCGGGTCTTCAGGTGGGAGCGGACAAAGCGGTCGGAGCGGGAATCGGTCATATTGGCGATTATTATACCGCCCGAAAGGTAGAGCACGCGCGACTAGCGTGGCGAAGCCGCGTTCGGCGGGCGCGCGCGCCTGCTCGTTTCGTCCTCGTCCCGCGCTCGCTAGCCGACGGCCTGCACTGCGGGCGCCATGTCGTCGAACCGCGTATCGGCGATGCCAGCGGTGGCGCTATCGATCAATCCGGACGGCAAACCGTACAAGGCGCCGTCGTTACCCAGCAACAGCAAGTGCGCCAGGCCGTCGCCCCCGAAGGCCAGCGCGACCGGCGCAGCGCCTTCGAGCGCAATACGGCACAGCACGGCGCCGCCGGCGTCGTACCGCACCAGTTCGGCGCCCTGGATGCTCCACAGGCAGTCGGCGCTGTCGAACACGGCCGCGCCCACGGCCGCATCCGACTCGGCAAACGTGGTGACATTGCCAACCCTGGCACGGTCGGCATCATACGTACAGTGCAGGATGCGGTTGCCGTCGGCGAACACCATGCGGGTGCCGTCGGCGCTGAAGGCGATGCCGGCCGCGCGCACCACCACCGGCAGCGCCAGCCGGCGCAGGCCGTGGCGTTGCGAGTGCTGGTAAAAGCTGCCGATCGGGCGCTGGTCGCTGGCGGTATTGGCGGTGCCGAACACGAAATTGCCGGCGCGGTCGGTGCAGCCGTCGCTGATCGCCGTGCGCGGCTCGGCCGCGTCCACCGTCAACAACACTTGCGACTGTAGCGTCCTGGCGACACTGCCAGCCGCCGGCAACTCGACCAACCCCAACCGCTTGCCCTGCCCCAGCAGCAGGCGCCCGGAGGCGCAGGCGGCCAGCGCGCAGGCGCTTTCGGACAAGCGCAAGCTGCCCGCCGTTGCGACTGTAGCGGCCGTGGCAGGCGGTGCCGGCGGCGTGGCAGTGGCGGCTGCAGACGGCCAGTTGTACAACAGGCCGGTCAGCGGATCGGACCAGCGCCAGCAGTTGCCGGCTGCGTCCCAGCGCAGGACACCGCCGGTGCGGCCGCCGCGCTGCAGCAGGATGGCGTGCGCAGCGACGGCGGCGATGGCAGGCGTGGAAATGTCTATCATGACGCCGAGTGTAAGCGCGGCGGGCGTCCGACAGATATAAAAAAATCACTATCAGCTATCTTGATATCAGATAGCTGACTTGTTTATTTCTGGTATTCGATAATGATATGGTTTGTGGCGAATTAATCATATTTCCATAGCGGGGCGCCGTTTTAGACTGTGTGCTGTTCATTGAACTTACTCTCATTCATCACCCCTATGAAAATCACCAAACTGACGACCTACCGTGTTCCACCGCGCTGGATGCTGCTGAAAATCGAAACCGATGAAGGCGTAGTCGGCTGGGGCGAACCGGTCATCGAAGGCCGCGCCCGCACCGTGGAAACGGCCGTCCAGGAAATGGAACCGTATTTGATCGGCCAGGACCCGTCGCGCATCAACGACCTGTGGCAAACCATGTACCGCGCCGGCTTCTACCGTGGCGGCGCCATCCTGATGAGCGCGATCGCCGGTATCGACCAGGCGCTGTGGGACATCAAGGGCAAGGTCCTGGGCCAGCCCGTGTACGAACTGCTGGGCGGCCTGGTGCGCGACCGCATGAAGATGTACAGCTGGGTGGGCGGCGACCGTCCTGCCGACATCATCGAACAGATCAGCAAACTCAAGGAAGGCGGCTTCGACACCTTCAAGATGAACGGCACCGAAGAACTGGGCCTGCTCGATACGTCGGCAGCGGTCGATGAAGCGGTGCGCCGCGTGGCGGAAATCCGCGAAGCGTTCGGCAACACCATCGAGTTCGGCCTGGACTTCCACGGCCGCGTGGCCGCGCCGATGGCCAAGACCCTGCTGCGCGAACTGGAGCAGTTCCGTCCGCTGTTCGTGGAAGAGCCGGTCCTGGCCGAGCAAGCCGAATACTACCCGCGCCTGGCCGAGATGACCTCGATCCCGCTGGCAGCCGGCGAGCGCATGTACTCGCGCTTCGAGTTCAAGAACGTGTTCGCGGCCGGTGGCCTGTCGATCGTGCAGCCAGATTTGTCGCACGCCGGCGGCATCACCGAGTGCCTGAAAATCGCCTCGATGGCCGAAGCCTACGACATCACGCTCGCGCCGCACTGCCCGCTTGGACCGGTCGCGCTGGCCTCGTGCCTGGCGGTGGACTTCGTGTCGTACAACGCCGTGCTGCAAGAACAAAGCATGGGCATCCACTACAACAAGGGCGGCGAGCTGCTCGACTACGTGATCAACAAGGAAGACTTCAAGATCGTCGACGGCTACTGCGCGCCGCTGCGCAAGCCTGGCCTGGGTGTGGAAGTGGACGAAGAACGCGTGATCGCCGCCAGCAAGAACGCCGGCGACTGGCGCAACCCGGTCTGGCGCCACAAAGATGGCAGCGTCGCCGAGTGGTGATGCAATCGTGGTAACCGAAGCCGGCGTGATTGCCGGCTTTTTTTATGCGCCCCGCTGCTGCGCCCACCCGGTATCATGACGGCATGGATTTCATCAAACTCGCCGCTCTCTTCTTCATCACCGCCATTGCCGAAATCGTCGGCTGCTACCTGCCCTGGCTGGTCCTGCGCCAGGACAAGTCGCCGTGGCTGCTGCTGCCGGCCGCCCTGTCGCTGGCCCTGTTCGCCTGGCTGCTGACCTTGCATCCCACCGGCGCGGCGCGCACCTATGCCGCATACGGCGGCGCCTACATCGCCGTTGCGCTGCTGTGGCTGCGCCTGGTGGACGGCGTGGCGCTCACCCGTTACGACATGGCCGGCGCCGGCCTGGCCCTGGCCGGCATGGCTGTGATCGCCTTGCAGCCTTCGACTTAGAACCTATCCCGGTAGGGAGGAGGCAGCGGATTGCGATGCCTCGGTAGCGGGGGCAAGGCGCGAGGAAGAAGCATGGCGGGCCATGCGATGACGAGCAACGCCGGCCCCGCTGCCGAGGCGCGCAAGCAGCGCCTCATTCCCTACCGGGATAGGTTCTTAGCCGATATCGCCGGAATCTGTTGCCTCTCATACATCACAACGCTGCTTTTTTGCGCTTTCACAAATCTTGTGCCTTGAAATACAGGGATGTCGTCCCTATAATTGGCACTCGTTATGAGAGAGTGCTAACAAAGTCTCTTGTCCCACTTTCCGCTGCGGCAATCCCCGCAAGGTGATTGAAACAGCAACAAACTGTACCATTGTTAATTAAGGAGTTTTGTATGAACCTTCGCCCTTTGAACGATCGCGTTATCGTCAAACGTCTCGACCAGGAAACCAAGACTGCATCCGGCCTGATCATCCCTGATGCGGCTGCTGAAAAACCGGATCAAGGCGAAGTCCTGGCCGTTGGCAATGGCAAGATCCTGGAAGACGGCAAAGTGCGTCCTCTGGATGTCAAAGTAGGCGACCGCGTCCTGTTCGGCAAATACGCCGGCCAGACCGTCAAGATCGACGGCCAGGAACTGATGGTCATGCGCGAAGAAGACATCATGGCGATCGTCACCAAGTAATTGCATTTGCAATCACTGGTCAACGATTCCCACTTAATACCTTACTGGAGTAAAAAACATGGCAGCTAAAGAAGTAATCTTCGGCGACGCAGCGCGCGCCAAAATGGTTGAAGGCGTCAACATTCTGGCCAACGCCGTTAAAGTAACCCTGGGCCCTAAAGGCCGTAACGTGGTACTGGAGCGCTCGTTCGGCGCCCCTACCGTCACCAAGGACGGCGTATCGGTTGCCAAAGAAGTCGAACTGAAAGACAAGCTGCAAAACATGGGCGCGCAAATGGTCAAGGAAGTTGCTTCCCGCACCAGCGACAACGCCGGCGACGGTACCACCACCGCAACCGTGCTGGCCCAGGCTATCGTGCGCGAAGGCATGAAGTTCGTTGCCGCAGGCATGAACCCGATGGACCTGAAACGCGGTATCGACAAGGCAGTAGCTGCCACCGTCGAAGAACTGAAAAAAATCGCCAAGCCAACCACCACCACCAAAGAAATCGCCCAAGTTGGCGCGATCTCGGCCAACTCGGATGCGTCGATCGGCGAGCGCATCGCTGAAGCGATGGAAAAAGTCGGCAAAGAAGGCGTGATCACCGTGGAAGACGGCAAGTCGCTGAACGACGAGCTGGACATCGTTGAAGGTATGCAGTTTGACCGCGGCTACCTGTCGCCATACTTCATCAACAACCAGGAGAAACAAGTTGCCGCCCTGGACAGCCCATTCGTCCTGCTGTGCGACAAGAAAATCTCGAACATCCGTGACCTGCTGCCCGTACTGGAACAAGTTGCCAAAGCCGGCCGTCCACTGCTGATCATCGCAGAAGACATCGAAGGCGAAGCACTGGCCACCCTGGTAGTGAACAACATCCGCGGCATCCTGAAAACCGTTGCTGTGAAAGCTCCAGGCTTCGGCGACCGTCGTAAAGCCATGCTGGAAGACATCGCCATCCTGACCGGCGGCCAGGTTGTTGCTGAAGAAGTCGGCCTGACCCTGGAAAAAATCACCCTGGAAGAACTGGGCCAAGCCAAGCGTATCGAAGTCGGCAAAGAAAACACCATCGTCATCGACGGTGCTGGCCAGGCTGCTGCGATCGAAGGCCGCGTCAAGCAAATCCGCGTGCAGATCGAAGAAGCGACCTCGGACTACGACCGTGAAAAACTGCAAGAGCGCGTGGCCAAGCTGGCCGGCGGTGTTGCCGTGATCAAGGTTGGCGCTGCCACCGAAGTCGAAATGAAAGAGAAAAAAGCCCGCGTTGAAGATGCACTGCACGCTACCCGCGCTGCCGTGGAAGAAGGCATCGTGGCTGGCGGCGGCGTTGCCCTGCTGCGCGCTCGTGCTCAAGTATCTGGCCTGAAAGGCGACAACCCAGACCAGGACGCAGGTATCAAGATCGTGCTGCGCGCGATGGAAGAGCCACTGCGCATGATCGTGCAAAACGCCGGCGAAGAAGCTTCGGTCGTCGTGGCAGCGGTTCTGGCCGGCACCGGCAACTACGGTTACAACGCCGCCAACGGCACCTACGGCGACATGGTCGAAATGGGTGTTCTGGATCCAGCAAAAGTCACCCGTTCGGCACTGCAAAACGCAGCATCGATCGCTGGCCTGATGCTGACCACCGACTGCATGATCGCTGAATCGGCTGACGACAAGGCAGCTGGCGGCATGGGCGGTATGGGTGGCATGGGCGGTATGGGTGGTATGGACGGCATGATGTAATTGCCGATCGGCCAAAACATCGGCCGATAAAAAAAGCCCGCGCAAGCATCAAGCCTGCGCGGGCTTTTTGACGTCTGGCGATTAGTGTACGTCGGCGCGCATTTGGCGCAGCAACGCATCGCCGCGCCCGGCGTCAAGTCCGGGCAGACGGGCCGTGAGAACGTCACCCACTTCGCCCAGCGCGCGCGCGTACGCGCCTAGCGTATTGGCGCCGAGCTGATCGAGCGGACATTGCTCCTGTTCGGCGATGCCGGCCAGGATGGCCAGCGTGAGCGCGCGGCTCTCGGGTGCTGGCTCGCAACCAGGCGCATCGTGGAAAAAATCACCGCGCATTTCTTGGGGCCAGGCCAGTTGATCGAAGGCGCGATAACAGTAGAACAGTGCTTCGTTGGCGGTATGGAAGGGAACTGGTTCGAGGTAGGCTAAGATATTCATGACAGGTCTCCGGCTTAAAGCTCAAAGGCATCAAAGAGATCCCGGGGCAGACTTCTGATGATGTATTCCTCAGAAAACGGATGGGCTCTCAGCTTGACTGGCACAGACGCCAGCAAGGTTGCTACGTTGTGGTGCGGTATGACGAACATCAGCGGTGCAAAGTCTTGCAACTGGGACTGTTTGACAATGTCGAGGATTTCCCGATACTGCATATTGTCGATATTACCCGCTTTCAGATTAAGGGCGGCACCCTTTTGAATACCGCGCCGGATTTCCGCTACCTTGATCGAATGCCGGTCACGACCGTCCACGTCGCGCCGCAGGTTCCAGTAAATCTCGCGAGGATTGGAGCTCGGCGGCACCAGGTTATATGAACTCAACTTGGAACGGGCATCGAAATATGGCGCGCACCACGCATAGTGCCGCTGCCCGTAATACCGCTGGCAAATATAATAGGACAGCCAGTTATTGCTGGAATAATAGATACGTTTACCGTTCATATGCCGCCTCCATCGCGCCGTCCCATCCACTGAGACGTTACACCGGCGCAGACCCTGACGGCTGATTCCGGTCAATGGTGTTAGCTGAACATCAAGCGTCGTGGAACTCGTCCTCGATTTCCTCGCGGCGCGGCGCGTCGGCGAGGTGCACGATCAGGGTGTCGTGCAGCTCGTGCGCGGGGTGGCTGGCGCGGTGCCGGGCGAACCAGAATGCTTCGGAGAGGTCGTCGTCTTCGTGCGACGTGGTGATCACCACGTCGGCTTCGTCCACGTCTTCGTAGTTGGTTGCTTCCAGGTGAGCGTCGTCGATCGATTCTTGCCACTGCGCGGCATCCTTGCCCCATACCATGGCGTATCTGCAGCCCGATTCGATCAGCCAGCGGCTGATGTCCCAGCGTACCGTTTCCAGCACGTCCACATCGACCACCAGCACGGCCTTGAAGTTATCGAGCGCTTCGAGTACCGGCAGTTCGTCTGCCGGTGCCAGGTGCAGGTAGCGGGGAGGATTTTTTTTCATCATGCGTCTCGGAGGTTCAAACGACGCATTCTCCCCTGATTCCCGCCAACCTGCAATTACGCTCAGAAGGGATCGAGCGCGATGGTGAACTTGCCGCTGCCGTCCAGTGCGCCAAACGTATAGCCCTGCCAGCTCGGGTACGCCTGCGGCTCCCAGTAGAACACGCCCAGGCCGTTGGAGCCCAGCGCCTTGGTCTTGGTCAGCAGGTCGGCCACCATGGCCTTGGACGTTGCAGCTTGCGTCCAGTCCATGCCCACCTCGGTCACCATCACCGGCTTGGCGTAGCGCGCCACCATGTCCTTCATGTTGATCGAGATCTTGTTGTTGTAGTTGGTCCAGTCCGATGGCGGCGGATAGTGCGACATGCCGATCACGTCCCACTTGGCGCCCGCGCCTTTGACGCCATCGAAGAACCAGCGGAACACTGCGTTGTCGTAGCCGTTGGCCAGGTGCAGGATCACCTTGGCGTTCGGGAACACGGCCTTGGTGGCGTTGTAGCCGCTGTTGATCAGGCCGGCCAGGTTGGCGAAGCTGGTGGTCTTCCCTTCCGGCCACAACATGCCGCTGTTGATCTCGTTACCGACCTGCACCCACTCGACGTTGATGCCGTTCGATTTCAGGTAGTTGAGCGTGCCCTGGGTATGGCTGTACACGTCGTTGTTCAGCTGCGCCAGGGTATGGTTGGCCCACGCGGACGGCTTGGTTTGCTGGCCGGGGTCGGCCCAGCTGTCGCTGTAGTGGAAGTCGATCATGATGCGCTGGCCTTGCGCTGCGGCGCGCTTGGCCTTGTACAGCACATCGGCGCCATCGTTCCAGCCAGGCTTGACCCACACGCGCAGGCGGATGGCGTTGATGTTCAGATTTTTCAGCAGCACGAACGGGTCGGTCTTGACGCCGCTGCTGTTGTAGAACGCATAGCCGGCGGACTCCTGCTGGCTGACCCAGCCCACATCGGCGCCGTTGGCGAAACTTTGTGCCGAGGCCGTCGAGGCGGCCAAGGTCAGCGCCATGCCGCAGAACGCGGCAAGCATTTTCTTGAAATTCATGTTATCTCCAGTGTCTTTTTTGTTTTGGATGAAACGGAACTGCCAACCACCAGTGCGCACCTCCCCCTGCCGCCTTGCGCGGCACAACAATCGAGTCATGGAAGAACGCGCCGCCGCAGCGGCGGCGCGTCAGATAGCGTTAGCCGAAGCGTGCCGCCGGAATGCCGGCAACATCCACGCGCACCGCGAACAGGCCGCCCGTGAGCGGGAATTCCTTCAGTTGCTCGGGTGTGTTGTCTTCGCTGGCGGTGGTGATGAACAGCGTTTTGAAGTCCGGGCTGCCGAACGTGCACGACGCGGGATTGCGCACCGGCACGCGGATGGTTTCGAGCAGGTCGCCGTCGGGCGAGTAGCGGCATACACGGCCGCCGCCCCACTGCGCCACCCACACGCAGCCTTCGCTATCGACTGTCATGCCGTCGGGCGAACCTTCGCCTTCGGCGAACTGGCGCCACACGCGCGGCTCGCCCAGAGTGGCGTCGGCCGCCAACGGGTAGGCGTAGATGCGGCCTTCGAAGCTGTCGGTGTGGAACATGGTGGTGCCGTCGCGGCTGAAGGTGGGGCCGTTGCAGATGTGGTAGCCGGCATCGGCCACCGTCAGCGACAGGTCCTTGTCGAGCAGGAACAGCGCACCGACCGCTTGCGCGTAGTCGGTGTTGTGCATGGAGCCGGCCCAGATGCGGCCTGCGCTGTCCACCTTGGCGTCGTTCAGGCGCAGGTCGCTGCCCGGTGCAAACGGATGGGCGATGTATTCGATACGCAATTCCGGTTCGAGCCACACGCGGGCGATGCCGTGGCGCAGGCCGGCCATGAAGCCGTCGCCGTCGGCGCGCGCGATGAGCCAGCAGACGTAGTCCGGCATTTCCCAGGCGTGGCGCTGGCCGGTCTCGGTATCGAACGCGTGCAGCGTCTTGCTTTTCAGGTCAACGAAATACAGGCGTTGTTCTTCAGCTACCCACAGCGGGCCTTCGCCCAGTTGCGCACCCAGGTCCCACAGGCATTGCACCTCATGCTTACTCATCGTTTTTGTCTCCGTAATTAGGGAATCTCGAAGAACCTACTGCGCGATCCGCTATCGCCGCTCCGTTGCTCAGCGTACCTCCGTACGCTTCCGCTACTCGCGACGATAACGAACCGCTCGCTACGGTTTTTCGAGGTTCCCTTTTTTTTTAAAAAATCAGGCAGCCAGTGCGCGCCAGGCATTGACGAACGCCGCCGCGCGCTCACCCAGTTCTTCGAGCGATACGCCCGGAGTAAACAGCGCGCCGCCGATGCCGAAACCGGTGGCGCCGGCTTTCTTCCAGCCTGCCATGGTCTCGGGCGTGACGCCGCCCACCGGCCACATAGGCGTGCCAGCCGGCACCACGCTGAGCATGGCTTTCAGGCCGCCGTGGCCGACCATCTCGGCCGGGAACAGTTTCAATGCATGGGCGCCGGCGTCCAGTGCGGCAAACGCTTCGGTCGGGGTGGCCACGCCAGGTGCGCAGTACATGCCCAGCTCGGCGGCGCGACGGATCGCGGCCGGGTTGCAGTTGGGCGAGACCAGCAGGCGGCCGCCCGCTTCGTACACGGCTTCCACGTGCGCCACGCTGAGCATGGTGCCGCCGCCGACCAGGGTATCCGGCAGGTTCAGCTTGACGATGGCGGCGATGCATTCGAGCGCACCCGGGCGATTCAGCGGCACTTCCAGCGCGCGGAAGCCCGCGTTGTACAGCACCTTGGCGACATCGACCGCCTCGGCAGGTTGCAGACCGCGCAGGATGGCGACCAGTGGCGTGGTTGGATGGGAAATGGTCATGTTCAGCCCTTGATGAATTGGGAAATCGCAGTGCAATACACGCGATGTGGATCGAGCACCTGGCATTGCAGGCCAAAGTGCTGGGCGGCTACGGCGTAGCGCTTGGCCAGCGCCGGCGAGCCGATGACAGTGATGGTGCCGCCAGCCGGCATGCTGCGGGCGGCAGCAGCGAATTCGGCGCCGATCAGCAAACCGCTGACAAACGCGGCGGCCTGCTCGACCGGGGCGCTGCGCGACACCACGCCGGCGCGCACGCGGAACAGGGTGTTCGACAGCGGCTCGCCCACGCCAGCCTGGTCAAGGCCGGCTGCGAAGCCGGTGGCGTCGCTGGTATCGCCGCCCATCATGGACGACAGCGTGCCGCCCTTGGACAGCATGGCGAACAGTTCGCCGGTCATGTACGTGGACAGCGACTGGATCACGCCGTCCTTGAGCAGCACCCACTTGCTGTGCGTACCCGGCAGCACCAGCCAACCGTCGCGCTGGCCCATCACCACGGCGCCGAGCAGCTGGGTTTCCTCGCCGCGCATGACATCGGCCGACGGGCCGCGACGGTACGCGTAGCCGGGCACGATGTGGCAGTTGGCCGACCAGGGAGCTTCATTCACCTGCGCCAGGTGCGCCGGCAATTCGGTCAGCGGCACCGAGGCGTCGAGGTAGTTCACTTCCTGCCAGCCTGAGGCGCTGCCGACCATGCCGGACATGATGACCGGGACGGCGGCATCGATGCCCATGGCGGCGCGCAGGCCGTCGAGCGAGGCGCCGAAGCGCTCGCGCCCGCCCACGGCCAGCATGCCCTGGTCATCCTCGTACTCGGCCAGGCAGTTGGCTTGTTGATCGATCAGGTAGGCGCGCCGGTTGCTGGTACCCCAGTCAACGCCGAGTATGGTCTTGTCCACTATGAAATCCTTTTCTATGCTGCCAAGATGTTACGGAATCGACAGTCATGCCGCCAATGAAATATCAGATAGGAGTAATACCAAAATTGTATAGGCTTATGCGTTACCCTGTCGGCTTGCCCAGCCGCAAACGTTGCCCGATGGTTGCCTTTGGTTTAGTATGTCCGTCTATAAAATAGTTTTGTCTATTCATTATGGCTTCTCCGTCTCTCCCGCCCCGCCTGCTGCTCACCGCCGGTGCTGTCATCGCCGTCCTGATCGGCGTCGGCGTGTACGTTAGCAATTCGACACCGGAGCCTGCTCCCACCGTCCCTGCGCAACCCGCACCGATCAAGCCCCTGCCCACGCCACCAGCAACGCCGCCGGCCGCCAAGCCAGCGCCACGTCCACCGGCAGCGGTCGAACCGGCCGCACCGGCGGAACCGAAAGTCACGCGCACCAAGGACCAGGCCTCGGCTGCCCTGCTGGCGTTGCCGGAACTGCGCGCCTGGTCCACCATGCTGGAGAAAACCTCGAACGGGAAAGTGCACGGCGCGCTGATCGAGTACGATCCGGCGCCGCGCAAGCTCAACGGCAAAACCTATTACCAGTTCAGCTTTGTGGAAAACAGCGCCGACGCGGCGCTGCGGTGGGAAAGTTTCCTGGTCTCGGCCAATGACGACGAGATCCTGGTGGAAGACGCCACCAACGATGAAGTGATCAGCCTGGCGCGCTGGCGCCGTGAAAAGCACCCGGAGAAACGCACCAGCGTCGATGGCTGATGCGCAATTCTTCCCCGCCTACGCGGCGGTCCGCCGACGCGGGATGACGTCGATATCGACAGTTGCTTGGCCGGCAGACCTCACGCGGTCGCAACTGCCGGTTTCAGGTCCACCGCCCGCCGTACCCTCCCCACCCACAGCACCGACAATACCGTCAACCCCGCCGCCAGCCAGCCATTGAGGCCGTAGCCGATGATGTGCCCGGCCGCGTCCGTGTGCAAGGTCATGCCGCCCAGCAGCGCGCCGGTGCCGCTGCCGATCGACTGGATTGCCGAATTGGCGGACAGAAAACCGCCGCGCCGCGCCGGTTCCGGCACCGTGGTCATCAAGGCCTGCAACGGAATGGTCCGGCCCGACACCGCCGTCATGAAGAACGGGAAAAACAGGATCACGGCAATCAACGGCATGGCCGGCATATGGGTGACGAACAGCATCGGCACCGCCGACGCCAGCGCCATGTAACGATAGACCTTGTGCGCCCCCACCCGGTCCGACCAGCGGCCGATGCGACGCGCGGTAAACAGCGTGGCCACGCCGCCGGCCAGATACACATACGTCACCTCCGCCGGCGCGATGCCGAGATTGCTGACCATAACCGGTGAAATAAACGGAATCACCAGCATGCCCGTGGCCATGTTCATGAACGATAGCAGGAAGGCTCTCAGGTGATTGGGCACCCGGTACAGCGCAACCAGGTTCGGCAGCACCGCCTTGAGCGGCACCGGGTGGCCCAGGTGACCATCGATCGCTGGCAACGCGCGCGCGGCCAGCAGCCAGACCGGCACCGACAGCACCACCAGCAGATAAAACGGCGACGCCCAGCCGAAGTGCGCGGCCAGCATCACGCCGGTGGGCACGCCGGCCACGGCCGCCATGCTGAACGAGGTCATCACCACGCCGGTGGCGGCGCCGCGCCGGTCGGCCGGAATCAGGTCGCCGATGATGGCCATGATGATGGCGCCCAGCACGCCGCCGGTCACGCCCGCGAACGCGCGCGAGGCGATCAGTACCTCGAACGTGGGCGCCAGCGCGCACGCCAGGTTGGACAAGGTAAACAGCGCGAACATCCACAACAGCAACTGCTTGCGGTCGAAGCGGTCGATATACATGACCGCCAGCAGGCCGGACAACCCGGCACACCAGGCATATGCCGACACCGCGCCCGAGACGGCGGCCGGTGTGATCGAAAACGCCGTCATCAGCTGCGGCGCGAGCGGCATCATGACCATGAAATCCATGATCACGGTGAACTGCGTGAGCGCCAGCAGCCACAGCACCAGGCGCTCGCGCGCCGGGGTCAGTGCAGAACCAGGCGCGGGGATCAATAAGCCAGCCGCGGTCATGCCAGCGCCGTGATGTCGGCCGTAGCCTGGCGCAGGATGGCGCGAATTTGCTCGAGCTTGGCGGGCGTCGGATGGTTTTCCTGGCCCTGGGCGATCACCGCGTGCTTGAGCTCATGCATGATGGTGCGCAGGTCGTCGCGCGCCTCGGCCGGGTCGCTCATGCGCGCCACGATGGCATCGACGAACTGGCGGTTCTCGGCCAGGAACGCCTCGCCTTCCGGGGTGATGGTGTGCAGCTTCTTGTTGCCGTCGGGCGAGGCGGAGACATGACCCATATCGAGCAGCATCGACAACAGCGGGTAGATGGCGCCGGGGCTCGGGGTGTAGCCGCCGCCGGAACGCTGTTCGAGCTCCTTGATGATCTCGTAGCCGTGGCGCGGCTTTTCGGCGATCAGTTGCAGCACGATATAGCGCATGGCGCCGGCGTCGAACATTTTCGGGCCGCGCGCGCGGCCGCCGCCACCGCCATGACCGTGATGGCCGTGGGCAGCATGGTGGCGATGGGAGTGGTGGTGTGGATTGGTCAGCATGGCAATGTCCTTGTCAGGTGGTGAATACTCGTTACGACATAACGAGTTAAGATATAACTTAGTAAGACATATCTTATTCCATTCCTGCGAAAGTTCAAGCAGCAATTTGTAACAGGCGAAAAAAAAAGGCAGACCGCGCTGGTCTGCCTTTTTCAAGGGGATGGACGACGGTCAGCCGTCCAGGTGAGAGATCAGCAGCCGGCGGCCATCGGCCTCGCCCTTGGCTTTATGTTCGACGACCAGCTTGCCCTGCTGGGCGTCGAGCGAGATTCCCACCGACAGGATGTCGATCAGCAGCAGCTGCAAGATGCGCGAGATCATCGACAGGAACGTGGTGCTGTCCTCGGAGTGATCGACCGCCAGGCACACGCTGGCCTTTTTCGCCAGCGGCGAGTTGCTGGCCGTGATCGCAATCACGTCCGCGCCGGCCGCACGCGCCACATCGACCGCCTCGAGCAGGTCGGGCAGCTTGCCCGAGTTGGAAATGGCGATCACCACGTCGCCCGGCTTGAGCAGCTCGGCCGCCAGGTTCAGCAAGTGCGAGTCGCCGTACGCCGACGTCGGAATGCGGAAGCGGAAGAACTTGTGCTGACCGTCCAGCGCCACCACGCGCGAATTGCCCATCGCGTAAAACTCCACGCGCTTGGCCTTGGCCACCAGCGCGATGGCCTTGTCGATCGAGCGCACGTCGAGCTGGTCGCGGAATTTCAGGATCGCGGAAACCGTATTATCGATCACCTTGGCGCTGAGGTCGTGCGTGCTGTCGCTCACCCGCACCTGGCTGTGACGCACGGGAATCGCGCCCGTCAGGCTGCTGGCGAACTTCAATTTGAAATCGGCCAGGCCGAGGAAACCGAGCGAGCGGCAGAAACGGATCACGGTCGGCTGGCTCACTTCGGCCAGGCGTGCGATGTCGGCAATCGGTTCGTTGAGCACCAGGCGCGGTTGCTCCAGCACCAGTTGCGCCACGCGCTGTTCGGCCGGCGTCAACTCGTGCTGCAAATGGCGCACGCGCTCCATCAGCGTGTTGGCGCCGCTGCGGCCACGCAGGTGTTCGGACAGGATGGTGGCCACGCCGTAAAACGCCGGGTTGGGCGTGGTGATCACGTAGGTCGGAATCTCGGACAGGTAGCTGGTAAACCGCCCTTTCGCCTCGAAGCGCGAGCGGAACGGCGACTGCGCAAACCACTCGCCCATGCGCGGCACGATGCCCCCGCCAATGAACATACCGCCGAACGCGCCCAGGGTGACAGCCAGGTTGGCGGTGGCGCCACCGAGCATGGCGCAGAAGCACTCGAGCACTTCCAGGCACAGCGGGTCTTTATCGGTGAGCGCGCCGGCCATGATCTCCTGCGAGGTCAGGTCGCGCACTTGTCGGCCGTTGCGCTTGGCGATCGCGCGGTAGATGATTTCCATGCCGGGGCCCGAAATCAAGCGCTCGGTCGAGACGTGCGACCAGGTTTGCCACGCGTACTGCAGGATCGAATATTCGCGCTCGTCAGCCGGCGCGAAGTTGGTGTGCCCCCCCTCGGAACCGAGCGTGACGAAACCATCGACAGTGGGAATCACGCCCGACACACCGAGACCGGTGCCCGGTCCCAGCACGCCGATCACGGAGTTGAGCGCCGGCTTGCCGCCGCCCACCTGCATCAGGTCCGCAGGTTTGAGGCCCGGCAGCGACATCGCCAGCGCCGTGAAATCGTTCACCACCAATAAAGTGTGCAGGCCCAGGGCGCGGCGCACTTCGTCGGTGGAGAATTCCCAGTCGCGGTTGGTCATGCGGATGTAGTCGCCGCTGACCGGGTTGGCCACGGCCAGCGCCGCGTGGTTGAGCGTGATGTCGGCGTGGTCGGCCAGGTACGAGCGCAGCATGGCGACGATGTCGGCATAGTCATCGCACTTGAGCACGCGCACGGCGCGGAACTCGCCCGGCGCCGTCTGCAAGGCGAAGCGCGCATGCGTGGCGCCGATGTCGGCCAGCAGGCGCGGGCCGTCGGCAAAGGCCGTGCGGTTGAGTTTTTGATCCACTTCGGATTGTTTCATGTTGGTTCAGTCAAGGCAGTTGGCGGAAGCATACCCGAAATAGTGCGTAGCAAGAAGTCAACGCCGCATTCGACCCGCGCTTACGCCGCGTAGCCGAACCATGCACCGAACGCCGGCAGCGACACGACGCCGTTATCGATCGTCCCCGGCAGGCCGTAGCCTTCCAGCTGTTGTGCGCCGGCCGTCTGCGGCAGACTGAAACTGACCGGTTCCGCACCGAGGTTAAACACGGCAATCACACCGCGCTCGCCGTCGAGATCGCGGCGCAGCGCCAGCACCGGCTCGGGCGCATCGTAGAAGCTGATCGCGCCGCGCGTCAGTTGCGGCAGCGTGCGGCGCCAGGCGATAAAGGTGCGGGTAAAGGACAGCGTCGATGCCGGATCGTTTTCCTGCACGGCCGCCGCGCGTTCGCGGTGCTGCGGCGAGACCGGCAGCCATGGCGCGCCCGTGGTGAAGCCGCCATGGTCGTCGTCAGTCCAGGCCATCGGCGTGCGGCAACCGTCACGGCCCTTGAACTCGGGCCAGAACGTGATGCCGTACGGGTCTTGCAGCAGCTCGAACGGCACGTCCGCTTCGGCAAACGCCAGTTCGTCGCCCTGGTACAGGCACGGCGTGCCCTTGAGCGACAGCTGCATCGCCAGCGCCAGCTTGGCAAATGCCGGCGGCGCGTCCGGGCCGCCCCAGCGCGAGGCCACGCGCGGCACGTCGTGGTTACCGACCGACCATGAAGCCCAGCCGCCTTTCACCCGTTCCTCGAACTGCTCCACCTGCTGGCGGATGTAGTGCGACGACAGGTGATTGACCAGCAAATTGAAGCTGTAGGCCATGTGCAGCTTGTCGCCGCCGGCCGTGTATTCGGCCATGGTGGCCAGCGAATCGTCGGAGCCCACTTCGCCGATCGAAATCGCCTGGTATTCGTCGAGCAGCGCGCGCAGCTTTTGCAGGAACGGCAGGTTTTCCGGGCGGGTCTTGTCGTAGTCGTGCGCCTGCATGCCGTACGGATTCACATCGGTGACCGTGATCGAATCGCGGTTGGTGGCCGGCGGATTGCTGCGCAGTTGCTGGTCGTGGAAGTGGTAGTTGCACGCGTCGAGGCGGATGCCGTCCACGCCGCGTTCGAGCCAGAAGCGCAGCGCGTCCAGGTGCGCCTGCTGCACTTGCGGGTTGTGGAAATTGAGCTGCGGCTGGCTGGCCAGGAAATTATGCATATAGTATTGACGGCGGCGCGTATCCCACTGCCACGACGAGCCGCCAAACACCGACAGCCAGTTGTTGGGCGGGTTGCCGTCGTCTTTCGGATTGCTCCATACGTACCAGTCGGCCTTGGGGTTATCGCGGCTGGCACGGCTTTCCTTGAACCACGCGTGGTCTTCGGCCGTGTGGGCCATCACCTGGTCGATCATGATTTTCAGGCCCAGGCTGTGGGCGCGGGCGATCAGCGCGTCGAAGTCGGCCAGCGTGCCGAACATCGGATCGACATCGCAGTAATCGGCGATGTCGTAGCCGAAGTCCTTCATCGGCGACGTGAAGAAAGGCGAAATCCACACGATGTCCACGCCCAGTGATGCGATATAGTCCAGCTTTGCCGTAATCCCCGGCAGGTCGCCGATACCATCGCCGTTGGTGTCGTAGTAGCTGCGTGGGTACACCTGGTAAATGATGGACTCGCGATACCAGTCCTTGGCATGCGGCGACACTTGAGTTAGTTGCTGAGTCATAAGAGAATCCGGGGTTGGCTGGGCAAAGAAAAAGAATTTGTACAGAATATACATGACGAACATGTTTTTTTCAATGCGCTTACCGGTGGGGAATTATCACATTTAATTCTTCAAAATCAAATACTTAGAGATTTCAACAGGAATTTCAAAGGTAGAAATCAGTAGTCAAACTACATATAATCAGGAGAAAGACCAGTGAGCAGCAACGCCAGCACCGTCGATATCAAGGACGGCAACGGGCCCTTGCCTCGGCAGATCCCGTACATCATTGCCAACGAAGGCTGTGAACGCTTCAGTTTTTACGGCATGCGCAACATCCTCACGCCGTTCCTGCTCAGTACCCTGCTGCTGTTCATTCCGGCCGAACACCGCACCAACGAAGCCAAGCACGTGTTCCACACCTTCGTCATCGGCGTGTACTTCTTCCCGCTCCTGGGCGGCTGGCTGGCCGACCGCTACTTCGGTAAATACAACACGGTCTTCTGGTTTTCCCTGATCTACGTGGCCGGCCATGCGTGCCTGGCGATTTTCGAGCACAACATCAACGGCTTCTACTTCGGGCTGGGGCTGATCGCGTTCGGCTCGGGCGGCATCAAGCCGCTGGTGGTGGCGTTCGTGGGCGACCAGTTCGACCAGACCAACAAGAACCGCGCGCGCCTGGTGTTCGACGCGTTCTACTGGATCATCAACTTCGGTTCGTTCTTCGCCTCGCTGCTGATGCCGGTGCTGCTGCGCGACTACGGTCCTTCGGTGGCCTTCGGCATACCCGGCATCCTGATGGCGATTGCCACGCTGGTGTTCTGGATGGGCCGCAAAAAATACGTGCACGTACCGCCGGCCGCGCCTAATCCCGACTCGTTCAGCAGCGTGGCCCGTACCGCGCTGCTGGCGCGCGTAGCCGGCCAGTCGCGGCCAGGCCTGATGGTGGCCGGCGTGGGCGCTCTCGCCGCCCTGGTATCGCTGTGCATGATTCCGCAAATGGGCTTCGTGATCGCCTTCTGTACCGCGCTGGTGCTGCTGCTGGCGTTCGGCTGCTTCGGCGTGTCGATGCAACTGGACCGCGCTCGCGGCATCCACACGGCCGAAGCCGTGGAAGGCGTGCGTTCGGTGCTGCGCATCCTGATCGTGTTCGCGCTGATCACACCGTTCTGGTCGCTGTTCGACCAGAAGGCTTCCACCTGGATCGTCCAGGCCAACGCCATGAACAGCCCGCAGTTGTCGCTGTTCGGCTGGGACTTCACGCTGCTGCCGGCGCAAATGCAGGCGATCAACCCGATCCTGGTGATGATCCTGATCCCGTTGAATAACGTGGTGCTGTACCCGCTGATGCGCGCGATCGGCATCAACCCCACGCCGCTGCGCCGCATGGGCGCCGGGATTGCGCTCTCGGGCCTGTCCTGGATCGCCGTGGGCGCCATCCAGCTCAATATGGACGCGGGCGACAAGGTCTCGATCTTCTGGCAACTGCTGCCGTACGCACTGCTCACGCTGGGCGAGGTGCTGGTGTCGGCCACCGGCCTGGAGTTCGCCTACAGCCAGGCGCCCGCACCGATGAAAGGCATCATCCTCAGCTTCTGGTACCTGGGCACCACCATCGGCAACCTGTGGGTACTGATCGTCAACGCCGGCGTGAAGAACGATACGGTCAGTGGCCACATCGCCAGCACGGGACTGTCGGAGAGCGCGTTCCAGATGTTCTTCTTTGCCGGCTTTGCGCTGGTGTGTGCGGGATTGTTCGCACTCTATGCCACCCGCTACAAGATGGTCGATAACTACCGCAAAGCATAACCGTCCGTACCAAAACTACAGCTTTTAGATTACCATAGGCCGGCAATTCTCCTTGAATTGCCGGCTTTTTTGTAACAGCACTACTAAATCTATAGTTTGGAGACGAGATTGGCCAAGATTCTTACCGGCGTCGCACTGGCGCTGAGCTGCGCGGCAGCAACCGCCGCCCCCACCATTGCCGACTGCGACGGCCCGTTCGCCACCGTACTGCAGGCCGGCGCCATGCCTGCCGCCGAGGCGCGCGCTTACTGGCTGGACCGCCAACTGATCCAGTGGCCGGCCGCCGACACCACCGGCACCTTCAAACTGTATCACTCGGCCACCGCGCAGCTGCGCGCCACCGTCGGCCAGCGTGTGACCGGCGAGGACGGCGCCATGCTGCTCTCGCCATCGAACACGCCGGCCCCGGCCGCGCTGGCGCAACGCTTCAAATTCATCGGCAAGGGGCCGCTGCTGGCCGTGGCGCCAGGTGATGCCGCCCGCATCCCCGCCCTGCTCACCGGCCAGCTGCTGCTGGTGCGCGAAGCGCCCGATGGCACGGTGCTCGATGCAACCACCGCGCAACTGCCGGGCGCCCTGGACGACCTGTACGCCAGCGCCGCCAAAGCGCCCGACCTCGGTGTGACCGTGCGCGCCAAAGCGGCCGGCTTCAAGCTGTGGGCGCCCACCGCACAGAGCGTGGCCGTGTGCACCTACGCCAGCGGCTCTTCAACAGCGACCGCACTGACCACCATGCGACGCGACGATGCCAGCGGCATCTGGTCCGCCGAGCTGCCCGGCCAACACGCGGGCAAGTACTACCAGTACCTGGTGGACGTGGTGGCGCCCACCGCAGGCCTGGTGCGCAACCTGGTCACCGATCCGTACTCGGTCAGTCTGACCACGGATTCAAAACGCAGCTACATCGCCGACCTCGGCGCAGCCAGCCTCAAACCGGCAGGCTGGGACCGTACGCCGATACCGAAGCGCGTGGCCACGCAGCCGGACATGGCGATCTACGAGCTGCACGTGCGCGACTTTTCGATCAACGACGCCACCGTGAGCGCCGCCAACCGCGGCAAGTACACGGCATTTACCGAGACTGGCTCGAACGGCATGCGCCACCTGCAAGCGCTCAGCAAAGCCGGCATGACCGACATCCACCTGCTGCCCGTGTACGACATCGCCACCGTGCCGGAACAGGGCTGCAAATCCACGCTGGCGGAAATCGCCGCCCTGCCTGACCTGCGGCCCGACGGACTGGCACAGCAGGCGGCCATCACCGCCGTCAAGTTCACCGACTGCTACAACTGGGGCTACGACCCTTACCACTACAGTGCCCCGGAAGGCAGCTACGCCACCGATGCAGCCGACGGCGCCAAGCGCATCGTCGAATTCCGCCGCATGGTTCAGGCGCTGCACAAGATCGGCCTGCGGGTAGGCATGGACGTGGTGTACAACCACACCTTTATCGCTGGCCAGAACCAGCAGTCGGTGCTCGACCGCGTGGTGCCCGGCTACTACCACCGGCTCGATGCGAAAGGCGCGATCGAGCGCTCCACCTGCTGCGACAACACCGCCACCGAACACGCCATGATGGCCAAGCTGATGATCGATTCGGCCGAGCTGTGGGCGGTGCAGTACAAGATCGACTCGTTCCGCTTCGACCTGATGGGCCACCAGCCGCGCGCAGCGATGGAACAACTGCAGGCGCGCGTGAACCAGGCCACCGGCCGCCACATCAACCTGATCGGCGAAGGCTGGAACTTCGGCGAAGTGGCCGACGGCGCGCGCTTCGTGCAGGCGTCGCAGCTGTCGTTGAACGGTACCGGCATCGGCACCTTCAGCGACCGCGCGCGCGACGCCATGCGCGGCGGCGGTGCCGCCGACGGCAGCGCGCAAATCGCCAGCCGGCAGGGCTGGATCAATGGCCTGGTATATGACGCCAACGCCAGCGCGGCGCCACGCACCAGAGAAGACCTGATGGACGCAGCCGACATGGTCAAGGTGGGTTTGGCCGGTTCGCTGCGCGGCTTCACCTTGCAAACCCGCCAGGGCGAGCGCAAGCGCCTCGAAGACATGGTCTATGGGGGCAACCAGCCGGCCGGCTACGCCAGCGAACCGGGCGAGACCGTCAACTACGTGGAAAACCACGACAACCAGACCCTGTTCGACATCAATGTCTTCAAGCTGCCGCTGGGTACCACCACGGCCGAGCGGGCGCAGGTGCAAATACTGGGCGCGGCCATCAATGCATTCAGCCAGGGCGTGCCCTACTTCCACGCCGGCTTCGACATCCTGCGATCGAAATCGCTGGACCGCAACAGCTTCGAGTCCGGCGACTGGTTCAACCGCCTGGACTGGACCTACCGCGACAATTACTTCGGCACCGGCCTGCCGCGCGAGGAGGACAACGGCAAGGATTACGCGCTGATGCGCCCCCTGCTGGCGCGCGCGGCGGACATCAAGCCCACGCCGCAGGACATCGCCTGGACCCGCGACGCCTTCCGCGACCTGCTGGCCATCCGCGCCAGCAGCACGCTGTTCCGCCTGCGCACGGCAAAGGATGTCGAACACCGCCTGCGCTTTTACAACACCGGCGCGCAGCAGGTGCCGACCGTGATCGTGGGGCACCTCGACGGCGCCGGCTACCCTGGCGCCCATTTCAAGGCCATCACCTACGTGATCAACGCGGACAAGGTGGCGCAGCAGGTCGCCGTCAACGCAGAACAGGGCCGCCGCTACCGGCTGCACCCGGTGCACCTGGGCGCTGGCGCGGCCGACCGGCGCATTGCCGTCTGCGCGACATACGACACGGCCACCGGCAGTTTTTCGGTACCGGCGCGCAGCGCCGTGGTGTTCGTGGAGGAGTGAGCCAACCGTTGCCTCGGCGCACGATTGCAACCGGGCGCCGAGTCAAAACTTAAATCATGGTACTATTAATTTCACGAGTGCAATAATATTGCGATTTACGCAATCGATTGGCGCCACGCCCCCGCATTCAATAGCTCGTTGTCACGCACGTCCCGCAGTGGGCAAGACACCGCCCGCTGGCACCACCAAAACGAAAACGACCATGACTATTTCTTGCCTGACCACGGAAGCACAGCGCCTCGATGCGCTCCACAAGCTCAATATCCTCGACACGCCACCAAGCGAAGCGTTCGACCGCATCACGCGCATGGCGGCGCGGCTGTTCAACCTGCCGATTGCCGCCGTCTCGCTGACCGACAGCGACCGCCAGTGGTTCAAGTCGCGCGTGGGCATCGAGCATTGCTCGATCCCGCGCATCAAGGCGCCGTGCGGCAGCGTGGCCGATAACGCCGAGCTGCTGGTGATTTCCGATCTGCAGGACGACGCGTATTTCCGCGACAGTCCGCTGGCTGCCAGCGGCATCCGCTACTACGCCGGCGCGCCGCTGGTGACTGCCGACGGGCACTGCCTGGGCGCCATGTGCGTGCTCGGTACCGAGCCGCGCGACACTACGCCGGAGGAACTGACCATACTGTGCGACCTGGCCGCGATGGTGATGTCGCAAATCGAGATCATGCACGCGCTGGGCCGCGTCGATTCGATCAGCGGCCTGCCCAACCGCAACCAGTTCATCGAGGATTTCCAGGACATGCAGCGCGACAGCGAGGACGGCGCCCAGCGCGTGGCGGTGCTGATCAACCTGGCCACGCCGGCGCAACTGGCGCACGCCGTGCGCGCCATGAACCCGCGCTACCTCGACGAACTGGTGACCGACGCCGCCGCCTGGATCCGCACCGAACTGGGCGCAGGCCGCAAGGTCTATCACGTGGCCACCACCCAGTTCGCGATCCTGACCACGCCGGAGATGGCAATCGACCGCTATCCGCCGCTGCTGGAGGCCAAGCTCGCTCATGCGATCGCCACCGTCAAAACCCGCTTTGTCGCCACGCCCACCATTGGCGTGGTGCCGTTCGACATCAGCAATACCGACGCTCTCAATGTGCTGCGGCGCGCGCAAAGCGCAGTGCAGGACGCTATCGAATCGGGCACCAGCGTGGCCATGTACTCGGTCGGCGAAGACCAGGTGTATCGCCGCCGCTTCAGCCTGCTCAACGACTTTGGCGCGGCGCTCGAAAGCCCCGGCCAGCTGCGCCTGGTGTTCCAGCCAAGGATCGACATCGCCAGCGGCGAATGCGTGGGCGCAGAAGCGCTGCTGCGCTGGAACCACCCCACCCTGGGCGCCATCGGCCCCGGCGAATTCATGCCCATCGTCGAGCGCTCGCGCCTGGCGCAGGCGGCTACTTCCTGGGTACTGAATACCGCGCTCGACCAGCAACTGGCCTGGCGCCATGCCGGCTTGGTGCTGCAACTGTCGCTCAACGTCTCGGCGCTGAACCTGCTGGAAGCCGACTTTGCCGACCGCGTGGTCGAGGGCCTGCAGCGGCGCCGCCTGCCGCACGATTGCCTGGAGCTGGAAATCACCGAGAGCGCCATCATGGAGCACCCGACCAAGGCGCACGCCACGCTCGATGCGCTGGCCCATGCCGGCATCCACCTGGCGATCGACGATTTCGGCACCGGCTACAGCAGCCTGGCCTATTTGCAGCGCATGCCGGCCGACGTGGTCAAGATCGACCAGTCGTTCGTGCGCGGCATCGAACACGACCAGCGCCAGCAAGGGCTGGTGCGCGCCATGATTTCGCTGTCGCAGGAACTGGGCCACCGGGTGGTGGCCGAAGGCGTGGAAAATGGCGCGGCGCTGGCCTTCCTGCGCTCGGCAGGTTGCGACGAGGCGCAAGGCTATTTGTTCGCCAAGCCGATGGAAGTGGCCGATTTCGCCCGCTGGCACCAGGCCCAGGCCGCGCAGGAAGAGGCGCCGACGCTCAATATGGACAGTGCACTGGAAGCCGTCGAACGTGCGTTTGCCATGCGCGTTCCGCGCCTGCTGTGCACCACGCCGTCACCGCGTAACCTGCTGGCGGCAGCGCGGCGCCGGCCTTTGATACGTTAATCGGCCTGGCCGATCAACACGATCGGATTACGGGTGCCGAAATTGACGCTGCCGGCGCGTACCACGGCGGTCTTGCCCGAGTAGTAGTCGCGCACCTTCTGGCCGTTGGCAAACACGCCGTGTACCTTGATGGCGCTGGCCTTGTCGGTCGGCAGATCGAGGGCGACGACCACCTGGTCGCGCAGGCCATCCTTGTCGTACGTGCGTTTGAAGATGTAGGGCTGTGCCTGCAGTTGCTGGTGCACGCCGGCGCCCACCGCCACGTGGGCGCGGCGGAACTGGCCCAGTTTGCTCCAGTGCGTGTACACGTCGCCGACCTTGTAACCGTCGCGCTGCGTGTTTTTCGCCAGCTCGTCCCAGTTCATGAACGAGCGCAGTTTCGCATCACCGGTGGCTTCAAGCATATCGAGCTTGCGCGCGGTTTCGTCGCCGTAATAGATCTGCGCGGCGCCGGGCGCCAGCAGCAGCTTGGTCGCGCTCTCGAACGGACGCTTGCGCGCAGCGTCGAACGGCGGCTCGTAGTCGTGCGAATCGATGTAGTTCAATACCGAGTAACCCTGCAGCGCGCCGCCGTGCAGGATGTTCGAGTAGCTCGAGAACAGCGCCTCGTAATCCTTGTTCGCATCGCGCACCAGGCCGAAGTTGATCAGGCTGTCGAAGCCCTGCTGGTAGTAGTTGGCGATGGTGCCGCCACCAAGGTCATGGGTCTGGCCGTGGGCGATATCGTAGTTATAGACCTCGGCGGTCATGTAGAACTTGTCGCCGAGTTTCTTGTCGGGGTTGGCCTGCTTCCAGTCCTCGTACGCTGCATCGGCCACGGTGCGCAGTTCTTTCCACACCTTGGGTTCCACGTGCTTGACGGTGTCGGCGCGGAAGCCGTCCACGCCGAACTTGCGGATCCAGTCCGCGTGCCACTTCATCAGGTAGTAGCGCGGTGCGCGCGGGTAGCCGGTTTTGGCGAAGAACTCGTCGAGCTCTTTCATTTGCTGCGTGTAGCGCCCTTCGCGGCGCCATTTTTCCACCAGTTGCGGCGGCAGTTCCACTTCGGCGTCGCTGTCGGTGCGGATGTCCGGCAGGTTTTTCACCAGCGTGCAATCGATGGTGGTTTTCGCGTCTTTATAGGTACAGGTGGGGTCGGTGCGCACCCAGTCCTGCGGCCATACCGGGTCGATCCGGGTGACCGGGCCGGTGTGGTTCATCACCACGTCGAGGATCACGCGGATGCCGCGCGCATGGGCCGCCTCGACGAAGTTACGGAAATCGTTCTCGGTGCCGAGGTTGGCGTCCACCGCCGTAAAATCGCGGGCCCAGTAGCCGTGGAAACCGTACGACTTGCCGGTGCCCTCGTCGGTACCGGCGTGGATCTGTTCGACCGGCGGCGTGAGCCAGATGGCGTTCACGCCCAGTGCGTCGAAGTAGCCGTCGTTGATCTTGTTGATCAGGCCAGCGAGATCACCGCCCATGAAACCGCGTAGCGGTGCGGCATCCTTCTCGCGACCATAGGCCAGGTCGTTGCCGGTAAAGGCATTATTAAAACGGTCGGTCAGCACAAAATACACGGTGGCGTTTTCCCACAAGAAGGGCTTGGCCTGCTTCGGCACCTCGATGCGCGGCGGGCCTTTCTTCTTGACGCCGGTGGCCTGGGCTGCGGCGTTGCCACCTGCCAGCGCCAGCGCCGATGTCAATGCCAGGGAAATCGTGGTCCACCGTGTCAATCTCATGCTGTCTTCCTTATGGTTTTACGTAGTGACGGTCGGACGCGCGCGTCCGGTCCAGCCTTCGATACCGGCCACCTGTTCGGCAAGCAGGATCAGGGCCGAGAGGGCCTGCTGGGTTGGTAAATGATGCAGTTCGGGATCGGCTTCGTAGCGTTCCAGGTACACGCGCAGGGTGGCGCCTTCGGTGCCGGTGCCCGACAGGCGGAACACGATGCGCGAGCCGTTGGTCATCACGATGCGGATGCCCTGTTTTTTCGACACCGAGCCGTCGATCGGATCGGTGTACTCGAAATCGTCGGCGAAATCGACCACGTAGGCGCCCAGGTCCGCGCCCTGCAGCGTGGCCAGCTTGATACGCAGCGAATCCATCAGCTCATTGGCGCCCTTGGTTTCCACTGCCTCGTAGTCGTGGCGCGAGTAGTAGTTGCGGCCGAAGCGCGCCCAGTGTTCGCTCACCAGCTCTTCCACCGACTTGCCGGTCGCGGCCAGCAGGTTGAGCCAGAACAGCACGGCCCACAGGCCATCCTTTTCGCGGATGTGGTCGGAACCGGTGCCGTAGCTCTCTTCGCCGCACAGGGTGGCCTGGCCGGCGTCGAGCAGGTTGCCGAAGAATTTCCAGCCGGTCGGTGTCTCGAAGCTCGGGATGCCCAGCGCTGCTGCCACGCGGTCCGACGCCTGCGACGTCGGCATCGAGCGGGCGATGCCTTTCAGGCCGGCGCGGTAGCCCGGCGCCACGGTGGCGTTGGCAGCCAGCACGGCCAGGCTGTCCGATGGCGTGACGTCGAACTTGCGGCCGACGATCATGTTGCGGTCGCCGTCGCCGTCGGAAGCAGCGCCGAAATCGGGCGCGTCGTCGGCCGCCATGATCTCGATCAGCTGGGCGGCGTTGACCGGGTTCGGGTCCGGGTGCAGGCCGCCGAAGTCTTCCAGTGGCTCGCCGTTGATGACGGTGCCGGCTGGTGCGCCCAGCATGCCTTCGATGATGGCCTTGGCGTACGGGCCGGAGACGGCGGACATGCCGTCAAAGCACATGCGGAAACCGCCGCCGAACAGCTTGCGGATGGCGTCGAAGTCGAACAGTTGCTGCATCAGTTCCGCGTAGTCGGCCACCGAGTCGATCACGACGATCTCGGTCTGCTCGATGTGCGAGGTGCCCAGCACGTTCAGGTCCACGGCGGGCGCATCGCTGATGCGGTACTCGGTAATCGCTTCGGTGCGCGCGTAGATCGCCTCGGTGATGCTCTCGGGAGCCGGGCCGCCGTTGGCGATGTTGTACTTGATGCCGAAGTCGCCGTCCGGGCCACCGGGATTGTGGCTGGCCGAGAGCACGATGCCGCCGGCGGCGCCGTGCTTGCGGATCACGCAGCTCACGGCCGGGGTGGACAGCACGCCGCCCTGCCCGACCAGCACCCTGGCGTAGCCGTGGGCCGCCGCCATGCGCAGGATGACCTGGATCGCTTCGCGGTTGTGGTAGCGGCCATCGCCGCCGACCACCAGCGTTTTGCCGGCGACGTCGCCCAGCGTGTCGAACACGCTTTGCACGAAGTTTTCGAGGTAGCCCGCCTGCTGGAAGACGGTAACTTTCTTGCGCAGGCCGGACGTGCCGGGACGCTGGCCGGAAATCGGTTGGGTGGTGATCGTTTGAATGCTCATAGTCGCTCCGCGTGAATGAAGGGGCGACGCGTTGCCACGCCGCCGTCGTTGCCATTATCTCACGGGCAATATTACATTATTAACGTTCAGGGGCTGCGTTATCTTGCACGGCCAAGGTCAAAATTGCCGCCACCAGCATACAGACGCCGCCCAGCATCAGGGTCTTGACCGCCTCACCCATGAACAGGTACTTGGTTACAAAGCCGAGCAGCAGGCCGCTGACGATCTGCGGAATCACGATGAAGAAATTGAACACGCCCATGTAGTAACCCATGCGCTTGGGTGGCAGCGCGCCGGCCAGGATTGCGTACGGCATGGTCAGAATGCTGGCCCAGGCAATGCCCACGCCCACCATCGGCAGGTACGACAGCTGCACATCGTGGACCGCGAACAGGCTGATCAGGCTGACGCCGCCGATGGCCAGGCACAGCGTGTGGGTGAACTTGCGGCTGGTATGGCGCGCCAGCACCGGCAGCACGAACGCGGCCAGCGCGGCTACGCCGCTGTACACGGCAAACATCACGCCGACGTGACTGCCCGCCGCCTGGAACGCGGCCGACTGTGCATCGGTCGTGCCGAAGACGTTTTTGCCGATGGCGACGTTGGTGTAGATCCACATCGCAAACAGGCCGATCCAGGTGAAGAACTGCACGGCCGCCAGTTGCACCATGGTCTTGGGCATGCCGCCGAAACCGGCCAGGATTTCCTTCAGGGCGTGCAGCAGGCCCTTGTTGCGGCGCTGCTCGGCGCGGAACGCTTCCATGTCGTCGGGCGGCAGTTCCTGCGCGGTGAGCACGGTCCACAGCACGGCGCTCATGTAGATGGCGCCGCCGGCGTAGAACGAGTAGCGCACGGTATCGGGAATGGCGCCAGCCACCGACTCGTTGGACACGCCCAGGTAGTCGGCAAAAATGGTGGGCAGCAGCGAAGCGATCACCGCGCCCCAGCCGATAAAGAAGGTCTGCATGGCAAAGCCGGCGGTCTGCTGCGACGGTCCCAGCTTGTCGCCCACGAAGGCGCGGAACGGCTCCATCGACACGTTGATCGCGCCATCGAGCATCCACAGCACGGCCACGGACATCCACAGCGCCGACGAATGCGGCATCAGGAACAGCGCGATCGACGCGAACAGCGCGCCAAGGAAGAAGAACGGCCGGCGGCGGCCCCAGGTCGGGTGCCAGGTGTTGTCGCTCAGGTAGCCGATGACTGGCTGCACCAAGAGGCCCGTGACCGGCGCGGCCAGCCAGTACAGCGACAGGTTGTCGGGGTCGGCGCCGAGGGTGGAGAAGATCCGGCTGGTGTTGGCGTTTTGCAGCGCGAAGCCGAATTGAATGCCGAAAAAGCCGAAGCTCATATTCCACAACTGCCAGAACGACAATATGGGCTTCTTGAGGTGTGAGTGCATGCTGCGCGTCCCGAGTATTTTGAATTTGTAGCAAAATAACATGCAGACACAGGTGTGTCAAATGAACTTTTCCCTAGTAAAATAACGGCAAACCGCAGTTTCACTACCGATTTTTGTAGTCAAATGTAGCCAAACAACAAAACGACGGGACACCACACTGACATGATACGCATTTCCTTCTCCCAACTCGCCACCAGTGTACCGCTGGTCGTCCTGGCGCTGGCCCCGGCGGCCGCTGCCGAGCGCACTTTCGAGTCGATGGTGGCCGCCAGCGGCCAGCTCGACATCCGCACCAGCGATGGCCGCTACGTGATCAAGCCCTACTCCGCCGCCATCATGGAGACCACGTTCATTCCCGCCGGCGAAGCGTTCGATCCGGCCTCGCACGCGGTCGTGCTGGCGCCAGCGGCAGTCGAGGCCTCGGTACAGGACCAGGGGGATCGCATCGAATACGCCACGGCCGGCATCGCGGTCACCATTACCAAGTCGCCGCTGCGTATCAGCTACACGTACAAGGGCAAACCACTGGTGGCGGAAAAACGCGGCTACCTGAAAGTGCGCGACGACGTCGCCACCGGCAGCAAGGACATCAACAAGGGCGAGGCCCGCGAGCTCGACGCCATCGAATTTGCGCTCGATGCCGACGAGGCGCTGTATGGCGCCGGCGCGCGCGCAGTCGGCATGAACCGGCGCGGCAACCGTTTTACCCTGTACAACAAGGCCGACTATGGCTACGGCGCCACGTCGAGACAGCTCAACTACGGCATGCCGATTGCCATGTCGTCGAAGCTGTACGCGCTCCACTTCGACAACGCCCAAACCGGCTACCTCGATTTCGACAGCAGGAAGGACAACAGCCTGACCTGGGAAACCATCGGCGGCCGCAAGACTTACCAGGTGGTCGCTGGCGACAGCTGGCAGGACGTGGTCGGCAACTACACCAGTTTGACCGGCAAGCAGCCGTTGCCACCGCGCTGGGCCTTCGGCAACTTCGCCATGCGCTTCGGCTACCACACCGAGGCCGAGGCGCGCAAAACCGTCAACCAGTTCGCCCTGGACGACATCCCGCTCGACGCCATCGTGATGGACCTGTACTGGTTCGGCAAAGAGGTCAAAGGCACCATGGGCAACCTGGCCTGGGACAAGGACAACTTCCCCAACCCCACCGGCATGATCGCCGACTTCCAGCAGCAAGGCGTACAGACGGTGGTAATCTCCGAGCCATTCGTCGTCAACACGTCGAGCCGCTGGCAGGAGGCCGTCGACAAAAAAATCCTCGGCACCGGACCGGATGGCAAGCCGCTGTCGTACGATTTCTTCTTCGGCCACACGGGCCTGATCGACATCTTCGGCGCGCCGGGCCGCGACTGGCTGTGGGATATCTACAAGGGCTTGCGCCAGCAGGGCGTCAAAGGCGTATGGGGCGATTTGGGCGAACCCGAGCTGCACCCCACCGCCATGCGTCACGCCACCGGCAGCGCCGACGAGGTCCACAACATCTACGGCCACCAGTGGGCGCGCCTGGTGGCCGAGGGTTACCAGAAGGACTTCCCGACCGAGCGGCCGTTCATCCTGATGCGCGCAGGGTACTCGGGCACGCAGCGCTACGGCATCATCCCGTGGTCGGGCGACGTCGATCGCAGCTGGGGCGGCTTGCAGTCGCAGCCCGAGATCGCACTGCAAATGGGCATGCAGGGCGCCGGCTATATGCACTCGGACCTCGGTGGTTTTGCCAACCCGGTCGAAGACGATGAACTGTATGCGCGCTGGCTCCAGTACGGCGTGTTCCAGCCCGTGTTCCGCCCGCACGCGCAGGAAGAAGTGCCGTCGGAACCGGTGTACCGCAACGCGGCAACCAAGGCGCTGGCGCGCACCGCGATCCGCCTGCGCTACGCGCTGCTGCCATATAACTACACGCTGGGCTTCGAGAACAACCAGCGCGGCCTGCCGCTGATGCGCCCGATGGTGTACGAGGAACCGGGCAATCCCAAGGCACAGTCGATGTCGTCCACCTACCTGTGGGGCAAGGACTTCCTGGTGACGCCGGTCATGACCAAGGGCGCCACCACGGCTGATGTGTACTTCCCCGCCACCGCCGCCTGGTTCGACTTTTATACCGGCGAGCGCCATGCGGGCGGCGCCAGCAAAACCGTGGCATTGAAGGCCGAGCACATTCCCGTGTACGTGCGCGCCGGCGCCTTCATTCCGATGACGGCCGTGGTGCAGACCACGCGCGACTACAACACGCGCCGCATCGCCCTGCATTACTACCACGACGCCTCGGCCACCGCCGGCAGCGGCCAGCTGTACGATGACGACGGTGCCACCGCGCAGGCCTACGAACAGGGCAAGTACGAACTGCTGCGCTTTGCCAGCGTACTCAAAGGCCGCACCTTGACCTTGAACGTGGCGTCGGAGCTGGGCCGGCAGCAAACCCGCCAGCCCCGCGCCTTCGATGTCAGCGTGCATAACGTGGCAAACAAGCCGGCCAGCGTGAAGGTCGATGGCAAGGCTGCCGCCTTTGCGTGGGATGCTGCCAGCAAGCTGCTGACGGTGACGCTGCCGGCCAACATGGCAGCAGCGCGGAGTGTCGCCATCGTTCTCTAGCCGTGTATGATTTGCGGGCCATCGGGCAACAGCCCGGTGGCCCGCAAATATCCACCAGGGAGATGCAATGACATCACGTACCATCGGCACGCTGCCGCTTCTAATCACTGCGGTAGTGGCCATGGCAGCCAGCGTTACCGCGCATGCCGCCGCAGAGAAAAAGCCCACCACCGCCGAGGCTCAGCGGTTCCTGACCGACACCGAAGCGCGCCTCAACAAGCTCAATAACGAACAGGCGCGCGCCGCCTGGGTGGGCTCCAACTTCATCACCGACGACACCGAGGCGATCAGCTCCTGGTTCGCCGAGCGCTATCTCACCGCGACCGGCGAGGCCGCCATCGGCGCGCGCCGCTTCAACGGCGTGAAACTGGCGCCGGACCAGGCGCGCAAGATCATGCTGCTGCAGCAGTCGCTGGTGTTTGCCGATCCGAAGGAACGCGAACAGTTCGCGCAACTGCAGGCCGCCCTCAACGGCGCCTACGGCAAGGCCAAGTACTGCGTCAGGCAAGCTGACGGCGCCGACCAGTGCCTGGCGCTGGGCGAGATGGAAAAAGTGCTGGCCGACAGCCACGACGAGAAAAAACTCAGGGAGATGTGGGTGGGTTGGCACGCGCAGTCGCCGGCCTACAAGCAGAAGTACATCGACTACATCGCGCTGTCGAACAAGGGCGCGAAGCAGATGGGTTTTGCCGACACCGGCGCCATGTGGCGCTCGCAGTACGACATGCCGCCCGAGGCCTTTGCCGCCGAGATGGAACGCCTGTGGCAGCAGGTCGCGCCGCTCTATCAGTCGCTGCACACGTACACGCGCTACAAGCTGCGCGAGACCTATGGCCCGGACGTGGTGCCGTTGACCGGCCCGATTCCATCTCACCTGTTCGGCAATATGTGGGCACAGAGCTGGGACAACCTGTACCCGATCCTGAAACCGGCCACCGGCGCCAGCAGCTACGACCTTACCAAGGTACTGGAACAGCGCAATACCGACGCCAGGCAGATGACGCAGTACGCCGAGCGCTTCTACACGTCGCTGGGCATGCAGAAACTGCCGGCCACGTTCTGGGAACGCTCGCTGCTGACCAAGCCGCGCGACCGCGACGTGGTGTGCCACGCATCGGCGTGGCCGATCGACGAGAAGGACGACGTGCGCATCAAGATGTGCATCACGCCCACCGCCGAGAACTTCACGGTGATCCACCACGAACTGGGCCACGTGTACTACTTCCTGGCCTATAACAAGCAGCCGCTGCTGTTCCGCACCGGCGCCAACGACGGCTTCCACGAAGCCATCGGCGACACCATCGCACTGTCGATCACCCCCGACTACCTGAAAAAAGTGGGCCTGATGGACGAAACGCCGCCGGCCGACGCCGACATTGGCGACCTGCTCAAGCGCGCGCTGGGCAAGGTGGCGTTCCTGCCGTTCGCGTACTCCGTCGATAAATGGCGCTGGGACTTGTACGCCGGCAAAACCAAACCGGACGACTTCGACAAAACCTGGTGGCAATTGCGCGAACGGTACATGGGCGTGAGCCGCCCGGCGCCGATGGCAGCCGGTGGCTTCGACGCCGGCGCCAAGTACCACGTGGCGGCCGACGTCTCGTATGCGCGCTACTTCCTGGCCCACATGCTGCAGTTCCAGTTCCACCGCGCGCTGTGCCGCGAGGCCGGCTACACGGGACCACTGAACCGCTGCTCGGTGTACGACAACCCGAAAGCCGGCGCCAAGTTGCAGCAGATGCTGGCCATGGGCGCCAGCAAGCCGTGGCCGGAAGCGCTGAAGGCGATTTCGGGCGAAGATAAAATCGACGGCGGCGCCCTGCTCGAGTATTTTGCGCCGTTGAAGGTCTGGCTCGACCAGCAGAATGCGGCGTTTGCCGCGCAGCAGAAGTAATAGCAAAAAGGCCTCCGCCGGTTTCCCGGCGGAGGCCCTCTGCATTGCGTTCGTGCTCGACTACGCTGTCACCATGACCGCCAGCGGTCAGGTGCGCTGGTACACGTCCTCGAAACGGACGATGTCGTCTTCACCGAGGTAGCTGCCGGACTGCACTTCGATCAGATGCAGCGGCAACTTGCCCGGATTTTCCAGGCGATGGTTCATGCCGATAGGAATATACGTCGACTGGTTTTCCGACAACAGGGTGACGTTCTCGCCGCACGTCACGCGCGCGGTGCCGCTGACCACGATCCAGTGTTCGGCCCGGTGGTGGTGCATTTGCAGCGACAGCTTGCCACCCGGATTGACGGTAATGCGCTTGACCTGGAAGCGTTCGCCGATGTCGATGCCTTCGTACGAACCCCATGGACGGTACACCTTGGTATGGTGCAGGTGCTCGGTGCGGTCGTCGGCATTGAGGTGCTCGACCACTTTCTTGACGCGCTGCACGTGGTCGCGGTGGGTCACCAGTACCGCGTCGGCAGTTTCCACGACCACCAGGTCCTGCACGCCGATCACGGCCACGATACGGCTTTCAGCGCGCACCAGGCTGTTGGTCACGCCATCCAAGTACACGTCGCCACGGCTGGCGTTGCCCTCGGCGTCGCGCTGCTGCACTTCCCACAGCGCCGACCACGAGCCGACATCGTTCCAGCCGATGTCGGCTGCTACCACGACCGCGCGGCGGGTGTGCTCCATGACGGCGTAGTCGATCGATTCGGACGGCGACGCAGCAAACGATGCTTCGTCCAGGCGGCAGAAGTCGAGATCGCGGTACGCCAGGCGCACTGCTTCGGCAGCGGATGCTTCCATGGCTGGCTGCAACGTGCGCAGCTCGTCCAGATAGGTCTTGGCCTGGAACAGGAACATGCCGCTGTTCCAGTAGTACGCGCCGTCGGCCAGGAAGCTCTCGGCGGTGGCCAGGTCAGGCTTTTCCACGAAACGCTCGACGCTGTAGCTGCCGGAATCGGCAACTACTGGCGCACCGCGCCGGATATAGCCGTAACCGGTTTCGGGAGCGGTAGGCACGATGCCGAATGTGGCCAGCGCGCCATCCTTGACCAGTTCGGCCGCGTGGGCGATCGCCGCGTGGAAGCCGGCGCGGTCATTGATGACGTGGTCGGCAGGCAGGACCAGCATGATCGCATCGGGGTCTTGCGACAGCAGGAAATGGGCGGCAGCGGCCACCGCAGGCGCGGTGTTGCGGCCTACGCATTCCAGCATGATGCCCAGCGGCGTCACACCGATTTCACGCATTTGTTCCGCCACCATGAAGCGGTGTTCATTGCCGCAGACGATCAGCGGCGCCGCCACTGTGGCGCCCTCTGGCAAGCGCAATACCGTCTCCTGCAGCATGGAGCGCTTCGATACCAGCGGCAACAGCTGCTTGGGCATCATCGCGCGCGACAGCGGCCACAAACGGGTGCCGGCGCCGCCGGATAAAATGACTGGATAAATTTTCAAGTGATATTCTCTTTCTGAGCTACGACCACCGCGCCGATACCATGCTTGCTGCGGCAGCCTCGTACTTTGGTTAATTCAATGCGAGTCTACTCGGTGCGCCAACATTATATAGCCCGTAACCATTTGCGCTGGGAAAGCGCCATCTTGATATTTTCGCTAGTATCCCATATGCAGCGGCGATGAACTAAAAAAAACCTCCGCCGGTTTCCCGGCGGAGGCTGAAATACACTGCGGAGACTGCAGTTTAAAAATTAAAACTTGTAGTTCATGCCCGCGATCACGGTACGACCATACTTCGCATATTCCAACTGCTGGGCACGGTCGCCGTTATAGGTTTCGTAGGCGGCGTTGCGCAGGTTGTTCACTTGCAGCACCAGGCCCACACCCTTCATCGCACCGGTATTGAAGGTATAGCCGATCTGGAAGTCGACGATGTTTTCGCCGACAACATAGCGCAGCGCGCGGTCGTTGGAGAAGTTGCCGATCTCGCCGACGAAGTCGGAACGACGACGCTGACTCACGCGGGTTTCGAAACCATCCTTCTCGTAGTAGGCAGTCAGGTTGGTCGTGCGCTTGGACAGGCCCGGCAGCGGGATGTTGTTGCCGATGCTGCCGCTTGGATCTTCGATGGTGATCTTGCTGTCGGTGTACGTGGCGCTGGCCGATACACCGAAGCCGTCGAGGGTCTTGGTCAGCATGTTCAGCGGCATCGAGCCCGACAGTTCCACACCCTTCAGGATGCCGCCCTTGCCGTTGTATGCAGCGGTGTAGTCACCGGTGCGCGAGTTCAGCGGCAAGCCGGTCGTCATCAGGTAATTGGCCGGGAAATAATTCGAGAAATCGTAACGGCGGGTCTGGGTGAAGATATAGGTGTCGATCTTCTTGAAGAACGCCGCTGCCGCGAAATACGCTTTCTTGTCGAAGTATTTCTCGTACGAGATGTCGAACGCCTTGGCACGCCATGGATCGAGTTGCGCATTGCCACCGCTGCCGTTCGGTTCGCGCTTGGCGGTATCGACATTGATTTCCAGTGCCGAGCGCAGCTGGTCCATTTTTGGTCGCGCCAGTTGCTTGGCCAGGGCCACGCGCACGGTCTGCTGGCCGTCGAAGCCGAAGGCCAGGTTCATGCTTGGCAGGATGTCGGTGTAGCTCTTGCCATCGTGAACCGGCTTGATCTGACTGGTACCGCTGCTGTTATCAACAAAGCGCGAATCGGACGACTGCGTGGTGTTCTGCATCTGCACGCCGAAGTTACCGCGCAGGCTCACCGCTGGCGACAGTTCCGCCTCGATATTGGCCTTGGCGAAGGTGGTGATGACCTTCTCGTTGACGGTCCATGCTTTCGGGATCAGATAGATCAGGTCTTCGCTTGGCAGGAACGACATGTACTGGCTGACGAAGCCTGGCACGTTCCACGAAGGAATCGAACCGGCGCCGGCAAAGCCGAGGTCAACTGCGCCGTATTGCAGGTTGCCCGGTACGGCCACCGCGCCGCCGACCAGGTTGATGGCGCCTTCGGCCTGGCGCTTGCTCTTGCTGCGGTCGGCGTAGTTGACGCCGAAGTCGAAGCTCGAGAACGCTTTTTCCAGCGCCCCCGAGGCACGCACATTGGCGGTCAGCTTGGCGCCTTTCAGTTCGTCTTCCACGTGCGGCACCTTGCCGTAGCCGGAGCCGTAGATGGTGTTACCCACGTACAGGTTGTTCGAGTTGCTGTAGTCGAGGCCCGGGGTCAGCTGCGAGAAGCCGCCGTTGCCGTAGCCCAGGTTGACCTTGTCCAGGATGGCCGACGCGCCGCCATTGCTGTATTGCAGATTGTTTTCCAGGCCGGTCTCGTTGCGCTTGGCCTTGGAGTAGTTGAGGTCGCCGAAGATGGTCCAGTCGCTCGACTTGTATTCGTTGCTCCAGCCGAAGGCGCGGATGTCATCCTTGCGCTTGTTGTACATGCCGCGCACCAGCGGACGCACGTTGTTGAGCGTGCCTCCAGCGATAGTGCCGTTGTTGACCGTGACCGGGTTGTAGTTGGACTCGGACTGCTCCAGCGAAATCTCGAGCTGGTTGGCGGTCTCTTCAGCCTTGAAGCGCGATGCATACACATCGATGATGCTGGTCCACTGCTTGTTCGGACGGTACTGCAACACGCCCATCAGGCCGTCGCGTTCGTTGCGGCCGCTGCGGGCCACGGCCTTGATCCCGTTCGACGCGAAGGTGCCGGCTGGCAGGCCATTGCGCGCATCGCGTTTCCATGGTTCGTACAGGCCGGTTTCGTTCGACAGGATCGGGGTTTCGATGCGCGCATAGCCGAGTGCGATACCGATGGTGCGGTCGGCAAACTGGTCGATGTAACTGGCCGAGAAGCGGGTGCCGGTATCCTTGGCGTTACCGATCTTGCCCAGCGAATTTTTCTCGCCGCGGGCATTGAGCGCCACGGTGCGGCCGGCAAACGCCAGCGGACGCACGGTTTGCATGTCGATGGTGCCCGACAGGCCCTGGCCGACCAGGCCGGCGTCCGGGGTTTTATAGACGGTCACGCCCGCCATCAGTTCCGACGGATACTGGTCGAACTCGACGCTGCGGTTGTCGCCGGTCGAGACTTGCTCGCGGCCGTTCAACAGGGTGGTGGCGAAGTCCGGCGACAGACCGCGCACGCTGATCACCTGGGCACGACCGGCCACGCGCTGGGCCGACAGGCCAGGCAGGCGCGAGATCGACTCGGCGATACTGACATCGGGCAACTTGCCGATGTCTTCGGCGGAGATCGCCTCAACGATGGAATTCGAATCTTTTTTGACCGAGATGGCGTCCTCGATACCGCGACGGATGCCCGACACGACCACGGATGCGATCGGCGCCGGCGCATCGGCAACGTATTCGGGCGCAGTGGTCTGCGCCATGGCTGGCATGGCGAAGGCAGCGACAAACAACGCGCACCCCGCTGCGACCGGATTGAGTTGGAAGGCAGCTGTGCTGCGCTTGTTGGCGAAGATACTCATTGATGTCCCCTCTACACGACACTAATAATTTCTCTGTAGTCAACGACTACATGAGAACCAAGAAAATAACGTTCTAAAGACGTTCCGGGAGGAATTTTGTACTAAAACTAGATTCAATGTCAATTGAACTTCCTGCCAACTACACTTTACCAGTGGCGCCCTGCGGGGCTCGGCTTGGGATTGCGCGGTTCTCGTTGTATTTCAGCTACAATAGCCTGACAAAGTAGATGTAGCAGAACTACACTTTTCTCGCAAAAACCATCCATTTCTGAAAGCAAATGCCAGAAAACTGCCTTTCTTAAAAAATCGCCGTGTAGTACGACTACGAACGGCAACGGAGAACCTCATGCACACCACACAATTACAACTGCGGGCGCTGGTCGCCGCCCTCCCCATGGCGCTGGCCCTGCCCGCCATGGCGCAAACCCCGGCCAGCACCACGGTGCACTACCCCACCTGGGACGGCCAGCAGAACACCGTGCGCTATGCCACGCCCGACGCCGGCGCTGTCCTGCGCAACTACACGCAAGCGACCACCCAGCGCGTACGCCAGGGCGAGACCCTGGGCGGCAAGCAGGAAACCGGCTACGCGGAAACCGCGCAACTCCCCACCGTCCGCACTGGCAATCTCGGTTTCGATGCGCTGTTCGCGCTGGCAGGCGTGGAAATGCGGCGCGACGCGGTCAGCCAGATCCAGGACGGCAGCTACAACGGCGGCCAGCCGATCGCCTGCGATTGCTTCAAGACCGGTGAGCTGTGGCACTACGTGTGGACCCGCGACCTGTCGTACGCTGCCGCGTTGTCGCTGGCCATGCTCGACCCGCAACGGGTGCGCAACTCGCTCGCATTCAAACTGGCCGGCTACCGCACCGGCGTCACGCCCGGCCCTGAGGTGGCCGGCACGGCCGACGGCCTGCAAATCGTCCAGGATACGGGCAGCGGCGGCAGCTGGCCGGTGAGCACCGACCGCATGAGCTGGGCCTTCGGCGCCGCTGAAGCCTTGAAGGCGCTGCCGCCCGCCGAGCGCCAGGCGTTTGCCGTCACGGCACTGAAAGCCCTGCGCAACACGCTGGAGAACGACCGCCTTGCCGCCTTCGATCCGGTGGACGGCTTGTACAACGGCGAGCAATCGTTCCTCGACTGGCGCGAGCAAAGTTATGCCGCCTGGATCCCCGGCGACCTGGCCAGCATGGCCACCGCCAAGGCGCTGTCCACCAACGTCGCCCATTACCAGGCGCTGACGCTGGCCGCCAAGCTGGCGCGCGAACAGGGCGAGTCCGCGCCGGCGGCGCGCTACGCCGGCTGGGCGGCCGACCTCAAGGCGGCCATCAACCGCCGCTTCTGGCAGGGCGACGCCGGCATGTACAGCAGCCTGACAGCCGGCCACTTCGACGGCGCCGCGCTCTACAAGTACGACTGGCTGGGCCAGTCGCTGACCATCATTCACGGCATCGCCGACCCCGCGCAGGCGCAAAGCATCCTCGCCCATTACCCGCACGGACCACTCGGTGCGCCCGTGATCTTTCCACAGCAGCCGGGCGTGGCGGTGTATCACAACCGCGCCATGTGGCCGTTCGTCACGGCGCATGGCCTGCGTGCCGCCGCCATGACCGGCAATGTAGCCGTGGCCGATGCCGCCTACGACACCCTGCTGCGCGGCGCCGCCCTCAACCTGTCGAACATGGAAAACTTCGAATGGCTGTCGGGCGAACCGCTGCTGGCCGACAAGCAGGCGCAAGCGGACCTGAGCGGACCGGTGGTCAATTCGCGCCAAATGCTGTGGTCGATCGGCGGCTACCTGGGCATGGTGGTGGGCGATATCTTCGGCGTGCACACCACCGACACCGGCCTCGCCCTGCGACCGTTCGTAACGGCCAAGCTGCGGCGCGAAGCATTCGGCGCCAGCGACACCGCCACCCTGAACAACCTGCAACTGCGCGGCAAACGCCTGCAGGTCAAGCTGCTGTTGCCACCGCTCGCCACGGCCCCTGTGGGCCGGCAAGGCTATTACGCCATCGACCACATCACCGTGAACGGCCAGCAGGTCGGCGCGGCGCTGGACTGGTCGGCGCTGGCGGACGACAACCTGGTCGAGATCCACCTGGGAGCACTGCTGCCCGGCCAGCAGGCGATCCGCCGCGTGGACGGCCAGCCGTACCAGGCCGATCCCGCACTGTATGCACCGTTCGAGCCGCGCGCCACGCTGGCACAGGATGCCAGGGGCGCCGCTACGGTACGTATCGCCTACCCCGGCGACACCCAGGGCGTCGTATACAACATCTATCGCAACGGCCAGCCCGTCGCACAGGGCTTGAGCGCCAGCACCTGGACCGACCGCTCACCGGGCAAGACCGGCAATGCCTGCTATGCGGTGGAAGCGATGTACCCAAGCTCGGGCAACCGCAGCCACCACAGCGCACCGGCATGCGTGCAAGCCGGCCAGACCATCGGCGCCGGTGACGCCCGCGTGCGGTCGAATCTCCGCGCAGAGACCAGGACCGGCCGCATTCCCCACTGGGGCGCCCCCGTCGATACCTTTACTGTGCGCAACATCCGTATCGCACGCGGCGGCGACTATGCACTGCAAATTCTGTATCGAAATACCGCGCACCAGATCAACCTGGGCATCAGCGGCGGCGTGAAATGGCTGGCGGTGACGGATGCAGCTGGACGCCAGATGGCAGGTGGCGTGGTGCAAATGCCACACTCGCCTGAAAGCGCGGGGCCGTCATACTCGACTCCGCTGCACGCCAACCTGAAGCCGGGTAACTACCGGCTCGAGTTGCGCGATTTTTACAATATGAGTTACTTACAGAGCAATAGTACTTATGGCGATGCCGGCGGCGCCCAAGGGGCGTCCAACCATGTCGATCTGTACGGGGTACGCATCATGCCCGCTTTTCGTCCGGAGCCTCAGGCAAGCCTGTTCGGTGGAACCATCACGCGCCCAAACGGCCTTGACGCCGATAAATGACCAGCGCTAAACCCGCGCTGGTCCGCTCAGTCTTGTCGCGCAAATATCACAATCAATGCAAAAACAACGCAAGGTTATCAATAATCACTTGCAATTTAGAAATTATTTTCCATATCCAATTGATTGATAAACAAAAGCCGGTACAATGGCTATCGTAGTCAAGATGTCTCTTTACTTACCTCAGAGGACCAACATGAAAAAAATCGCTATCACCGCCGCAGTTCTGGCATTCGCCGCTGGCCAAGCTTTCGCTCAAACCGCACCTGCTCCAGCTGCTGGCACCACCACGACCGGCGCTGCTGGCGCTGGTGCCGGTGCTGGCGCCGGTACTGCTGCCGGCGTTGGTGCCGCAGCTGGCCTGAGCACTGGTGCCCTGGTTGCTATCGGCGCAGCCGTAGCAGCTGTTGGCGCTGCTGCTTCGGATTCAAACTCCGGCACCACCCACCACGCAACCAGCCACCACGCTCGTTAATTATTGCGGTTGCTACCGTGCCACGTGGTGCGGTAATGATCGTGCACTGCGGCCGGCCCTTGGGCCGGCCGCAGTTTTCTTGTTCTCCCCCATGAAAAACCAGCCCTTCTACAGGCGCCTCGGGTTTGCGTGGCATGGCATCGTCAGTGCATGGCGCACCGAAATGAGTATGCGCCAACAATCTGTCGCCGCCGTCGGTGTAGTCATCACCCTGCTATGGCTGCGACCTGCCCCCGTGTGGTGGGCACTGCTGTTGCTCAACTGCGGGCTGGTACTTGCCGCCGAGTTGTTCAATAGTGCGCTCGAACATGCGCTCGACCATTTGCATCCCGCTCCCCATCCCGCCATCGGCCTGGCCAAAGACTGTGCAGCAGGTGCTGTATTGCTGCTCAGCGTCACTGGAATTGCTTTATTTGCATGCTTTCTTTGCGAAACATTTCTTACGCAATATTGACGTGTTGCGTCGCAACATCGCCCGCTTAACAAATATGGAATGTTACATGAGCGAAATTGCAGAGAGTTCCACCGACTAGTACAATGCCTTAACGTTTAAATTTCTTTTTTCAACAACACAATGAAGCGATCGCATGATCGTATCTTATACCGTGATTCCACACACCAGCGGCTCATGCCGTCGTAGCTTGCAGCGTGCAATCTGCACACATGTCGCCCATTCCGGCGTCAATTTCTTTTTCGCAGGGAGCCGCGACGCATGAAGCCAATTGATGCATTCCTTCTGCCAAGCAAAGCCTGGCATGCCAGTAAGGTCGCCGAGCGCAATTTGCTGCTTGGCAGCGACCTGCTGGCAATGGCAATGACCACCGCGCTGACCCATGTCCTGATGCTGCTCACGGGCATCTCTGCCGGTGACAGTGTCAATGGCGCGTTGGTGTCACTGTATCTGGCACCACTGGCACTGGTGATTTTCTGGACCCAGGGTCATTACAGCAAACGTAAGCCTTATGCCCGCGAAGTGCGCGAACTGCTGCACGCGTGTGTCGGCTTGCTCCTGGCGCAGGTGGCGCTGGCATTTTTCAGCGATTGGGAAATGCCCCGCCTGTTGCCACTGGTGCAGTGGACGCTGGCACCGATTCTGCTGCTGAGCCTGCGCGCAATCCTGAAATTCACCATGCTGCGGCACGGCAGTTGGAGCCGTCCGATGGTCATCGTCGGTACTGGCGCCAATGCCCGTGAAACCGCGCGCGTGTTCGAAGCCGAACGCCTGATGGGCTACCACCTGATCGCCTTCCTGGACCTGCCAGGCAGCGCGCCTACTGCCACCCAGTATCACGATCGCCGCGGCCGCTCGGTGCCGTGCCTGCACTTGGGCTCGCAAACCAATATCATCCTCAAGCAGCTCGGCTCGCCGCACGTGGTATTGGCCCTGGACCAGGGCGGCATGGAATCGTCGCAAATGCTGATCCAGCAACTGAGCCGCGATTGTGCCAACCTTCAAATCGTGCCGTCCCTGCGCGGTCTGCCGCTGCACGGCATGTCGATTAACCATTTTTTTGCCCACGACATCATGGTGCTGGGCATGCGTAACAACCTGGCGCAGCGCGGTCCCCAGATGCTCAAGCGTGCGTTCGATGTGTTTTGTTCTACCCTGCTGCTGGCCATGACTTCCCCGCTGTTCCTTTGGGTGGCAATCCAGGTAAAACTCGGTGGCGGTGGCGGCGTGTTCTTCGGCCACATGCGTATCGGACAGGATGGTGTGCCATTCCCTTGCTACAAGTTCCGTACAATGGCAGTAAACGCCGATGTCCTGTTGAAAGAATTGCTGGCAAACGACCCCGTCGCCCGCGAAGAGTGGGAACGCGACTTCAAGCTGAAGAATGATCCACGCGTGACCAAGATCGGTCGCTTCCTGCGCAAGACCAGTCTCGATGAACTGCCACAATTGTGGAACGTGCTCAAGGGTCAGATGAGCTTGGTCGGTCCGCGTCCGGTGATACAGGCCGAACTGGAGCGTTATGGCGACCAGGTGGGTTACTACCTGGAAGCGCGTCCTGGCATCACGGGTCTGTGGCAGACCAGCGGACGAAACGATGTAAGTTACGAAACCCGGGTTAACCTCGATGCCTGGTATGTCAAAAACTGGTCGCTTTTCACCGACCTCGTCATCCTGATCCGCACTTTCAAGGTGTTGCTCGTCAAGGAAGGCGCTTACTGATTCCTGACGCGATCGCAGTACTCCGTTACGGCGCTGCTATCGCGGTAAAATAATGCTCCTGAATGAACATGGAGCAACAGTGTCGCAATTTCTCCCACCCAACTCTACGCGGCGTAACTTGTTAGGTTTCGCCTTGACGGTGGGAGCAGTTGAGGCCGCTGCCTCATCTCAAACTCCTCCCCCCCTGCTCTCGCAAGCCCCTCACAACACGCTTAGCGTGCTCGATTTCGGCGCCGATCCATCGGGCGGCAACAACTCTGTCGAGGCATTCAACCGGGCGATTCGACAAGCGAGCATGGCCGGTGGCGGCGAAATCACGGCAGTAGGCGTGTTCCGCATCGCCGGCCCGGCATCCATTTACCTGCTCTCGAATATCCGCCTCAACTTGCGCGGCGCCACCCTGACTGGCGATGGCGACAATATCCTGATCAAGTCCGGGGCTATGTTCGGTGCCACCGCGCGCGACATCAGCGTCCAGTATGGCAAGGATATGACCGGCAGCGGTACACAGCACGTCAGCAACGCCAGCGTGATCGGTGGCACGTTCGCCAACGCACGCTGCGCCATCTTGGCACACCGGTTTAATTACGGCTGCACCATCGAACATAATGTATTCACCGCAACGCTTAAGCACGCGTATATCTCGCAACATTCGTGGGGTTTGAAAGTACATCAAAACACGCTTTACGCACCGGCCATCATGCGCGACTTTGTCGACTGGACCGAGGTCAGCGGCAATAGCTTCGAAGGACCGGGGCCACAAAATGGTACAGCCGCGTTGACGATTACCACGGGGGGCTTTGGCGGAGCTTACTCGACCAATATCGTCAGCAATGGCTTTCACCATTGGCAGACGGGCATCTCGATCACGTGCGAAACCACCAATCTGAGCATCCTTCATAATCACTTTGAAGACGTACAGTGCCATATCGCGGCGTCCGCGCTGAATAATTACAATATGGACATCTCACAAAACTGGATGAAGGCAAACCTGGCTTCGCCGACAACGGTGGTGGGTATGCGGCTGCTGAATGTTAAAAATTCGAAGCTGTCGCCGAATTTCTATAGTGAAAACGCACCGTGCCGTTTCGAAGCGCACATCATCGCGCAGACCGATGACTGCTGGGGGAATTTGATCGAACTCGACTACGCCCCGAACAGCAAGGCGGACCTGCGAATGTATCGCCTCAACGACGCCAACCAGGTCGTTCAACGCGGCGGCTCCAATAATGCCGCGCTGGTGCAGCCGACGGAAGAGATGATGTCCGGCAGCGGCAAATACACCATCGAGCGCTACAAACGGCGCTACAACGCAGTCCCAAATAGCATCCCGTATTGCGAGGTGTCGTATGACGCGGGCGTGGTACAGCTCGACACCTGGATAGACAGCGACATTTTCGGCACGCGTGATTTACTAGCCTTCAACTTCTCGGTCGAGGGCCGGCAGCACGCCTACCTCGTGGGCGGACACTTGCTGGGACTTAAGATTTCAACGGTTGAAAACATTGCACTGAAAGGCGGCGGACCTGGCCTGGCTTTATCTGCCAGTCCATGGCGCGGCAAGCTGCGCCTGACGCTGCGCGGCAGTTCACCACAGTCGCAAATCAGCGGCTGGGTGAAGGTCGTCTAGATTGTCCGCCCGTCTGGCCCGGAATCAGAACCAGCCAGCCAGTGCGGCAAAAGCCAGCACTGCCCGATCGCTCCCGCGGCGGCGGCCATGGCGGGCGACCGCATGGGCCAAAGCCAAGCGATTGATCAGCCCGTTCGCGTGGCGGCGCTTGGGGTCAAGCCGTCGCGCGAGATCAGCTGCCACGTCGCCATTTCCACCAGCGAGGAGGTAAATTTCCGACGCCGCAGCAAGCTGCCCGCCGTACCAGCCGTTGCGGATCAACGCCAGGCGGTGGCGAATCGCCGATATGCCCTTGCGGGCGCCGATTTCATTGAGTGCATGCTGGCGATAGGTCATCGATGGCTGCTGATCGAAAGTCCAGCGGAGCTGCCAGGCGCGGGACAGCAGATACACGAGCCAATCGTGGTAGTGCAGTTTTTCGACAGCGGCCTGATTTTTTCTGCAAAAATCTTGCACCTTCACAAAAAAATCAGCGCGCATGACGAAGGTGCAGCCCTGCCCGGCACCCTCGAACAGGTGGTCGGCTGCGGTGGTCGCGGGATTTTGCGTCAGGACCTTGGTTTCTCCGCCATCCCATGTGGCAGTGACGGCAGAGGAATAGCCGTCGGTGCGGTCGGTGTTGAGCCGCGCCACGGCGCGCGCAAGCTTGTCCGGATTCCAGATGTCGTCCTGGTCGGCCAACGCCACGAAATCGGCCTGGCCAATCTCGGTTTCACGGTACATATTGCGAAAATTGGCGCCGGCCGAACCGCTTCCCTGCGGTCTTTCCAGCATAGTCACCCTCGGCTCCTGGGCGAAGTGTTCGCGCACAACCTGGAAGGTCGCATCGCGGGAATGATCATCGGCGATCACAACGCTCACCTCGACGCCTTGCTGCGCCAGAATGGACTGAACTTGGGGAACGATCCAGCCGGCACCGTTATAGGCAGCCAGGATCACCTTGATCCTGGCCGGGGTAGAATTATTGCTCATAGAGTTGCACCAGTTCCCGTTCGAAGTCGGCCAGATCCATCACCCGCAGCCTGCCGCTGGCATCCGCGATGCCTTCCGCCCCCACCGGCGTGGCCAGTACTGGCAGCCCCGCTTGCAGCAGTTCCAGCGTTTTGAGTTTGACACCCGCCCCCATACTCAAGGGTACGATGCCTATCGCGGAACTGGCAAAATAGGCGCTCGGATCTTCAAGAAATCCAGTGACATGGATATGGTCACAGGCCAGCTGTTCCACTTTGGGACCAGGCTTGGAGCCCACGATATTGAGCTGGTACAAGTAACCTGCAGCGCGCAATTTTTCCAGTACATGTTGAACAAAATACAAAACAGCAGCCTCGTTTTCCACCCGGTTCATCGCGCCCCAGAACAGCAGGGTATTTTTACGCACGCCACCCGGTGTGCGATCGACCGTGTACACAAACGGCGACAGCGAGGGTGGTGCTACCGTGACCGTGCTGCTGATATCGAGGAGGTTGTGCACGAAAACCTTGTCTTTTTCGGACAGGACAATGATCTGGTCGGCTGCCTTCAACATTTTGCACTCGGTGATGTAAGCCCAGTAGAACAACCACGATTCGAGGCTGCGTTTGCGCAAGATCACCTGAATTTGCAGATCGTGTATCGACAGCTGTATCTTGGCAGCGAGCCCGGCCGCAGTTTTTTTGAGGTCGCTGGCATACTTGAATGTCTGCGAGAACTCGAACCGGACCGTCGTGAACCGCTGTTTCTCGCAATAGGCCAGCAAATGGCCCGAGATAGCGCGGGTATGGCGCGTGGACAGGCGCGGATAATCGCGCCAGCCGCCCGCCAGCATTTCCTTTAAAATATCCTTATTGCCCATGACATGAACCTGTATATTCTGCGCTCCGCACAGGGCAACAAGTTCCGGTGGGATATTTTTTTCAGCCTGCCGGACGATCAGGAACAAATGTACTTCACCTGCCTTACACAGGGTACGAATAATGTCGTAGGACAACCTGTGACCAGCCTTGTCTGCATTCTTTGCAGGCATGAACGGCAGTACCAATAATGTTTTCATATTTTTTTTGCAGAGAAATCGCGCATGATTCCATGTAAATGGGAGTTCAGTGCAAGCCCAACGAGGACACAGAACAGCAAGTTCTCGAACCATACATAAAATAAACCAGCGATAAAGACCAGGATAAAGAATCCGAAATTTTTCGCGCGCAGGCTGGCCGCGGTAATGAGCACCGACAGTATCATCCCGACCACTCCGTACGCATAGGCGAGTGAAAGGTATGCATTATCAGGGAAAAATACTTCGATCTCCTGGTTGGCAGCAATATTGAGCCCGATGGGATAACTGCCCGCCACCGTAATTTTGGAAATCGTATCGAGGATGATCAGCACCCTCGTGCCAAGCGTCAGGCTAACCGCGTTACTACCACGCAGGAAACTCGCCATCCAGCTCACCACCGAGATGATGCCTTCGGAACCCAATGCCATGAGAATGACCACGATCGCGGCGATCGATAGCAGGTAAATCCAGCGATTAAGGCGGCCAAACAGCAGAGCGGCGTTGATGAAAAAGATGCCGCTGAGTGTGAGAACACCCATCAATCCACTTTTTAAACCATTGACCCGCCCTGCGGGCGACAACAGGAAGATGAGACAAGCCATGAAAGCGGTGGCAGAAGGCGTCAGAAACAAGCCGGGATTGCGCTCATAGGGCCCCACAGATTCGAAATACATGCCGACGCCGAGCAGGCCAAGTATGAGAGATACGCCGATTGCCACCGGCAGCACGATGTTGAACACGCCAAGCGCCACCGCGTACAGCCGGCGGCATCCGCCAGCATCGGCAGTCATGCACCACACCAGGGCCAGCATCCACAAGGATCCGCGCAACGCTATGGCCAGCGCGAAACCGTGGCCGATGCCATAGATTACATATGCCACGAATACCATCACGGCAGCGATGCGCCAGATCAGATTTTTTCGGTTGAGATGCCTGGTGAAATACAGCGCGACAAACAGCGTTGCGATATCACGCAACGCCTTGAGCCACACCGGCGTTACCGAAATATCGTTGGTTGCCCGATATCCGAAAAATGTTGCGACCAGATCCGGAAACGCCGCGATGATCCAGCACAGTGCCAGCAACCAGCCGATCTGCTGGTAGCGCCTGTCGCCTCGATCAAGGTAATCAAAAAGCATTCAGTCCCCTCACAGCTGGAAGTCTGGCAGGTTCATTCTGCGGGCGCTGGCGTAAGTCTTGCGCAGCGCGATGCAGAAAAAGCGCGGGACGCAGAATGCGACGAACCGGATGCGCTGCTTTTCTTCAGGCGAGGTGTCGCCATTGGCGAGGATCTGCACATCGGCAGGCGTCAACAGGCCGTCGGCCTTTTTGCCCAGCAGGAATTTCAAACGCAAATAACCGTGCGCATCTATATGACTCTGGAAAGCGCGCTTGAAAGAGTCGGCCCCAAATTCGCTTTGCAACATGCGCAACAGGTCACGCCAGCCCTGGAACACCCCGTATGAATCAGCGGACCATGTAAACGTGGTCGCATCGCCCACCCGGTTGCCGACCAGCGGCCGTTCAATCACGGTAATATTCTTGTTGTGGCTTGCCAGGCAAATACCTGCTACGTGCGCATAATAGGTGCCAATGAACTCTTTATAGCGGGTGGCCAGGAAGTTGCTGCGGCGAATGATGCAACCACCAATGAAACCTGCGGACCATAGATAGTTTTCAAAAAATTCCTTGAACTCCATCTGGCCCGCGCGAATTTCCACGGATTTTTCACGGAAAATCTTTTTGTGGTCAGCGGTGATATAAGCGTAATTGGCGAAGACAAACGGCGCCTGCGCGTCGCGCTCGATCGCTGCCAATGCCTGGTCAACCGCTTCCAGGCGCATCAGGTCATCCTCGCCAAACAACCACACGTAATCACTGGCAGCGTGTTCGATACATGCGCAGATGTTGGCGTCGATACCCAGGTTGACCGGGTTTCTGATGACCCGCAGATTTCGCCCCAGCGCCAGGTGTTTTTGGTACACCCAGTCATTGCCGTTGCCAAGCGAGTCGTCCATGACCAGCACTTCGATGCCGGAAGCCTTGGCGGAATTAAAGATTGACTCGATGCCTTTATCGAGCAATTCAGGACGTTTATAGGTCGGTATTGCAACCGACAACAAATTACTTTGATTCATAAGCAGACCATTTTTTTTCAACTACATTGTATTGCCGCGTAATAGTCCCGTGTGCGACAGAGGAATAGATACAGTTTTCGGGGACGTCCGCCCTGACCACGGAGTTCGCAGCGATGATTGCACCGCTGCCGATCTTGACTCCGGAAAGAATTTTCACGCCATCGCAGATCCAGACATTGTCGCCAATGATGACCGGTCCCCGCACCGCCAGCGCACGCTGGTTCGGCGGCACGGATGGCGGTTCGCCGCCGGCGCCATAGGCGCCGTGCGAATGGTCGGTGATCAGTACATGACTACCAATGAGTACGTTCTTGCCGATGACGATCGATTCGACGGCACCGATGTGCAGGTATTCGGACGCGGTAAAATCGTCCCCGATGGTAATTTTAATGCCGTACTTTTCCATGCCATGACCAAATACGGCTTCGATCCACAAGCCCGGACCACAACGAAAATTGCGACCGAAATGGATGCCGCGACGGTTCATGATCTTGGGTGCACCCTGGAAATAGATATCAGGCACGCCGAGCAGGCGACGAATGATCGCCACCCGCACGTAGTTGCGCAAGCGGGAAAAAAATACGAATATCGCCCAAGGGCCCTCGTTCTTTAGAGCGGAAAGAATTCTTTTCATTTTTCTCCCATATGACTGATTACAGTACGCCGTTGATCGATTTTTTGTGCAGCTTCGAGACGATTCTGCTGGCTTTATTCACCGGGAACAGCAACCATTTCGGTCCGCCAAAATAGATACGGAACACCGCGCTATACAGGCCCTCACCGAAATACTTGCTCATGCTTTGCTTCGGGTCTTCAGACAGGAAATAAAAACCTCGCGTACCGGAGCGCAATTTGTACGTGATCGGCAAGATCAAATCGAGGTACATGCGCAGCTTGATCAACGCGATCAACTTGCGGTCACGGGCAAACGGGGTGGTTTCGAGCACATCGAAGACCGATTGCGACCATACCTTGTAAAACAGGTAATTACCCGTATTGTCTGCATTGGCAAAAATTTCCTTGCCCGCGCTGACGTAGCATTTCTTGGAGTTCCACAGCGCTTCCGTGAAGACTTTGTAATACGCCATGAAACCACCGAGGAACACCCGCGCGGATTCGACCTGTTCCTTGATCAAGTCGGCACGTATGACTTGCGACGTCATGAAAGTGGTGAAAATATTGACGCGGGTGAGCAATTCGACATTCGTCATCTGCTCGGCGCCGCGCTGCAGGTGGTCGATCTCGGCCCCTTCGGTCTTGAGATACAGGAAATCGAACTTCAGTTCGCGAATCGATTTGACGATGTAAGCGATCGTATCCATGCGGATTTCATCATCATCGCCAGGCAACCAGATGTATTCACCCTGTGCCATGCCGAACAACAACAGGAAATTGGCATCAGGACCGATATTTTTTTCGTTGCGGTTGTAACGGATGACCGATGCGTACTTTTGCGCCACCGCCGGAGTGTCGTCCTCCGACGCATTATCTGAAACAATCACTTCCACGTCGTCTTGCAACTGGTACTTCACCAACTGCTGCTGGACATTTTCCAGTAACTTGTCCAGATAGTTGCGACGGTTAAAGGTAGGAATGCAAATGCTTAAAATTTTCTTCACGGTACACTTTCACTAAATTTGAATTTCAGGGAGCGCGGCTCCGCTCACTACGCGCGGGCCTGCTGGCGCGCCTGTGACGCCGTCCTATGCCTTTTTACTTTGGCGACTGCTAACAAAAACAACAATGGCAATAACGATGGTGATGAGCCACTCGATGGCGACCCACGATATCGCCATCCCTTTGGCCTCATATTTGGCTATCAGGAAATAAGCCATGGCGATATTGGTTACGGCAGCTGTGGCGATAATCGCATTGAACATTTTTTCACGCCGGTCAGCCAACAGGTATTGGAATCCCAGCACATTGCTGATGGCGATCGCCGGAATAACCCAGGCCAATATGACCAATATCGCGTTGACCTCTGCAGCACTACTGGGGAACATATAATGCACAATGACTGGCCCCAGCTCCCAGGTTGCCACCATGCCGATCACGCCGATCAACAAGAAAACACCGAGGACCTGGAGACGGAAATTTTTCACCTTCTCGGGATATTTCATCTTCAACGCGTTCAACCGCGGGAAGATCGCATTCGAAAACTGCCCCAGGAATCCGATTCCAGCCCGCATCAACCGTTCTGCAGACGCATAAATACCAACCTGTACCGGAGAACAGTAGAAACCGAGCAGGACAACATTAAACGACGTGTATAAGCTCACCGCACCCTGAAACAGGAACACGTGGAAGCCGCTTTTCAGATGCGCGATGCCGGCCTGCCAATCCAGACCGAGCGGACCATGTCCCCTCATTTCGCCATACATCCGGCGGCTCAACAACATCACGCTGAACAGCCTTGCAGCCAGAACAATCAATGCCAACTTGTTGAAGTCATTGGCATCCGCCACCAGGAAATACACCGCGAGCAGCGTGAGGGCGCCGCCGCCAACTTCGATCATGCCAACCCGCCGCAAATCCTCACGGCCCTGGAAATAGTAAATCGGCGATAACGCTGTCAACACGCCCAGCAGCCAGGCGGTAACCGCCCAGAAAATATGATCTTGAAACACCGGCAACCAGAGGATTGCGCAAGCGAGCAGCGGCACGGTAGCGACAACCAGTAATAATTTTGCCGTCTGCGTTCCGGCCACCGTGCGCGCGATCGATGCCTTGTCGCTGTTACTTGCAATTTCCCGGGTAGCGGAAATATTAAATCCGTATTCGACAAAAATCGACAACCAGGCGGAAGTCGAAATTGCGTACATGTACACGCCAAAATCGTCGGCGGCAATGCGCCGGGTCAGGATCGGTATGATCAGCAACGGCAAGAGAAGCCGGATCGCATATACGAGGCTGAGAATGAATATATTTTTAGCGAGCAAAATAAATCTTACTTAAAGCATTTTTGTGGATATTGCCCGCCCGGAATGCGCGTGACAGTGGTCCGCGCAGTTGCGCTAGGCAACTTGCACGGCACACTTGCCTGGCTCTACTTGCCAGTGGTCCAGGCATTGGCAAACACGCGCCACAATGAACTGCGGCCGTTCGTGCTCGCCGTGGAGAATGCCAGTACCAGTGCGATCAGCACTGCCAGGATCAGACCGACAAACAGCGCGCCGACCACGATCAGGCCACGTTTGGGACCGGTTTTCTTTTCTGCCGGCAGCGCAACGTCAAGTTGCTGGATCAGCGACGATTCCTTGGCTTCGTCGATTTTCGCCAATTCAAATTGCTTGGCCAGCAACTCGAACACTGTTTCGTTGTACTTCAGGTCGCGAACCGCGCGGATGTATTCGACCCCCACTTCCGGCAGTTCTTTGGTCGGCACCATGAGCCCGCCATTGGCACTGCCGGTCTGGGTCTTGGCCAGTTGCGCGTTGAGTCCCTTGAGCTCTTGTTGCAAACGCAGCATTTCCGGATTGTTGGCAGTGGCAAAACTGCGCATGGCGCTCAGTTGCACTTCTTTGGCAGCAATTTGCGCCTGCAGTTGTGCGGCGCCTGCGATGATGCCCTTGACCTGTCCGTCGAGCTGGATCATGCCAGTCTTTTGTTGCATGTCGCGCATGCGTATCTCGGCTTCCGCCAGCTGATCTTTGGCCTGCTTGAGCTGGGTTTCGAAGAACAAGCGGCGTTTGGCAGCTTCCGTTAGCGCCAGCGACTGGTTCAGTTTGCCCAGCTCAACGACATACGCGTTGGCCATATCGGCAGCAAATTTCGGGTCGCGATCCTCTACTGCGATCGCAATCAAGCCGTCCTTGCCACTGACAATCGCACTGACACGCTTGAGTTTTTCACGCGCGCCGTCGGTCGTTTCCTCATCATAACGATCACGCAGCTTGAATTTATCGATCAGCGCATCGGCGACGGTGCGACTGCTGAGCATGCCGACATAGAGGTCGTTGGGATTCTTGATTGCCCCCAGGCTGGCCGCGGCCGCTAAGCCGCCCCCCAGCTGCCCCAACATGGCAGCCATGCCGGAACCTTGCTGCTGCGGTGGCATGATGGTCGCCGTCGAGGTGTAATAAGGCTTGATCACGATGACGGCAATCAATGCGATGATCGCAAAAAATAGCGGCAAACCAACAATCAATCGCTTTCGAATAGCAATCGCCTTCACCAGGTCGGACAACAAAATCTGGTTGCCGCTGTCATCGCTAAGTCTTTCTTCTTGTTTTCCTTCAAACATCTTTTTCTCTCGCTGTAATTACGCATCCAACCCGTGCGGCAAATACGCCGCTTCGACAACAGACATTAATCTTTCAATACCTTCAGGCCGGCGGCGCCCAAACCGAACTGATAGAAGATGGAAGTCCACTCTTTAAGGCTTTGCGTCCAGGAGACGTGTGGAATTTCTTCCGGCATCACAATGCTGTCGCCCGGATTGACCTTGCTGGCGTAGACATTGGCGAACCAGGTGGAGTTGCTGTTGCTTTCCGTCGTACCATCGGCCCGGATCACATACAGTTGCGAGTGATCCGCAGTCTGGTTGGCCCCGCCCGCCAGCGTCAGATAATCTTTGACGCTACGGCCAGTACGATAAATGAACGTGTTTTGCTGGACCACTGCGCCGAGTACGCCCACCGTGTCGGGACGACGCGGAATGTAGATGCTGTCGCCATCGCGCAGCGCCACATCCGGCAAGTTTTTCACCTGTGCGTCGCCATCCTTCAATTCCAGCACGATCCGGCCTTTGGCCTTGACCGATGCCATGCGCAATGCCGCATTACGCTGGCGCTCGATCGAAGAGTTGATCAATGCAATGGCGTCGCGGTCCGTCGTGGCAGCCAGCTGCAGCGATGCGCCCACTTCCAGGTCGCGCATGAAACGCTGCGCCACCTCGTCGAGTTTCTCCTGTTGCACACGACGTACGGATTCACGCGATAACTCGGTCGCAAACACGTAAGCGTTGCTGTTGACGCCGATGCGTGAAATCAGCGAACGCAGTGTTTCGCCTTGGCCAATCCGGACCGCGCCGCTCTGTTTGACTTCACCGCTCAAGCGCACATATTCGTTGCTGATCACCGCCTCCACAGGCACGGCCGAGGGCGAAAATACCCGAATAATATCGGCGGGCATCAGCGGCACGCCTGCCAGGGCAGGACTGGGGCTCGAGGTTCCAGAGGTCACCGTGGCGACAGCCTTGAAGTCGTTGTCGACAATCTTCTCGACCACGACAGGCTTGTCACTGGTGGTCGAGGCCAAGCCACCGGCCCATTCCACGGCGTCGGCAATGGTTGACTTGCCCTTCAGTTCGAAGATCGCTGGACGCTTGACATCGCCGGTCAAGGCGACAAGAGGGCCAACTTGCGGCACATAGACGACGTCGCCGTCCTGCAATGGAATATCGCGCGATTTGTCGCCGCTCAGCAACATGTCATACATATCGAACGTGGTGACGACTTTACCGCCGCGCTTGACCTCAATATTGCGCATCGAACCGGTGCTGTCTGGACCGCCCGACGTAAACAGCGCGTTGAGCAGCGTGCTCATGGCGCTCAGTGTGTAGGTACCGGGACGGGTGGCATGACCGACCACGTAAATCTGCACAGAGCGCACTTGGGAAATGCTCACCGCCAGATCGAAGTTGGTGAAGTTCTTGGCCACCGCCTGCTTCAGGTACGACTGCAAGTCACGGTATTTAACCCCAGCAACATTCACAGATCCCACGCGCGGAATATACACCGCGCCGGAACGATCGACCCTGGTTGTCACTTCGATGTTGACCATGCCCCAACCGCGGATCTGCAGCTCATCACCGCTGCCGATGACGTAATCCTGGTTGACCTGGTTGGCGCTCAAGGGCGAGAACGTGGTGGGTACGGACTCGAACAGATCGATACCAAAAATAGCCAGCGGTGCAACACTCTTCGATTTCGTGACCTCGGCGACGTATTTCTCAAACTCGCCTTGCTTGCGCGGTTGACGCGGCACATTGCGCATCCCCTGGTCATTGCGCATCCCCTGGTCATTGCGCATCCCCTGGTTTTCCTGCAGTGACTGTGCCTGGGCTTGCGGGAGGGCACTGCGGGCGCTGCTGATCGTCGGCAGTGGCGACGCCGCGACCGATGGCAGCGCCGAGATCATGGCATCGTCACGCTCCGAAGTGGTCTGCGCTTGGGCCGCAGCCGTAGTAACAGACAGAATGCATACAGAGAACAGCACTCGATTCAAGATCGTCTGCGCTTTAAAGGTTGGCTTTTTCATGCTCGTCTTTTTTGTAAATATGAATGTTTTTCGGGCGTGAATGAATTCACACTTAATATGATCTTTGCCAGGTCACACTGACGGCCTTCGGTCCGGGCACGATGGACAACCCACCCTTGCTTTGATCGCGCTGGGCATGCCACAACCAGTTGCCGACCGCGTAACCAATCAAGCTACCGGCAACCGTGTCCGAGACCCAATGCTTGCGCCCTGCTACGCGCCCGGCCGCACCGAGCGCCGCGACACCGTAGAGCCACGGGGCATCGTATTCCTTGGCAAACGGCGTGATGGCCGCGAACGATACGGCGGAATGACCGGAGGGGAACGACGCGTTTGATCGCGAATTGCCGGCATCGACGCGCGACCAGGTATCCCTAGCGTCTTCGGGGCGTGCGCGGCCTACTGCGTACTTGCCGACCAGCGCCACCCCGGTGGACGCCGCGATCGATTGCAGGGCGATCAGGCCGGTATTGCTCAACCGGTCGTCTCCGAGCGCGAACGCTGCGCCAGCGGCCCCAACGAGCACATAAGGCAGCGCGTTCCCATAAGTGTTCATGCCGCGCAGCACCTTCTTGTCCTGGTACTTTTTCATCTGGCGGTCGACCGGCTTATCGGCCAGTGCAGATATCACCACCGCAGCGACCGCGAAACTGGCGGGCTGCAACCATTGCTGCGGCGCCGGCAGCACATTGAGCGACTGATCGATACGCTCGCGCACCACCGGCAGCGGATTTTCAAACGGCACATCGGGAGGCGTCACCGCCGGCAGTTGCTGCTCGTCCGGGCGTTCGGCAAAGTTACCGAGACCATCGTACGTATTCATGTCGCGGCGAGGCTGCTCGACCAGGTCATACAGATCACCTGGCGACGCCACCATCTGGCCGACGTCGCGGGTCCACGGCGAGAGCGAGAAGCCGGCAGCGCCTTGCGAATCCATCGGCAACATGCTGTTGAAGGGAACGGACAGGAAAATACCGCGATCCTGGTAGGGCTTGCTTGGCGAACCGGGCGAGGTGATGTCATTGCCGTTGGTGTGGGTGTACCACGCACCAACTTCGATTCCCGACTGGAAGCGGCGCTTGAACTCGATGCGGACACCTTCGTCGCGGGCCAGGAAACGACCGGCGCGCGCCGTGACGGTGATGCCGCGCGGCAGCTTATAATGCAGCGATGCGATGGCGGTCACAGTCTTGTAGTCGAGGCTGTCGAACAGCCGCCTGTAGCCCCGCTGTTGCAGTGCGTCGACCGACAAGTCGGCCGCCCAATTGCTGTTTTTCGGCAGGTACAACACTTGCCCGCCAGCCCCACGGAACATGTCCTCATACAAGCCGACCGAGCCACGCACATACCAGCGCTCTGCAGGGTTGGCATACTTGTTGAGCAAGACGCGGCTCAGGGCAAAACGGCTCTCGCCCAAGTATTTGGCAACATCGGTGCGCACATGCGGCAGCGCGCTGTTCGAAGGCTGCTTCACACCGGAAACAGTCTCGATGATCGAAAAGTTAGCGGCGGTGTTGAGATACAGACCATCGCCAAGGCGGCGGTCGTAACTGCCGGCCGCCGAGATCGAGTAACGGAAGGCGCCGCTGGGATCATTGAAGAAAAAGCCGAGCTTGGGTGCGACCTTGAAGCGGTTGCTCTCCCTGTCCTCGGAAGTGACTTGCACTACATCACCCTCATGCCCCATGGCAACACGCAACTTACCGTCACTCTGCACCGGGCTGCCGGACACCGCCGGCGTCGGCGCGACGGCAGCGACAGGCGCAGATGCGGACCCGGTGACGGATGCCGAAGCTGGCGCCGCGGCGACAGCCGCTGGCGGCGCTGCGGCTGCCGTGTGCGGCGCGGCGGCCACGCCTGCGCCAGCAGGTTCGTCGATCAAACCCGAAAGCCAGCTCTGCTGGTCGTCGCGGATGACGTCGGCATTGTTGGGGTAACGTACCAGCACCACGTCATTGAACGCCTTACGGTCGATATTGCCCTTCAGGTACTCCTGTAACTTGGGCAAATCGAAGAATTCGTAGGTCGTCAGCGGTTGGTCCAGCTTGGTGTACGTGACCTTGATGGTCGTCACACCGGCTGGCGTAAACGCCAAAGCGGTGCGTACAGCCCGGCCAACCGCCCTGCCCATGTTGGAAATACGGCTGTTGGTCAGCGTGATGTTGAGGGTATTGCCACCGAGGCCGACACGGACGTTCTTGAAATCCTGGGCAGTCAATGCCCTGACCAGATCGGCGCCGTAGCCGGGATCCTCGCGCCATTCGGGAATGGTTGGCGCAGGTACCGGATCCTTGTCCTCGAATGGCCGCGGCTCGTAGATCTTGGGAATGTATTCGCGCTCACCGAAAGGAATACTGACAAAGGCATTGACGCTGAAATTGTCGCGTCCGCGCGAGGCTTGCAGCCCCAGCCACCCCCAGCGGTATTCAACTCCGAGCACGGGGCCTTTGCGGCGTTGCGCAGCGCCGGTCTGGGTGGCGAGATAATCCTTGTTGTAATCGATCGAGTTATATTCGCCCACCACCGACCAGCGCGGGTGATCGATCGATGTCCAGCGCACGCCGGCAAAGGTGCCGTCGATACGCTTGGTGCCATAGCCAAGACTGAACTCGACATTTTTGGCATCACCAAGGGTCTTGGTGGCAACCACATACTGACTTTTGAACAACTCGGTGCCAAACACATCACTCGCACCCAAGGCTACCGCAGGCCGCCAGCCTTCTTCTTTCCAGAGCTGGACCTTGCCGTCGATGACTTTGTCCTTGTAGCGGCCGTAGCCGGCGCCGTACTGGGCATCGGGCGCACCGGGGAAGGCAGGAACGCCCGTGATGGAGACATAGCGGCCCGTGACCTGCAAGGCGGGAAGGATGGTGGAAGTAACCCACAACTGTCCATACGGGCTGTCGTAGCTGTAACCGACACTGAACGTGCCATCGGCCTCGACCACTGCGCTGGGCGTATTGATATACCCCGACTGGCCGTTGTTGCCCGGCGTCGCGGCGAAGCTGTTCTGCCCTGCGAGGATCAGGCAGCCACACCAAGTATATTTAACCGATTTTCTAAGCGCGCTTAACAAGTCCAACTACCCAAAAAAATACTCCTAATTCGCTACTTCCTTGTAGATCAGGAGCCGAGCAAGCTGGAGGTGGAATTCGAACCAAAGAGAAGCATGGCGCCCATCTTCTGGTATGTGTGATCACGTGATACCGCTCTCCGGTGCACGCGCCGCCCGCATAATACATGAGCGGACCACGAGTTTCACGGACGGCTTTGATTTTTAACAAACTTCAGCAGTCAATCGCGACCATTTTACCATCGTTAGCAAATAAGTACGCCGAATTATTGCTCCAAAGCTCTACCCGAGAGGCGCTATCGGCGTCAAAAACCACACTGATATGCGTCTGTCAAGATGGGAAATCAATCGCATAAATATTCGTCGGCCGATCTCCCGGCGGTAACAACTTTATTTCCTGAAACCGCAGCCCGAGCTTGTTTAACAGCCGGATCGAGTTGACGTTGCCCGGCGCGGTCAGGCCCAGCACGCGGGTAATGCCGAGCGGTCCGCGCGCCAGTTGCAACACTGCCTGGGCCGCCTCGTAGGTGTAGCCGCGCCCGAAATGCTCGGGGCGGATGGCGTAGCCGATATCGACATCGGGCAGGAAATCGCGTCGGATCAGGCCGCACATGCCCAGGGCCTGGCCATCTTCCTTGCGCTCCATGATGTATAGCGAATAGCCGAGGCGTTGCTGCATCGCCAGCGGGCCGTCGATGAGGGCGGTGCGGGCCTGCTCGATGCTGCGGATGCCCTTGTCGCCGATGAATTCAAGCCAGGTGGGGTCGTTGACCAGCGCGTAATAGAACGCGGCATCGTCGGTCTCGACCGTGCGCAGGCGCAGGCGCGCCGTCTCCAGGATCATCATGCGTCGGGCCAGTGCGAGGGATCTTCCAGCAACTGGTACATCACGTACACATCGACATAGCCCAGGTACTGGTGGTAATAGGCGCGCGGCAGCGTGCCGACGATGGCAAAGCCCAGCTTTTTCCACAGCAGCACGGCCGCGACATTGGAACTGACCACGTAGTTGAATTGCATCGCCAGGTAGCCGTGCCGGCGTGCCCGCGCCAGGCAGTCGCGCCCCAGCATGGTGCCCACCCCCACGCCCTGCGCCGCCGGCCCCACCATGAACGAGGCGTTGGCCACGTGGGCGCCACGGTCGCGCTGGTTGGCGGTGAGGCGGTACATGCCAAGCAGGCGGTCGCCGTTGAGTTCGGCCACAAAGCTCTCGATGCCGGGGCCGAACCAATAGGCGTGGCAATCGTCGCGGCTGGTGTCGGCGGCAAAATAATAGGTGTCGCCGGTGGCGATCAGTTCCTGGAAGATAGCCCACATGGCGCCAAAGTCGGCTTCCGTGGCGGGGCGGATCGCGATTTCTTTCAAGACAGCTCCATGCGATGGCGTCGGTGTTTGATTGTCATGGATTTCTGCTGGCAAGTCCAGCGCACCGCCGCCGCGCCCACTATCGGGTCAGGCGGAAATCGACGCCTTCCGGACGTCCCGGCAAGCTCAACCGGGCCTGCGCGCGCGGCGACTCGGCCACGATCTGGCCGCGCCGCATCACCAGTCGGCGCGCCGCACGCAGGCGGATCGCTTCCACCGGGTCGGCCGCATCGAGCAGCACCAGGTCGGCATGGCAGCCGACCGCTATGCCATAGCCATCCAGGCCGAGGATGCGGGCCGGAGTGTCGGTCACGGCCGTGAAGCAGGCGCGCATCGCGTCCTGTCCCGTCATCTGCGCCACGTGCAAGCCCATGTGCGCCACTTCCAGCATGTCGCCGGAACCGAGGCTGTACCACGGGTCCATCACGCAGTCGTGGCCGAAGGCGACGTCGATGCCGGCGGCCAGCATTTCCGGCACCCGCGTCATGCCGCGCCGCTTGGGGTAGCTGTCGTGGCGGCCCTGCAGGGTGATGTTGATGAGCGGATTGGCTATCGCCGCCACCCCGCCCTCGCGGATCAGCGGCAGCAGCTTGCTGACGTAATAATTGTCCATCGAGTGCATCGAGGTCAGGTGCGAGCCGGTCACGCGGCCGTGCAGGCCCAGCCGGTGGCTGTGGTATGCCAGCGTCTCGATGTGGCGCGACAGCGGGTCGTCCGATTCGTCGCAGTGCATGTCCACCCGCAAACCTTTATCGGCGGCGAATTCGCACAGCAGGCGCACCGACTCGGCGCCGTCGGCCATGGTGCGCTCGAAGTGCGGAATGCCGCCCACCACGTCGACGCCCATGGCAATTGCCCGCTTGAGGTTGGCGAACGCGGTAGGACTGCGCAGCACGCCGTCCTGCGGAAACGCCACCAGTTGCAAGTCCAGGTACGGCGCCACCCGGCGCTTGACGTCAAGCAGCGCCTCGACGGCCAGCAGGCGGTCGTCGCAGACGTCCACGTGCGAGCGGATCGCCAGCAGGCCGCGCGCCACCGCCCAGTCGCAATACTGCAAGGCGCGCTCGACCAGCGCCTGCTGGGTCAGCTCGGGTTTCAGTTCGCCCCACAGCGCAATGCCTTCGAGCAGCGTGCCAGAGGCGTTGACGCGCGGCAGGCCATAGCTGAGCGTGGCGTCCATGTGGAAATGGGCATCGACGAACGGCGCGCTGACCAGGTCGCCGCCGGCATCGATCTCGCGCCCGGCAGTGACGGCCAGGGCATGGCCGATGGCAGCAATGCGGCCGTGTTCGATGGCGATATCGACGCCGGTCTGGCCGTCGGCAAGGTTGGCGTTACGTATGACCACATCCATGGGAACCCCGGCTCAGTTGTTGATGTCGTTGATTGTAGACAGTTTCAACGGTTTGCACTAATTGTTGCGTCGCGGTAATCGATAACCGATATTTCTGACTTAAATTTGCGATAGATCAAATGTGCCATAATAAGTCTGGACACCGCATTTTTCCATGTGGCACTCTTGAAGCACTCTTATTGCGCGCTTTATCCCCATAGCACAAAAAATAACTTTTCAAGCCCCGTGTTCGTGGCTAGAATGTTCCAATATTGCATCGCAACAGACCCGTCGCCAGGAGAAACCATGTCTTCGATTACCGAACAGTTTTCCGCCGTTACCAAATCGCAACTTGAAGCCCAGTTCCATATCTTTAACAGCCTGGCCCACACCGCGGTCGACAGCGCGGAAAAGCTGATTGCGCTGCATATCAACACGACCAAGGCGTCGGTGGAAAAATCGTCCGCCGCCGCCAAAAAGCTGCTGGACATTAAGGACACCAAGGAACTGTTCAGCGCCAGCCGCGATACCCCGACCGGCCTCGATAGCCTGCTGGCCTATAGCCGCGAACTGTTTGCCATCGCCAGCGGCGCCCAGGCCGAGCTGATCAAGAGCACCCAAGGCACTACCCTGCCGCAACTGGCTGCACCTTGGGCGGCACCGGTGGCCGAGGCGGCTAAAACAGCAGCAACGCCAGTGGCCGAAGTTGCTAAAACAGCGGCAGCACCGGGGGCCCAGGCAGTGCAGGCGGCTACGCCCACCGAGACCGCAGCAGTACCACCAGCAGCAGAGCCTGCCCCGGCCCGGGCAGCGGCACCGGTCGCAGCCGCTACTGCTGCCCCTGCAGCCGCACCAACGACCGCCGCCGTGACCGAGCAGACGGCGCCACCTGCCACCACGATCCAGGCAGCCGTGTCGGCAGCGGTGCATTCGGATGAAGCGCCCGCCGTCGCAGACACCCCGGCGCAACTGGCACCGCAGCCGCTGGCCGCTACCGTCGCCCCCACCGCGCCGGAAGCCATCCAGCCGGCGCTCAAACCGGCCACCGAGACCGCGCCACCCGCAGCAGCAAAACCGGCATTCCCGGCCGCCAAGCCGATCGCGCTGGCTGCCGATACCAAGACTTCCAAGCTGAAAACCATCGCGCCGAAAGCCAAGCCCGCCGACGCGCCTGCCGGTAAACACAAGAAGTAAAAGCAGTCAGCGCCACCGGCAATCACTGCCTGCCAAGCCCCCCCATACACTCCCCCTGGCGCCACGTCGTTCGGATGCCCCCTCGGGCTCCCGAACGTTGTCGCGACAGCGCCTCAAAGAGGTTCCCGAACGGTTCCCGAACGGGTTCCCGAAAGGTTCCCGATTAGGTTGCCGAACGGCTCCAATAGCCTCCTGAAAGGGCTCTGCCGGATCCCGTGAAAAAGGACTCCGCCGGATCCCGATTCGGACCGTGCGCCCACCCGATCGCTTGCCTTGCTGTATCCTAGCGGACTACGCGCTGGCAGTACGCTGCCAGCCCCAACGCTACCGAGGCAACATGTCTACTCTCTCCGCGCTGCTGGGCGGTTTCATCCGCCAGCACAAGCGCGCCTATGCCCTGTCCGGCCTGATGCTGGCGGGCGTGGCCGCGCTCAGTATCTGGGTGCCGCGCAAGGTCGGCGCCATGATCGACGGGCTGGCCGCCCACACCCTGTCCGGCGACGCCCTGCTGCTGGAAATCGGTTCGCTGCTGTTGATCGGCCTCGCGATTTATTTCCTGCGCGTGGCGTGGCGCCAGCTGCTGTTCGGCGCCGCCTATAAACTCGGCGTGTCGCTGCGCACGCGCCTGTACGCCCGTTTATCCGAACAGGGCTCCGCCTTTTACCAGCGCCAGCGCACCGGCGACCTGATGGCGCTGGCCACCAACGATATCGACGCCATCGAAATGGTGGCCGGCGAAGCGATGCTGGCCGGCTTCGACGGCGCCCTCACCCTGGTGATGGTGCTGGGCGTGATGCTGCTCGGCGTGGACTGGCGCCTGGCCTGCATCGCGCTGCTGCCGTTCCCGCTGATGGCGTGGGCGTTCTGGTATATCTCGGGCCACATCCACACCGCGTCCACCGATTCGCTCAAGCGCTTCTCGGACCTGAACGACCATGTGCAGGAAACCTTGTCGGGCGTGCGCACCCTGCGCGCGCTGGGCCTGGAACAGCGCAGCGCCAAACAGTTCTCCGAACTGGCGCAGCGCGCATCGGACGCCAGCTTGCGCGCGCAGGTGTGGGAGGCGGCGTACGAACCGGCCGTGGGCCTCACATTGGCTGCCGCCAGCACGCTCACGCTGGGCCTGGGCGGTTACCTGGTGTGGCACGACCAGCTCACCATCGGTTCGCTCACCGCGTTTACCATGTACCTGGGCCAGTTGATCTGGCCGATGTTCGCCGCCGGCTGGGTGCTGTCGCTGATCGAACGCGGACGCGCCGCCTGGCAGCGCCTGCAGCCGATGCTCGCTGCGCCGCTGGCCATCGACGACCATGGCACGCTCACCGCCATCGCCCCCGGCGCGCTGGTGCTCGATCACGTGCGCTATGCGTATGCCGACCAGTCGGTGGCCGCGTTGCAGGACATCTCGCTCACGCTGGCACCGGGCCAGACCCTGGGCCTGGTGGGACCGACCGGCAGCGGCAAGTCCACCCTGCTGCGGGTGCTGATGCGCCAGCTCACGCCGCAGGCAGGTACGGTGACGTGGAACGGCCACGCGCTCGACCAATATACGCTGCACACGCTGCGCGCCGGTATCAGCTGGGTGCCGCAGGAGTCGTTCCTGTTTTCGGCGTCGATCGCCGACAATATCGCGCTGGCACGCCCGCAGGCCACGCGCGCGCAGGTGGAGCACGCGGCCAACCTGGCAGCGGTGCACGACGACATCCTGAAATTTGCGCAGGGCTATGAGACCGAGGTGGGCGAAAAAGGCATCACGCTCTCCGGCGGCCAGCGCCAGCGCGTGGCAATTGCCCGCGCGCTGCTGGCCGATAACGACCTGCTGCTGCTCGACGACGCCTTGTCGGCGGTCGATACCGGCACCGAGACGCGCATCCTCGAACACCTGGAAGAACTGCGCCAGGCGCGCGCGGGCCGCAGCGCGGTGATTGCCAGTCACCGCCTGAGCGCAGTGGTCAATGCCGACCTGATTCTGGTGCTGCGCGACGGCCGCATCAGCGAGTCCGGCAGCCACGAACAACTGCTGGCGCAGGACGGCTGGTATGCCAGCCAGTGGCGTTATCAACAACTGGAGGCCTCGCTCGATGCCGCCTGATTCCATGCTCACCAAACCCGACACCACCTCGATCGGCGCCCAGACGCGCCAGGCCTTCTCGCTCCTGCGGCGCGCCGCCCGCCCCGACCAGCACCACCTGGGCTGGGCCGTGCTGTGGCTGATGCTGGCCGCCCTGTTCGAAGTGATGGGCCCCATCATGGGCAAGGCGCTGATCGACGAACACCTGCTGCCGCACCACCTGGACTGGCCGCGCATGGCCCTGCTGCTGGCCGGCCTGCTGCTATCCGGCTGGATCGCCAGCGGCCTGCGCTACCTGCAACTGGTGCGCCTGTCCGGCCTGGCCATGCGCTCGGTAATGCGCCTGCGCGAAATGGTGTATACCCACGTGCTGCTGCTGCCGATGTCGTTCTTCGATCGCGCCATCACCGGCCAGCTGGTCTCGCGCGTGACCAACGATACCGAGGCCGTAAAAAACCTGTACATCCAGGTGCTGTTCGTCATCCTCGACAGCACCATCGTGCTGGTGGGGACGATAGCCGCCATGGCCTGGCTCGACGTGCGCCTGATGGGCATGGTGCTGGCGCTGCTGCCGGCGGTGCTGGTCATCGTGTTCCTGTACCAGCGGTGGAGCGCGCCGGCCGTCACCCGCGCACGTGCGCTGCGCAGCGACATCAACGGCCAGATGGCCGAGTCGATCGGCGGCATGAGCGTACTGCAGGCGAACAATGCGCAGCAGCGCTTCAGCGACCGCTTTGCCGCCACCAACCAGGCCCACTACACGGCGCGCCAGGCCGAGCTGCGCGCCAACGCCTGGCTGCTGCGACCTGCGCTCGACCTGTTCAACGTGATCCTGCTGGCGGTCGTCATCTTCGTGTTCGGCCAGCGCCAGATGACCGCCACCGAGGTGGGCGTGCTGTATGCGTTCATCAGCTACCTGGCGCGCGTGATCGAGCCGCTGATCCAGATCACCATGCAGTTCAGCCAGTTGCAGCAGGCCGTGGTGGCCAGCGCCCGCGTGGCCACGCTGCTCGACGAGGCAGAAGCCAAGGAGCACACTGCTGCTGCCATCGGCCAGGCTGCCGCAGCCGACCAAAGCTCGTCGGGGCCGCAGCCAGCGGTGGCCATCCGTCACCTGGACTTCGCCTACAACCCCGGCCAGCCGGTGCTGCACGACCTGTCGCTGGAAATCCCCGCCGGCGCCTTTATCGGCATCGTGGGCCATACCGGCAGCGGCAAGTCCACCCTGCTCTCGCTGCTGCTGCGCTTTTATCCCGCGCCGCACGGCAGCATCACCTTGCACGGCGTGGCGCTCGACGACATCGACAACGAACGCTTCCGCGCCGAAGTGGGCCTCGTGCCGCAGGACCCGTTCCTGCTGGCGGCGTCCGCGCGCGACAATATCGACATGGGGCGCGGCCTCACGCAGGCGCAGATCGAGACGGCAGCACGGGCCGCGCACGCGCACAACTTCATCATGGCGCTCGACCGCGGTTACGACACCGAGCTGGGCGAAGGCGGCTCGCGCCTGGCCGTGGGCCAGAAGCAGCTCATTGCCATTGCCCGCGCGCTGGCTGGCCAGCCGCGCATCCTGCTGCTCGACGAAGCGACGTCGCACATCGATTCGCAGACCGAGCAGGTGGTGCAGGTGGCGCTCGACGAATTGCGCGGCAAGGTGACGGTGATCGCGATTGCGCACCGCCTGTCCACCATCCGCGATGCCGATCGCATCATCGTGCTCAATCACGGCCGCATTACCGAGACCGGCCCGCACGAGGAGCTGATGCAGATCGAGGGCGGCCTGTACCAGCGCCTGTACCTGCTGCAGCAACTGAGTACCAGTTGAGCACCAGTTGAGCACCTGCCAACCTGTTGCGCGCCGTCGCCATAGTGTGTCTTTGCGCGCACAAATGCGCGATGGACGCTGAATTCTCGATTGCAATACGCCTATAATTGATTTCGCTAAACAAGACAAATGCGAAGGGGCGGCGTTGGCGGGATCGGGATATCGGGGACGGACGGGCAAGGCGCACACCAGCGTCCTGGCGCTAGCATTGGCTGGCGCCCTGGCGTCGGCGCTGGTCCCGGCCCTGGCGGCGGCGCAGGCGCCAGCACAAACCCAGTCCCAGGCGGACAACGAGGCATTGCGTGCGCGCCTGATCGAGATCCGTGAACAAAGCCGCTTTCTGCCTGAAAAGGCCCTGGCCGCGCTCGACCAGATCGGCCCCGAACTGGAAGGCAAAGCGGGCGCCCTGCAGGCCGACCTGCTCACCATCGAAGCGGACGCCCGCATGCGCCAGGGCCGCTACGATGACGCCATGGCCGCCGCCGAAAAGGCCATCGCGCTGGGCCGCGAGCTGCACGATGACGCAGTCGTTGCCAAGGCCCAGCTGACCAAGGTCTATGTGCTGTTTGCGCGCGCCGATGTCGATGCCGCCCACAAGCTGGCATTCGAGGCTGAAAAGCTGGCCATGCGCACCACCAACGCCGCCGTGCGCGCCCAGGCCACCATCACTGCCGGCCAGACCCACGCCGAGCAGGGCAACTTTCCGGCTGCACTGATCAAACTGCAGCAGGCAGTGGAAATCGCGCGCGGCGTCACCAGCGATCCCACCACGCTGGCGGCGGCGCTCAATGCGCTCACCCGGCTGCTGGTGCAAATGAAGGAGTTCGACCAGGCCGCCGCCAGCCTCGACGAGCTGATGGCCGAAACGGTGAAGCTCAATTCGCCGGGCCGCATGTCGATCGCCAAAAACGCCGAATACTGGCTCACCAGCGATACCGGCCAGATGCAGCGCGCCATGCGGGCGCTGCGCGCGGAACTGGAGATCGAGCGCAAGATGGGCGCCGAGCGCATGGCCACCACCACGCTGGTCAACCTGGCCGACCTTCACCTCAAGCTGCGCGACTATCCGCGCGCCGCCCAGTATGCGCAGGAAGCGCTGCATGTCACGCAGCGCAACAACGACGCCTCCACCGAAGCCACCGCCCGCGTCAACCTGGGCAACGCGCTGCTGGCCATGGGCCGCATCGGCGAAGGCAAACACCAGTTCGAAGCAGGCATGGAACGCTACGAAAAGGAAAACAACAAGCCGGAGCTGCAACTGGTACTGCGCGAGTACGGCGTAGCGCTGGAGAATGCCGGCGACCTGGCCGGCGCCCTGAAAGCCTACCACCGCGAGCGCGCGCTGTCGGACGAACTGTTCGAACGCCAGCGCCAGAAGTCGATGCTGGAACTGCAGGAAAAATACGAGACCGACAAGAAGGAACGCCAGATCGAGCTGCTCAGCCGCGAAAACCAGCTGCAGACGGCGGAACTGGACAACCGCGCGTTGCAGCAGCGCGTATGGTGGTTGCTGGCGCTGGTGTTCGCGCTGGCGGCGGTGGTGGTGGGCCTGTTGTACCGCAAAGTGCGCCAGACCAATGCGCGGCTCGAGGAAAAGAATCTCGAGCTCAAGGCTCAGTCCACGCTCGATCCGCTGACGTCGCTCTACAACCGCCGCCACTTCCAGGACTATATGCGCACGCTGGCGCCCATGCCGGCAGCGGCGCATGCGGGCTGGCCGCAAATCGAGCAGCGCGTGCACCACAGCGACGACCTGGTGGGCGCGCTGTTCCTGCTCGACGTCGACCACTTCAAGCATATCAACGACAGCTACGGCCACGCCGCCGGCGACGCGGTGCTCAAGAAGATCGCCGAAAACCTGCGGGTGGCACTGCGCGAGACCGACATGATCGTGCGCTGGGGGGGCGAGGAATTCCTGGCCTTCATGCCGGCCGTGCCGCGCGACGGCCTCGACGAGATCGCGCGCCGCATCCTGCAAGGCATTTCGGCCCAGCGCGTGACACACCAGGAGCACGAGATTGCGGTCAATGTGTCGGTGGGATTTGCGCCGTATCCGCTGGCGCCGGGCGCCACGCCGCTGGCGTGGGAACGGGCGGTGAACCTGGTGGACATGGCGCTGTACCTGGCCAAGGCCCACGGCCGCAACCGCGCCTACGGTGTACGCGGGTTTGCCCATTTCGAGCGCACGTCGATGGAGTCGATCGAACAGGACCTGGAACGCGCATGGCGCGAAGGCTACGTGGACCTGAGCGTGGTGCTGGGCGGCGCGCCGGAAGCACCGCCGCCGTCGCAGGACAACGTGGTGCGGTTCAGGCGCGCCGGCTCTTGATTGTTGCGGTAATTACTTGGTGGCTTCGCGCTCGGCAGCCTTCTGCTGCATGTTTTCGCCCGCCTGTTCCAGCTTGCGGCCAGCGGCATCGGTTGCCTGATTGAGCTTGGCGCCGGCGGTGTCCGCTGCGCGGTCGAGCTTTTCGCTGGTTTCCTTGGCAGCCTGGTCCATCTTGTGGCCGGCTTCGGTCATTTTCTGGTCGGCTTCGCGCGACGCCTGGTTCAGTTCGGCGCTGGCGCGCTCGCTGGCCTGGTCGATCTTGCGGCCGGCAGTTTCAGCCGGACCGGCGCCGACGGTGTCGTCCTTCTTCTGGCAGCCGCCCAGCAGCGCGGCCATGACCAGCACCGCACCGGCGGTTTTACCCAATGTCGTGATATTCATGTGCATCTCCTTGAAGAATGATTGTTGTCATTAGCATACAAGGAGTTGTGCCGATGCAGCGCACGCTACAACCAGGTTCAGGTATTGATTTTTTTCGGTGGCGGCGGTGGCGCAAAGACGATGTTTTCGGACTCGGGCGCGGTTGCCAGCGCGTCCGACGTCTCGAGCCAGTGCCGCAGTTTTTCCATGCGGCGGATCAGGATGCCCTTGCTGTTGATGTAGCCGACCTGCTCGAAGTTTTCCGGCTTGCTGATCATCTTGGAGACTGTGGGCAGGTTGTCGGCCAGTCGGTCGAACGCCTTGCGCGCCTTTTGCTCCCACTTGACCAGGTTCGGTTCGTTGAAGCGGTTGCTTTCGTAATAAATCGTCAACGTACGGTCATGGTTGCCGAAACCGACAATCGCCGCGCCCCGCCGCACTGTGTCGAGCACATCGTCCTTGATGTTCGCCGTGGGCACGAACAAGGCGGCCCGCGCGGTGGCGCTATCGGGTCGTTCCAACGGCAAATCCTGTCCCATTAATACGGTCATACACATCCTGTTCTGATCGCCAAGGAGTTGCTGTTAGGCTATATTCTTGATTTTATATCGCGGTCACGGCGCAAGACAAGGAGAAAGGCGGTGGAAAGCCCGCAGAACCGCCTACGGCGTGGCGCGCATGCGAATCCGGGGTGCTGCAGTGGCCTATAATGCCCGCTCCAGCGATCATTCCAGCCCCTTCACGATGTCTTCACCTGCCCCCGCCGCCCTCCCTGGCGCCAGCTTGTTTGCCAACTGCGGAACCATTCCCGCCGCCGCCGTCGATGCCGCCGAGCGCCATCTGCGCGACACCCTGGCCATCGCCATCGGCCACGCGTCGCCGCACGCCGCGCTGATCGTGCACGACACCCGCACCGACCTCAATCTGGCGCTGACCGAAGCCTACCGGCGCGTGGTGCCCGATGCGCGCTTCATCGACTTCGACGCCGTCGCGCCCGAGGACGTGCTGGCCGCGTTTGCGCTGCTGGACGCCGGCGACCTGGTGGTGCTGGTCCAATCGACCAGCTTCCGGCTCGAGGCCTTCCGCATCCGTATCGAGCTGTTCAAGCGCGGCCTGAAGGTGATCGAGCATGTGCACCTGGCGCGCATGCCCGGTGCGCAGGGACTGCATTACATCGAGTCGCTGGCCTACGACCCCGCCTACTATCGCGGCGTGGGCCACGCCCTCAAGGCGCGCATCGACGCCGCCAGCCACGGCATGGTCGATAGCGGCGACGGCGCGCAACTGGTGTTCGGTTCGCCGTTCGAAGCGGCAAAGCTCAATATCGGCGACTACACCGGCATGAACAACATCGGCGGCCAGTTCCCGCTTGGCGAAGTGTTTACGGAAGCGCGCGACCTCGAAGCCGTCAACGGCCGCGCGCGCATCTTCGTGTTCGGCGACACCTCGTTCCACGTCAACCAGCCGGCGGTGCCGGTCACGGTCATCATCGAAAAGGGCCGCGTGACGGGCACGGAGAACAGCACGCCGGAATTCGACAACATGCTGGCCATCATCCGCGCCCACGAGGGCGAAGTATGGCTGCGCGAACTGGGCTTCGGCATGAACCGCGCCTTCTCGCGCACCCGCATGGTGGACGACATCGGCACCTACGAGCGCATGTGCGGCATCCACCTGTCGCTGGGCGCCAAGCACGGGGTTTACACGAAGCCGCAGTTCAAGCGCAAGGATGCGCGGTACCACGTCGATGTGTTCGCGGTGACCGAGGGCGTGTATCTCGACGGTCAGCAGGTGTATGCGGACGGCGCCTGGCAGCCCTGATGATGTTTACAGGCCGCGCAACGCGCGGTCCCACGGCGGCTCCGGCTGGTACTCGGCCACCAGGTGATCGATCAGCGCCCTGACCTTGGGCGACGGCTGGCGGCTGGCCGGGTACAGCGCGGACAGGTGGTTGAGCGGCAGTTCCCAGTCGGTCAGCACCGGCACCAGCGTGCCCTCCTGCAGCGCGCGCCAGGCCAGGAAGGTGGTGTGGTACACGATGCCCAGCCCCTGCTGCGCCGCCTGGTGCAGCACCAGGCCATTGTTGGCGGTGAACGCCGCCTGCACCCGGACCGTCTCCCTTTGCTCGCCTTGGGAAAAATGCCAGGCCGTGCCGGCCGTCAGGTGGGAAAAGTGCAGGCAGCGGTGCGCGTGCAGGTCGTGCGGCGTGCGCGGCGTGCCGTGGCGCTCCAGGTAGTCCGGGCTGGCGCACAGCACCGCGCGGCATGGCGCCAGCGGCCGCATCGCCAGCGCGTGCACGTCCGGAATGCCGCCCACGCGTATGGTCAGATCGAACCCGTGCTCGATCGGGTCGAGCAGCGCGTCATCGACGTGCAGCGACGGCGCCAGTTGCGGATGGAGCAGGTTGAACCGCGCCACCGAACAGGCCAGCCACTCGCTGCCAAAGCTGGACGGCGCCTGGATGCGCAGCGGCCCGGCCAGTTCATCGCCAGCGCTTGCCACTGCGCGCGCCGCCTCGTGCGCCTGCGCCACGGCGGCAGCGCACGGCGCCAGGTAGGCCTGGCCGGCGTCGGTCAGGCTCACTTCGCGGGTGGACCGGTGCAGCAGGCGCGCCTGCAGGCGGTCTTCCAGTTGCAGCACGTGCTTGCTGACCATGGCGCGCGTGAGCCCCAGCCGGCGGCCCGCCTCGCTGAAACTGCGCTGGCGCGCCACCTCGACAAAAATCTCCATTGCGCGTAATTGGTCCATGCTTGATTGTCACCAATTTGGCGACAATGTGTCAATGCTTTGATCGTTGTTGGAGCCAGCGGTCGCGCTTACAATCGCTGATCTTCTTAATTGAGCCTGGAGCTGCAACATGTTGACAGACGCGCAAAAACTGCAATACCAACGCGATGGTTACCTGGTCGTGCCGAATTTCAAAAGCGCCGCCGACATCGCCGTGCTGCGCGAGCGCGCGGCGCAGATTGTCAACCAGTTCGATCCGGGCGCGCAGTCGGGCATCTTCAGCACCATCGAGCAGGAAAAGACTACCGACGACTACTTCCTCGGTTCCGACAACACGGTGCGCTGCTTCTTCGAGGAAGAAGCGTTCGGCGCCGACGGCCAGCTGAAACAAGACAAATCACTGTCGATCAACAAGATCGGCCACGCCATGCACGATCTCGATCCCACCTTCCGCGCGTTTACCGCCGACGAACGCCTGAACGCGGTGGCTCGCGATATCGGCCTGGCAGACCCCAGGGTATGGCAATCGATGTACATCTTCAAGCAGCCCGGCATTGGCGGCGAAGTGCGCTGGCACCAGGACGCCACCTATTTCGACACCGACCCGGTAAGCGTGACCACGTTCTGGTTCGCGCTGGAAGACGCCACGCTCGACAACGGCTGCATGTGGGCCGAACCGGGCGGCCACCGGGGCCCGATGCGCGAACGCTTCCTGCGCAACGGCGACCAGGTACGGATGGAAAAGCTCAGCGACATGCCGTGGCCCGACAACAGCACCGCCGTGCCGCTGCCGTGCAAGGCCGGCAGCCTGGTGGTATTCCACGGCCTGCTGCCACACTACAGCGCGCCGAACCGCTCGGCCGTCTCGCGCCACGCCTACACGCTGCACGTGACCGACGGCGCCACGACCTATTCGCTGCAGAACTGGATCCAGCGCGACGAGCGCCTGCCGGTGCGGGGCTTCATCTGATGCAGGTCCAGATTTTTGCCGCCCACTGGGGCAACAACGAGCTGCCGGCCGACGTGTTCATCGAACGCGTGCAGGCGGCAGGCTTCGACGGCATCGAGCTCTCCTTGCCACTGGACGCAGCCGCGCGCGACGACTGGACCGGCCGCATTGCCGCTGCCGGCCTGGCGCTGATCGTGGGCCAGTGGGAAACCGCGCTGGTGCCGGAGTTCGCGGCCCACCGGGCGGCGCTGGCCGAGCTGCTGCACAACGCCTGCGCGGCGCGCCCGCTGCACGTCAATTCGCAGACCGGCAAGGATTATTTCACGTTCGAGCAGAACTGCGAACTGCTCGAGATGGCAGCGGCAATCTCGCGCGAGCACGGCGTGCCGATCTACCACGAGACCCACCGCAGCCGCTGGAGCGCTCACCCGGCGCTGGCCCTGCCCTACCTGCGCCAGCTGCCCGACCTGCACCTGACGGCCGACCTGTCGCACTGGTGCTGCGCATGCGAGTCGCTGCTGGGCGACCAGCCGCAGACGCTTGCCGCAACGCTGCCGCGCGTGCGCCACATCCACGCGCGCGTGGGCCACGAACAGGGGCCGCAGGTGGCAGACTTCCGCGCGCCGGAGTCGCAGGCCGCACTGGCCGCCCACCTGTCGTGGTGGGACGAAGTGGTGCGCTTGCGCCGCGCAGCGGGCGCCGAGCGTTTGACCATCACGCCGGAATTCGGCCCGGTGCCGTACACCCAGACCTTGCCGTACACGGGAGCGGCGGTATCGAACGCGTGGGAGTTGAACGTGGCGATGCTGGGCCTGCTGCGCCAGCGCTACTGCTAAATCTTTACTGCTGCACCCTGCCCGCGCGGGCGGGTCGCAGCATGGCAATGGCGGCAGCGAGCGCGCTGATGACCGCGCCGGCCAGCGCCACCGCCAGCACCGCCGCCGACGCGCCGCCGTAGCGCACGCCGGGCTTGCCCTCGAAGCGCAGCAGCCAGCGCCGCTGGCCCACCTCCAGCACTTTTTCCGCCACCAGTCCCCCGTTGTCGGTCCCCTGTGGCGCGGCCTTGCCCGCGCTGTCGTACAGCAGGTTGCCCAGGTTGTCGCCAGCGGCGCGCGGCGCCATGGCGCCGTTGACGTAGCCGCCGTCCTCGATGCGTACGTGCAGGTGTTCGAGCAGCGCGCCATCGATCACCTCGCGCATCAGCGCATTGACCCGGAACACGATGGCGACGAAACCGACCAGCGCCGCGCCGCGCCGGGCCTCGGTATCGACCACGGCATCATTGCGGTACACCGGCGCGCGCGCCACGAAGCCCGGTTCGCCGGTCACATCCTGCACCAGCGTGATCGGCTCGGTGGCGACGATGCCGCCGCTGTCGCGCGCCAGCGTCACCGCGCGCAGGTGCGGCGGCAATGCTGCTAGGTCCAGGCCAACCGCGCTCTCGTTGCCTTTGACCGGCGCCGTGTACTCGATCACGTAGTGGACCGGCGCATGGGTGACCGGGTGCACGCGGAAGTTCGGATAGCCGCCCGCGTCCACGCTGGTGTCGGCGCGCACGGCAGCCACAAAGGCGTCGAACTGTTCTGCGGGCACGGCGCGCACGAACTGCACCGCCTGGAATCCGGGATAGCGGCGTTCGAGCTTGAGCTCCGCACCGAAGCGGTGGAAGCGCGCGCGGTCGATGCGGTCGTCGAGCGCGTACATGCCCTTCAGGCTCAAGAGGACATCGAAACAGGTTTGCAGCCGCGCCTCGGTATCGCGCGCGACCTTCTCGGTGTCGCGCTGGAAGCGCATCTCCATCTGCGCGCGCTGGTCGGCGTGCACCAGCCAGCAGAGCGCGCCGGTCAGGCCCAGCCCGACGGCAAGGGTGACAAGACCGCGCGCGCGCATGGGCTGCATGGCCTACAGGTGCTGTGACAACAGCGGACCGATGCCGTGCTCGAGGTCCTGCACATTGTCGGCGTAACGCTCGGCGATGTCGCGGAACTCCTCCTCGGCTGCCAGCATGGCATCGACCACGTCGGGATCGAAATGTTCGCCGCTGGCCTGGCGCACCATTTCCATCGCGGTTTCGTGGGTAAATGCGGGCTTGTACACGCGCTTGGAGATCAGCGCGTCGTACACGTCGGCCACCGCCATCAGCCGCGCGGCCAGTGGAATCGCGTCGCCCTTCAGCCCTTCCGGATAGCCGGTGCCGTCGTATTTTTCCTGGTGCGAATAGGTGATCTCGCGCGCGTAGCGCAGGAAGGTGTTGGTGTAGCCCAGGTGGTTTTCGACGTTGACGATGGCGTCGCGGCCGTACACGGTGTGCATTTTCATCACCGAGAACTCGGCCGGCGTGAGCGCGCCGGGTTTGAGCAGGATGGCGTCGGGGATCGACACCTTGCCGATGTCGTGCAGCGGCGCGGCCTTGTACAGCGACTTGATGTTGGCGTCGCTCAGTTCCTCGGCAAAGCGCGGGCTGCCCTGCAGGCGGCGCGCCAGCGCGACGACGTAGTGCTGCACGCGGCGCAGGTGGTTGGCGGTTTCGTATTCACGCGTCTCGGCCAGCGAGGCCAGCGCCCAGATCATGGCGTCGAGCATCTGGCTCAATTCCGCCGTCACTTCTTCCACCACGTGTTCGAGCAGGTTGCGCTGCTGCTTGAGCAGCTCGCGCGCATGGCGTAGCTGCAAATGGGTGTCCACCCGCGCGCGCAGCACCTCGCCGACGAACGGCTTGGGAATGATGTCCACCGCTCCCTCGCAAATGGCGCGCGCCTCGTCGGGTTCCGACTGCAGGAAGATCAGCGGGATGTCGGCCGTGTCAGGGCTCGATTTGAGCTGCTGGCACACGGTGTAGCCGTCGATGTCGGGCAGCGCGGCGTCGAGCACCACCAGGTCGGGCCGGGGCACGTGCTCCATCACCATCAGCGCGGCGCGGCCGCTGTTGGCCAGGCGGACCTCGTAACGGTCCTGCAACAGGCTGTTCATCTGGATCAGATTGTCCGAAGCCTCGTCAACGATCAGCACGATGGCTCTTTTGGCATTCATCTACCGCACTCCCTGAAAATTAGCTATTAGCAACATATGACCACATCATACCCTGTCAGTGACGACAATTTACAGGCCATCGCTTGCAATTGTATAGCGCACTACCCATAATGGGATCATGAATACCAAAACTTCCTCCGTCCCAGCTCCTGCCGAAGACGCTGCAGGCGCCGGCCAGGCGCCGCAACTGGACCAGCAACTGTGCTTCGCGCTGTATTCGACGTCGCTGGCGATGAGCAAGATCTACCGCAAGCTGCTGCGCGGCCTGGGCCTGACCTACTCGCAGTACCTGGTGATGCTGGTGCTGTGGGAAAAGGACGAGCAGACCGTGTCCGAAGTGGGCGAACGGCTGTTCCTCGATTCGGCCACGCTGACGCCGCTGCTCAAGCGCATGGAAGCGGCCGAACTGCTCACCCGCACCCGCGCCGCCGTCGACGAACGGCAAGTGATCATCAAGCTCACTGCAAGCGGCGACGCCCTGCGCGCGCAGGCGGCCAAGCTGCCGCCGTCCATTCTGCAAGCCACGCGCTGCTCGGTCGAGCAGGTGGTGGACATGAAACAGCAACTCGACACCCTGCGCGCCAGCCTGATGGCCGCCGGCTAAATATACCGTCCTACCGATATCGCCATGAAGCCATTCAACCCGATCTACACGCCGCGCGCGCAGGCGGCCGAAGCGCTGCGCACCCAGGGCTACGCGCTGCTGTCGCCGCAGGACGTGGCCGCGCTGGCCGGCGTATCGCGCGACGCGCTCGACGCCCTGGCCCCGAGCTGGAACGCGCTCGAACCCGACCAGTACCTCAAGGACGGCGGCCGCTACCGGCGCCGCCGCCACTCCTGCTTCGTGCAGGAAGGTGACCGCCTCACGCAAACCACGCACCGCGCGCACTGGCAGCCGCTCGAATACAACGCCCTGCACGGCGGCATGCACCGCCTGTTCGAGCCGGTGATGCCGGCCACCGTGGCGCAGCCGGCGTGGCCGGCGCTGATCGCCGCCATCGGCCAGCTATGCAGCGCAGCCAGGGATAGCAACCAGCCGTGGTACGTGGAAGCGCACCAGTTCCGCATCGACACCGCCGACGGTATCGGCCGCCCCACGCCCGAAGGCGCGCACCGCGACGGCGTCGATTTCGTTGCCGTGATCCTGGTCGCACGCGACCAGGTCAAGGGCGGTGAAACCCGCGTATTCGAGGCCGACGGCCCCAACGGCAAGCGCTTCACCATGACCGAACCCTGGACTTTGCTGCTGCTCGACGACGCCACCGTGATCCACGAATCGACGCCGATCCAGCCGCTGCACGTCTACGGACACCGCGACACACTGGTCCTTACCTGGCGCGCCGGCGCGTTCCAGGGCGAGGAAAAACCCCTGTAGCGGACTAAATCCGCTATAGTCACAATAGAAAATTCAAGCATTCAGGAGGGTGGTCAGTGGACGCCAGCTATGAGATACAGCCCGATGAAATCGAAATACTGATCGTCGAAGATAGTCCTACCCAGGCCGAGCGTCTGCGCCGGCTGATCCAGTCGATGCGCTATCGCGCCCGCGTGGCCGGCAACGGCCGCCTGGCGCTCGAAGCCATCCGCCAAAGCAAGCCGCACCTGGTCTTGTCCGACATCGTCATGCCCGAAATGGACGGCTACACGCTGTGCCGCGCCATCAAGTCCGACCCCGAACTACGCGATATCCCGGTCATCCTGGTCACATCGCTGATGGACCCCAAGGACATCATTCGCGGCATCGAATGCGGCGCCGACAACTTCATCCGCAAGCCCTACGCGGAAGACTACCTGCTCAACCGCATCGGCCACATGCTGATGAACCAGAAGCTGCGCCGCAACCAGAACATGGAAATCGGCATCGCCCTGTACCTGGGCGAGCAAAAGCACTTCATCAACGCCGAGCGCCAGCAAATCCTCGATCTGCTCATCTCCACCTACGAGCAGGCGGTGCAGGTCAATGGCGAACTGCAAGCGCGCGAGCGGCAGGTCATCGAGCTCAATATGCGCCTGGCCAACCATGCCGGCGAGCTCGAAACCATCAACCGCGAAATCGCGCTGAAAAACCTCGAGCTGGCCGAAGCGAGCCGCATGAAGTCCGCCTTCATCGCCAATATGTCGCACGAGCTGCGCACGCCGCTCAACGCCATCATCGGCTTTACCGGCGCGCTGCTGATGAAGCTCCCCGGCCCGCTGACCGGGGAACAGGACAAGCAGCTCAACACCATCCGCACCAGCGCACGCCACCTGCTCTCGCTCATCAACGACATCCTCGATGTGGCCAAGATCGAAGCCGGCAAGGTCACGCTTGAAGTGCAGAAGGTGCAGTGCCAGAACCTGGTGCGCGACGTGGTGGACACCCTGCGTCCGCTGGCGCTGCAAAAGAATCTCACGCTCGAAATCGACCTGGCCGACGAACCGATCGTGCTCGAAACCGACCAGCGCGCGCTCACGCAAATCCTGCTCAACCTTGGCAACAACGCCATCAAGTTCACCGAGACCGGATCGGTGCGTGTCTCGCTCGCGCAACGCGCGGGCGAAGGCCAGCAGATGATCGAATTCTCGGTGGCCGACAGCGGCGCCGGCATCCGCGAGGAAGACCAGAACAAGCTGTTCCAGGCCTTCTCGCAGCTCGATTCCACGTCCACCCGCCACGCCGAAGGCGCGGGCCTGGGCCTGTACCTGTGCCAGAACCTCGCCAACCTGATTGGCGGTTCCCTGTTCTTCAAGAGCGACTTCGGCCAGGGCAGCACCTTTACCCTGGCGCTGCCGCGCCGCGGATAAAATATATTTCGCACATGGTAGTTCTACGGTATTGCAGCGCAACATAAAAGGGGATATATTGGAACTGTCTCCTCCAACCGTTCGCTGAACATTGGAATTAAGCCCGCCACCTTTACAGGTCGCGGGCATTTTTTTTGCCCGCATTTTGCCCGTATGCCTGGCTGCAAATAATCACGGATTTGATTGTGCCGTGCAGCACAAATCTCAGCAATAAACTAAACAACCGATTTAGTTATATCAATCGTTTGAATTGTGTGCTGTAATCGCAGCCATGAATCCCAAATCTACCTCCTCTTCCGCCGACGACGCCCGCAAGCCGCGCTCGGACGGCGAGCAGTCGCGCGAACGGCTGCTGCACGCGGCCATGCGCCTGTTCGGCCAGCAGGGCTTTTCCAAGACCTCCACCCGTGAAATCGCCCAGGCGGCCGGCGCCAACGTCGCTGCCATCAGCTACTACTTCGGCGACAAGTCCGGCTTGTACCAGGCCTGCTTCGGCTTCCTGTGCACCACGCCCGGCGGCAACGTCGCCGCGTTCGAGCAGCCGCACTTCACGCTGCGCGAATCGCTGCAGGGCTATTACCACCAGATGCTGGCGCCGCTGTTGCAGCACGAGGACGCCGACCTGCTGCTGCGCCTGTTTTACCGCGAGATGCTCGAGCCCACCGGCCTGTGGCAGCGCGAGATCGAAAACAATATCAAGCCCGAACATGCGGCGCTGCTGCGGGTGCTGTGTCGCCACCTGGGCACGCAGGAAGTCACCGACGACCTGCAACGCCTGGCCCATGCGATTCCGAGCATGTGCGTCACGCTGCTGATCGCGCGCGACGTCATTGCCGCCGTCTCGCCGCAACTGGTCGAGTCGCCTGCCGCGTTCGCGGTATGGGCCGAGCAGCTGGTCGATTACGCCGAGGCGCTGGTGCAGGTCGAAAAAAACAAACTTCAACAAAGGACAGCATGAACAGGACTTTACGGGTTGCCGTGGCGTGCGCCATGGCGGCGATGTTAGGAGCTTGCGCAGTCAAGGCGCCGGCGCCGCAAGTGGATGCGCAAGCGCCCGCGCAATGGCAGGCTCCCCTGCCCCACAACGGCAGCCGCGCCAATCTCGCCACCTGGTGGCGCCAGCAGACCGACACGCTGCTGGCCGAATTGATCGAAGCGGCGCAGGCGGTCAGCCCCACCGTGTCGTCGGCCGCCTCGCGCATTGCGCAGTCGCGCGCCGACCAGGTGGCGGCCGGCGCCGCGCTGGTGCCCAACGTGGACGCAGCGGGCAGCATCAGCCGCGCCAACCAGCAGTCGCTCACGCCCATGGGCACCACCTCCCAGGCGGCATTGCAGGCTTCGTGGGAGATCGACCTGTTCGGCGCCAACCGCGCCGCGCGCGACGCCGCGCAAGCGCGCTACCAGAGCGCGCAGGCCGGCTGGCACGACGCCCGCGTATCGGTGGCGGCGGAAACCGCCAACCAGTATTTCGCCCTGCGCGCCTGCCAGCAATTGCTGGACGTGGCCAGGCAGGACGCCGCCTCGCGCGCCGACACCGCGCGCCTGACGGAACTGTCCGCCGGCGCCGGCTTCGAATCGCCGGCCAACCTGGCGCTGGCACGCGCCAGCGCCGCCGACGGCAACAGCCGCTACCTGGCCCAGCGCGCCAGCTGCGACGTCAACGTCAAGGCGCTGGTGGCGCTGACGGCGATGCAGGAGCCGGAGTTGCGGCGGCGGTTGGCTGGTAATGCCGATGCGAACGCTGGTGGAGCTGGTACTGGTGCTGGTGCTGGTACTGGTGCTGGTGCTGGTGCTGGTGCTGGTACTGGTACTGGTGCTGGTGTCGTTGCCGGCGCCGGTATCGTTGGTGCGACTGGAGCCAACGCCGGCGATAGCGGCGGCGCCAGCGTGCCGGCGATGGCGCCAGCCTTCGGCGTCACCGAACTGCCAGCGCAAACATTGGCCCAGCGCCCCGACGTTTTCACCGCCGAGCGCGAAGTGGCGGCCGCCAGCGCGGAAGTGGGCAGCGCCCGCGCCCAGCGCTATCCGCGCCTGACCATTTCCGGCGCGGTCGGCATCGCCAATTTCCATAGCGGCGGTGTCAATACCAAGACTGACACCTGGACTATCGGCCCGGTCTCGGTATCGGTGCCGATTTTCGACGCCGGCCGGCGCCGCGCCAACGAGGATGCCGCCGGCGCCCGCTACGACGCCGCTGTCGTCAGCTACCGCGCCACGGTGCGCCAGGCCGTGAGCGAAGTCGAGCAGGCGATGGTCAACCTCGACAGCACGGCGCATCGCACGCTGGACGCCGGCACCGCCACGCAAGGCTACCGCACCAACTTCAACGCGGTGGAGCAGCGCTACAAGAACGGCATGGCCAGCCTGTTCGAACTGGAAGACGCGCGCCGCACCCGCCTGGCCGCCGAACAGAACCAGGTCACGCTGGCGCGCGAGCGCAACGCCGCCTGGGTGGCGCTGTACCGCGCCGCTGGCGGCGGCTGGACCGCTCCTGCTGCCGTTGGTAACTCTGCTGACACCGCAGCACCCAACTGATACCTGATCCCGGACTTATGAAAACTCTGAAATCGACTATGAATCCTGCGAATTTGAAGCCCACCGTGCTGGCCCTGCTGGCGGTGTTCGTGGTGGCCGGCGCCGGCATGGCGTTCTATTCGCCCGCCACGCAAGCGGCCGACGATAAAAAAGCTGCCGCGCCCAAGCCCGCGTTGACCGTCACCGTGGTCAAACCGTCGTCCGCGCGTCTGCCCATCACGCTGGCCGCCAACGGCAACGTCGCCGCCTGGCAGGAGGCCAGCGTCAGCAGCGAATCGAACGGCTTGCGCCTGACCGAAGTGCGTGTCAACGTGGGCGACGTGGTCAAGGCCGGCGACGTGCTGGCCGTATTCTCGGCCGACACCGTCAACGCCGACGTGGCGCAGGCCAAAGCGGCCCTGCTCGAAGCGCAAGCCAATGCCGCCGATGCCGTGGCCAATGCCGCGCGCGCCCGCACGCTCCAGGATTCCGGCGCGCTCAGCGCCCAGCAGATCAGCCAGTACAACACCGCCGAACAAACCGCCAACGCCAGGATAGCCTCGGCCCAGGCGGCGCTGGCCACGCAGCAGCTGCGCCTGAAATACACGAAGGTGGTCGCGCCCGACAGCGGCGTGATCTCGGCGCGCACGGCCACCGTCGGCGCGGTGTCGGCGCCGGGAACGGAGCTGTTCCGCATGATCCGCCAGGGCCGCCTCGAATGGCGCGCCGAGGTGGTAGCACAGGACCTGCGCAGCATCGTGCCCGGTTCGACCGCGCTGGTGAAAGCGGCCAACGGCAGCGAAACCACCGGCAAGGTGCGCATGATCGCGCCGACGGTGGACCTGCAAACCCGCTCGGCGCTGGTGTACGTGGACCTGCCGCAGAACGCCGGCTCGAAAGACGCGCCGTTCAAGGCCGGCATGTTCGCCAGCGGCAAATTCGAACTGGGTTCGTCCGAGGCCCTGACCGTGCCGCAGCAGGCCATCGTGGTGCGCGACGGCTTCAGCTTCGTGTTCCGCCTCACGCCAGACAACCACGTGGCACAGGTGAAGGTGCAGCCGGGCCGGCGCCTGGGCGACCGCATCGAAGTGGTGGGCGGCCTGAAGGCCGATACTCCGGTGGTGCTGCGCGGCGCCGGCTTCCTCAATGACGGCGACCTGGTACACGTGGTGGCCGAGCAAGCCGCTACCGCCTCCAAGTAAGGAACGCCATGAACTTTTCCGCGTTATCGATCAAGAACCCGATCCCGGCGATCATGCTGTTCGTGCTGCTCACGCTGGCAGGCCTGATGGCCTACAAGGCCAACCCGGTGCAGGACTTCCCGGACATAGAGCTGCCCATCGTCACCGTCACCGCCACGCTTGAAGGCACGGCGCCGGCGCAGCTGGAAACCGAAGTCACGCGCAAGATCGAGGATTCGGTGGCCACGCTGCAGGGCGTGAAAAACATCTATTCGACGGTGCTTGACGGCGTCTCGACCACCACCGTCGAATTTATCCTGGAAAAGCCGATCTCGGACGCCGTCAACGACGTGCGCGACGCGGTGGCGCGCGTCAAAGCCGACATGCCGGCCGAGCTGCGCGATCCGTCCGTGACCAAGGCTGCCACCGCCGGCCGCGTGGTACAGACCTTTACTGCCGCTGCGGCCAATATTCCCGGCGAGAAGATGGACACGCAGGAGCTGAGCTGGTTCGTCGATAACGTCGTGGCCAAGCGCCTGCTGGCGGTGCCGGGCCTCGGTGCGGTCAAGCGCGTGGGCGGCGTCTATCGCGAGATCCGGGTGGAGCTCGACGATGCGCGCATGGCGGCGTTGCGCGTCTCGGCGCTCGACGTTTCGCGCCAGTTGCGGCTGGTGCAGAGGGAGGCGCCGGGCGGGCGCGGCGACGTCAGTGGCGCCGAGCAGTCGGTGCGCACGATTGCCACCGTCAAGAGCGCGGCCGAACTGGCCGCCATCGAACTGCCGCTGACCGACGGGCGCCGCGTGCGCCTCGACCAGGTGGCCACCATTACCGACACCGTGTCGGAACCGCGCGCGATCGCCATGCAGGACGGACGCGAGGTGGTGGGCTTTGAAGTGTTCCGCACCAAGGGCGCCAGCGAAGTGGCCGTGGCCCGGGGCGCGCGCGCCGCCATCGAACAGCTCAATCTCGACAACCCGAAAGTGGTGCTGCAACAGGTGATCGACAACGCGATTCCGGTCGAAGAAGATTTCGATGGCTCGATGCACCTGCTGTACGAAGGCGCGCTGCTGGCGGTACTGGTCGTGTGGTGGTTCCTGCGCGACTGGCGCGCCACGCTGGTGGCCGCCGCCGCGCTGCCGCTGTCGGTGATGCCGGCGTTCCTCGGCATCTGGCTGTTCGGCTACACGCTCAACATCGTCACCCTGCTGTCGCTGGCGCTGGTCGTCGGCGTGCTGGTCGATGACGCCATCGTCGAAATCGAAAACATCGAGCGCCACCTGCGCATGGGCAAAACGCCGATGGAAGCGGCGCTGGAAGCGGCCGACGAAATCGGCATGGCGGTGATCGCCACCACGTTCGCACTGGTGGCCGTGTTCCTACCCACCGCGTTCATGAGCGGCGTGCCGGGCCTGTTCTTCAAGCAGTTCGGCTGGACCGCCGTGATCGCGGTACTGGCCTCGCTGGTGGTGGCGCGGTTGCTCACGCCGATGATGGCCGCTTACCTGCTCAAGCCTGCCGTGCACAAGGAAGAAAAAGACGGCTGGATCATGACGCGGTACATGCGCACCATGCAGTGGTGCCTGCGCAATCGCGGCAAAACGGCCATCGCTTCGCTGGTGTTCTTTGCCGGCTCGATTGCGCTGGTAGGCCTGCTCCCTACCGGCTTCGTGCCAGCGGCCGACCGTTCGCAAACCCAGATCAACCTGGAACTGCCGCCCGGCTCCACGCTGGCCGAAACCCGCGTGGTGGCCGAGCGCGCGCGCCTGGCGGCGATGCAGGTACCTGGCATCAAGGCGGTATTCAGTTCCATCGGCGGCGGTTCGAGCGGCGACGCCTTTGCTCCCGGCGCGGCCGCCGAGGCGCGCAGCGCGGTGCTCACGCTGTCCACCGTGCACCGCACCGACCGCAAGGAATCGATGGCGGACCTGGAAGCACACATCCGCGAACAGCTGAACAACGTGCCCGGTGCGCGCTTCAAGGTCGGCCCGCCCGACAGCGGCGTCAAGATGCAGCTGGTGCTGCGCAGCGACGATCCGGTGGCGCTGCGCGAGACCGCGCAAAAGGTCGAACGCGAGATGCGCACGCTGCAAGGCGTGGGCAATGTGCGTTCCACCGCGTCGCTGGTGCGCCCCGAGATCATCGTCAAGCCGGACTTCGCCAAGGCGGCCGACCTCGGTGTAACTGCCAATGCCATCGGCCAGACCGTGCGCGTGGCCACCGCCGGCGACTACGACACCGACCTGACCAAGATGAACCTGCCCGAGCGCCAGGTGCCGATCCGCGTCAAGCTGCCCGACGCCGTGCGCGCGGACCTCGACGCCATCGGCCGCCTGACGGTGCCGGGCAAGAACGGCCCGGTGCTGCTGGCGACAGTGGCCACCATCACCATGGAAAGCGGCCCGGCGCAGATCAACCGCTTGAATCGCAGCCGCAACGTCACGTTCGAGGTGGAACTGGGCAAGCGCACCCTGGGCGAAGTGAACACCGAGGCGCGCGCCCTGCCCACCATGCAGAACCTGCCCAAGTCGGTCCACATCGCGGAACTGGGCGACGCCCAGGAGATGGCGGCGCTGTTCAACAGCTTCGGCACCGCCATGCTGATCGGCGTGCTGTGCATCTACTGCGTGCTGGTCTTGCTATTCAAGGACTTCATGCAGCCGCTCACCATCCTGGCCGCGCTGCCGCTGTCGATCGGCGGCGCCTTTGTGGCGCTGTTGATCACGGGCCGGGCGCTGTCGATGCCGTCGATGATCGGCCTGATTATGCTGATGGGGATCGTCACCAAGAACTCGATCCTGCTGGTGGACTACGCGATCCTGGCGCGCCAGGCCGGCATGAACCGCTTCGACGCGTTGGTCGATGCCTGCCACAAGCGCAGCCGCCCGATCCTGATGACGACGATTGCCATGGGCGCCGGCATGATGCCGCTGGCGCTGGGTTGGGGCGCCGACCCGAGCTTCCGTTCGCCGATGGCAATCACGGTCATCGGTGGGCTGATCACCTCGACCTTGTTGAGTTTGCTGGTGGTGCCGGCGGTGTTTACTTACGTGGACGATTTCGAGCACTGGTTGCAGCGTTTGATGCGAAAATTACGCCGCGAGCCGGAACCGGGACCGGATCCAAAAACACATCCGGCCACCACTTAAGGAGAACACGATGGAACACGAGATCAAGGAGTTACCCGCAGTACGCCTGGCGGGCCTGCGCTACAAGGGCCCGTTCGGCCCCGGCATCGGCGAATTCTGGCGCGAAGTGTTCACGCCATGGCAAAAAGCCTATAACCTGCTGGACCGCCACACGTACGGCGTAGCGCTGGACAACCCGGACACCACGCCGCCAAGCGAAACCCGCTACGACGCCGCCGTGGAAGTGGCCGCCGATTACCCGATTGCCTCCCCCGCGATCGAATCGTCGATCCCGGCCGGCCGGTACGCGGTCGCCGCGTTCGAAGGCACCGCCCAGCAAATGCCGGCCGCCTGGGGCGAATTGATGAAAGAACTGCACAGCGCCGGCACTGCCGCCGAAGGCATCTGCTTCGAACGCTACAGCGCCAACGCCGACAGCGTCCCCGATCCCGCTACCGGCATCTTCAAGGCCGAGCTTTGCGTGCCGGTTAAATAATCACCGAGAAGGGCCGGCGGTCCAGCCGCCGCCCATCGCCCGGTACAAATCCACCGACGCCGTCAACATGCGCGTACGCAGCTGCAAGCTGCCCACGTCGGCGCTGTACAGCGTGCGCTGGGCATCGAGTTCTTCCAGGTACGACGCGTAGCCGTTGCGGTAGCGGTTGTGGGCGATGCGCAGGGTTTCGGCCGCTGTCGCGCGGCGCGCATCGTTTTGCACTGCCTGCTCTTTCAACCGGGCGATGGCATCCAGGCCGTTGTCGGTTTCGGCAAAGGCGGTGCGCACCGCGCTTTCGTACGCGACGATCACCTGGTCGCGCTGCGCGGCCACCGAGTCGGTCTGGCTCTGCACCCGGCCGCCATCGAAAATCGGCGCAGCCAGCGCACCCGTCAAATGCCACAGCCGCGTGGGCGCGTTCAAAAAATCGTGCATCTTCAGGCTCTGGATGCCGCCGACGGCAGTGAGCTTGAACGATGGCAGCAGCTGGTCGCGCGTAGCCTGCAAGTTGGCGTTGATCGCTACCAGGTTGTACTCGGCGCGGGCAATATCGGGCCGGCGCCGCAGCAGTTCGGACGGCAAGCCTTCCGGCACCGGCGGCGACTGCAAGGCCGTCAATTCCACGCCGCGCGCAATCGGTCCCGGATTGACGCCGGCAAGGATGGCCAAGGCGTTTTCCTGTTCAAAAATCTGGCGCTTCAACTGCGGCACCGTCTCGGCCGTGGTCTGGTACTCGGCCTGCGCCTGCAGCCACTCCAGGCGCGAACTGTAGCCGACGTCGAACTGGCGCTTGGCCAGGTCGCGCGACTGTTCGCGCAGCTTGAGGGTCGCTTCCGTCAGCGCCAGCTGGGCGTCAAGCCCGCGCAAATTCAGGTAGCCGGTGGCCACGGTGGCGGCAATCGACAACGCCACCGCGTCGGCATTGGCCTGCTCCGCCTGGTACGTGGCAGTGGCGGCATCGGTGGCGGCGGCCAGCCGGCCCCACAGGTCCACCTCGTAGCTGGCCTGGACTTCGGCCTGGTAGACGTTGGTGACAGACGGCGTACCAACACTGGATACCTGGCGCGCGCGGGTGGGCGTGGTATCGGCCGACACCACCGCCTGTTGCCCGGCGGCCGCCACGCCCACCAGCGCGCGGTACTGCGCCACGCGGGCGCGCGCCACGCGCACGTCGCCATTGTGCTCGAGCGCCTGCGTCACCAGCGCGCTCAATACCGGATCGCCGAACGCCTGCCACCACTGCTGTTCCACCGGGCCGGCGTTCTGGCCCGGACCTGCTGCGGGCGTACGCCACGCCGCCGGCGTTTGCAGGGTTGACGCCGGTGGGGGAGCCACGGTGGCCGCGCAGCCGGCCAGCGCCAGCGCCGTCGCCAGCGCCGTCAGCCTGATCACGCTGTCCATCATGGCTGCCCTCCCTCGTCGGCATCGTTGAGCACCGCCGACGTGTCGATGCTGACGATCACCGACATACCGGGCGCCAGCCGCTGCGCGCGCGCCTGGCCGGCGTCGATGCGGATGCGCACCGGGATGCGCTGGGCGATCTTCACGTAATTGCCGGTGGCGTTATCGGCCGGCAGCACCGAGAATTCCGAACCGGTGGCCGGCGAAATGCGTTCGACCTGCCCGGTCAGCTGCGCACCGTCGAGTGCATCGACCTTGAAGGTCGCGCTCTGGCCCACGCGCACGTGGTTCATCTGGGTTTCCTTCAAATTGGCGATGACCCACAACTGGCGCGGCACCAGTCCCATCAACTGGGCGCCGGTGTTGACGTACGCGCCCTTGCGCACCGTGACCTGGCCCAGCTGGCCGTCCTCGGGCGCGACGATGCGGGTGTTCTCCAGGTCCACCTTCGCTGCCTTGAGCGCGGCGGCGGCGTTGTCCACTGCCGCTTCCAGCGACTGCTTGTTGACGGTGACCGAGCGCACCTGCTGCTTGGCGATGTCGAGGTTGGCGCGCGCCTGCGCCACGGCGGCGGCGGTTTGCGCCTGCACTGCGCGCGAGGCATCCTGTTCGCGCAGCGACAGCGAGCCGTCTTCTGCCAGCGAATCCACCCGTTTCAAATCCGCCTGCGACTTCATGGCCTGGGCCTGGGCATTGGCCAGCACCGCCTGGTTGAGCACCACGCCCGCTTCGGCCGTGCGGTGCGACTGCTCCCAGTTGGCCAGCGCCGCCTTCTGCGCGGCCAGTTGCGCCTGCGCCTGGTCGTAGCGCTGCTGGTAGATGCGGTCGTCAATCTTCGCCAGCAGTTCGTCCTTCTTGACGAACTGGAAGTCCTGCACATTGACCTCGGTGACATAGCCGGCGATCTGGGTGCCGATCAGCGTTACCTGGCCGCGCACCAGCGCATTCTCGGTGGAGACGATGGGCGTGGTAAACGGCGGCAGGCGCCACGCGTACAGCACCACCAGCACGCCCACCAGCGCGATCAGGGCAAAGGCGATGGTAGAGATGATCTGCGCGCGCCGGTGCGGCGGCGGCTCTTCCCTGGTGCTGGCCACGGCGGCCGTGGCGGCAGCGGCCGCTACTTCGGCCACATGTTTGTCGGAAGGCGTGGGATTGTCGGGAGTATTGTCGGCCATGGTGTTTTGCGAAAAATTATCGGGATTCGGAATTGGTCAGCGAGACGGCGGCTATGCCGGTCTGGGCGCCCTGGAAGAGGCTCGGCGGGCACACCGTGCAGATACTCCACAGGTAGCGCCCCAGCATCCACGCCAGCGTGAGCACCGCGATCACGGTCACCATCAGGAATACATCGTTATAGGCCAGGATATTGGCCTCGCGCGTGGCCGCCGCCCCCAGCGACGCCACGCCCTGGGCGCTGCGCACGGCCGGGTCGCCCACCACGCCGCCGAGCGCCGCGCCGCCGTTCTGGATGCGCGCGGCCACCAGCGGGTTCAGGAGCGTCAGGTGTTCGGTCAGCAGGCTGGAATGGTATTTTTCGCGCACCACCTGGAACGTGCCGACGATGGCGCTGCCCAGCAGGCTACCCAGCGTCTGCGTGATCGAGAACATCACCGAGAAGCTCACCAGGTTGTTGGGCGCGGCCACCACCGCGCCGAAGCCGGAGACGAACGTGGGGCCGATGAAGAACGCGCCGCCAAAGCCCAGCAGGAACTGGCTGATGTACATGTCGGCCGGGCGCGTGAGGTTGGTGGCGCGCGAATCCATGTAGGCGCCGATCGCCATCACCACCAGCGAGAACATGAGCTGCGCGGGAATGCGCGCCGGCGTGATGGTCCACGCGCTCACCAGCATGCCCAGCACGGCGCCAGCCATTACCACGATCCACAGCATCTGCATCTGGTCGTTATTGAGGCCCAGCGTCTGCAGGAAACCCACGGTGCCATTGGCCTCCGACTGCACGATGCGGATCAGCAGCACCGACAGCGCCAGGCGCGTCATGTTGCCGGTGGTGAGCCAGCGGGTGTTGATCAGCGGGCGCGCGCGGTTATGCTCGATCAGCAGCGCGGCGGAAATGAGCACGATGGCGCCCACCAGGCACAAGCCCAGCCAGCGCGACTCGAACCACCACACGGTGCGCCCCAGCGCCAGCACGGCGGACAGCAGCGCCACACCGGGCGCGAACAGGCCGAACGTGACGAAATCCATTTTCTCGAACGCCTTGATACGGTCGCCCGGCGGCAGTTTCAGGTACAGCACGCAGCCGAGCGACAGCAGCGCCAGTCCCAGTTCGAAAAAATACAGGCCGCGCCACTCGGCGATTTCCATCAGGTTGGTGGAAAACAGCCGCGCCATGGGCGTGGCCAGTTGCGAAAAGCCGATCCCCAATACCACGCCTTTCACACGATGCTGGGCGGGAAACGCCTGCAACACGTAGTACAGGCCCAGGGTGGTCAGCGCGGCGCCGCTCATGCCGTGGGCAGCGCGCACGGCAATCGCCGACGCCAGCCCGTGCACGAACAGGTGGGCCACCGTGGCCAGCGCGTACAGCACCAAAAACAATTCGGTAAACAGCCGCAGCCCGTACTGCTGGCGGAACTTCACCAGCAGCAGGTTCATGGAGACGTTGGCCATCACGTAGGCGGCCGGCAGCCATTGAATTTCAGCCGAGAACACGCCCAGCGAGCCTTGCAGGTATGGCAGGTTGACGATCACCAGTGCGTTACCGAGGCCGCCGGTGATGGCGACAATGAAGCCGATGACGAAAAACGCCACGCGGCGCGGGAAGGAATGGTGCGGGCTGGACGGCGACCCGGGCAAGGTGGGACGCTCATGCGGTTGCCAGACTTGAGGGGCGTAAACGTCCATCGGGGCCAGTTCTTTTAGTATTTTTTGACAGGGTAAGCTGAACTGCGACAGCCAGTATGTTGCATATTACTATGATGAGCCTGCGCACACGATTTGACGACTGCCCGGAAGTGAGGGAGCTTACAGAAAACCAGGCACAAAAAAAACGCCGCCACATCGCTGCGGCGGCGTCTCATGCTGCAATCGCGCTTATACCATCGAACCTTCGGCTTCACGCTGGAAGTTACGGTGTGCGCCCAGTGCCGCCTTGAACTCCGCCAGCGCCGGCGTCACGCTACCGGCATCGACGATCCACAGCGACGGATCGCCCTGGCCGCTTGGCAGCTTGACCTGTACACCGAGCTTTTTCAGCACGTCGGCGCCAGCGCCGATGGCCAGGATCGGCTTGCAGTGGTTGTACTGCTGGCGCACGAAGTCCAGCGCAATGGCTTCTGCCTGCAGTGACTTGGCGCTGCCCTCGCCATCGGCAATGACGACTGCGTCGTACAGCACGGCAGGACCGGCCTCGAACGAGATTTCCACGTCGAGCGCACTGCCATCGGCCGCTTTCAGCTGGCCCAGGTAAGGGCCGACCACGCGCGGCACCGCGCCAGCCTTCAGCAGGTCCGCGTACACGGCCTGCACCCCGGCGGCATCGACCCCATGGGAGGCGATGATCGCGACCTTGCGGCCTTTCACACCGACCGAACCGGGACGCGCCAGCAGCGACAGGGCCGGCGACGGCGCATATTCCGGTGGCGTGGCGTCGGTCGCGAGCGGCATCGGCGCCGGCACGTCCAGGCCCAGGCCGGTGGCCACGCCCTGGGCCAGTTCGGCATCGACATTGGCCAGCATCGACAGCAGGCGCACGCGGATCGCGGGCACCGTCACCCGGCTCAATTCAAAGCGGTAGGCGTTGATGATGTGGGTTTGCTCCGACGGCGTCTGGCTGATCCAGAACAGGCGCGCCTGCGAGTAGTGGTCGGCAAACAGCTCCGGCTTGCCGCGCACTTTATCCTCGGGCTTTTGCAGCTTCTGGTCGATGCTGGAAAACGCCGTGGTAAAGCCGGCCATGCCAGCCTGGAACGGGCAGCCGCCCGCCAGCGAGTTCGGTTCGTACGCCACGCGGCCACGATGGATGGCCTGGCGGTGCATGCCGTCGCGCTGGTTGTTGTGCACGGGCGCGACCGGGGCATTGATCGGCAGCTCGTGGAAGTTCGGACCACCGAGGCGGCTGATCTGGGTATCGACGTACGAATGGATGCGGCCTTGCAGCAGCGGATCGTTCGTAAAATCGATGCCCGGCACCACGTGCGCGGTGCAGAAAGCCACCTGCTCGGTCTCGGCAAAGAAGTTATCGGGGTTGCGGTTCAGGACCATCTTGCCGATGGGCTGCACCGGCACCAGTTCTTCCGGCACGATCTTGGTCGCGTCGAGCACGTCGAACGGGAATTGTTCGGCCTGTTCTTCGCTGAAGACCTGCACACCGAGTTCCCACTCGGGGTAGTTGCCCGCTTCGATCGCCTCCCACAGGTCGCGGCGGTGGAAGTCGGCGTCGGCGCCGCAGATCTTGGCAGCTTCGTCCCACACCAGCGAGTGCGTGCCACCCACCGGGTTCCAGTGGAATTTGCAGAATACCGAAGCGCCTTGCGCATTCACCAGGCGGAACGTGTGCACGCCGAAGCCCTGCATGGTGCGCAGGCTGCGCGGGATGGCGCGATCGGACAGGTGCCACATCAGCATGTGGGTCGATTCGGGCATCAGCGTGACGAAGTCCCAGAAGGTGTCGTGTGCGCTGGCGGCCTGCGGAATGCCGTTGTGCGGTTCCGGTTTCACGGCATGGATCAGGTCCGGGAACTTCATCGCATCCTGGATGAAGAATACGGGCATGTTGTTACCAACCAGGTCCCAGTTGCCTTCGTCCGTGTAGAACTTGACCGCGAAGCCGCGCACATCGCGCACGGTGTCGGCCGAACCGCGTTCACCGGCCACGGTGGAGAAGCGCACGAAGACCGGCGTGCGTTTGCCCTTGTCGGCAAACGGCGCAGCGCGCGTGAGTTCCGAATAATTGTCATAGCTTTCGAAGTAGCCGTGGGCGGCCGAACCGCGCGCGTGCACCACGCGCTCCGGAATGCGCTCGTGGTCGAAATGCGTGATTTTTTCGCGCAGGATGAAGTCTTCCATCGCGGTCGGGCCGCGCAGGCCGACCTTGAGCGAATTCTGGTTGTCGGCCACCGGCACGCCCTGGTTGGTGGTCAGGCGCTGACCGCTGGAATCGACGCGCACGCGGTCGAGCGGGTCCACGGTCGGATTGACGCCCTGCGGCTGGATGCCGTCACCTACTTTGGCGGACGCGTTGGTCTCGGTGGTCGTGCTGGCGCCGCCGAACAGGTGTTTCATCGGGCAAGTGGCGCCCGCTTGCGGCGTGCGCGCGGCATCGCCATGCTCACCGGCCTTGTTCGGATTGAACGGCATGCCTGCAGCCGCTTCCTGGCCGCCGGCCACCTTGTCGAGCAAGGCTGCCTCTTGAGGCGCGCCACCGAGACTTCCTGGCGGCGGCGCGGATGATGGTGTTGACACGGTACTCAAAACGGAACCGGCTCCCATGACGGAAGCCGGTGTTTTCTTAGCATTGCTCATTGGATATCCCTTGGTGTACGGCGCCCGCGCGGGCTGCCGGACATACCGGCAGCAGGACCGGCAGGGCAGCCTGGTTTTACTTGCGCGAGCTCAGCAGCTTGGAGATGCCGTAGCCAGCAGCGGCGGCAATCAGTACTGACAGTGCTGGATGCGAACGTACCTGGGTACGGCCCGATTCGGCCCAGACCTTGGCGTTTTCGCTCAGTTGCTTGGTGCCGGCGGACAGACGCTCGACGGTGCCATCCCATTTCTGGTTGACGCTGTTGACGGTGTCGGCAACCTTGTCAACGCCGTTGTGCGCGCTTTGCGCCAGACGGTCGGTGGTTGGCGGCACTTTGTCGGCCACGCGGTCGATGGTGGAATGGGCATCGGCACGGACGTCACGGTTGATCTTGGTGATACCGTCACGGGCGCTGTCGATCTTGTTCTCAATCTTGTTTTGCGTATTGTTATCCATGATCGTTCCTTTCGTTAGTTTGCGAAGCTGCAAGAACGACAATATGCGCATTTGTGACATGCGACCGTGCGGAATCTAACCATCAGCGCATCTGCAGCCATATGTGAGCTGGCACACGGACGAGCCGGCTGCACTGGAGGATGCTAAACTTTCCCCGTACTGTCTCTCAGGAGCGCGCCATGTTTCCGATCTCGTCCACGCTGACCACGCCGGTCAATTTCCCGACGGTGAACCCGACGCTGCAAACCTCGGCAGTGAATTCGGTCAACTCGTCCACCCAGGCGGTCGGCTCTGCCACCGATGCGCCGCTGGCCTCGGTCACCATCGACCTGTCGCCGGTGGCCGGCTTCCTGCTGGCGGTATCGCGCTCGCAGCAGCAAATCGCCCAGCTGCAAGCCGGAGGCAGCCGCGCCACCCAGGACGGCGCCCTGCGCGCCAGCCTGCTCAATGACGCCACCCAGCAGGTGGTCGATGCGTTCAACCTGTTGCCGGGCGTCGATTTCAACCAGTCGCAGCCATTGGGATCCACCCTGCTCAACAACCTGGTGAACAATCTCAACCAGCAGGTGCAAGGACAACAGACCGGGGCCGAGAGCCTGGCCCGGCTTGGCGTGACGCTGCAGCCGGCGCTGCTGTCCGATCCCACCGGCGGCCTGTCGCTCGACAATGAAATCCTGCGCGCCGCTTTCAATACCAACGAACAGAACACCACCAGCACCTTGCAGGACACGCTGACCAATTTCCGCAACCTGGCCACCGAGTATGCGGAGCAACTGAGCGCCACGGCCACCACCTCGTTCAACCAGCTGCTGCCCGGCGACACGGCCGCACTGTCGCCGGCAGACCAGGCGCAAAACGCCCGCCTCGACTTTGCCCGCGCCCAGCTCGACCTGCTGTCGCAAAACCCCTTGAATGAAACGGCCGCCGATCGCCTGGCAGCGCAGCGCGCAGCGCTCGAACAGCCGCTCACGCCGACCGCCACCGCGCCGGAATCGCCGATCGTCAATCCCTTGTTCACCTCGACCTCGGCCGCCATCGCCGCCCAGAACGCCCAGAACAGTCAAGCGCTGCAAGCGCAGCAGGCCGACCTGGCGCAACAGGCGCAACAGACACTGCAAGCGCAACAAACTACCCAAGCTGCCAACGTGGCGCAACAGCAGGCGCTGCAAGGTCTTAACTACGCCGAACTGCAACAGGCGGCACTGGCCCAGGCCGCCAACCTGAACGCGCAGCAAAATCTGCAAACCGACGCCACCTTGCAAGCACAGCAGGCGGCCCAGGCGCAACAAGTAACCCAAGCCCAACAAGCGGCCCAGGCCCAGCAAGATCTGCAAGCCGACAATACCTTGCAAGCGCAGCAGGCAGCCCAGGCACAACAGGCAACGCAAGCGCAACAGCTCGCCCGCGCCCAGCAAGATCTGCAAGCCGACAACACCTTGCAAGCGCAACAGGCAACCCAAGCTCAGCAAGCAGCCAGGGCGCAGCAAGACCTGCAAGCAGACAACACCTTGCAGGCGCAACAAGCAGCCCAGGCGCAGCAGACGATCCAGGCTCAACAAGCAGCCAGGGCGCAGCAAGACCTGCAAGCAGACAACACTTTGCAGGCGCAACAGGCAGCCCAGGCGCAGCAGACAATCCAGGCTCAGCAAGCAGCCCGGGCGCAGCAAGACCTGCAAGCAGACAACACCTTGCAGGCGCAACAAGCAGCCCAGGCGCAGCAGACGATCCAGGCTCAGCAAGCGGCCCGCGCCCAGCAGGGTCTGCAAGCCGACAATACGGTGCAGGCGCAACAAGCCGGCCAAGCGCAACAAGCACTTGCGCAGCAGGCGCTACAAGCCCAGCAGCAAGTCGCCAATACGCAGCTGGCGCAGGCGCGCCAGAATGCGCAGACCGTCAACGCCGCCCAAGTGCAGCAGGATTTGCAATCGGCCAATTTGCTGCAATCGCAGCTGGCCGCGACGCAGGCTGCGCAGCAAGCCACCGAGCAAGCGACGCAAACATCGGCTGCCGTGCAGGCACAGCAAGCCAATCAGACCCAACAAGCCAACCAGGCCCAGCAGGCCAACCAGCTGCAGCAGACGCAGCAGGCAGACCAGGCGGCCGAGACCACCGCGCAGGCCGACGAGGCCAACGCTACCCAGGCGGCTGCCGAGGCCGCTCAAACCAGCGCCCAGGCCCAGGCTGCCCGCCAGCAGACCGCTGCCAGCCTGAACGCCGCCACTGCCGCCAGCACGCAAGCGGCGGCCCAGGCGCAAGCGGCGCAGAACGCTGCCGCCACCGCTGCCGCCAACAACCCGGCCAATGCCGGCAGCCCCGAACAGCAGGCGCAGGCGGCGCAAGTGGCCGCCTCCAGCCTGGCTGCGGCGACATCGGCAGCGTCCAGTGCGCTGGCCCAGGCCCAGGCGGCGCAAAGCGCGGCCGATGCCCTGTCCGCGCAAAGCGCCGAAGCCGCCGCAGCAGCCGATGCCGCTCGCGCCGTGCTGGCCCAGGCCGGCAACTCGCCGGCTGCCACCGCCGCAGCGGCAGCAGCGGCGCAGCAAAGCAGCGCGGCCGACACGGCCGCCGCCAACTCGGCGGCAGCCAATGCGGCTGCGGCCGATGCCGCCCAGCAAGCGCGCGCGGCCCAGGCCGCAGCGGCGCAAGCTGCCGCCATGCAGGCCAATCCGCTGCAAGGCAACCCGGCGCTGGCAGCAGCGATTGCCGCCTACAACATCAACGACCCCACGCTGGGCAACAACACTCCTCGCGCCGTCCAATCCGCCACGCCTGCCGTGGCCCGGGTGGGTGCAGTGACGGCAGCGGACGGGACCCGTGGCATCGGCGCGTAAGAGCTGAGCAATTGCCAAGTCGCGAAGCCGGTGGTGCACATTCGGTGCACCACCGCCTCGCCACGGTGCAACCCGAATTAAATTCGGGGTGGTTGCCCGGCCGCCCCCACTCCAGCCTCGAAACGGCTGCGAACACGGTACAACTCGCACGATAATATGTCGAATATTTAGCGATAATCAGCGCTCGCTTCTATAGCGTTTATAACGTTTGCAATCATCGACATCGGGAGTTCGCATGGGTTTGAAGGACAACGTGAAGTACGCCGCAGCCGCCTTGGCGGTACTGGCAGCAACTGCAGTGCAAGCGCAGGATACAGTCGTCAAGATCGGCCATAGCGGCCCGCTGTCGGGCGCCCAGGCGTTCTCGGGCAAGGATAATGAAAACGGCGCCCGCCTGGCGGTCGAGGAACTCAATGCCAAGCCCATCACCGTGGCCGGCAAAAAACTCAAGTTCGAACTGCTGTCCGAGGACGACCAGGGCGATCCCAAGGCCGGCGTGGCTGCGGCCCAAAAACTGATCGACAACGGTGTGCGTTTCATCGTCGGCCCCTACAACTCGGGCGTGACCATTCCCGCCTCGCGCGCCTACAACGACGCCGGCGCACTGGTTGCCACCGTGGCCACCAATCCCAAGATCACCCAGCAAGGTTACAAGGGCCTGTTCCGCGTCAACGCCAGCGACACCCAGCTGGGCTCGAAAATGGCGCTGTACGCGGCCAATGTACTCAAGTTCAAGAACGTTGCCGTGATCGACGACCGCACCGCCTTCGGCCAGGGCGTGGCCGAAGAATTCAAGAAGCAGGCGCGCGCCTCGGGCATGACCGTGGCCGGCCACGAGTTCACTACCGACCGCGCCTTCGATTTCAACGCCATCCTCACCAAGCTGAAAAACAAGAAGATCGAAGCGATCTTCTTCGGCGGCTACGCGCCACAGGCAGCGCCGATGGCGCGCCAGATGAAGCAGCTGGGCATCAACGCCAAGCTGCTGGGCGGCGACACCATCTGCACCGCCGAAATGGGCAAGCTGGGCGGCGAGTCGGTGGGCGAGAACGTGCTGTGCTCGCAGGGTGGCGCGGTGCTCGACAAGGCCAGCGCCGGTCCGGCCTTCAAGGCCCGCTTCAAGGCCCGTTTCAAGAAAGACCCGGATGTATACGCGGCCGCCTACTACGACGCCACCATGCTGTACGCGCAGGGCATGCAGAAGTCGGCCTCGGTCGATCCGCAAAAAGTGGGCGCGGCGATCAGCGCCGGCACCTACCAGGGCGTGGCCGGCAGCTACGCGTTCGATGCGCGCGGCGACATGAAAGAATCGCCGGTCACCATCTACACCTTCAAGGGCGGCCAGCCGGTGCCGCTCAGCAGCTATTAACTGGTACCACGGTTAAGCGCGATCAGCCGGTCGAAGGCGTCCCGCGCGCCGGCGCAAGCGTCTTCGATCTGGGCGGGTTCCACCACGTTTGCGCGCAGCGCCACCAAAAACTGCTGCCAGCGCGGCCCGGGCGAACCGTTGCCGCGCAGGTAATCGAGCGGATGCGGCGCCAGCCGGGACGCCAGCCGCTTGTAGAGCACCGCCCCACCGAGCTGCGATCCTTCCACCACGTAGCATACGCCCCAGCGATAGGCGGCACTGGCCTGCGCCGGCCAAGGTGCAGGCGGCTGCGATAGCGACAGCAGCAGTTGCTGCGGCTGTGACTGTGACTGTGACTGTGACTGTGACTGTGACTGTGACTGTGACTGTGACTGTGACTGCGGCTGCGACGACGGCGTCACCGACTCCTCCCCGGCCGCTGCCGACACCAGTGCGCTATGCGCCAGGTCGGCGCGGATTGCACCGAGGTAATCGGGCAATTGCGGACCAACGTCAAAGCCGGCCAGCCACCCGGGCACGGGCGCCAGCCAGCGTTCGAGCAGGCGCAGGTGCGCGCCGTAGGCGGCCAGATCGACCTCGGGCGCGGCCAGCGGCGTGTGCGCGTCGAGCTCGGCATGGCGTGCGGCGGTGGCGGACCGCAGTGCGGCCAGCACGTCTTGTTCCCTGGTTTCCAACAAATCAACTCCTTTTTGTAAGATGCAATGATTTTACACAGGCGTGCAACAACCCGCACACCGTAGGAATTGCCGCCTTGGCAGGTGAGACGCTGAGGTAGAATCTGATAACAACGTCCTATTTTGCCCCATGAGCGACAACCTTTCCCAGAACTGTTCCGTGCTGCTGATCGATGATGAACTCATCGCGCAAGACCTGATCGGAGACCACCTTAGCCGCCAGCCCGGAATCCGCCTGCGCTACGACCAGCACGCCGAGCGCGCGATCGAGCTATGCCGGGAAACCGAAGCCAACGTCGTCCTGGTGGACTTGCGCATGCCCGGCGCCGACGGTTTCGACGTCATCCGCATGCTGCGCGCCAATGCCGATACCGCCCACGTGCCCATCATCCTGCTGTCGTCCGAAGACGATGCGGAAACCAAGGCGCGCGCGTTTGCACTGGGCGCCAACGATTACCTGGTCAAGTGGCCGGAGGCGCGCGAGCTCGAGGCGCGCATCCGCTACCACTGCGCCGCCTATCACGCGCGCCGCCAGCGCGACGCGGCGTTTATCGAACTGCGCCAGCGCGAGGAAGAATTGCGCGCCAGTCAGGCGGCCCTGCACCAGGCGCAAAAAATGGAAGCGATCGGCCAGCTCACCGGCGGCGTGGCGCACGACTTCAACAATGTCCTGCAAATTATCAGCGGCAACCTGCACCTGCTCAAGATGCTGGGGCTGGTCAGTCCGCAGGGCATGGTGCGGGTGGAAAACGCCCTGGCCGGCGTGGAACGCGGCGCCCGCCTCGCATCGCACCTGCTGGCATTCGCCCGCCGCCAGCCATTGCAAAGCGCAGTGGTTGATCTCACGCCCATGCTTACCGACATGGACGACATGCTGGGCCACGTGCTGGGCCCGCGCGCCAACGTGGTCACCGACATCGCGCCGCACCTGTGGAATATCGAGGTGGACGTTGGCCAGCTCAACAACGTGATCCTCAACCTGGCCATCAACGCCCGCGACGCCATGCACGGCGAAGGCACGCTTACCATCCGCGCCCGCAACCTTGACGCCGACGCCGCTCGCCTGCACAAGGTCAATGTCGCGGCCGGCGAGCATATACCGCACGCTGACTACGTGCTGATCGAAATCGTCGATACCGGCGTCGGCATGAGCGACGCAGTGATGCAGCGCGCCTTCGAGCCGTTCTTCACCACCAAGCCCACCGGCCAGGGCACCGGACTGGGGCTGTCCATGGCGTATGGCTTCGTCAAGCAGTCGGGTGGCGAAATTACTCTGCGAAGCCGCCCGGGCGAAGGTACGTGCGTGCAAATCTACCTGCCGCGCAACGAGGCCGTGGCGGCAGCCGACCATGCGGCCGGTGCCGAAACCGTGACCGGCGGCGCCGAAACGATTTTAGTGGTGGAAGACGAGGAAGCGGTGCGCAGCGCCACCGTGGCCATGCTGGCCGACCTGGGCTACCAGGTACTGGCCAGCCCGGATGCCGACGATGCCGCCCGCTTGCTCGAAGGCGGTACCTGCATCGACCTGCTGTTTACCGATGTGATCATGCCGGGACGCCTGACCAGCCTGGAACTGTCCGAACTGCTCAAGCGCCACCAGCCGCAAGCCCAGGTGCTATTTACCTCGGGCTATGCCGAGGGCTTGCTGGCGCACGACGGCAAGCTGCCGCACGGCGTCAACCTGCTGGCCAAACCCTATACCCTGGAAACCTTGAGCGCGCGCATACGCCAGTTGCTGCGCCAACGTTCCACGGCAGCAACAAACATTACTGCGGCTTGATGTAACGCTGCGAGCCTGGCGGCGGTTCGTTGAGCACCGCCCAAAAGATGCCGAGGTCGGAAATGGCGCGCACGAATTCCTGGAAATCGACCGGTTTTACGACGTAGGCGTTCACGCCCAGCTCGTAGCTGCGGATCAGATCCTGCTCTTCGCGCGACGACGTCAGCATCACCACCGGCAGGCTCTTGAGGCCTGCGTTGTCGCGGATTTCCGCCAGCACTTCCAGCCCATCCACTTTCGGCAGTTTCAGGTCCAGCAGCACCACCGCCGGGTTACCCTGATCGCGGTCGGCAAAGGCGCCGCGCATGTGCAGGTAATCGAGCGCGTCGGCCCCATCCCGCACCACGATCACTTCGTTGGCCAGCTGGCTGCGCTCGAGCGCGATCAGGGTCAGTTCCAGGTCGTGCGGATTGTCTTCGACGAGCAGGATGGGTTTTAGCATGCGGGTACCTCGGTCATTCTTTATCAGGTGGGGGTGTATCGGGAATGCTGAACGAAAAAGTCGCGCCTTCGCCGGCGACGGAACGGGCCCAGACCCGGCCACCATGGCGCTCGACGATGCGGCGCACATTGGCCAGGCCGATGCCGGTACCGTTGAAATCCTCCATGCGATGCAGGCGCTGGAATACGCCAAACAACTTGTGCACGTAGTCCATGTTGAAACCGACGCCATTGTCGGCAATATGGAACACGACTTCGTCGCTTAATTTCTCGCTGGTAATACGGATCACGGCGGGATCGCTCTGCGCCGTGAATTTCACGGCATTCGAAAGCAGATTGTACAACGCCAGCTGCAGGAATGCGGGATCGGCGATGACATCAGGCAAGGTATCGACATGCCATTCCACGCGCCGGCTCGCATATTCGGGCGCCAGCCGCTCGATACAACCATTGACCATCTCGCCCATGCGGATGCGCACGGGCCGCAGCGCCGCCCTGCCCATCTGCGAAAAACTGAGCAAATCATCGACCAGCTTGCCGGCCAGCCGGGCCGACGTCTTGATATTGGTAAGAAAGCGCAGGCGCCGCTCGGGATTGTCGTTGCCGGCAGTTTCCATCAGCAGGTCGGAAAAGCCGACGATGTGGCGCAGCGGCGCGCGCAGGTCGTGCGACACCGAGTACGAAAACGCTTCGAGCTCCTTGTTGGCGCGGCCCAGTTCTTCGGCCAGGTCGGCCATCTGCTCGGCGCGTTCGAGCGCGATGCCAAGCAAGGTGGTGCGAAATTCCAGCGCAAGCTCCAGTTCGGCATCGTGCCAGGGGGCGCTGGTGCCGTGCACGGCCTCGCGCCAGCTCTCGAAACTGGTGCGCGGCGACAGCGCCCCGGGGCCGCGTTTGTCCTGCGGGCGGCCGGCCCAGTCGATGGTGTACACGTGCTCGGGCCGGAACCACAGCAGGTAGTGCTGGTGAATGCGCGAAATCGGCATGGCCAGCAGGCCGCTGGCGATGCGGGCATAGGCGGCTGCGGGCGGATAAATCGCGCCCAGGTGCGCGCTGTGGAACAGGTCTTCGTGCGAGTGCAGGCTAAGCCAGCCTGCCAGTGCGCGGATCTGTTTGTCGGTCGGGGTATCGCCAAAGCTGATCAGGCGGTCGTCGATGACAATGGCCACGCCGCCGGCGCGGGCAAAGCGCAGCAGCTCCGGCATCACGCTGCGCAGGTTTTCGATAAAGTCGGCGCCCTGGGTGAGACCGCCCAGCAGGTTCACCATCACGCGCCGCACTTCGAGGCGGAATTGCAGTTCGTCGGCGTCGGCACGGTTACGGATGCGCAACGCCAGGATCTGGCCGATTTGTTCGCATACGGTACGCTGGTGATAGCTGAGGCGGCGCGGCGTGGCGTGGTGGCATGACAACAGTCCCCACAGCTTGCCCTCCACCACCAGCGAGATCGACATCGAGGCCAGCGTACCCATGTTGCGCATGTATTGCAGGTGCACGGGCGAGACGCTGCGCAGCGATGCCAGCGATAAATCGGTGGCCCGGCCCGTGAACGGATGCGTGGGGGGCAGCAATCCGGCCGGCGTGTAGTTGGCGTCCTGGATCAGGCGGATGCGGTTGAGCAGGTACAGCTCGCGCGCCTGGCGCGGGATATCGCTGGCCGGAAAGCGCTGGCCCATATAGCCCTCGTAGCCGTCCTGCACGGCCTCGGCCAGCACGGTGCCGTGACCATCCTTGTCGAAGCTGTACACCATCACCCGGCCGAAACCGGTAAGCGCGGCGATCTCGTTGACCGCCAGCTGGCTCATGTCGGCGATGGAATCGGCGTCGTTGATCTTGTTGAGGAAGTCACCCACCACCGGGTACAACCGGTGCAAGCTGGCCTCCAGGTTGCCGGCAGCCGGTTCGAATTCGAGCACCAGCAAGCCGTCACGGACGTGGGTCAGCACGTCGAACTGCGCGTCATCGGCCGTGAGCACCACGGTGGCCAGGAAGCTGGCGCGGTCATGTACCTGGTCCTGGCGCAACAGCGGCGCCAGCTGGTCGGCAGCGTTGCCGATGACGTCACGTAACTGTTGGCCCAGCGCAGCGGCGGGGGCCATGCCGGTGAAATCGGCCAGGTTGTCGCTGACCTGCACCACGCGCGCGGCCGAAGTATCCGCTGCGTCCGGCACGTCCGACAAATCGAGGGACAGCAGGAAGCCGTGCGGCTGGATCGCGCCGGGTATGCGGATCGGCTCGCTTTCGCAGGTGGCGATGTCGGCGGAGGTGGCCTCAGGCATGGTGAACTTACATGGTTGAGCAAAAGCGCATGATAGCAACTTTTACCAACGTCCGACGCGCCGTACGGCCCGCTTGTCCATTTTTATCGCGTGAATTTTCCGGGTCAATGCATATACTCGGGCAACACCGCGTGAGCCACGCCGTCGCGAATTTCCAGCACGCGTGGCTGGTGCATGCCAAAGCTCATCTTGTAACAGACCTGCCCCGCCTTCCAAGCGGTAGGCAACACCATCAGCAACTGGAATGCACTTGGTTGCTCTTCGCCAACAAAGATTGGTGGAGTGCCTGCAAGCAATATTGCCTGCATTGGTTGCTCGCCATCAATCTCGACATGGTGGCCGCGTACCGTGATCTCGCGCTCCCCATCGAGCCGGGCATTACCGACGATGGTGTCGTTGCGGCCGTCGACGACCAGGTTCAGGCGCAAATTGGGATGACCTTCGACGGGGCTGCTGATATCGTAGACGGCGGTAAAAAGCTGACTCATGTTCTTTCCTTTGGGAATGCTAATAACAGGATCAAACTGTAACCGCCCACGTCACTGCCGTCCTTCCGGATACCTTCCGAACGGCAAGTGACTGATTTATAAAGATTTAGCGCTTAGGCAATTGCCAGCCCGGCCGCACGTAATGGCAGGTGTAGCCGTTGGGAATGCGCTCAAGATAGTCCTGGTGTTCGGGCTCGGCTTCCCAGAACGGCCCTGCCGGCGCCAGTTCGGTCACCACTTTGCCGGGCCACAGGCCCGACGCATCGACGTCGGCGATCGTGTTCAGGGCGGTTGACTTCTGTTGCTCATCAGCATAATAAATGGCAGAGCGATAACTCGTGCCGAGGTCATTGCCCTGCCGGTTGGCGGTGCTGGGGTCGTGAATCTGGAAGAAGAATTCCAGCAGTTTGCGGTAGGAAATGACTGCCGGGTCGAATTCGATCTCGATCGCTTCGGCATGGGTGCCGTGGTTGCGGTAGGTGGCATTGGGCACGTCGCCGCCGCTGTAACCCACCCGCGTGGCGACCACGCCGGGCATTTTACGGATCAGGTCCTGCATGCCCCAGAAACAGCCACCAGCCAGGACAGCTTTGTCAGTTGCGCTCATCATCATTCCTTTTCGTTGATCTGGTCAGGCCACTTATGTGGCGACGACGCGGTTTTTATCAACCGTTTACCGGCACACAAATGCATTTCGATCTATAATTTGCCTGTAGGAAAAATTTCACACTTTTGCGTGCCACCTCCCCGCGCGCAGCCCCTCTCCGGCCTGGACCCAGCCGAAAGACCGCGACCTTGATGGTTGCCAACGTTTCGATTGCCAGCCATGGACCATTCCCCTTCTATTAGTAAACGTGTCCTGATCGTTGATGACAACGCGCAAGCCGCCGATGTCGCTTCGGAGTTGCTCGACCTCTATGGTTACCAGACCGCAGTGGCCTACGGTGGCCAGCAGGGTTTGCAGGCGGCCGAGGCATTTGCACCGGACGTCATCCTGCTCGACCTCGGCATGCCCGGCATGGACGGTTTCCAGGTGGCTGCCGCGTTGCGAGCACGGCCGGATTTCCGCGACGTGGCGATCGTGGCGTTCTCGGCCTGGGGCGACAAGGGCACCCGCCAGCGCACCAGCGCGGCCGGTTTCAACGACCACCTGACCAAGCCGGCCAGCCTCGATGAAATCGTCAGCACCATTGCCGCCGCCTGCCAGCCCTGCCACGCCTGACGCCGTGCGGGGTTTATGCTATTGTCAACCCATATTCCCCAGCAGAAGCAGGACGCACCATGAACAACCCGGAACCAGGTTCACGACCAGACCGCAGCAAGGCCATCGCGGTCGAAGCGGGGCTCGACCTGCTGAAAAGCGAGGGCCGTGCCGCAGCGGCCGCCTTCATGGAAGACGCCGGCGTGCCGCTGGCGGTGATCGCCCGCGTGCTCAACGAGCCGGACCGGCGCCGCCTGCCCGCGCGGGAAGACCCGCAATACAATGATTAATTACCAAGCGATTAATTACCAGGCGATTAATGCCGGGGCAACCAGCTATTGGTCGCCCACCAGTTGCACGGCGTCGATGGCCTTGTAATCGTGCTGTAAATTGTTGGCAAACGTCACCTTGATGCCCTTGGCCTTGTAGGCGGTCTTGTCGAAGGTGCGCACGAACCAGGTACGGTTGCCGTTTTCTTCTTTCCTGACGTCGCTCAGCCCTTCCCACACCGTGTGCCACTTGGCATCGGTATCCTGCAATTCCACCTTGTTAATCGCCTGCACACCCTGGCCGCCGGTGATCACCACCCGCACTTCGGTGGCGTTGACGGGCGTGGCGTACGTGGTTTCCAGCCAGTCAAAACCCTTGTCGATATTGTCGTTCATCCAGTTGCGGCCATCGGCCGGCCCCGCCGCGCTTTGTGGCTTGTTGGAGTCGGACACGCTCTTGTCCTTGTCGCCGAACACCGAACTGGCCTTGGCCTCGGCCGCCCACTGCGCACGCGGATCGTTGATGAACTTGTCTTCCTTCGTGGCGAAGGCTAGCAGTGCCTGCTTGCGCGCCAGTTCCTGCTGCTCCGCCGTCTGCTCGGCCGGTGGCGTTGCCGTGGCGGCGGCCGGCGCCGCAGCGACCGGCGTTTCGGCGGCCGGGGCCGGCTCGGGCTCGCGCTTCTTGCACGCGCCCAGCAGCGCAACAACGATCAACGGCACAACGACGGCGGTACGATTCATGCGGGTCTCCTGGCGAATGGAAATGCCTAAATGACATTATCAAAATGATCTTACCCGATTTTTAATGTCGAGCGCGCAACGTTGTTCCCCAGCCGCACGGGAGGCATGGCAAAATATGCAACTGCCAAACTTGATGCAACTTCAATGCTCACATTATTGCAACCCGGATTGACCGGCCTGGACCTGATAGAAACCGGCCTGGCGCAGCGCGCAGCCCGATATGCTGCCAGCGGCGACGACGCGGCCGTGCTGGCCCACCTGGCGACCCTGCCCGGTACACCTGGAACAGCCGGAGCCGCGCTTGGCTACCCGGGCCACCTCGCCTGGAACGAGATGATCGGTACGCCAGTCGGCTTCCATCAAGCATCGCAGGCCAGCATTGGCGGCCGCCACCAGTTATATTGCGCTACGACACTGGAGCCGGCCTGCGTCGCCATGCTGGTGCGCTTGGGCAAGGTACTGGCAGCGGCCGACCAGTCGCAGCTGCTTGTGCGCACCGCGCCGTCCACGCCCGCCTGGCTGCAATATCTGCTCAACGACGCCCTTGGCGGTACGTTCAACTGGGAGCGCCGCACCAGCGGCCCCGAAGACCGCGCGGCCTGGAACGTCACCCTGGTAGCGGCGCTGCTGGCCGACGACGGCCAGCCCGAATCGCTGTTGCTGCCGATCGTGTTCGAGCGGCGCGAACTTCATCCCTACCAGGCCGACATGGTACTGCGCCAGTTGCTGGCGCCCGGCGCGCTGGACGACTACCTGCGGGCCCACGTCGCCGAAGTGGCGGCGCTGGCGCCCGTGCTGCCGGTGGCAGGACGGGTCATGCTGGTCAAGCGCCTGGGCAGCCACCCGCCGTTGCTGGCGCCGTTCGCCGAACTGCTGCTGCGGCTGGCCCTCGATAGCAGCAAGGTCGTGCGCACTGCCGCTGCGCAAATGCTCGACGCTATCGACCGCGACCGGCTCGGCCCCTTGCTCGCCACCATGCTGCGCAGCAGCCGCAGCGCGGAAGTGGGCCACGCCGCCGATCTGCTGGCACGCCTGCATGGCGATGCCGCCCGCGCCGCGCTGGAGGCGGCTCTGGCGGATACCACCGGCAAGGCCGCCGCGCAGGCGATCCGCGCCGCGCTGGGCCGCCTGACACCCACCGCCACAGCACAGCCACCGGAGTTGCCGGCGCCCCCGCCGCTGCCGCCGGCCCCGCAAGAGGTACTGGCCGATGACGCGGTCGAGCTGCTGCAATCCAACCACGCGGCGCTGCTGGCACAGGCACGCCTCGATGCGGCAGAGGAAATCGAAAAAAACCGTGACCGCGAGTACCAGTCCGACTATTCCCAGCGCGCCTTGGCGCTGTACAGCACCGTCACCGGTGAGCACCTGCACCAGGCGGTGCAAGCGCTCAATGGCCAGGCGCCGCTGGCCGCCCTGGCCACGCCGGCGGTGGACACGGTGCTCGACTACCGGGGCCTGCTGGCGGCGCGCGCCGACTTCGGCCTGGCGCAATTGCTGCGCCGGCTGACGGCCACCCGGCGCGAAGGCGGCAGCATCTGGCGCCATCCGTTGTTCCGGGCCTGGTTCGCGCAACAGGACCAGCACCAGGTCGATCTGCGACAGCTGGTGGCGATCATCGACGCCAGCGGCGCCAACGGCCTGCACCTGCCGCTGACCTGCCTGTACTGGAACGACGAACAGTCGCCGCAGCAGATGCTGCCGGCCGACCGCGTGTGGCCGGTGTTCGCCGAACGCACGGAACTGATCGACATCGGCCTGGGGCTGGCGCCGCCGCTCGATCCGGCCACGTATTTTTATACGCCGAGCGTGGTCAACACGCTGTCGGTGCTGGCCACGTTCCCGGTCATGCCCGCGCGCTGGCTGCCACGCCTGCTGGAACTGGCGCTGGGCACGGGCAAGACCGACCGCGCTTCCATCCAGCAGGCGCTGGCCCGGGTGCCGGACATCGTCGCCCGCGTGAGCGAGGCGCTGGGATCGAGCCAGCAGGAAGTGCGCATCGAAGCGGCGCGCTGGCTGGGCGCGCTCGGCGACCGCGCTGCGCTGCCGGCGCTGCAAGCGGCGCTGAACAAGGAGATACGCGAAGCGGCCAGCGCCGCCATGCTCGGTGCGCTCGAAGCGCTGGGCGAGGACATCGCCACCCACCTCTCGCCCGACAAGCTGCTGGCGCAGGCGCGCAAGGGCCTCAAGGCCAGGCTGCCCGCCGGCCTGGCCTGGCTCGACCTCGACGCCCTGCCGCCGTGCGCCTGGCGCGACGGTACGCCGGTGGCGGCCGAGATCATCCGCTGGTGGGTGGTGTTCGCGTGCAAGCTCAAGGAACCGGCCGGCAATCCCCTGCTGGAGCGCTACCTGTCGCTGCTGGCGCCGGAAGCGCGCGCGACGCTGGGCCGCTGGCTGCTGCACCGGTTCATCGGCCATGACACCCGCGGGCCGTCGCTGGAAGAAGCGATGGCGTGGGCCGACGCCAACCAGCGCCGTACGCTGGCACTGTACCAGTCGGCACACCACCACATGGGCATGGAGATGCCCACGACGGAGCAATTGTACGAAGACCTCAAACGCGAACATCTGGCCTCCTATATCGGCACCGCAATCTCTGAAAAAGGCATGCTGGCGCTGACCTCCGGCGTGCCGGGGCGCGAATTCACCGCCATCACCAGCGACTACATGCGCGTGCACTACTTGCGCCGCGCGCAGGTGGAAGCGCTGCTGGAAGCGGCCAGCAACATCGACGACACGGCCGTGATCCAGCTGATGCTGGCCGTAGCCCGGCGCCACCGCACGACGTCGGTGCAGGAAAAAGCGCGCACGCTGGTGCAGCGCATCGCCGACCGCAACGGCTGGACCCGCGACCAGCTGGCCGACCGCACCGTGCCCACCGGCGGCCTCGATGACCACGGCACGCTGGCGCTGTCGTTCGGCAGCCGCCAGTTCACGGTCACGCTCGACGCCGACCTCAAGCCCGTGCTGCGCAACGCCGACGGCAAGGTGATCGCCGCCCTGCCCGAACCGCGCCAGGACGACGATGCCGATGCGGCCAAGGAGGCCAAACAGCTGCTGGGCGCCTGCAAGAAGGAAGTGAAACAGGTAGTGACCTTGCAGACCGGCCGCCTGTACGAAGCCATGTGCACCGGCCGCGTGTGGCCCGCAGCCGACTGGCGCACCTACCTGCAACAGCATGCGCTGGTGGGCCGGCTGGCGCAGCGGCTGGTGTGGCAGCAGGTGCCATCCGATACGGCGCCGGCGCGTACCTTCCGGCCCACCGAGGACGGCAGCCTGATCGATGTGGACGACAACGATTTTGCGCTCGCCGAGGGCGCCGGCGTACGCCTGGCGCACCGCGTGCTGCTCGATGCACCGGCTGCCGCTGCCTGGGCCGCGCACCTGAAAGACTACAAGGTCACGCCACTGTTCGCGCAACTGGCGCACGCGCTGCCGGTGGCCGCGATACCGGAAGGCAGCGTCATCGACGACCGCCTCGGCTGGCTGGCCGACAGCTACAAGCTGCGCAGCGCGTTCACCAGGCGCGGCTACCGCAACGCCCCGCCCGAACACGGTCCGGTTTTCTACGAGTACTACAAGGAATTCGAAAGCGCCGGCCTGTACGTGGGCATCCAGATCAGCGGCGGTGCGCTGTCCGGCGAAAACGATCCTGCCGCGCTCAAAACGCTGGGCGTGCGCAAGCTGGGTCAGCACCGCTACGGCGGTGGCGAGATACCGCTGCGGCAGTTGCCGCCGGCGCTGCTGGCCGAAGTCTGGGCCGACTACCACGCGGTGGCGGCAGCTTGCGCGAGCTTCGATCCGGACTGGCAAAAAAAGGTGCGATGGGAGTGAACCGGCCGACCTCGATTTGCCCAAAGCGGGGATTCATGTCAGCATGCGGTTCGTTTGATTTGCCTGTTCGCCAATGTTAAAAAAGATAATGGATGCCCTTGGCACCGCACGCCTTGCACTGAGCTCGGACCTGGCCGTGATCCGCAGCGGCCTGGCCGGCCTGGACCTGACCGACAAAACGCTGACCACCCGCGCGGCCAACTTCGTCGCCAGCGGCGACGATCCGTCCGTGCTAACGGCACTGGCGGCGCTCGGTGGCTTGCCGTTCGAAGCGCTGGGCGATCCGGGCTTGATCGGCTGGGTGTATGGCGGCCGCACGCAATCGCAGGCCGGCGCCACGGAGGCCGCCACGGCCAGCCTGCGCGCGCGCGCCAGCCTGTACCAGCGTGTGACGGGCGAACCGGAGCAGGTCGCCCTGCTGGCGCGGCTGGGGCAAGTGCTGGCGGCAGCCGGCCAGGCGCAGCACCTGAGCCGCCCTATCGACGGTCTGCCCGACTGGCTGCAAACCCTGCTCAACGACGCGCTGTGGAACACTGCCCCCCGTAACATCGGCAGGTCCGACATCACGCCGGAACTACGACCGGCATGGACGGTCGCGCTGCTGGCCGCCTTGCTGGCGGACGACAGTCGCTGCACAATACCAGTGCTGTCGATCGTTTTCGAGCGCAGTGGTATCGACAGCTATCACCAGAACCGTATCTACCTGCCGCTACTCGCGCCCGGCCTGCTCGACGATTACATGCTGGCCCGTCCCGCCGAGGTGGAAGCAGCCGGCCGCACGCTGTCGGCCGTCGGCCGCATCCAGCTGCTCAAGCGCCTGGGCAGCCACCCGCCGCTGCTGGCTGCCTTCGATACACTCATCATCACCATGGCCGCAGGCGACAGCAAGACCGTGCGCGCAGCAGCCATCCCCCTGATGGACAGCATCGCCCAACCCGCCGCGCTGGCGGCGCTGGCCGAACTGCTGGCTGGCGGCCGCACCGGCGAACGCGCCAACGCCGCCGACCTGCTGGCACGCACCCAGGGCGAGGCCGCGCGCTCGGTGCTGGAGGCGGCGCTGGCGCGGGAAGCCGGCAAAACGGTGCAGCAGGCGATCCAGGCGGCGCTGTCGCGTCTGGGCGCAGCCACCGATGCCGGCGAACTGTCGCTGCCGGAGCCCCCGCCGCTGCCGCCCCCGCCCACCGAGGTGCTGGGCGACGATGCGATTGAGCTGCTGCGGCAGAACCGGCTCGAACTGCTCGAGCGCTACCGCACCGGCGCGGAACAGGAAATTGCCGACAACCGTGACCGCACCCATCCCTACAAATTTGCGCAGGAGAAGTACGCCCGCTACCGCAAGCTGGACGACGGCATGTTGCGCGACGCGATCCTGGCCGTCAATGGCCAAGGTGGCCAAGGTGGCAAGGGCGGCGAGCGGGCCCGCGCGCTGCTGGCCGACCGCGATCTTATGGCCACGCTGGAATTGGGCGGGCGCCTCGAAGCGCGCGCCGACTTCGGCTTGCTGCAAGTACTGCGCCTGACCGTCGGCAGCGGTTTTAATTACTGGGGCTTGTGGACCCGGCCGCTGTTCCAGAACTGGCTGCGGCGCCAGGACCAGGGGCGGGTCGATCTGCGCCAGTTGATGGCGCTGGTAGGGCAATGCGGCGGCGACGTCCGCGCCTTTGGCGCCAGCCTGCTGCAGCCGCACGGCGGCTCGGCCCTGCTCGATCAACTGCCGGCCGACCGCGTGTGGCCGCTGTTTGCCGAGCATCCGGAGCTGATCGATATCGGTCTCGGGCTGGCGCCGGCGAACCTCGACCGCTACTCTCACGACGTAGGCTGCACGCTGGCGGTGCTGGCCACGTTCCCCGTGATCCCGCCGCGCTGGGTACCCACCCTGATGGAACTGGCGCTGGGCGAAGGCAAGTCCCACCGCGCGGCCGCCCGCCAGGCCATGGCGCGCATGCCCGACATCGGCAAGCGCGTGGTGGATGCCCTGCAATCGGGTAAACAGGAGCTGCGCATCGAAGCGGCACGCTGGCTGGCCGCGCTCGACTACCGCGCCGGCATCCCGGCGCTGCAGGCGGCGCTCGACAAGGAAACGCGCGAAACTGCCAGCGCCGCCATGATGACCGCGCTTGAACAACTGGGCGTGGATATCGCCGCCTACCTGGCGCCGGAAAAACTGCTGGCGCAGGCGCGCAAGGGCCTCAAGGCCAAGCCGCCGGCCAGCATGGCGTGGCTCGATCTCGACAGCCTGCCCGCCTGCACCTGGGCCGACGGTACACCGGTCGAGGCAGAGATCATCCGCTGGTGGGTGATCCTGGCCTGCAAGCTCAAGGAACCGGGCGGCAATGCACTGCTGGAGCGCTACCTGGGCCTGTTATCCAGGCCGTCGGCCGCCGCCCTGGGCACGCTGCTGCTGCACCATTTCATCGCGCGCGACACCGCGCGTCCGCCGCTGGAAGACCTCAACGCCGACGTCGATGCCAGTGTGGACCGGCACTACCAGGATTATCTCGCCTCGATCAAGCGCTATCCCGAGGCTTACGCGGGCCAGGCCAGGCTTACCCTCGAACAGATGCGCGCCCAGCTGTACGACCAGCTCAAGCGCGATAAAATGAGCGAGTACCTGGGCACGGCCATCAACGAGAAGGGCATGCTGGCGCTGGTGGCCTGCGTGCCGGGCGCACAGCTGGTGGGCGCCATCCAGCAGTACATGCGCGACCACTACCAGCGCCGCGCCCAGGTCGAGGCGCTGCTGGAGGCGGCCTGCGGCTCCAACGACGGCGCCGTGATCCAGTTCGCGCTCGGTATCGCGCGCCGTTACCGCACGGCGTCGGTGCAGGACAAGGCGCGCATGCTGGTGCAGCGCATCGCCGACCGCAATGGCTGGACCCAGGACGAGCTGGCCGACCGCACCGTGCCCACCGGCGGCCTCGATGACAGCGGCCGCATGGCGCTGCAATACGGCAGCCGCGTATTTACCGTCTCGCTCGACGCGGCCCTCAAGCCGGTGCTGCGCAACGAAGAAGGCAAAACGGTGGCCGCACTGCCGGCGCCGCGCCAGGACGACGATGCGGACGCCATCAAGGAAGCCAAACAGCAGTTCGCCACCTGCAAGAAGGAAGTGAAACAGGTGGTGGACATGCAGACCAGCCGCCTGTACGAGGCCATGTGCGCCGGCCGCCGCTGGCCCGCCGCCGAATGGCGCCAGTACCTGCTGCGCCACCCGGTGGTCGGGCGCCTGGCGCAACAGCTGATATGGGAAGAAGTGGCGGTCGATGGCGCAGGCATAGTGGTCACGCGCTGCTTCCGCCCCACCGAGGACGGCAGCCTGATCGACGCCGGCGATGACGACATCGATCTCGATGACGCGGCGCAGGTACGCCTGGCGCATGGCGCGCTGCTGCCGGCCGCCGCCGCTGCCGCCTGGACCGCGCACTGCAAGGACTACAAGCTGACGCCGCTGTTCGCGCAGATGACGCATGCGCTGCCCGCGCAGCGGGACGGCAGCGCAATCGACGACCGCCTGGGCTGGCTATCCGACAGCTTCACCCTGCGTGGCGCCTTTGCCAAGCGTGGCTACCAGCGCGGCGCGGCGGAAGACGGCGGCGTCTTCTTCGAGTATCACAAGGATTTCGCGGCCAGCAGCCTGGCGGTGGTGATCGAATTTTCGGGCAGCAGCCTGCCCGAGGAAAATATCACCGCCGTGCTCAAGTCGCTCTCGTTCCGCCGCCACGGCGCGCACCGCTACGACTACAGCACAGTGCCGCTGGCGCAAGTGCCGCCGGTGCTGCTGGCCGAAGCCTACGGCGACTACCTCGCGGTGGCCGCCGCCTGCACCGGCTTCGACCCGGACTGGGAAAAGAAAACGCCGTGGTAACCAAGGAATGCAATGACTGAACCAACCATCCTGCGCGCCAGCGCCGAACTGCGCTACCGCGAAGAACTCGAGCGCCTGCGCACGGCCGACAAAGACCAGCGCCCCGCTGGCTGGCGCCTGTCCCCGCGCGCGGTGCGCCGCTTCATCCTCGGCGATGCGGCGCTGGACGTGGGCCGCAAGTTCTACGGCGACGACCCGCTGGTGGACCGCGCCATCGTCACACTGATGGGCCACCAGGGCCTGATGCTGGTGGGCGAGCCGGGCACCGCCAAGTCGCTGCTCTCGGAGTTACTCAGTGCGGCCATCAGCGGCGATTCGGCGCTAACCATCCAGGGCACGGCCGGCACCACCGAAGACCACATCAAGTATTCGTGGAACTACGCGCTGCTGCTGGCCGAAGGTCCGAGCCTGCGCGCCATGGTGCCGTCCCCGCTGTACCAGGCCATGGTGGCCGGGCGCATCGTGCGCTTCGAGGAAATCACGCGCTGCCCGCCCGAGATCCAGGACGTGATGATTTCGCTGATGTCGGAAAAACAGATCATGGTGCCGGAACTGGGTGAGCAGGCGCGCGTGCATGCGCAGCGCGGCTTCAACGTCATCGCCACCGCCAACCTGCGCGACCGCGGCGTGCACGAGATGTCGTCCGCGCTCAAGCGCCGCTTCAATTTCGAGACCGTGCGGCCGATCCGCGACCACGACTTCGAGGTGGAACTGGTGATGCAGCAGGTGAAACGCGACCTGGACGGCGCCGGCCTGGGCACCGGGGTGCGGGTGGAGCGCGACATCGTCGCCCTCCTGGTGACCACGTTCCAGGAACTACGTGCCGGTCAGACGCGCGAAGGCACGGCCATCAAGACGCCGGATACCGTGATGTCCACCGCCGAAGCGGTCAACGTTGCCTACGCTGCCGCGCTGGAGGCCACCTATTTCGGCAACGGCCAATTGACGCCGCGCGAGATCGCCAACCAGTTGCAAGGCGTGGTCCTCAAGGACAATGCCGACGACCTCAAACGCGTGCAGCATTATTTCGATACCGTGGCGCGCGAACGGGCGCGGCGCGACAGCAACTGGAAGGCGTTCTGCGACGCCGCGCGCAGCCTGTGGCCATAGCGCCGGCGCCCGCGCTGGCGGCGCTGGCGCCGCTGTTGATCGACGGCGTCCACTTCGCGCCGATCCGCCATCACAGCCCGGCCTGCGCGCTGGCGGTGCAGGCGCTGATCCGCGAGGTGCGCCCTGCCGCCGTGCTGATCGAGGGGCCGGACGACTTCAACGCGCTGCTGCCGCTGCTGCTCGATGCCGCCACCCGGCCGCCGGTGGCGATCCTGGCCCAGGCCACGGCGCCGACCGGCAGGGACGATCCCGACGCGGCGCGTTCGGTGTTCTACCCGTTCTGCGACTACAGCCCGGAATGGGTGGCGCTGCACGAAGGCCGCGCGGCCGGTGCGCAACTGGCTTTTATCGACCGCCCTTGGCGCCCCGACGACGATCGCAACGATCGCAACGACAGCGACGACGATCAGGACATCGGCAACCTGATGTCGGAGCGCTACCTGGCCCACAGCGACTACCTGAAGGCGCTGGCCGCGCGCACCGGCTGCCGCGACCAGGACGAATTGTGGGACCACCTGTTCGAGCTGCGCGACGGCGCCGCCCTGCGCGACTGGCGGCATTTGTTCGCCGACGTCCACGCCTACTGCGCCATGGCGCGCAACGATTACGAGCCGGTGGTGCTTGAAGCCGAGGGCAGCCTGCCGCGCGAACGCCACATGGCAGCGCACCTGCGCGCCTGGCGCGCCAGGGTCGATGGCCCGATCGTGGTGGTGACCGGCGGCTTTCACACCACGGCGCTGCAACGCATGCTGCACGCACCGGAAACGGCGCCAGCGGTGAGAGACAGCGGCGCCGGCAAGCGCCTGGGCAGCTGGCTGATCCGTTACAGCTTCGACCGCCTCGACGCCCTGAGCGGCTACGCCTCCGGCATGCCCTCGCCGGCGTATTACCAGCGCGTATGGGAGAGCGCCAACGCCACCGCGGACGGCCCGCTGTTGGCCGACGTGGCCGCCGGGTGCCTCACCGGCCTGGCGCGCAACAGCCGCGAACTGAGACTCTCCGAGCAGATTTCCACGGCAGGCGTGCAGGCGGCGGTGGTGCAGGCGGTGCGCCTGGCCGACCTGCGCGGCCACGCGGGACCGGGCCGGCAAGACCTGCTCGACGCCGTGCGCTCGTGCTTCATCAAGGGCGCCATCGACGACGGCACCAGCGGCATGGCAGCCGATATCCACCGCTACCTCGGCGGCAGCAAAATCGGCGATATTCCGCCGTCGGCCGGCTCGCCGCCGCTGCTGGAAGACGCACGCCGCACAGCCGCGCACATGCGCATCAACCTCGACGACAGCACCGCGCGCACCGTGCGCCTGGACCTGTACCGCAAGGACCGCCACCGTGCGCGCAGCCGCTTCCTGCACCTGATGGCGTATCTCGACACGGGCCTGGCGCGGTGGCAGTCGGGCCCGGACTTCATCGGCGGCAGCTCGCTCGACCTCCTGATGGAAGAGTGGCGCGTGGCCTGGAGCCCGCTGGTGGAGGCGCGCCTGATCGAATGTTCGCCGCTGGGCGCCACCTTGCAGGCGGTCGCGATGGCGCGGTTGCGCCGCGACCAGGCCGCGCTGGCGGCGCAAGGCCAGGGCCGCTCGGCGTCGGCGGCGGTCAGCCTGCTCACGCGCGCGTGCGTGATCGGCCTGCACCAGCAACTGCCGTCGCTGCTGCAACTGGTCGCCGACCTGCTGGACGAAGACAGCAACGCCGCGTCGGTGATCACGTGCAGTCACCGGCTGCTGCTGCTCTGGCGCGGACGCGAGCCGCTGGGATTGCAGGAGCATCCGCAACTGCGCGCACTGCTGCTGCAAGCGTGGAACACCGCGCTGTACCTGGTGCCGCAACTGGCGCAGGCCAAGCCCGAAGACGAAGCGGCTGCCATCGGCCACCTGCGCACCCTGCGCACGCTGCACGGCGCCTTGCGCCAGCTGGCAGATGATCGGGCGGCCGGCGCTCCTGCGGCCGGCGCTCCGGCTGCTGGCGCTGCTGCGGCTGAATCTCCGGCAGCCGGCGTCCCAGTGGCTGACGGTCCGGCGGCCGGCGACCCGGCGACCGGCGCCCCGGTGGCCGGGATCACGGTGGCCGGCATCCCGGCAGCGAGCGCGCCCGCGCCGCGCCATACCAGCATCTGGCAACGCCAGTTGCAGGCGCTGGCCACGGCCATCGACGGCGCGCCCGGCGTGCGCAGCGCTGCTGCCGCCACGCTGTTCATCGACGGCGCCTGGACCGATACCGAACTGGCGGCGATGCTGCAAGCGTGTTTCGGTCCCGGCGCCCTGCCCGGCGACGCCGTGCGCGGCCTGGCCGGCCTGATGGCGGTGGCGCCGGAGCTGCTGCTCACCCAGGCCGGCCTGCGCGCGCAGGTGAGCGCCATCGTCGCCGGCTGGGACGAGCGTACATTCATCGACTTCTTGCCCGACCTGCGCCAGGCATTCACCCTGCTCAAGCCGCAGGAGACGGCGCACCTGGCCGAGGCGCTGGCCGGTACGCAGCAACTGACGCTGGCCGAAACCCACTACACCGCCACCGAGGCCGACCTGCTGGCCGGCGTGGCGCTGCAAGCGCGGCTAGCCGCCAGCGTGGCGCGCGACGGCCTCGATGCATGGCTGACCACCGGGGCCACATCATGACCGACACCATGAACAACCAGCACGACGACAGCGCCAGCGACCCCGAACTGCTGCGCCGCTGGCGCCTGATCCTGGGCCGCTACGCCGGCCAGCCCAACAGCGCCGCCATGAGTCCGCGCGACCAACAGATCGACCACGCGCTCGACTACCTGTACGGCCGCGAGTACCAGGGGCGCGGCCTGCTGCGCACCCCGGGCAGCGGCGGCTCGCTCGACCCCAGCGCGATCAAGGCGGTGGACTGGTTGCAGCGCACCCGCACGCTGTTCCCGCAGGACGTGTTCGAGCGCATCCAGCAGCACGCGGTGGAAAAATACCAGTTGGCCGAACTGCTGCAAGACCCGGACGTACTGCGTTCGCTGGAACCGAACCAGGCGCTGGCGCGTACCCTGCTCGGCATGCGCGGACGCCTGAGCGCGCAGATGCGCGACGCCGTGCAGGACGTGATCCGCCAGGTGGTCGAGGAGATCACGCGGCGCCTGCGGCCGCAGTTCGTCAACGCGCTGGTGGGCCGGCGCAACCGGTTTCGCCGTTCGCACATGCCCAGCGCGCAGAACTTCGACTGGCGCGCCACCATCGCCGCCAACCTGCGCCACTACGACCTGGCCAGCGGCCGGCTGGTGATTGCGCGGCCGATCTTCAATGCGCGGGTCAAGCGTCACCTGCCGTGGGACGTGATCCTGTGCGTGGACCAGAGCGCGTCGATGCTCGATTCGGTGATGTACAGCGCGGTGGTGGCCGGCATCCTTTCCAGCCTGCCCACGGTCAATGTAAAACTGGTGGTGTTCGATACCAGCGTAGTGGACCTGACCCACCTTGCTGCGGATCCGGTGCAGCTGCTGCTCACGGTGCAACTGGGCGGCGGCACCGACATCGGCCGCGCCATGCAGTATTGCGAAACGCTGGTGCGCACGCCGCAGCGTACAGTGATTGCGCTGATCAGCGATTTCGAGGAAGGTGCGCTACCGGGGCCGCTGCTGGCCAGCGTACAGCGCATGACCGAAGCGCGTGTAAAAGTACTGGGACTGGCGGCGCTCGATGAGGCGGCGCGACCGGTGTATGACCACACCATGGCGCAGCGCCTGGCCGGGCGTGGCGCCGAGGTGGCGGCGCTCACCCCAGCCCATTTCGCCGAATGGCTGGCCGAGGTGATGGCGTGACGGACTGGCTGCACATTTACCGCAACACCGACGACGACACCCTGGCCGCCCTGGGCAGCACGGGCCTGGTAAGGCGCGCCGCCAAGGACGTGGAAGCGGGCAAGGTGGCGTGGGAAACTGCGCCCCACCTGTTGCGCGCGGACGGACAACTGGTGCGCATCGACGCCGGCGGCCCGGCCCGCGCCAGCTGCGACTGCCCCGCACCCGGCGTATGCAAGCACATACTGGCCGCCGTCATCTGGCTGCGTAACGCCGCGCCGGAGCCTGATGTGGCCGATGCTCTGCCTGCCCTGCTGGCCGAAGTAATGGCGCTGGAACCTGCCGCCGTGTTCAAGACCGCCGGCCTGGCCGTCACCCGCAAGGCAGCTGCTCTGCACGCGGCGGAGCATCCAGTGACCTTGTCCGCCACCGCCGGCGCCTTGCTGATCACGCTGCCGTCGCTCGACATCACCTGCCGCTACATCGGCGGCGCCGGCTTTGGCGGCATGGTGTCGGAAGCGCCGCCCGCGTCGCGCGCGGCGGTGCACGTCGTGGCGCTGGCTGCCGTCTGGCGCCAGCAGGGCCGCGCCATCGCATGGCCGGCGCCGTCCAGGTCCGGTGCAGCTGCGGCGCTCGATGATGATGCCGGCCTGTCCGCCGACGAGCAGCGCTTCATCGAACGCTTGCGCGCGCTGGTGCTGGCCGCGTTCGAGGACGGCTGGTCGCACGTGAGCGAGATCGTACCGGCCCAGTTGCGCACGCTGGCCATGTCGGCGCGGGTGGAATCGTTCCCGCGCCTGGCCGGCATGCTGCGCACGCTGGCCGGCACCGCCAGCTTGCTGGTGGAGCGCGACGCGGGCGCCGACGAGCGCCAGGCGATCCGCCTGGCCACCCGCATCTACGCCCTCACCCACGCGCTGGAATCTGCCCGGGGTGAGCTGCTGCGCGAGCTGCGTGGCCGCGAGCGCCGCAGTTTCGACGGCAACCAGGCGCTGGAACTGCTGCCGCTGGGCGCCCACTGGTGGGAACAGCGCGGCAGCGCGCGCGGTTTGAGCATCGCGTTCTGGAACCCCGCCGCGCAGGGCGTGATGCACGCGGTGCTGGCGCGCCGCGACCACGCCGACCGCCACTTCAACCGGGAACTGGCCTGGAGCACGGCCAGCCTGTGGCAAGGCGCAGGCACGGCGGCCACGCTGGCCGTTGGCGCGCTGACGCTGGAACAGGCGCGCATATCCGACGACTTGCGCCTGGGCCTGAGCATGGAGACCCGCGCCAGCGTGCAGCCGCCCTGGCGCGCCACTGACGAGCGTTGGACCAGCGCCGGCTACGACGACTGGAATGTTCTGGCCGATGCCCTGCGCGCCAGCGCCGGCCTGCGCGGGGAGCCGCTCGACTGCGTACTGCTCAAGCCCGCGCGCTGCGATACGCCGCGCCTCGACGAAGCGCGCCAGACCTTGGACTGGACCTTGCGCGACAACAGCGGCGCGGCGCTGGCGCTGCAACTGCCGTGCGACCCCGTGCACCATCAGCGCATCGGCAACCTGGAGGACTGGGTGGCGAACGGCGCGCCGATCCGCGCCGTGCTGGCGCGTTATGAGCGCAGCCTGCAGGGCGGCCGACTCGAACCACTGACGTTGATGATTGAAACGGACGGCGTGCTGCGCGCAGTTTCGCTCGACTACGAAGGCGCGCCAGCCGGTGCGGCCAGAAGCACACCGCTGCTGCAACGACTGGCGCGCCTGTTCGGCGCCAGGCCGGCTGCCGCAACGGCAGCCGACATCCCCGCCGAATCCATCGGGACCGCCACCCACGCCGGCTGGATCGGCGCCATGCAACAACTGCTGGAAAACCAGGCCATGAGCGGCAGGCTGCATGTGCCGGGGGCGGACCGCCAGCGCCTGGTCGCGCTGCGCGCCAGCCTGCGCGCGAGCGGCGTCGATCTGCTGGCGGACGCACTGGCGCGCTATCTCGACCAGCCGGACACCGCGCGCGGCATCGCCCTGCTCTACCTGTGTCTGACCTGCGCCGAGCTAGGAGGTTAGCGGTACCTCCAGGCGCACCTCGGTACCGCCACCAGCGCGGCGGCTGATGCGCAAGCTGGCTTTGACCAGGTGCGCGCGCTCGCGCATGCCGGCCAGGCCCCAGTGGCCGTGCGGCGCACCGTGGGTCAGTACCTGGTCGTCGATCCCGCATCCGGCATCGAGCACGCGCAGTTGCACGCCATCCGGCGCGTAGCGCAGCGCGACGTGCACCATCACCGCGCCGGAATGGCGGCAGGCGTTGTGCAGCGCCTCGAGCGCAATCGCATGCACTTCGTGCTGCACACTGTCGGACAGCGGCACCGGCTTGCCCTGCTGCTCGACATGCACGGTCACGCCGTACTGCTGGCCGCAGGCGGCAGCTGCTTCTTCCAGCGCCCGCTGCAGGCCTGGTTGCGCGTCGTCGCCCGAGCGCAGCGCCCACACCTGTTCGCGCCCTTCCAGCAGCACCGCGTCGGCGGTATCAAGTGCGTTGTCGATTTCGCGTTGCAGCGGATCGTCGGTGGCGATGCCATGCTTGATGCGGTCAAAACGCATGATCAGCGCCTGCACGCTTTGCAGGAAGCTGTCGTGCAGGGTGCGGGCGATGCGGGTACGCTCGTCGAGGCGCTCCTGCATGCGCTCGGCCACGCGCGCCGTCGCCAGTTGCACGCGCCAGCGGAACAGGCCATAGCCGGCCAACGCCAGCACCAGTGCGCACAGCAGCTTGAACCACAGCGTCTGCACGAAAGTCGGTGCGATCGCCACATCGAGCGTGGCCGGCCGCGTGCTCCACACGCCGTCCTCGTTCGAGGCCAGCACCTCGAAGCGGTAATCGCCCGGCCCCATATTGGTATAAAAAGCCTGGCGCCGGGTACCGGCGTCGCGCCAGCCATCTTCCAGTCCCACCAGGCGGTAGCGGAAGCGCGCGCGCTCGGGGATGGTCAGCACGGCGGCGGTGAAATCGAGTTCGATGTTTTCGGTACCGGCGGGCAGGCGCGCGGCGCCATTGAGCGGGTAGGAACGGCCTTCCGCGCGCAGGCCGATCACCTGCGGCGTGGGCATCAGCGGATTATGGGTGATGTGGCGGGGATCTATCCAGCCGACATAGGAGCTGGAGGCGTACCAGATATGGCCGTCGCTGCTTTCCGCCAGCGTGGGGATGGGGCGCAGCTGCGTGGCGATGCCGCCATAGCCATCGAGGTAATCGAAGCGCTCCATGGGCACCGCCACCGTCGCTGCGCCGTTCGCCAGCGCGGTAGCCACGTCGGGCGCACGGATATGCGCCAGGCCGCCGACGCCATGCAACCACAAGTCGCCGGCAGCGTTTTCCACGATACCCGACACGCCGAACAGTTCGGCGCTGCCCGCATCGCGCAACATGGCGAAGCGCTTGCCGTTCCAGTGTGCGAAGCCATGGTCGCCGCCAACCCACAGGTGATCGCCACGACTGTTGATGGCGAGGATATTACCGGCGGCCAGGCCTTCGCCGGCGCCCAGCTGGCGCAGCGCGCCATCGGCCGCCAGCACCGCCATGGCGTTTTCCGGATAGCCGAACCAGAGCCGTCCCTGTGCGTCGGCATGCAGCGAAATCGCCGTGCGCGCCGCCAGTTCCGGCGCCGCCGGCCGCCCCCACACGCCCGCCTTGAATGTATGGATGCCGTGGCCGATGATCGAGAGCCACAGCGTGCCGTCGCCATCCATCGCCATGGCCTGCACCGCCATCCTGGCCGGCCCGCTCGGCAAAGGCCAGCGCCGGTACCGGGCATCGCGCACCTGCCACAGCGCTCCCTCTGCCGCGAACCACGCGCTGCCATCGGGGGCGCGGGTGCTCGCTGTCGGGCTGTGGATCGGCGTGGCAAAGCGGCGGCCGTGCTGGTCGACGCGGTACAGGGTATCGTCGAAGCCGATGATGCCCGGCGTGCCGCCCATCCATAACTCGCCTTGCGCGCCGGCCAGTACGCTCATGAACGCGGTCTGGGCGCCGCCCCACTCCAGCCGGTTGATGCGGCCGTGGCTGAGGCGATCGACGCCACCTTCCGTGGTCAGCCAGGTATTGCCTTCTCGGTCCGTGAACTGGGCGTGGACATTGCGGCCACTGAAGCCGCCTTCAATCGCATCGGCGCTGCGGGCAGGATCCGACGGATCGACCTGGTACAACCCCTGCGGGGTCATGATCCATAACCCGCCGTCCATTTTCTGGAAGACGTCCAGCCGTTGCTGCGTAAAGTGCGGCAGCGCCAGTGGCCGTACCGCCTCGGTGGCGGGATCGAAAATGAACAACGCCCGGTGCTCGGTCTTGAGCAGGATGGTGCCGTCGGGACGAAGGTCGCCGCTATCGATGGGGGGCAAGCCCGATGTACCTGATATGCGCCGGAACCGCTGGCTGCCCGGCTGCCTGATGTATAAACCCGTATCCGCGTATGCCAGCAAGGCGCCATTGGGCGCCACCGTAAAATGGCTGAAATTGCCCGGTGCGATGCCCTCGGCGGCGCCCATGGCGGCCCACCGCTGGCCATCGCGGCGGAACACCCCGACGTAAGTGGCCGCCCACATCACCCCGTCCGGGGTGCGGGCCAGTTCCTGCGTGGTACGCGCCGGCAGGCCTTGCGCCTCGCGGTAGTGCGTTACCGCGCCGTGCTCGAACACGCTCGCACCACCGAACCGGTAGCCCACCCACAGCGCGTCGCCGTACGCGGCCACCGCCGACACATCGGTCGCCAGCAGCTTGTTGCCATCGACCGCATCGACGCGGTCGAAGCGCACACCGTCAAACCGGTGCAGCCCCTCGTAATTGGCCAACCACAGCATGCCACGACTATCCTGCGCCATGGCGATAGCCGCCGACGGCGCGCCATCGCGCTTGCGCCAGGCGACATGCTGCAAGGTGCTCTGCCGGTACGGCGCAACCGGCACTTCGACCTGCGCTCTGTCGAAGATCTGCGGCGGCGGTGGCGCGGGCGTCGTGTAGCCGATGGCCGGCGCAAGCGCCAGCAAGAGCAACACGGGGCAAGCGGCCAGCCGCAATGCGCGTAGGGACAGTGGAACCATGTGATGTTGTGACGAGGGAGGCCACGCATTATAGACCGACAGGGAATTTAGAATCTCCCCTCTAATTAATAAATTCCATATGGAAATTACTTTTCCAGCAAGAAATATTCAATTACTATTACTTTTCCTCAATATGTATAAAAAATATAATCAATGAAGAATTTATCGTTCAAGCAAAAACTATGGCTGCCCCTGATACTGAGTCTGCTCTGCATCTTTGTCATTTTTGTCCACGGCGCGATCCAGACGCGCGATCTGCGCATGGAGGAGCGCCAGAAGGATCTGACCAACGTCAACCAGGTAGGCCTGAGCATCGTCAAGCATTTTGATGCGCAGGCCACCGCCGGCCAGATCACGAAAGAAGAAGCCCAGCGCCGCGCCATCGACGTTGTGCGTTCGCTGCGTTTCGGCGAAGACGGCTACACCGCCATCGCCAGCAAGGACATGATCTCGCTGATGAATCCATTCGCGCCGCAAAACAACGGCAAGGACATGAGCGGCTTCAAGGACATCAACAACTATTACCTGTACCGCGAGATCGCCGCCGCTGGCGCCAGCACCGCCGGTTCCGGCTACGTGCGCTACGTGTGGCCGCGCCCGGGCGGCAAGGAGCCGCTGCCGAAGACCAGCCGGGTGGACCGCTACGGCCCGTGGGGCTGGGACCTGATCACCGGCGTGTACATGGACGACATCGACCGCGCCTTCAAGGCCGAACTGCTGCAATCGGGCAGCGTGTTATTGGGCGTGACGCTGCTGCTGGGCTTTATCGTCACCCGCATCAACCAGAGCCTGCGCCAAACCATCGGCGGCGAACCGGCGCTGGTGCGCGAAGCGGCCGGTCGCATCGCCAGCGGCGACTTCAGCGTGCCGATCCATGTCGACGCACGCGACGACAGCAGCATCTTCTTCGGCATGAAGAGCATGCAAACCCAGCTCGCCAGCACCATCGGCGACATCCGCCGCAGCGCCGACACCATCGCCCTCGCCTCGTCCGAAATCGCCAGCGGCAATATGGACCTGTCGGCCCGCACCGAGTCGCAAGCCAGCTCGCTCGAACAGACCGCCGCCTCGATGGAAGAGCTGACCGCGACGGTCAACCAGAACGCCGTCAACGCCCAGCAAGCCAACGAGATGGTGATCTCGGCCGCCAGCGTTGCCGGCAAGGGTGGCGAAGTAGTCGCCAGGGTCGTGCAGACCATGGACGCCATCAACAGCTCGGCCACGCGCATCGTCGATATCATCAGCGTGATCGATGGCATCGCGTTCCAGACCAATATCCTGGCCTTGAACGCGGCCGTGGAAGCGGCCCGCGCCGGCGAGCAAGGCCGTGGTTTCGCCGTGGTCGCGAGCGAAGTGCGCAACCTGGCGCAGCGCAGTGCAGCCGCCGCCAAGGAGATCAAGACCCTGATCGGCGACTCGGTGGACAGCATCAAGGTGGGCAGCGACCTGGTGGCCGAAGCTGGCGCCACCATGGACCAGATCGTGGCGAGCGTCTCGCGCGTGACCACCATCATGACCGCGATCACCGCTGCCTCGCACGAACAGAGCATCGGCATCGGCCATGTCAACCAGGCCATCACCGAAATGGACGCCGTGACCCAGCAGAATGCCGCACTGGTGGAAGAAGCGGCATCCGCCTCGGCCAGCATGCAGGACCAGGCCAGCATGCTGGCGCAACTGGTGCTGCGCTTCCGCCTGGACAAGGCCGAGCGCAAGGTAGCCCTGCTGCGCTAAGGCGCTTGGTCCGTCAGCGCCGTTCGAACCACGCCATGAAGGCGTCGTATTCGGGCTGCGCCTCCGGCACCGGCCGGCCTTCCGCCACCAGCTGATGTCCGGCCAATGGAATGCGGCGGAACGTCACATCCCGGCCCTGGGTGCGCAATTGAGCGTACAGCACTTCGGTGGACAGGATCGGTACGCTGTCGTCCTGCATGCCGCTGGCCAGGTACACGCGCGCCTTCGAGTGCGCCAGGTTTTCCGCCGTGGACTGCGCAAAGAAACTGCTCCAGCGCAGGTACGGGTGACCCCAGGCGAACTTGCTGGTGCTCGTCGGATCGGCGGCGATCGCACCGTAGGTCCGGTCCAGCTCCTGCAGCTGTTTGAGCTTGTCCTCGTCGCTGCCGTTCGAGCGATAGATGTTGGCGGCGAAGTCGTAGAGCTGGGTCGGTCCGTTGGCAGCGATAAGCACCACGTCCGTCACCTCCGCCAGTTCACGCGCCAGTCCGGCGGCCATGGGTGCGCCTTCCGACATCCCGATCACCAGCACGCGTCGCGCGTCGACTTCGGGCAGCAACAATGCGTGGCGCACCGCCTGCTTGAGCGTGGCCAGCCACGTGTCGTAGGAAAAGTGGCGATTGAAATCGCCGGCGCAGCCGACTGCCGAACCAGGATTGCCCTGCTGTGGCTCTTCCGACTGGAATGGCTTCTCGACGGCCATGACGGCATAGCGCTTTTCGGCCGCGAGCGGTATCCACGAATAGATGTTCGAAGAGCGGTTGGCCGTACCCAGTCCGGCGAACGGCGGGACACACCCCGAGCCCTGGATGTACAGGACCAGCGGCGCCTTGTGCGCCGGTTTGGAGAGATAGTAGCGCACCGGAGCGCTGTCACCGCCGTGCAAGGTGATCCGCGCGAACGAAAACGTCTTGAACTCGAACTGCTCTTCCTTGACGGCGGCGGGGGCGGCGCTGGCTGAGGTATATAACAGCGTGCAGGCGAAGAAAAGACTGGTGCAGGACGCGGTGACGCGAGTTGTGAGGGCGAGCATGGAGGGCTTTTTTAATCGAAATAGCTATTTTGCCGGAAAAACCATTTGGCAGGACAAAGTTGAAATACGAATGTGAATCGCGCCTTGTGAATTGACTTCATGCAGCTATGTGTGTGCATTGAATGTGCAATGTACATACACTACAATAAAATCTGCTATTCGCCGAAGTTCGACTTTTTAAAAGGTGCCATGATGTCCAAGGAAGTACAGATGACTTTCCGCGTCGAGTCTGAATTGCGCACGGATTTTGCAGCAGCAGCTGCTGCAGAAGATCGCCCCGCTGCCCAATTATTGCGAGAGTTTATGCGGGCATATGTCAACCAGTCGAAACAAAAGCTGCTTACCTCGGCTAACGATAACGTTTCGCCCGCTGAGAAGCGGCGCAGGGAGCAGGCCGTTAACTTTGCCCGTGCGTCCGTAGGACTGGAAGGCTTCAAGCCGTCACCGGCAGCGGAAGCCAGCGCCCGACAATTCATTAATGGTCGAGTCAACATGGCTGAATTAGTAAAGCCAATCAAAGACGCCGAATGAGCCATGAGCAATAAATCGTTGACCGACGAGCAGCGCGAACAGCTTGAAGCCGACTTCACATTCAAAAGAATTTACGAACTTGAGCTATACCCGGTGCAAGGAAAATTCGACGCAAGCCACTTGCGCCAAGTCAACCGCCGAATTTTTCAAGACCTGCCCGGCGTCGGCTTTGATCACGTCACCCCAGGCGAATATCGGAAGCCGGTGCCTGATGGCCGAGACTGGATGAAGCAGCGCGGCCTATCGACCGTGAACGGCCAATTCTTTGTAGCCTACTCACGTATGGACGCGCTCGCAATTAACCGGATTGACATCGCGCTTGCTACGGCCACGCCCGCCGAACTTCGCAATTTGAAGACATCAGAATTCACGGCGCGACTTGCAACACTTTACACGGAGCTTGATTACCTTCATCCGTTCAGCGACGGCAACAGCCGAACCTTGCGAACCTTCACCAGGCAACTCGCCAGGGAAGCGGGCTATCAACTGGAGTGGGAACGTTTTGGAGGTAGCGAGGTTGCCCGCGACCTCCTGTACATCGCACGTGACCGCAGTGTCAACGAACTGGCAAAACCGCATGTTCAACACGAAAACACCATGCGCAAAATCATTTTTACTCGTGACCGACTGGACGGCAATCGAGACTTGCCGGACTTACTGCGCGATGTGGTTCGTCCCGGCCGCGCGGTAGCTTTCGAGAGAAGTCCCGAAGCGCAAGCATTGGAAGATTATCCAGAACTGAAAGAGGCATACAAAACGATGCGCGAGGCCGCGCGGTATTTTGCGACCAAATGGCCAGGCAAGGTCGCGGCGCAAGAGCAAGCAATTCAGACTGTGATGAACCACGTTCAGAAGCGTTTGAACGCTGGCGAAACGACAGATTTTTGCAATTCCTAAAATGGAAAAAACCGCGCCCTTCTTTGCAAGGGTGCGGGCTTCTGCTATTACCTGATTCGCTTGCCGGAATCACATTCCTCTATGGCGCACCTCTCCCAGAGACCCAAATGTCCCTCGCTTGTCCCTCAGGCGGACTCTTGTTCGCCAGTATGGTTCCCGGCGTGCTCTGGAGCAATTGAACGTGGCCAATTTCCGAGCTATGTGGGCGTTGGACTGGGGGCAGCAGAAAAGGTTCAATTTTTTTCGTTTTAGCTCGCATTGCGTGACATTTGGCGAATATTTCGTAGATGCAAATATGATATCCTCAGCGAAGGTTTAGTTGGACAAGTTTTTCAAATAGGCTTGCAAGCTGAGGTAGGTTCGCAAAACAACAATAGATCGCTACGAAAAGGAAATCCGAATATGAGTTCGGCTAGGCATGATTACCAGCAATTCCTTACTTGGCTACACACTCGAGAGCATCAAGCTCCAGAAGACGTTAGACGCTTAGCCAATTTAATCGAGGCGAACTTTGACAAAATTTCCACGACGTCTAGATCTCAAAGTCGTCGGTCATTAATGTTGACCGCTATCGCCAGAGCTTCTTTACCGACAACAAGCTTTGAGCCACCAGAGATGCCCAGCTCCCAGCGGACAGGAACATGGGAGTGGAAATCACTGCAAAGCTTGAAATTGGGTCCCTTCCGCGGATTTCCAACCCCAGAAACATTTCAATTTCCACAACGAATCACAATGTTTTACGGTCCTAATGGGAGTGGAAAAACGAGCTTATGTGAGGCATTGGAGCTGGCACTATTGGGATCAGTAGATGAAGCTTCAGCGAAGCGTATCCCTCAGCAACGCTATTTTGCAAATTTGCATGTCAATAAGTTCCAGCCCCCCATATTAGCAGCGCGCGATATGCATAATAAAGCATTGACGGTTAAGGCTGACTCGGAGGCATATCGATTTTGTTTTATTGAAAAAAATCGGATTGATAATTTTTCTCGTATAGCATCAAAAACTGCGGGTGAAAAGAAGGACCTGATCGCATCGTTATTTGGCATGGAACAGTTCCATGACTTCGTGACAAACTTTAATGAGTCGATGGACGGCCAACTCAGTTTGGTAGCTATTCGACTACAAGAACTTACAAATAAGCGTGCAAGCCTCCAACAAGACCAAGCTACAGTGGATGGTGAAACCCAAGCAGTTCAAGCAATTACACTTGAGGAGGCGACTTACGCTAAAGCTTATGCAGCCGACCTGACATATAGCCAGCTTCTTTCTCAAATTGGTAGCGACGAATCACCTGGGCGCCTCCATCACCTCAACGCCCAGCTAAATAGTCCCACTCCAGGACTTTACAGCATCAATAGCGCCAAGCTTACCGCCGCATACCATGCCGCTGAAAACGAACAAAAGCGACTTGAAGATATCGCGGCAAGGCTCGGCTCGAAAGCGGGTGAGACATCATTCCAAAGTCTTTACCATGCAGTGCTTGCGCTGCAAATCAAAAATCCGGAGAGCTGCCCTGCCTGCGGAACTCCGCTTGTTGGAGATTACAGAGTCACTTACGATCCATATGCACAAGCTCGTGACGGACTTGCGCAACTCAAAGACCTTGCTGAGTTGCAAGCGGAGATGGCACAGGTTCGGCGGTCATGGGACATTGCGTCCCGAAACCTAGAGTCTTTACTGGCTTACTTCTCTCAACGAGTCGGCGCTGAGGCAAATAGCCCAGACGAACGTCTGCATTACCTTGCAGTTCCTGGGATTGATCACGGCACAGCATGGTGGCGCTCAAGCTTTAAACAGCCAGAGGGTGGAAAGTCGATAGCGCAAAAAATCGTTGATATGGCAACTGAGTGCGAAACGCTCGATACTCAAACTAAAACCGCTTTGGCAAGCCGTGCTCAATTGGTTGCAGAGCGTGAAAAGATTGTGCAGGCAGCGCAAGCTGTCGCTAGTTTTAAAGCTCGTCGTATTGAAATAGCAAAGCAAGTTTCCATAGCAAAGAAAAATATCGAGAAATTCGACGAAGCCAATAAAGAACTTTTTACAGCAGTTCAGCAAGAAGCAGTAATAATTGCAAGCGACTTGAGGATTAAATACGCTTACGAGGAATTTCTCAGACTTTTGCGGAATTTTCGCGCCGAGCTACCTGGAACTCTTATCGCTGGGATCAATAATATAGCGCTAGAAATCTATAATGAATTTAATCGACGAGACCATGAAGGTGACAAGCTAGCAAACTTACTGCTGCCGACTGATGAGGGGGGACGTATTGAGCTTGCGTTCCGATCGACACCGCAAACAAACGTGGATGCTCTTCACGTTTTGAGTGAAGGTCATGTGCGTTGTCTTGGTGTCGCCATACTTCTCGCGAAAGCATTGCACATTCACGCGCCGGTCATCATATTTGATGATGCAATCAATGCAATCGATACAGAACACCGCGAGGGGATCCGCGAAGCTATTTTTCAGAGTGACCGCTTCGCTGAAACCCAGATCATCGTGACATGCCATAGCAGTGAATTTATCAAAGATTTGCAGAACCATGTCGCCAGTGAACAGTGGACGGCATATTACTTCATGCCGCATAACGGTGATCACCGACCCCGTGTAAAAGGAAACGAGTACACCTTCAACTATCTTACTCAGGCTCGCGAAGCGTTGGACATTGGAGACTGGCGCAACGCCTTAGGCGCGTCCAGACAATGTCTTGAAATGCTCGCCGATAAGGTTTGGAATTGGCTAGGCAAGAATGGGCTTGGACAGTTGGCATTGCCTCTGGCTGGACGCGGCGCAGAGCCAGCGCTGCGAAACCTATGTGAAGCATTGAAAAAGCGACTCGATGACACCCGCGCATTTGTCCATCAAGACAAGCCTCACCTTGTCCAAGGACTTGGTGCCATTCTTGGGGTACCAGCCCCATCCAATGTGTGGCTCTATCTAAACAAAGGCATCCACGAGGAAGCTAACCGGGATGATTATGATCCAAATCTTGTTCGGACCATTGTGGAAAATCTGGAGGCACTTAATCAACTTCAACTCCGGCCAATGTCAGCAGCTTTGTCGGGAACGGCTCAAACAGCTGTGGCAGCAGCCGTACTAACTGCCGCTTCCGCCCCACCAAAGGCTTGAGCTGACTTAGGTGGACCACTAGGCGCACCAGTTCCAGGCACTTTTAGCGGTTGATGGCGACGACTAGCGGTAGCGGCACCATTCGGATCCTGCTATATCCAAGCGACCGGAGCCGATAACCCATCAGTACACTGGGTTCTGCCTGTCCTTAAGTTCACGCTCTCCATGATTGGCCTTCTTAGCTGACCACCTCATTTCATCGGATGCATTTATCATAGGAATTTAGTGAAATCAATTGAAGCTATTACTTTAAATTCGGCCAAACTCACACGAACATAATTAAATTATGGATGAAAATTCAGATCAATCTACTCCGAATCCGGCGCCTGCCTCCTTAGGCGAACAATTCACAAATTTTGCATCACGAAGCAAAAGAGAGTTTGATGATAGCGGTTGGAAACTATTTGAGGAAAAGATAATTGAATTTCAAAATGATCTTTACACTGGAACACGACGCGAATCTATCTCGCGCCAAGAAAATGCGCTAGTCCAAATTTTCAGCGGCAAAGACGTTGAGCGTGCAGCTGTTAGAATTGACTTCCAACGTTTGTATTCACGAAAGAAGCGGAAACATTTTCTACAGCTTGCTGCAATTATCGCCAGTTTATTTTCTGGAGTGTTCGGAAATTGGGCATTTACCTCAACCGACACTAGCCCTAGAATTTTCCCTTGGATTCTATTAATATTAACATTGATCGCAACAGTAGCATTTTACTATCAATCATTTATTCAGGACATGGAGCCATAATTATGAATGATGCATTATTGCAAAAACAAAAGAACAGATTTATTTTATTACATAAGCTTTATGAGCTTACTGATGGAGTTGCTGAACGCCATTCGATTGACATACGCGAAATCGGAGTTCAGCTAGGCATGACGTCTGATCTCGCTTTAAATACATTCGAATACCTTAAAGGGGAGGGTCTTGCAAAATGGATGGCACTGGGCGGTTACGGAACAATAACTCACTGGGGCATAAAAGAAGTAGAAGATGCATTGGTGCAGCGGCCAACCGCTCATTTTCCTGCAAACATTATAATACTTACTAACAGCCCGGGGGCAACGATCAACGCTGGGGTAAATAACAACACTTCAACGATCTTCGATCAGCGTAACCAACAGGTAAAATATCAATACAATGCCGCTGGAAACATTAATCTTAACTCCTCCACCACCAAAGATGATTTTATTAAGCAACTAGATTTGTTAAAAACGGAACTAAAAGTAGCTGCTGATGCTCAGGCCATCGACGAACTATTAGAGAGTAAAATTCGCACCTTGATTTTAGAGGCCATCGCTGAGGCAAGGAAAGCGTCACCTGAGAAAACTAGCTTAGTTAATTACCTGAAGCAGGCGAATGACAGCATCTCAAGCATTACCAGCGTCGCCGAGTTAGCAGGCAGCATCACAAATGCTTATGAGTGGGCTAAACAATTTCTTTAAGCAAAGATGCTATATTACACAACAAGACTCAGACAAAGCGAGGTCAGGGATCAAGCATGAAATTTTCCGATTTTACTGTTTATTATCTGAGGATTTCACTCTACCTCAGCTAAGGTGCATTAGCGGCCTGGCTAGCGCGATAGCCCTCGACCGCGAGGATCCTGCCTGTTCCGTTCCGCCATCAACCTATTCAAGAGACGTTTCTGCATCTGCTCCACATCATGTTGGTATCGATGACGTGGCCCTTTTCTTTCGAGAGGCCGTATTCGAGCGCGCCGCGAAAGCTGCGGCCCTTGATGGCTTTAGCGATCATCGAAGTTTTCCTTGACGCCAAGAAGGATCAACCGCAGTCGCTGGGTCTAGGCCTGCAACTGCTTGAGCAAGGCGTCGGCGATGGTCACGCGCTGGCCTTCGTTGGCCAGGCGCGTGAACTGATTGAGGTTGGCGGACAGGCGCGCCAGTTCGACGTACTGTTCGCGGTTGATGGCGACGACGGGTGGTGAAACCCTTTTGTACCCTGTTCGTAGCTCATTCGTAGCTCATTCGTAGCCCACTCGTAGCTTGTTCGTAGCTCATTCGTAGCCCGTTCGTGCCCTGCCGAAAAGACCGCAAGAGGCACTCCACCCTATGGTGACAGTCTTCCTGGCTTGGTGCGGGGATTCCCCGCGCCCCTGCCAATCTCTCACACATCACGCAACCTCCGGTTGGGCCGCAAAGCCGCGCCAGTGCTGGCTTTGCGCGTATACGTGTCTCAGGTCTCTGTCATACAAGCCTCCCGCGATTGAACCGCAAAGCCGCACCAGCACTCGCTTTGCGGCAGATTTTGGCGTTAACACGCTCCGGTCCTCGGCGAAACGGTTTAGCGCCAGAGAGAATCAGCCGCAGGGACTGCAGGCCTGCAACTGCTCGAGCAAATCGCCCGCACTGGTCACGCGCTGGCCCTCGTCTGCAAAGGCGCGGAAAATTGCTGTCGTCACAGCCGGTAGCCGCGATGAGTGCTGACCTGCACGTGCTGATCACCGCCCACCATGCCGGTGACGATTTACGTCCAGCCGCGCAAGCGTTGAGCATTGCTGTCGTTCCGGCCACCCGGCCTCGCAGAGCAGGATTCCGTTGAGCACGAAGTGCGAATAAGGAGTTGTGATGGAGGAATACACGCTAGCGTGTAGGCCTACATCACCTATCCTGCCCTGCTCTCAGCGTCGATTCATTCACGAATATGTCCGGTGGGTTGGCCGGTTTGAGCGGGTTTTTGCGCGGTTTTGGCAGGGTTCTGACCGAAACTCAGGCAACAGATAAATCCGCAGGTATGGATTTCAGATTATTGAGGACTAAACCGGCTCCAGCTGCCGACCTGCCAGGTGCGTGCGGCGCCGCTGCTGCATGCCGGTGCCGACATTCCTGCCGGCGCCGACCTGACGGCGCACCGCGCCCACCGTCATCAACTGGCGTGCTGCCGCCCTGCTTAAACGGCATATCGGCGGCGTGAATGAGTTGTGCGTCCTGCCGACGTCAGCGCTCATGATGGCCCGTCCTCGCGGCAATGTCGTCTTGCCACGCCGCAGCTTCCGGGCTCATCAAATAGTAATAATAATATTACTATTCTTCCTCTTATTATTCTTATTATTACTACGGGTCTCAGACGGCGCCAGCTTTGTTCTGGATGAGTCGGCTCAGCGGACTGATGCGCATCGGCAGCCGGACTGTTCCGGTGCAACGCGGGAAGGTCGGCGGATGATGCCGTAGGTAAAAGATTCAAGCAGGAAGTTAAAACACCAGTTTCCTTTTCGCAGCATTGAGCAAACTCAAGCGTACGTCATCTTTCCGGCGCAAGTCGCTGCAAGCTGGCGCTGCGACAAACACCGCTGGCAGTCAGCGCCCTACTTTGTCGCTAGACCTGCCGCGACGAGGAGACACCGCATGAACACCAGCCACACCGATAGCCCGCCCGGCACTGCGCGCCTGCTGCGCATCCGCGAGGTGCTGCAACTGTGCGGGCTGTCGCGCGCTACGCTGTACCGCGAGATCAAGCTGCACACCTTCCCTGCCCCGGTCAAGCTGTCGGCGCGGTCGGTGGGGTGGTTGCAGGAGGATGTGGCGCAGTGGCTCGCGGCGCGCATTGCCCAACGCGGACCGGCGTATGACGCGGCGCCGCGCAGTAACCTGCGCGCGGCGAAGGAGGCTGCTGTTACTGCGGACCGGGGCCGGGCACCGCACGAAGGGGAATGACGTCCGCACCGATGCGCAGCTTGTCCAGGTAGTCGGCCCAGCGCTGCATCATCGCGGCGCGTGCTGGCAGGTGCGCGGTGCGGTTGTAGGCGCGGCCGTTCGGGTCGATCACGCGGTGCGCCAGCTGGTGCTCGATCAGGTCCACGCGCTCGCCCAGCACTTCGTCCAGGATCGTGCGCGCCGTGGCGCGGAAGCCGTGCGCCGTCATCACCTCCTTGGCAAAGCCCATGCCGCGCAAGGCCGCGTTGATGGTGTTCTCGCTCATGCAGGCCTGCTCGGTGCGCAGGCTGGGGAACACGTACTTGCCGTGGCCCGTCACGCGGCGCAGCTGGCGCAGGATGTCGAGTGCCTGGGTGGACAGCGGCACCATGTGCTCCATCCGCATTTTCATCTTGGCGGCCGGGATGCGCCACGCGGCGCCGTCAAGATCGAATTCGCGCCATTCTGCGGCGCGCAATTCGCCGGGACGTACAAACACCAGCGGCGCCAGTTTTAACGCCGACACGGCCACGATATGGCCGTTGTAGGCGTATATCGCGCGCAGCAGCACCGCCAGTTCTTTCGGCTCCGTGATCGCGGCGAAATTGGTGCGCGGGACGGCGATCAGCGCGCCCTTCAAATCGGGTGTCACGTCGCGCTCCGACCAGCCGATCGCCACGCCGTGGCGCAGCACCTGGCCGCACAGCTGCTTGATGCGGTGGGCCGAGTCGACGGCGCCGCGCGCCTCCACCCGCTGCACCACGCCCAGCACGTCGCGCGGCTTGATGGCCGATACCGGCATGCTGCCGATGTACGGGAACACGTCGTGCTCCAGCCACGCCAGCACCTTCTCCTGGGTGGCGGTGCTGCGGCTGGCGTCCATCTTCGCCAGCCACAGGAGCGCCAGTGCGCGAAAGGTATTCTGTGCATCCTCGCGCCGCTGCTGCTCGTACGGGTCGATGACCGGCGCCCGCGGATCGACGCCGGCGCGCAGCAGCTTGCGGGCGTCGGCGCACGCTTCGCGCGCCTCGGCCAGCGTCACTTCCGGGTAGATGCCAAGGGCCAGCGTCTTGTGCCTGCCGTCGAAGCGGTAGTTCATCCGCCAGTACTTGTTGGACTCCTTGACCAGCAGGTACAGCGCGCGGCCGTCGCTGTATTTGTCGCCACTGGGTTTGCCGGAATGCTTGAGCTTCCGGATAAAAAGATCGGTGAGTGCCATGGCGCAATCCCATTCCGAGTGCGGCGCCGATTGAGGGACCAAGATTTTTCGTGAGGGACAAGCGCCAATTTGTCCCTCACCGGTCGTGGATTTCATGCTACACCCCGGTAAACCACGAGACAACAAAAAACCCGCGCTCCCTATGAGAGAGGCGGGTTTTGAGACTTCTTGACACTTTTTACTGCTGAGTTCTGGTGCCGCTTGCCGGAATCGAACTGGCGACCTTTTCATTACGAATGAACTGCTCTACCAACTGAGCTAAAGCGGCGACGACCCGCATTCTAACAAAGAACCTTCGCACCACGCTAGTCCAAAACCAATAAATTTTGGCCGTGGTGCAAAAATAACCTTGCTATCTGCGGATCAGAGGCAATCAGCCCTTGTGATAACCGGTTACCACTTCCACTTCCTCGCGCGAGCCGAGGAAGACTGGCACGCGCTGGTGCAGCTTGGTCGGCTGGATGTCGAGGATGCGTTGCTGGCCGTCGGTGGCGACGCCGCCAGCTTGCTCGACGATGAAGGCCATCGGGTTCGCTTCGTACATCAGGCGCAGCTTGCCGGGCATTGAGGTGTCGCGGGTGTCGGCCGGGTACATGAAGATGCCGCCGCGGTTCAGGATGCGGTGCACGTCGGCCACCATCGAGGCTACCCAGCGCATGTTGAAGTTCGAACCGCGCGGGCCGGTTTCGCCGGCCAGCAGTTCGTTGACGTAGCGCTGCACCGGAGCGTGCCAGTGGCGCGCGTTCGACGCGTTGATGGAGAATTCGCGGGTCTTGGCCGGGATCTGCATGTCGCGCTGGGTCAGTACCCACGAACCCATCTCGCGGTCCAGTGTGAAGCAGTTGACGCCGTTGCCGGTGGTGAGCACCAGCATGGTCTGCGGGCCGTACACGGCGTAGCCGGCGGCGACCTGGCGGCTGCCCGGTTGCAGGAAGTCCTGCTCGGTTGGCTCGGTCATGCCTTCCGGCGCTTTCAGCACCGAGAAGATGGTACCGATCGAGACGTTGACGTCGATGTTCGACGAACCGTCCAGCGGGTCGAAGGTCAACAGGTATTCGCCTTTCGGATAGCGGTTCGGGATCTTGTGGATGGTTTCCATTTCTTCCGACGCCATCGCGGCCAGGTGACCGCCCCACTCGTTCGCTTCGAGCAGGATCTCGTTGGAGATGATGTCGAGTTTTTTCTGTACTTCGCCCTGCACGTTCTCGGTGCTGGCGGTGCCCAGCACTTCACCCAGCGCGCCTTTGCCCACGGCGTGGCTGATGGTTTTGCAGGCGCGGGCCACCACTTCGATCAGCAGGCGCAGTTCGGCGGGGATGGAGTTGTTCTGGCGCTGTTCTTCGACCAGGTATTGGGTGAGGCTGATGCGTTTCATGAGGGGCCTTTGGTTAAGATTAATTGGCGAGTGCTTTGGTGATCACTTCCAGCACGTCGTTCGAGAGTTTGGTTTGGGCGGCAACCTGCTCCAGCGCGGCTTTCATTTTCGCTTGCAGCGCCGGGGCGTAACGGCGCCAGCGGTCCATGCTGCGCGCGAAGCGGGCGGCTACCTGCGGGTTGATCGCGTCGAGCTTGATCACGTGTTCGGCCCAGAAGGCGTAGGCGCTGCCGTCCGCCGCGTGGAACTGCGACGGGTTGGCGTTGGTGAAGTTGAACAGCAGGCTGCGCGCGCGGTTCGGATTCTTGAGCGTGAAGGCCGGGTGCTGCATCAGCTTGCGCACGGCGGCAACGTCGGTGGTCGGGGTGGCGGCCTGCATGGCGAACCACTTGTCGATCACCAGCGCTTCGCCGGCGAAATCGTCGTAGAAGCGTTGCAGGAACGCGCCGGCCTCAAGGCCGCTGTGGATCAGCGCCACCAGTGCGGCAAAGCGGTCGGTCATGTTGCCGGCCTGTTCGCACTGGTGCTGCGCCAGCGACTGCGTGACCGCGTCCGGCGCCACCAGCAGGTACGACAGGCAAAGGTTTTTCAGCGCGCGCTTGCCGGCCGACAGCGCGTCCGGGCTGTACTCGCCCGGGGTCTGGTTGGCGTGGTACTGCGCCAGCAGCTCGGTGCGCAGCTCGGTGCCGATGGTGCGGCGCATGAACTGGCGCGCGGTGTGGATCGCGTGCGGATCGACCACGTCCATCTGCTCGGCGATGATGCCCTCTGATGGCAGTATCAGGGCCAGTTCGCGGAAGGCCGGATCGAGCGACTCGTCGATCAGCAGCGCGCGCTGGGCGTCGAGGAAGGTCGTATCGAGCTTGAGCGGTTTGTCATGCTTGCCTGCCACCTGCGCGGTGAGCTTGAGCAGGCGCGCCATGGCCAGGCGCTGGCCGGCTTCCCAGCGGTTGACCGGATCGCTGTCGTGGCGGAACAGGTGCAGCAGTTCGTCGTCGGTGTAGTCGTATTCCAAGATCACCGGCGCGGAAAAATCGCGCAGGATCGATGGCGTGGGACGCTCGTCGATATTGCGGAAGCGGAAAATCTGCTCGTGTTCCGTCAATTCCAGCACCCCGGTGGTGGCGCCCTTGTCGTGGTTGCCGCCGTCGAGCGTGAGCGGCAGGTCGCGGCCATCTTCGCCCAGCAGGCCCACGGCCACGGGAATGTGGAACGGCAGCTGGTCCGGGTGGTTGCTGCGCTGGCTCAGGATGATGTCGAAGTTGCGTTTGACAGCATCGTAGCGGGTGCGCGCGGTGACCACCGGCGTGCCGGCCTGGCTGTACCAGCGTTCGAACTGGCGCAGGTCGCGGCCGTTGGCATCGGCCATGGCGGCGCGGAAGTCGTCGCAGGTGACAGCCTGGCCGTCGTGGCGCTCAAAATAGAGGTCCATACCCTTGCGGAAGCCGTCGCGGCCCACCAGGGTCTGGTACATGCGCACGACTTCAGCGCCCTTCTCGTACACGGTGACGGTGTAAAAATTGTTGATCTCGACGAACGAGTCGGGACGCACCGGGTGCGACATCGGGCCGGCGTCTTCCGGGAACTGCGCCTGGCGCAAGGTGCGCACCTGGTCGATGCGGGTAACGGCGCGGCCGCTGTCGCTGCCGATCATGTCGGCGCTAAATTCCTGGTCGCGGAACACGGTCAGGCCTTCCTTGAGCGACAGCTGGAACCAGTCGCGGCACGTCACGCGGTTACCGGTCCAGTTGTGGAAGTACTCGTGGCCCACCACGGCTTCGATGCCGGCGTAATCGACGTCGGTGGCGACGCGCGGGTTGGCCAGCACGAACTTGGTGTTGAAGATATTGAGGCCCTTGTTTTCCATCGCGCCCATGTTGAAGTCGCCCACGGCAACGATCATGAAGCGGTCGAGGTCCAGCTCGAGGCCGAAGCGCTCCTCGTCCCAGCGGATCGAGTTTTTCAGCGACTGCATGGCGTAATCGGTCTTGTCGAGATTGCCGTCTTCCACCCACACTTGCAGCAGCACGTCGCGGCCCGAGTTCAGGGTGTAGGTCTCTTCCTGGCACACCAGCCTGGCCGCAACCAGCGCAAACAGGTAGGACGGCTTCTTGAACGGGTCTTCCCACTTGGCATAGTGGCGGCCGTCGTCGAGGTCGCCCTCTTCGATCAGGTTGCCGTTCGACAGCAGCACCGGGTACGTGGCCTTGTCGGCGCGCAGCACCACGGTGTACTTGGCCATCACGTCCGGACGGTCGGGGAAATACGTGATGCGGCGGAAGCCTTCAGCTTCGCACTGGGTGAAGAAGTTGCCGTTCGACACGTACAAACCGGACAAGGTGGTGTTTTCCACCGGCGCGCACAAGGTTTCGATTTCCAGCACCACGTGCTCGGGCGCATCTTTAATCGTGAGCAGCACGCCGTCGATCTGGTACTCGCCCGCTTCCAGCAGCTTGCCGTTCAGCCGCAGTTGCACCAGTTCAATTTCCTCGCCGTGCAGGACGATATCGCTGTGCGTGCCTGCCGGGTTACGCTGCATGCTAATGCGGTTGGCAACAATGGTGCGGTTGGGGTCCAGGTCGAAGCCCAGTTCAACCGTATCGACCAGGAAGGCGGGAGGGGTGTAATCTTTGCGGTAAATCGTCAGTGGGCTGCTATCGGTGCGCATGGGATTGTGTTGGACGTTAGGCAAAAGTCTATTTTACCAATACCAGCGCCGCGCCGACGCTTGATTTTCCTCAAGGCCGGTCGAAAGTTGCTGATTTCCACGCTGCCGTAACATTCTGTAATAATGATGCGTAGTCTGTGTGTGCGACGTAAACTGTAGTACTGAACATACCGTCTTTCCCGCGTTTTCCCGTTTTTAAGAGGCCTATCATGAGATATCTCGCCATCCTGGCGACTGCCGCCGTCATGTTGTTGACCGGTTGCGCCACCACCATCCGCAGCGACGTTACCGCTTTTAACGCCTGGCCGGCAGACCTGCAGGCCAAAACCTACGCGTTCGAGGCGCCGCGCGGCGTGGACGATACGCTGGAATACCGGAGCTACCAGGTGCTCGTGAGCAATGAATTGAGCAAGCTGGGCTTCCAGCAGGCCGACGAGGGGCAGCAGCCAAACCTGATGGTGGGCATGAAATACCTGACCATCGACCAGCCGGTGCGCGTGATCCGCGAAGATCCGTTCATGGGCGCGCCATGGGGCAGCCCATACTGGGGCCGTCCCGGCTATGGCCGCTACGGCTGGGGCTATTCGCGCTGGGCTTACAGCCCGTTCTACGATCCGTTCCGCTACAACGGTTTCGGCGTGGAAGAGCGCATACGCCACCAGTACCAGCGCCAGTTGCGCGTGACCATCAACACCACCAGCGGCCGCAAGCTGTATGACGTCACGGTGCAAAACACCAGCAGCGTCGCTGCCACGCCGCACGTGATGCCGGCGCTGGTGCAAAGCGCGTTCACCGGCTTCCCGGGCCAGAGCGGCGTGCCGCGCCGGGTGGAAATCACCATCGATCCGAAGGTCGATACCGTGGTGGCTGGTCAGCCTGCCGTCAAGGCAAATTGAGGTTGAGTCGTTCCCGCCAATGCGGGAACGACGGACAAAAGAAAAGCGCCTGTGTTTGCACACAGGCGCTTTTTCTTTTACGTCAACCAATTACTTGGTGGCGATTTTAGCGGCTTCTTTCAGGTCGCCCACTTTTTCCTGGACTTTGCCTTCGCCTTGCTTGGCCAGGCCTTTTGCTTCTTGCTCTGGGCTGTCGATCAGATCGCCAACGCCTTCTTGAATTTTGCCGCCGATGTTTTTCAGTTTGCCTTCGATTTGGTCTTTGTTCATGATGGAACTCCTGGTCTGGGCAACAGCCGGAATGGCTTTGCATTGAGACCAGAATACTTCCCACTAGCAAACCCGTCTGTACGCTTGCGTACAAAAACCCGGACTACACGCCGGCATGCTTTTTCAGGTACTTGGGCATCCACCACCAGACCACCAAGATCAGCAGCGCCACCAGGCCGGACGTGATCAGGCCCACCATGGCGCCAAACACTTCCGAGATCACCAGGTCGGTGCCCAGCACCAGGGCAATGGCCAGCGTGAGTGAACCGCTGACCATCAGCTTGGTGGCCACGCGCTTGAAACGGGCCCGGTCCTTCAAAGGCCGCATCATGCGGTGCTGCACCGCTGGCGCACTCAGCAACACCAGGCTGGTGAGCGACAACACGAAGGTGGCCAGGAACAGCAGCTTCTCGCTATGGACGATGCGCGCAAAGCCACCGTTGAACGGCAGGATGATCAGGAAGGCCGTCAGCATTTGCGCACCCGGCAGCAGGATGCGCATTTCGCTCAGCATGTCCGAAAAATCGCCGTCGTCTTCGTCGTCATCCTCCTGGCGATGGCGCCCTTCGTTTTCGTCGAAAATCTGCTTGCTCATGGCAGCAGGATGGTCGAACCCGTGGTCTTGCGGCTTTCCAGGTCGCGGTGGGCCTGGGCCACGTCGGCCAGCGCGTAGCGCTGGCGCACGTCCACTTTTACTTCGCCGCTGGTCACCACGCCGAACAGCGAACGCGCCGCCGCTTCCAGTTCTTCGCGCGTGGAGAGATACGCCGCCATCGACGGCCGCGTCACGTACAGCGAGCCGCGCTTGGCCAGTTCGGCCAGCGCGAACGACTCCACCGGGCCCGATGCGTTGCCGAAGCTGACCATGGTGCCCAGCGGCGCCAGGCAGTCGAGCGAGGCGATGAAGGTGTCCTTGCCGATCGAGTCGTACACGGCGCGCACGCCCTTGCCGCCGGTGATCTCGCGCACCCGTTCCGTGAAGTTCTCGGTGTTGTAGTTGATGACGTGGGCGGCGCCGTGTTCGAGGGCCAGTGCAGCCTTTTCGCTTGATCCCACCGTACCGATCAGCGTCACGCCCAGCACCTTGGCCCACTGGCAGGCGATCAGGCCCACGCCGCCGGCAGCGGCATGGAACACGATGGTGTCGCCGGCCTTGAGCGCGACCGTACGGTGCAGCAGGTACTGTACCGTGAGGCCTTGCAGCATCATGGCGGCAGCGGTGTCGAACGCCACGTTCTCGGGCAGCACCAGCAGCTTGGACGCGGGCATATTGCGCGCCTGCGCATACGCGCCGATCGGGCCGCCGGCATAGGCCACGCGGTCGCCGACTTTTACTTCCGTCACACCCTCGCCCACCGCTTCCACCACGCCGGCGCCTTCCATGCCCAGGCCGGCCGGCAGCGGTTGCGGGTACAGGCCGGTGCGGTGATAGACGTCGATGAAATTGAGGCCGATGGCCTCGTGCCGCACTTGCGCCTCGCCGGGGGCCGGCGCCGGCAGGTCCACGTCCACCAGTTCCATCACTTCGGGGCCGCCGTGGCGGGAAATACGAATTGCCTTGGTCATCGTTTGCTCCAGTATGTAATGGTGGCAGTGTAGCGCGCGTTACGCGGTCGCAGCGCGCAGCTGCAATTGGGACAGCACCAGATGCGCCGACGAGACGTTGGTGGCGCACGGTGTGTTATGGACGTCGCAGGCGCGCACCAGGGCGTTGATGTCCGGCTCGTGCGGCTGCGGCGTCATCGGGTCGCGCAGGAAGATCACGCAGTCGATTTCGCCCTGCACCAGCATCGAACCGATTTGCAGGTCGCCGCCGAACGGGCCCGAATGCTTGCGGTCCACAGTGAGCCCCAGCTCGTTGGCCAGGCGCCCGCCGGTGGTACCCGTCGCCACCAGGTCGCAGGTGGCGAGGTACGCGCGGTACTGGCCGGCCAGCAGGATCATGTCGTCTTTTTTCTTGTCGTGCGCAATCAGGGCAATACGGGTTTTCATGGTCTCATCCGTTTATATGATTTACAGATGATACCAGCCCGGATTGCCCTCTTGACAGCTAGCTGACGACCACTGCCGCCACACCCGCCGTCACGGTGGCAGTGGTCGTGCGGGCCACCAGCGTGGCCGGTGCGCTGGTGCCCACCAGCTTGTTCACTTGGCGGAACTGCGCCACCAGCCGGCCCGGCGTGAGCGTGACCAGCGTGTAGCCTTGCGCATCGGTGTTCAGGTGCTTGATCCAGCCGTTGTTGCCGAGCGCCGCCAGTTGCTGCGCCAGCGCCAGCAGGCTGGTATTGAAGTCGCTGCTCGCCTGCAGGCCTGCCATTACCGCCGTGACGGTCGCTTCCAGCGCGCCTTCCGCCACGCCTTTCGCTGCCAGCGCGCCGCGCAGCTGCACCCGCAACTGTTCAAGCAACTGCGCCAGCGTGGGCGCGGCCTTGCCCATGGTGTAGTCGAGCAGGTTGAAGTTCAGGCTCACCGTGCCCACGCCCGGCACGGGAATCGCCAGTGGGTACGACACCAGTGTGCCGATGTCGCCCAGCGCAGATGCCGCGTCGCGCAGGTAACTGAAGAAGGAATCGGAGCTGATGCCCGCCGAGACCAAATCCACCATCACCGGCGTACCGCCGCCGGCAGCGTCGAAGTCGTCGTTGACGGTGCCGGCAAAGAAGGCGTGGATGTCGCCGGTGAGCGCCACCACGTTGCCGATGTTGTTGGACTTGAGGTGCGCCATCAACGCCTTGCGCTCGCCGTTGTAGCCATCCCACTGGTCGCAGTTAAGCAAGAAGCGCGCGAAGAACGGCGCCAGCGCCTCCTGCTTGCCCGACGCGGCAACGAAACTCGAGGCGGCGCCGTTGGCCTGCACATCCTGCTTGATATAGCCGAACGCGATGGTCTGCGCCGCTGCGCCGGCCTGCGCGGTGGCAGCAGCACCGCCAGCGGCGGCCGTGGTCACCGCCGCATACACGGCCACCGCCAGCCCTGCCTGGGTGGCGGTCAAGCCAGCGGCAACGCCGGCGCCAGCCTGCGCTTGCGCCGCGCCACCGGACAGGGCCGCCGTCATGATGGCGACCGCGCCATTTTGCGCGGTTCCGGCAGTCGCACCGGCGATGGCGGCAGCGACGATGGCACCCGCCAGCGCCACGTTGCCGGCAGTGGCGCCAGCCGTGGTACCCACCTGCGCGGCCACGGTGGGCACGGCGTTCAGGGCCAGCAGCGTGGCAATCGCATCGATGCCATTCATGCCCATGCGCAGCAGCGACACTTCATTGCCCCACAACTTCCAGGTACTGGTGGCAGCCTTCATCTTGTCCATCCACCACTGGCGCTGGGTGTTGCCGAGGATGGAGACACCGGCCAGCGGCGCCTGCCCTGCGGCGGTGGCGCCGGCGATTTTTTGCGCTTCGACGGCGGCCAGCGTCTGCTGCGGCACCAGGTAACGCGAGCCGATGCGGCCCAGCGGCTTGCCGGTGGCCGGATTGATGCTGGACTCGGGAATGATGTGATCGGAGCGGTACAGACGCTGGTCGGTCATCACCAGCTGCATCAGTTTGCCGAACTGGAAATCGCGGTAGATGCGGATGTTCTGGAACGAGCTGTCGGCCGCGTCGAACGACACGTCGGCCGGCATGAACTCGAACCACGCCTGGTTGGCGTTGCGGCGGCGGCTGGACTGGTGCAGGTCGGTGCCGTCGGCATTGGTGCTGCCGTCGTAGGTTTGCGCGTCCTGCCAGGAGTCGTCGGTGAATTCGTGGTCGTCCCACACGGCGATGAAGGCAAAGCGCTCGTGCAGCGCCTGCAAACGTGGATCGGTGCGGTACTGTTTATACAGGTAGCGGTAGTCGGCCAGGGTGTTGGCGTACTTGGCTGTGCTCGATCCCGCCTTGGCCACGCCGTCGGGCAGCGTCAGCGCGCCGTGGCGGCTTTCCACGGCGCCCAGCTGGAAATCGTCGCCCACGGTCTCATAGATGTAGTCGCCCAGGTGGACGATGAAGTCGAGCTGCTCGGCGGCGATCGACGTCATCGCGCCCCAGTGGTTCACGCTCCAGTCCTGGCAGGTCATATAGACGAACTGCAGTTGCGCGACGTCGGCGGTGGCCGCTGGCGCTGTCTTGAAGCGGCCCACGTTGGAGCGGGTATCGCCAGCGACGAACTGGTAGTAATAGACGACGCCCGGCGCCAGGCCCGTCACCTTGTGACGCACCGTGTTGTCGTACTGGCCAAGCAAAGGCAGGTGCACGTCCACTACCGGGGCGCCCGCCAGCACGGCGTTCGAACCGAGTGCGGCGCTGTTGTCGCCAGCGGTGACCAGCAGGCGGATCGCGCCGTCCTGGCCCGCAGGCGCGACGGCGACATTGTCGGCGGCAGCCGGCACGGCGCGCGTCCACAGCAGGATGCTGTCGGCACGCGGATCGCCCGACGCCACGCTTTGCGGGAATTTCCAGGCGCCCGTGACCAGCGGCGCGCCGGTGTCGCCCACCACGACGGTGTTATCGCTGCCACCGCAGCCGGCCAGGCCCGCGCCGGTCGCTACCGACGCCGTAATAAAACCGCCCCACTTCAAAAACCGCCTTCTGTCCATGTCGTTCCGCCTTTGCAACAGTATAAAAAAATAAAGGCTAACACCCGTATATGACAGCATCTCTACAAGAACTTGAGCGTTGCCTCTAGTAAACGGGAGCGACTGCGTCCCTGCCCCCGCTGGCGGTTTTGGCAAGGGGTCTTGTGCTAGAATACCGCCCTCACCGGATACCTCAAATCTACCGCCAAAGGACGACCGAACATGGCTGGACACAGCAAATGGGCCAACATCAAGCATAAAAAGGCTGCCACCGACGCAAAACGGGGCAAGATCTGGACGCGCCTGATCAAGGAAATCACCGTTGCCGCACGCATGGGCGGCGGCGACATCGCGTCCAACCCGCGCCTGCGCCTGGCCATCGACAAGGCGGCCGACGCCAATATGCCGAAAGATAACGTGCAACGCGCGATCACGCGCGGCACCGGCGGCGAGGACGGCGCCAGCTACGAGGAAGTCCGCTACGAAGGCTACGGCATCGGCGGCGCAGCCATCATCGTGGACTGCATGACCGACAACCGCGTGCGCACCGTGGCTGAAGTACGCCACGCGTTCAACAAGAACGGCGGCAACATGGGTACCGAGAACTCGGTATCGTTCATGTTCAAGCACTGCGGCCAGTTCCTGTTCGCACCGGGCACCAGCGAAGACGCATTGATGGAAGCGGCGCTGGAAGCTGGTGCCGAAGACGTGCTGACCGACGACGAAGGCGGTATCGAAGTGCTGTGCGGCCCGCACGACTTCGCCGGCGTGAAAGATGCGCTGGAAGCGGCCGGGTTCAAGGCCGAAGTGGCCGAAATCATCATGAAGCCCGCCACCGAGACGGTATTTACCGGCGACGACGCGCTCAAGATGCAAAAGCTGCTCGACGCCCTGGAAAACCTGGACGACGTGCAGGAAGTGTATTCCAACGCACTGATTGAAGACTGAGGACTTATGAAAATTTTGGTAGTCGGCTCCGGTGGCCGTGAGCACGCGCTGGCCTGGAAACTGGCGCAGTCCGAACGCATCCAGATGGTGTACGTCGCCCCCGGCAACGGTGGCACCGCGCACGACTCGCGCATGGTCAATGTCAACATCACCGACCTGCACGAGCTGGCGAACTTCGTCGAGAAAGAGCATATCGGCCTCACCGTCGTCGGCCCGGAAACCCCGCTGGCCGGCGGCATCGTCAACCTGTTCCGCGCGCGTGGCCTGAAGATCTTCGGACCCACCAAGGAAGCGGCGCAGCTCGAATCGTCGAAAGACTTCGCCAAGGCGTTCATGCAGCGCCACGGCATTCCGACTGCCAAATACCAGACCTTCTCGGACGTGGCGCAAGCGCACGCCTACATCGATGCCAACGGCGCCCCGATCGTCATCAAGGCCGACGGCCTGGCTGCCGGCAAAGGTGTGGTCGTGGCGCTGTCGCTCGAAGAAGCGCACCGCGCGGTCGATGACATGCTGGCCGATAACCGCTTCGGCGACGCCGGCGCGCGCATCGTGATCGAAGAATTCCTCGCTGGCGAAGAAGCGAGCTTCATCGTCATGTGCGACGGTAAAAACGTGCTGCCGCTGGCCACCAGCCAGGACCACAAGCGCCTCAAGGATCACGACGAAGGCCCGAACACGGGCGGCATGGGCGCCTACTCGCCAGCGCCAATCGTCACCCCGGCCATGCATGCACGCGTGATGCGCGAGATCATCAACCCGACCATCGCCGGCATGACCCGCGACGGCATCGTGTTCACCGGCTTTTTGTATGCCGGCCTGATGATCGACGCCGAAGGCAACCCGCGCACGCTGGAATTCAACTGCCGCATGGGCGACCCGGAAACCCAGCCGATCATGGCGCGCCTGAAAACCGACCTGCTGTCGGTGATGGAACACGCAGTCAACGGCACCCTCAACCAGGTCGAACTGGAATGGGACCGCCGCACCGCCGTGGGCGTGGTGCTCGCTGCCGCCGGCTACCCGGATGCGCCACTGAAAGGCGCCGTCATCAGCGCGATTCCGGCCGAAACGCCGGAGTCGGTCACCTTCCACGCTGGCACTGCGCTCGCTGGCGAGGGTCACAACGGCGGCAACCAGCTGGTGGTCACCGGTGGCCGCGTGCTGTGCTCCGTCGGTCTGGGTGACAGCGTCAAGCTGGCGCAGCGCCAGGCGTACGACGTGGTCGACCAGATCTCGTTCGACGGCATGCAGTGCCGCCGCGACATCGGCTGGCGTGGCCTGAAGCACTGATCATGTCCGCCGCACTCGCCGCCGCGCCCGACACCGCCGCCGTCAAGGCCTGGCTGCTCGACCTGCAAGAGCGCATCGTCTGCGCGCTCGAAGCGGTGGACGGCACGCCCTTCCTGCGCGACGCGTGGGACCGGCCCGAGGGCGGTGGCGGCATTTCGCGCCTGGTCGAAGAAGGCAATGTGATCGAGCGCGGCGGCGTCAATTTTTCGCATGTGATGGGTTCCAAACTGCCGCCATCGGCCAGCGCGCTGCGCCCGCACCTCGGTGGTCAGCCGTGGCAGGCGATGGGCGTGTCGCTGGTGATCCATCCGCGCAATCCGTATGCGCCCACGGTGCACATGAACGTGCGGTTTTTCAGCACCACGACCAACGAAGGCGAGCCGGTTTGGTGGTTCGGCGGCGGCATGGATCTGACGCCGTATTACGGTTTCGTGGAAGATGCGAAGCACTTCCACCAGACCTGCCACGATGCGCTGGCGCCGTTCGGCGCCGATCTGCATGGGCGCTTCAAAAAGTGGTGCGACGAGTATTTTTATCTGAAACACCGGCAGGAAGCGCGCGGCGTGGGCGGCATCTTCTTTGACGACGTCAACGAAGGCGGTTTCGAGCAATGCTTCGCCATGGAGCGCAGCGTGGGCGACGCGTTCCTGGCGGCCTACCTGCCGATCCTTGAGCGCCGCAAGGATAACGAATACGGCGAGCGCGAACGCGACTTCCAGGCGTACCGGCGCGGCCGGTACGTGGAGTTCAACCTGGTGTTCGACCGTGGTACCCTGTTCGGCCTGCAGTCCGGTGGCCGCACCGAGGCGATCCTGATGTCGATGCCGCCGGTAGTGAAGTGGCGCTATCGCTGGGAGCCGCAGGACGGCACGCCCGAGGCGGCGCTGTATTCCGACTTCCTGCCGCATCGCGACTGGCTGGCTGCGTGACCGGGCCGCACGCACAGCGGATCGCTCTGCTGGGCGGCAGCTACGATCCGGTTCACCTTGGCCATGTGGCGCTTGGCGCGCATTTCGCGCAGCTGCTGCAAGTGGATCAATTGCGCGTGGTGCCTGCCGGTTTGCCGTGGCAAAAATCCACGCTCAAGGCCACGCCCGACCAGCGCGCCGAGATGGTGACGCTGGCGTTTGCAAAACAACCGTTCCCGGTGGTGGTGGACATGCAGGAAATCGAGCGGGCCGCGCGCGGCCAGCCGACCTACACCATCGACACCCTGCGCGCAGTGCGCGCGGAACTGGGGCCGCAGGCCTCGATAACCTTTCTGATGGGAGCCGACCAGTTGCAGCGGCTCGACACCTGGCACCAATGGCAAGCGCTGTTCGACCACGCCCATATCTGCGTGGCCGCGCGACCAGGTTTTAGTATCGATGGCGCAGGGCTACCAGCCGCCGTCGCCGCGGCGTTTTCCAGTCGACTGGGAACGCCCGACAACATCCGCAACACGCCGCACGGTCTGACGTATCTGGCACAAGACTTCGCGGTGGATATTTCCGCCACTCAGATACGTGCGGCATTACAACGGGGGGAGCAGGCAAATTCGCTTATCCCGCCGCTAGTGCTAGACTATATTGAACAACATAATTTATACAGAAGCTAATGGACATCAAAAAATTGCAAGCCCTCGTCGTTGACGCCCTCGAAGACGTCAAGGCACAAGACATCACGGTATTCGATACGACCCACCTGACCAGCCTGTTCGACCGCATTGCCATCGCCTCCGGTACCTCCAACCGCCAGACCAAGGCGCTGGCCGCTTCGGTACGCGATAAAGTCAAAGCCGCCGGCGGCGACGTGTACGGCATGGAAGGCGAGGACACCGGTGAATGGGTGCTGGTCGACCTGGGCGACATGATCGTCCACATCATGCAGGCACCAATCCGCGCCTACTACCGCCTGGAAGAAATCTGGGGCGACAAGCCAGTGAAACTGGGCGCCGCCAAGCGCAAGGGCACCGTGGAAGCGGAAGAAGCAGCACCCAAGAAAGTCAGCTCGCACCTGGCCGCCGGCAAAAAAGCGGTCGATGCATCGCCTGTGGTCGAGAAGAAGACCCCGGCACGCAAGCCTGCCGCCGCCAAGGCCACCGCTACCGGCGAAAAGAAAACCGCCAAGCCGGCCGCCGTACCAGCCGGCAAGAAGATCAAGGTCGCCCAGCCAAAAGCGACCGTCGCCGCCGTGAAAGCGTTGAAAGCCACGCCGAAGCCGAAGGCCGCCAAGCCGAAAGCCGAAGAAGCGCCGGCCAAGACCGTCATCAAGCGTATCAAGAAACCGGCAGCGGAATAACGCTGTATGCAGCTGATCATCGCTGCGGTCGGCCACAAAATGCCGGCCTGGATCGAAAACGGCTACGCCGAATACGTCAAGCGCATGCCGCCCGAACTGAAGATCGTGCTCAAGGAAATCAAGCCGGTCGAACGTTCGGGCAGCAAGACTGCCGCCACCGCGATGGCGCTCGAGCGCGAACGCATCGAAGCGGCATTGCCGAAATCGGTGCGCATCATCGCGCTGGACGAACGCGGCAAGGACCTCACCTCGGTGGGCCTGTCACAGCAGCTCGAAACCTGGCAACAGGACGGCCGCGACACGGCCTTCCTGATCGGCGGCGCCGACGGCCTCGATCCTGCGCTCAAGGCACGGGCCGAGGGCCTGATCCGCATCTCCAGCATGACCCTCCCCCACGGCATGGTGCGCGTGCTGCTGGCCGAGCAGCTGTACCGCGCCTGGACCATCACGCAAAACCATCCCTACCACCGGGTCTGATCATGACAAACAGGTTAGTCGATAAAAAGATCTACCTTGCCTCGAAAAGTCCGCGCCGGCGTGAGCTGCTGCGCCAGGTCGGCATCGACTTCGAACTGCTGCTGCTGCGCGCCGACGGTCCGCGCGGCGCCGACGTCACCGAAGAAGTGCTGCCCGGCGAAGCGCCGCTAGCTTACGTCGCGCGCGTGGCGCTGGAAAAGGCCGTGTTCGCGCACGGGCTGCTCAAGCGCCGCCATCTCACCCCGCGCCCCGTGCTCACGGCCGACACCACCGTCACCATCGACGGCCAGATCCTCGGCAAGCCTGCCAACGCGCAGGAAGCGACCGCCATGCTCGAACAGCTGTCGGGCCGTACCCACCAGGTACTGACCTCGATTGCGGTGTGCAGCGCCGGCTTCCAGGAGCAGGTGACGCAGGTATCGGAAGTGCGCTTCGGCGTGCTGACGCCGGAAGCCATTGCCGCCTATTGCGCCAGCTCCGAACCGTACGACAAGGCCGGCGGCTACGGCATCCAGGGCCCGGCCGCGCAGTTCATCGAACACATTGCAGGGAGCCACTCCGGCATCATGGGCCTGCCCCTGTACGAAACCGCGCAGCTGCTGCGCCAGGCGGGTTTGCCGCTGCCCTAGCGGCCCCACTGGCGTGCGTGTATGATCGTCGTTCAAATAGCCAGCGCAGCCCGCGGAGACACATGAACGAAGACATCCTGATCAACATCACCCCGCAAGAGACCCGTGTCGCCCTGATATTGCAGGGCGCGGTGCAGGAACTGCACATCGAACGCACGCTCACGCGCGGCCTGGCGGGCAATGTCTATTCCGGCAAAGTGGTACGCGTTCTCCCCGGCATGCAGTCGGCCTTCATCGACATCGGCCTCGAACGCGCGGCGTTCCTGCACGTGGCCGACATCTGGGAAGCGCGCCCGCACGATGCCGCCAACAGTTCCACCGCCGGCGCCATCCCCACCCCGATCGAAAAAATCCTGTTCGACGGCCAGGTGCTGACGGTGCAAGTGATCAAGGACCCGATCGGCACCAAGGGGGCGCGCCTGTCCACGCAAATCTCGATTGCCGGGCGCATGCTTGTGTACCTGCCGCAGGATAACCATATCGGCATCTCGCAAAAGATCGAAAAGGAATCCGAGCGCGAAGCGCTGCGCACGCGCCTGCAAAAGCTGCTGCCGGCGGACGAGAAAGGCGGCTACATCGTGCGCACCCAGGCCGAGGACGCGTCCGACGCCGACATTGCTGCCGACGTCGAGTACCTGCGCAAGACCTGGAGCGCGATCACGCACGGCGCGCGCACCCTGCCCGCCACCACGCTGCTGCACCAGGACTTGAGCCTGGCCCAGCGCGTGCTGCGCGACTTCGTCCACGAGCACACCGCCACCATCCAGGTGGACTCGCGCGAGAACCACCTGATGCTGCAGGAGTTCGGCCAGGCCTACACGCCCGGCGTGCTGCCGCGCTTGCAGCACTACACGGGCGAGCGCCCGCTGTTCGACCTGTACGGCGTGGAAGAAGAAATCCTGCGCGCGCTGGGCCGCCGCGTGGACCTCAAATCCGGCGGCTACCTGATCGTCGATCAGACCGAGGCGATGACAACGATTGATGTGAACACCGGCGGCTTTGTCGGTGGCCGCAATTTTGCCGACACGATTTTCAAAACCAACCTGGAAGCCGCGCACGCCATCGCCCGCCAGCTACGCCTGCGCAACCTGGGCGGCATCATCATCCTCGACTTCATCGACATGGACAACACCGAGCACCGCTCAGCCGTGCTGTCGGAACTGAAAAAGGCGCTGTCGCGCGACCGCACCAAGGTGTCGGTCTCGAACTTCTCGGCGCTGGGCCTGGTGGAAATGACGCGCAAGCGCACCCGCGAATCGCTGGCCCACATCCTGTGCGAACCATGCCCGGCCTGCAGCGGCAAGGGGCAAGTCAAAACCTCGCGCACCATCTGCTACGAAATCCTGCGCGAACTGCTGCGCGAAGCGAAGCAGTTCAACCCACGCGAATTCCGCATCCTGGCGTCGCAGGAAGTGGTCGATATGTTCCTGGAAGAGGAATCGCAGCATCTGGCCATGCTGGGCGACTTCATCGGCAAGAAGATTTCTTTGCAGGTGGAGACGGCTTATCATCAGGAGCAGTACGACATCATTTTGATGTGACCCGAGGGCCGTCAAACATCACCAACCGATGAGTGCGACAGCGTCGCGCTCATCGATCGAGCTGCCGGAATCAAACCTGAAGCCCCGACGCAATCGACTCACCCGAAATCACTTCAAGACTGATATCTTCGTCAAGAAACCGCATGCGCTCATGCAGTTCAGGATCGACCAGCAGCACTTCTTCGCTATCGATCAGAAATGCAAAAAAAAACGGCATGTGCGCAAGCTGAGCGATAATCGTCCCGCAACCGATCCAGTTGGCCCGGTATTGCGTCACGATCACGCAGAGCCTTGATCGCGACGACGAAGGTTTCTTCTTTATTGTCGCTGCGCATACGCGTGGCCAGAATGTCGGCACTGAAGCGGCCTCCGCATGGCACATCCTTGTAGGTAATGTAGCCGTTCCTGACCAATGCCAGTGACACCAGCGAGGTCGCAAATTTTTCAGGACTTCTCATCATTACCCTCCTAGAATCCATCAGGTGCTGCTGCCTTGCGCGTCGGATGATGCTACGACATTTCACCAACCGCTGGTAACAAAGCCGTCACATTCCCCCGGTATGCTCACGCGTTTTCCTAACGGAGTTCCCATGCACTCGACGCGCCAGCGCCCTACCGGTTTTCCACGCCACCTGCCTTTGCTGCTCACCCTGCCACTGCTGCTGGCCGCCTGCGGCGGTGGCGATGCGAACCTGGATACGACGCCCACCCGCGCCATGACCGTGGTGGCCGCCACCGGCAAGGCCATGGCTGGCGCCGCTGTGACGGTGCAGGATGCGGCCAAAGCTACGGTCGGCAGCGGCACCACCGATGCCAACGGCAAACTGGTGCTGAACCTGCCGGCCAGCGCTGCCGCGCCGTTCCTGTTGACGGTCACGCCGACCTCGGGCAGCGCCCAGTACGCGGTCACGGTCAAGGAGACCGCCGTCAATGTCACGCCGCTGACGTCGGTGCTGGCGATGCAACTGCTGGGCACCACGCCGGCAGCGACCAGCGCCAGCCAACTGGCAGCCGTCGATGGGACAAAAATCGCCACCGCGCAAACCCAGCTGTCCACCGCGCTGGCCGATGCCATGCGCGCCATGGGCGTGTCTGCCACCTACGATTTCGTCAACGGCCCGCTGGTGCCCGGCAGCAGTACCGATGCCGCCGACAAGCTGCTCGACCAGCTGGCGGTCAAGGTCAGCGGTACCGATATCGACATCGTCAACACCAGCGGCGCCATCCTGGCGCAGAGCACCGGCGGCAGCGTGCCGCGTGCCACCGGCACGGCGCTGCTGGCCACGCCTGCCACCCCGACCGCGCGCCAGCAGCAACTGATGGCGATGGTGCCGGGCACCGCCGCCGCGCCGGTGTTCATCGAAGTGGCGCTGGACGAATTGCTGCCGACTCAACCGGCAGTCGGCTACGACCAGATCTATTACAAGCTCGGCCGTTACAGCGCCGAAGATCTGATCATGGACAAGACCAACAAGCCGAAGAAATTCGCCGAACTGTGCGAAGCCAACGGCCAGGACGACGTGGTGACCAAGACCGCCAACGTCACCGGCGCCACGCTGATCAAGCCACCCGCCGCGTTCGCGTGCAAGTCGCCGGTGGGCACCAAACCGGGCGACATGAAGACGGTCGTGGTCGGCCCTGGCGGCAAGCTGTACCTGACCGACGGCCACCACACCTTCAGCGCGTTCTGGAATGCCGACGGCGGCGTCAACCAGAAACTGAAAGTGTGGGTCAAGCTGACCGACAACCTGAGCAAGCTGAACGAAGTGGATTTCTGGAGCGCGATGAAGGCCGGCAAAAAAGTCTGGCTCAAGGACGGCGCCAACCGCCCTATCGTCACCGGCCAACTGCCGCAGCAGATCGGCCTCGCTGCCCTGGGCAACGACCCTTACCGAGCGCTGGTGTACTTCACCCGCGACGCCGGCTACATCGTCCCGGAAGCCAGCACCGAGTTCCTCGAGTTTTACTGGGGTGACTGGCTGCGCAGCAAAATCGACCTGGCCGGCTACGATCTGACCAGCAGCGCCAGCTACTCGTCGGCCATCCTCAAGGCCTCGCAGGCGATGGTGGCGTTGCAGGCGACCGACGTGGTCAGCGGTGGCAATACGGCCGCGTCGCTGGGCTGGTCCGGCAAGCTCGACACCAAGGCGCTGGATGACCTGGTCACGCCGACCGGCAAGCTGACCTATTCGATCGCCTACAAGAAGACGCTGGCCAAGTAACGCGCGATAGCGCTGCCGACGTTTCGGCAGCGCTTGCTGAGCATCGTCTCCGCCGGGGCATCAGCGTCCGGGCGGCGCCATCATCGACTGGTTGCTTTTCATCAGCGTGTCGAGCAGGTTGCGCACCGCTTCCGGCGAGCGGCTTTGCATCATGTCGAGCTGGGCCAGGTTGATGCGCGCGCGCGGGTAGTTGGCCTGCGCTGCCTGGGTCAGCCAGCGGCGCGCGGCCGCCAGGTCTTTCGGTACTTCGCGGCCTTCGTAGTACATCTCGCCCAGCTCGTTTTGCGCCACCGGGAAACCAAGCGTGGCCGCTTGCTGGAACCACTGGCGTGCGCGCTTGCTGCAGGCGGTGCGTGCGGCGCCGCCCTGGCAGGCCTGCTCGATGCGTCCGAGGGTGGTCATGGCCACCACGTTGCCCTTGGCGGCGCGGCGCTTGAGTTCGGCCACTTCCTCGGCGCCGGACTGGCCGACGCGCTGCTGCAATTGCCAGTCGAGCTCGGTCCAACCGCGCTCGTCGAGGTGGCGGTACCAGGCCGCATCGCCTTCGCTGCCCAGCGCGCCGGGCTTGTCGCCGGAACGGTAGCGGCCTGCCGGCTTTGCTGCACCGGCAACGGCGCCGGTCTTGTCTGGCGCCATCGGCGCGCCATAGCGCAGTCCCGGCGGCGGCCGGAAATAGGCATCGCCCACCAGCGATGATTCCACCCACGGCTGCTGGTCTTCCAGCGTGCGCCGCCGTACCTGGTCGGCCAGGGTGCGGAACAGTTCGGTTACCGGCAGTCCCGGCTGGCCGATCAGGCCGGCCAGCGTTTCGGTATAGATGCTGTTCTTGCGGCCGGTGCCATCTTCCGCCAGCTGGCCCGGCGCGGTCGAATAGGCCACCAGGGTGCCGCGCGGCGCCACCGCCGGCCCCAGGCCGAGGTTGCCGATGGCGCGCATGCGCACGGCCGGCATCGGCTGGAACGGGTTGTTGCGGCAGGCGTCGAGGATCACCATGTTGACCGCCGACGGCGCCAGCGCCAGCCGTTCGTGCAGGGCCGACAGCGGATACGCCTTGAGCGCCACCCCGGCTTCGCTGGTGGGCGACATATCGGTCGGGATCAGGTAATTGACGCCATTGATCTGCATGCCGTGGCCGGCGTAATACACCACCGCCGTGGCGCCGGCCGTCAGGCCGGTGGCGAACTGGCGCACCGTGTCGTACAGGGCGCTGCGGCCCAGGTCCTTGGCCACGGTGACGCGAAAGCCGGCGCGGCGCAAGGCGCCGGCGATCAGGTCGGCGTCGGCACGAGTGTTGGGCAGCAAGCCGTTGTTGTAGGCGCCGTTGCCGATCACCAGCGCCTGCCGTTCGGGCGGGGCCGATACCGGTTCGGCGGCGCGCACGACAGGCAAGCCTGACCACGCGGTCGCTACCAGCAGCGCCAGCAAGGTGCGGCGCTGAGGTCTCATCGGCGCACCAGCAGCACGTCTTCCACCAGCGGCGAGGCGGCCAGGCGGGCCCGCACCGGTTCGGCGCTGCCCGGCTCGTCGAGGGCGATCCACAATTCGCCCGATACCGACGGTCCCCACACGATGTGGCAACGGTTTTGCACCAGCAGCTCGGCCAGGTCGGCAAAGCGGGCGTCGCGCCGCACCACCAGCTTGAGGTCGGCGGCGCGCGCCGGCTGCGCGGCCGTGCCGCGATAGCTGACCGTGGGGGTTTGCTGGTCGAGGCGATAGACGTTCCAGCCCATTTGCACCGCGATCAACGCCACCCCCAGCGCACCGACCGGCGCCCAGCGCGCGGCAGCCAGTCCCTGCCACCAGCGCTGCCACCAGGCCGGCGCCGGTGGACGGCTGGCCTCCAGACGCGCGGCCAGCGCCTCGTAGCCGGCCAGCGGCGCGCGTTCGGCCACGCGCTGGCGCGCGGCAGCGGTCACGGCCTGCAGGAATTGCAGTTCCTGGCGGCCGTTGGCGTCATGCGCCAGCCATTCCTCCACCTCCTGGCGCCGGGCCGGATCGAGCGTGCGGTTCAGGTAAAACGGCAGCAGCTCGCGCAGGCGCAGGCGGTCGTCGTCGGTGTAGTCAGCCACGGTTGCCTCCCAGGTAATCGGGGCCGAAGGCCCGGGCCAAGCAGTCGCGGATACGCTGGCGCGCGTGGAACAGGCGCGACTTGAGCGTGCCTTCCGGCACTTCCATATCGCGGCTGGCCTCGGCCAGTCCCTCCTCTTCCACGGCGGTACGGTAGATCGCTTCGCGCTGGCTGGCGGGCAGCTTGTCGATGCACACCAGGATCGCCTGTGTGGCTTCGTCCTGCTCGATCCCGGTCAGCACGTTCCAGTCGAGGTTGCCGTGTTTGTCGGCGATCGCGGCGGTCAGTTCTTCCGTTTCCAGTTCGGTGGCCATGTCGCGCTGCCATTGCCGGATGCGGTTGTTGGCGATGCCGCACAGCCAGGTGGAAAACTCCGACAGGCCGTTGTAGGCGGCTGGCTTGCTAAAGGCGATAAACAGACTATCCATCGTGATTTCCTCCGCGCTCATGTCGCTCCAGACCCGGTAGCGCACATAGGCAAACAATTGCGGCTGATACACGCTGTACAGCCTTCTCGATGCTTGATCGTCGCGGTCGGCGATCCGGTTCAATAAATTTCTGACTTCCGCGCGCGGCAGATTATGCATAAAAAGGCGTGTTCAAAACAGCTGAAAAAATTGCGAAAAATAATGTGAACCGAATCGGCAAACGCTGCGATAGAGCTGGAAAGGACGCCAAAAAGCGTGCTTCAGGACTTTACGCTGCTATGCGGCAATTTTTCCACTTGACAATATTATTATTTGCATTTGGGAAACGTTACTTGTAAGATTCAGGTGTATTTTATACAATTTCTTTGGGGAACGGTAATCAAATGACGATTTGCACGAATTGCCAGACCATTAATGCTGCACATGCAAAATTTTGCAAAGGGTGCGGCACCGGTCTGACGCCAGCTTCGAGCGACACCCAGTGCGAGTGCGGTGCGCCGCTTGCTCCTGCGGCCAAATTCTGCCGCAATTGCGGCAAACCGGCTGCGCTTCCAGCCGCAGTAGCGGTGGCCGTACCTGTGTCCGAGCCGATTCCCGAGGCGGTGGCGGTGATTGATCCGGTGCCTGAGCCAGTGCTGGAGTCCGGTACTGTGATTGAGCCTCTGCCTGAGCCAGCACCGGTTCCTGAGCTCGTAGCTGAGCGTGAGCCTGCGCCGGTTGTCGAGCATGAGCCAGTGGCTGAGCCTGAACCAATTCCTGCGCCGGCACCCGAGCCGGTGCCAGTGCGGATGTTCGTGCCTGAGCCAGAACCGTTGGAAGCTCCGGTGGAGGAGCCTGCTAAGGCACCTGCACTCGATCGGGTGCAAGCGCCTGTGCTGGAGAATGCGCCTGAACCGATGCCCGCGCCGGTATCCATGCCCGTGCCTGAACCATTGACAGCTTCGGTGCAGGAACTTGCCCCGGCCCCCGAGCCGCGCCAAGCGCCTGTGCTGGAAACCAAGCCTGAGCCTGAACCGATTCCTGCGCCGGTACCAGAGCCAGCGCCAGCGCTCTTGTCCGAGCCTGAAGTATTGACGACTCCGGTGGAGGAGCCTGCTCCGGCCCCGGCAACCGAGCCTGTGCCTGTGCCTGTGCCAAAACCGGTGACCGAACCGGAAACGTTGGCGCAAGCTGAGCCACTGCCTGATCCGGTCCTTGTCCCGGCATCGACGATCGCCACGCCCGAAGCGCCGCCATCATCGCCACCGTGGTCTGCGCCTGTTTCAACCGAGCCGCCGGCCCGCAAGTGGGCGCTGATCGCTGCTGCCGCGACTGCGGTCGTCGCGCTCGCCGGCGGTGGCGCCTACTTCTGGCAGTCGTCCAAATCCGCAGCGCCAGTTGCAGCTCCTTTGACAGAGCCGACCAGCGGACCGGTGGCCGGCAATCCGGTGGCCAGCAATCCGGTAGCCGGCGAACCGGCGGCTGGAGCAACGACATCTGGAGCGCCGGCAGCCACCGCGCCAGCAGCGATCCCGCCCGAGGCAGGTGCACCTGCACCTGCAACTGCTCCTGCTCCTGCTCCTGCTCCTGCTCCTGCTCCTGTTCCTGTTCCTGTTCCGGTTCCGGCTACGGCTACGGCTCCTACCCCGGCAAAATCTCCCGCCCCGGCCCCTGCAGCAACGCAAGCACCTACCGCAGCACCAGCGCCGGCAGCGGCACCGAAAGCGACACCAGCCAGCCCCAAAGCCACGCCACCGGTCGCAGCCCCGCGCGTGGACCGCGCACCGGCGGCGCCGGCAAGCAACCCGCTCAGCGGCAAGATCAGCGCCATGCTCGACAAGGCAGAAAACTTCATCGCGCAGCGCCAGTTCGACAAGGCCATCGCCACTGCCGAAGCCGCGCTCGATCTCGATCCCGCCAGCGGCGCCGCCAGGGCTACGCTGACCAAAGCCAAGACCAAGCAATCCGAAGCATTGAAATCCGGCAGTTCCATCGAATAATCGCGAAAGGTCATACCATGAAAAAAACTACCCTTGCCGCCAGCGCCTGCCTGATTGCCGCGCTGACCGGTTGCGCCGCGCCCAACGGTCCCGGCGGTCCTGGCGGCGGTAACCAGCCAACCTCCGATAACAACACTACCGCCATCCGCTGCGGCTCGATGGCGCTCGGTGGCGCCGTGCTGGGCGGCCTGCTCGGCGGCAAAAAAGGCGCGCTCAAGGGCGCGGCCGTGGGCCTGGCCGCGTGCGCCGTGGTTGAAGTGGCCAGCCGCCAGACCAGCTCGTCCGCCGACGTGGAAAAGACCTACCGCACCGCCAACCGCAACGCCTTGCCGCCGAAAGCCAAGATCGTCGCCTACACCACCGCCGTCACGCCGCAGGGCGTGGCCCGGACCATGGAACCGATCAAGGTGCAATCGACGATCCGCGCCGTGTCCGGCACCGGCGAGCCGGTGCGTGAAGTGAAGGAGGTGCTGATCGCCTACGGTCCGGACGGCGAAGAGTTCAAGCGCGGCGAAAAAATCGTCAACGACAAGGGCGGTAGCGGCGAGTTCGACAACAGCTTCACGCTGCGCCTGCCCGAAGGCGCGCCCGAAGGCGTGTACAAGCTGCGCACCCAGTTGTACCTGAACGGCGCCATGGCCAGCACCAACGAAGGCGCATTGCAAGTCTTCAGAGGCGGCAAGGTCGCACTGCTGCCACGCGACGGCGCCATCGTGACGCTGGCGTCCCGCTGAACAAACCCAACTTCCATTCAAGAAATTCAATAACGAGGAGTATGTCCATGTCTGCTGTTCCAGTCTTTTGCGGTGCCTGCGGTAAATCCGCCGCTCCCGAATCGCGTTTTTGCGAAGATTGCGGCACGCCGCTGAAAACCGCCGCTGCCGTGACGCCCGATCTGACCAGCGCCGCAGCGCCGGTCATCCCGCTGCCGACACCAGCCCCGGCCCCTGTCCCGGCAGCAGCGACAGCCCCCACAACGGCACCTGCCCCCGCAGCCGCCACCGCGCGCGGCGTGGTCTTGCGCGACACCAATGCCGGCCCCGGCCTGGTGGTCGTGGATGGCCGCCAGTTGACGTTCACGCTCGAACAGCATTGGCGCAGCCCGACCAGCGCGCCGACGGTCAACACCCAGGTCGATGTCGCGCTCGACGCAAGCGGTCAGGTACTGGCGGTAACGCCGGTGCCGGAGTCGGTGCTGGCCAAGGAAAAGCTGGACAAGATGAAGGACGGCATGAACGACCTGAAGGACGAGTACCTGCCGAAACTGATGGTGCGCGTGGACCAGGTCGGCAAGCCGCTGCTGATCGCAGTCGCCCTGCTGGCCATCGCCTGGATCTGGCTGCCGGCCGTGTCGATAAACATCAGCGCCAGCATCGTGCAAAACCTGACGATGTTCGACCTGCTGCGCCTGGCCAACGTCAGCTCCAGCCTCGAAGGCATGATGCAAAGCGGTACCGGTAGCAGCGGCCTGTACGGCTTCCTGTGCGTAGTCGCCATGATTGCCCCGCTGGCCCACGTGTTCGTGGCCGACAAACGGGCGGCGTTCGGCCTGTTCGCACCGCTGGCCTTCCTGGTGCTGACCGGGCTGGGCATTTACCTGAAAATCCGCAACCTGACCAGCGCCGCCAGCGAAAGCATGCGTGGCTTCGGCGGCAGCCAGATGGGCGACTTTGCCGGCGCCATGATGAAACAGGCGCTGGCCGCCTTCTCGGTCGGCTACGGCAGCTACATCGCCCTGATCGTGGCGCTGTACCTGGCCTGGCGCGGCGTCCAGAAAGTTCTGGCAGCACGCTGATCGACACGACCACAACAACTATTTTGACCTTCCACACCAAGGAAACTCATGAACCGCATTCTTCGTAACGCTGCCCTGATCCTCTGCAACACCGCCCTGCTGGCCAGCCTGGCCGCCTGCAGCAAACCGGCCGACACCGCCGCGCCGGCAGCCGACGCCTCGGCGCCGAAGCCCAGCCTGCAAGACCTGCAAAACCCGAAAGCGGTGCAACAGGCCGTGGCCAGCACCCTGCCGCAGGGCGACAAGGCCACCCCGCTGACCAGCTACCGCAAGATCGACAGCGGCCACCAGGTGATGTTCCTCTACTACGGCATGTCGAGCCTGCCGGTGCCGTACGAAGACGTGGCGCAGATTTACTCGGCCGAGTACAGCCGCACCAGCGACGGCTTCCAGCGCAAGGACATCCTCAAGGCGCTGCAACCGCGCATCGACCAGGAAATCGAACGCGCCAAGGCCGGCCGCTACGTCATCCTCGAAAGCCGCGACGGCGCGCTGCTGGAGCGCTACAACTTCGAGAAGAAGACCTTCACCATCAAGGACATGACCAGCAACGACCGCTACACCTACTTCCACGACAACAGCCAGTACACGCTGGGCCAGAGCAACGCCACCGATTTCGCCAACCTGCCGGTACCGGACGAAACCAAGGCCCGCGCCATCGAGGGTTACCTGAGCAAGTACGCCCAGCTGCGCATGGAAGTCTACGGTTTTGCGCAAGATGCCGACCCGAGCAGCCGCCGCGTCAAGCTGCAGGTGATGAAAGTGCGCCTGTATAGCCCAAGCAACGAACTGCTCGCCGAGATCTAAACTCCGCCAGCCGCCGGCCCCCTGCTGCATGCGCGGGGAGCCGGCGGCGCCAACCACGTTACTGGTTCTACCTATGTTCAAGTCCTACCGCGCGCTGTACGCGCTTCCTGTCGTTGCCGCGCTGCTGCTGAGCGCCTGTGCGGTCAACCGCCAGGGCAACAACTTCAAATTCGGCATCGACGTCGACGAGCTGACCGCCTCCACGCTGCAGGAATTCCAGCTGGGCACGGCGCGTGGCGTCCTGCGCCGCACCCAGCAGAACCAGGTGCAAATCAAACTCTACGACCGCATGAAACTGATCGACCTGGGCCAGCTGTCCACGGTGCGCATCGGCGACGCGGTACGGTTTCCCGCGCACGACCTGATCCTGGTCCATGTGCCGACCGCCCACTGCCCCTACGCCTACCGGCTGTACCAGCTGAGCGGCTATGAAGTCGGCATGTGGAACCTCAACGATATCGCCGGCCGCTGCAGCATGCCGCTGTCGTTCAGCGCCGACGCCCAGAGCTGGGTGGCGCAGCAGCAGTCGGTACCCAACCCGGTGGCCTGGGCCTGGTCGAACGGCCAGCTGGTGAGCGGACCGCTGCCGCGCGCACCGGGCGCCGACAATGCCACCGCCAACCTGCCGCGCAACGGCGCTGGCACCATCGAAGGCAGCTTCCAGCGCGGCGACTCGGCGTCGGGCGCCGTTGCACCGGGCACAGTGATGTCGGGCCCTGCAGCGCCGGGTGCAGCGAGGTCGGGCACTATCTCAGGCGCAGGTATGTCGGGTACCGCAGCACCGGGCGTCGGTACGCAGGGCAGCGCCACGCAGGGCGTCGCTACGTCAGGGAGTGCGACACCGGGCTCAGCAACAGCAGGCGCTACCGCACCGGGGGTGAACACCCGGCCGGCAGCAGGCATGCGCTTCGAAACTGCCGATGGCGCGACCAGCCGCGCCGGCGCCGGCAGCACCGCTCCACGCGACAGCGCCGCATCGGCGTCGGCTCCTGCTGCTACGGCTGCGCCGGGGTCGGCATCGGCACCGGCCCGTGCCGCCTCAACGCCCGCGCCGCGCGCCAGCGCCCCGACTGGCACGCTCAAACGCGTGGACAGCGGCAGCTATGCACGTCTGCCCGACGCCAGCAGCGCCACGGTAGTGCCGCCCACCCGCATCATTTTGCGCAACAGTAACGGTGAAGGCGCCACGCAATGACGAAGACCGACGCGCCGCGTCGGCGTTTTGCGTTGTTCGGCCCGCAGCCACGCGCGCCGTGGGTCTGGATCATGGCGCTGGTTACCGGTGTCTATCTGCTGGTGGAGTGCGGCTTCAACTCGCGCCTGCTCGACGTGGTGGGTGGCATGCCCGACCAGGAGGCAGTCGAAGCCATCGAGGAAATCGGCCGCAGCCTGTCCGGAATTGCACTGGCGCTGATGTTCTGGCCTTGGGTGCTCAAGCGGGCCGCCGACAAACGCTGGAATTACTTCCTCACCGCGCTGGCACTGCTGGTGCTGACCATTGTCGTCGCCACGACTGTGTATCGCGGCGAACAGAAACTGGTGGACGGTATCGTCGAGCGCTCCAGCGCCGAGCAGCGCTTCCTGGCGACCAACCTCGTGGCCCTGCAAGGCGCCCTGGTGAGCAACAAGGTGCTGCTTGACGAGCTGCCGCTCACGCCTGAGCAACTGCGCGCACCCGACGGCAAGAGCTTCCTGGCCGTGTTCCCGCTGCTGGCGCTGTCCACGCACGAACTCGACCAGGTACTGCAGGCGCAAAAGCCGCTGATCCTGCGCGCCATGGCCGACCAGCTGCACGGCGGCGAGAGCGCCAGCTACAACCATTTTCTGACGTCGCGCGAAACGCTGATCGAGACCTATAACGATCACTATGTGCCGGCGTCCAACGCGTACCAGGACAGCCTGGGCGGCATCGGCGCGCGCCAGGACAAGGCCTGGAACGATTACCTGGCGCGCCTGCGCAAGCGCGGCGTCGATCCCGACAACGTGCCGCCGGCCTACTGGTCCGATATCCGCAAGGACGTGCGCAAGCGCGGCGTCAATGTGGCCAAGGACTGGGACCCGGGTGACCGTGCCGGCTTCGAACGTGCGGTGGGCCTATCGGTGCGCAGCGAGTCGGACAAGCGCTTCCGCGAGGGCGTGGCCAAGCATCTCGATGGCAATAGCCTGCCGCCGGGACTGGGCATGGGCGCCTTCTTCGGCCATGCCGTGGTGCAGGCCAAGTGGCGCAAGAGCCTGCATTACAAGAACAGCAGCTTCGCGCTGCCGGTCGAGCTGCCGCCACAGGCGCAGGCACCGCACTTCTTCAACCGCACCGTTTACCAGCGCGTGCTCGATGACGATGTGCGCGCCACGCTGCCGCAATACACGGCGCCGGTGGCCACCTTTGCCGATGGCGGCAAGAACAGCGACCTGGGGCGTGACAGCCTGCGCGCGCTGGCCGTGCCGCCGATCGCACTGGGCTTTTCCATCGTCGGCGCGCTGATCCACCTGGTCAAGCTGACGCTGTTCGTGATCCAGCTCGCCTGCGCCTGGGGATTCCTGAGCGGCATCGTCAAGGGCTTCTGCGTGCCGGCGCTGGCGCTGTTGCTGCTGGCGGTGTTCCACTTCATTCCTACCAGCGAGATCACGCGCCAGCCGCTGTACGACTATTTCGAGCAGCGCGGCGCCGGTCTCGGTGCAACCGAACCCAACTGGCAAGGCCGCACCGCCATGTACTTCACCCGCGCCGTGATCCACGCCCAGGTACCGGCCTACCCCTTGTTCGAGGCGATACGCCTGAACCTGCTGGGCGGCTACGAATTCGGCTACGAAAGCCATCAAAAGACAGGAAAATCCGATGCGAACAAATAACTTCATGCGCCCGCTGCTGCGGGCCGCCGCGCTGCTGGCTACGCTGATGACAGGGCAGGCAAACGCCGGCGCCCTGCCCGATGTGCAGAACGTGATGCAACTGGAACCGGAGGGCTATGTCCCTCTCAACAAGATCACCACGCCGCTGCTGTACCCGGTCCACACCGGCAAACCCTACAACACCAAGTTCCTGCTCAGCATAGGCCGCGAGAACCTGCCGCCCGACCTGCGCAAGCTGCAGCCCGACCTCGAGGACATCAACGAGTTCCGCGTCCACGCCCTGCTGCAACAGTTCGAGCCATACCTGAACGGACGCATGGAAGCGCTGCGCAACGCCAAGGGCTACCTGGTGCCGTTGCAGGCCAAGCTGGGCGAATACGATTTCCAGCGGCGCCGGTTTCCGCTGTCGCTGAACATGATGGTGACCAAGCCGAAGTCGCCCGACAGCTACCACTGCGCCGGCGCCTACGACGAATTCCGCCATACAAGGCTGAGCGCCTGCGTGTCGGCCACCAACTGGAACAACCAGAACAAGGCGTTCCAGTTCCTGGCCATCGACGACATGCAGCAGGCAGAACACATCAAGCGCCAGCTGCTCAACAAGCAGGCCGGGTTTTACTTCCTGATGCAAAACGACGGCCGTTTCCGCGTTGTCGATAACGCCAAGATGAAATACGGCGGCTTCATGGAACCGACGCTGGCCTCGGGCGTGCTGCCGGCGCGCGTGATCGGACTGCTGCTGGTCGATCACACCAACAGCGCCATCATCCTGGCGGGCGAGATGACGCCTTGATGCGCTGATGCGCTGATGCGCTAAAGCGTCGACTACCTGACGCGCGACTGCCATTGCCACTAAGGCTGCGGCTGCGGCTGCGGCCAAGGCTATGGCTATTGCTATTGCTATGACTGCGCCACGATTATTGCGGGGACTGCGCCTGCGATGCGGGTAGCGGCAAGGCATCGAGTACCAGGCCGGTGGCCTGCAACTGCTGCGCGGCCTGCACCGCGTCGCCCTGCCCTGCCGACAACAGATACGCGCCCTGGGCATCGGGACCGTGGACGATATTCAAGCCCAGCCGGTGCAACGCCAGCCGTATCGCGCCGGCGCTGGCGCGGTCGTCGAACACCACCTTCAGTTGCGCCGTCGCAGCGGCGCCAGTGCTCGCCCCCGCCTGCCCGCGATAGCGCGCGGCCTCCACATCGGGCGCTCCCACCTGTGCCAGCCGCCAGCTCTGCACCGATACCCCGGCTACAAGCACCGCCATCACCCCATACGCCAGGCCGCCCGGCAGCGGATGGCGCCACCATGCTTGCACGCGCGCCAGCAAGCTCCGCGCCGCTCGTTGCGTTGCCGGCTGGGTTGCCGGTGCTTGCTGCGTTGCCGGCTGGGTTGCCGGTGCTTGCTGCGTTGCCGGCTGGGTTGCCGGCGCTTGCCGCGTTGCCGGCTGGGTTGCCGGCGCTTGCTGCGTTGCCGGCTGGGTTGCCGGCTGGGTTGCCGGCACTTGCCGCGTTGCCGGCTGGGTTTCAGGAGGCATTGCTGACTGCGTTGCCGGCTGGGTTGCTGACTGCGTTACCGGTTGCGCTGACGGCTGCGCGACAGGCGACGCTAATGGCTCTATAGCAGGCACTACCGTCGGCTGCGCTGCCGATGACACGGCAGGCTGCGATGCGGCCTGCGGTAGCGCGGTTTGCTGCGGCGCGGATGCCTCGCCGTCAGCCAGCGCCGCCAGCACCTGGTCGAACGACACCAGCGGCGGCGCCGCCAGTTGCCGCTCGGATTCGGCGGCGCGCGCTTCCATCACCAGCAGGCGCTCCTGCTCGAAGCGCGCGCGCCAGTGCGGATGGCGGGCCATCATGGCGTCCATCCATGCCGCCTCCTCGGCGCTGGTCTTGCCGCACGCGTGCAGAAAGCACAAGCCGTCGAACTGTTGTTGGTCATCCTGCATGGTTGCCGCCCTTCTTGCCAGGTTGCAGACGTGCGCGCACGCAGTCGTCGAGTTTCTGCTTGCCGCGCCGGATCCAGCCGCGCACCCGTTCGAGGTTGATCTGTTCACCGGGCGGCGCCTGTGCCGCCAGGATCTCGGTCATCTGCGCGTGGCTCAGATCTTCGTCCAGGCACAGCTGCATCGCCAGCCGGAAATTGGGGCCGTCGCGCTCGGGCAGCTCGTCGATGCACCGCGCCAGCACGCGCCGCAAGGCCGCGCTGTCGGCCTGCTCGTCGGGCAGCGGCAGTTCGCACGCGGTATCGGGCGGCGGCTCGTCAGGCCACGGCGCCATCCAGCGCTCGCGGTAGTCCTGGCGCAGCTGGTCGATCGCGCACTGCGAAGTAATCAGCTTGGCCCAGGTGATGACGCCGGCCTTGCTGCTGTCGTAGGTCGAAGCACTGCGAAAGATCTTGATCCAGGCTTCCTGCACCGCGCGCGCGGCCAGCTCCTCGTTGTAGTTGACGACATGCAGCGCCAGCGCTTCGAGCTTGCCTTGCAGGCGCTGGTACAACCGTTGCTGCGCCTGGCGCTGTTGCTGCGTACTGCCCTCGGGCTGCCAGAAACTGCGCAGCAGCAGCGCCAGATCGTCGTCGTGCTGATTCATGAACTAGAGGCCGCATGGCCATGACCGGAAGCCGGCCATGCTACCGCATTTTTGACAACATTAACATTCCATGCGGAAATTTTTATGATGGCGCATGGCCCTCTTATTTGCGGCCTGCGGCCAGTGCCGCCTGCAGGCCGGCATCGCTCCATGCCAGCGGCCGGGTGGTGCCGGTTTCACCGCCGGAGAGCGTGATGCTATTGCGCGCGAAAGTGGCGTTCAGTGCCTGCAAGGCGCCCAGGCGCACGATCATCAGGTGACCCTGGTCGGGACGGTCGGCGCCTGCTTCGTGCATCGGGCTCATCACGGTGACTTGCCAGGTGCTGGTGCCGTTGCTGACGGTGTACACCAGGTTGTTGCTGGTGCGCTCGGGCTGACCGTTGCGGAACACCACCGTGGTGCTGGTGGAGCCGGCGTTGCTGATGGTGTAGTCGCTGGCCTGGCCCGCGCGGATACGCAGCCCGGTGGCGGTAAAGGAGAAGCGGTCGCCGCTTTCGCTGCTTACCACGTCGCCGGTGATCTCGCCGTCGGTGATCGTGTATTCGAGCGCGCCGGTGTCGGCGCTGACCACCCGCACCGACGGCGACCGGATCGCGGCCGACACCTGGCTGCGATCGGTGTTGCTCACCAGTTGAGAAATGCTGTTGCGGCCGCTATAGACCTGGTACGGGAAGGCGCGCGTGTGGCACTGCACGAGGGTGCTGACGCCGGCAACGGCGTCGTACGCCACCGTGCCGCCCAGGCCGCAACTGCCGGTGCCGCCGGCAGCCATTTGCAGCATGTTGACGGAAGCGAGCATCTGGTACGACATCCAGGCGGCAGTAAAGCTGGCCAGGTCCTGTTCGCTGGCGGTGGGCGGTGTCGTCGGCGTGGTCACGGGAGGCGTTACCGGTTGCGTGACCGGCGGGATTTGCGGATTGTCGGCGACGGCATCGGCCTCGCCGCCCCCGCCGCAGGCCGACAGGGCCAGGCACAGCGACAGGGTGGCCAGGGTGGTAACGCGGGCAGACGACAGGTGATGGATGACGCGCATGGAAAGCTCCTCGAAAAATTCAACGTTTGGTCCGCAGCACAGGCGGTGTTTTTCCTATTCGCTGGCGTGCGCCAAAAGTGGACAAACTTTTTGAATTTTTTTTGCCGAGCCCGTTGCCGGCCATTTCAGCTTGCAATCAAGGTTTACGCAACAAAGACGGGACTATTTGAACGGAAGTCGTACACGCAAAAATCGTTGTGATAGTGTTGATGTCGCAAATATAACGAGAAGGAGACGAAATGTACCAAACTCGACTTGCCCGCCGCTGGACGCCCCTGGCGCTCAGCCTTTCCCTGGTCTTCACCGGCGCGTCCGCCCTGGCCGCCGAGCAGCCCCCGCCCGCCCCCGCCCCCAGCCCCGCCATCGGCGACAACTGGACCTACCAGTACACTGACGCCCGCAACGGCGTCAAAGGCAATATCAGCCGCCTCGAAGTGTCGGCCATCGACACCACCGGCGTGCACGTGGACATCCACCGCCCCGGCGGTACCGCCCCCATCGGCAAGCAATTATTCAGCGCCGACATGAACCCGATCGACCGCGGCAGCATGCACTTCGCGCCGTCATTCGCGCGCTACGCCTTCCCTCTCACGCCGGGCAAGGAGTGGAACAGCGAGGCCGTGGCCGACAACACCAAGCTCGGCAAGCAGTGGCGCTATGCCATCAAGGGCAAGGTGGTGGACTGGGAAAAAGTGCGAGTGCCGGCCGGCGAGTTCCACGCGCTCAAGGTGATCGTGGAAGCCGAGTATCGCGGCAAGGACACCGGCCCCAACAGCGGCAACGGCAACCTGGTGGAGACCGTGTGGTTCGTCCCCGAGATCAACAACTTCGTCAAGCTCGACTACCGCGACACCGACTGGCAGGGCCGCACCGTCAACCGCGACGGCTGGGAGCTGGTATCGTACGGCCACAAGGCAGCGGCACCAGCCACACCGATGCCACCGGCCACACCGGCAGAACCGGCCCCGCTGACAGCACCGCCAGTAGCCAGCGCCACCCGCTGACCAGTTGCACTTCGGTAGCGGCTGAGAACGCTTCCAGCGACGCAGTGACGAATCGAAGCGTCTGAGAAAGCCTTCAGCGCAAGGCGCAGCGACGAAGACAGTACGCCAGGAGGCGAGGAACTGCAACGCCGCGATGGAGGCTTTATCAGCGCTACCGCGAGATGCGCATGATGGCGGAGGCTAGTTTGGAAAAGCACGGCGTCAGATCGCTGGTGGTAGCCGCATAACAGTACAGACCGACGGGCTTGGCCGCGTTGAAGCAGCGCGCCGGGGCGTCGGTCGAATTGGCCATGCATTTAAGAGTATCCTCGCCCTTTTCGCCGTCGACGCCGGTGCCCGACTTGAGCGCCGAACCGAGCCCCAGCGTAAACACGTATATCCCCTCGTCCTGCGACTTTTTCGCCATCGCCTCGACCAGGTTGCGGGCAGCACGGTTGACGTTGGTGAAGGTGACGGCATTGGTGACCTTGCGCGGAGAATCGGTAACGACAGCGAACTCGCGCAGGTTGGGATCGTTGGGCTTGCTTTCCGGGTTGTGGCCGTTGTACCAGTCGGGCAAGGCGCTGGCCTTGTCGTCGATGTCGTAGTAGTAGCGGCCATAGCGGTCGTAGCCGTAGGCGTAATTCGGGTTGCAGCGCTGGTCGGTCAGCACGCTGGCCTGCACGTCGGTGCGGTACAGGCCGCCCGGGGTGCCGGAACTGTCGTCGTCGGTGGTGATCACGCCGGCCTTGGTGCAATCGCTCGGGGTTTTCCAGGTCAGGTAGCTGGCGAACGAGTTCGGCGCGCCATCCGAGAAGAATACGATCACGCGCAGGTTGGAGCGGTTGTTGTTGGACGTGGGCACGCTGTTGAGCTGCTGGCGCGCCCAGTACATGCCCTCCGGCGACGCGGTCGAGCCGCTGAAGTCGAAGTCGTTGATGTGCTTGATCATCGAAGTGCGGTCGAAACCGCGCGCCACCGGGCGGATCGGATCATCGACCACCGCGCCGTACGAAAAATGGATCAGCCCCACGCGGTCCTGGTCGGCGTTGAACTGGTTGAGGAAGGTCTTGGCCGAGGCGATCACGTTGCTGCCCTGGTAGTACAGCGAGCCCGAGGTATCGAGCACCACGGCCATGTCCAGGTCCTTGCGCACCGCCTGCGAGGCCACGGCCGGTGACAATGGCGATACGCCGATGAAGCCCAGGAACGACAGCGGCATAGTAGCCTTGGCACCAACCGAGATCGTCACCATGCCGTTGTTGAACGCCACGTTGGGCGGGTCGAGCCTGGCGCTTGCGCCCATGTAGTTGGCCGGGAAATTGGCGTTGAAAAAGCGAATCGCGGCCGCCTGCGCATTGGCGCGCTGTTCAGTCTCATTCTTTCCCTGCGATACTGCACGGGCAGCTGCAAGGCTGGCGGCATCGGTGGCGGCGTTGAGCTTGTCTCGCACCATGTAAGTGACGCCCGTATCGACCACCAGTCCGACAACGGCCACCAGCAATCCGATGGCCAACGCCGTCATGACTGTCACGCTGCCTGTTTGTTTGGAATGCCTCGTGTACATATCAAAATACAGTCATTGAATAAAGGTTGGTACCGAAATTCGGCACGGTCAGGCCACCGCCGAGCGAGACATTGCCAAACATGACGTTGAAGCGATAAAAGCTCTCGGCGGCATATACAATCTCACCCTCGAACAAGTTCCCACTCATCAATGAAATGCGCGGCGCATTAGCCAGCGTAGGAATATTGTTACAGGCGCCTGTAGTGGTATTCCAGTTGGAGCAGGTCCACAAACGGCTCGCCGGCGCATAGCCGCTCACCCGGAAGCCAAGCCGGTTGACACTGTCATCCCAGCGATACTGCTCAAGCACCACGGTGCTGATCGCACCCGAACTGTCCTTGTATCCCATCAGCTTCGTGATGTAGAGCATGCCTTGCCCATTCATATCCAGCGGCGGTGCCGATTGCGCGACCGCGCGCATGATGGCCTGGCTATTGTCGGTCAGCTGCAGCTTGCTGCGCGCCGCCAGATTGGCAGCTTCGCGGCTCAGGTTGATCAAGACGATGTTGGCCTGCAGTCCACGCGCGAAATCGCTGACAACAAAGATCATGAACACCAGCAGCGGCAGTACCAGCGCGAATTCAATTGCGGCAACACCGCGCTGGCGTGGTTGGTAGCGCATCATCAATTCACCCCGGCATAATTTTCGTTGAGCATGGTCACCGCGACGGTAAACCGATACATACCGTCCTTGAAAAACGGTTTCATCAGCGGTGTCGCCATCGGCCAGGCGCAATCGAGCCGTATCACCAGGATGTCGCCCGCCTGCCCGAACATGGCCGCGTTGTACGACGTACTGTCGGTATAGGTGACATTGTTGGTGGTGATCACCGGCGTTACCTTGCTGAACAAACCCATCGAGGTGGTTTTCATGCGCTCGATAACCGCTTTATAGCGCTGCTGATTGGCACTACTGGGATCGGCGTCGGCAAGTCCGGTGATGGCGTAGCGGCCGCCCTCGCGCACCGCGTACTGCATCGTCAAATTAACGAAAAACATCAAGCTCAACTCGATCAGACCGACCAGCAACAATAGATAGACGGGCAATACGAGCGCCATTTCAACAACGGTCGCCCCACCTTGGCGGCGATGGACAAGCGAGCGCGGACGGAGCTTCCAACGATTTGCTTTCATTTGGTCATTTAAACTGTGTGAGGGCAAGGCAACAGGGGTGTTGCAGCCACATCGGTAAAGGCGCGATCGGTTTGGCGGCCAGGAGACATCGGCAAACAATTGGGTTGCCGATACCGCATTGTAGCCCGACTAAATTATTTCCGATATACATTTAAAGTTTTAAAATTGTAATAAAAATACGTGGTGTAGGAACCGCGACACAAAAATTGTTCATATTTTCATGTTTTTATTTTTACAACTTTTTTGAATAAACGCCATCATCGATAGTATGCCCATGAGTTTTTTTTGTACAATACAACACGCGTAATAGTCGGGAGAAACGGTGGTTGTATCCATCAACACAGCAACAGACAAGGCCGCCGATTCCGGAGCCGATGCTACAAGTGCCACGATGGTGTTCGGGATGCGACTCCTTCTGGCGACCTCCGCATTGCTGACGTTGTTCGTCGCACCAGCAGATCTGGGGTTCAACACCGCCATCGGCGCCACGATCTTTTTTTCCTACGCGCTTCACAGCGCGGTGCTATACCTGGCTGCGCGCCTGCACCGCAATCCTTTTTGGCACGGTCGCACCGTGTATTGGCTCGATCTCGGCTGGTATGCCTTGATGGTCTATTTTAGTGGCGGCAACAATAGCTTTTTCATCCCATTTTTCTTTTTCGTCATCCTGACCACGTCTTTCCAGTGGGGCTTCGACGAGGGTGCCCGTATTTCGCTGGCATCCGCGCTGCTGTTGACGGCAACTGCACTGGCCGTCAATCCGCATACCGATCCAGCCCATTTACTGGTGCGCGCAACGTTCGTGCTGGCGCTGGGCTATATGATTGCGTACTGGGGCGGCATGGGCATCGCCCAGCGCCGACGCCTGGGGCTGTTGCGCCACGTGAGCAGACTGTTCAACCCGCGCTTCGGTGTGGCACAGACCCTGACCTCGTTGCTGGAACAAACCCGCGAGTTCTACAAGGCCAGCAACTGCATTCTGCTGATGCGCGAGGACGAGGAAGCGAATTGGCTGCTGCGCTCGGTCAGCGCCTTACAGACCGGAGGCTCTGCTACCGTGGCGCGCATGTCGTCTGCCGCCGCCGCGCCGCTGCTGGCGTTCCCCCCACTACAAAAGGTCATCTATAACGAACCGCTCCACGCACGTTTGCCCTGGAGTGGCGAGGCCAGCACCCTGAACACCGATAGCGGACGCTGGGAGCCGCTCGATCCGGCCCATTGTGTGCAATTGGCCGACCTGTTCGACGGTCGCGCCTTCATCAGCGCACCCGTTCCGCTGCGCAAAGGCGAGGGTCGAATTTACGTGGTATCGAACCGTCAGCGCTTCGCGCGCAGCGATGCCAGTTTCCTGGCGCAGGTGTTGGGGCAGGCATTCCCCGTGATCGAAAACATTGCCTTGCTTGATGGCATGGCTACCGATGCCGCTTTTCGCGAACGACAGAAAATCGCGCGCGACCTGCACGACACGACCATCCAGCCCTACATCGGTCTGCGCCACGCACTGACCGCGATGCGTAACAGCGCCAGCACCGACAATCCGCTGCTGGCCGATCTCGATAAGTTGATCGCCATGAGCGGCGAGGTAATCGTCGACATGCGCGACTTTGCCCGTAATGTGCGAAAGAACGACGGTACCGGCGAGCCGGAACTGATGACAGCGCTACGCCGCCAGGCGCGCCAGATCCGCGAATTCTATGGCATCGACCTGGAACTGCGCCTGATGCCGGACGTGGCCATCAGCGACCGCCTTGCAGCGGAGGTGTTCCAGATCGTCAACGAAGGGATGAGTAATATCCGTAAGCACACCCGTGCGCGAGTCGGTGCGGTTACACTGTCGAGTGTCGATGGCAATTTGCGTATCGACATCGACAACGAAAACCCGGACGGCGCGTGCGCCGATTTCCGGCCCGGATCGATCGCTGAACGGGCGTCCGCGCTGGGTGGGAAAGTCGATATCACGCGCCCGGCCGGCGGCACCCGGGTGCGGGTCAGCATCCCCTTGTAAGTGCTCCGAAAAGGAAGTTCTGTGTCAAACCCCACCGCTCTGCCGATCCGGATCATGCTCGTAGACGATCACGCCACCCTGCTATGGGGACTCAAACGGCTGATCGAGGGTGCTGCGCCCGAGATGGAACTGGTGGCAACCGCCGGCGATCCCGAGCAGGCGCTGGTGGAAGCAGCGCGAACCCGGCCTGATATCGTGCTGCTCGACCTCGACCTCGAAGGGCGTAGTTCGCTCGAAATCCTGCCCGACCTGCTGCAAGAGCGTGCCGCGCGCGTGATCATCCTGTCAGGCAACCGCGACGAAGCACTGTTGGGCCAAGCCATGCGCCTCGGTGCGCGCGGCGTAGTCGGCAAGGATGCCGAGGCCGATGTCGTGCTGGCGGCCGTGCGCAAGGTGCACGGCGGCGAAATGTGGATGTCGTCTTCCATGATGACCGCACTGCTGGGGGGGCTGATGCGTCCTGCAGCGCCACCACCCATCAATCCGGAAGCCCACAAAATCGCCATGCTCACCGTCAAGGAGCGCAAGATCGTCCAGGCCGTTGTACACAGCAACGGCGCAGCCAACAAGGATTTGGCACAGCAGCTGTTTATCGCCGAACCCACGTTGCGCAACTACCTGACCTCGATTTATCAGAAACTCGAAGTCGCTAATCGTCTTGAACTGTACGTATACGCCACCAAGAACGATCTAGGTTGATATTTCCCCTCCTGCAGTCCCCTCCGACGTGACAAATGTCATACCTGATTCACCGTTTTGTCACGGTGATTTCAGGAGGTATGTCCGATGTGCAAGGAAAAGTGCCTCCGTATAATTCATTACATCAGCTCAAGTGTTGTTAAGTAGCTGAAGCCCAAACCGGGCAGGCAACATTAACCCACTCAAAGGAAATAACATGAACTCGATCAAAAACTTCATCAAAGACGAATCCGGTGTGACCGCTATCGAATACGCCCTGATCGCCGCACTGATTGGCGTCGTCGCTGCAGTCCTGATGAACACCATCGGCGGCAACGTCAAAGCGTTCTTCCAAAAAGTCGCCAACGGCACCGCAGCTACCCCGACCTAATCGTCGCAGCTGTTGTCAGCAGACACACGCCGGCGAAAAAGCTGGCGTAACTGCGCAGTATTGCAGCATAGTAAAAATGTCCGGCATGGATTGTTCCCGCCGGACATTTTCACATCGGATATCCCTTTTGCGCGGATGCGTTTATGAAATGGTTGCCTTTTATCGTACTGGTTGCCTTGCTGCTATCTGCAGTGTGGCATGACGTGCGTAGCCGCCGGATACCCAACCGGCTGGTGCTTGTCGGCATGGCGCTTGCCGGCGTGCTGCAACTGGTATTGCCAGCTGGAGCAGGACTGTTTATCGAGCCGTTCGGCAGCATCGGCATCTTGTGGTCCGCCGCCGGTTTCGGGCTGGGCCTGGCGCTGCTACTGCCCATGTATGCATTGCGCGCGCTCGGCGCCGGCGATGTCAAGCTGCTGGCCATGATTGGCGCCTTTGTCGGTCCGCGGGCCGTGTGCGGCATTGCAGTGACCGCGCTGGTGGCCGGGGGCGTGCTCGCGGTGGCGGTCGCGCTGCATCAAGGTACGCTGAAACGCATGCTGGCCAATTCCATGCACTTGATCATGAGCAGCGTTTTTGGCGCGCTTGGCGGTCAATCACCAGCCATTGAAGCACCCGCAGCACCAAGCGGCAAGCTGCCTTATGCCATTGCGCTGGCCTGCGGTGCACTGCCTTACCTGGTGGTCGCCGCTGTCTGCGGTGAAAGCCTGTTCGCGTGACCCACCCAATCGCCCCGTCCGCCGACACCGTTGCGCCAGCTTTCGCGCGCGCGCCTCGCGGCGTCGAAGAAACCGGCCTGCCCTTCTTGTTCCTGGTCGAATTGCTGATCAAGGTACTGGCCCGGCGCGGCCAGCTCAAGCTGCCAGAACTGGCCGGCCACCTGAAGCTGGCTGTCAGCGTGATTGACCCGCTGATTGCCTTCATGCGGACAGAAAAACTGTGCGAAGTCACCCGCCGTGGTGGCAGCGGCACCGACGCCGACCTTGCCTACCATTTGACCGAACTAGGCCATGACCGCGCGCGCCAGTGCATGGCGCGCAACGCTTACGCCGGCCCGGCACCGGTCACGCTGGCCGACTACCGGCGCCAAGTGGCCCTACAGAGCGTGTCCGACCTGCATGTCACGCGGGCCGATGTCACGCGCGTGTTCGATGACATCGTGGTCAACCAACAAGTGCTCGATCAGTTGGGTGCGGCGATGAACTCGGGGCGTGCCATTTTCATTCATGGCCTCGCCGGCAGTGGCAAAACCTATCTGGCCGAGCGCCTGCGCAACTTACTTCACGGCGACATCGCGCTGCCTTACGCCATCATGATCGATGGCGAGGTAGTACCGTTCTACGACCCGGTGCAACACCGCATTAGCGACGACAACGGGGCCGTATCATCGGATACGGGCGCGATCGACTCGATCGACAAGCTGCGCAGCATCGACCTGCGCTGGGTACGCGGCGTGCAGCGTCCGGCCACGCTGGCAGGTGGCGAGCTGACGCTGGAGATGCTGGATTTGCGCTTCGATCCGAACACCCGGTTATACCAGGCACCTCCCCATTTGAAAGCGAATAACGGGATGTTCATCATCGACGATCTCGGCCGCCAGCGCTGCTCGCCGCTGGAACTGATGAATCGATGGATCGTGCCCATGGATCGCGGAATCGACTACCTTTCGTTGCATACAGGTCACATTTTCGAGGTTCCGTTTGATGTAGTCGTGGTATTCTCATCGAACTTTCTTCCAGAGCGCCTGTCCGACGGCGCCTTCCTGCGCCGGCTCGGTTACAAGATCGAAGTGCCGCCGCAAACCGGGGCTGAATATGAGCGCGTTTTCCGACAAGTCTGCCAACAATCGGGCCTGGAGTTCGACCCGGATGCCTATCAATACCTGCTGCAGGAAAAGCATGACCGCGAAGCGGTGCCACTGCTGGCATGCTACCCGCGCGACCTGATCCGCCAGGTGTTGGACCTGGCCCGTTACGAAGCAAAACCGCCAGTACTCAATCGCGCCGCACTGGACTGGGCCTGGCACAATTACTTTGCCGGTGCCGCCACGCGCCGCACGGCTGCAGAGCAACATAAACGCATTGCCGGTCCGACCGGCGAGGCCGAAAGGGAACGACGCGACAGCGTTGCGCCGCTTAATCCGATGAAAGCAAACTCATGAGAAACACCCGGGCATTCGTAATGATCGCCGTGGCGCTGGTGTTAGCGCTCGTTGCCGTGGTGGTGGCCGCCCACTGGATTACCGATCAGGGCGCAGCGACCAACAAGAAGGTGGCCGTGGCGCTGATCGACATCCCTCTGGGAGCACGCGTCACACCCGAGATGGTCAACATGGTCGAGTGGCCAAGCAATGCCATGCCGCCTGGCGCCATTTCCGATCCCAAGCAGCTCGACACGCGTGTCACGCGTACTGCCATGGAGCGAGGTGAACCGATCATGGAAAGCAAGCTGGCGCCCCCCGGTACCACTGGCGGCCTCTCGGCAGTAGTGGCGCAGGGCAAGCGCGCCATGACCGTGCGCGTCAACGACGTGGTGGGCGTGGCCGGCTTTGCCCTGCCTGGCAACTTCGTCGACATTCTCGTCAACACCCAGGAGGAGGCCCGCAGCGACACGCGCAATAACCAGATACAAGCGCGCGAACAGGCCATCTCCAAGATTGTGCTGGAGCGCATACTGGTACTGGCCGTGGCCCAGGAATCGAACCGCGACGACACCAAGCCGAAAGTGGTCAACGCCGTGACGCTCGAACTGACGCCGGACCAGGTGGAAAAACTCGACCTGGCGCGCAGCGTGGGCACGCTGTCGCTGGTGCTGCGCAACCAGATCGATCCCAAGACCGCCGACACCGCCGGCGCCACTAAAGAAAGCCTGCTTGACCCCGACGGCGCGCGCGCCGCGCTGCTGGGGCGCAATCGCCCAGCGCCATTGCAGCAGTCGGTTGCCAAGTCGCCTTCCGCCGCGCAAGCACCGGTGCCGCATGCGCCGGCGCCGCGCGGTGACAAGGTTGAGGTCATCAAGGGCCTCGACCGCAGCACCCAGCAATTCTGATGTTTCAACAAAAAACGCTCCGTCACACCTCGCACAAGGATGCCCTGATGACCGTATTTCGCATGACCGCCAAGACGGCCCCCGCCAGCCTGACGGCACTGGCCATGCTGGCCGCACTGGCTTCCATCGCGCCAGCGACGTATGCGCAAGGCAAGGCCAAAGCGGCCACAGCTGCAACGCCGTCCGGCTTGCCTGGTTCGCCAGCCGGCAATGCCAGCAGCGTGCAACTGGCTCCGCAAATCGATCTGGCCGAAGGCAAATCGACCTTGATGCACCTGCCCTACCCGGCGGCCCGGCTGGCGGTCGGCGATGCGCGTGTGGCCGACGTCATCCTGATCAATCCGAGCGAGGTGTACATGCTGGGCAAAGCCACCGGCACCACCAACCTGATCTTGTGGAACAAGGCCAACCAGGCCACCATCATCGACATCAGCGTGGGAATCGACGCCGGACCGCTGCGCCAGCAACTTGCGACCCTGTTTCCGACCGAGCGTGACATCCAGGTCACCGTATCCGGCAACGCACTGATCCTGTCGGGCGCAGTGGCCGACACCATTCGTGCCGGACAGGTCGTCGCAGTGGCCACCGCCTACCTGCAACGCGGCGCGCGGGGCGCCATGAGCCAGGCACCCGCGCCAACCGCGCCGCCTACGTCGAGCGGCAACAGCTTGCCCAATGCCGGTGCAGGCAACGCTGCAGCGCCCCTCACCGCTGTCGATTCCGGCGCCAGCCTGCTGGGCGGCGGCACCGCCGTGGGCAGCGCTGCCAGCCGCGTAGTCAACATGCTGTCGGTGGCGGCGCCGCAGCAGGTGATGCTGGAAGTGAAGATCGCCGAAGTCTCGAAAAGCCTGGTGGACCAGTTGGGCGCGAGCATCGGTGTGGCCGGCACCGCCGGTAACTGGACCTACAGCCTGCTGTCGAATCTGCTGACCGGAAATGCCAGCAAGTTCGATGCGTTCAACGGCAAGAATGGCAACTTCGCTACCCTCGACGCCCAGAAGCGCGACGGCCTGATCAAGATCCTGGCCGAGCCAACCGTGATGGCAATCAGCGGCCAGGAGGCCAGCTTCCTGGCCGGCGGCAAAATCTATATTCCGGTATCGCAAGCGGGCGCCACCGGCTCGACCGTCGTCACGCTCGAGGAAAAGGAATACGGCGTGGCCGTCAAATTCACGCCTACGGTGCTGGAAGGTGGGCGCATCAACCTGCGCGTGGCGCCCGAGGTGTCGGAGATCAACCGCGAGGGCATCGGCATCAGCGCCACCGGTACCAATGCCACGGCCATCCTGCCGGCATTTACCACGCGCCGTGCCAGTACCACGGTGCAGTTGTACGATGGTCAGAGCTTTGCTATCGGCGGCCTGATCAGGAACAATGTCACCACCAGCATCAAGGCCTTCCCTGGCCTCGGTGAAATTCCGATCCTCGGCGCGCTGTTCCGCAGCAGCGATTTCCAGAGCGACCGCACCGAGCTGGTGTTCATTGTCACGCCGCACCTGGCGCAGCCGCTGGCGCCCAATCCGAAGCTGCCGACCGACAGCTATGTCCAACCGAACCGCTTCGACTTTTTCGGCATGGGCAGGCTGGAAGGCCGCGCGCCGGCATCTGCTCCAGCCCCGGCTGCGGCACCGGCAACACCACCGGCCGCCACCGGCTTCGACGTCAAATAGGAGACCGCATGGCCCGCTTATTCTTTTCCGCCACCCTCGGCGCCATGCTGGTGCTGGGCGGCTGTTCCATGTCGCCGCAAGTGGACCGCCAGTTTGGCGACAGCGTGCGCCAGGCCCAGGCGCAACAAACCCTTAATCTACACGCCGGCGACAACCGCTCACCGGTCAACGGCATGGACGGCAAGGCCGCCGAGTCTGTGTATGAAAACTATCAGAAGTCATTCCGTGCACCGGAGGCCCAGAGCAGTTCCTTGGGCGCGGGCTTGAGCACGCGTTAAGCCTACCAAGGAAGCCAATTGAAAATCGCCGTCATTTCCAAGGATGAACGCCACCTGCTGGACCTGGGCCGCCTGCTGCGCGCACGCCCGACCGGCGACGAGGTGGACTTGCTGTCGGGCGGCCTGATCCGGCTGGCCGGCATGGCCGACGAACAGTTGCCCGACGTGCTGATCATCGACCAGCCGTCCATTGCCGATGGCGACCTGATCCAGGTTGAACGCCTCAGCGGCCTGCATCCGACCATGGCCTTCATTGCGCTCACCAGCGAGAGTTCGTCCGATTTTCTGCTGCAGGCGATGCGCGCCGGCGTGCGCGAAGTGCTGCCTGCCCCGGTCACGTCCGCCACGCTGTACCCGGTGCTCGACCGCATCGCCGAAAAGCTGGGCCGCCGCCACCATGCCAGCGGCAAGGTACTGGCATTCATCTCGTGCAAGGGCGGCAGCGGCGCGACTTTTCTCGCCACCAATCTCGGTTACGCGCTTGCTGCCAGCGGCGCCAAGCGCGTGGCGCTGATCGACATGAACCTGCAGTTCGGCGACGCGTCGCTGTTCGTCTCCGACCACAAGCCGCTGGCCACGCTGTCGGACGTGGCCAGCCAGATCCACCGGCTCGACCCGTCGTTCCTGGCCTCGAGCATGCTGAGCATCATGCCCAACTACGGCGTGCTGGCCGCACCGTCCGACCCGGCCCACACCAGCGACGTCAAGCCCGACCATATCGACGCCATCCTCAAGCTGGCGCGCCAGCAGTACGACTTCATCATCCTCGACGTGGGCCGCAGCCTGGACGCGGTGACCATTCGCGCGCTCGACCACGCCGACCTGATTTTCCCGATCCTGCAAACGACCTTGCCGTACATCCGCGACAGCAAGCGCCTGTTGACGGTGTTCCGTTCGCTCGAATATTCGAAAGAGAAAATCCAGCTGATCGTCAACCGCCACGACAAGGGCGGCGAAATCCGTTTGAAAGACCTGGAGGCGGCATTCGACACCGACCAGATGCAGACCATTCCGAACCACTACGACGCTGCCGCCGCCTCGGTCAACCAGGGCGTGCCGGTGATGAAGCTGGCGCCCACCAGCCCGTTGAGTAAAGCGCTGGACGAATTTGCGCGCAGCCTCAGTGGCGAAGCGGCCGCCGTCAAACCGGTCAGCTGGATCGACAAGCTGCGCGGCCGCAAGGATTAAGGATCCACCATGAACACTCCCATTTCTCTGCGCGAGCGGCTTGAAACCGGCACCACGCGCGTGGTGGCCCAGCGCGTGACCGGCATCGACAACCGCGCCTACCAGGACCTCAAGCACCGCCTGCACCAGACCCTGCTCGACCGGGTGGACCTGGAAAGCATCCAGCGCCTGTCGCAGGACCAGATCAAGCTCGAACTGCGCACGCTGGTCGAGCGGCTGCTGGAAGAAGAATCGGTGGTCATCAACGACGCCGAGCGCAAGAATCTCACCCGCGACATCCAGAACGAGATGCTGGGCTTTGGCCCGCTCGAGCCGCTGCTGGAAGACCCCACCGTGTCCGACATCCTGGTCAACACCCACCGCCAGATTTACGTCGAGCGGCGCGGCAAGCTGGAGCTGACCGACGTCACTTTCACCGACAGCGCCCACCTGATGAAGATCATCGACAAGATCGTCTCGCGCGTGGGCCGCCGCATCGACGAATCGAGCCCGATGGTCGATGCGCGCCTGCCCGACGGTTCGCGCGTGAACGCCATCATTCCGCCGCTGGCGATCGACGGTCCGATCGTCTCGATCCGGCGCTTCTCGGCCGACCCGCTGCGGCTGGCCGACCTGGTAGCCTACGGCTCGATGACGGCCGACATGGCCGAAGTGCTGCAGGGTTTGGGCCGCGCCAAGGTCAACATCCTGATCTCGGGCGGTACCGGTTCGGGCAAGACCACCATGCTCAACGTGATCTCCGGCTTCATCGGCCAGACCGAGCGCATTGTGACGGTGGAAGACGCGGCCGAGCTGCAACTGCAGCAGCCGCACGTGGTGCGGCTGGAAACCCGGCCGCCGAATATCGAGGGCAAGGGCGAAGTCACGCAGCGCGCGCTGGTGCGCAATGCGCTGCGGATGCGCCCCGACCGCATCATCCTCGGCGAGGTGCGCGGCGCCGAAGCGCTCGACATGCTGGGCGCGATGAACACCGGCCACGAAGGCTCGATGGCGACCATCCACGCCAACACCCCGCGCGACGCCCTCACGCGCCTGGAAAACATGATCAGCATGGCCGCCGCCAACCTGCCCACCAAGGCCATGCGCCAGCAGATCAGTTCTGCCGTGGGCGTGGTGGTGCAGGTCTCGCGACTGCCTGACGGCAAGCGCAAGGTGATGTCGATCCAGGAAGTCACCGGCATGGAGGGCGAGATGATCACTATGCAGGAGATCTTCAGCTACAAGCAGACGGGCCTCGGCGACGACGGCACCGTGCACGGCCACCACAGCCCCAGCGGCATCCGGCCGCGCTTCATCGACCGCCTGCGCAATTTCGGCGTCACGGTGTCGAACACCGTGTTCGAACCGAGCTAAGGGCCAGCATGGATTACCGTTTGATCGTCTTCGGTTTGTGCGTGTTCGGCGCCGTGGCGCTGCTGGTGTGGGGGATTTACAGCAGCGTGCACAACGTCAAGGGGGAGCAGGCCAAGCGCGTGGCGCGGCGCCTGCGCAATGCTATTGGTGACGACGGTGCCGAGCTGGCCGTTTCGATCACCAAGGATCGGATGCTCAGCCAGGATCCGGAGATTCACCGCCTGTTGCTGCGCGTGCCGGGCATGCACGTGCTCGACCAGTTGCTGCTGCAATCGGGTCGCTCCTGGACCGCCGCCCGGCTGCTGATGATAATCGGCCTGTCGGCCCTGGCCGGGGTGGTGATTGCCATGGCTTTGGGCCTGCCGTGGAGCGGTTGGCTGGTGATGGGCGTGTGCGGCGCCCTGATTCCCTGGTGGTACCTCAATCGCGCCAAGGCGAGCCGCATCACCCGCATCGAACTGCTGTTGCCCGACGCACTGGACATGATGAGCCGTGCCATGAAAGCCGGCCATGCATTCCCTACCGCCCTCAAGATGGTGGCCGATGAAATGCCGATGCCATTGTCGGCTGAATTTCGTGCAGTGTTCGATGAAGTCAACTTTGGCATCGCGATGCCGGATGCGCTGATGGGCATGGCGCAGCGCGTGCCCAGCGCCGACCTGCGCTATTTCGTGGTGGCCGTGCTGATACAGCGCGAGACGGGCGGCAACCTGACCGAGTTGCTGGCATCAATCAGCGCGATCATCCGCGACCGTCTGCGTCTGCTGGCGCAAGTGCGCGTGATGTCGGCCGAGGGCAGGATGTCCGCCTGGGTACTGGGCTCGCTCCCCTTTGCGGTAGGCGGCATGATGTTCGCATTCAATCGCGACTTCCTCAATATCCTGTTCATCGATCCACAAGGCCAGCGCATGCTGATGGGCGCGGCAGGCTTGATGGTGGTCGGTTTCCTCGTGATCCGCAAGGTCACTAAAATCCGGATCTGAATATGAAACTGGTCCAGTTGATCTTTTTGATCGTAATTTTCATCATCGTGTTTGGCGGCGCCCTGGTGGCCGTCAGATTGTTTACCAATACCGCCGTGCGGGACCGGCTCGACGCCCTCACGGAACAACCGGAAACCCGGTTCGACCGCAGTCTCTGGTTGCAGCAACTGGTGAACCTGGCCTCGCCGCTGGCCAAGCTATCGGTGCCAGCCGAGGGCTGGGAAACGTCCGCCGTGCGCCGACGTTTCATCAACGCCGGTTGGCGCACCCCGGCCGCACCCGGGCTTTTCTATGCCGCCAAGACCGGGCTGGCGGTGGTGCTGCCCTTGCTGGTGCTGCTATACCTGAGCAGCACCTCCAGCCTGGCCGACAACACGACCAGGCTCGCCTACCTGCTGACGGCCGCCGCCATCGGCTATTACGTGCCGGGTCTCCTGCTCAACCACGTAATCAAACGGCGCCAGCGCGATATTTTCGAAACCTTCCCGGATGCGCTAGACCTGATGACGGTATGCGTGGAAGCGGGTCTGGCAATGGATGCGGCGCTGGCGCGCGTGGCGCAAGAGATTGGCCTCAAGAGCCTGGTGCTGGCCGAAGAGCTGCAATTGGTAACGCTTGAGTTACGGGCCGGCAGTGCCAAGGAAAAAGCGCTGCGCAACCTGTCGCTGCGTACCGGCGTGGAAGATGTCGATTCGCTGGTCACCATGCTGATCCAGGCTGACCGCTTCGGTACCAGCGTTGCCGATTCGCTGCGGGTGCAATCGGAAATGTTGCGTACCAAGCGCCGCCAGCGTGCCGAGGAACAGGCTGCCAAGATCGCACTCAAGCTGCTGTTCCCGCTGATCTTCTTCATCTTCCCGAGCCTGCTGGTGGTCATGTTGGGACCAGCGATACTGCAGCTGTATCAGGGCATTTCGAGCGTTTCCCAATGAGCAGAAAGCCGATCATGCGTCCGCTGGCATTTGCGTCGAAAACCATGTCCGCCCTGTGCGCGTTGGCCCTGCTGCAAGCCTGCGGTACCACACCACCGCCGGCGCTGGTGACCACGCCGCTGCTGCGCATCAGCGACGGCGATGGCGATCATCCCCGCTACGCCTACCGGCTCGGCCGCGCGTATGAACAGCAGGGCGACCTGGCCCGCGCCGACGCCGCCTATGCGCGCTCGCTGGCACTGGACCCGGACCAGTTCGACGCCCGCAACGCCCGTGCAGTGCTGCTGGCGAAACAGGGCCGCCTGGGCGAAGCGGCCGACCTGCTGCAGCAACTGTCCAGGGATTTCCCGACCCGGGCGCAGCCGCTGGGCAATCTCGGCTATCTCCTGCATTTGCAGGGAAACGATGCGCAAGCGGCTGCCACGCTGCGCGCGGCGCTGGCGCTGGACCCGGACTACGGTCCTGCCCGCGCCAATCTCTCGCTGCTGGGCGGCGGCAAGCTCGATACCCCTGCCGTCCTGCCAGTGGCTGCGGCGACGGTGACGCTGCAGCCGTTCGCCTTGACGACCGCGCCAACGCCGCAGTTGTCGCTGGTGCGCGTGGGACCCAATGAATTGCGTTTGCAAGCTGTGGCCAAAGTCGCCGCAGTGTCCATAGCATCGGCAACCGATAGCCACGCCAACACGCCCGAGTGCCTGCATATCATTAACGGCAACGGTATGCCGGGCGGCGCCGCCAGAATGCGCGACATGCTGCGCCAACGCGGTTTTGCCGCCGCCAGTTCTGTGCTTGGCAACCAGCGCGGCTACACCCAGGCGCGCACGGTGATCGAGTATGTGCCTGGCCAGCAACAACGCGCCAGCGCGCTGCGTACCGCGCTGGGCGGCCCCGCAACACTGGTACCGGTCGCCACCCTGCCGCGCCAGGTCACTTTGCGACTGGTGCTGGGCCAGGACCAGCACAACATCAATCCGAATTTGCTGGCGCGCCAAGAGCGCCCTGCCACCGCTTTCAACCAGGAGTCTCCATGAACCGAACCACCTCCTCCCGGTACCATACCGGCCACCTGCTCCAGCTCTTCCTGGCCGCCATCCTGGCGATGCTGCTGGCCGCCTGCGGCGGCGGCGGTGGTAACAGCGCCAGCGGCTGCGTGACGATTGACCCCAGCCGCGATCCGAACCTGCCCGGCTGCAGTACCGGCACCGGCGCCACCGCGCCCCGTATGACGGTCGCACTGACCGACAGCGCCAACGCCCCCATCACGACCATCAGCAACGACCGCCCGGGCAACCTGGTTGCGGTGTTCCGCAACGGCGCCAATGCGGCCGTCGCCAACACCGTGGTAACGTTTACCACAACCGACGCCACCGGTGTGTTTGTGCCAGCCGCCGGCACGGCAGTTACCGACGCCACCGGCACCGCGCGCGTGGGTCTGCCGGTGGGCACCACCGCTGGCGCGTTCACGGCCACGGCCAGTGCCAGCGTCGACGGCAAGACCGCTACCGCCAGCGTCAACTACACGGTCGATTATTCGGCCGTGACGCTGGGCGCCCTGTCGATCGCCCCCACCAGCCTGGCAGCCGGCGGCACCGCGGGTGTGCAAGTGACTGTCTTGAGCGGCACCACCCCGTATGCCCCACCGCTGGCAGTCACGTTCAGTTCGCCGTGCGTGACGGCCGGCAGGGCCCGTCTGATCACGCCGGTGACCACCGTGAATGGCGTGGCCAGCAGTTCGTACACCGATCTGGGGTGCGGCACTACCGACATCGTCACCGCCACCGCAGTGGTCAGCGGCGCCACTGTCACCCGCAGCGCCAACCTGACGGTGAATGCCGCCAGTGCTGGCCAACTGACGTTCGTGTCGGCACTGCCGCAAAACATTGCGCTGCGGGGCACCGGAGGCGCCGGGCGCCAGGAAACCGCCACCGTTACCTTCAAGGTGCTCAACGCCGTCGGCCAGCCGCTGGCCGGCCAGGTCGTCAACTTCGCGCTCAACACCGTCGTCGGCGGTTTGACAGTGAGCCCTGCCAGCGCCACCACCGGCAGCGACGGCACGGTATCGACAGTGGTCACTTCGGGCAATATCAACACCCCGGTGCGGGTGTCGGCCACGTTGCCAGGCAATGGCATCAGTACCGTCTCCGACCAGTTGGTGGTGTCGACCGGTGTGCCGGAGCAGGCCAGCTTCTCGCTCAGCGCGGTGATTCGCAACGTCGAGGGCGGTTCATTCAACGGTTGCCCGGCGCCGAACGGCACCACGCTGGCCGCGCGCCTGGCCGACCGCTTCCACAATCCGGCGCCGGACGGCACTGCCGTCAGCTTCACGGCCGAAGGCGGCACCGTCGATGCTTCGTGCCTGACCGGCGAGACCACCACCACGCTCACCGACGGTACCGTGATCAAGCAGAAGGGCACGCCAGGCGAATGCACGGTGCGCTTCTGCGCCGCCAGCCCGCGTCCGGCCGACGGCCGCGTGACGGTGCTGGCCTATGCGCTGGGAGAAGAAAGTTTTGTCGATGCCAACGGCAACAACCGCTTTGATGCCGGCGAAACATTCACTGACTTGGGCGACCCCTTCCGAAACGACCGCGCCGTCACCGACGCCAACGCCAGCGGCAGCGACGACGCTTTCACCACAGGCAATGCAGCACGGGTGTCCGGCGAGTCATTTATCGATACCAACGGCAATGGCGTCTGGGATGCGGCCGGCAACGGCATCTACAATGGCGTGCTGCGGGCGTCCGGCGTGGGCAGCGGCGATACCGTGCACCTGCGCCAGTCAATGGTGATGGTGCTGTCGAACAGTACCGCCAACGTCACGCTGCTCGGCCAGGCCGTCGGCGGCGCGCCCACCGTCGGTACGCTGGCGTTGAGCCAGTGCATCAGCGGCACGCCATTTGTCAACGACACCCGCACGTTCCGTTTCGCCATCCGCGACAACAATCCAACCGTGTTCGCCACCAACCGCCTGGCCGCGCATCCGAACGACAGCAACTGGCTGTTCGACCTGCCGGGCAACCCTCTGCCTGCCGGTACCAGGATCAACTTCAGCGTGTCCAACGGCATCTTGCTGTCCGCTGCCGATGTCGTGGTGGCCAACACCATACAGCCCGATTCGAGTGGCTGGATCTACCGGGTGCAACTGGCAAGCGACGCAGTCCAGAACGCTACCGGTTGCCTTAACCCGATCAACAGCGGCGCGCTGAACATCACCGTCACCACCCCAAGCGGCGTGGTCAGCAGCTTCTCCTACCCGGTCACCGACTGACGGGGCGCGGTCAGGCACAGGCCGGCCAGCATGAACAACATCAGCGCATAAAACACGCTGCTGTGGATGGTCCAGAAAATCACTTCGGTCAAGCCAAAGCCGAAGTAGCAGACCACCAGCAACATGCCGGCCAGCGCCGGCGCCGTGACATCGCGGCGCTGTGCCCTGCCACGGTGCAACTGACGGCGGAAGAACAGGAACGGCAGCAGCAGCGTGCCGGCCCAGGCCAGCAATCCGACCACGCCGCCGAACACGGTGGCGTGCAGCGCGTCGTTGTGGAAGTGGTCGAATTCGAGCACGTATGGCGGCGCTTCGCCACGGGCCACCATCGCCTGCTTGGCGCGGTCCACCGCCGCCACGCTGCGGCCCAGCCACGGGTGCTCGGCGATCAGCTCGGTGGCGGTGTGCCACAGCTCGAGCCGCACGCCCATATTGGTAAACGTGTTACCACCTGCGAAATATTGCTCGACATCGGCCACGCCCTGCATGGCCCGTTCGCGCGCCCCGGTTTGCGGCACCAGGAACGACATCGCCAGCAGCACCGGCACCAGCAGCGCTGCGCCCTTGCGGTAGCGGCCACCCAGCACATTGCCATAGCGCAGCAACAGCAGCACGGCCAGGATTGCGGCTACCCAGCCGCCACGGGTGCCGGTAGCGACCGAGCCGATCAGGCCCGCCAGCGCGCCCAGCACCGGCCACAGCACGGCGCGGCCATGGAAGTCGCGCGAGGCCGCCAGGCACATCAAGCCCATGCACAACGAAATATCGCCGAACGTAATCGCGTTGATCAAGCCGCCGGGGCGATCCATGCCCAGCACCCAGCGCTGGTAGCTGATGAACACTGCGCCAGCGACGGCGCCGGCGATCAGGCCCCACCACAGGAAGCGGCGCGATGGCCGCCACACCAGCACCACCAGCAGCGCGGCGGCAGCGGCCAGCGAACGCACCGGGCGCTCGAGGTCGCGCAGCCGCACTTCGGGGTCGAATACGTAGTATCCGAGGGCCAGCAACAGGGGAAAAGCAAAGGCCAGCAGCAGCGGCGCAAACTCGCGTATGTGCGGTGCGGCAACAGTACGGACGGCGCGCCAGCTGGCGATCGCCACCAGCAAGTAGACCAGGCTGAACAAGCCGGTGCCGCCGCGTGCGATCAAAAACAGGAATGGTGGCGCAAACAACAGGCTGTTGAAAAAGACAGTGCTGACAGGCTTTTGCGATAAGGTATTATGCATCATTCTTCTTGTGGTTCTTTCCGCGAGAGATCACCCTGCCCGCCTCCATTCATGCAACAAACAATCAATATTTCAGTCGTCATTGCGACCTACAATCGCCCGGATGCACTGCGCGCAGTCATCGAGGCATTCTTTCTCCAGGACGAGAAAAATTTCGAGCTCATTGTCGCCGATGACGGCTCGACCGACAACACGCGTGCCTGCGTAGCGGAGCTGCAAGCGCGCTCGCCGGTCCCGCTGCGGCACATCTGGCAAGAGGACATCGGCTTCCGCCTGGCGCGGGTGCGCAACCTCGGTATCGCGGCAGCCAAAGGGGACTATCTGATCTTCCTCGACGGCGACTGCATCCCGCAAAGCAGCTTTATCAGCCAGCATCGGCGGTTGGCCGAGCCAGGCTGCATGGTAACCGGTAGTCGCATTTTGCTCAGCGAAGCGCTGACTGCGCAGGTGCTGGCGGGCACCGTTCACCCGTTGCAACTGTCGCCGTGGGGCCAATTGAAGCTGCGTTTGAATGGCGGGCTGAACAAATTGTTACAACTTTGGTGGCATTTTCCCGACGTCAAACGCACATCGGACCGCTTTACCTGGCGCCGCATCAAGGGTTGCAATATGGCGGCGTGGCGCAGCGACATCGAACGCATCAACGGTTTCGACGAAAGTTTTACCGGCTGGGGCCACGAGGATGCCGATATCGTGCTGCGCCTGTTTAACGCCGGCATCCTGCGCAAGGATGGCGCATTTGCCACCGAAGTGCTGCACCTGTGGCACCGCGAAGCCGTGCGCGACCAGGCCAGCAGCAACAAGGCGCGGGTGGAAGCGCGCATGCTCGATAAAACCGTACGCGCCACGGTGGGGCTGGCCCAATGAACGCCCCCCTCAGATTGAGCATCGTGGTGCCTGCCTACAATGTGCAGGACTTTATCGTTGAAACGCTCGATTGCATCCTGCCGCAGATGCGCGACGGCCACGAACTGGTGCTGATCGACGACGGCTCCACCGACGCCACCGTCGAGCGCGCGCGCGGTGTGTTTGCCGCGTGGCCGCAATGCGCGGCGCGTATCGTGCAGCAGCCCAATGCCGGCGTGGCCGACGCCCGCAACAACGGCGTGGCGCAGGCGCGTGGCGAGTACATCCTGTTTGTCGACAGCGACGACCTGTTGCAGCCGGGCGCGCTGGACGGCATCGACGCCGCCATCGCCCAGTATGCGCCGGACGTGATCGCCACCGATTTCTGCATCTGGTACCCGGGCCGCACCGCCAAGCCGCTCGAATACCACCATTTGGGTTACCTTCCCAACGTGGTGGTGGAAGGACCGGAAGCGATCCTGTCCACGTATTTTGCCGACCGCCACATGTATGTGTGGTGCAAGATCATCCGGCGCGACATTTACCTGCAACTGGGGCTGCCGCTGTTCCCGTCGGGCCGGCTGTTCGAGGACATGGCCATCGTGCCGCGCCTGCTGGCCGCCTGCCGCACGCTGGTGTACGTGCCGCTGGTGCTGCTGCATTACCGCCAGCACCCGGTCAGCATCACGCGCGTGATCACGCCGCAGTGGTGTACCGATTTCGTGCTGGCGCTGGCCTCGGCCAGGCCGCACCTGGAAAATGCCGGCGCAACCGACAGCGCGGCCATGCGCGCCGAGTTCGATGGCGCCGCGACCCTGTTCTACCTGTGTGCGATCAAGACCTCGTTCCAGTTGCCGGCCTCGGCCAAGCCGGACCAGGTGCGCGCCGACGTGCGCAAGATTTACCTCGGCAGCCTGTTCGGTACGGTGGAAAAAACGCTGCACAACCTGGAAGCTGGCCAGCTGGCGTCGGTCACGCTGCGCAACGGCCGCCGCTGTGCGCGCCAGGTGCGCCAGGCGCTGGCCGACAGCACCGTGTTCAAGTGGCGCCAGACCATCAACCGCGCCTACAAAACCTGGCAAATGGCCAGGCAACAACGTCTTAGCAAAACCAACTGACCATGTCCGCCCCGTTTTCCATCAGCATCATCGTTCCCGCCTATAACGCTGCCGGTTTCATCGACGAATGCCTGGCCCACATCGTGCCGCAAATGGGGCCGGCCCACGAAATGATCGTGATCGACGACGGTTCGCGCGACGACACCGCCGCCCGCGTGCAGGCGCAGGCCGCCGCCGCGCCGCAATGCGCGCTGCGGTTGATCCGGCAAGCCAACCAGGGCCTGGCACAAGTGCGCAACGTGGGCCTGCAGGAGGCGCGCGGCGACTACATCCTGTTCATCGACAGCGACGACCTGCTGCAACCCGGCATCCTGGCGCGGCTGGACGCGGTAATCGCCAGCCATCATCCCGACGCGATCGCACTGGACTTTTCCATGTGGCACCCCGACCGGCCCGACAAGAACCGCGCCGTGCGCATGGGCTACACGCCCGAGACACTGATCACCGACGCCGACACTATCTTGGGCGTGTTCTTTGCCGACCGCCACCTGTACGCGTGGGCGCGCGTGATCCGGCGTGACATTTATGCGAGCTTCGACCAGCCGCTGTATCCCACCAAGCGCCTGTTCGAGGACGTGGCCGTCACGCCGCGCCTGCTGGCGCGCTGCCGCTCGCTGTACTACCTGCCGCAGCAGTTGCTGGCCTATCGCCAGCACCCGGTCAGCATCACCAAGTCGGTCAGCGCCGACTATTGCCGCGATTTTACGGCCGCACTGGGGCTGACCAAGCCGGCGCTCGAGCAAGCCGGTGTCAGCGCAAGCGTGCGCGACCACTTCGATGCCGTGGTCAGCTATTTCTATATCGGTGCGGTGAAGAACTCCTACCAGTTGCCGGCGGCGACCGGGCGCGTGGTGCGGCGCGAGTTGAAAGAGATTTATCGGGCCACGCTGTTCGGTACGCCCGACAACGTGCTGGACAAGATGGAGCAAGGCAGCCTGCGCTCGACCAGCCGCCGCGACGACCTGCGCGCCGCGCGCCAGGTACGGCAGGCATTGGCCAACAGCCTGGTGTTCCGCTTCAAGCAGACGCTGAGCCGCAAGGTCAAACTGTGGCAGCGGCAGGCGCGGGTACGGGCACTGGGGAAAGCATAATTTCCTTACCGCACCTGGACTTTAAGCGGACGCGCCGGGTAGGAAAAATCCGCTACCATAGGTTTTTCGCCCAAGGAGGTACCCCATGCGTGTAGATATTTATTACCGAGACGAAGCAGAAGGCAAGCACACCTACCTGGCTGTACCGGAAGGAAAAACCATTCCGGAAGAAGCGACCAGCACCGACTGGCACGTGGAAGCCGAGAAGGTCGAGGTCGATGACGACAACGGCGACCTGTCCCGCTACCATATCGCCGATCCGCTCGCGCAGATCGGCTCGAAAGGTTACGCCATCACCAGCGTGACCGCGCAACTGTAAGTCCTCGCCCACCTGCCACGCGGCCAGTTACCGCCGAACCGGAGCTCAGCGTACTGTCGTACGCTTGGACTCCCCAAGACGGTATCGGGCCGCTCGCTGCCGTGTTGCGAGGTCCCTGGTCAATACTCGATCAGCACATCTTGCGCGCCCAACTGCTGGCGCAGCGCCTGCTGCAAGTCGTCCGACGGCGCCACGCGCCACCCTTCTCCCAGTTGCACCGTGCACGCCACGCCCTGCGGCATGATGCGTGCCGACACCGGCAAGCCATCGGCATGGCGGTGTGGCGCCAGCACTTCCGCCATCTTGCGGACATCGAGCGTGACAGGCAGCGCCATCGCCAGCTGCTTGCCGTGCTTGACGCGGGCGCTGACGATATCGAACACTTTTTCCGCCGAAATGCGCAAGCCGCCCGAGAAGCGGTCTTCCGAAACCTTGCCGATCACGGCCAGGAACTCGTCTTCCTTGATCATGTGCTTGCACTCTTCGAACACCTCGGCATACACCGTCACTTCCACCACCGCGCTCTTGTCGTCGAGCGTGACGATCAGGAGTTTACCGCGCTGTGTCATCTGCGGGCGGATGCCGGTAATCACGCCGCACAGGATGCGCGGATCGCGCGACGGTTCCAGGTCGGCCAGCTTGGTGCGCGAGAAGCGGCGCGCCTCGGGTGCGAACGAATCGAACATGTGGCCGGACAGGTAAAAGCCCAGCGCCATCTTTTCCTCGGCTAGGCGCTGGCGGTCGGTGAAGATATCGGCCTTGACATAGTCCGGTGGCGGTTCCAGGTCGCTGTCGTCGCCGCCGAACAGGCTGACCTGGTTGGCCGATTTCAGTTGCTGGTCGGCGTACTCCATGGCAAAGCTGACCGATGCCAGCAAAATCGCGCGATCGACGTTCAGGCAATCGAACGCGCCGGCGCGGATCAACGACTCGATGGTGCGGCGGTTGATCTGTTTTTTATCGACACGCTTGCAGAAGTCGAACAGGCTGACAAACGGACCATCGGCCTTGCGCGCGGCGATAATCGCTTCAATGGCGTTTTGGCCCGCACCCTTGCAGGCGCCGAGGCCGTACCGGATTTGCGTGACTTTTTTACCGGTAACCGACGGCGCCGGGCCGTCCGGCACGAAGCGGTAGTCGGACTTGTTGATATCGGGTGGCAGGATGGTCAAACCGCAGATATCGATCGCGTCTTCGACCAGGATTTTTACCTTTTCCGTGTCTTCCATCGCCAGCGACATATTGGCTGCCATGAACGCGGCCGGATGGTGCGCCTTTAAATACGCAGTGTGGTACGACAGCAGTGCGTACGCGGCGGCGTGCGATTTATTGAAACCGTAGCCCGCGAACTTTTCCATCAAGTCGAAGATCTCGTCGGCCTTTTGCGCCGACAGGCCGTCCTTGGCGGCGCCGGCGCGGAAGATCTCGCGGTGCTCGGCCATCTCTTCGGCCTTCTTTTTACCCATCGCGCGGCGCAGCATGTCGGCGCCGCCCAGCGAGTAGCCGCCGACGATCTGCGCCATCTGCATCACCTGCTCCTGGTACACCATGATGCCGTAGGTTTCGGACAAAATGGATTCGGTACGCGGATCGGGATAGTCGAATTTTTCGCCGTGCTTGCGCTTGCAGAAGTCCGGGATCAGGTCCATCGGGCCCGGGCGGTACAAGGCCACGAGCGCGATAATGTCCTCGAAGCGGTCGGGCCGCGCATCCTTCAACATGCCCTGCATGCCGCGCGACTCGAGCTGGAATACCGCGACCGTCTTGGCCTTGGTGAGCAGGTCGTACGACGGCCGGTCGTTCAGCGGCAGCTTGGCCAGGTCGAAATCTTTTTCGACCGGGTCGAGCGCCTTGATGTAGCGGACCGCGCGGTCGAGAATGGTCAGCGTGGTCAGGCCCAGGAAGTCGAACTTGACCAGGCCCACGGCCTCGACGTCGTCCTTGTCGTACTGCGACACCACGCCGCCGTCGCCACCCTGGGTGTACAGCGGGCAGAAGTCGGTGAGCTTGCCCGGGGCGATCAGCACGCCACCGGCGTGCATGCCGATGTTACGGGTGATGCCCTCGACCTGCTGCGCCAGGTCCAGCAGTTGCGAGACTTCTTCCTCGTTCTGCTGGCGTTCCTTGAGCATCGGTTCTTCTTCAATGGCCTCGGCAATCGACACCGGCTTGCCCGGCTTGAACGGGATCAGTTTCGAGACGCCGTCGCAGAAGTTGTAGCCGAAGTCCATCACGCGGCCCACGTCGCGGATCGCGCCCTTGGCCGCCATGGTACCGAACGTGGCGATTTGCGAGACCGCATCGCGGCCGTAAAGGTCCTTCACGTGCTGGATCACCAGCTCGCGCTTTTCCTGGCAAAAGTCGATATCGAAGTCGGGCATCGAAACCCGTTCCGGGTTCAGGAAACGCTCGAACAGCAGGTTGTACTTGAGCGGATCGAGGTCAGTGATCTTGAGCGCGTACGCGACCAGCGAACCGGCGCCCGAACCCCGGCCCGGGCCGATCGGCACGTCGTTGTTCTTGCCCCACTGGATGAACTCGGCCACGATCAGGAAGTAGCCGGGGAACTTCATGTTGATGATGGTCTTGTTCTCGAAGTCGAGCCGTTCCTCGTAGCGCGGGCGTTCTTTTTCGCGCCGCACCGGATCGGGATACAGCTGCTCGAGCCGCTCTTCCAGTCCCTTCTTGGTTTCGGCGATCAGGAACTCGTCGATGGTCATGCCGGGCGTGGGGAAGTTCGGCAGTTGCGGCTTGCCCAGCGTGAGCGTCAGGTTGCAGCGCTTGGCGATTTCCACCGAGTTGTGCAGCGCGGCCGGCAGGTCGTGGAACAGCTCGCGCATCTCCGCTTGCGTAAGGAAGCGCATCTGCTCGTTGAACTTGCGCACGCGCTTGCCGTTGGCCAGCATTTCGCCCTCGGCGATACACACGCGCGCTTCGTGGGCGATGAACTCATCCTTGGAAATGAACTGCACCGGGTGCGTGGCCACCACCGGCAAGCCGAGCTTGGAGGCCAGCGACACCGCGTGGCGCACCTGCGCTTCCTGGTTGGCCTGGCCGGCGCGCTGGATTTCGATATAGAAATGACCAGGGAAAATCCTGGACCATTTTTGCGCGTTCTGCTCGGCCAGTTCCGGGTTGCCGTTTTCAATCGCCATGCCGACGTCGCCGAAGTGGGCGCCGGACAGGGCGATCAGGCCATTGGCAGGCGAATCGCCGGGCAGCAATGCATATTGCTGGTTGACCAGGTTGGCCAGCCACTCGGTGCGGATCTCGGCACGACCCTTGTACTGGTTGGTGAGCCAGGCTTGCGACAGCAGTTCGCACAGTTGCAGGTAGCCCATGCGGTTCTTGGCCAACAGCATCAGGCGTGACGGTTTGTCGCGGTTGTCGTCGTTGGTAATCCACACATCGACACCGACCACCGGCTTGACGCCCTTGCCTCGCGCCGCCTTGTAGAACTTGACCATGCCGAACATATTGGACAGGTCGGTGACCGCGAGCGCGACCTGCTTGTCCTTGGCGGCGCTCTTGACCAGGTCGTCAATGCGCACCAGGCCATCGACGATCGAGTACTCGGAGTGGACCCGCAGGTGCACAAAAGCCGGTCCGGCAGGGACTACCGCGCCCTCGTCAGGAGCCACCACTTGTTCGTTTGCTACCATGTTCATACGCTGCTCGATACTGGTTCAATAACCTGCTATTTTACCGCGCAACGCCTTGGCCCGGGCGGCGCCTATGCTTGTCGTCCGGCATTTTGCGTATAATGTCGCCTTCCCTCTTTTTTGATCCTGAACCGATCGATAACCACCATGTCCGCTAATACTGCTTTACAAGCTGAGGCGCATGCTGGCGCTCCTGTCGCCGCTGCCGCTGTCGCTACCGATCTCGCTCCCCACGTCAATATCGCTGCCTACAAATTCATCACCTTCGACGATACCGAAGCGATGCGGCCGCAATACCAGGACATCTGCGCGCGCCTGGGCCTCAAGGGCACCATCCTGTTGACCCCGGAAGGCATCAATATGTTCCTTTCCGGCCCGCGCGCCAACATCGACGAATTCCTGGCGTGGGTGCGCAGCGATGCCCGCTTTGCCGACCTGGAAGTGAAAGAGAGTTTGTCTTCCGAGCAGTCGCACAAGCGCATGCTGGTCAAGATCAAAAAAGAAATCATCACCATGCGCATGCCGCTGATCAAGCCGGAAGAAGGCCGCGCGCCGTTCGTCGAGGCGCACACGCTCAAGCGCTGGCTCGACAACGGCGTCGATGACCAAGGCAAGCCGGTGGTGATGGTCGATACCCGCAACGATTTCGAAGTGGACGTGGGCACGTTCGACCACACGGTCGATTACCGCATCAAGAAATTCACCGAGTTCCCAGACCTGATCGCCGCCCACAAGGACGACTTCGAAGGCAAGACCGTGGTGACCTTCTGCACCGGCGGCATCCGCTGCGAAAAGGCCGCGATCCACATGCAGAATATCGGCTACGACAATGTGTACCAGCTCGAAGGTGGCATCCTGAAATACTTCGAGGAAGTGGGCGGCGCCCACTACACGGGCGACTGCTTCGTATTCGACTACCGCACCGCGCTCAACCCGCAGCTGCAGCCGACCGAAACCGTGCAATGCTTCGTGTGCCGCGCCGTGGTCACCCCGCGCCAGCAACTGGCGCCGGAGTATGTGTACGAAAAATCCTGCCCGGCCTGCTTCAAGGCCGAATAAGCGACAACGGTTCGGTCAGCTCTCGTTTTCGAGCATGCTGATGCGGACCAGGTCGGCGACATTGTCCACGCCCAGCTTGGCCATCAGGCGGGCTTTGTGGACTTCCACCGTGCGCACGCTGATACCGAGGGCCGGGCCGATTTCACGGTTGTGGCGGCCCAATACCACCAGGTCCATCACTTCGCGTTCGCGCGGCGTCAGTTCGCCCAGCAGGCTGGCGTGACGGCTGCGGCGCTGCTGCTCGTGCTGTTCGCTGCGCGCGCGCGACAGCGCTTCGTCGATGGCGGCGATCAGCTTGGCGTCGTCGAACGGCTTTTCCAGGAAATCGACAGCATCGGCCTTGAAGGCGGCGCGCGCGGTGCCCACGTCGCCGTGGCCGCTCATGATGATGAAGGGGATGCGGCAGCCCTGCCGCGCCAGTTCCTGCTGCAAGGCCAGCCCGTCCATGCCCGACATGCGGATGTCGAGCAGCAGGCAACCGCGCCAGTTGGGTCGCCAGGTTTGCAGAAATGCTTCGCCGCTGGAAAACACGGCAGTACGGTAACCGCGCACGCCCAACAGCAACCCCAGTGCGTCGCGCACGGACGGGTCGTCATCGACGATGTAGACGGTCAGGTTGTGGGCGCTTTGTTCGAACGCGTCCGGATTATGCAGCGACATGATGCTCTGGCTCCTCGGCGCGTGCCAACGGCAGCGCCATTTTAAATATTCCCTTGTCTCCAACCTCGGCCCACAGTGCACCGCCGTGGGCCTCCATGATGGCCCGGCTCAGCACCAGGCCCAGTCCCAGTCCGCTGGCCTTGGACGAGACGAACGGCTCGAACAGGCGCGCGGCCAATGCCTGCGACACGCCCTTGCCGCTGTCCTCGATCATCAAGTGCAGGCAGGCGCGCCGCTCCGATGCCTGGCGGCCCCTGGCGCCGCGCCCGCCCTTGCCTGCTGCATCCACCCGCCAGCCCGACACCGTGATGCGGCGCGCGCCGGCCGGCTGTTCCTGCACCGCTTCCAGTGCATTGGCCAGCAGGTTGCGCAGCACCAGCTCGACCTGCAGCCGGTCCACCTGCACCTGCAAGGCCGGCACCGCCTCGATATTGAGCACCACTTCGCGCTCGCGCAACTGCGCCATGAACTGCTGGCTCACGCCCGCCACCAGGTGGCGCGCATCAACCGCCTCGAGCTTCATGGCGCCGGTGCGGAAAAAATCGCGCAGGCGCCGCACCACTTCGGCAGCCCGGCTCGACTCGGCGATCATGCGCTGCACCACGCTCTTGAGCATGGCGCCGCTCTCGCCCCGTTCGAGCAGGAATTCGCAGGCCTTGCCGTAAGTCCCCAGCGCGGTCAGCGGCTGGTTCAGTTCGTGCGCCAGGGCGGCCGCCATTTCGCCGGCCGCCGCCAGCCGCAACGACTGCTTCAAGTCGCTCGACACCTGGCGCAATTCATCGACCACGATGCCGATCGAAAAGCCCACCAGCGCCAGCACCACGTCGAGCATTTGCAACTCGTGCACGGCGATATCGCCGGCGTGGTTGAGCTTGACCAGCGCACCGATGCCCGCCTGCAGCACGAACACCATCAGTGCCGTACCATACAAGCCCTGCCGCGAGGCCGCCCACACCACCGGCAGGAACAGGAAATAGAAATCCTTGAATTCCGACGTCGCGATGCTGCCAAACACCAAATACAGCACGCCGATCGCCAGCGCCAGGTAGCCCAATGTTTCCAGGTTCCACACCGTATCACGCAAGCGCTGACGGGTCGGTGCGCTGGCCAGCATCCAGATCAGCGGCATCGACACCACCACCCCCACCATGTCGCCGATGCCAAAGCGCAGCACTGCCGTGCTCCAGTTGCCGGCCGGGATCAGGCCGGTGGCGGACAGCAGGCTGATATACACGAGGTCGTTGAGCAGCGAACCCACGGCCACGATCGCCACCCACTGGAACAGGCGCCCCCGGCTGTCGAACAGGCCGTCGCTGCCGAAGGTACGGCGCAGCGCTTCGCCCATCAGTCCGTAGCCCACGGTGAGCCACACCGACAGCAGCACCGTCAGCAGCAAGCCGGCCGGCATGCCGCGTACCAGGATTTCGCCAAGCGTCAACGCGATAAACCAGGGCAGCGCCGCGCGCCAGCCATGGCGCAGCCAAAACACCAGTCCCAGCGACGGATCGGGATTCCAGGGCGTGATGTTGAGACCGTACAAAGGGTCGATATAGGTGGCCCAGTCGAACAGCAAGTACAGCGCAATAAAGGCTGGAAACTGCAAAGAGCGAAGGGAAAACGCGGACCGCGACCAGGACATAATGTAAAGATTTGTATCGTATTGTAGCATTATGCCTCGCCGCCCATCAACGCGCAGCGCTTTTTACAACTAAGGGTTACCCTTAGCAACACCTGTTTCCGCCCCTCACATGGCCCCGCGCAGTCTCGTTCGACATGCGGGAACCCCCTTACGCTGGCGCCCCAATTGTCAGCCCCGAAGTGCAGGCCTACCATCGGTTCCTTGCGGTATGAACACCGCGCATACCACAAGGAAACATGATGTCGATCACATTGCACTCAGGCACGGTAGGCCTGACCGGGCTGCGCCGCTTGCGCGAGACCATCAAACTGTCCGCGCGCGCGCTGCTGCACCGCGAAGCGGTCGAGGGCTGGTTGCAATTGCTGAACTCGGCGCCATTGTTTTCCGACCTGGTCGCGGACCATCCGCGCATGGTCTACAAGGTGTTCCGCCCCTACTTCAGTAATACCATGGGTTACAAAGCCCGCCTCACCCTGTTGAGCGAACACTACCGCTTCATCCTGCGCCAGGGCCTGGGTCCGCTGACGGCGCTGGCGTCGAAAGACAAGGTGGTGCTGGCGCGCGTGACCGGCAAGAACGGCCTGCCTTATCATATCCAATTGGCGGCGGTCGAGCCGATGGAGCGCGAAGGCGAACTGGTCCTGCAGTTGGTGCAGGAAGATGAAGTGATCTACAACTGCGCGTTCTCGTTCCACCAGGGTGAGCGCGGCATGGTGCTCGGCGTCGGCTGCATGCAAGGCCCGCGCGGCGACCACGGCCTGCAAGTGATCAAGGACGCCACCCGCGAACTGCACGGCCTGCGCCCCAAAAACATGATGATCAAGCTGCTGGGCCAGATCGGTGTCGTGCTCGGTTGCGTCGAACTGCGCCTGGTGGGCAATGCCAACCGCACCGTGTGCCGCTCTTTACGCCAGGGCAAGGTGCATGCCGACTACGACGCGCTGTGGCAGGAACTGGACGCCACGCCGCGCGCCGACGGCGACTACCGCCTGCCCTGCCTGCCACTGGCAGAATTGGACCTGGCGGCGATCCCGTCGCGCAAGCGTTCGGAAGCGCGCAAGCGCCACGAGACCTTGACGGGCCTGGCCGACGACATCACCGCCAGCCTGCGCGCTTCGCGCCAGCCTATCGCTGGCAGCAAGGGCAGCGCGCCTGCCGCTGTCGTCCATGAACACGAGGGTTACGCGCTGGCGTAACAGTTCACCCCGCTGATTGCAACCGATGCATCAGCGGAAATACGCCGCCACTTCGCGCAAGGCGTCGGCATCGAGCACACCGGCCGCCGCCCGCAACTTCAGCATCGCCAGCAAATAGCTGTACCGCGCTTGCGCCTGGTCGCGCCGGCTCGTGTACAGCTGCTGCTGGGCGTTGAGCAGGTCGAGGTTGATGCGTACGCCACCCTTGATGCTTTGCTCGGTAGCCGTCACCAGCATGGCGCCCGATGCCACTGCCTTGTCCAGCGCGCGCAGCCGCGCCACGCTGGAAACCACCACCGCGTGCTGCTTGCGCAATTCCACCAATACCTTGTCGGTCGTCGCCTGCTGGTCGGCCTTGGCCTTTTCGGTGGCGGCCACCGCCTGGCGCGTGCCCGCGCTCACCGCGCCGCCGGAATACAGCGGCACATTGATCTGGAAGCCGATCGACTTCTGTTTCGAATCCTGGTTCAGGGTGTTGAGCGTGTCCGAATTGTTCTTGGCGTAGCTGGCCACCAGGTCCACCCGTGGCGTGTGGCCGGCGCGGGCCTTGTTGATTTCCTCGCGCGACGACGCCACCGCGAACTGCATGGCGATGATGTCGGGATTCTGGCGCAGCGCGATGTCGCGCCACTCGTCGAAGCGGATCGCCGCATCGGGCGCCAGGCGGAATTCGGCCGCCACGTCATCGACCGCGTGGACTTCCTGGCCGACGATGGCCGACAGCGCGGCCAGCGTGGTTTGCACATTGTCCTGCGCTTCGAGCACCTGCGCTTCGGCCAGGTCGAGCCGGGCCTCGGTTTCCAGCATGTCGGTCCTGGTGCCCTCGCCTTTTTCGAACAGGCGGTTGTTGACCGCGCGCTGCTCGAGATAGACGTCGCGCTGCACTTCGGCCAGGCGCAACTGGGTGTTGGCAAACAGCGCCTCGGTATAGGAACCGGCCAGGCGCAGGATCAGCTCCTGCTTGCGCGACGCAAACACCGCCGTGGCGTAGTCGGTCTGCCACAGCCCCTGGTGGTAGCGCGCGATCGCTTCCAGGCTGAACACGGGCTGGCGCACCTGCACCACCGCCGACTTGCTGCGGTACTCGAGTTCGCGCGACGGCGTTTCGATGCCATTGGTGATGTACACCACGTCGGCCTCTACCCGGCTGTTGGAATAGCTGGCCGACACGCTGGGCATCAAGGCCGAGCGACCCAGCACTTCGCTTTCGATGCCCGAGGCATACTCGTGGGTGGCGGCGCGGTAGGTCGGGTCGTTTTGCAGCGCCGACTGGTACGCCTGCATCAGGCTGATGGCGTGGGCGCTGCCCGCGTGCAGCAAGGTCAAAATGAAAATCGTTGGAGCGACAGGCTTCACTCAGTCCTCCGACAGCGAGGTTTTGGCGCGGTCGATCACCGGTTTCAACAGGTAATTCATCATGGTGCGCTCGCCGGTCTTCACAAAAATCTCCACCGGCATGCCGGGCCGCACGTCCATGCGGTGCTGGGCGATCATGCGGGTGCCGGCCGGCGTCACCTTTACCCGCACCTTGTAGGTGGCCGCGCCGGTGCGCTCATCGACCGCGCGGTCGGCCGCCACGTGTTCCACCACGCCGTCGATGTGCGGCGTGCGGTTCGAGTTGAAGGCCGAAAAAATCAGCTCCACCGGCAGCTTGGTGTGCACGCGGTCGATCAGGTTGACCGGCAGCAGCCCTTCCACCACCAGGCCGTCGTCAGCCGGCACAATGTCGAGCAGGCGCGCGCCGGGGGCCACCACGCCGCCCCGCGTAAACACGTTCAGGCCTACCACGATGCCGCCCACCGGCGCGCGGATTTCGGCGTTGGCCAGGTCGTAGTCGAGCGAGAGCATGCGGCCTGCGAGGGCGTCCGCTTCTTTCTGGGCGTCGTACAGAGCAGAGCGCACTTCCTTCTGGTATTCCTGGGTGCGCTGCACGCGGCGCAACGACAATTCCAGCACCTGGCGCTGGCCCCGGCTGATGTTGCCGATGTCTTCAGAGATGGCGCCGTTGACCTGGGCGTAGGTGCGCTCCACTTCCAGCAGGCGCGAACGGGCGATATAGCCCTCCTTGGCCAGGTCGCGCATGTTCTCGACCTGCTCCTTGAGGAACGCCAGTTGCTGCACCTTGGATTCGCGCGACTCTTCCAGGCCCCGGGTCTGGGCGCGCAGGCCGGCGATGTTTTCATCAACCGCCGCCAGCTCATTTTTGAGCGCCGACTCGCGTGCGCTTTTCAACTGCTGCTGGACTTCGAATACTTCGGCCGTGCGCGGGTCCGCCTTGTATGCTTGCAGCGACGCCGGGAACGCGATGGCCTTGCCGTCGCGCTCGGCCACTAGGCGCGCCTCGGCCGCGCGCGCGGCCAGGTACTGCACGCGCGCCACTTCCACCTGCGACTTCGGTGCGATGTCGCTCATCCGTACCAGCAGCTGGCCAGCCTTGACGATATCGCCGTCCTGCACCAGGATTTCGTTGACGATGCCGCCGTTCTGGTGCTGGATGGTCTTGCGGTTGCCTTCCTTGGCCACCGTGCCCGGCATCGGCACGCCCTTTTCCAGCGGCGCCAGCGTGGCCCACAGGAAGAAGCCGCCCACGCCCAGCAGCACCACCAGCCAGCCCAGCTTGCCGTAGCCGCTGGCGTCCGTGTGCACGGTCAGGGGCGACACATCGTGGCTGACCACGTCGGAGGCCAGCGCCTTCGATTCCGAATTCAATAATTTCATGGTTGCTCCTGGGCGGGCGCCGGCGCGGCTGGTACTGGCGGTTGCGGCTGCGCCGGGGCGCTTGGCTGCTGGGCCTGCGCATGCGCCTGCATCTGTTTCTGGTTTTTCTCTTGCAGCGCCTGCAGCACCTGCTTGGTCGGGCCGAACATTTCGACCGCGCCGTCGCGCAGCAGCAGCAACTTGTTGGTGATGCCGATGGCGCTGGTGCGGTGGGTGATCAGCACGATGGTCTTGCCGCGTGCGCGCAGATCGTTCACGGCCGCCAGCAAGGCATGCTCGCCGGCGTCGTCGAGGTTGGAGTTCGGTTCATCGAGCACCAGCACGGCGGGGTCGCCATACATGGCGCGCGCCAGGCCCAGGCGCTGCTTCTGGCCGCCGGACAGGCCGGCGCCGCCATCACCGAGCGGGGTGTCGTAGCCTTGCGGCAGGCGCAGGATCATGTCGTGTACGCCGGCGCGCTGCGCCGCCAGCACCACCTTGTCGGCCGCCACCTCGCCGAAGCGGGCGATGTTCTCGCCCACGGTGCCGGCAAACAGTTCGATATCCTGCGGCAGGTAACCGAGGTGTGGGCCCAGCTCGGCCTTGTTCCATTGATAGATGTCGGCGCCATCGAGGCGCACCTTGCCCAGCGCGGCCGGCCATACGCCCACCAGCAGGCGCGCCAGCGTGGTCTTGCCCGAGCCGCTGGGGCCGATCACGCCGACCACGTCGCCAGGCATCAGGCCGAACGACACACCGCGCAGCAAGGTCAGCTGGCCGCCAGGAGCGACGGCGCTCACGCCTTCCACCGTCAGCGTGCCGGTAGGCTTGGGCAACGGCATGCCCGCCTTGCGCGCCGGATTACCGTCGAGCAGCTCGAGCAGCCGGCCATACGAGCTGCGCGCGCCGGCATAGGTCTTCCATACCGCGATCACCTGCTGCACCGGCGCCAGCGCGCGGCCCAGCAGGATCGAGGCGGCAATCATCATGCCCGGCGTGATCTTGTTTTCCAATACCAGCAAGGCGCCGTAGCCAAGCACCAGCGATTGCAGCGCGATCTGCACGAACTTGGTGGCGGCCGCCACCAGTCCCGCCTTTTCGCTGGCCTCGCCCTGCAAGTGCAGGAATTTGCCGTGCAGCTTGAACCAGCGACCCATCAGGTTGGGCAGCATGCCCATCGACTCGATCACTTCGGCATTGCGCAGGTTGTTGGTCGCCAGCGAGGCCGAGGCGATCGACAGGGTATTGGCCTCGGCCAGCGGCTTTTTCGACACCCGCTCGTTGAGGAAGGCCAGCGCCACCAGGATCGCCGTGCCGCACAGCGCAAACACGCCCAGGCCCGGCTCGAAAATGAAAATCACGACCAGGTAGATCGGGAACCACGGCGCGTCGAAAAACGCGAACAGCGCGCTACCGGTCAGGAACTGGCGGATATTGGTCAGATCGCTCAAGGCCTGGCCGGCGTTGCCGCCTGTGCGCCGCAGATTCTGCTCGAAGGCGGCGGTGTACACCCGCTTGTTGAGTTCCATGTCGAAGCGGGCGCCGACGCGCACCAGGATGAAGCTGCGCACCAGTTCAAGCACGCTGATCATCAGGTAGGCGCCCAGGATCATTACCGTGAGCATCAGCAAGGTGGTCTCGTTGCGGCTGGTCAGCACGCGGTCATAGACTTGCAACATGTAGAGCGACGGCGCCAGCATCAGCAGGTTGGTGATGGCGCTGAACGCGCCCACCGTGAAAAAGGCGCGCTTGAGCGTGGAGAGGACGTCGGTGATTTCGTTACTGGGCGGAGAGAATTTGTTTTTCATTATGGGATAAGTTGTGACGAATCAACTCCACTGGATCGGCGGGGCCATTATCGCTCACAAAATTCCCTGAAAATTCACAATTTCCCACACGGGCCGCCATAGCTGCTTCCAGCCTCAATTTACTGGGGGCATCTGTTGGAAATTGGCACAATTTGACGCACAACGGCCCCGCTTTCCTGGGAAAGACGGGGCCGCCAGTGGATACGGAAGCTTAACGGGTAGTCGTCGTACGCCAGGTTGCCACGCCGGAAACGGTCCTGGTAGGGGTCAGCGCGCCTTCGAACAGGTAAGTCGCGCCGCCATTACCGCCCAGCGCGCCATTGACCTGCATTGTACCCGGCTGCGCGGTACGGGTGACGCTGCCGAACTGGCCATCCTTGCTCAACTGGCCAGCGGCGGACAGCCGGTAGCTGGCGTCCTGGTCGCGTACATTGACACTGGTGGCAAAAGTGGCCTTGGCGAAATCGACCGTCAGGCGACCGTCGGACAGGCTGGCGGCCGTGCGCTGGCCGGTGCCGGCGTCGCGCACGTAGGCTTCGCTGGCAGCCAGGGCGAAGCCGGCGCTGCCGCGCGCCGGCGTCACGTACGGCGTACCGTCTTCGCCACGGAACAGCACATAGACCTCGTTGGCGGCCAGGCGCCGGGTGCCGCTGGTCGCGACGGCCCCGGACAAATTCTCGAGGGTGGCGTTGGGCGCGCGGTCGATGACTTTTTCCCAGCGCCCCCAGCTGACCACTTGCGGCTGGGCGGCCAGGTCGGGTGGGCGCACATTGCCGGTGGCGCCGAACTGCGGCAACTTGGCTTGCAGGTCGCCACTCTTGCGGGCGTCGAGGTCGGGGTTGACACCGGTGGCCACCATGGTGCCGGCCATGGCCGACAACTCAACCCGGGCGTCGGCCGGACCAGCGGTATTGGCGAGGTTAGCAAGATTGGCAGTATTGAACGCAGGCGTGCCCAGGTTTCCCTGCGTAGCCGTAGTGCTCATTTCGCGAGCGAAACGCGCTTCGGTTTCGGGCCGCACGATCACCAGGCGCTGATCGGCCGTGCGGATATACAGGTAGCCGTCGCCACCGGTGCGCAAGCGGTCGCCGTCCTGGACCGTCGCGCCAACGCGGGCGGCATCGCCTTCCACCTCGGCCTGGCCGGCGACAAACACGATTTGTCCCGGCTCGGCGGCATGCGCCTGCGCTGCCAGCAGCGCCGCGATAATGAAGGTGAGTTGACGCGCCATGATGGAATTCCGGTGGATGATGCGTACGCCCGGATCTCGGACGTACGCCATGACACGTATTTTACCGAAATTAATTTCTGACAAGACAGTCGTTACACTTTGTATCAATCCTTGTAACCAGCCGTGACCGTCGATTCGGCAATTCCAGGCAGGTACGTTATACTGCCCGACCATTGCGCCGATTCCGGGGCGGCCAGTATTTACCCATCGATGACACTGCCAGGCTTCCTCCACCAACCGCTGTCGAAAACCGCCCCGCTGGCGATCTGCGCGCTGGTCCTGCTGGCCGTGGCAGGCGGCGCTGCCCGCGCCCAGACTGCGGACCTGGTGCAGGACCTGTACCGCGACGCCCTGCGGTCGATCGCCGAAGGCCGCCGCGACGACGCCACCGACGCCCTCGAACGCGTGATCGCCCAGGAGCCGCTGCACGCGGGCGCCTGGCTCGATTTGGCGCTGGTGCGCTGCGACCTGGGCAACATGGCCGAGGCCGAGCGCCTGTTCCAGGCCATCGAACAGCGCTTTGCACCACCACCGGAAATCCGCGAACTGATCGCCCAGGCCCGCGCCGGCGGCTGCGCCGGCTGGCAACCGCGGCCGTTGTACAGCGTCTCGGTCGGACGCGGCCTGAGCCGCAACGTCAACCAGGGCGCCAACAGCGCAACGTACCAGCCGGTGGACGGCGGCGACGGCCTGGTGCTGCTGCCCGACTTTTTGCCCCGGCGCGACCAGTACACGGCGCTGTCGGCCGACTATATCCGCGACCTCACGCCCAACGGCACCCAGGGCTTCGTGCAATTCCAGGGCCGCCGCCACGACAGCCTGCACGACTACGACAGCTATTCGCTATTCGCCGGCATCGACACGCCGTGGCGCATCAAACGCTGGAAACTGCGCACCACCGCCACCGTCGGCTACGCCACGCTGGGCAGCCAGTTGTACCAGCGCCAGCTCCAGCTGCAAGCGCAGTTGATGCCGCCGCTGCCGTTGCCCAAGACCCTGCAACTGTCGCTGCACACGGGCGTGACCCACGTCGATTACCAGACCCTCGACAATTTTCGCGGCACCACCGGCGAAGTGCGCAGCCAGCTGACCTGGCGCAGCGGCAACCAGTACGCCAGCGCCAGCTTCGGCCTGCTCGACGACAAGGCCGCCGAACAGCGTCCCGGCGGCAACCGCCACGGCAACAGCCTGTCGCTGCAATACCGGCAACTGCTTGGCGCCGGCACGGGCGAGCTTGGTTATACGCGCCAGACCTGGCGCAGCGCCAGCGCCTATGCGGAGGGCCTGATCGACGAGACCCGGCGCCAGCAAGCGCATATGTTACGCGGCGCCTATACCTACCCGTTGAGCAAGAGCCACAACCTGGTGCTCGAAGCGCGGCGCATTCACAACCGCGAAAACATCTCGATTTTCCAGTACGACGATACCCAATTGCAACTGAGTTGGCAGTGGTTGGGACCGTGATCAGCCCCTTCCCGGAGATTTAGTTACAGCGCGTAACAAGCTGTTACAACATATTAAGCTGGCAACTGGCTGCTATATAATCTTTCGATCATTATTGCAGGACTCCTATGGTCGTCGCCCCTCCACCACTGCTGCTGCCGCCTTGCGCCGGCGCCATGTTTTCATGAGCGTCATGCTGCGTGCGCTGTGGCACAGCCGTGGCTTCATCGGGGGTAGTGTCCAGCGCGACTTTCAGGCCCGTTACCGCAACACCATGCTCGGTGCCGCCTGGACCTTGCTCAACCCGCTGGCGATGATCGTGGTCTATACCGTGATTTTCTCGCAGGTAATGCAGAGCAAGCTGCCAGGCGAGGTCAGCCGCTTCGGCTACAGCATCTACCTGTGCGCCGGCATCCTGTCGTGGGGCCTGTTCGCCGAGATCGTCACGCGCGCGCAGAACATGTTCATCGACAACGCCAACCTGCTTAAAAAGGCCAACTTCCCGCGCATCTGCCTGCCGGCCATCGTGGCCAGCAACGCGCTGGTCAACTTCGCGATTATTTTCGGCCTGTTCACCGTCTTCCTGCTGGTATCGGGCCAGTTCCCCGGCGCCGTGTTCGCACTGCTGCTGCCGCTGCTGGTGCTGGAAGTGGCGCTGGCGATCGGCCTGGGCCTGGTGCTGGGCGTGCTCAATGTGTTCTTCCGCGACGTCGGCCAGTTTTTCCAGATCTTCATCCAGTTCTGGTTCTGGTTGACACCGGTGGTGTACCCGGCCGCGATCTTGCCGCCCGCGCTGCGCGACTGGCTGGTGTTCAATCCCATGGCAGCGGTGACGGGCGGGTTCCAGGACGTGCTGCTGCACGGCCGCGCACCCGACTGGGCCGGCCTGCTGCCGGCCGCGCTGTGCGCGCTGGTGCTGTGCGTGCTGGGCCTGCGGCTGTTCCGCAAGCGCGCCGGCGAAATGGTGGACGAGCTGTGATGGGAGCCATTACCGTTACCGGTCTGGGCAAGGCCTATAAGCAATATCCGACGCGCTGGGCGCGCCTGGCCGAGTGGCTGCTGCCATGGCGCGGCCCGCGTCATCGTGCCCACTGGATCTTGCAGGACATCGATTTTCATATTGCCGCCGGCGAAGCGGTGGCGCTGATCGGCATCAACGGCGCCGGCAAGAGCACGCTGTTGAAACTGATCACCGGCACCACCCTGCCCACCGTGGGCAGCGTGGCCACGCATGGCCGGGTGGCGGCCTTGCTGGAACTGGGCCTGGGTTTTCACCCCGATTTTACCGGCCGTCAGAACGTGCTCATGGCCGGCCAGTTGATGGGCCTGGACGCCGACCGCATCACCGCGCTGATGCCCGAGATCGAGGCATTTGCCGGCATCGGCGACTACATCGACCAGCCGGTGCGCGTGTATTCGAGCGGCATGCAGATGCGCCTGGCGTTCAGCGTGGCCACCTGCGAGCGGCCCGACATCCTGATCGTCGACGAGGCGCTGGCGGTCGGTGACGTGTTCTTTCAGCAAAAATGTTTCGACCGCATCCGTGGCTTCACGGCGGCCGGCACGACGTTGCTGTTCGTCTCGCACAGCATGGGCACGGTGATGGACATCTGCGACCGCGCGCTGTATATCCGCCAGGGCCGACTGGCCTTCGACGGCGCTCCGCGCACCGCTGCTGACCGTTACCAGGCCGAGCTGCTGGGCCACGCACCGGCCGATGCAGTGGCCGACACGACGGCCGCCATATCGGCCGACCCACAGGTCAACCTACCGGCCGCTGCGCGGTTCGACCATGCCGCCGGCGCCGCCCCGGTGAATGCCCAACCGGCATCGGCTGCGGACGACCTGCAACGCGTAGCTGGCGCGCCGGTGCTGGCCGGCAGCGCCGGCAGCATCGTTACCACTACTACCGACTGCCTGGGCGCCGCCTTTGTCGATGCCGGCGGCGCGCCGTTGGCCACCATCATTTCCGATCAACAGGTACGGCTGCGCATCGACTACCGCGTCCACCGCGCGCTCGACGATCCGCATATCGGCTTCAAGATCCGCAACCGCCACGGCGTGGTGTTGTTCGAAACCAATTCGTATTGCATGGGCCAGTTCCCGGGACCGGTGGACGCCGGCCAGGTACTGTCGGCCAGTTTTAGTTTCGGCATGACTCTGGCGCCGGAGCAGTACACCCTGACCGTGGGTTTCAGCAACGGCGGCTATGATGAGGGCAGCTTCCACGAAGTGCTCAACTACCTGCACGAGGTCAGCGCCTTCACGGTGCTGCCCAACACAGCAGCGATCCGCTGGGCCGGCATGACCAACCTGGCGCCACGGTTCGACTGCGAGCGGGTGTCATGAAATCGAGAAAGCAAACCGTGACTTATTCTGACTTCACTGCGCGCCGTTCGGTGCGCTCCGTCCTGCGCCGGGAGGCCGCATGCCCCTGATCTCGTATGCGCAAAACGCCGAGGACGTGCTGCTATGGCGCGCGCTGGGTGCGGTGCAAGACGGCTTCTATATCGATGTGGGCGCCAACGACCCGCAGGAAGGCTCGATCACCAAGCTGTTCTACGACGCCGGCTGGCGCGGCATCAACATCGAGCCGATGCCGGCGTACCGCGAGGTTTTACAGCGCGCCCGGCCGCGCGACATCAACCTGGCGCTGGCCTGCGGCGCGACCGACGGCAGCATCACGCTGTTCGACACGCCCGCCATCAACGGTTGGGCTTCGACCGACGCCGCCACCGCCCAGGCGCACCGCGCCGACGGCATCGCCGTGGTCGAGACCGAAGTGCCGATGCGCACCTTGGCCGGCATTTGCGCCGAGCACGCACCGGCCACCATCCATTTCCTCAAGATCGACGTCGAAGGTTTCGAAGCCGAAGTATTGCGCGGCATGGATCTGCGCCGCTGGCGGCCGTGGATCGTGGTGGTCGAGGCGACCTTGCCCAACAGTACAGTCACCAATCACGAGCACTGGGAACACCTGGTCCTGTCCTGCTGCTACCAGTTCGCTTTCTTCGACGGCCTGAACCGATACTACGTGGCCGATGAACAGGCCCACCTGCTGCCGCTGCTGGCGGTGCCGCCCAACGTCCTCGACGGTTACGTCAGCCATTACCTGGCCGAGGCGTGGCGCGCCATCGACGAGCTGCAAAACCAGCTGGCGCTGGCCGGGGTAGCTGCTGCCCGGGATCTGGAACGAGCGCGCGCGGCCAGCGCTACCGTGCAGCAGCACGCCGACGCCGCCGAAATCAGCCGGCGCGAGACCGCCGCCTGGGCGCAGGATCTCGAAGCGAGCCTCCATGCCGTTCATGCCAGCACGTCGTGGCGCGTGACCAAGCCGCTGCGCCTGGCAGGCCGTCTGCGCCAGGACGGCCAGCTGCGCACCTTGCTGGTGCCGGCGCCCCGGCGCGTATTGATGGCGCTGGCGCAAATGCCGCTGCTGCGGCGCCTGGCGTTTGGCGCGCTGCGCCGGGCGCCAGGGCTGGAAAAACGCTTCCTGGCCTGGTACGCATCGGTCCGTGGCAACGGCGCCGGCATCGTCCCGCCCGGCGTGCCGCGGGCGCTGGCCCACCTGCCGCAGTCGGCCCGCCACGTATTGGCCGACCTCGAACGCCCCCGTCCCACCCATCACCTTAGCGATCATTGAAGCATGCGACTAGCCATTGATTTACAAGCCTGCCAGCAGGGCGCCGCCGAAGCCGCCGCCACCGTAACACTGGTGCGGGCCGTGGTGGCAGAAGCGCAGGCGGCCGGCCACACCGTGCTGCTGTTACTGCACCACGCCTGGAACGCCCCGGCCGAACAGGCCGACCAGGCCGATGCTTTGCGCCAGGCGTTGGCGCTGCCCTGGCAAGCGGTATCGGCAGTATCTGCGGAAGCTGCGCCCGGCCAGGTCCAGCTGCAAGTGCTCGACACGCCGCGCGGCGGTGGCGCCTGGCGTGCACGCGCGGCCGACCTGCTGCGCGCCACCGTGCTGCAGGACTGGCGCGCCGATGTGGTCTGGACTCCGGGCCCGGCCGCCCCGGCCGATGCGGGCGCGACCGCTGCTGCCGCTGCCGATGCCCAAGCAGTGCCAGTGGCGTACGTCAGCGGGGAAACCACCGGCGCGGCGGTACTGGCGGCGCTGGTGGCCACTGGCGCGCGCCCGGCCCGGAAAACCGACGGTCAGGCAGCAGCAAAGCCCTTGCTGGCCGATGGTCAGGTCATAGGAAGGCCCTTGCTGGCCTTCCTGTCGCCGCTGCCGCCGCAATGCTCGGGGATCGCCGACTACAGCGTCGAGCTGCTGGCCCAGCTCGAACAATTCTATGAGATCGAACTGATCGTCGATGGTCCGCTCGACCCAGCCCTGGCACGGCGCTTCGCGGTGCGCGACTGCGCCTGGTTCGATCAGCATGCCGACCGCTACGCGCGCGTGCTCTACCACTTCGGCAACCACAGCGTGCACCAGCACCTGTTTGAACTGCTGCGGCGCCACCCCGGCATCGTGGTGCTGCACGATTTCTTCCTCAGCGGCGTGCTCGACCACATGGAGCGCAACGGCCACCAGCACGCCTTCCTCAATGCCCTGTATGCGTCGCACGGCCATACCGGCCTGCTGGCGCACGCGCGCCAGGGGCGCAATCCGTCGATCTGGGCCTTCCCCTGCAACAAGGAGGTGCTGGACCACGCCAGCGGCGTGATCGTCCACTCCGATTTTTCCCGGCGACTGGCAGCGCACTGGTACGGCGCCGACAGCGCCGTCCAGTGGCAGACCGTGCCGCTGCTGCGCGGCCTGCCGCCGCACTACCACGCCGATAGCGCCCGCGCCACAGCGCGCGCTGCGCTGGGCCTGGCCGACGACGATTTCCTGGTATGCAGCTTTGGCATGATGGGCGTCACCAAGCGCAACGACCTGCTGCTCGAAGCCTTCCTGGCCAGCCCGCTGGCGGCCGATCCGCGCTGCCAGCTGGTGTTTGTCGGCGCGCCCGACCCCGAGCAGTACGGCCGCACCATCGCGCAGAAGATTGCCGGCGCCGGCAGCCGTGTCCGCATCACCGGTTTTGTCGATGCCGGCCAGTACGCCACCTATCTGGCGGCTGCCGATGCCGCCGTCCAGCTGCGTAGCCATACGCGCGGCGAGACCTCGGCCTCGGTGCTCGACTGCCTGCTGTACGGCGTGCCCACGGTGGTCAATGCCCACGGCGCCAACACCGATGTGCCGACGGACGTGCTGCTGCAACTGCCCGACGACTGCGATGTGAATGCCCTGGCCGGCGCGCTGGCGCAGCTGCATGCGCCAACCACCGGCGCGGCCGTGCGCGCCACGCTTTCCACGCGCGCGCGCGCCTACATGGCGGCCCACCATGCGCCGCAGCAGGTGGGACCACGCTTCCGCGCCGCCTTTGAAACCCTGCATCAACACAGCCCGGCCCGCCACTACGCGGCGCTGGTGAACTCCTTGCAGGCATTGGGGCCGGCGCCGGCAGGAGCGCTGATGGACACGGCGCAAGCGATTGCCGCCAACCGCCTGCCGCAGGCGCCACGCCAGTTGTTCGTCGATATCTCGGCGCTGGTGGAGACCGATCTCAAGACCGGCATCCAGCGCGTGGTGCGCAGCATCCTGCTGCGCCTGATCGAATCGCCGCCGCCTGGCTTTCGGGTCGAACCGGTGTACTGCGACGGTGGCAACCGGCCGTATCGCTACGCCCGCGCCCACACCCTGCGCATGCTGGGCTGCGCGCCCATGGCGCTTGAAGATGCGCCGCTGGAGTTGCGCGCCGGCGACCGCTTCCTCGGCCTCGACCTGTACACCAACGGCACCGCTCAGAACCAGGAGCGGCTGCTCGACATGCGCCGCCGTGGCGTCGGCATCTACTTCGTGGTGTACGACCTGCTGCCGGTGCTCAAGCCGCAAGTTTTCCCGGTCGGCACCGAGACCTATTTTTCCGCCTACCTCGACACCATCGCCGCCGTGGCAGATGGTGCGCTGTGCATTTCGCGCGCGGTGGCCGACGAACTGCACGACTGGCTGGCGGCGCGCCCCGGTCGCCAGCGCCGCGATGCCTTACAGCTCGGCTATTTCCACCTTGGCGCCGACCTCGACGCCAGCGCCCCGAGCAAGGGCTTGCCTGCCAATGCCGCGCAGGTGCTGGCCGCCGTCAATGCCCGCCCCAGCCTGCTGCTGGTGGGTACGCTGGAACCGCGCAAGGGCCAGGCCCAGGCGCTGGCCGCCGTCGAGCTGCTGTGGCGCCAGGGAGTGGATGTCAACCTGGTGGTGGTCGGCAAGCAGGGCTGGATGGTCGACGCGCTGGTGCAGCAGTTGCAGCAACACGCCGAGCGTGATCGCCGGCTGTTCTGGCTAGCCGGCGTGTCCGACGAAATGCTGGGCAAGTTGTACCAGTCCTGCTCGGCACTGGTGGCGCCGTCGATCGGCGAAGGCTTCGGCCTGCCGCTGATCGAAGCGGCCCAGCACGGCCTGCCCATCATCGCGCGCGACCTGCCGGTGTTCCAGGAAGTGGGCGGCGACCATGCTTATTATTTCAGCGGCACCGAGCCCGCCGCGCTGGCCGGCGCCCTGCAGCAATGGCTGACCTTGCATGCGGCCGGCAGCGCCCCGCAGTCAAAGGCGATGCCATGGCTGACCTGGCAAGCCAGTACCGAACAATTGCTACGCCTGCTAGGCGGCCAGCACTGGCATCGTATGCTCGCGCCTGCCGCAGCTGGCAACGAATGATGGAGTGGGCGCTGCAGTATCAGCGAAACGAAAAGTGCTTGTGGCCCAGGTAACTGGTAAACACAGGCACGACCACGCCGACCCCGTGCGCAATTTCGGGCGCAAAATGGGTAACACCGAGCTGCGGCAACACGTAGCGTAGCAGGCCGACGCTGATGAGCCAGGTCTGCGCCACCGCCACCAGGTTGACCAGGATAAAGAAACCAGCGGCGCGGTGCACCGATTGCTTGCTGTCCTTGAAGACGAACAACTTGGCCAGCACGAACGCGGTGATCATGCCGGTAATGTAGGCACAGACCACCGCCGGCGAGAACGCCATCCACTGGTTGTAGACGATGCGCGAACCGAAGTTGACTGCAGCGGCGGTGCCGCCAGTCACCAGGAACACCAGGAACTGGCGCGACAGAAAGTTGCCGATCACGCGCCCGCTTCCCTGGCCATCTTGCGGCCGAAGTCGATGCTCTCGGAGATGCCGCGGTCTTCCGGATAATAGTACGAGGTATCGGCCACCCACAGGCCGCCCACCGGCAGCCGGGCCGGCGGCAGGCGGTCCAGATAGCCGGGCTCGCAGATCGGCTGGGCATAGCGGTAGCGGCTGGCGCGCATGTCGATGAAGTCGGCGTCGCTGAGCGACGGGTTGATCTTCTTCAGGTAGCGCTTCACTTTGTCCATGAACGCCTGGTCCGGCTCGGCATACTTGGGGTGTTCGCCCGGAATGTAGAACGGCACATAGACGATGTGCTCATTGCCCATCGGACGCAGGTTGGTGTATTCCACCAGTCCGGGAATATCCATTTCGTCATCGTTGGTGTTGAGCCAGAAATTGTCGGTGACGGCGCGGTGCAGTTTGGCGATCACGCAGACAACCGCGATGTTCTTCTTCGACGCGTACGCCTGCAGCAACTCCGGCGGCAGGTCGGGCATCACGCGCGGCACGTACGGCAGCGGAATGGTGCTGATGACCTTGTCGAACGCATCGAACTCGCCGGCCGCTTCCACCCCGGTCACCTTGCCGCCCGCGATGACAACCTTCGTCGCCGGGGTCTTCAGACGCAGCTCGCCGCCGTGCTTGACGATGTCGGCGCGCATGGCTTCAAGCACCGTGGCCGAACCACCATCGAGGTAGCCCAGCTTTTCCTTCATCAAGCTGGTACGCGACCGACCGATACGGCGGATGCGGCTCCAGATCCATGCCGCCGACAGGTTGTCGCTGTAATCGTAGAATTTGTAATCGAACAGGCGGCGCCACAGCACCTCCCAGGCCTCCGCGCCGACCGCGTTCTTGATCCAGTCGCTGGCGTCCACGCGGTCGAGCGGCTTCCAGTCGTTGCGCTTGGTCGACAGGAAAGCGTGCAGGCCGTAGCGGAACTTGGCGGGGAAACTTAGCCCCTTGAACTTGAGCAGCGCCACCGGATTGCCCCAGGCCTGCAGTCGGTTCTGGTACCAGTAGCCCATCTTGGTGGCCACCCAGTGCATCTTGGACGCCAGTCCCAGTTCGTCCAGCACCTTCAGGAAGGCGTGGTCGGAAATGGCGTGGAAGTGGTAATAGCGTTCGATCGACGTGCCGGAAAAATCGAAGTGTGCGGCCATGCCGCCCACCCGGTCATCGGCCTCGTACACCACCGGAATGTGGCCGTCGCGCGCCAGCTGGTAGGCGACCGCCAGGCCCATCGGACCGGCACCAAGGACGGCTATGCGTTGCTTCATATTCAAAACTCCAGGATGACTTTGCTGTATTTGGGATCGTTGAAGGTCTCATCGATGGCCTGCGCAAATGGCGTGCTCCTGACGCCAAACAGGCCTGGCCAGTCGGTCACCTCGAAGCTGTCGCGCGCGATCAGCGCAGACAGCTGCTGGGTGGTGAACGGCGGATTGCTGTCGAATTTGCCCCATAACCAGATCAGGCCGTAGAACAGCTTGTAAGGGATCTTGACGATCGGGGTGCGCGCGTGGGTCACACGCTTGATCTCGCGAATGATGTCGATGTAGTCGACTTCCTCGTGACCGCTGATATTGTGGACACCGTTCAGTTGTGGGTTCTCGATGCAGGCCATGATGACGTTGCTGAAGTCGCCCACATACAGCGGCTGGCGCATATAGCGGCCATGGCCCGGAATCGGGAACACCGGCACTTTTTGCATGAAGCGCGACAGCCAGCCCAGGTGTTTGCGGTCGAACCAGCCGTACATCAGCGTCGGACGCAGGATCGGGCAAGAGATGCCGCTGGCCAGTACCATTTCTTCCTGGGTGCGCTTGCTGCGGGTGTAGAAGTCATCGGCCACCGACACCACTACCGATGAGCTGATCGCCACCAGACGGGTATTGGGATGCTGCCTGATCAGGTCGAGTTGATGGCGGGTGGCGTCGATGTTGTTACGCACGAAGTCCTGCCAATCGTTGCCGCCGATCTGGGCTTGTAGCATCACCACCACTGCACCGTCGGTGAAGTGGCGCGCCCAGTCGCCCGGCTCGGCCAGGTCCGCGTACTCGACCGTGATGTTGGGCTGAACCTTGCGCAGCACGTCGAGATTGGCGCGGTGCTTGTCGAGCACCACCAGGTTGCGGTAGCCGCGCGCTTTCAGGCGCGCCACCAGGTTTTGTCCTACCAGTCCGGCACCGCCGGGGAGAACGATCTTGAGATCGCGGTCGATAGTCAGGTCAGTCATGCGAAGTCTTTAGCTTTGGTAACCATACAGCGCCACGCCCAGGTCGCGGTTGTCTTGCGACATGCCATAGGCCTTGGGCGACATGGGGTTGGCGATTTTGAGGGTGATGAGCAGCGCTTCGCCGGGGCGGGCGTTGTAGGCCACCGGTACCCGCTTGCGCTGCTGGGCTTGGTTGAAACGAACGTCGCCGGCGGGTTGTCCGTTGACGTACACCGTCACCTGCTGGGTCGCGTCCGGGGTGGGCAGGAAGGCCATCAGGTCCAGCACCACTACTCCGCTCTGCTCGGGAGAGGCGCGCAGCGCCAGCACTGCCTCGTTATCGTCCGACCAGACGAACTCGTCGCCAGTGCCGACGCCGGACCATCCGGAGGCCAACTGCGTGCGGGTAAAGCGTTCCGGCTTGTCCTTGACAGTCACCGTCTCCCGGACTAGCAGGCCCGGCGGCGTATAGCGGTGGAACGACAGTCCCATGGCGCTGTACACGGGCGGCACGCCAACCTTGTCTGCAGGACCGCTGTTGGTGACGCGGAAGTGCGCGGGCGAGGCCAGTTCCTCGGAACGACAGCGCACCGGCTTGCTAAAGGAAATATGCCACTGCTCATTGATGCAGAACAGGTCGTCGCCCTTGCGCTTGGCGTAGGCGGTAATACCGGTCATGTGCACCCACAGATCGCCCCAGCCCGGGCCATTCTCCAGGTCCAGCACGATGCGGCCCTGCGCGGGACGCAGTTTGACCAGCGCCTCGTACGCCTCCTGGACCGCCGGCTGGCGGTAATGGGCGATGTACTCGGGCGGCGTCTTGATCTTCTGGTAAACGCCCAGCCCGCACAGCAACACCAGCACCGTTGCGGCCACGTGCTTGTGGCGCCACTGCCAGATCAAATAGCAAAACAGCACGGCAGCACTGGCCACCATGCATGGCACGTTGTAGTAGAACAGCGCGATATAGGTCTGGTCGAGCATGTCCACGCCGGCCTTGGCGTAGTACAGCACTGCGACACTGGCGGCCAGAAACACTGCCGTCAGCGACTTGCCAAGCTGGCCCACGCGACCGCCAACTGCGGCGCTGCCGAAGTAGTTGAGCACCGCCAGTGCCAGCCCGCTCACCAGCGCCGCGCCCTGGCCCCAGTAGACGCCGACATACGTGAGCGCCTGCATCGCGGTGTTGCCTTTGTTGCCGCGGCCAAAGCGCAAATACTGCTGCACCGGCGTCGGCCGATCAATCAGGTTGGCGATGATGAATGGCACCAGGAACAGCAGCACGATGCCGCCGAACACCAGCAGCGCGCGGCCGTTGCTGCGGAACCATTGCTTGCTGGCGATTCGTGGCGTCTCGGAATGACGGCGCGACAGCAGATAGTTAGCCGTGACCATCACCACCAGCATGATGCCGATGATGGCGACAAACGAGACATGCCCATTGATCAGGAAACCGGTGGCCACGCCCAGCGCCACCAGCATGTCGGTGCGTCCGTACAGCAGGCGCGAGGCGGCCAGCAGCAACACGGCGAACGGGAAGAAATACAGGTGCGGGAACCACATGCCGTCGAACACGCGCCAGTCGCACAACGCTGCCGCCAGCAGGAATACCGACACGAACAGCACCGCCGCCGCAGTGGAACCGGCAATGCGGCGCATCAGCGCAAACACCACGGTAATCCAGGCGGCGTTGTACAGGGTCACGGCCAGCAGCTGTCCCGACAGCGGCGACGGCACCAGGCGCAGCCAGTCATGGAACACCAGTTCGCCTGCCGCCAGCACGTACAGGATGGCCGGGCCGGGGTGGTTGAAGCCTACGCGCGAGTAGTTGCCATAAATAAGGTGCAGCGATTTGGCATCCTGGATCAGCACCGAGTTGGCGGCGAAATCGCCGATCTCGACGTTGACCGCCATGATCTGCGGCCAACTGGTCCATGCCATCAGTCCAAACAGCAGCAGGAACAGCAGTATCGCCGGTAGCGGGGAAAAACGGGGGGGTACTTGGTTCATGGCTCAGATATTCATTTTATTGAAAACAACAGCGGGCAGATTGCGGATGACCAGCATGATCAGCGCCCATTTGCCCGGGGCGTAAATCACCGGTTTGCCGGCCGCCGAACCGTCGACGATCAGCCGGGCCACCGATTCCACCGGTGCCAGCCCGCGGGCCGCCAGGTGGGCGGTCATCGGCGTGGCCGTCGGTCCCGGCTTGACCAGCACCACCTTGAGCGCACTGCCGCTGCCCGCCATGCGGTGCTGCAGGCCTTGCGCATAACGCGTCACCAGGCCCTTGGCGGCGCCATAGATGTAGTTGGAGCGGCGGCCGCGCTCGCCGGCCACCGAGCCGATGATGGTGATCACGCCGCCGTGCGGCTCCATATGGCCGGCGAACGCTTCGGCGAACAGCGCCGGCGACACCGCGTTGACGTCCAGCGCCTCGGCCGCCAGCACCAGCTCGCGCTGGCATTGCTGCTGGTCCGGCAGCGTGCCGTGGGCGATCAGCACCTGCTGCGGCATGCCGTCGGCAACGATGGCGTCGACCAGCGCGCCGATCCCGGCCGGATCGCTGAAACCTGCGGCCAGCACCCGCACCGTCGAGCCGGCGCTGCGCACGCGCAGATCGGCGGCCACCCGCTCGGTGCGGTCGGCATCGCGGCCGACCAGGGTCAGGTCGACGCGCTGGCCGGTGACCCACAACCGCGCGCAGTGCTCGGCCATGGAAGAAGTAGCACCGATGATGACGATGCGCTTGAGTTGGTCGGACATCTTAATTTCCTATCAGGCGACGCGACAGGGCCGAACTGGTCCCAGGATCGCGGTATTGCAAGAATTCTGCGAGGCGCGGATAACCGCTTTCGAACAACTCGCGCGGCATGCGCGCATCCTTGGCCGCGTAGATGCGGCCGCCCGCTTCGCGCACGATGGCATCGAGCCGCTCGAGCAGGCGCAGGGTGCGCACGCCCCGGTTGGGAAAGTCCAGCGCCAGCGTGGCGCCGGGGCACGGAAAGCTCATCATGCCGGGCGCAGCGCGCTCGCCGAAGGTTTTGAGCACGGCCAAAAAGGAGCCGTCGCCGGAGGCCGCGATCTCGCGCAGCATGACGCCCACAGCGTCCTGCGCGACGGCACGCGGCACCACGCTCTGGTACTGGTAAAATCCGCGCGGACCGTACATGCGATTCCATTCCAGCAGATTGTCCAGCGGGTAGGAATAGCTTTCGTAATGGGCAATCGCCTTGCCGGCACGTAGCTTGTTGAGGTTGTAGTAGACGCTGTTGAACGGCCGCAGCGATAGCTGGTTGACCAGCGAAATCGGTGGCACGACTGGCATGGTACGCGGCTTTTTTCCCGCCTGAGCATCGGAGGCGCGGTACGGGATGTCGGCCTGGTTGGCGCGCATGAACAGGCCGCGCTGGTCGCGCGACAGGCAGTCGATCCACGACACCGTCTGCTCCCAGCCATGCTCCGACTCGTTGGCCAGCGCAAAGAATCCGTCGAGGCCGGAATACGGCACGGTCTCGGTCACCAGCCACGGGCCGGCGGCAGGACGCAGCTGCAGTTCGGCTTCCGTGACCACGCCAGTTAGGCCCATGCCACCGACAGTGGCGGCAAACCACTCGGGATGCATGGACGGTCCGCAATCGATCACCTCGCCATCGGTGCGCACCAGGCGCAGGCGCAGCACGTGGTCGCCAAACGAACCGACCCGGTGATGGTTCTTGCCATGTACATCGTTGGCGATGGCGCCCCCCACCGTCACCACCTGGGTGCCGGGCGTGACCGGCAGCAGCCAGCCATGCGCCAGGGTCAGGCGCTGGATATCGCGCAGCAGGACGCCCGACTCGCACACGATGCGACCCTGCCGGGGATCGAATGCGATGAAACGGTCCATGGCGCTGGTGCGCCACAACGCGCCGTCGGGGTTGAGGCAGACGTCGCCATAGCTACGGCCCATGCCGTGAGCGATGCCCGGGCCATCGGCAGCGGCCAGCTGGCGTGCCACCCGGGTGCGGTCGGTCAGCGCAAGCACCTTGTGCGGCCAACTGCCGAGCCGCCCCCAGGACGAGACTAGAGCCATGGCCAGCCCATAGCGCCGGCTACGATGATGAGGCCGAACACCAGCCCGGCCAGCAGGCTGGCACGGTCCTTGATCGCAAACACGACCGGGTCGTCATGCATATTGCCACGATGCGCCTGCATCCAGATCCAGCTGATCCAGAACAGCAGGACCGGCACCGCGCCCCAGACGATTTCGGGCTGGCGGTACAGCATCACCACGACGTCGCTGCTCAGGTAAAGCGCCAGCACCACGGCAGCCGAGTAACCGGAGGTGACGCCCATCGTCTGGATCAGCGGCGCGTCCGAAGTGTAGTAGCCACGCCCCTGCACCTTGGTCTTGCCGCCCAGCTCCTGGCCATGCAATTCGGCGTAGCGCTTGACGAACGCCAGCGACAGGAACAGGAAGACCGAGAACGCGAGCAGCCAAAACGACAGCATCTGGCCGATGGCGGCCGCACCGGCAATGATACGCAGTGTGTACAACACGGCCAGCGTGACGCAATCGACCAGCATCACGCGCTTCAAGCCCCACGAGTAGACGCACGTGACCAGGAAATAGACGCTGAGCCAGGGCAGGAAACTGCCACCGACGCGCCACGCCAGGATCACGCTGACGGCCAGTAGCACCGGCGCCAGCAGCACACCCATCCAGGCAGGCACCGCGCCCGACGCGAACGGCCGCAGCCGTTTGCGCGGATGCTGGCGGTCGCTCTCGAGGTCCAGCAGGTCGTTGGCGATGTAGACGGTGGACGCGCACAGGCTGAACGAGATGAACGCCAGCAGCAGCGTGCCCCACTGGGCGCCGCTGTCCACCTGATGCGCCGCCAACAGCGGCACGAACAACAGCAGATTCTTGAGCCACTGGTGCACGCGCAGGACCTTGCTCCAGCTCTTCAAGCCACGCGGCTGGGGCGGAAATTCGCGCTCGACCTTGCACAGGCCGGTGGCCTGCGCCGTTAAGCGGGTTGAACCGTTGACGACGATGGCGCGGCGCGCGCGGCGCCATACGGCCAGGTCGGCCGACGAATTGCCGGCATAGTCGAAGCCATGGGCGCCAAACCGCGCTTCCAGCGCCGCCGCCTTGTTGCTGCCGGCCAGATTGGTGACGCCGTCGCTGGCCATGACTTCGTCAAACACGCCAAGGTGGGCGGCGATATTGTCGGCAATCGAGCGGTCCGTGGCGGTGGACAGGATCAGGCGCCGGCCGGCGGCGCGCTGCTCCTTGAGCCAGTCGAGCAGCGGCAGGTTGTAGGGCAGCGCGGCGGGATCGAAGTCAGTGCGTCCGGCGAGCCGGGTCTTGAGTACGGCCTTGCCCTGCGACAGCCACAGCGGAATGCGCAGCACGTCCAGAGGACTATCGCGCGAAACCCGCAACGCGGTCTCGTGCAGCATATCGGTGTGGATCAGTGTACCGTCCAAATCGACGATCAGTGGCGGGGCGCCAGACATAAGGGAATCGTCGTCGACTGCTATCATAGTTTATTGAATCAAGAGAGAATAATCAATTTACCAAGTTTGAAGCCGCAGCAATACATTGGACACACTTTATTACAAAGAGCAGGCCGGGCTGGCTGCCGCTTGTTTTTGGCCTATATCTCTATAACCTGCAGCAATAAAACCACGCTGGCATGGTTTGCCTCCATGGCAGGGCACCACGGAAAAGCCGCCACAAAAAAGCAGCCGCGAGGGCTGCCAGTTGATTATTACTTCGGGACGCCGCCAAGCAAGACCGCCAGTTTTTGCTTGGGCTTACTGCTGCCCGCAGCGCCCGGCGCGGTTGCCGGCGCCAACGTGCTCTTGGCCGGTTCGTACGGCTTGAGGAACCACGGATCGACCTTGTCGCGGCGCGGGGACATGCCCATGCCGCGCGGGGCGCGGTCGGTCGGGCGACTGGCCGGGCCGCGGCTGCTGTCTTCCGGGCGGCGCGGATGGCGGTCGCCACGCTCACTGCGCTCGCCACGGTTGCCGCGCTCTTCGCCGGCGGGAGCGGCGCCATAGGCAGGCGCAGGATTGAAGCCTTGCAGTTCGCCGCGCTTGATGGTTTGTTTGATCAGCTTTTCGATGTCGGCCAGCAGGCGCTCGTCCTTGTCGGAGTAGATCGAGATGGCGTCGCCGGAGGCGCCGGCGCGGCCGGTGCGGCCGATGCGGTGGACGTAGTCTTCGGCGTTATACGGCAGATCGTAGTTGATCACGCACGGCAGGTCGGTGATGTCGAGGCCACGGGCGGCAACGTCGGTGGCGACCAGGATGTCGGTCTCGCCCTTCTTGAACGCTTCCAGTGCGGCCATGCGCTCTTGCTGGGTCTTGTCGCCGTGGATGGCGACCGCCTTCATGCCTTCGCGCTCGAGTTCGCGCGCCAGGCGCGAGCAGCCGATCTTGGTGTTGGAGAAGATGATCACCTGTTTCAGCTCGCGCTGGCGCAGGATGTGCGCGGTGACCGCGTGCTTCTGGCTCTCCGTCACCTTGTAGACAACCTGGGTGACCTTGTCGGCGGTCTGGTTGCTGCGCGCGACTTCGATGGTGATCGGGTTGCTGAGGAAGGTGTTGGCCAGCTTTTTGATTTCTGGCGAGAACGTGGCCGAGAACATCAGGTTCTGGCGCTGCTTCGGCAGCAAGTTGATGATGCGCTGCAAGTCCGGCAGGAAACCCATGTCCAGCATGCGGTCGGCTTCGTCCATGACCAGCATTTGGACTTGCGACAGGCTGATATTCTTTTGCTCGATATGGTCGAGCAGGCGGCCCGGGGTGGCGATGACGATTTCCACGCCGGCCTTGAGCAGCGCCGTTTGCGGCTTCATGTCCATGCCGCCGAATACCACGGTGGAGCGCAGCGGCGTGTGCTTGGCGTAGGCCTTGACGTTATCGGCCACCTGCACCGCCAGTTCGCGGGTAGGCGTGAGGATCAGCGCGCGCACCGGGTGGCGCGCCGGCGAGGTGCTGTGGCTGGCGTTGGCCAGCAGCATCTGGATAATGGGCAGCGAGAAACTGGCGGTCTTGCCGGTACCGGTCTGGGCCGCGCCCATGACATCGCGTCCTTGCAGCAGCACGGGAATCGCCTCGGCCTGGATCGGCGTCGGATGCTCGTAACCGGCTTCGTCGAGCGCGCGCTGGATCAGCGGCGACAGGCCAAAGTCGGCAAAGCGCACGCTGGCGACCGGCGCTACCGCTGCGACTGGCGCAGCCGGAGCGGCGGGTACAACTGACGCAACCGGCACAGCCGCGACGGCAACCGCCTCGGCTGCGGGCGCAGCAGAAGCTACCGGTGCTGCTGGTGCCGCAGAGGCTACCGGTTCTGCTGCTGGAGCCGCAGAGGCCACCGGGGCTGGTGCCGCAGGTGCGGGTTCCACAGGTACGACGGGTTCCACAGGTGCTGCTGTTGCCACAGGCACTACTGGTGCTGCGGGTGCTGCTGGTGCTGCGGAAGTTGCTGGTGCTGCTGGCGTGACTGGTGCAGCAGGTGCAATGGGGGCAGACGGGACGTCAACAGACGGGGTAGTGATCTCGGATTCGGACATAGTGTGTGGGCCGGCCCCTGGGGGACAACCAGCTTTCTTCAATAAACAACAGAATCCGCACCGGGGAAAAGGGACGGGTGCGGTGGCGGCGCTCTATACACGGCAGGCAGCACCGTAAACTATACCCTAAAAAGCGGCAAGTGCGCGAAAACACTGACTATTATCCAGAAATAATTGCATCAATGGCATGTATAATGCCAGCCAAACCATAGAATTATAAATAATCCACTACTCTCCTCCTGCCGGACGGCGTTGACCGGCGCCTCGAAAACTCCACCATGCCCGCGCTCCCTTCGTCCGCTTTGCCCTCCTTGCGCCCAGCCTTCGCGCTGCTTTGCCGCCTGTTGCTGTCCTGCTTGATCTTGCTGTCGATTCCGTTCGCTCCGGTGCTGGCAGCGGACTGGCCGATTTCTCCGGAGGCGGTCACGCCGTCGCTGCGCTTCAAGAAGCTGGGACCGCTGGGCGGGGACGAGCCATCGATGCTGGCGCTGCTGCAGGACCGCCAGGGTTATGTCTGGGTTGGCACCCATACCAACGGCCTGTATCGCTACAACGGTTACCAGGCGGTACGCTATGCCCACAACCCCGCCGATCCGCACAGCCTGCCGCACGACCGTGTCGCGGCCATTTACGAAGACGCCAAGGGCCGCATCTGGGCCGGCACCCAGAACGGCCTGGCGCGCTTCAATCCGGACACCAACAACTTTACGGTGATGGCGCCAGCCAAGGGCCCCAACAACCATCGCATCATCAAGCGCATCATTGCCGACGGCCGGGGCGGCATGTGGATAGCCAGCTGGGGCGGCTTGCAGCACTACCATCCGGACACCGGCAAGTTCACCGTATATGCCCACGATGCCAAAGATCCCGGCAGCCTGGCCAGCAACGACCTCAATGCGCTGGCGCTCGATGCCGGCGGTGGAGTCTGGGCCGCCACCTGGCCCGGCGGACTCGACTACCTGGCGCCAGGCGCCACCAGCTTCCTCCACCACCAGGTGGATCCGGCCGTCCGCGCCGATGCCCGCATCAATATCGTGCGTGCGCTGCAATTCGACCGCAATGGCGAGTTGTGGATCGGCACCGAGGCCGGTGTGGTGCACTGGGATGGCAAGCGCGACTGGAGTACGCGCACAGCCGTTCCCTCGCCCGCCAGCCGCATCACCGACTTCAACCTCGACAACCAGGGCCGGCTGTGGGCGACCACCCTGTCGGCGGGGCTGCTGCGCTGGAATCGGGAACGCGGCGCCTTCGACCAGTTTGTCCATGCCGCCGACGATCCGTACAGCCTGCCCGGCGACAACCTGCGCGCCGTGATGCAGGACCGAGGCGGCATGTTGTGGATCGCCTCGTTTACCGATGGCATTGCGCTGGCCAATCTCAGCAGCGAAGGTTTTACGCGCCACGTGCCATTTCGCATCGACCGCCGTGCCGCACCGGCCAGCAATGCGCTGCTGAGCCTGTCACGGGCGCCCGCGGGCCGGCTCTGGCTGGGCGGCAATGTGGGCATGAGCTTGTACGACCCCGGCACCCGCACGGTCGTCAAGACCTGGCAAGCCGATGACCGGACCCCGGGCAATCTGAGCCACTCCATCGTGTACAGCATGTACCAGCAGGACGATGGCAAGGGACCGCTGTGGCTGGGCACTTCGAACGGCCTCAACCGGCTCGACCATGTGGACGGCACGTTCCAGGCCATCCACTTCGGCAACACCGCCAGCGACTATATCAACCTCATCGCACCCGGCGCGGGCGGCGCGCTGTGGCTGGCCACCGGCAACAGCCTGATCCGCTACGATCCGGCCACCGACGCCCGCAAGATCTATTACAACGACCCGCAGGACCGCAGCAGCCGCAGCGTGGACGGCGCCTCCGCCGTGCTGGAGGACAGCAGCGGCCGGGTGTGGGTGGGCTCGGAATGGAATGGCGGCGGCCTCGACTGGCTTGATCCCGCCACCGGCATCTTCCGCCACTTCCGCCACGACCAGGCCGACGCCACCAGCATCAGCGACAACAACATCGTCAGCCTGCACGAGGACGCCAGGGGCCGCCTCTGGATCGGTACCAGCAAGGGGTTGAACCTGGCCGTGTTCGAGGCCGGCGGCAAGGTGCGCTTCACCTCGTACGCGGCGGCCATGCGGTCGCAAAAAATCCTCGCCATCGAACACGACCTCGATGGCAAGATCTGGTGCAGCACGCTGGCCGGCCTGTTCCGCCTCGATCCGGAGACAGGCAAGGTCAGCCTGTTTACCGCCGCCGACGGCCTGACCGAAGGGTTCACCGTCAACTCGTCCGCGCGCGGCGCCGATGGCACGCTGTACTTTGGCGGCGTACACGGCATGACGGCGGTCACACCATCGAAAGTGCGCAGCAACTCGGTGCCGCCGCAGGTGGCCATCACCGATATCACGGTGTTCAACCATTCGCTGCAAAACGGCAAGCCGCGCGCCGACGTCAAGGCCGAGGGGCCGGTTACCGCGCCCACCGCGCTGACCCTGTCGTCGGAAGCGTCGGTGTTTTCAATCGAATTCGCCGCACTCCACTACACCGACCCCGGCCAGAACCGCTACGCCTACCAGTTGCAGGGTTTCGACCGCGAATGGGTGCACACCGACGCCGCCCACCGCAGCGCCAGCTATACCAACCTCAACCCGGGCCACTACGTGTTCCGGGTCAAGGCCGCCAACCACCTGGGCGTGTGGAACGAGGAACCGGCCACCTTGCGCGTGACCATTACGCCGCCATTCTGGCAGCGCGGGTGGTTCCGCCTGCTGGGCGTGGCGCTGGTGGTGTTTACGTTGGCGCTGCTGTACCGGATCCGCATCGACCGCCTGACGCGCCACCAGTTGCAGCTTGAAAAAGTGGTGGCGGCGCGCACGGCCGAACTGGAGGAATCGAACCGCAAGCTGGCCGCGCTCAGCACCACCGACGGCCTGACCGGCGTAGTCAACCGGCGCGGCTTCGACCTGGCGCTGGCGGCCGAATGGCGCCGCGCCGCACGCACCGGGCAGCCGGTGGCGCTGTCGATGCTCGACGTCGATTTCTTCAAAAAATATAATGACCATTACGGCCACCAGGCCGGCGATGCCGCCTTGCGCGCGGTGGCCGACCTGATCACCCACCACGGCCGGCGCGCCACCGACATCGCGGCCCGCTATGGCGGCGAAGAATTCGCCCTGCTGGCGGCCGATACCGGTGCGGCCGACGCCTTCGAGGCGGCGCAGTCAATGTGCGCCGAGCTGGCGCGGCGCCAGTTGCCGCACGAGCAGTCGCCGTTCGGCATGTTGACGATCAGCATCGGGGTGGCAGTACTGGTGCCGGGCGACGACAACTCGCCGGACCTGCTGGTGGAAATGGCGGACCGGGCGTTGTACAAGGCCAAGCAGCGCGGGCGCAACATGGCCTTGCTGGCAAATTAAAGCTCGACTTTGACCCTGGCAGCCACGCTGCGCTCGGCGCCGGGCGTGACGTACAGGCCGGCCCACGACGACGTGTAGTACGTGCGGTTGAACAGGTTGAGCACGTCAAGCGACAGCTTGACCTGCCGGTTCAGCTGCCAGTAGCCGAGCAGGCGCGCGGTCGTGTACGACGGCAGCGAGTACGTGTCGGCATTGTTGCCCGAGCGTTCGCCCACGTGGTTGACGCCGGCGCCCACGCCGTAGCGGCTGCCGTCAGGCAGGCGGTCTTCGCGGATCGCCAGCATGCCGGCGCTCCATTTCGGCACGTTCATCAGGCGCGTGCCGGCCGCCAGGGTGCGGTCGCGGGTAACACGGGCGTCGTCGTAGGCGGCGTTGCCGCTCACGCGCCAGTGACGGCCGAGCTGCCCGGTCACGTCCGCTTCCACGCCGCTGCTTTTCACTTCACCTGCCGCCACCGAAAAGCCCGGCACGTCGCTGGCCGTGAGCACATTGGTCTTGGTGATGTCGTACACGGCGACGGTAGCGCCCAGGCGCTGGTCGGCGCTTTGCAGCTTCCAGCCCGCTTCGTAGGAACGCGATTTTTGCGGATCGAAAGCGTTGCCGTTGACGTCGATGCCGGTATTGCCCCGGAACGATTTGCCGGCCGACAGATACAGCGAACTCCAGCTGTTGGGCAGGTACGTGACGCCCGCGCGCGGCGACACCGCACTTTGCTTGCGCTGCAACTGGCTGCGGGCCACGCGGTTGACCAGGTCCTGGCTGTACTCGTCCCAGCGCAGGCCGGCCAGCAGTTTCCATTGTGCCGACAGGCTGACCTGGTCTTGCGCAAACACAGCTTTCACGCGCTGGCGTTCGTCCGAGCTCGTGGTGAGCGAGGTCAACGGACCGGCCACGCGGCCGTACACCGGTGCATAAATGTCGATTGGCGTGTTGGCCGAGCGCAGGATTTCCATGTTCATCCACAGGCGCGAAGCTTCGGCGCCGACCAGCAGCGTATGCTCCAGGCCGCCGGTGGCAAACTTGCCTTCGAGCTCGCCGTTGACCGAGGTATCGCGCGATGGCAGCGTGCGCCAGGTGGCCTGGCGGTTCAGGGTGCGGTTGTCCGCCGCCAGCGACGTCGCTTCCGTGTAGTCGCCTTCGAACGTGCTTTCCTTGTAGCTCGCGCCCAGGCGCGCGCGCCAGCCGTCGGCCAGCACCCGGTCCAGCGTCAGTTGCTGGGTCTTGCTGGAGAGGCGCATGTTTTTGTCGGTCGGCTCGTTGAGGATGCGGTCGCGCGGCAGCAGGCCCAACTGGCCGCGCACATTGATCACGCCGCGGTCGAGCGGGGTGTCGGATTTCAGGATTTCCGCTTCGTAGTTGAGCGTGGTGCGCGGGTCGATCTGCCAGGTCAGCGCGGGCGCCACCAGCATGCGCTTGTTATGCAGCAGTGACGAGCGCGGATCGCCCTCCTCCGTCATCAGGTTCAGGCGGTAAGCGACAGTGGAACTCAATGGCCCGGTGGTGTCCACCGTGGCGCGGCGCAGGCCGCGATCGTTGAAGCCCACCTCGGCCACGTGGCGCGCGGTAAATGCCGGCTTCTTGGTGACGATGTTGATGGTGCCACCCGGCTCGCTGCTGCCATAGATGGCGCCGGCCGGGTCCTTGAGGAATTCGAAGCGCTCGACGGTGGCGGTGTCGCGCGGCGGATTGTAGCCGCGTGCGCCGGGAAAGCCGTTGACCAGGAAACCCATGTCGGTGCTGGAAAAGCCGCGGATGCCGAAGTTGTCCCAGGTGCCGCCAAAATCGTTCAGGCGCGAAATGCCGCTGACGAAATCGACGGTATCGGCCAGGCGCATGGCGCCCAAGTCCTCGAGCTGCTCGATGTTGACCACGCGCACCGATTGCGGCACTTCGCGCAGCGGCGTATCGGTGCGGGTGGCGCCCCGGCTGGTGCCGGTGTTGTAGGCGGCGCTGCGCTCAGCCACCACGTTTACTTGTGGCAGGGCGACGTCACCGTCGGCGCCAGCTTGCGCGTGGACCAATGGCGTGGCGGACAGCAGGCCGAGGGCCAGCCAGGGCTTGAGGGGACGTAACATGGTGCTCCGTATCGATTTTGAAAGTTGCAGAACTATAATCGAGAATGATTATCATTTGCAATCTATCAAAACGGATAACAAGCTGTTACATCCGGTTGGTCACCTTGTTAAAAGGTTTCCCACTCGTCGCCTTCTGCCGTTTGCTTTGCGGGCTTTTTCGGCGCAGGCCTGGACGCAGCCACAGTGGCCAGGCGTGGCGCAACCTTGGCCGATGTCGCCGCCGCCACCGCGCGCCGGGCGGGCGTGGGCGCCACCGCCGCGCGTGTGCTCGATGCATGGATCTTGAACACGCTGACCACGTCGCTCAGCTGCGCCGCCTGGTTTTGCAGCGATTCGGCCGCAGCAGCCGACTCTTCCACCAGCGCGGCATTTTGCTGGGTGACCTGGTCCATCTGGGTAATCGCCGTGTTGACCTGCTCGATGCCGTCGCTCTGCTCGTTACTGGCGGACGAAATCTCGGCCATGATGTCGGTCACGCGGGTGATACTGGTGACGATCTCGCTCATCGTGGTGCCGGCCTGGTTGACCAGTTCCGAGCCGGCCTCCACTTTTTGCACCGAGTCGGAAATCAGTTGCTTGATGTCCTTGGCGGCAGCGGCCGATCGGTGCGCCAGGTTGCGCACTTCGCCCGCCACCACCGCGAAGCCCCGGCCCTGCTCGCCGGCCCGCGCTGCTTCCACGGCCGCGTTCAGCGCCAGGATGTTGGTCTGGAAGGCGATGCCGTCGATCACCGAAATAATGTCCTCGATCTTGCGTGACGATTCGTTGATCGAGGCCATGGTGCCCACCACCTGCCCCACCACTTCGCCGCCCCGGGTGGCGATACCGGAGGCCGACTGCGCCAGCTGGTTGGCCTGGCGCGCATTGTCGGCGTTCTGCTTGACGGTGCTGGTCAGCTCTTCCATCGACGAGGCGGTTTCTTCCAGCGAACTGGCCTGCTGCTCGGTGCGCGAGGACAGGTCCTGGTTGCCGCTGGCAATTTCCGCCGAGGCGGTAGCGATCAGGTCGGTGCCGCTGCGCACCTGCGCCACCAGCGCCTGCAGGTTTTCGGTCATGGTTTTGAGCGCCTGCATCAGCTGCCCCGTCTCGCACGACGACTTGACGGCGATGTCGCGCGTGAGGTCGCCTTCGGCCACGGCGGACGCGGCAGACACCGCTTCGCGCAGCGGCGCCGAGACAATGCGCGCCACCGTCACGGCCAATGCCAGGCCAATGCCGATACTGAGCACCAACAGCACGATCTACGTGACGCGCGCCGTGTTGTAGGTGGCGGTCGCGGCATCGCTGGCAGCGTCGCCGCCATCGATATTGAGTTTGACCAACTGGCCCGTGACGTCGGTCAGCGCACCGAGCACCTTGGCCGACGCACCGCGCGACAGCGCCCGCGCCGCCTCCTTGTCGCCGGCGGCCGATAGCGCGATCATCTTGGTATGCTCGGCCAGGTAGGCGGTCCAGTTCTGGTCGAAGCTGGCTACCAGCGCTTTTTCCTCGGGGCTGCTGATCAGTTTTTCGTAGGCCTCGCGGTGCGTCTTGATGGCAGCGAGCGTGGTGGCGATGCGCTGGTTGTAATCGGCATATAAGCCGGCCTCGTCGTTAAGCAGGTGCGACAGCTCCCAGCGGCGCAGGTCGCTGACATCGCTGCGCAGCTCCATCGCCATGCGCACGCTCGGCATCCAGTTCTCGGCCAGGTCGCTGGACGCCTGGTTGACGCGCGCCGTGGACAGGATGGAACTGACGCCCATGAACAAGGTCAGCAGTAACACCACGCCAAACGATACCAGCAACTTGGTGGCAATCTTCAGGTCATAAAACCATTTCACGGCGCGCTCCTGGGAACATACACGGGGTTCCCAGTATGCAGCGACCACTGGTCGCTCGCCAGCACCATCCGACGCTTGTATCTAGGCAGCAACAGAGCTCATGATATCGAGTAAATGTTGCACATAAAAAAGCGGCGCCCAGGTGACGGGGCGCCGCTTTTGATGGTGCTCAACTGGTTACAGCTTGCCGCTCAGGGTCAGGAAAACCTGGCGTGGCGCGCCGGTGAGCAGGGTTTGCGCCGTGCCGTTCGGGTCGCGGGCCTGGAAGCCGTTGGTGCCGACGGTGCTGATGTACTGCTTGTCGAACAGGTTGCTCACGTTCACTTGCAGCGACAGATCTTTCATGAAGCCCAGCGACTTGAGCTTGTAGCCGGCCGACAGGCTGCCGATCCAGAACGCGTCGACGCTGGCGTCGTTGGTGTAGGTGTAGTAGCGCTTGCCCGTGTACTTGCCGCCCAGGCGGGCGAACCAGGCGCCGCTGTCGTATGACGCTTCCGTGCTGAACAGGGTTTTCGGTGCGCCGGCCACCTGCTTGCCGTTCACCTGGACCAGGGTGGTGCCGTCCATGTAGTCGGACTTGTACTTGGAGTCGTTATACGTGGCCGAGTTGAACCAGCTGATCTGGCGGTTGATTTTCCACACGGCGATCGCTTCCACGCCCTTGGTATCGACCTTGCCGACGTTCACGAAGGTGGACGGGCAGCCGACGATGCCGGCGCAGGTGGCCACGGAGAGCTGGCGGTCGTCGAAGCGGGCGCCGTACACGGCCAGCGAGCCTTGCACCGCATCGCGCTTGAAGCGGTAGCCGAGGTCGATATTGGTCGAGGTTTCCGGTTTCAGGTTACCCACGCCGGCGTCGTACGCGATCTGGGTTTGCGAGAACGGACCGCCCACGCCAGGCTGGTGCGCACGCATGTTTTTCGCGGCCGAGGCGAAGATTTCGTCGTCGGCGGACAGCGCGTAGTTGGCGCCGACCTGCGGCAGGAAATTCTTCTCGGCCGTCAGCTTGCCAGCGGCGCGATTGCCGATGATGTTACGGGCAGCAATGTCCACGCTCATGCTCTTGAAGCCGGCGTTCACTTTCAGCTTGCCATCCATCAGTGCCAGGCTGTCCTGCAGGTAGAACTGCGAGGTGGTGGTGATGAAGTTCTGCTTCCAGTCGATCTGGAACGGGTTCGACAGGTAATACATGGTGTCGGCCGGGCCGGTGACCGCGTAGTAGGCGCGGGTGCCCGTGTGGTCCGAGCGCTCGCCCCAGGCGCCGAAGGTAACCGTGTGGTTGCCCAGCTCCAGGCTCGCATCGGCCATGATGCCGTTGCGGTTGATGCGGTATTCGGTGGTGCGGATCGACAGCGGGTTGGCGGCGTTGGTGGCGACGTACGGCGTGTACCAGTGGCCTTCGCCCTTGTTGTCGTGGTGGTAGCCGGTGGTCTTGAGGTTGAAGGACGGGGTCAGGTTCAGATCCAGGATCAGGCCGCTCAGATTGTCCTTGCGCAGGCCGCCGGCCGAGTAGTAGGCGTCGTCCATGCTGGTGACGTTGCCGCTGTACTGCTGCTTGGCGGCATTCAGGGCGCGCTGCCAGTCGGGCTGGTAGTTGTCCCAGTCGTAGCCGAGGCGGCCCAGCATTTCCTTCGACATATCCTGGTAGTCGACTTCCTTGCGGTCCGAGTAGTTGAAGAAGCCGGTCAGGCTGTTGCTCTCGCCAAAATTGAAGACGAAGCGGGCATTGACCTGGTCCTGGTCCTGGCCGCCTTCACCCTTGGTCTTGTCGCTGCGCTGGCGGGTGCCGCTCAGCGATGCCTTCATGGCGTCGCCGATCAGGCCGGTATCGACGCGGGCGAAGGTGCGCGACGTCGAATCGCTGCCCACGGTTTGCGACACGGTCAGGGCGCGCTCGTCGCTGGGGGCCAGCGTGAAGAACTGCACCGTACCGCCCAGATTGCTGGTGGACGCGGTGGCCAGCGAGCCGGCGCCCTGCGACACCTGGACGCGACCGATGTTTTCCGACGATACGGCACGGCTGATGTGCAGGCCGTTGTTATTGGCGTAGCTCATGTCGCCGAGCGGAATGCCGTCAAGCGTGAAGCCCAACTGGCTCTGGCTGAAGCCGCGCAGGCTGAACGACGTCGACCATTCATAGGCGCCGAACGGATCGGCCGACTGGAAGTTCACGCCAGGCAGTTTGTCGAGCACTTTCAAGGGGCTGGTGCCCGGCAACGCTTCGGCCAGGTCGGCCTTGTTGATGTTCTGCACCTGGCGCGACTGGCCGCGCCCCGTAATTTCCACGGTCTGGACCGGACCGGCCATGGCGGCTACGGTGGCGCTGTCGGCCGCTTCTTCCGCGTGAGCGTGGATGGCCAGGGCTTGCAACACGAGCAGGCACAAAGGTTTCAGGGGGAAGCGCTGGGACATGGCTGTTCTCTTTCTTGCTGGGTGAGTTGGTATCAATCAGCAAGATTGTAAGAACAGCATGTGACGTTGCGATGACGTGGCGATGACAGTTGAGTGACACTGCAACGGTCTAGGCGGCCTCGGCAGCTCTGCCCACGGCGAAGTCGAGCAACGCCTCCGGCGCGATTGGCCGCGAGATATGGTAGCCCTGCAAATAATGGCAGCCCATCTGTTCGAGGATGGCGGCCTGGCCGGCCGTCTCCACGCCCTCGGCCACCAGTTTCAGGCCCAGCGAATGGCCCATGGCGATAATCGCGTGCACCAGGCTGTTGCTGCGGTCGCTGTGCTCGATGTCCATCACGAATGCGCGGTCGATCTTGAGCGTGTTCAGGTGGAATTGCGTCAGGTAGCTCAGCGACGAGTAACCGGTGCCGAAGTCGTCCAGCGACACGCCCACGCCCAAAGCGCGCAAGCGGTCGATCACGCTGTGGACATGGCCGCCGTCGTCGATCAGCACGCGCTCGGTCAACTCCAGTTCGAGCTGGCGAGGCTGCAGGCCGTGGCGCGCCAGCGTCTGCTGCACCAGCGCCACGAAGAACGGATCGGCCAGTTGCCATGCCGAGACATTGATGCTGACCGTGACCGCGCCCAGCGGGCCGTCGCGCCAGGCCGCCATCTGGCTGCACGCCTGTTCGAGCACCCAGGCGCCCACCGCCACCACCATGCCGCTGTCTTCCGCCACCGGGATGAAACGGTCGGGCGGCACGTGGCCCAGTTGCGCGTTGTGCCAGCGGATCAGCGCCTCCACCTTGGTCAGCGTGCCGGTGCGGGCATCGACGATGGCCTGGTACACCAGGCGGAATTCGTTGTTGTCGATCGCTCCGCGCAGCGCGCCGTCGATCTCGAGCGCGCTCTTGGCGGCGGCGTTCATCGAATCGTGGAAGAAGCGCAACTCGCCGCGCCCGGCCTTCTTGGCCTCGTACATGGCGATGTCGGCATTGCGTATCAGGGTGTCGCTGTCGCTGCCGAGCGCGGGATAACAGGCCACGCCGATGCTGGCCGACACCCCGATCGCATGGTGCAGCAACTGGAAGCGCGCCGACAGCGCATTCAGGATGTGCTCGGCGCAGCGGCGCGCGGCCGGCTCCGCGCTGCCTGCCGCCAGGTCGGGCAGCACGACGATGAACTCGTCGCCGCCGAAGCGCGCCAGCAGGTCGTTCGGCCCCAGCAGGCCGCGCAAGCGCTGCGCGGTCTGGCGCAGCAGGTCGTCGCCGGTGGCGTGGCCGAAGGAATCGTTGACGCGCTTGAACTTGTCGAGGTCGAGGAACAGCACCACGCATTCGCGGCCTTGCTCGCGGCACTGTGCCACCTCGCGGGCCAGCGCCTCGGACAGCGCGTGGCGGTTGAAACAGCCGGTAACGGGATCGATACGCGCGGCCTGGTTGAGCAGGTCGTCCTTCTTCTGGCGCTCGGTAATATCGAGCAACTGCACCAGGCAGTACAACTGGCCGCGCTCGATATACGGCGAGCCGGCCATTTCCAGCGGCAGGCGCGCGCCGGAATGCAGGGTGACGACGGCGGTGTCGGTCATTGGGTATTGCACACCGGGCGCCTCGAAGCGGCGGAAATAGTCATCGGCCATGGCCGGAGTGAGCCTGGGCAAAATCTCGCTCAGGTGCTTGCCCACCAGGTCGGCCGCCTGCTCGAACCCCAGCAAGCGGGCGCCGCGCTCGTTGGCGACGTGGATGATGCCCCACCGATCGCGGATCAAAAAGCCGTGACTGAGGCTGTCGATGGTGCGCGCATAGCGCTGCTGCATTTCATCCTGCACTGCATAAATCAGGCCCAGCATCGACAGGGCTTTCAGGATGGACGTGCCGGCAAACCACAGCAAATACCATTGCGGCGGCAAGGTGGCGGCACTGACCAGGTTGAACACGCCGCGCGCCATCAAGGTGCAGCCGAGCAAGCGGTAACGGCGCTGGGCGCGGACCAGGCGCACGCCCATCCACACCATCACCAGGCCGAGCGCGGCGGCGCTGCCGGGCGGCACCCAGTGCGGATGCAATTGCCAGAGCAGATAAAATCCGGCCGTGGCAACGACCATGGCCGCCATGATCGAACGCCAGTGACGCCGCCGCAAATCGCCAAGAAAATATTGCGTGCCACTGTAATAACCGGCCATACCGATGACCAGCATCAGCGCGCAGACAAATAAACGCCAGGACGGCGATAAAACCGCCGCGCCGGCAAACCAGGTCAATCCGCCGGCCATCACAGCCGCCTGGCCGATACCCCATAGCAAGGCGTGCTTTTCCTTGCGGTGCATCAGCCATAAAAATACCAGCAATGCCACCAGTATGGCGTCCACCGCAAAGGCGGACGTCATCAGCGACAAGTTCACGTATTGTTCCGGCAGTATGCTCATCACCTGGCGCCGTTGGCGTGCTAACAATTTCTTGATGACACCTATTGTATGCCAGTAACAGGGGATATTTATATGCAAGCTGAAATTTAGGCGAGTGCTGAGCAGCGCTGGATAAAACCGGATTTTTATGCTGTATCCGGCTGCCAAGACGTCAACGCAGTACCTCTCTACCATGCAGTCGCGCCAAAAATGAGCATGATGGTGCTATTTTTTAGCTTTTTTACCACGTCGGCATGCGCCCTGGCGGCCGGTTCAGCCGCGCAGGTCGTTTTACAGGAAGAGCGAGACGGCCAGCAGCCACATCACCACCGCAATCGCTCCATCGAGAATACGCCAGGCCACCGGCCTTTTAAAAATCGGAATTAAATACTGTGCGCCCAATCCCAGGCTGAGAAACCAGATAATCGATGCCAGCATGGCGCCGAGGGCAAAATACCATGGTCCCTGGCCCGGTTGCTGGCCGCCGATGGAGCCCAGCAATACCACGGTATCGAGATAAACATGGGGATTTAACAGGCTGAATGCGAGCATGGCGGCAATTACCTGGCGCTGGCTGACGGCAGTGGCCTGTTTATCAAGATTGAAACTGGACGATTTGAATGCCGAACGCGCGGCGCGTACGCCATACCAGAATAAAAACGCCGCACCGGTAATTTTTATCCAGAATAAAAGGCCGGGCATATTATTAATGACTTCGCCCATTCCTGCCACGCCGGCGCCAATCAGCAATACGTCGCACACGATGCAAATGGCAATACAGGTATAGACATATTCGCGCTTCAACGCCTGGCGCAGCAGGTAGGCGTTTTGCGAGCCGATCGCGATGATCAGGCCGCCGCCCAGCCCGATTCCCTTCAATAAAGCGCCCAGTTCCATGCTTGCCTCCTGCAAAAAAACCACAGCTTAGCGGCGCCTCAAACATAAGTATAATTAATAATACTCATCAAATATTAGGGATGCTAATGAGCCGTATCGACTATCGGGGCCTTGCTGCGCTCGACGCCGTGGTGGAGCACGGCAGTTTCGACAAGGCCGCCGCTGCTCTTTCGATCACGCAATCGGCGGTATCGCAGCGCTTGCGCATGCTGGAAAACCAGGCCGGCGAGCTGCTCCTGCTGCGCAGCCAGCCGCCGCAAGCGACTGCAGCCGGCCACCGCCTGATCGCCCATTACCGCCAGGTGCGGCTGCTCGAAGCCGCCCTCGACAGCGCCAACATGTCCGGCGCGGGCCGCCCGGAACTGGCGATCGCAGTCAATGCCGACAGCGCCGTGACCTGGCTGCAGGAGGCGGTCACACCGCTGATGGCCGCCGGCGACTGCATGCTGCACATCACCATGGACGACCAGGATCACACCCTGGCCATGCTGCGCGAAGGCCGGGTGTTTGGCTGTGTCACCAGCGAAACCGCGCACGTGGCCGGCACCACTGCCACGCCGCTGGGCTTGATGCGCTACCACTGCCTGGCCACCCCGGGGTTTGCCGCGCGCTGGTTCCCCGACGGCTTGACGGCAGCCAGCGTGCAAACTGCGCCCGCGCTCGACTTCAACCGCAAGGATGCGTTGATGGCGCGCTTTATCGCCCAGGCCACCGGCTACCAGGGCCGTTACCCGCATCATTCGTATGCATCGTCGGAGGGTTTCGTGCGGTTCCTGGAGGCAGGTTTTGCGTACGGCATGGCGCCGCACCTGCAATGCGCGGCGCAACTCGAGGCCGGCACGCTGGTGGACCTGGCGCCGGGCCTGGTGCTGGACGTGCCGCTGATCTGGCATATGTGGGATATCCAGACGCCGTTTACCAGGGCGTTGTCGGAGCAGGTGATCACCACCGCGCGGCGCTGGCTATTGCAGCCGACGCGTTGAGAACCTGTCGCGGCAGGGAGTGAGGCGCGGCTTGCGCACCTCGACAGCAGGGCCGGCGTGGCGCGTCATTGCATGGCCGGCCATGCCTTTTCCTCGCGCGTTTATGGCTACCGAGGCATCGCAATCCGCTGCCTTCTGGCGGGATGGGTTCTAAAACAGATCGATCTGGGTAGACTGCGGCTCCGGTGGCTGCACTTTCTTCTTGCGCGGCGGTGGCGGATCGAACCAGGCGCGCATCAGTTCGGGCGGGAACTGCTGGAAATAGCTGCGCGCGCGTTCGGGATCGCGGCAGCGCAGCCAGTCGTCGTATTCGTCGGCGGCAATCACGATCAGCGAACGTTTTTCGTCACCGGGCTTGTGGAAGCGCCGCATCAGCGGATGGTCGTCGGCGTTGATGGTCAGTTGCGTGAACGAGTACTGGGGACCGTTTTCACCGGGCCACTCGCGCCACACGCCCGCGACGGCAAACGGCGCGCCGTCGGCGCGGCCGATCTGCCAGCGCTGGGCCGCGCCCGACTCGTAATTCGGTTCAAAAAATCCGGTCATCGGTACCAGGCACAGTTGCCCCTCGCGCCAGCATTTCGCGTACGAGCGCAACTGCGCCACGGTCTCGCTGCGGGCGTTCATGGTATCCCACGGCTTGACGCCGGGTGGAATCTGCCTGCGCGGCACCAGGCCGTAGGTGGCGGTGGTGCACACCAGCTGGCCTTGCTCGTTGTAGCGGATGATGGGCGCCGGGTAATCTTTCCAGCTCTCTGCCGGCCAGTCGTCGCCCTCGAACAGGCTCAACTGGAACAAATCGGCCAGCAAGTCGCGCGACGTGGGCCGGTAATTGGTACACAAGATTTAACCCCGCAGGCCGACCAGCAGTTGGGCAACGCTGTCGTGGGTGGCGGTCCAGCCGGATGTGGCCAACTTCGGTGCGCACACCGGGCAGGCCACGAACGGATCGCAGTCGTGCTCGAGGTCGATGAACAGCTTGCCCATCACCGGTTTGCCGGCATAGGAATCGACGGTGACCGGGCGATTTTTCAGCGAGGTAGCGGCCACGGCTGGCACGAAATCGGCGCCGCCGGGCGGCAGCCAGCGCGAGAACGCTTCGGTCGGTTTGCCATCGGGCACATACCAGGACTTGCGTTCGCCATTCCAGCGCGCGCCCAGGGCCTTGGCCTCGTCTTTTTCCGCAAACGGAACTTTAAGAAACATCATGCGGCATACTCCGTGACGAACAGTGACAAAGTCGCTATTTTACGCGTCTGTGAGAAAATGAGCGCTTGAACTCCGGAGACACCGTATGCCCTTGATCGAACCATTGACCCTCACCCTACCCGAGCTGGCCGAGCGCTGGCACATGACGCCGCAACAAATGCTGGCCGGCGCGGTGCCGCAAGTGCTGCCGATGTATTTCTATTTCGACGGCCTGGTGTTCGGCTTTGGCGACAAGTGGCTGCGCGTCAACGGCGACGCCGCCATCACGCAAGACCTGGACACGCACCAGACCCGCGCGGCATCGATCGAAATCGACCTGCAACGCCAGGCCCTGCACAAGCGCGGCCTGTTGAAACTGACGCAATGGGAAGAAGCGCTGAGCGACGACGAACTGGCCGAACACCAGGCCGAATCGGACCGCCTGGCCGGCGAAATCGTGCGCCTGACTGCCCTGCTTAAGCAACGCCACGAAGAACGCCAGCAACACGTGCGCAACGGCCTGTTGCGCGCGGCGCCGCGCACCTTGAGCGACATCGCCCTGCACGGCAAAACCCGCTTCCCGCAATTCGCCTTCATGCCCAACACGCCACCCGGCGCCGACAGCACCGAACGCGTGCCGCCCGGCACCGTGGTGGCGATGGAAGACGGCTTTCCGCTCAAGGACGTGCTGACCGATGCCGACCTGGTGATCTCGATGCTCGACATCAAGCTGGCGGAGGAAGCCGGGCTGCATCAACAACCCGGCCTGTAAGTTTTATTTCAACGTTTACTTGAGCGCAATACGCTTGTGTTCGCGCGCCGAGCGATACACCGCTTCGATAATGCGGATATCACGCAAACCCTCCTCGCCTGCCACGATGGGCGTGCGGTCTTGCAGCACGCACTGCGACAGGTGGTCGAGCTGGCCGGCGAACTGGTTGTTCGTCGCGTTCGGCGGCGCCGTGATTTCATTCTTGCGCCCGTCGCCCACCCACAGTTTCTGGCCCTGGTAGCCGGTGGCCGGCTCCATCTCGATGCGGCCCTTGTCGCCCATCAGCAGGAACTGGTTGCGGTTGGCCGAATACATCGACATGCACGAACCGATCACACCCGACGGAAACTCCAGCTGGAACTCGACCATGTCTTCCACATCGCGGAAGCGCGGATCGGACCGGTCGGTGGTTTCCTTGGCATACACCGACACCGGTTCTTCGCCCGTCATATAGCGCGCCGCCTGCAGCGCGTAAATGCCGATATCCATCAGCGAGCCGCCGCCCGACATCGCCTTTTTGGTGCGCCAGTTGTTGCCGCCCGTGGTGTAACCGTGCTCGGAACGGAAATAGCGCAGCTTGCCGATCGCACCCGAGCGCGCCAGCCGCCGCGCTTCGAGGTTGAATGGCTCGAAGTGGCAGCGGTAGCCGATCATCAATTTTTTTCCAGCCTGCTTGCAGGCGGCGATCATCGATTCGCACTCGACCGACGACAGCGCCATCGGCTTTTCGCACAACACGTGCTTGCCAGCCTTGGCGCCCCGGATCGTGTATTCGGCGTGCATCGATACCGGCAAGCAAATATAAACGATGTCGATGTCGGGATTGTCCTTGATGCGATCGTAGTTCTTGTAATCGTAGATATTCGATTCCGGCACGCCATACTCGCCCGCGACCTTTTTGGCCTTGACAGCGTCGCCGCTGACCAGCGCAACCAGCTTGCTGTGCTGGCAATACTTGAATTGCGGGATGATGACGCCGAGCCCGTAGCCGCCGAGACCGACGATCGCGTAGCCGAGCTTGCGGTCGGGATTGGCCCACACGGGGCCGGCCACGGCCGTTGCCGCCAGCACGCCACCAGCGGTCATGACCAGATTACGCCGAGTAAAATCCATCATCGTCTATCTCCATTGTTAGTTTGTCTTTCTGATTCGGTAATTTTAGTACACATGTTAGCGCTACAGAGCATCTCGACTATGGCGCGCGCCATAAATTTCGGCAGGGGTGCGCGCGGGCTTTACACGCTAAGATAAGCAACCGTATTGACCTGGAGCCTGGCCATGAATGACCCGCACACAACACCCGAACGCCTGCCCATCGGCACGCTGGACGGCGTCGAATTCGATGTCGCCGCGTGGGGACCGGCGCAAGCCGATGTCGACTTCAGCGTCGCCTGCATGTTCGAGCACGAGCAGGATGGCGCCCCCGTGGCCGGCGGCCTGCTCGGCCTCGACACCGCGCTGGGCGGCCAGTTGACGGCACTGCGCGCCAGCGGCAACTTCCGTGCCCAGGAGATGGAAACCATCCTGATCAGCCTGCCGCCAGCTACCATCCCCGCCCGCGCGGTACTGGTGATCGGCCTCGGCAAACCCGAAACCCTCGACGGCGACCGCCTGCGCCGCGCCACCCGCGTGGCAATGCGCGAAGCGATCCGCCAGGGCGCCCGCTCGCTGGCCTTCGCCCCCAGCGTGCTCGATGGCGGCCACACCGACAACGCCGGCCTCGACATGCCACGCATGATGATGGACGGCATGCTCAGCGCCCTGCGCGCCGAACACGCGCTGGCCGCCGCCGGCCTGGCGCCGCCACCGTCGGTCCAGCGCTGCACCTTCGACGTCGGCGCGCCGCGTCTGCACAGTTCGGGCGAGGCCTTTATTGCCGCCTTCAACGAGTTCGCCCAAGCACGCGGCGGATAATTCTTCGGGTATATTGGGGACTTCACCACGCCCACCTACGGGAGTCGCCATGCACCACCTGATCCATCCAGCCGTCATTGCCATGCTTACCTTGGCCGCCAGCACCGCCTCAGCGGCCGTCACCGTCACCTATGTCAACACCGAGAAGATGACCGACGTGCCGCGCTTCGAGACCGACCGCAAATCCATGGAAATCAACTTCCGCGAGTTCTTCGAAGAACTGGCCACCAAGCTGCCCGCAGACCAGGATTTAAAGGTGGAAATCCTCGACATCGACTTGGCCGGCGACGTGTTCCCGCGCGTGCCGATCCGCGACGTGCGCGTGACCAAGGGCAGCTACGACTTCCCCCGCATCCACCTGCGCTACAGCATCGAGCAGGATGGCAAAGTGCTGCGCAGCGGCGAGCGTGAGCTGGCCGACCGCAACTACCAATTGAACGTCAATAGTTATCGCAACGAGATGTATAACTACGAGAAGCAGATGCTTAGTGAGTGGTTCAAGAAGGATGTGTTGGCGGGGAATTGATGGAGCGAATGTTCCTTGAAAATTCCCCGGCACGGGTCATAATGTGTTCAGTTTACTGAACATTTTAGGAGTTGCACCATGCAACTACGTGAAGTCGGGATGCACGTCCATGAAAAGCGCAAGGAATTCGGCATCAGTCAGGCCCAACTGGCAAAGCTGGCCGGATTGTCACGCACGACGGTGAATCAACTGGAAACTGGCGTACTGGAAGACCTTGGCTATACCAAGCTCAATCACGTAATGGGACTTCTCGGCATGGGCTTCGACGCCAGCGATAGAGCCAAAAAATCGCCAGCACTGAGCACTGCCGCACGGACTGCCAGTACCAGCTACGCAAAGATCCTCAGCCCAGAAACGTTGAAGCATATTTTGCAGACGGGAGTGGTCCCGGAAGACTTCAAGCCACACATGATGACGCTGCTGGATGAAACGCCGGTGCCATTGGTATTGAGTGCGATCCGTGAAGTTTCGGTGGAAACCAACACGCCAGCCAAAGCGGTCATGAAGCATGTGGCTGCGATCGCGAAGTCGCTACATGCGCACAGGGCCGTTTGGTGATGGCAACCGAAACAACTTGGGAAGGCCTGTTTCAACACGCTTTGCGCCTGGTTGATGAAATTCACACCCACGGCAGCAAACACTTCACCTGGACTTTCGGCGGTGGAACTGTGTTGATGCGCAAATATCGGCACCGGCTCAGCAAGGACATCGATATCTTCGTCCCCGACCCGCAAGCCCTGAACTATGTGAACCCGCGCCTGAGCCAAGTCGCAGAGGATATCGCAGTCCATTATGAGGAGGCCAATAACTTCGTCAAACTGTTTTTGCCAGAAGGAGAGATAGACTTTGTCGCCTCTCCGAACCTGACCGAGAAGCCTTATGTCGAGGAAGAGATATTTGGCCGCTTGGTACGCGTCGAAACTGCGTCAGAAATCATTGCAAAGAAATTCTATCACCGAGGCCATCGACTGCTAGCGCGTGATATGTTTGATTTCGCTATGGTCGCAGCAATGGAACCAGAAGGATTGCGCCAAGCTGGTAAATTTTTAATCCGCCACATCACGTCGATCAAGGCCGTGCTTGGCGGAGATCTGACGAGCCTTCGCATGCAATTTGATGCCATCGACAAGATTGGATACCACGCCACCTTTGAGCAAGTGTGTGAGGTGGTCATGCTTGAATTGGATGCTGCGGCGATAAGCGTCGCCGATTAGGCTATCTGATTGGCAGTTAACGCAAAAGGGTTAGCGAACCTCGCTAACCCTTTGATTTTATTGGTAGGCCTCCCCAGAGTCGAACTGGGCACCAACGGATTATGAGTCCGCTGCTCTAACCAAGCATGAGCTAGAGGCCCGAGGTGATACCTGTGCGCTGGAGGTCTTGCCGGCCCCGCTGACGCGCGTTCGTTTTTTGGACGAACGCGCGAGGATAAGGGTTAGCAGCAGCGCGCGTCAAGTCTTAGTTGGCTTCCAGGAAGCTTTTCAGTTTGTCGGAACGGCTCGGGTGGCGCAGTTTGCGCAGCGCTTTTGCTTCGATCTGGCGGATCCGCTCGCGGGTGACGTCAAATTGCTTGCCGACTTCTTCCAGCGTGTGGTCGGTTGACATCTCGATGCCGAAACGCATGCGCAGCACCTTCGCTTCGCGTGGCGTCAACGAGTCCAGTACGTCCTTCACCACGCCGCGCATCGAGGCGTGCAACGCTGCGTCGGATGGTGCCAGCGTGTTGTTGTCCTCGATAAAGTCGCCCAGGTGCGAGTCGTCGTCGTCGCCGATTGGCGTCTCCATCGATATCGGTTCCTTGGCGATCTTCATGATCTTGCGGATTTTGTCCTCCGGCATTTCCATCTTGATGGCCAGCGTTGCCGGATCGGGCTCGGCGCCGGTTTCCTGCAGAATCTGGCGGGAAATCCGGTTCATCTTGTTGATGGTTTCGATCATGTGCACCGGGATGCGGATGGTGCGCGCCTGGTCGGCGATCGAGCGCGTGATGGCCTGGCGGATCCACCAGGTGGCATACGTGGAGAACTTGTAGCCGCGACGGTATTCGAACTTGTCCACCGCCTTCATCAGGCCGATATTGCCTTCCTGGATCAGGTCGAGGAACTGCAGGCCGCGATTGGTGTATTTCTTGGCGATCGAAATCACCAGGCGCAAGTTAGCTTCCGTCATTTCGCGCTTAGCCTTGCGCGCCTTCATTTCACCGGCCGCCATCTGGCGGTTGATGTTGCGCAGGTCGGGCAGCGGCAGCACCACGCGCGCTTGCAGGTCGATCAGGCGTTGCTGCAATTCCTTGATGGTCGGGATGTTACGGCCCAGGATGGCGCTGTACGCGTGGCCGGCGGCCACTTCGCCATCGACCCAGTCGAGGTTGGTTTCATTGCCCGGGAAGACCTTGATGAAGTGGGCGCGCGGCATGCCGCACTTGTTCACCGCCACATCGAGGATCTGCTTTTCGATGTGGCGCACTTCGTCCACCTGGCCGCGCAGGGTGTCGCACAGCTTCTCGACGACCTTGGCGGTGAAGCGGATGCCCAGCAGTTCGGACGAGATCGCTTCCTGGGCCTTGTCGTAGGCCTTGGAGTTGTAGCCCTCTTTTTCGAAGGCACGGCGCATCTTGTCGAATTGCAGCGAGATGGTGTCGAATTTTTCCAGCGCGGTGTTTTTCAGCGCTTCGAGCTGTTCGACCGAGTAGCCGGCGGCGGCGCCGGCGGAGTTGCCCGCTTCTTCCTCTTCCTCTTCTTCCTCTTCCTCGGCTTCTTCGTCTTCCTCGTCGTCGTCGCTGGCGGCGGCCGGGGCCGGTGCGGCAGCGGCGCCGTCGTCGCTTTCGTCCACTAAACCGTCGACGATTTCGTCGATCTTGATTTCGTCGGCGCGGATGCGATCGGAGGCGGCAATGATTTCGGCGATGGTGACCGGGCAGGCGGAAATGGCCTGGATCATGTCCTTGAGGCCGTCTTCGATGCGCTTGGCGATTTCGATTTCGCCTTCGCGCGTGAGCAACTCGACCGAGCCCATCTCGCGCATATACATGCGCACGGGGTCGGTGGTGCGGCCGAAGTCGGAATCGACCGTGGACAGCGCGGCTTCTGCCGCAGCCTCGGCTTCGTCATCGCTGGTGACGGTGGCGACGTTGTCGGACAGCAGCAAGGTTTCAGCGTCCGGCGCATGCTCGTAAACAGCGATGCCCATGTCGTTGAAGGTGCCGATGATGCCTTCGATCGCTTCGGGATCGATGATGTTTTCGGGCAGGTGATCGTTGATCTCGGCATACGTGAGGAAGCCACGTTCCTTGCCGAACTTGATCAGGGTCTTGAGTTTCTGGCGACGGCGCTCGAGCTCTTCCTCGGTCGCTTCGGTGTCCGAAGAGAACGCGTCCTTGAGCAGCGCTTTTTCCTTGGCCTTGCGGTCCTTGGCCTTGGCCTTGTCCACGGCCTTGAGCTCGGCGCGTTCGACCGCGTTCAGCGCGGCGACTTCGTCGTTTTCAGGCTGGAATTCCTTCGGCTTGCGCCCGCGCCGGCCGGGCACTTTGACCGACGGCAGTACGTAGCCCGAAGTATCGATGGCAGCCAGCGTGGCCGCGTCCGTAGTCTGGCTGACCACGGGCGGGTTGTTGCTGGCGACACGCGTTTCCGCCTTATCCGCTGTTTTAGCGGATTTTGCGGTCACTTTGCTCGGCTTTTCAGCCACATTGGATTCAGGTTTCTTGATTGGCACAGGCGCTTTCGATTACACAACGACTTGCTTATTTAGGATAAAGTTTCTTGCAGTTCCCTTGGAACCCACGTCTTCGAACTTGCCGACTTCGCAAGTCCGACAACACTACGACTACTTATACCTGGTCAGGCTCTGACCGCAAAATTCTACTGCATCAAACTCATGCGTAGTGGCAAGAAACGATGACTGGGTTAGACAACAAACATAAGCGAAGGTTCACCTTCACCTTATTTGTTTGTCCAGTACCCCGCCTGGATTTCCTGCCTGTCGATCAAGAACCTAACTCACTGAAAACAAACACACTCTGAACGGAAAAACGATGCCAAAACATACAACACTTAGCGTTTTATTATAGCACGTCACTTTTCAATATCCAGAGGGAAGCACCCTTGCCGCCCCTCTGTAAACCTGCAAAAACATGACGGCGATCAAGACGCCTCCACACTGCCACAATATTAGCGGTTTGCAAACTCCGCTTGCTTCTCTCTTTCCAGCTGAGCCTGCTGCGTGGTGATCTCGCGAAAGCGTGCAATGCTCTCCGGTGTGAGACCGGCCGCCGACAGTTGCATCAGCTCCTGTTTCAGCGCATCTTCCTTGATCTGGCGCACGGCGCTACGCAGGAACATGCGGTCAGCATCGACATCGGACTCCGCCCCCTGGGCGATTTCGCTGATGATCTCGTCGTATTCGTCGCCGAGCGACTTCAAATGCTGGGCAAACGCGGCAAAGCCACCATTCGGGCCCAGCGCCTGGGCGCCAGCCACCAGTTGCGCCAGCCGCTCGGCAGCGTCGTCGCCGAAGAATTGGAACGCTGCCAGGGCCGCTTCGTCGATATCGAGCGCCAGCGGCGGATGGGCCACCAGCAGGCGCACGATCTGCAATTCCAGTCCCACCGGCGCCGGCCGGCCGCTGCGACTGGGCGCCTTGCGCGACAGCGCCACCGGCTTGGCCAGCTCGAACAGCGATTCGATCTCGTGCGGCGTGGTTTGCGTCAATTGCGCCAGGCCGCGCACGATTTGCAGGCGCAGCGCGGTCGGCGTCATCGACTGCAACAAGGGCTTGGCGTCGAACTGCACGCGCGCCCTGCCCTCGGGGCTTTGCAAATCATGCTCACCGACCACTTCCTTGATCAGGAATTGCGACAGCGGCATCGCTTCGTGGATCTCTTGCTCGAATGCTTCGTTGCCATAGGTGCGCACATAGCTGTCCGGATCGTGCTCGGTGGGCAGGAACAGGAACTTGATGGTCTTGTTGTCTGCCACGTGCGGCAGGCACGCTTCCAGCGCGCGGCGGGCGGCGCGGCGGCCGGCCTTGTCGCCGTCGAAGCTGAAGATCACCGTGTCGGTCTGGCGCATCAGTTTTTGCACGTGGTGCGGGGTGCAGGCGGTGCCCAGGGTTGCTACTGCTTGCGGGAAACCCATCTGCGCCAGCGCCACCACGTCCATATAGCCTTCCGTCACCAGCACATAACCCGCATCGCGGATCGCCTGGCGCGCCTCGAACAGGCCGTACAGCTCGAAGCCCTTAGAAAATAATGGCGTTTCGGGAGAATTCAAGTACTTCGGTTCACCACCATCGAGCACTCGGCCGCCGAAGGCGATCACCTGGCCCTTGGTGTTTTTGATGGGGAACATCACGCGTTCGCGGAAGCGGTCGTAGCGCTTCTTGTTGCCACCGTCTTCATCCACGCGGTCGATCACCAGGCCGGCCTCGGCCAGCGCCACCACGTCGTAGTCGCGGAAGATGGCTTTTAAATTATCCCAGCCTGGCGGCGCGTAGCCGAGGCCGAAGCGCGCGGCGATCTCTCCGGTCAGGCCGCGTCCCTTCAGGTAGGCGATGGCGTCCGGTGCGGTGCGCAGCTGGGCGCGGTAAAAGTCGCAGGCCTGGGTCATGGCGTCGGACAGAGCCAGGCTCTGGGCCTGCATTTGCGCGCGCTGCGCGGGAGGAATCTTGTCGTCCTGCTCGGGGACGACCATGCCGACGTTTTGCGCCAGGTCCTTGACGGCATCGACAAAGCCCATGCCCGAGTATTCCATCAGGAAGCCGATCGAGGTGCCATGGGCGCCGCAGCCGAAGCAGTGATAAAACTGCTTGGTGGGACTGACGGTAAAACTGGGGGATTTTTCGTTATGGAATGGGCACAGGCCCATGAAATTGGCGCCGCCCTTCTTGAGCTGCACATAACGTCCGACAACGTCGACGATATCGACGCGGTTGAGTAAATCGGCAATGAATGATTGAGGGATCACAGGACTGGGGTGCCAGGGTAATTATTCAGACTATACCGCCGTGCTGATCCGGCTTTGACGCCGATCAAGCACGGCAGACCAACACATCAGGCCGGCGCCAGCGCCTTTTTGACCAGGGCGGACACGACCGTCATGTCGGCACGGCCAGCCAGTTTCGGCTTGACGATGGCCATGACCTTGCCCATGTCCTGCGGACCGGCGGCGCCCGAGGCGGCCACGGCGGCGGTCACTTCGGCAGCGATTTCCTCGTCCGACAGGCCGGCGGGCATGTAGGCGGCCAGCACGACCAGTTCGGCTTTTTCGATATCGGCCAGGTCGGCGCGACCGCCGGCTTCGAACTGGGTGATCGAGTCCTTGCGCTGCTTGATCATTTTTTCCACGATGGCAACCGTTTGCTGGTCATCGACTTCGATGCGCTCATCGACTTCCTTGCGCTTGATTTCAGCAAGGATCAGGCGAATCGTGGACAGGCGGCCGGCTTCCTTGGCGCGCATGGCGTTTTTCATGTCTTCGGTGATTTGTTCTCTCAGGCCCATGAGGACTCCTTATGAAGTTGTTTAGTGTAAATGCGCGACGTACAAAGACGAAAACCCGCTGCGGCGAACCGGAGCGGGCATTCTCTAGATGCAGCAAGATCCGACCCGGGGCAATGGCGCAAGATACGCCGCACGACCGGATTGGGTTGAGCAGTCTTAGAAGAGTTTTTTCGGCAGCTGTTGGCTGCGGATGCGTTTGTAGTGACGCTTGACTGCAGCTGCCAGCTTGCGCTTGCGCTCAGCCGTTGGCTTTTCGTAGAACTCGCGTGCGCGCAGTTCGGTCAGCAGACCGGTTTTTTCGATGGTGCGTTTGAAGCGACGCATTGCGACTTCGAACGGCTCGTTTTCTTTAAGGCGAATAGTGGTCATGTAAAAATTCAAACCGTTTGAGGTTATAGGGAGACAGAGACTATAGCAGCTTTTGCAGGAAAATGGAAGTCCATGGACCATCGAAACGGCCCACGCAGACGGCTTTGACTGCAAAAACAACAAGACGACGCCGAGTCAGCTCCCACATAAACTCCGGCAATCTTTCTGCTCCCGAAACTCCCCGGGCGATTGGATTGCACCTGCGCCGTTACAACTAGACGGTCAGTATAACAGGGAACGTCGAAAAACCGTAGCGAGCGGTTCGTTATCGTCGCGAGTAGCGGAGGCGTACGGAGGTACGCTGAGCAACGGAGCGGCGATAGCGGGCCGCGCAGTAGGTTTTTCGAGGTTCCGTCAGACTGCCTGTCCTGCTGCCACACCAGACGCCCAAGCCCACTGGAAGTTGTAGCCGCCGAGCCAGCCGGTGACGTCCACCGCTTCGCCGATGAAATACAGGCCCGGCACCTTGGTTGCCATCATGGTCTGCTGCGACAGGTCGCGCGTATCGATGCCGCCACGCGTCACTTCGGCCTTGCGGTAGCCTTCGGAGCCGTTCGGGCTCAGGGTCCACTGGTTGATCGCCGCGCCCAGTTCGCGCAGTTTCGCGTCCTGCATATCGGCCAGGCGGGCGTCGAGCGCAAAGCCGTGCGCCAGCAGCAGGCCTTCGGCCAGGCGCGTGGGCAACCATTGCGCCAACACATTGCCCAGTTGCTTCTTGATGGTGCCCTTGCCTTCGATCAGCGTCGCCGCCACATCGATCCCCGGCAGCAGGTCGATCACAATCGGCGTACCCGGGATCCAGTAACTCGAGATTTGCAGGATGGCCGGGCCGGACAGGCCGCGATGGGTGAACAGCAAATCTTCGCGGAAGCGCGCGCCGGTCGGGTTACGGCCCTTCAATGACCCGGTTTCCACTTCGACTTCCAGCGCGATGCCGGATAGCTCGGCAAACGGCGCCCACGCCTGCGGGTCGAACGTCAGCGGCACCAGTGCCGGGCGCGGCTCCACCATGCGCAGGCCGAACTGGCTCGCGATGCGGTAGCTGAAATCGGTGGCGCCGATTTTCGGAATCGACAGGCCGCCAGTGGCGATCACCAGCGCGTCCGCCTCGATGGTGCCGGTGTCGGTTTCCAGGATATAGACGCCATCGTTGTGCTCGACGCTGGCGATCTTGCACGGCATGCGCCAGTGGACGTCGCCTGCGGCGCACTCGTCCTTGAGCATCTCGATGATCAGCTCGGCCGATTCGGTGCAGAACAGCTGGCCGCGATGTTTTTCGTGGTAGCCGATCCGGTGTTTTTTCACCAGCGCAACGAAGTCGGCCGGGGTGTAGCGCGACAGCGCGCTTTTGCAGAAGTGCGGATTGTCGGACAGGAAGTTGGCCGGCGTGGTGTTGATGTTGGTGAAGTTGCAGCGGCCGCCGCCCGAGATGCGGATTTTCTCGGCCAGCTTGCCGGCATGGTCGATCAGCACCACGCGCTTGCCGCGCTGGGCCGCCGTGGCCGCGCACATCATGCCGGCGGCGCCCGCGCCGATTACTGCTACATCAAACTTTGCCATGCCAGTTCCAATCCAATAAGTTGCCACAGGGTGACGAAGTCGCTCGCCTCAGGGCAGCAATTACGACCGGGGCCGGGATTGTACAGCAGTGCCCCGCCCTGCCCGCCTTTTGCTACTCGATCGGCTCGCTCACGCGCTGGCGCGACTGCAAGGTGCGCGAGACCAGCAGGCATTGCGCCACCTGCTCGGCAATCGAGGCCGGCACCGGCACGTCGCCTTTCAACACCGCCGTGATCCAGGCGGCCGTGGTGGCAGCGTCTTTTTCTTCCGGCAGCAGCGGCAGTTCGATCACTTGCGTCTGCTTGGGCACCAAGGTGCTGCGCAGGCCGCCGTGGAACCAGTCGATCTGCTGCGCCTTGTTGGCGTTGGCCACTGTTTCGCCCTCGGTGCCGCGCATCAGGAACGCGTCGCCGCGCTCGTGCAGCGCCGAAGTGGTGAAATATTCACCGAGCATTTCCAGGTATTCGGGATGGGTGTACGACACCAGCCGCAACGCCGGCCCCACGAACGGCTGCATGATTTTCACCAGCGTGTGGGTGGAATTGCGCACGCCCAGCCGGCGGCGCAGCGACAGCTGGTATGCCAGCTTGGGCGCCAGCGCATCGATGGTAATGAACGCCACGTGGCCCTGGGCCATCGCTTCTTCCGCCTCGGCGCGGTGGCGCGCTGGCGTGATATCGAGCGCGGCAAAGACTTCGGCCGACGTCACGCGGCCGGGGTCGGTGGCCACGCCGTGCACCAGCACCGGCACGCCTTCGCGCGCCAGCAGCATGGCCAGCAACGGCGTCAAATTGGCCATCTTGCGCGCGCCGTTGTAGCTGGGAATGCATACCGGCGCATACTGGCCCGGCGGCGCCGTCAGCGGCTCGAACGAGCCTTCGGCGGCGTCGAGAAAGCCGGCGATTTCCTCGATCGATTCGCCCTTGATGCGCATCGACAGCAGGATGCCGCCGAGCTCGAGGTCGGAGACGCGGCCATCGAGCATGGCCTGATAAAGATCGTGGGCGTCGTCGCGCGACATGCTGCGCGCGCCGTTTTTGCCGCGGCCGATCTCCTTGATGAGTCGGGCGGCCAGGAATGGTTCGGATGTCGTCATAAGCTTCTACTGGAAGAATTTGGCTGTGGCGAAAAAACCCTGCTGACGAGGTCAGTATTGTTTACTTCGGCTACACTATACCTCCCCCGAATAAAATTCACGCAAAAAGCCATGATTTCCCCAGATATCGAAAATATCAACGTTACCTCGTTTGCGCCGATGCCGTCGCCGGAAGTCTTGCACAGCAAGCTGCCGCTCACCGACAGCGCGTCCGAGACCGTGATGAAGGGCCGCGAAGCCCTGCGTAACATTATCGACCGCGAAGACAAACGCCTGTTCGTGGTAGTCGGCCCCTGCTCGATCCACGACCCGGTCGCCGGCCTCGACTACGCGCGCCGCCTGAAAGCGCTGCAAGCGGAAGTGGCCGACACCATGCTGCTGGTCATGCGCGTGTATTTCGAAAAGCCGCGCACCACCACCGGCTGGAAGGGTTATATCAATGACCCCGACATGGACGATTCGTTCCGCGTCAACGAGGGCATGGAAAAAGCCCGCCAATTCCTGCTCGACGTCTGCGAACTGGGCCTGCCCACCGCCACCGAAGCGCTGGACCCGATCTCGCCGCAATACCTGGGCGACCTGATCGCCTGGACCGCCATCGGCGCGCGCACCACCGAATCGCAGACCCACCGCGAAATGTCGTCGGGCCTGTCCACGCCGGTCGGCTTCAAGAACGGTACCGATGGCGACATCAGCATTGCAATCAACGCCATCCTGTCGTCGGCGCACCCGCACTCGTTCCTCGGCATCAACGCGCAAGGCAATGTGGCGATCGTGCGCACGCGCGGCAACGCCTACGGCCACGTGGTGCTGCGTGGCGGCGACGGCCGTCCGAACTACGACTCGGTGTCGATCGCGATTGCCGAGCAGTCGCTGGCCAAGGCCAAGCTGCCGGCCAACCTGGTGGTCGATTGCTCGCACGCCAACAGCTATAAAAAGCCGGAACTGCAACCGCTGGTGATGGCCGATGTCATCCACCAGATCGTGCAAGGCAACAAGTCGCTGGTCGGCGTGATGATCGAATCGAATATCGTGGGCGGCAACCAGAAGATTCCGGCCGATCTGAGCCAGCTGGTGTACGGCTGCTCGGTGACCGATGGCTGCATCGACTGGGCAACCACGGAAACCATGTTGCGCGATGCGCACAAGCAGTTGTTGCAGCGTCCGTAAGCATTGAATTGCCGGCTTGCGCGGCCGGGCGCCGCTGCGCAACGACGGCTCATCGGCCTGCGGCGCGCCATGCGTCGCAGGCCGTTGGTTTTTCAGCCGAACGCCATCACGCGCGTGGCGACGCCAAAGGAGCCGGCCAGCGCCGCTTCCGCCTTGCTGGCTGGCGCGCTCAGTTCGGCCAGGTCGAGATAGACCTTGAAATCCTCGATCTTGACGGAATAGCGGCGGGCGTTGCTCTGGCGCGGCTCCACGTTGGCCGTTTCCAGCACCGCGAACACGCTTTCCTCATCGGTGCGGAACAACGCCACGCCCGGCAGCTCCTGCCACGCCAGGCCGCGCGGCACGATGCGTGCGCCGTCCAGCGGCACGTCCTTGAGTTTGCACACCTGTTTCCATTGTCCCGACATCTTCGCCTCCCGCAGTCAATCCGTGCTTTTACTAAGCAAAACCGGTGCCACAGGAAAATACTGCAAAACGCCGCGCAATCCTGACCAAATGGCAAAATTTCTCCCTGCGCCGGTGCGGTCGCGGGCCCGGGTGGTGCAGCCGGCGGTGCAACGGACCAAGGTCGGGCAACGCACTTTCCTTTACAATGGCGGACTTCCCCTTACCTTTGCAGCCCTTCCATGATTGTTCTCGGTGTTGAATCCTCCTGTGACGAAACCGGCCTGGCGCTCTACGATACCGAGCACGGCCTGCTGTCGCATGCCCTGTATTCGCAGGTGGCCATGCACGAGGAATACGGCGGCGTGGTGCCCGAACTGGCATCGCGCGACCATATCCGCCGCGCCATTCCGCTGCTGACGCAAACCCTGGAAGGCGCCGGCAAATCGCTGGCCGATATCGACGCCATCGCCTACACCCAGGGTCCTGGCCTGGCCGGTGCGCTGCTGGTGGGCTCGTCGGTGGCGTGCAGCCTGGGCCTGGCGCTGGATCGCCCGGTGCTGGGCGTGCACCACCTGGAAGGCCACCTGCTCTCGCCCTTGCTGGCGTCGCAGCCGCCGGAGTTTCCGTTCATTGCGCTGCTGGTATCGGGTGGCCATACGCAGCTGATGCGCGTCGATGGCGTGGGCCAGTACACGCTGCTGGGCGAAACCCTCGACGATGCCGCCGGCGAAGCGTTCGACAAGTCGGCCAAGCTGCTGGGCCTCGGCTATCCGGGCGGCCCGGCCATTTCGCGGCTGGCGGAATTCGGCGACCCGGCCGCCTACAAGCTGCCACGTCCGATGCTGCACACCAAGGATTTCAATTTCAGCTTTTCCGGCCTGAAAACGGCGGTGCTGACGGTGGTGAAAAACCACGAAGAGAAGGTAGTCGCCAATATCTGCGAGCAGGACAAGGCGAATATCGCGCGCGGCTTTGTCGATGCAATCGTGGAAGTACTGACCGCCAAGTGCATCTCGGCACTCAAGCACACGGGCTTGAAACGGCTGGTGATTGCCGGCGGCGTGGGCGCCAACGCGCAGTTGCGCGCGTCGCTGAACGCGGCGGCCGCCAAGAAGAAGTTCAAGGTGTATTACCCGGAACTGGAGTTTTGCACCGACAACGGCGCCATGATCGCTTTTGCAGGCGCCATGCGGTTGATGATCAACCCTGACGCCGCCCAGCGCGACTACAGCTTCAACGTGCGTCCGCGCTGGCCGCTGGACGACATCAAAACTGTTTAAAAGCGTTCGACTGGGCCTTCAGAGCGAGAAGCTGCAACGAAGCAATGAAGGCTTGCTCGGACGCTCAAGCGGAGGCGAACGCCATCGAAGCGAGTACCGCCAGGCCGACCAGGGGGATCAGGTAACGGACCTTGCCCTTGCCGAGTTGCACGCCACGGGCGGCAATGCGCTCACTGCGCAGGCGATGGTCATCGGCTGCGGACTCGTGCACGGCGTGCGATTTTGGTTTGTCTTCGATTACATTCATAACGTCCTCCCTGTTAAGTTCGATAATCTTCCTTTCTGAAGGGCACTGCAATTGTTGTGCCAAGAAGAATCAGGGGTTACTGCCCCCACCGCACCATTCTATGCAGAATTGTGGTTCAGATACCACACGTTATGACACATTAAGGTCCAAAGTGGTGCGCTCCGACCTATTTGGCAGCACCGTGCAGCAGGTCGGCGCGTGGATAACCCCAGCCCGGCACACCGGTGGGACACGGTTCTGGCGACGCGAGCGGCATGGTGGTGAAGTTGCCGCGCGGCGTCATGGCAAAGCGGTAGTCGGACAAGGCGCCACCTTCGCTGTCAAACGCCGGTGCGCGGCCAAAGCGCAGCCAGGCATTGACGCGGCAGTTATCGACGCTGAGCGTGCGCAACCGTCCCAGGTCGACCTGCTCCATGCCGAACTGGGCAACGCCGGGCGCCAGCGCCATCGAGGGGCCATGCTCGACCAGACCGGCCGAGCACGACAATGGCGCCACCCACTGCGGCGCCAGGCTGGCGATGCCGCGCCGCAGGCGATACGTGCCCGCCGCTTCGTTGCTCTCCACGCTCACGTAAGCCCAGCACAGCGGCTGCGATGGAAACGCCGTCATCACCACGTCCAGCACCTTCGACGCCGGATCGACCTGCTGCAAGGCCGCAGTGATCTGCGCCCTGCCCAGGTGCGAAGCCACGCCCTGCACCGCGATAAAGCCGATGCCGATCGCCAGGCCCAGCGCCACGCCGGCGCGGCTGTCGCGGCCCGAGCGCGTCTGCACGGCACCGCACAGCACCGCCACCTTGAGCAGGATCGCCAGCGCGATCCAGCCCAGGTAGCCCTTGACGGCAAACGCCACCAGCGCCGCCAGCAGGCCGGCCAGCCCCAGCCAGCGGGCCGCACGCCAGCGCATGATCAGCGCCATCGGCACCCCGATCGCCACCCAGAACAACGGCTCGATGATAAACACCATGTCGCCATACACCCAGCGGCCATCGAACGGATACCACGGGTGCACGCCATACGAATTGGTGAAATCCATCGCCAGGTGCAGCGCGAAACCGAGCGCGATGCTGGCCGCCAGGCCCCAGCGCGCGGTGGTACTGGCCTTGAGCAACGTTCGCGCCGACGGCCACAACAGCCAGATCAGCGCCGCCAGCAACAGCGCCTGCGGAATCGCCAGCAACGCCGTGTGGGTATGCCCGCGGTGATGCAGCAGGTAGCCCAGCGGTGGCGGCAGCAGGTTGTTGAGCACCAGGTCGAGGTCGGGGAAATTGCTGGCCAGGGCGCACGCCACCAGCAGCAGGCGGTGGCGCACCTGCTGAGCGCGGTCCTCGACCTCACGTGGCAGGCTGCGGTGTATCAATTCACCGGCGCCGAAGCCGATGATGCTGTGGGTAAGGTTATCCATGAATCCTTGGTAAGACTGCGCGAACGGATGATGCGGGGCTTATTGTTGGACTTCCACGCCGCGCCAGAAGGCGATGCGGTCCTGGATCTCTTTTGCCGCCTCGAACGGCGCCGGGTAGTACCAGGCGGCGTTCTCGCTGGTTTCACCGTCGGCAGACACGGTGTAGTAGTTGGCCAGGCCCTTCCACGGGCAGCGCGAGGTGTGGTTGCTCGGTTGCAGGTAGTCGGGATTGACCGCGTGGCGCGGGAAATAGACGTTGTTTTCGACGATCACGACTTCGTCGTCGGCCGCTTGCGCGATGACGACGCCGTTCAGGGTTGCGGTGGGCATGGCGATTCCTTTAGATTCAGAGACGCTCGGTTAGAGACGCTCGGTGGAGGGACCTTCGACGCGGTTGCGCCCGCCCCGCTTGGCACGGTACAGCGCGGCGTCGGCCTGGCGCAGCAAGCTTTCGGCGTCGGCCACATCGAGATGATCGAACGTGCCCACGCCCAGGCTGGCCGTTACCGCCAGCATGCGCGGACCGATTTCGTGCGTCTGTGCGGCAATGCGCAATCGCAGCGACTCGGCAAAATGCAGCGCGCCGTCGAGCGGCGTGTTGGGCAGCACCACGCACAGCTCCTCGCCGCCATAGCGCCCGGCAATGTCGATCACGCGCACGTGATCGCGCACCAGTTGGCCGATGGCAGCCAGTACCTGGTCGCCGGCCGCATGGCCGAATTCATCGTTGATGCGCTTGAAGTAGTCGAGATCGATCATTACCGCCGACACCGGCGCCCGGAAACGGCGGGCGCGCGCGGTCTCGAAGCGCAGCCGGTGCAGCAGCGAGCGGCGGTTGTGCAGGCCGGTCAGCTCGTCGGTGGTGGCCAGTTGTTCCAGTTCGCGCACGGTGGCGGCCAGGGTCTTTTCGCTGGCGCGCAGTTCGATCAGCGCCATCACCTGGCGCGCCAGCTTGCCCAGCATGGCGCGCTGTTCGCGGTCCAGGCAACCGGGCTTGGTATCGAGCACGCACAGCGCGCCGATGGCAAAGCCATCGGACGACATCAGCGCCACGCTGCTGTAGCGGCGCATGAACGGCGCGGTGACGGTGAGCGGCAGATGGGCGGTGCGCGCATCGAGCAGCAGGTCGGGAATTTCAAGGTCGGGCGCGCCCAGCACAGCCAGCGAGCAATAACTGTCGGTGCGTGGCAACTGGCCCAGTTGCATGCCGGTGCAGGCTTTTACCCACACGCGGTCGGCATCGACCAGCGAGACGAAGGCATACGGCACGTTGCACAGGCGCGCTGCCAGTTCGGTGAGGAAACTGAAGTCCTCGCAGGCCGGGGTATCGAGGATGTGATAGCGATGCAGCGCAGCCAGACGAAAATTATCCACCACCGGGCGGGCGGTGGCGGGCGGCGTGACATGTTCTGCGGACTGCATGGGGATCCTCGGGAACGGCATAGACGTTAAGTTTAAAGCAAAAGCCGTGCCCCGGGGTCCCTACGTATGGGCTTCAAGCCTTGGCGATAATTTCGCGCAGCGCCCGCTCGAACACGGCGGCAGGCTGGCCGCCCGAAATCAGGTACTGCTCGTTGATGATCACGGCCGGTACCGAGTTGATGCCGTGGCGCTGGAAAAACTGTTCGCGCTCGCGCACTTCCTCGGTGAACTGGTCGGATTGCAGCACGGCCAGCGCCCCCTCGCGGTCGAGGCCCACGCTGGCGGCCACGCGGGCCAGCACATCGTGCGAGCTCGGGTCTTCGCCGTCGGTAAAGTAGGCGCCCAGCAGCGCCAGCTTGAGTTCGGTCTGCTTGCCTTCCAGGCCGGCCCAATGCAGCAGGCGGTGAGCGTCGAAGGTGTTGTAGATGCGGCTGCGCTTGTCCATGGCGAAATCGAAGCCCACCTCGGCGCCGCGCGAGCGGATCATGGCGCGCGCCTGTTCCTGCTGCTCGGGGGACGAACCGTATTTTTCGCTCAGGTGCTCGCCGATGTCCTGGCCTTCCGGTCCCATCTTGGGATTGAGTTCGAACGGCTGGAAATGCAGGTCGATCTGCGCGGCCTCGCCGATGTTATCGACTGCCTGTTGCAGGGATTTCAGGCCGATGGCGCACCATGGGCAGGAGACGTCGGAAACGAAATCGATCTTGATGGAACTGGACATGGCGCGACCTTTTCAAAACGTGATTTATGACAGATGGGGCTTTCATTGACGGAATCAACCGCCATCACGCATTTATTTTGACGCTTATTTTCCCGCTTTGGCTGCTGTCTTGCTCTTGCTGCCGATACGGCTTTCCTTGCCAGCCATCAGGTTGCCGATATTTTTGCTGTGACGGAAGATCAGCAAGCCGCTCATGACAAACACGGCCAGCAGTTGCGGCTCCACGCCGAACAGCAAGCCATAGTAGAACGGCGCGAACAGGGCGGCCACCAGCGCCGCCAGCGACGAGTAGCGGAACGCGAACGCAATCACCAGCCAGGTCGCCAGCGTGGCCAGGCCCAGCCAGGGATCAAGGCCCAGCAGCACGCCCAGCGCGGTCGCCACGCCCTTGCCACCGACGAAACGGAAGAACACCGGCCACAGGTGGCCAAGAAATACCGCGATCGCCACCAGGGCAATGGTGGCGTCGCCCACCTGCAATTGCTGCTGGTAGCGGATTGCCAGCCACACGGCCAGCCAGCCCTTCGCGCCGTCGCCGATCAGGGTGACGATGGCAGCTGATTTATTGCCACTACGCAGCACATTGGTGGCGCCGGGGTTTTTCGACCCATAGGTGCGCGGGTCGGCGATACCGAACAATTTACTGGTGATCACCGCAAATGAGATCGAGCCGAGCAGGTAGGCGGCCACGGTCATCCAAACTGTATTCATTGTTTCCTCTAGTTAAGCTTCCCTCGGGGGATGCGGAATATACACCAGCGTATTTTATTCAGCCAGTGCGCAGTGCACGGGCTTGGCTTGCAGCAGTTCGGTCAGCACCTGGGGGGCGATGCCGACCAGGTAACCCCTCCTGCCACCATTGATATAAATTGTTTCCAGCGCAAGGATGCTATCCTCGACATACACGGGCATGGCCTTGCGGGTGCCGAACGGCGAGGTGCCGCCGATCTGGTAGCCGCTGTGGCGCGTGGCCACTTCGGGTTTGCACGGTTCGACCGACTTGCAGCCGATGGCGCGTGCCAGGTTCTTGGTCGATACCTTGCAGTCGCCATGCATGAGCACGATCATTGGCTTGGCGGCCTCGTCCTGCATGACCAGGGTCTTGACCACGTGGTGCTCATCGACGCCGAGCGCGCGCGACGATACGCTGGTGCCGCCGTGGTCTTCGTAGTCGTACGGATGTTCGGAAAACACCACCTTGTGCTTGCGCAGCAGCTGGGTGGCCGGGGTCTCTGAGATGTGCTCTTTTTTAGCCATGCGTGATACGCTGTTTTTGCGTCAGTTTGTGAACGAGTTCGACTGGGAGTTTCTTATTATGCCGCAGGAAATCCGCTTTGCCACTTTCAACGTTTGCAATCTTTCCCAGCCCGGGGCGAAATTGTACGACAATCTGGCGCCCCTCACGCCGGAAGAATACGCGGCCAAAGTGCTGTGGACGGCGCAGCAGCTCGACCAGCTCAACGCTGACGTGATCGGCTTGCAGGAGATTTTTTCGATGGCCGCGCTGCGCGACGTGCTCGCCCACAGCAGCCGCTACCGCGACGCCACGCTGTGCGGCTTCGACCCCGCGCCCGATCCCGTTACCGGCGAACCACGCCTCACGCCCCAAGTGGCGCTGATCTCGCGTTTGCCGCTGGCCGGCCCCGCCACCGCCTACATGGTGTTTCCGGACGGCGCCACCCTGCCCGACGGCCATCCCGATCTCGACCGCTTCGCCCGCGCGCCGCTGCACGCCCAGGTGGTGCTGCCCGACGAGCGCATCGTCGATGTGCTGGTAATCCATTTAAAATCCAAGCGGCCCGACTACCGCCATGGCGACAGCAGCGAAGGAATGGACAACTCCGCGCTGCTGTACGCCCAGGCCAACCTGCGCTCGCTGATCCGGCGCGGCACCGAAGCGGTTGCCCTGCGCGCGCTGCTGTCGGCCATGGACCGCGACGGCCGCCGTCCGCGCATCATCCTCGGCGACTTCAACGACACCATCGAGGCGGTCACCACCACCATCGTGATGGGTTCCGGCTGCGCCGGCGTGGCGGGCGAGGAGCTGAGCGGCCGCCTGTTCGACAGCAACCAGATCCAGCTGGGCCGCGACCGCCTGCGCCATGTCGGCTACACCCACATCCACGAGGGTCACTACACCACCATCGACCACGTGCTGGTGTCGGAAGAATTCAATCCCGCGTCCCCGAACGCGGTGGGCGAAGTGCTCGATGTGACCTACCTGAACGACCACCTGTTGCAGGACAAGCCGGAAGCGTCCGATCATGGGCAAGTGCTGGTGCGGATGCGCTTGTTCGACCGGAACGAGCGCCATTTAATCTGACCCATCGAGCAAACCATCGAGGCCGTCGATCTGCCCGTTCGCGCGTGCATACCGCCCCTGGTACTGGTCGCACCCATGGCGGCGCAAAAATTCGAATTGCGCAGCGCTCTCCACGCCCTCGGCCAGCACCGTCAGCCCCAGGCTGTGGGCGATGGCAATGATGGCCGTGACCACGGCCGCCTGCGCGACGTCGCCATCGGCGCCGCCGCTGACAAACGATAAATCGATCTTCAGCTTGCTCAGCGCATAGTCGCGCAACTGCCCTACCCGGCTGTACCCGGTACCAAAGTCGTCCAGCGCCAGCCGCACCCCGAGCGCGGCCAGGGCCGCCAGCGAGGCGCGGGCGTTGCCGTCGTGGTGCATGAGCACCGCTTCTGTCAGTTCCAGCTCCAGCAAGTGCGGCGGCAATTGCGCGGCCGACAACGTGGCAGCCACCTTGTGGGCCAGATTCTTTTGCATGAACTGCGTGCGCGACAGGTTGACTGCCACCACCAGCGGCTGGCCGGCATCGCGCCAGCGCGCCGCGTCCTGGCTGGCCCGCGCCAGCACCCAGTCGCCGATCGGCACCATCAGCCCGGCGCCCTCGGCCACATCGAGGAAATCCTTGGGCAGCAGCAGGCCGCGCGCCGGGTGGCGCCAGCGCAGCAGCGCCTCGGCCGCCAGCGGTTCGCCGCTGGCGAAATCGATTTGCGCCTCGTACGCCAGCATGAACTGGTCCTGCGCCAGAGCCTCACGCAGTTCGTCTTCGAGCGCGGCGCGCTGGTGGATCTGGCGGTTCATGTCTGGGCTGAAAAACTCGAAGCCGTCGCGGCCATTGGTTTTGGCGTGGTACATGGCCAGGTCGGCGTGTTGCAGCAGGGTGTCGATGTCGTCGCCGTCGGCGGGAAAAATGGCGATGCCGATCGAAGCACTGACGTGCAGCCGGTGCGCCTCGATGCGGAACTCGCGGGCCATGGCCTGGCGTATGGTGGCGGCCACGTGCGCGGCCTGGTCGATGGCGCCGATATCGGCCAGCACCACCACGAACTCGTCGCCGCCCTGGCGGCTCACGGTATCGACGCTGCGCACGCAGCGCACCAGGCGCGCCGCCGCCTCGCGCAGCAGCAGGTCGCCGACCTGGTGGCCCAGCGCGTCGTTGATGCCCTTGAAGCGGTCGAGGTCGATGAACAGCAGCGCCACCAGGCGGCCATTGCGGCGCGCTGCCGCCAGCGCCTGGCGCAGGCGGTCGCGCAGCAGCACGCGGCTGGGCAGGCCGGTCAGAAAATCGTGCTCGGCCAGGTGGCGGGCACGGGCGTCGAAGCGGCTGCGCGCGGCCACCCCGGCCATCAGCGCCAGGTAGATCGCCGCCTGCTCGTGATAGCGCGCGGTGGTCTCGCGCATGACTGCGCACAGCAGTTGCCGGCCATCATGGGCCACGCTGGTGAGCATGATATCGACCCAGAACTCGCGGCCGTCGCGGCCCACGCAGCGCCAGTCGAAGCGCAGGTTGCCCGCCTGGCGCGCGCGCCAGCCCAGCGCGGTAAGAATCGGCGCCGACGGCACCCCGCTTACCTGCTGCAGCGGTGAAAAATCGGCCAGCCGGTAGCCGAGCATGAGCGCGGGTGCGGCGCAGCCGAACATGCGCAGCGCGCCGGGATTGACATCGACAAAGCGTTCGCCATCGATCACGGCCAGCGCGTCGCTGGTGTGCTGGTACACCGCCAGGTGGGGCCACATGGGTAACCTTTCAAAAGGCGCCCTGCCGGGCCTACGCCATTCTTGCGCTACATCAAACGGCCGCGTTTGACCTCCCTCAATCGCGCTCGTATGCTTTTTATCGCGTTCGATGGCGTTCAGGCGCGGTTTTGTGCAGTTCAGCCATGGTTTTGCGCCACCTGTCGCATGGCGGTCGTTTGCGCCCTTGCAAATGACTACAGTGCCAGCATGCGAAACCCTCGCACCGGAAAAAAACAGAAGAACGCCATGACCATGACCGCCCCGCACCCGATTCCCCTCCACCCTGCCCGCGCCCCGGCCTATCTATGGCGCAAGCCGGTACTGGCAGCCGCCGTCGTGGCCGTGCTGGCCGGCGGCGCCTGGTTTGCCCTGCAGCGTGCGCCGGCGCCTGCCACGCCGGTCCCGGCCACCAAGGTGGCGGAAAAGCCGCCGGTACTGGAACTCGGCAGCGCCGACGTGGCCGCCATTTCCGCCAGATCACTGGCGCTCAGCTTGCCCTTGTCCGGCTCGCTGGCGCCCCTTTCATCGGCCACCATCAAGTCCAAGGTCTCCGGCGTGGTACAAACGACCACGGTGCAGGAAGGCATGGCGGTGGCTGCCGGCCAGGTGCTGGCGCGCATCGACCAGGCCGACCTGCGTGCGCGGCTGCAACAGCAGCAGGCGCAACTCGACGAAGCCCAGGCCCGGCTGTCCATGGCCACCAAGAACGAAGGCAACAGCGGCGCGCTGCTGGCGCAAAAATACATCTCGCAAAACGCCTACGACTCCACCCAGAACAGCGTGGAACTGGCGCGCGCTGCCGTCAAGTCGGCGCAGGCGATGGTCGATATCGCTCGCATCGCGCTCGAGGACGGCGTGATCAGGGCGCCGATTGCAGGCGTGGTCAGCAAGCGCCACGTGCAGGCCGGCGAAAAGCTGGCGCCCGACATGCCGGTGTTCAGCATCGTCAACCTGTCCGAACTGACGCTCGAGGCGCAGGTGCCGGCCTCGGAAATTCCGCGCGTGCGCGTGGGCCAGGACGTGCGCTTCCGCGTCGATGGCTACCAGCAGCGCGAATTCACCGGCAAGGTGGCGCGCATCAATCCGTCCACCGAGGCCGGCTCGCGCGCGCTGCTCGTGTATATCGCCGTGCGCAATGACGATGCGGCCTTGCGGGCCGGCATGTTCGCCAAGGGCGCCATTGTCACCGACCGCGCCGACGTGGCGCCCGTGGTGCCGCTGGCCGCGCTGCGCGACGATAACGGCCGCCAGGTCGTGTACCGCATCGATGACGGCAAGGTGGTGGCGCAGCCGGTCACGCTGGGCCTGCGCAACGACGACGAAGGCACGGCGCAGGTGGTGGCAGGGCTGCAAGATGGCGCGCGGGTCATCGTTTCAAAACTGCCTGCCCTGAAACCGGGTGCGCAGGTCAGCTTGCCTGCTGAAGCTGCCCCCACTGCTGCTGCGGCAACGGCAGCAGCGTCCCAGCCGAAGAAAGGCTGAGCCATGTGGATCACCAAAATCAGCATCGGCCACCCGGTGTTTGCCACCATGGTCATGGTGGCGTTGATGGTACTGGGCCTGTTCTCGTACCGCGAACTGGGCATGGAAGCGATGCCCAACGTCGAAATCCCCGGCGCCATGATCGAAGTGAACTACCCGGGCGCCTCGCCCGAGGCGGTCGAGAACGACATCACTCGCCCCATCGAAGAGTCGGTCAACACCGTCAGCGGCATCAAGACCTTGCGCGCCAACTCGTGGGAAGGCCGCGGCGCCGTGTACGTGGAATTCGAACTGTCCACCAATATGGACAAGGCCATGCAGGACATCCGCGACAAGGTGGCCATGGTGCGTCCGCGCTTCCCGCGCGAGGCGAAAGATCCGTTCATCGTCCGCTTCGAGGGTGAAAACAGCCGGCCGGTGGCGCAGATCGGCCTCACCGCCAGCGCCCACAGCCTGCGCGATCTGTCGACCATGGCCGACCAGATCATCGGCAAGCGCTTCCAGGGCGTGGCCGGCGTGGGCCAGGTGCGGCTCAACGGCATGGCCGCGCGCCAGATCCTGGTCAACCTGCGCCCGGCCGACATGACCGCGCAGGCGATCGGCGTCGATGAAGTGATCAATGCAATCACCGCCACCAACGCCAACCTGCCGGCCGGCTCGATCAGCCTGGGCGCCGACGAGCGCCTGGTGCGGGTGGAAGGCAAGATGAAGCAGGCGCGCGACTTCAACAAGATCATCGTGGCGCGCCGCGCCAACGGCCCCGTGTACCTGGAGCAGGTGGCCACCGTGGTCGATGGCGCCCAGGAAGAAATGTCGATCTCGCGCCTGAACGGCCAGCGCGCCGTGATCCTCGACATCACCAAGGTGCAGGACGCCAACGTGGTGGAAGTGGGCCAGCGCATTCAAAAAGTGGCGTTTGAGTTGCGCCAGACGCTCCCAAGCGACATCACCCTCACCATCCTCAACGACGAATCGGTGAAGGTGCAGGCCCAGCTCGACAACGTCAAGCGCACCATCGTCGAAGGCGCGGTGCTGACCATGGTGATCGTGTTCTTCTTCCTGCACTCGTGGCGCTCGACCATCATCACCGGGCTGACCTTGCCTATTTCCGTGCTGGCCAGCTTCATCGCCATGAAGTTCTTCGGCTTCACGCTCAATATGCTCACGCTGATGGCGCTGTCGCTGTGCATCGGCCTCTTGATCGACGACGCCATCGTGGTGCGCGAGAACATCGTGCGCCACCTCGGCATGGGCAAGAACCATCACAAGGCAGCGGCGGACGGCACCAACGAGATCGGCCTGGCCGTCATGGCCACCACGTTTGCCATCGTGGCCGTGTTCATCCCGGTGGCATTCATGCAGGGCATTATCGGCCGCTTCTTCCTGCAGTTCGGCATCACGGTGGCAGTGGCCGTGCTGGTGTCGCTGTTCGTCAGCTTTACGCTGGACCCGATGCTCTCGTCGGTGTGGTCCGACCCGGTCAAGGACCGCTTCAAATATGCGCCGTGGCTCGGCCGCCTGATGCACTGGCTCGAGGGCGGCGTCGATAAGCTGCACGTGGTGTATGGCAAGGTGCTGGCGGCCGCGCTGCGCTGGCGCAAGCTCACGCTGGTGTCCGCCGTAGCGCTGTTTGCCGGCAGCCTGCTGCTGGTGCCAATGATCGGCGGCGAGATGATGCCGGAGCAGGACAACGGCTGGGTCAACCTGCAGATGAAAACGCCGGTCGGCTCCAGCCTGCAATACACGGACAACAAGGTGCAGCAGGTGGAAGCGGCCCTGAAGGCGTTTCCGGAAATTGCCAGCGTGACCGCCGTGGTGGGCACGCAGGACGGCCGCAACACGGCGCAGATCGACATGAAGCTGCTCGACCGTGCGCACCACCAGCGGCCGTCGCAAAAGGAGATGGAACGCCGCATCCGCGAGCGGTTAAGTAAAATCGCCGGCATTACCATGTCGGTGGGCTGGAAGCCGATCTTCATCGCCATCCTCGGCACCGACGAGGCCAAGCTCGACAAGGTGGCCCACCAGTTGATGGACAAGATGCGCGCCATCCGTGGCGTGGTGGACCTCGAGTACAGCCAGGAAGGCGCCAACCCGTCCACCAACATCAAGATCAACAACGAGCTGGCCAGCGACCTCGGTTTGACCGTGCAGCAGATCGGCATGGCGCTGCGCCCGTTCGTCGCCGGCGACACCACCAGCCACTTCCTCGCTGCCGACGGCCAGAACTACGAAGTCAACGTGCAGTTGCCCAAATCGGGCCGGCAGACCGTGGCCGACCTGGCCGACCTGTCGCTGGCGTCGAGCAAATTAGGGCCCGACGGCGCACCGCTGATGGTGCCGCTGCGCCAGGTGGTGGACTTTGTGCCGGCGTTCAGCCCGCAGGTACTCAAGCGCCAGGCGCTGCAACGCCGCGTGGCGATTTACGCCAACACCCAGGGCCGACCCGGCGGCGACATCGACAGCGATATCAAGCAGGCCATCGACAGCATCGTATTGCCCGACGGCGTGCGCTTCGACGTCGGCGGCAATGCCCAGGAAATGCAGGAGAGCATGACCTCGGCCATGGTGGCGCTGGGGATCGCCGTGATCTTCATCTACCTGGTGCTGGCGTCGCAGTTCGGCAGTTTCCTGCAACCGGTGGCCATCATGATGTCGCTGCCGCTCTCGCTGATCGGCGTGCTGGTGGCGCTGCTGGTCACGGGCAGCACGCTCAACATCTTCTCGGTGATCGGCTTCATCATGCTGATGGGCCTGGTGACCAAGAACGCGATCTTGCTGGTGGACTTTACCAACCAGGCGCAACAGGAAGGCATGGGGCAGTTCGAGGCCATCATGCGCGCCGGCCAGGTAAGGCTGCGGCCGATCGTGATGACGACGCTGGCGATGGTGTTTGGCATGTTACCGATGGCAATCGGCATGGGGGAAGGCGGCGAAACGCAGGCGCCGATGGGACGCGCCGTGATCGGCGGGGTGATCACGTCCACCATCCTGACCCTGGTGGTGGTACCGGTGGCATACACCTACCTCGATAACCTGGGCAAGCGCTGCGTGCGGTACTTCAAGCGGCGCCAGCACGCGGATGCGCCGGCGCCCGCATTGCAGGCGGTGGAGTGAATTAAAACTATTCTTTGGGCGCCGGGTCGGCAGGCTCGGCGCCCGCTTCGTCTGCATCGCCGCCTTCGGCGCCTTCGCTACCCTCTTCCTGGCCCGAACTTTTCAGCTCGGCCTTGCGGCGCGCCTTCTCGTCAGCCTTCTTCTTCTTTTCCAGTTCTCGCTGACGTTTTTCGTACGAATAGTTTGTCTTTGCCATTTGCTACCTCTTCTAGTGAGTCATCTGACCACATTATGACGCACTTGAGCCAAACGCAAGTAATTCAGCCGCGAGGATGATGCGCCGCATGCAGCAACTTCAGTCGCTCACGGGCTACATGGGTGTAAATCTGTGTGGTGGAAATGTCTGAATGGCCGAGCAACAGCTGCACCACGCGCAGGTCGGCGCCGTGGTTGAGCAAGTGGGTGGCAAACGCATGGCGCAAGGTATGCGGCGACAGCGGCACGGTAATCCCGGCCTTGAGCGCGTGTTTTTTAATTAACACCCAGAACATCTGGCGCGTCATGGCGCCGCCGCGCCCGGTGACAAACAGCGCGTCATCGACCTGGCCGTTGAGGATGATGCCACGCGCGTCCTTCACATATCGCTCGATCCACACCCGCGCCTGCTGGCCGAACGGCACCAGCCGGGTCTTGGCGCCTTTGCCGGTAATGCGCAGCGCGCCGTCGTTCATGCTCAGTTCGAGCATTTTCAGCTCGACCAGCTCGGACACCCGCAAGCCGCTCGCATACATCAATTCCAGCATGGTGCGGTCGCGCAGGCCCAGCGGCGTGTTCAGGTCGGGGGCGCCCAGCAGCGCCTCCACTTGAATTTCGCTCAAGGTGTGGACGAAGCGCTGCGGCTGTTTGGCGGACGCGAGCTTGAGGCTGGGATCGTCCGTCAGGCGGCGCCGCTGCACCAGCATCTGGTAAAACCGCTTGATCACCGACAGCCGGCGGTTGGACGAGGTCGCCTTGCCGCTGTCGGCATGGCGCGCCGCCAGGTAGGCTTCGATATCGTGCCCGGCCACGGCCAGCAGGCTGGCCTCGCCCAGGTGGGGCCGCTGCGATTGCAGCCAGGTGGCAAACAGGCGCATGTCGCGCCGGTAGGCGTCGAGCGTGTTCTTCGACAGGCCATCCTCGAGCCACAGGCTGTCGCAGAACTCGTCGATCAGATCAGGGTTGTTTGTTGCCATGCGTATTCGCTCGATCCTTCGTGCGCCAGCAGCCAGCGCTTGATGCCCAGCAGGTAGCCGTTGGGGTCGTCGCTATTGGAAAAGCCGCCCAGGCCGCCGGCAGCGGTCACCCGGTGGCACGGAATTACCACCGGAAACCAGTTGGCGCCGCACGCCTGGCCCACCGCGCGCGGCGCGGAGCCGACGTGCCTGGCCAGCTCGCCATAGGTGCGCATGCTGCCGGCAGGAATCGAGCTGATGGCGTCCCACACCTTGCGCTGGAAGTCGGTGCCGGCCGGGCGCAGCGGCAGGTCGAAGACAAAAGACGGGTCGGCGCAGTACCGCTGCAATTGCTCGGCAGCCAGGCGGGCGGGCGCGTCGGTGGGCGCCTTTGCCTCGACATGGGGCGGCAAATAGCACAGCTCGGTAATCTGCCCCGCCACGGTGCGAATGCCCAGTTTGCCAAATGGCAGGGCCAGCACAGCCGAAAAATTTTCATACACTTGTGGTATTTTCGTCACAATTTTTCTATCCAAATGCACCAAAAAGGGTCGCGTTCTGTTGTGCCGATGCACCAATATGTTGCGCATTTACTACACGAAAGGGAGCGGCGGCTACCTCCCCGTGCGCGGTTTTTGTCGGCGCCACCCGGCATTGTACGGGGCCTGGGCAAAAAAAACGGACAAAAAAAAGCGCACCCTTAGGTGCGCTTTCAAATCCTGCTTCACGTTCCCGGCCATTTACCCGCCTTGTTTATCTGCCCGGGTAACTACCCTAACGCACGCTTGTGGCGGCTTGCAGAGGCTAAGCAACGGCATTCTGTAAAACGTGTGTCTCCTCAATCTATCGCCGGTTTTTGATCACCGATTCTATCTTCACTCCCCACTGACTATTCGGGGCTCTGGTTCAAGGTTCGCATTTACTTATGCGTTATCCCTGAGAGCGAAGCAATCATAACGTATCTTTATCTCCGCAATACAGTTTTTTTATGACAACCTTGAACCGATACTTTAAGAGTAAATTAAATTTTCTGAAGAGTGACTAATTTTATGGTATGCGTTTGATACAGCGCAAAAGTCCAAGTTTTTTGACTTGCGCGCAATAATCTGGCGCTCGGAGTTGCGATCACTTCGCCGCCTGCTTGTTCATCGACGCAATCAGGTCCTTGCCGATCCGGCTTTCCATGGCCCGCTGCACCGGCACCATGGCCGCGCGCCACTCGGCCTGTTCCTGGGGCGTGAGCGTGATCACCTGGGTCTTGCCGGTCTTGCGGATCGCTTCCAGGGCGGCGTCGTTGTCGCGCTGGGCGATGGCTTTCTCGTAGGCGGTCGCTTCCTGCATGGCATTGTCGAGCGCGCGGCGGATCTCGGTGGGCAGGCCGTCCCAGAACTTCTTGTTGACGATCACCGCGTAGCCCAGGTAACCGTGGTTGGACACGGTCACGTACTTCTGCATCTCGTGCATCTTCTGGGTATACATATTGGACGGCGTATTCTCGGTACCCTCCACCACGCCGCTCTGCAGCGCCTGGTACACGTCCGAAAATGCCAGCACCTGCGGGTTGGCGCCCAGCGCGCGCATCTGGGCGTCGAGCACTTTCGACGACTGTATGCGCATGCGCAAATCCTTGAAGTCCGCCGGTTTGCGCAGCGGCTTGTTGGCCGACATGACCTTGAAGCCGTTGTCCCAGAACGCCAGCCCGGTGATGCCCTTCGATTCGAGCTTTTTCAGCAGGCTGCGGCCGATCGGCCCTTCGGTCACGCTGTTGAGCATGGCCTTGGACGGGAAGATGTACGGCAAATCGAAGGCCTCGAACTCCTTCACGCCCAGCGGGCCGAACTTGGCCAGCGACGGCGCCAGCATTTGCACGGCGCCCAGCTGCAAGGCTTCCAGCTCTTCTTTATCCTTGTAGAGCTGGCTGTTCGGATACACTTCGACCTTGACCCGGCCCTTGGTAGCTTGCTCGGCCAGCAATTTGAAGCGTTCCGCCGCCTGCCCCTTGGGCGTGTCGCGCGCGACGACGTGGCTGAACTTGATGACGATCGGTGCCTGGGCGTAGGCATGTCCGCTCAACGCTGCGCTGAAAGCAACAGCGACAACGGCGGCGGCCAGGGCGAGGCGCAGTTTCATGGAGTCTCCGGAATTTAAAGATACACTTGTGCCGGTAGTTTGACCGATTCTCCCGGACAAAGCCAATATTTGCCATTTTATACAGACCGTCCACCACCGCATGAACCAGCCGCTTTCTTCCCCTTTTGCCGTGCCCCGTCCGCAACGGAGTACTGCGCTGCGCTGGTTGCTGCCGATCCTGCTGGTGCTGTTCTTCCTGGCGATCCTGATCTGGCTGCCATGGCAGGCGCGCCAGATGGAGAGCAACGAGCGCCAGGAGCAGCTGATCGCCGACACCCTGTGGGTAGAGCAGACCATCCGCTTCCAGATGGCGCGCGACGAGGAAAGCCTGCGCCAGCTGGCGCAGGAGATCAATAGCGGCCGCCTGCAGCACGACCAGCTGCACGACCGCATGGCGCGCATCCTCAAGAACGGCAACGAACTGCTGCGCGTGTTCTGGCTGCGGCCCGACGGCCACCTGGTGGCCACCAGCGATACGCAACCGACGGCCGTGCCGCTCTCGCCAGCCTCGCAGGCGACCATGGACGTGACGCGCAAGACCCGCAGCGCCATGTACACCCAGCCCGAGGCCCGGCCTGGCGACCCCACCGCCGACCCCACCGAAGTGCTGATGGACTACCACGTGCCGCTCTATCGCGGCGGCGAATACCTGGGCGACCTGGTGGCCACGTACCGCACCAGCGCCTTGCTCGACGAAATGGTGCCGTGGTGGTTCGCGCAGGACAACCAGGTCACGCTGGTGGACCGCGACGACAAGGTACTGGCGCGCCGCGCCGCCGCTGGCCCCGGCCACGGCGTATACACCCACAAGCGCGCGCTCGACCTGCCCGGCGCCTCGGTGCGGCTCGTAACCGACAGCGTCAAGAGCGCGCCCAAGCTGTTGCCCAATTTGCTGGTCGGCTCGGTGATCGTGCTCTCGCTCGGACTGTTATGGAGCCTGGTGGCGCTGTGGGGCCATATCTCGAAACGGCTGGCGGCCGAGGGCGCGCTGCGCCAGCAGGTGTCGTTCCGCACCGCGATGGAAAACTCCCTGGTCACGGGACTGCGCGCGCGCGACCTCGAAGGACGCATCACGTATGTCAATCCGGCGTTTTGCGAAATCGTCGGCTACCCGCCCGAAGACATCGTGGGCAAGCTGCCGCCGATGCCCTACTGGGCGCCGGAGGCGATGGAGGAATACCAGAGCCGCTTCGCGTCGGTCCTGGCGGGCAAGGCCACTCCGCAGTTCGAGACCATCTTCCAGCGCCCCGACGGTTCGCGCGTGCCGGTGCTGGTATTCGAGGCGCCGCTGGTGGACAACCTCGGCAAGCAGACCGGCTGGATGGGTTCCATCCTCGATATCTCGGACCGCAAGCGGGTGGAGGAACTCAACCGCCAGCAGGAAGAAAAGCTGCAATCGAGCGCGCGCCTGGCCACCATGGGCGAACTGGCCTCGATGCTTGCGCACGAACTCAATCAGCCGCTGGCCGCCATTTCCAGCTACACCACCGGCGCCCTGAATGTGCTGGGGCGCGCCGCCGACCAGGGCACGCCGGTCGATGGCGCCTTATTGAAACCTGCGCTGGAACAGGCCAGCGCCCAGGCCCAGCGCGCCGGCCAGATCATCCGCAGCGTGCACGGGTTCGTCAAAAAACGCGAACCGCAGCGCCAGGCCGTGGCCCTGCCCGCGCTGCTCGACGGCATCCGCACCCTGATCGAACTGCAGGCGCGCCAGCGCTACGTGACGTTCCAGACCGAACTGCCACCAGGCCTGCCGCCGGTACTGGCCGACCACGTGATGATCGAGCAGGTGCTGCTCAACCTTACCCGCAACGCCATCGACGCCATGCAGAACGTGGCGCCACACCAGCGCCTGCTCAACGTGGTGGCGTCTTACGACGCGCCAGCGAACCAGGTGAGCGTGGCCGTGATCGACCGCGGGCACGGCATTTCCGACGAAGTGGCGCAGCGTTTGTTCTCGCCCTTCTTCTCCACCAAGTCCGAAGGCATGGGCATGGGGCTCAACATCTGCCGCACTGCGATAGAATTCCATGGCGGCTCGCTCACTTACAGCGCCAATCCGCAGGGCGGAACCATATTTACATTCGTATTGCCGGCAGCACCGGCGGTGGCGACAGAGGAGACTTGAACAAATGCTGCATATCGTCGATGACGAAGCGGTCGTACGCGACGCGCTGACCTGGCTGGCCACTTCGCGCGGGATCGCCGCACGCGCCTACGAGGGCGCCCTGCAATTCCTGCAACAGGTCGACAGCGGCGATTTCGACCCGGGCGGCGACTGCGTGCTGCTCGACGTGCGCATGCCCGACATGAACGGCGTGGCCGTGTTCGACCACCTGGCCGCGCGCCACCTCACCGCACGCATGCCGGTGATCTTCCTCACCGGTCACGGCGACGTGCCGATGGCGGTGGACACCCTGAAACGCGGCGCCTTCGACTTTTTCGAAAAGCCGTTCAACGACAACCAGTTGATGGACCGCGTGCAGGAAGGCCTGGCCGGCTCGCGCCAGGCGGGAGAAATGGCGGCGATCCACGCGCGCCTGGCCACCTTGTCGGTGCGCGAACGCGAGGTGCTGGACCTGATTTTGGCCGGCAAGATGAACAAGGTGGTGGCCGATGAACTGGGCATCAGCATGCGCACGGTGGAAGTGCACCGCGCGCATATCTTCGACAAGATGCAGGTCAAGACCGCCGTGGAGCTGGCGGGCCTGCTGAAATAGCGTGCTGTATCAGGCAGCCTTCTGCCTGGCCACCCATTCATCCACTGCCTGCTCCAGTACCGACAACGGCACGTTGCCCAGGTCGAGCACCGTGTTGTGGAAGCCCTTGATCGAGAATTTGTCGCCCAGCGCCGCCTGCGCCTTGGCGCGCAGGTCGAGGATGCGCAGCATGCCGATCTTGTATGCGCATGCCTGGCCCGGCATTACCACGTAGCGCTCCACTTCCGCTGCCGGAATACCGTAGTCGATGCCTTGCTGGCGCGTCCACTTCATCGCGTGCAGGCCGGTATCGACCACCAGCCGGCGCGCGCGGAACAGTTCCGCGTCGAGCTGGCCTAGGCGGCCGACCGTATCGCCCTCGTACCAGTTGTTTTCCGCTGCCAGCTGCTCGGCATACAGCGCCCAGCCTTCCGTGAAGGCCGATCCCGTATTGAACACGCGGTCCTGGCGGTAGCGCGGCAGGCTGGTATTTTCCTGCTGTAGCGCGATCTGGAAGTGGTGGCCCGGCACCGCCTCGTGATAGACCAGGGTGCGCATGCCGACGATGCGGAAGTCGGGCCCCGGCAGCGGCGCCCAGAAGATGCCCGGCAAGGTGCCGTCGCGCGCCGGACCGCTGTAGTGGGCGGCCGCAGTCTTCTCGGTAAACGGCGGCTCGCGGCGCACTTCCACCGGCGCCTTCGGTACGTGGTCGAACAGCGTTTTGGCGCGCACTTCGGCGTCGCGCATGTAGGCCGTGTAGCGTTCCAATAACGCAGGACGCGGGTCGGCTTGAGGATCGACCTTGGGCTGCGAATCCTTTTCCAGCTTGGCCATGCGCTCCTTGATCGAGCCCTCCTTGTAACCGATCGATACCAGGAGGCCGTCCATTTCCTTCTCGATGCGCGCCACTTCGCGCAGGCCGATGTCGTGCACCTGCTGCGGCGTGTAGTCCGAGGACGTCATCTGGCGCAGCGCCACCGCGTAGGCCTTGTCGCCGTCGGGCAGGCGCCAGAGACCGGCATCGTCGGTGGTGCGCGGCAGCTGCTCGCGCAGCAGCGCGCGCGTGCGCTCGAATGCCGGCAACACCGATTTGGCCACAATGGCCTGCGCCTCGGCCGCGAATTTGGCCTGCTGCGCGGGCGTGACATCCTTGACCTTTTCCATGCGCTGCGCAAAGGTGGTGACAAACACGTTCTTGTCGGCGCCGCCGTCGAGAAAGCGATCGAGCTGGCCGATGGCGGAATGGGTGATAAAAGTGGGCATCAGGAAGCCGCGGCCGGCGGCGTCGCGCGCGCGGGCGATGCCGGTATCGACCTTGCCAGGCACCGCCTTCAAGCGCGCCAGGTAGTTCTCGATATCGCGCCGGTTGCGGATCGGATGCGCTTGCGTGAGGAAGTTCACCAGCTGCACGTGCAGACCGGTGAACTGGTTGAACACGAAACGGTGGTCCTCGAATTGGGCGCCGTCGATGGTACCTTGCAGATTCCAGGCGATGGTGGCCATGCCGGCGCGTTCCTGCGGCGTCAGGGCCTTCTGGTCCATCGCGTTCAATTTCGCCAGCGTGGCCTTGGCACTGGCCACTTCAGCCGCGCGGTAGGCGACAGTGTTCGGTGTGAGCAGGCCGTCGAGCTTGTCCTGCTCGGCGCCCTTGAAGTACTGGATGCGCGTGGCTTGCTCGGGGTCCTTGCGCACCTTGTCGCTGGCGACCTGGTTGGCCCATTCGTCGAATTTGGCGGCGGAGGCTGCGGGAGCGGCGAGGGTAAACGCTGCGGCAACGTACAGCGCTAACAGTGGAGGGGAAGTTTGCATCGGCACGGCCCTTATGTGGAGGAAAACCGTCCGAGTGTAGCCGAGTCAGGCGTGACAGGCCAGCGCCCATTGCACGTGTTCGCGCACCAGCGGCGACGGGTCGTCGCAGCGCGCCTGCAGCGCCGCGACAATCGCTGGTTCGCCTTTGGCGCCTGCCGCCGCCGCGTTACCGAGGCCCACGGCCAGGTTGCGCAGCCAGCGCTCGTGACCGATGCGGCGGATCGGACTGCCTTCCATCTTGCGGTTGAATTCCTCGGCGCTCCAGCCGAACAATTCGATCATCGACGCATCACCGAGGCCGTGGCGCTGGTCGAAGTCGGGCAACACCGCGCGCTCGGCAAACTTGTTCCATGGGCAGGCGGTCTGGCAGTCGTCGCAGCCGTACACGCGGTTGCCGATCAGCGGGCGCAGCTCGAGCGGTATGGCGTTTTTCAGTTCGATGGTCAGGTACGAAATGCAGCGCCGCGCATCGAGCCGGCCCGGTCCCAGGATCGCCTGGGTGGGACAGGTGGTGATGCAAGCGCTGCACTGGCCGCAGTGGCCGCTGGTGGGGGCGTCCACCGGCAATGGCAGATCGACCAGGAATTCGCCCATGAAGAACATCGAGCCGGCCGTGCGGCTCAGTAGCAGCGTGTGCTTGCCGCGCCAGCCCAGGCCGGCCTTTTCCGCCAGCGGCAATTCCATCAACGGCGCCGAATCGGTAAACACCCGGTAGCCGAAATCGCCAATCTCTGCTTTCACTTTATCGGCCAGTTGCTGCAGCCGGGCGCGCAGCACCTTGTGATAGTCGCGGCCGCGCGCATACACGGAGATCACGGCCGCGCCGGGGTCGGCCAGGCGGCGCGCCTCGCGCTCGCGCCAGTCGCTTTCCGTGTCCCTCGGCAGGTAGTTCATGCGGGCGCTGATCACCCGCACCGTGCCCGGCACCAGTTCGGCCGGGCGCGCGCGCAGCATGCCGTGCGTGGCCATGTAGTCCATTTCGCCATGCATGCCGGCGTCGAGCCAGGCTTGCAGGCCGGCCTCCGCATGGGACAGGTCGATGTCGGTGATGCGGATCTCGGCAAAGCCCAGCTCCACACCCCAGCGCTTGATGCTCAGGGCCAGTTGCGCTAAATTGGATTCGGACAGGGACATCGGCGTGGAAGATAGAAGCGCTGGCGGTTACAATGGCTGGCGATTTTGCCTGCCATAACATCACATTTTATTCGATGCCGGAGATTGAAGCCCATATGAACGCCCAACACGCCCATTTCAAAGCCCATCTCGCCGAGGAAGCAGCCACGCTGGCCCTCGGCGCGTCGCTGGCGCGGGCGTTGGCGCCTGGCCTGACGATCTACCTGCACGGCGACCTGGGCGCCGGCAAAACCGCGCTCACCCGTGCGCTGCTGCACGCGGCCGGCCACGTGGGCACGGTCAAGAGCCCCACGTACACCTTGTCGGAACCGTACCAGGTGCAGCTGGACGGGCGCGCAGTGGGCGTGATTCATTTCGACCTGTACCGCATGGGCAGCGCCGAGGAATTCCTCGACGCCGGCTTCCGCGAAGATTTTAATGGTGACAACATCTGCATCGTCGAATGGCCGGAAAAGGCCGACGGCGTGCTGCCGCCTGCCGATATCGACCTGTATCTGACCGTGGCAGGCGTGGGCCGTGATGTAGAATTGCAGGCGTCTACCGCCCTGGGTACCTCATGCCTTCAACGCCTCAAATTCGCCGCCCAGCTGTGAGCGATCCACTCGCCCCCGTGGTCCGCAACCGCCGCACGGTCCTCAAGGCCGGCGCCACCCTGCTGTTGTCGGTGTTTGCGCCGCTGCCCGCGTTTGCCGCGCAAATCCTCGCCGTGCGCGTGTGGCCGGCCGACGACTACACGCGCGTCACGCTGGAAAACGACGCCGAACTCAAGACCACCCACTTCATGGTCAAGGATCCCGAGCGCATGGTGGTCGATATCGAGGGGCTGGAGCTGAACCCCACTCTGAAGGGCCTGGTGGCCAAGATCCAGTCCAACGACCCGTACATCAAGCAGGTGCGCGTGGGCCAGAACCGGCCCAACGTAGTGCGCCTGGTGTTCGACCTCAAGGAAGAAATCAAGCCGCAGGTGTTTACGCTGGCGCCGGCCGGCGCGTACAAGCACCGCCTGATTTTCGATTTGTACCCGGTCAAGGAAGCGGACCCGATTGCCGCCATGATCGAGGAAGGCAACTGGACCACCGGCGAGAAGGCCGCCCCGCCCGCCGGCGCAGCGCAACCGGCGCAGCCACCGATCGCGGTCCAGCCCACGCCGCAGGACCAGTTGCAGGCGCTCAAACCCGACATCAAGGCCGAGCCGCGCGCCGAACTGCGCGAGCAGGTCAAGACCGCCGAAGCACAAACCCGCCCGCCCGCCAAGGGTGGCAAGGCCGACAAGCTGGAGCGCATCATCACCATCGCGCTCGATCCGGGCCATGGCGGCGAAGACCCCGGCGCGTCCGGGCGCAACGGCAGCCGCGAGAAGGACATCGTGCTGGCGATCGCCAAGCGCCTCAAGGGCAAGCTCGAAGCCATCCCCAATATCCGCGTGATGCTCACCCGCGACGGCGATTATTTTGTCCCGCTGGGCAAGCGCGTGGAAAAGGCGCGCAAGGTGCAGGCCGACCTGTTCGTCTCGATCCACGCCGACGCCTTCGTGCAGCCTACCGCGCGCGGCTCGTCGGTGTTCGCGCTGTCGGAAAAAGGCGCCAGCTCGTCGGCGGCGCGCTGGCTGGCGGACAAGGAAAACGAGGCCGACACCATCGGCGGCGTCAACGTGCGCTCGCACGACAAGCAACTGGCCAGCGTGCTGCTCGACCTGTCCACCACCGCGCAGATCAACGACAGCCTCAAGCTGGGCAAGTCGGTGCTGGCCGAAATCGGCGGCATCAACCGCCTGCACAAGGGCTCGGTCGAGCAGGCCGGCTTCGCGGTATTGAAGGCGCCCGACATTCCATCGATCCTGATCGAGACCGCCTTCATCTCCAACCCGGAAGAAGAAGCCAAGCTGCGCGACGAGAATTACCAGAACCAGATGGCCGACGCCATCGTCAAGGGCATCCGTACCTACTTTGCCCGCAACCCGCCGCTCGCCCGCAACAGATTAACCTGAACTCTCACACGGAAACCACATGGCTGTCACGATGACGCAATTTGGCGCACTGCCCGCAGTGCAATTCACCGCGCCGGACGGCGCCCAGGCCACGGTCGCGCTGTTCGGCGCCCACCTGCTGTCGTGGAGAACCGGCGACGGCGTGGAACGCCTGTTCGTCAGCAGCCAGACCCCGCTCGACGGCAGCAAGGCCATCCGCGGCGGCGTGCCGGTCATCTTCCCGCAGTTTAATGTGCGCGGTCCCGGCCTGCGCCACGGCTTTGCCCGCGTATCCACCTGGCGCCTGGCCGACAGCGGCGGCGACAACGGCAGCTCGTTCGTGGAACTGGTACTGGACCAAAGCGACCTGGCGCCGGAACATGCGCAGGCGTGGCCGCATGCGTTCGCGCTGACCCTGCGTTTCACCCTGCACGGCAACGCGCTCGAAGCCGATTTCAAAGTGCGCAACACGGGCGCGGCGCCATTCCCGTTCGGCGTGGCGCTGCACACCTATTACGACGTGGGCCAGTTGAACGCCACGACCATTAGCGGCCTGCAGCACCAACGATACACCGACCACGAACTCAATACCCGCACCCAGGACTACCCGGCGCTGCATTTCAACGAAAAGCACGACCGCCTGTACCAATCGACGCCCACGCTGATGCTCAACACGGCCAGCACCACGTTCAACCTGTCGCAGCAGGGCTTTACGGAATGGGTGGTATGGAACCCGGGCCAGGCTGACGCCGCCGCGCTGGTCGATCTGGCCGACGACGAATATTTGCGCTTCGTGTGCATCGAACCGGCACGCGTGGACCAGCAGCCGCTGGCCGCCGGCGCCGAGTGGATTGGCCGCCACCGCATCGGCGTATAGATATTCAAAGCGCCTGACAAAGCCTCCAGGGCAAGGCGCAGCGACGAAGACAGTACGAACGTACGGCGAGGCGCTGCAACGCCGCCATGGAGGCTTTGTCAGGCGCTCTTAGTTGGATTCTTTGATAATGCGGCCGGAGCTTGGCTGCACGGGGCGCGCATTATAAGGATACAGGCGGCTGAAGAACGCCATCTGCGCCGGTGAGGCCTGGATCGGCTCCTTCATCACCAGCCACAGCACGCCCTCCTCGCACGGCGGCGTGCTCATCGAGCCCATGAAGGTGTAGTACTCGCGCCGCGCCGGCAGCAGGTCCATCGGGTCGAGCGTCTCGGCCGGGGCCATGGTTTCCATTTTTTCCAGCGGCAGGTTGTTCCACACCTGCTGGATCGCCGGCTGCGGCCGGCCGCGTTCGAGCAGCAGCGCCAGCATGGCGATGCGGCCCTCGCCATCCTTGTGCACCAGGTGCACGACCATCTCGTAACCCTTGCCGTTGATGCGCTCCTCGGACGGACGATGGAAATGGAACTGCACCAGCTCGTACATCCGGTTGCCCACGCTGAGGAAATTGCCACGTCCGACCATCACCTGCACGGTCTTGCCGTTGTCGGTAACGTTGAACGACGACGGGTGGTAATCGAAATTGATCTGCTCCAGGTCCACCCGCATGCCGTCGCGGATATCGATCGGCGACTGGCGGTTGCCGGTGCCGCACTTGGCCCAGGCGGGATTGATCCTGGCCCAGTTGGCGGGACCGGCTTCGCCCTCGTAGGACCAGACATTGCTGTACACCTTGGGCGGCGGCGGGATCGCTGCCGCTGCGGCCTTGGCAGCCGCCGCTTTTTTGGCATTGGCAGCCGCCGCGGCCGCGCGCGCCTGCTGGGTGGCGCGCATGGCCGCCAGCCGCGCGGCGATCTTGGCCGACAGTTCCGCTTCCGGGTCGCTGGCCGCCTCGGCACCCTTGCGCGCGCCCGCTGCCGGCGCATCCTTGCCATCCTTGGCCGGCGCCTCTTTGGCGGCAGCTTCCTTGACGGGCGCCTTGCCCGGCGGCGTGGTCGTGGTCAGGCCCACCGCGCCACCGTACACGCGCGCGCCCGCCAGCGCCGACAAGGGCGTCTTGGTCGAGGGCGAAATCAGCGGATCGACCTGTTTGTCATTGGCCGACACAACGGCGCAACAACAGCAGGCGATCAGGGCGAGGAGCAGGCGCATACGTTTCCAGAAGTAACAGTTACCCTCTGGTTTACGGATGCATTTGGGGAAAACTTGAGGTCCGGCAAGGGGATATATTTCTGCGGGGACACGCTGCCGCTAATTGCAGCGTGTCGATAATGCAAGTATGTGAAACCTGGTTCAGCGTCCGATGACGCGTCTTCCGAGGCGCCAGGCGCCGCCCAGCAGGATCGGGATCATCACCACGCCGATCGCCACCATCACGATTTCCGACAGGTGGTCGCGCACGACCGGGATGTTGCCGAAGAAGTAGCCGGCCATGGTCAGCGACACCACCCACAGCAGCGCGCCGCTGATGTTGTACAACTGAAAACGTCCATGCGGCATCTCGGACACGCCAGCCACCAGCGGCGCGAACGTGCGCACTACCGGGACGAAGCGCGCCAGCACAATGGTCTTGCCACCATGCTTTTCAAAGAAGTCGTGGGTACGTCGCATGGCGTCCTTGTTCAGCCAGCGATAGTCGTGCGTGTATACGCGTTGCCCGATGGCGCCGCCGATCTTGTAATTGAGGGTATTGCCGGTGACGGCGGCCGTGACGAGTAGCACGTTGAGCAACAACAAATTCATGTCGCCCGTGGCGCAGAAGGCGCCGGCGATGAACAGCAAGCTGTCGCCCGGGAAGAAGAACAACACCACCAGGCCCGTTTCGCAGAAAATAATTGCGAACAAGACCACGTAAACCAGCGTGCCGTACTGTTGGATCACCACTTCCAATGACTTATCGACATGGAGCAGCATGTCGAAGAATTGCATAAAATCCATATTCTTCCTGTAAAGTGTGCGCCGGAATCATACACCACCGCTGCTGCCGCCGGTCTAAGTTTCCTCGGCCACCCACGGCAGTTTACAATCGTCGGCATACCCGCCGCAAGCGGGTTTGTCTCAATCCAGGAGATCGGAATGCTGTTTAACCCGTTGTTAAGGAACGCTGTGATATTTTCCGCCACGGCGTGCGTGCTGACCTCGGCCATGGCGGCCGAATTGCCGGTCAAGCCCACGGTGGCGGACCTGGTCAAACAGTCGAAGGCGGACGACTGGCGCCCGCTCGATCCAGCCAATACCCTGTACCTGGATCTGCCGGTCGGCCGCGTGGTGATCGAACTGGCAACGGACTTCGCGCCGCAGAACGCCGCCAACATCAAGACGCTGGTGCGCGAAAAGTACTTCGACGGCCTGTCCATGATGCGCTCGCAGGACAACTACGTGGCCCAGTGGGGCGACGCCAACGAAAACAATCCCAAGCCGCTCGGTTCGGCCAAGGCCAAGGTGCCGGGCGAGTTCACCGTGCCCACCAGCTTTGACAAGCACTTCGTGCGCCAGCAGGATGCCGATGGCTACGCGCCCGAGATCGGCCACTCCAAAGGCTTCCCGGTCGGGCGTGATCCCAAGACCAACACCACCTGGGTAGCGCACTGCTACGCCACCGTGGGCGTGGCGCGCGACACCGATACCGACAGCGGCAATGGTTCACAGCTGTACGCCATCACCGGCCACGCGCCGCGCCACCTGGACCGCAACATCACGGCCGTGGGCCGCGTGGTGTCGGGCATGGAGCTGCTGTCGTCGCTGCCGCGCGGCAGCGAGGCGATGGGCTTCTACGGCGCCAGCGAAGCGAAAATGCCAATCACCCGCGTGCGGCTGGCGGCCGACGTGCCCGCTGCCGAACGCATCCAGCTGGAAGTGATGCGCAGCGAAGCGCCGATCTACCAGCAGGTGATCGAAGCGCAGCGCAACCGCGGCGGGCCGTGGAACAAGTACGCGGCCAACTATGTAGAGCTGTGCAATGCGCCGATCCCGGTGCGGGTGCGTCCGGCGTTATAATCCGGGGATGAACGCCCCCGATACCGCTCCCCATGCCGCCCGCCCGCCGCGCCCGATCCAGGCCTTGCCAGACCAGCTGATCTCCCAGATCGCCGCCGGCGAGGTGGTCGAGCGGCCGTCCGCCGTGGTCAAGGAACTGCTGGAAAACGCGCTCGACGCCGGCGCCACGCAGATCAGCGTGCGGCTCGAGGAAGGCGGCGTCAAACGCATCGCCATCACCGACAACGGCCGTGGCATTCCGCCCGAGCAGATGCCGCTGGCCCTGGCGCGCCATGCCACGTCCAAGATCGCGTCGCTGCACGACCTGGAAAACGTCGGCACGCTGGGCTTTCGCGGCGAGGCGCTGGCATCGATCGCCTCGGTGGCGGCCGTCACTGTCACCTCGCGCACGGCCGACGCGCCGCATGCCTGGGAGCTGGTCGGTTCGCACGAGGGCACGGTAGCGCCATCGTCGGGCGCGCTGGGCACCACCATCGATGTCCAGGACCTGTATTTCAATACGCCTGCGCGCCGCAAATTTTTAAAATCCGAGCAGACCGAGTTCGGTCACTGCGCCGAGGTTGTGCGCCGCATTGCGCTGGCGCGGCCCGACGTTTCGCTCAGCCTCACCCACAACGGCCGCACCATCGACCACTGGAATGTGTGCGACATGGCGCGCCGCAGCGCGCAAATCCTCGGCGAAGGCTTTGCCGAAGCACGCCTGCCGATTGACGAGACGGCAGGCCCGCTGCGCATCCACGGCTATACGGGCCTGCCCACCGCGTCCAAGGCGCGCGCCGACGGCCAGTTCTTTTATGTGAACGGCCGCTTCGTGCGCGACAAGGTGCTGGTGCACGCGGTCAAGGCGGCGTACCAGGACGTGCTGCACGGCGACCGCTTCCCGTCGTATGCGCTGGCGCTCGAACTCGACCCGGCGCTGGTGGACGTCAACGTCCACCCGTCGAAAATCGAAGTACGCTTCCGCGACAGCCGCGCGGTGCACCAGTTTGTGTTCCACGCGGTGCAGCGCGCGCTGGCACAAACATCGGCCACGGCGCACGGCAGCGTGCCGTCGCCGCTGCCGGCCGCCGACACGCTCACCAGCGCCACCTGGCGCGGCGAGCAGACGTCGTTCGGATCGTTGCTGGCGCCCGACTACACGCCGACGTTTTCGCCATCACCGTACGGGGCTGGCAGTCGTGGCGATGGCAGCGGCAGCCTTGGTGATGTCGCCGGTGGCTTTGGCGCTAACAGCGCTGCCGGCGCCTTCGGCGGGCAACGCTACGGCCAGCCCGAAGGTGGCGTGGCACAAAGCATGGACAAGTACGGCGCGCTGTTCGCCGGTAATGGCAGCGGCAGCGGCCGCGTGGACAGCTACCGCGCGCAAACCGACATGGCCCTGCCGCAAGGCAGCCCGTTCACCGTGTCGGCCGCCGCCATGGCGCAGGAAGAATTCCCGCTCGGCTTCGCGCTGGCGCAGCTGCACGGCATCTACATCCTGGCGCAAAACGCCAAGGGCCTGGTGCTGGTGGACATGCACGCCGCCCACGAACGCATCCTGTACGAACAGCTGAAAACCGCGCTCGAGAGCCGCGTGGCCGGCGAGGAAATGCAGGTGCAGCCGCTGCTCATTCCCGTCACCTTCTATGCCGATGCGGTGGAAGTGGGCACCGCCCACGAACACCAGGAGACGTTACAGGCACTGGGCTTCGACATTGCCGCGCTGTCGCCCACCACGCTGGCCGTGCGCTCGGTGCCGGTGCTGCTCAAGAACGCCGATGCGCAAACGCTGGCGCGCGACGTGCTGCGCGACGTGCGCGAATTCGGCGGCTCGCGCGTATTGATCGAGCGCCAGAACGAGCTGCTGGGCACCCTCGCCTGCCACACGGCCGTGCGCGCCAACCGCATCCTGGCGGTGCAGGAAATGAACGCGCTGCTGCGCCAGATGGAAAAGACCGAACGCGCCGACCAGTGCAATCACGGCCGTCCTACCTGGGTGCAGGTGGAAATCGGCGCGCTCGACAAGCTGTTTTTACGTGGCCAATAATGAGTGATATTGCAAGCAAGCCGCTGGCGGTAGCCATCATGGGGCCGACCGCGTCGGGCAAGACCGCGTCCGCGCTGGCGATTGCCGCGCGCATCCCGTCCGAAATCATCTCGGTCGATTCGGCCCTGGTGTATCGCGGCATGGACATCGGCACCGCCAAGCCCACCCGCGCCGAACTGGCCGCCGTGCCGCACCACCTGATCGACATCATCGACCCGCTCGATTCCTACTCGGTGGCGCAGTTCCGCAAGGCGACCTTGCAGCTGGTGGACGACATCGTCGCGCGCGGCAAGCTGCCGCTGCTGGTGGGCGGCACCATGTTGTACTTCAAGGGCCTGGCCGACGGCCTCGACGACCTGCCCGGCGCCGACCCGGCGCTGCGCGCCCAGCTCGAAGACGACGCCGCCCGCATCGGCTGGCCCGCCATGCACGCCAGGCTGGCCACGCTCGACCCCGAAACGGCTGCGCGCCTGGCGCCGGCCGACGCCCAGCGCATCCAGCGTGCGCTGGAAATTTGCGCCCTGGCCGGCAAGCCGATGTCGGAACTGCTGGCCCTGCGCGACAAGACCGAGCTGCCGTTCGAGCTGCTGCCGCTGGCGCTCGAACCGTCCGACCGCGCAGTGCTGCACAAGCGCATCGAGCGCCGTTTCGACATCATGCTCGACGAAGCAGCCGACGATAACCTGATCACGGAAACGGAACGACTGCGCCGGCGCGGCGACCTGCATCCGGGCCTGCCGTCGATGCGCTGCGTGGGCTACCGCCAGGCGTGGGAATACCTCGATGGCACGATCGACTACAAAACCATGCGCGAGACCGGCATCATCGCCACGCGCCAGCTGGCCAAGCGCCAGTTGACGTGGTTACGCTCCATGCCGGACCGGGTGGTGGTCGATTGCCTGGGTACAGACCCGGCGGCCGAGATCCTGGCGCACGTGGCCGACCGGCTCGGCTAACGCCATCTGTCAGGTGGTGGGCGGCGCCGATTCCATATAAATGATTTCCCATAAATGGCCGTCCAGGTCCTGGAAGCCGTGGCCGTACATGAAGCCGTGGTCTTGCGGCTCCTTGTAGGTGCTGCCGCCGCCTTCGACGGCCTTGTTCACCAGCGCGGTGACGGCATCGCGCGAAGCGACCTGCAAACACACCAGCACCTCGGTGGACGTACGCGCATCGGCAATGGCCTTGGGCGTGAAGGTCTTGAAGCGCGGCTCGGTGAGCAGCATGACAAAGATATTCTCGGCCACGATCATGCAGGTGGCGCCGTCGTCGGTGTAGTGCTGGTTGAACGAGTAGCCGAGGTGGGTAAAGAATTTGATCGATGCCGGCAAGTCGCGCACCGGCAGGTTGATAAAGATGTTGGTCGCCATACAGCCCCCGTTAGAAATACATCACGTCATGTCCCCGCACCCAGAATACCAATATGCCAACGTTTTGACGACTGGTGTACGATGGAAGTTCCGCATTCACCGCCAAAATCACTTTTTTGAAGAAAATCGTAGCGATGGCGTTGACAGAAAAAGCCCCAACCCTCATAATGCTTCGCGTTGCAGGTGATATAGCTCAGTTGGTTAGAGCACAGCATTCATAATGCTGGGGTCGGTGGTTCAAGTCCACCTATCACCACCAAGAATTTTAAAAGCCGCCGATTCGCAAGAATCGGCGGCTTTTTCGTTTGGGCGTGTCTTTAAGTGGCTCGATGCTGCATCCTTGGAAATGATCAGCAAGACGATCATCATGCCTTTTCTCGTGTTTTATACTCAACTCCCACTTGTGATTGCGGGAGAGCGCTTTGCGTAGAAAAGCATACAGGTATGGTGCCGTGGCCCTGCTCTGGCTGGCGGCTGGCCTGCCGGGCTGCGCATTGGCCCAGTCTCCCGCATCGGGACAGGAGCCGCAGCTATCGAGCACCGTGGTGGTCACTGCGCCGCGCCCGGTCAAGCAGCCGATGGCGGATGCCGAGGCGCGATTAAGGAAAACCGTCAAACGCCAGGCCACCGGGTTTGCGAGAATGTTGAGCTATTGCCTGAGTGGTCCCATCACGCATCCCGATGCAAAAATTATGTGCGCAAGAAGCCATATTCGGGCCGAGGACAAGAGCGTGAGCGAAGCGCTGGCAGCCTTTGAGCAGCATGACTATGCGTCAGCGCTGAAGCAATTCGAGAGCGCTTATGTGAAACTGGGCTATCCCGATGCTGCCTTGATGCTGGCTCATATGCATCTCCAGGGGCTAGGCACGACCAGGGACGCGGTCCAAGGCATCCGCTGGCTGCGTGCCGTGGCCGAGGAACGGTTCAATCCGTTCCGGGACACGATGCGTTTCAACCCGGGCAAGCCGGAAGAAACAACTCCCCGCATCGACGCTGCCATGACGCTGGCAAGCCTTTACCAGCTCGGGGGCGAGGTGGAGCGGGACTGGGACGAGGCCGAACGATGGTATGCCAAGGCTGCCGAGTTCGGATTCATCCCGGCATGGAACGCCTTGGGCGTCGCATATTTGTCTGGCGAGGGCGCGAACAGGAATGCCAGCCAGGCGATCAACTACTTTATCAAAGCCGCCGAAGCCGGCTACGGCCCGTCCGCTTACAACCTGGGCAATTTATACGCTGAGGGAAGCGAAGGCGTGAAGCGCGATCCGGACCAGGCCGCGCGCTATTTCCGCATGGCCGCAGAGACGGCCCACCCCGACGCCCTGCTGGCGGTTGAGCGGTGTACGCAAGCGAAGTGCGATAGCAAGCTAGTCACCGTCGTCGCCGCTGGTGCGGACACGAGGCCGGAGAATCTCGACATCGCTGCAGCTGCACCGCAACTTACAACACCGGCAGCGGCAGGCCTGGCTGGCGCAATGGCCAGCGCAGCGGTGGACGATACTGCCAGCGACACTGCCGACGATACTGTGGACATGACCAACGACACCCTCAACCTGGCCTTATCCGAGCTCGCCAGGAACCCTGAGGACACCGAGGCATTGCGCAATCTGCGCCGCGCGGCAGACGAACTGAATCTTGCCGCCACTGCGTCCACAGAAAGCGCCGACCAGGCCGACGACATCATGTTCGTCGTCCGCGTAACCGGCTTGCGGGCGGTGCCCTGGAAGAGCTATGGCGCCATGCGTGCGGCAGTCTCGGCCTACGAAAAACACAAATCGCTGGCGCCCGACGCGGTATTCCGTTTCGCGGTGATGCCGCCGGCGGGCATGAAACTGCCGCCCAATTTCGCGCTGCGTGTGCGCACGGAGCAAGGGCAGGAATTCCCGATCAGTCTCGAGCACGGCGAGTTGTTCACGCTGCCGCCGTTGCCGGAGTTTGACGGAGATGCCGACCTGGTCAGCAACTTCAAGGGCGGCGCCCTGCGCATCGGCCTGCTCGTGCATACCCGTACCGTGCCGCCCGAAAAACTGCGCCTGGGCGACCTGCGCCTGCGCTATGAAATCACCGCCGCCATCGAGATGTTCGACAACCCGGGGGAATACGACACCAAGTGCCGGGCGCCGGGACGCTGGAACCGCTGCAAGCGGCCCACCAAGGCCATCTGGCATCGGCCCTGGACCGCCACCAGCGGCGCGTGGATTGTCGAGGGGAGCCGGCGCGTGCCTTTGCAAGCGAGCGAGAATCCCGGGGACCACATGTACCGCATGCCCATCGCCAGCAAAGATTGGGGCAACAACGCAATCATCGAATTCGATTACAAGGCTGCGCAGCTTCGGCCACGAAAACTGTTTGAAACGGCGATTTATGACGGCAACGACTAGCGCCCGAACCGCTGTTCCAGAAAATCCACGAACGTCCGTATCCGCGCCGACAGCTGGTGCCGCGGCGCATACACCGCGTAGATATCGGCATCGGGCGTCTTGTAGCCGGGCAGTACCTCCACCAGCCGTCCGCTGTCCAAGTAGCGCTCGATGTCCCAGCCCGCGCGCAGCAGGATGCCGTGGCCGTCGAGAGCCCAGTTGACGGCGATTTCGCCGTCGTTGGTGGTCAGGTTGCCGCGCACCTTGACCGCCTGCGCATCGCGCTCGGCTTCGCGGCCCGCGTACAGCCGCCATAGGCCGTAAGCCTCGTCGCCCTGGCGGATCGAGATGCAGTTGTGCTTGCGCAGGTCGCCAGGGGTCTTCGGTTCGCCGTGCTGGGCCAGGTACTTCGGCGACGCGCACAGCAGGCGCCGGTTCGAGGCGAGGCGCCGTGCAATCACGCGCGTGTCGCTCGGGGCGCCAAAGCGGATGCACACGTCGAACTGGTCGTCGGTCAGTGCCGGCGGATCGACCGACAGCTGCAACTGCACATCGACCTCCGGGTAGCGCAGCACGTACTGCGAGATGGCCGGCGCAACGTGCAGGCGCCCGAAGCCCAGCGTGGCATTGACCCGCAACTGCCCTTTCGGCACGCCTTTCGAGGATGTGAGCAGCTGGTCGAGATCGGCGATCTCGCCGAGGATGCGGCGCGCATGCTCGAGCAGCACCTCCCCTTCCGGCGTCATGCTCATGCGGCGCGTGGTGCGATTGACCAGCGGTACGCCCACGCGCGCCTCGATCAGCGCCAGGCGCTTGCTGACCGCCGACGTGGTGATGCCGAGCTCGCGCGCGGCGCCGCTCAAGCTGCCGGCGCTGGCCAGCGCCACGATAAAACCCAGTTCCGCCGGTTGAAATCCACCACTCATCATCCACCACCCATTGTTGAGCTCCAGGTTAACAATGGCTTGAGTTTAGCCCTGCCAGGCGCCGACGTCCAGCCTGTAGAGTGCCTCCACCAACCTACCAGGAGACACCACCATGAAGACCTACCACATCGCAACCATTCCAGGCGACGGCATCGGCAAGGAAGTCGTTCCGGCCGGCCAGCAAGTGCTGGCCGCGCTGGCCGCCGCCAGCCACACCTTCCGCTTCGAGTTCGAGGACTTCGACTGGGGCGGCGACTACTACCGCCAGCACGGCGTGATGATGCCCGCCGACGGCCTCGATGCGCTGCGCAACAAGGACGCCATCCTGTTCGGCTCCGCCGGCGACCCGGACATCGCCGACCACATCACCCTGTGGGGCCTGCGCCTGAAAATCTGCCAGGGCTTCGACCAGTACGCCAACGTGCGCCCCACCCGCATCCTGCCCGGCATCGACGGCCCGCTCAAGCGCTGCAAGCAGGAAGACCTGAACTGGGTGATCGTGCGCGAAAACTCGGAAGGCGAGTATTCGGGCGTCGGTGGCCGCGTGCACCAGGGCCACCCGATCGAGGCGGCCACCGATGTCTCGATGATGACCCGCGTGGGCGTGGAGCGCATCCTGCGCTACGCCTTCAAGCTGGCGCAATCGCGTCCGCGCAAGCTGCTCACCGTGATTACCAAATCGAACGCCCAGCGCCATGCGATGGTGATGTGGGACGAGATCGCGCTGGAAGTGTCGCGTGAATTCCCGGACGTGAAATGGGACAAGGAACTGGTCGATGCCGCCACGGCGCGCATGGTCAACCGCCCTGCCACGCTCGACACCATCGTCGCCACCAACCTGCACGCCGATATCCTGAGCGACCTGGCCGCAGCGCTGGCGGGCAGTCTCGGCATCGCCCCCACCGGCAATATCGATCCCGAGCGCCGCTATCCGTCGATGTTCGAGCCGATCCACGGCTCCGCCTTCGACATCATGGGCAAGGGCCTGGCCAACCCGGTCGGCACCTTCTGGTCGGTGGTGATGCTGCTCGAGCACCTGGGCGAACACGCCGCCGCCAAACAGGTGATGGAAGCCGTGGAAGCGGTCACCGCCAACACCGCGCTGCACACGCGCGACCTGGGCGGCAACGCCACCACGGCGCAGGTCACCGACGCCGTGTGCGCATTGCTGGGCGCCGAACAGCGCCAGGCCGCGTAAGGCCGCGTAAGCCAGCGTCGGCATCGGCCGCAGGTCGCGCCCCTACCCGCCGCAGAGCGTGGCGGGGCGCGACCGCAATGCATAGAGCAGTTCATATAACGGAGACAAACCATGTATAAGCGTTTCTTTGGAAAGCTGTATATCCAGGTCCTGATCGGCGTCGTCGCCGGCGGGCTGCTCGGCTATTTCCATCCCCAGCTGGGCGCCGACCTCAAGCCGCTCGGCGACGCCTTCATCCGCCTGATCAAGATGGTGTTCGCGCCCGTCATTTTCGCCATGGTGGTGCTGGGCATCGCCAAGATGGAAAGCATGAAGGAACTGGGCCGCGTGGGCGTGCGCGCGCTGATCTATTTCGAGGTGATGTCCACGTTTGCGCTGCTGCTCGGCCTCGTGGTCGTCAATGTGGCCAAGCCCGGCGTGGGCATGAACATCGATGTCAAGACGCTCGACACGGCCAGCATTGCCAGCTACACGGCCGCCGCCAGCAAGGGCGACGGCTTCATGGGCTTCGTGCTGCACATGATTCCGACCAGCATCGTCGACGCGCTGGGCAAGAACGACATCCTGCAAATCCTGGTGTTCGCCACCATGTTCGGCATCGCCCTCTCGCACATGGGACGCCGCGCCAAGCCGGTGGTCGATTTCCTCGACGCCTTCTGCAACAGCATGTTCCTGATGGTGTCCATGATCATGCGCGTGGCGCCGCTGGCTGCCTTTGGCGCCATCGCCTTCACGGTCGGTAAATACGGTCTCGGTTCGCTGGTCTCGCTGGGCCAGCTGATGGGCGCCATGTACATCACCTGCTTCGTGTTCGTGACCGTGGTGCTGGGATTCGTGGCGCGGGTGTCGGGCTTCAGCCTGTGGAAGTTCCTGCGCTATATCAAGGAAGAACTGTTCACGGTGCTCGGTACCAGCTCGTCGGAATCGGTGGTGCCGCAACTGATGCGCAAGCTCGAACACGTGGGCGTCTCGAAACCCGTGGTGGGCCTGGTGATCCCGTCGGGCGTCACCTTCAACCCGGACGGCCAGTGCATCTACTACACCATGGCGGCGATCTTCATCGCGCAAGCGACCAACACCCCGCTCACGCTCACCGACCAGCTGGTGGTGCTCGGCGTACTGATGCTGACCTCGAAAGGCTCGGCCGGCGTGACCGGTTCCGGCTTCATCACGCTGGCGGCCACGCTGGCGTCGCTCGGCAATATCCCGGTGGCCGGCATGGTGCTGTTGCTGGGCGTGGACCGCTTCATGTCCGAAGCGCGGGCCATCACCAACACCATCGGCAACGCGGTGGGTACGATGGCGATCGCCGGCTGGGTGGGCGCGCTGGACCGCGAGCGCATGCACCGCGTGCTCGATGGCGCATCGACTGTCGAGGAACTGCAGGCGCTGCATGATCACGACGACGAGCCGGCGCCGGTCCACAACGACCTGGCGGTCGTGCACAAGGCGACGGCATGATGACGCGCGCCCTATCGCCCGAAACCTTTCTACTGCGTCGCATGTTCGACGCCGCCATCGCGGCCGCGCAACCGGCGCTGTGCGTGCCGCCGGCCCTGCCCGAAAAGCCGGAGGGACGCCTGATCGTGATCGGCGCCGGCAAGGCCTCGGCCGAAATGGCGCGCGCAGTGGAAGCCCACTGGGACGGTCCGCTCACCGGCCTGGTGGTCACGCGCTACGGCTACGCCGTGCCGTGCGAGCGGATCGAGATCGTCGAAGCGGCGCACCCGGTGCCCGATGCCGCCGGCCTGCAAGCGGCGCGCCGGATGCTCGACCGGGTGCAGGGCCTGAGCGCCGACGACACGGTGCTGTGCCTGATCTCGGGCGGCGGCTCGTCGCTGCTGCCGCTGCCGCTGGACGGCATCACGCTGGCGGACAAGCAGCTGATCAACCAGCAGTTGCTGCGCTCGGGCGCCAGCATCGGCGAGATGAACTGCGTGCGGCGCCACCTGTCCGCCATCAAGGGCGGCCGGCTAGCCGCCGCCTGCCACCCGGCGCGGGTGGTCACGCTGCTCATTTCTGACGTGCCCGGCGACGACCCGCGCGACATCGCCTCCGGCCCCACCGTAGCCGACGCCAGCACCTGCGCCGATGCACTCGACATCATCCGCCGCTACGGCCTGGAGCTGCCTGATCACGTGCTCGAGGTGCTCAGGAGCGGGCGCGGTGAATCGGTCAAACCGGGCGACCCGCGCCTGGCCCGCGCCGAGGTGCGCCTGGTCGCCACGCCGCAGATGGCGTTGCAGGCCGCTGCGCAGGTAGCGCGGCAGGCGGGTGTGACGCCGTACATCCTCGGCGACAGCATCGAGGGCGAGGCGCGCGAGGTGGGCAAGGTGATGGCTGCCATGGCGCTGCAAGCGGTCAATCACGACCAGCCGTTCGACCAGCCGTGCGTGCTGCTGTCGGGCGGCGAGACCACCGTCACCGTGCGCGGCCAGGGGCGCGGCGGGCGCAACGTTGAATTCCTGCTGGCGTGCGCGCTCGCCCTGCGCGGCAAGGGAGGCATCTACGGCCTGGCCGGCGACACCGACGGCGTCGATGGTCAGGAGGAGATCGCCGGCGCCACCATTGCCCCCGATACGCTGGCGCGCGCCTGGGAACAAGGCCTGCGCCCGGGCGACGCGCTGGACGACAACGACGGCCACGGCTTCTTCCAGGCGCTGGGCGACAGCGTGGTGACCGGTCCCACGCTCACCAACGTCAACGATTTCCGGGCGCTGCTGGTCACGGCGCCGGCGGGGCACTGAGATGGACGGCGCCACATCCCCGCTGCACGCAGCGCAGGCGGCCGCGCGCCTGGGCCGCTTTGCCGACGGCTGCGCAACGCTGGCGCCGGGTGCCGCGTTCCGCCTCGACATGGACCATGAACTGCTGGGCGACGAACGCCGCGCGCCGCTGTTCTGCCAGCAGGTGTACGACACCGTGGGCCCCGGCGCGCAGGTCCTGATCGACGGCGGCCGCGTCCTGCTGCGGGTGGAGACCTGCGGGCCTGAACACGCGGAAACGCGCGTGGTCGTCGGCGGCCTGGTTGCCGACGACCAGGAAGTACGCCTCACGCCGTAAGCGGCGACATCACAGTTTGAGCTCCAGGTTCACCGCCCACTCGCGCGAATTGTCGCTGCGGCCCCAGTTCTGACTCACGCCATTGCGGTCGGCGTAGCGCGAGTAAGTCTCGCTATCGCGCGCCAGCAGGTTCTTGCCGGTAAAGCGCAGCTGCACCGCAGGGCTGACCTTGTACAGCAGGTAGGCATCGAGGTCGCTGCGCGCCTGCAGGCGCGTGCTTTGTTCGGCCGAGATGCGTACCGGCCCGCCCGAGCGGAATGCCAGGCTGGCGCCCGTGGTGTAAGCCCCCTGCTTGTAATCGATGCCGAGATTGGCGGTGAGAGGCACCTGCTGGTCGAGCCGGTTGTCCGGCCCCGGCACCGAATCCACCTGCGACCAGTTACGGTTGACGCCGGCGCGCAGGTCGAGTGCCGGCCAGGTCGGCCACACCAGCTTCGACGGGAATTTCAGTTCCAGGCCCAGGCCCCGCACATCGGCCTTGCCATCGTTGACCGGTTGATACAGCCAGCGGCCGCCGCTGTCCTGCGACAGGGTGGTACGGATGTAATCGGTGATATGGCGGGTGGACGCGGTAGCCGAAAACGTGGCGCCCGGCGCCCAGAAATGCTCGTAGGTCGCATCCACGCCGGTCGCCAGTTCCGGCTTCAGATCGGGGTTGCCGCTGCTGTCGGCGGTAAAGCGCGTGTTCAGGTCGGCCTCGTTGCGGCGCGCGGTCAACTGGCCCACCGTCGGCGCCTTGAAAGTACGCGTGAGGGCGAGGCGCAGCTGCCGGCCGCTCTTGTCGGGGAACTTGTAGAGCGTCTGGGCGATGGGGCTGAGCACATGGTTGCGCGAACTGGTGTCCGGCCGGCCGCTGACGGCGCTGTCGGTGCGGATGGTTTCCCAGCGCGCCCCCAGGTACATCGACCACTGTTTGGTCACGTTCCATTCGTCCTGGGCGAAGGCAGCCGCCTGCACCACCTGCGGCGCAAAGCGCTCGTCGAAGATCGCCGGGGCACTTCCGACAATGCCTTCCACGCGATGGCGGTCTTCGCGCTGGCGCTGGCGGCTCACTTCCCAGCCGGTGGCCAGCGCATGTTCGCCCAGCACGGAGCGCGTGTATTTGCCGTTGCTGCGCACGGAATTGCTGCGCGAGTCACTGTCGGTATCGCGTTGCAGCGTGCGCTGGCGGCTGGCCGTGCTCGACGCCCAGTCGCTATCCGCACTGCCGCTGCTGTGGGTGACGGTGAGCGTCGTATCGAGCTTGCCGCCGGCCAGTTGCGTGACCCAGTTGACGTTGGTGGAGAGGTACACCGACCGGTTCTCGCTGGTGTTATCGCGGAACAGGAAATTCGGTGCCGGGAAGCTGCCGACCTGGTTATCGTATCGGTAAGTCTGATCGCTGTCGAAGCGGTTGGCCCCCACCGACGCGCTCCAGTTCAACTGCCCGTTGTTGTCGAGCTTCCAGTTCAGGCGCGGCTCCAGTCCCAGCAAGGACAGCTTGCTGTTGTTGGCGATGCTGCTGTCACGCTGTTGCAGCACCATGCCATCGGCGGACGCCAGTTGCTCGGTGTACGTGCCCGGATTGCGGTTGTCATGGCGCAGCAAGAACACGGAAAGGTAATACGACAGGTTGCCGCTGCGGTCGGCCAGTGTGCCCAGTGCCGAGGCGCGCTTGACCAGGCCCGAATGACCGATGCCCACGCGCACATCGCGCTGCGGCTTGCTCACCACTTTTTTCAGCACAATATTGATGGTGCCGGCAATCGCCTGCGTGGAAAACTCGGCGGTGGCGGCGCGCACCACTTCGATTTTTTCGATCTGCTCGGGCGCCACCGTTTGCAGGTTGAAGCCCGGCGGCGGCCGCTCGCCGTTGACCAGCACCTGGGTGTAGCCGTTACCGAGGCCGCGCATGCGGATGCTTTCGCCGACCACGGTCACGCCGGGCGCGCGTTTCAAGACATCGAAGACATTTGTGTCGCCGTATTTCAGGATCTCTTCCTGGCCGATGATGGTCTTGCTGGCGGTGTCATCGCGGCGCGGATCGTAGTCGACGGCGCCGTTGATTTCCACCTGGACGATTTCCCTGGACGCGGGCTTGCCGGCGGCCGTGGGTGGAACCGGCTCGGCCTTCACGGCGGCGGCAGGTGCTTGCTGTGCCAGCGCGCCGGTATGCAGGCCGAGGGCGGCGACTGCAACGATTTCGGCCGCCAGCATCGGGATGGCTGTTCTCATGAAGGTTTGTGAGTTGCAAAATCCGTAATTATCGATTATTCATCTCAAGTTAGAAAGTTTCTTGAAGAAAATTATTAAAAAATCATACGATTGACTAGTTGCAATATCGCGAAATTTGCATAATACGCAACACCACGACGAACGTGCGGGCCTTCCGGAGACATTGATGAAACGATTCAAACCGCTGTACCTGGCAGCACTGTTATTACCCGGCCTGGCGCTGGCCGCCGACTGGCCGGCCTACCCGTTCGTGCATGCGAACGCCACCGCCAGCATTTTTGTTGTCCCTGATACGGTATCGATCTCGCTTGACGTGGTCTCGGTCCAGGCCGACGCGGATCTGGCAACCCAGGAAGTCGAAGCCGGCATCGCCAGGATCCGCGCGCTGGTCGATACCCTGGGCGACAAGGACGCCACTACCGTGATCCAGGACCTGCGCAAGGAACCACGCCCGCACAAGGCCGCCGCCGCACCAGCCGACGACCCGGCGCAAGCCCCTGCGCCGCTGGTGGAAGCCAAGGCCACCGTCACCATCACGCTGCGCGACATGGAGGCATGGCGCCCGCTGGTCACCGGCCTGATGGCCATGCGCGAACTCGATACGCCCATGAGCACCTTTTCCAACACCGAACAGGTGCGCATCGAAAACGACCTGATGGCACAGGCCATGCGCAAGGCGCGCGTCAAGGCCGACAGCATGGCCGCCGGCGTGGGCCGGAAAATCGACAGCGTGGGCGCCGTCTCGGCCGGCAGCCTCGCCAACCTCAGCACCGCCATGGGCTTCGGACCGCCGGACCAGCGACGCGCCGACATCCCGGGCCGGGTGACGGGACCGCTGCGCGTCCACATGAACGCGCCCGCGCTGCGGTTCAGCCAGTCGGTCGACGTGGTGTACAAACTGAAGTAGCCTGCCGGCCTATTTGCTCAGGAGCAAAACACCACCGCTTCGAATGTCTACATTTGAGCTTTCCGCCAATCAACGGACTGCTCATGAAACGCTATCACATCACCCTGGGTGCCAGCACCTCCGCAGGCGGCAAGGTAATTTCCGCCAGCAGCGCCTGCTTGATCAACGGTGTCAGGATCGCACTCGAGGGAGACCAGATTTTCTGCCCTGCCTGCAAATCCCCAGGCAAGATCGCGCTATGCGGCACCCGCATTCCAGAGAGCTGGAACGGCAAGCAGGTCGCATTGCAGGACGACCTGTGTCTATGTCGCTGTCCATCGCCACCCAGGCTGATTGCCATCCAGAGCCTGAAATGCCAAATACTCGACGGTGATTCCGCCACCTCGCCGGAAGCAGCCGCTTCGCTGGCCCGGCAGCAGATACAAAGCGATGCGCTGCAAGATCCCAAAGACCAGATCGTATTGCGGCTACTCGACGACTACTCGCAGCAGCCCCTCGCAGCAAGGCGCTATCGGCTCGAGTTCTCCGACAAGGTAGTCGAGGGCCAAACTGACAGCGACGGCTACACCGCGCCATTCGACGCCGCCGACCGCAAGCAACTGGTCGCGTGGCAGGTGATCGAGTAACCGGGAGCCGGCCATGTCCGAAAAAGTCATCACCAAACACCAGCAGGATGCCGTGGCACTGGGCCGCAATACCGTGCCGGTACCCGAATGCGGCATTCATGCCACGACCATCAAGGGCCAGTCCTGCAAGGCCCTGGACGTACCAATCCTCGGCTGCACCGGCGTGTGGCTGCGGGTGCAAAAAGAGGCGGAGGCCTGGATTGCACCGGGCGGAAAACTGATCGAAGACAACCTGGCGCGCAACCGCAGGATCAACCAGGCTTATACCCAGCTATGGAAAGAAGACAAGCGGTTCCAGTGGGCCGGCTTGGCGGCATTTGCATCGAAGCAGGTGGGGTGCGGGTTGTTGCATGCGGCAGATAACATCAAGAAATCACGTGCAGAAGTACAGGAAGCGATGCAACGCGTCGGCAGTATGAGCAATGCCGACGCTGCTGCCGTCAGTATGACTCCGAGCACGATCGGCTCTGGATCAGCGTACATGTATCGTCAACTTGCGCTGGGTAACACCCTGCTTTTCCTCGACATTTACCCGCTCCATCGGTTTTACATGTTGCGTGGAATAAAACAGCTGGAGACATGTTTGGAAAGCAGGCAAGCGATCAAGGACCAAATTATCTGGCCTGTTGACAGTAAAAAAATTTCCTTCGGAGTGGCCCACGCAGAAATACTCGAATCATTCAGATTTATTGATGTCGGACGTATTGCGGACAGCGTTAAAAAAATGGCGCTCCATGAACAAGTAAACATACTTCAGACGGCGATTTATAACGATCTTTCCATGCAGGCCGCATTGCGTGCCAACCAATTTTCCTGGGCAACCGGTTTCCCCACCGGCGTGGCGGCCGAAATCCAGCTGACGCTTTCCTCAGAATGCCGCACGCTTTCCTCTTCTCAGGGGATATGGTTTCCGAAAGACAAACGAGCAAAACTTTACGACAAGGACCAGCGCATGAAATTCGTCAACCAAGCGGCAGATCAGTTTAATATCTTATTGAATTCTTCTGGAAAAACTGTCATCGAAGCCTCCATCGACGATATAGCAAGCAGCGGCGCAGCACGATGAATTTCAAATTCGCCAAAGCACTATCGATAGCGTTGATATGTGGCATAGGTTGGGTATATTGGCCGGATCCAGCCCCAACCTTGCTCTCACTGCGAATCGGCAGCAAATTTGAAGAAGTGACCAAGACATCCTCTTACCCGGTAGAGAAAAATTCAAATCCGCCACACAACGACGAGGGTGGTTTTGGCTATACTTTTATAACCGAACCATCAGTCGTTATAAAATTCGACGCCCCACGATATGGGTTCATACTTCCTCCAACCACATTTGCCGCCATCGCCTACTCGGAAGGTAAAGTATCGACTATCAGAACCTCTCCATCTCTTAGAACTCTATCTTTTTCGGAAGCTGTCTCGGTTTTTTCGTCGGTGCAAACTCAACTGCAGAAGGGCGGGTGGCAACTCAAAAATTCAAGTAGCTGGATTGATCTATCCCCTGGGGGTGTAAAGCAACTTCATTACCAGTTGAACAATGACAGCTCCAGTCACATGCGTATCGTGTCATTGAGGGCTCCGGGTAAATACGCGATGTACTTTAGCGTGCGACGTGCCGGAGAAAATCTGCTGGGTTTTGATCGCTATCTGGTTGAATTAAGCATCGGCCCAGACCATCCGTGACATTTCCCCCACACCCGCTATAGAAAATTTGCGATCCCCTATACGAAGTCGTCATACCTCACCCATCGATCAATCACCTTGTTGATTGTTTAACGATCATTCGCTCAATCACCATGCGCGGATGCAAGGCACTTTTCCCATAGTAGCCGCATTTTCCCGGCTAGCCGCGCGCTCAACAGATCAATCATCGCAATGTCCCGTTGTCGCCAGTACATCCTCTCCCCTGTTGCCCTATGTTCGGCAAGTGACTTAGTCTAGCTATAGCCGTGCATTGCCCCGGCGACCCAGCTGTCTAACACTGAGGATAAAAAAATGAAAAAGAAAATACTGGAGACCGTGATCCCGCTTGCCCTGGCGGCCATGTATGCGCCGGCGGCGCTGGCGCAGGAAGCTGTGCCGGCGCCGGCCAGCACCGCCAACGAGGCAGCCCCGCCGCCGGCCGACGGCAAAGTGGAAACCGTGGTTGTCACCGGTTTCCGCTCCAGCCTGCAAAAGGCGCTCAACCTGAAGGCCCAGGCCATCGGCGTGCGCGACTCGATCGTGGCCGAGGACATCGGCAAATTCCCCGAGGCGAACGTTGCCGAATCGCTGCAGCGCGTACCGGGCGTGATCCTCAACCGCGACGAGTCGTCGGGCGAAGGCCAGCGCATCTCGATCCGCGGCCTGCCCACCGACTATTCCGTCACCACGCTGAACGGCGCGCCGGTCAACACCACGTCCACGTCCACCATCGGCAGCGCGGCGCGCGGCTTCAACTACGACGTGTTTGCGTCCGAGCTGTTCGGCCGCGTGGACTTCTACAAGTCGCCGCTGGCCGAACTGACCGAGGGTGGCCTGGGCGGCGTGGTGGACCTGCAAACCCCGCGCCCGTTCGACAACCCCAAGCGCACCATCCGCTACGGCCTGACCGACACCTACAACACCAACTCCAAGAACCACGATCCGAACGGCTTCGCGCTGTACTCGAACACCTGGGACCAGGTGGGCTTTCTGGTCGGCGTGTCGCACTCGGGCAGCGTCAACACCCGCTCCGGGTTTGAAGCGACCGGCGGCTATAACAGCTCGTTCAACGGCAGTCAGAGTCCCGTCAAGGGCAACTTCGCGTTAAAACTCGATTACGACGATCCGCGCGCCAACCTGTCGGGCTACACCCGCGAGCAGATCGACAAGGCCCTGCTGCCGCGCATCTACCGCTTCTACGGTTCGGAAAACGAGCGTACGCGTGACGGCCTGGTGTCGTCGCTGCAGTACAAGACGCCGATCGTGAACCTCAGCTTCGACACCATGTATTCAAAGCTGAAGAACACCCGCGAAGAAACCATCTTCGGCATCCTGGTGCGCAGCACCGCCACCACCAACCGCGCCCTGCCCGCCGGCGCCAACGGCAACAACGGCCTGATCCCGGTGAACGTCAAGATCGATCCGGCCACCAACCTGCTGACCGGCACCTTCGCCAACACCACCTACAACGCCGGCGCCATCTACACCAAGGATGAAACGGAATTCGGCTACGGCGCCTTGAACGGCAGCTGGAAGGTCAGCGACAAGCTGACCTTGACCAGCCAGGCCAGCCTCAATCACAGCTCCGCCACCAGCGCCACCGGCCAGCTGGCCGGCTATATCTACGGCGCCCAATCGACCATCGACTACGGCGACGACCACGTGTATCCGTCGATCTCGTCGCCGACCAGTTACACCGATCCGAACAACTGGAGCGGCTTCACCATCGGCACCGGCTGGACCAAGGAAACCGACAAGGGCAAGCAGGCGCGCGTGGTCGCCGACTGGGACTACGACCTGCCCGGCGACTGGACCGGTCACCTGAAGGCGGGCCTGGTGTACGTCTCCACCGGCAAGGAAGTCAACAAGCGTAACGGCACCGCGCTGGCCACTGCGCAGTTGAACCGCATCGGTGCGGCCGGCCTGCGCAGCGGCATGACCAGCAATCTCCCGATCAGCAATCTCGACATGGGCAGCGGCTGGCCGAAATCCTGGAGCACCTGGGACAGCAACTACTTCTACAACAACTTCGATCCGAACACCTACAACCCGGCGTCCGCCTTCACGCCGTCGCAAAGCTTCGCGGCGGAAGAAAACGTCAAGACCGGCTTCGTCCAGTCCGACTTCAAGGGCAAGATCGGCGAACGCGAATTGCGCTTCAATGCCGGCGTGCGTTACTCGCAGACCGACACCAAGATCGACAACTTCAAGCAGCAAGGCACCAGCCTGGTCTATGGCCCCAACCACGAGCAGGGTTCGTACAGCAATGTGCTGCCGTCGCTCAGCGCCGCCTTCGACCTGACCGATACCCTGATGTGGCGCGCCTCGTGGGGCAAGACCATCACCCGCGCTTCGCTGTCGATCATCGCCGCGCAAACCGTGATCCCGAACCAGTTCGACAACTCGGCCACGTCGGGCAACCCCAACCTGCGCCCGCAACAGTCGAAGAACCTCGACACGGGCCTGGAATGGTATTTCAAGCCGGGCAGCCTGCTGTCGGCCGCGATCTTCCAGAAGGACCTGACCGACGCCACCGTCGCCAACACGCAGGTGGTCACCTTCGGTTCCCTCGGCCTGCCCGATACCGCGCTGGGACCACTGTTCCAGGATGCGAGCGGCCGCGTGGACCCGAACCTGGCAATGACGCTGCGCAGCTACACCAACGCCGGCAAGCAAAAGCTCAAGGGCTACGAGCTGGCGTACCAGCAGGCCTTCAGCTTCCTGCCCAAGCCGTTCGACGGCATGGGCGCGCTGGCCAGCTACACCCATATCGATCCGTTCAACAGCGCCAAGTGGATCACCAACGGCGGCCGCGAGATCGAGGTCAACTCGGTGCCCAAGTACGCGTACAGCACCACGCTATACTTCGAACAGGGGCCGCTGGCCGCGCGCATGTCCTATAACTACAAGGGCAAGTCACTGCACGGCGATAACCCACGCAACAACGGCGACGACCTGATACGCTGGCGCGCCGGCCGTGGCTACCTCGATGCCAACATCAGCTACAAGATCAGCGAGAGCCTGGAGTTCCGCATCGATGCGCTCAACCTGTCCAACACGCTGGCCTACGATTACTTCGAGGACGCCAGCGGCCAGTACGGCAGCGGCAAGAAAACGCGGATGGACTATGCCAAGTATGATGGCCGCACCATCAAGTTCGGCATCCGGGGGAAACTGTGATCAGACGTTCGTTTATGACCGGCGCATTGGCCCTGCCAGTAGCGCTGGCACTGGCCGGCTGCGCCACCGGCAATGCCAATGCGCCGGCGATGGGCACCTCCGAACAGGAGGTGGTCGCCATCATCACCAAGGTCAACGACTACTGGCAGGCGCGCGAGAAGCCGCAGCAGTGGGCGTTCTGGGATATCGCCGCCTACCACACGGGCAATATGGAGGCGTACCAGATCACCGGCAACCCGCGCTACCGCCAGTACTCGGAAGACTGGGCCGTCCACAACGCCTGGCTGGGCGCCAAGTCCACCGACAGGAGCAAGTGGAAGTACCAGTACGGCGAGACCGACGAACACGTGCTGTTCGGCGACTGGCAGATCGCCTTCCAGACCTACGCCGACCTCTATCAGCTCGACGCGCAAAAAGATCCGCGCAAGATCGCCCGTGCGCGCGAGGTGATGGAGTACCAGATGAGCACTGCGCAGAACGACTACTGGTGGTGGTCGGACGGCCTGTACATGGTGATGCCGGTGATGACCAAGCTCTATAACATCACCGGCAATCGCCTGTACCTGGACAAGCTGCACACGTACTTCGAGTATGCCAACACCATCATGTACGACAGCGACGAAAAGCTGTACTACCGCGATGCGCGCTACGTGTACCCGAAACACAAGAGCGCCAACGGCAAGAAGGACTTCTGGTCGCGCGGCGACGGCTGGGTATTTGCCGGCCTGGCCAAGGTGCTGCAAGACCTGCCCAGGGACGATCCGCACCGCGCCGAATACGTCGCCAAGTACCGGGGCATGGCCGAAGCGTTGAAAAAGGCGCAGACGCCGGATGGTTACTGGACCCGCAGCCTGCTCGACGCCGCGCACGCCCCGGGCCCGGAAACCAGCGGCACCGCGTTCTTCGTCTATGGCTACCTGTGGGGCATCAACCACGGCGTGCTCGATCGCGATGAATACCTGCCGGTCGTCCGTAAAGGCTGGCATTACCTGTCCAAGGTTGCGCTGCAACCCGATGGCAAGATAGGCTATGTGCAGCCGATCGGCGAGCGGGCGATTCCGGGCCAGGTGGTGGACCAGAATTCGACCACGCCATTCGGCGTGGGGGCCTATCTGCTGGCGTCGTCGGAGATGGTCCGCCTGCTCAGAAAATAACACGGAGACACGATGGAACGACGTAATTTCATACAGTCGCTGGCTGCCGGTTCGGCCGGCGCCATGCTCGGGGTGGCGCAAATGGCCGGCGCCGCCACCAAGCCGGTACCAGCGGCAGCGGCGGCGGCCAAGCCGGTGACGGACAAATCACGCGCCGAGTTGGCCGCACTGGCGCAGAAAATGAGCGAGCCGGTGCTGTCGAATATGGCCGCCGGCACCCTGAAAAAAAACTTCGCACTCGAAGTGAGCCCCACCTGGGATGGCCGCGACAAAGGCGTGGCTTACCTCGAATGCTTCGGCCGGCTGATCGCCGGCATCGCGCCGTGGCTGGCCCTGCCCGACGACGGCACGCCCGAAGGCCGCACCCGCAAGCGCCTGCAGCAAATGGCGCTGCAAAGCTATACCAACTCGGTCCACCCGGGCAACCCCGACTACCTGCTGTGGAAAGGCCCGGGCCAGACCCTGGTCGATTCGGCCTACTTCACCAATGCGCTGATGCGCGCGCCGAAAGCGCTGTGGGAGCCGCTCGACGCCACCACCAAGGCCCGCATCATCGCCGAGATCAAGGCGCTGCGCCGCATTGAGCCGCCGTACATCAACTGGATGCTGTTCGCCGCCATGAACGAAGCCTGGCTGATGTCGATCGGCGAAGAATTCGATCCGCTGCGCATGAACGTGGCGATCCGCAAGATCAACGAGTGGTACGTGGGCGACGGCTGGATCAAGGACGGCGACGCCTTCCACTTCGACTACTACAACGCTTTTGTCATGCACCCGATGCTGGTCGAGATCCTCGATGTGCTCGACGATAAAAAGGGCGCGTTCTGGAACGGCAAACCGGATGAGCTGCGCGCACAGGCGGTCAAGCGCATGCAGCGCTTCAGCGAACACCTCGAACGCTTCATCGGTACTGACGGCAGCTTCCCGCCGATCGGCCGCTCGCTCACCTACCGCACGGCGGCGTTCCAGCCCCTCGCCCTGCTGGCGCTGCGCAAGCAGCTGCCGGTCAGCCTGCCCGAGGGCCAGGTGCGCGCCGCGCTGCAGGCGGTGCACAAGGCGGTATGGACCGCGCCCGGCAATTTTACAAAAGACGGCTACCTGACCATCGGCTTCGTCGGCCACCAGCCCGAACTGGGCGACTGGTACTCCAACAACGGCAGCATGTACATCGCCTCGGCCAGCCTGCTGCCACTGGGCCTGGCGCCCACCGACACCTACTGGACCGCCCCGGCGCAGGACTGGACGCAGAAAAAGGCGTTCGCGGGCGCCCGCTTCCCCAAGGATTACCCGGTAAACTATTGAGATGACCACCTACACCAAGATCCCCTCCTCCCTTTCTTCTCCAGCCCGGCGCCGCGTGCTGCGCCGGGCAGCAGAACTCGGCGCCGTCGCCGGCGGCCTGCTGCTGCCGATGGCCGCCACCGTGCATGCGGCCGGTTCGCCGCGCTTTGCCATCACCGACACCGACTTCGTGCTCGACGGCCAGCGCCTGCAAATCCGCTGCGGCGAGATGCACTTCGCGCGCGTACCGCGCGAATACTGGGGCCACCGCCTGAAAGCCATCAAGGCCATGGGCCTGAACACCGTGTGCGCTTACCTGTTCTGGAATTACCACGAATGGCGCGAAGGCAAATACGACTGGGAAGGCCAGCGCGACGCCGCCGAATTCTGCCGCCTGGCGCAGCAGGAAGGCCTGTGGGTGATTTTGCGCCCCGGCCCGTACGCGTGCGCCGAGTGGGAAATGGGCGGACTGCCATGGTGGCTGCTCAAGCACCCGGGCGACGCCTTCCTGCGCACCCGCGACGAAGGCTTCATGGCGCCGGCGCGGCGCTGGATGAAGGAAGTGGGCCGCGTGCTGGGCCAGCAGCAGATCACCCACGGCGGGCCGATCCTGATGGTGCAGGTCGAAAACGAATACGGCTTCTTCGGCGAGGACCTCGATTACATGCGCGCCATGCGCGAGGTGCTGCTCGACGGCGGCTTCGATGTGCCGCTGTTCCAGTGCAATCCCACCAATGCCGTGGTCAAAACCCACATCCCCGAACTGTTCTCGGTGGCGAACTTCGGCAGCGATCCGGCTGCCGGCTTCAAGGCGCTGGACCAGGTACAAAAAGGGCCGCGCATGTGCGGCGAATACTATTCCGGCTGGTTCGACACCTGGGGCTCGCCGCACAAGCGTGGTCCCGCCGACCGCGCCGTGGCCGATATCCAGGCCATGCTCAAGGCGAACGGCTCGTTCAGCCTGTACATGGCGCACGGCGGCACGTCGTTCGGCCTGTGGGGCGGGTGCGACCGCCCGTTCCGGCCCGACACCAGCAGCTACGACTACGACGCACCGATCAGCGAGGCAGGCTGGATGGGCGAAAAGTTCGAGGCCTACCGCGCGGGCATGAAGCCATACCTGCTGCCCGGCGAGACGCTGCCGCCGGCACCCAAGCACAACCCGGTCATCGCCGTCGCGCCGTTCTCGTTCAAGCAGTCGGCATCGGTCTTCACATCGCTGCCGGCAAAGGTGATCAAGGCCGTGTCGCCGCAGCCGCTCGAAACGTATGACATCAGCCGAGGCATCGTCTCGTACCGCATCACGCTGCCCGCCGGACCGGCTGGCACGCTGGAAGCGGCCAAGGTGCGCGACCTGGCCTGGGTGTACCTGGACGGCAAGCTGGCCGGCACCATGGATACGCGCTACCGCCGCTTCAAGGTCGATCTGCCCGCGCGCAGCACGCCGGTCACGCTCGAGATCCTGCTCTACACCATCGCCCGCGTCAACTTTGGCGTGGAAATCCACGACCGCAAGGGCATGCATGGCCCGGTCACGCTGGCCGGCCAGCCGCTGGAAAACTGGGATATCCGCGCCATCGATTTCGATGCCGACGCCGCGCTGCCACCGCTGGCCTGGAAAACCGGCCGCACTGCCGGCCCGGCCTTCTGGCGCGCCAGCTTCGACGTGGCCAGCACCGGCGACACCTTCCTCGACATGTCCACCTGGGGCCAGGGCATCGTGTGGGTCAACGGCCGCTGCCTGGGGCGCTACTGGAGCATCGGCCCCACGCAAACCATGTACCTGCCCGGCCCGTGGCTCAAGCGCGGCGCCAACGAAGTCGTGGTGCTGGATTTGACCGGCCCGCAGGTGGCGCGCAGCGCCGGCCTGAAAACCCCGGTGCTCGACCAGCTGAAACCGGACCGCGACCTGCCACGGCCACCAAGCACCGCGCGCGCCCAGCTCGATGGCGTGAAACCGGTGCACGAGGGCGAATTCCAGCGCGGCGCCGCGACGCAAGACGTCAAGTTCGCGCAACCGGCCACCGGCCGCCAGTTCTGCCTCGAGTCGCTCGACGCCTTCGACGGCAAGCAGTTCGCCGCGATTGCCGAACTGGCGCTGCTGGGCCCCGACGGCAAAACTCTCAACCAGTCCAACTGGACCATCGCCTTTGTCGATAGCGAAGAAGTAAGCAAGGAAGACGGCGGTGCGCTGAACGCCATCAATGGCCAGAACACCGACCACTGGCACACGTCGTACAGCGGCAACGGGCTTGCCAACACCAGCACCACCGGCCACCCGCATCGCATCATCATCGACCTGGGCAAAACCGATACCGTGGCCGGCATGCGCTACACGCCGCGCCAGGGTCCGGAGGGAGTCACGGGCCGCATCCGCCACTACCGCGCCTACGTGGGCGACAGGTTGGTAGTGGATCGCTAGCCACAGGGCGGCGCCCGGAATTTGACACCGGTGCGCCGGTCGGGTAATCATCGCGCATGATGATTACCCGTTCCTTCCGCCGGGGGCAGCCGGGGTGGCTGGTTTGCCTGCTGCTGCCCCTGTTCCACTTCGCCACCGTCAAGCTGACGTTCTTTTGCGCCGTCACGCCGGAAAACGCGGTAGTGGTGTGGCTGCCCAACGCCGTGCTGCTGGCGGCGCTGCTGCGCTTTCGCGGCCGCCGCGCGCCGCTGCTGTGCACCCTCACGTATATCTCCGACGTACTGGCCAACCTGAATGCCTTCAGCTGGCAGATGGCGATGCTGCTCAGCGCCGTCAACCAGCTCGAGATCCTCACCACGTATGGCCTCATGCGGCGCTACAACGCCTCGCCGCGCCTGCAGCGATTACAGGATTTCATCAAATTCTTCGTGGCCGGCCCGGTGTTTGCCGCCATGCTGGCGGGGCTGACCGCCGCGCTGGTGCTGCAGCAGTATGGCTCGGCCACGCCCTACTTTACGCTGGCGCGCCTGTGGTGGTTCGGCGACGGCCTGGGCTTGCTGATCTACACGCCGCTGTTGCTGGCCTTCTCCGGCCGCCAGCACCAGCGGCTGCGTTTGACGCGCTTTGACGACGCCATCCTGGCCGGCACCCTGCTGCTGGCGGCGGCCGTGCTGTCGGCCCACGGTGGCGAAATCGACGGGGTATCGGTCACGCCCACGCTGCTGCTGCCGGCGGCCGCCGTGATTGCCTTCCGCTTCGGAGTGCGCCTGACCACGCTGTTCGTGGCGCTGGTGTCGCTGTCTGCCGCGATGATGATGACCACCGGCTTGCGGCCGTTTGGCGACGTGCCGGTGCACCTGGAAGTGGTACGTGCGCAGGAATTCATTCTCACCCTGTCGATGATCGGCATCGGCTTCGCAGTGCTGATCAGCGAACTGCAAGCGCGCGAGCGCGAGCTGGAACGCCGGGTGCGCGAACGCACGCGCGAGCTGGAACGGTCGAACCGCCGCCTCACCGCCATGAACGCCACCGACGGCCTGACCGGCATCGCCAACCGCCGCCACTTCGACGAGACCCTGGCCGCCGAGTGGAGCCGCGCGCGGCGCAACGGCCAACAACTCACGCTGGCGATGCTGGACGTGGACCATTTCAAGCAGTACAACGACCATTACGGCCACCAGGCCGGCGACAATGTGCTGCGCCAGGTGGCGGCCGAACTGACCAGGCGCATGCGCCGCGCCGGCGACCTGGTGGCGCGCTACGGCGGCGAGGAATTCGCCATCATTGCCCAGGCCGGCGGCGAGGAGCACGCGCTGGCGATGGCGGACCAGATCTGCCAGGCGATCGCCGGCCTGAAACTGACGCACCCGCACTCCCCGTTCGGGGTGCTGACGGTAAGCCTGGGCGTGGCGGTGACCACCCCGGGCGACCAGGATTCCATCGTCGATTTCCTCAAGACCGCCGACACGGCGCTGTACCGCGCCAAGCAACTGGGGCGCAACCGGGTGGAGCTGGCAGACATGACCACTACGGCAAATTAAGCTGGCGGAATTGCGTCGGCGTAAACCCGGTCGTGGCTTTGAACTGGCGCGTAAACGCCGAATGATCGCCATACCCGCACGCCTGCGCGATCTCCGCCACGCTGGCCTCCCCCGCCAGCAGCCGCGAGGCAGCTTCCACCCGGGTCTTGATGATCATCTGGCGCGGCGTGATGTGGAAGATGCGTAAGAAATATCGCTCGATCTGCGCCACCGACATGTGGGCCGTGCGCGCCAGTGCCGCCAGCGGCAGCGGTTCGCCATACGCTTCCTGGATCAGGTTCACCGCCGCCGCCACCTTGCGGTAGGCGGGATTTTTTTTGTCCGCCATCGCCAGGTCTCGCGAGATGCCGGTCAGCCCCACGATGCGGCCCGCCGCATCGCGCAGGGCAGTCTTGCGGGTGAGGCACCAGCCGGGGTCGCGGCTCGGGTACAGGTGCAGTTCCAGCTGGTCTTCGATGTCGTTGCCGCCGGCCAGCACCGCCTGGTCCTGCGCCAGAAAGGTCTGGCCGAAGGGCGCCCTGAACAGCTCATCGGCCGAGCGCCCCAGCAGCGCCGACTTGTGCCGCTGGCCGCAACGCTGGACCAGCGTCTGGTTGACTACCACGTAGCGTCCGCGTTCATCCTTGACGAAAAATACCACGTCGGGCAGCGCGTCGAACAGCGCCTCGGCAAAGAACGGATCGGCGATTGCACCAGCGACCATGCGGCGTGCGGCGTCATGGGACCGGTTTTCGATGTCGTGATTGTGCATGGTGCCGATTGTGCCAGCAACGCATTGCGCCGTCGCGACAATTTTATCGGTTGTGCAGATTTCGTCATCCATCATGCTTAGCCGGTGCAAGACAGCGGGCTCCCGCAAGCCTACCATCGCGGCATGAAACTCATCTCCATCATCGATTCCCACACCGGCGGCGAGCCGACCCGCCTGATCACCGCCGGCGGTCCGCCGCTGGGTGCCGGCCCCCTCGACGAACGCCTGGCGCGCTTCCGGCAGGACCACGACAAGTTCCGTACGGCGGTGGTGTGCGAGCCGCGCGGCTCCGACGTGCTGGTGGGTGCGCTGCTGTGCGAACCGCATGCGCCCGACTGCGTGGCCGGTGTGATCTTCTTTAACAACGTCGGCTACCTGGGCATGTGCGGCCACGGCGCCATCGGCCTGGTGGCCTCGCTTGCCTTCATGGGCCGCATCGGCGCCGGCCGCCACCGCATCGACACGCCGGCCGGCGTAGTGGAAGCGGTCCTGCACGACGACGGCAGCGTCACCATCGAGAACGTGCCAGCGCGCCGAACCCGTCATGCAGTCACGGTCGAGGTGCCGGGCCACGGCGCCGTCACTGGCGATGTCGCCTACGGCGGCAACTGGTTCTTCCTGGTCGATGGTCATGGCCAGGACATCAGCCTCGCCAACGTCGAAAATTTGACCAGCTACAGCGTGGCCGTGGGCGCCGCCCTGGCCCAGGCCGGCATCACCGGCGACCACGGCGCGGTGATCGATCATATCGAACTGTTCGGCCCCTCGCGCACCGGCGCCGACAGCCAGAGTTTCGTGCTGTGCCCCGGCAAGGCCTACGACCGCTCGCCGTGCGGCACCGGCACCAGCGCCAAGCTGGCCTGCCTGGCGGCCGATGGCAAGCTGGCCGAGGGCGACCTGTGGCAGCAGGAAAGCGTGATTGGCAGCGTGTTCGAAGCATCGTACCGCTACCGCGATGGCAACCTGGTGCCGTCGATCCGGGGCCGCGCCTGGGTCACGTCGCAGGCGCACCTGGTGCTGGACCCGGACGATCCCTATGCCTGGGGCATCCGTTGAATGCTGTCGATGCGATCGTCATTGGCGCCGGCATCGTGGGCGCCGCCTGTGCGGATGCGCTGAGCGAACGCGGGCTGCGGGTGGCGGTCATCGAGCATGACACGGCCGGCGGCGGCGCCACCGCTGCCGGCATGGGCCACCTGGTGGTCATGGACGACAACCTGGCCGAACTGGCGCTCACAGCCTATTCGGTGGCGCTATGGCGCGAGCTGGTGGGCGAACGCCCGCACCGCCACGAATACAGCAACTGCGGCACCATCTGGGTGGCTGCCGACGAAGAGGAACTCGCTGCTGCGCGCACCAAGGCGCACACCTTATCGACCTTCAACCTCACCTGCACGATGCTCTCGCCGGCCGAACTGTACGCGCGCGAACCGCAGTTGCGTCCTGGCCTGGCCGGTGGCTTGTTGGTGGCCGGCGACGGCCTGGTCTATGCGCCGAAGAGCACCCGCATCCTGCTCGACCGCGCCATGCGCCGCGGCGCCATCACCCGCCGCGCGCGCGTAACGGCCATCGAGGACCACGCGGTGGTGCTGGACGACGGCGCCCGCGTCGAGGCGCAGCACATCGTGCTGGCGGCCGGCACCGGTTCGCGTGCGCTGCTGCCGGAGCTGCCGGTGCAACCGAAAAAAGGCCACCTGGCCATCACCGACCGCTATCCCGGTTTCGTGCGGCACCAGCTGGTGGAGCTGGGCTACATCAAGAGCGCGCACGCATCCAGCGGCGACTCGGTAGCCTTCAACCTGCAGCCACGGCCCACGGGCCAGATCCTGATCGGCTCCTCGCGCCAGTTCGACACCGTCGATCCGGCCGTGGAGCCGGCCATGCTGGCGCGCATGCTGCGCCATGCCGCCACCCTGACGCCGGCGCTGGCCGAACTCAATGTACTGCGCTGCTGGACCGGCCTGCGCGCTGCCACCCCGGACGGCCTGCCGCTGATCGGCCCCTCCGGTGCGCGGCGCGGCCTGTGGCTGGCCACCGGCCACGAAGGGCTCGGCATCACCACCGCGCTGGCCACGGCGCAGCTGCTGGCGGCGCAAATGCAGGGCGAAAGTTCAGTCATTCCCTACCACCCCTATCTGCCGCACCGCTTCCAATGACCGCCACTACCCTTGACCTGACGATCGACGCGCGCACCATCCACGTGCCGGCCGGCGTGACCGTGGCTGCCGCCATTGCGCTGGCGTGCGACGGCGTGGCGCTTACCCGGCGCGCGGTGGGTGGCGCGGCGCGCGCTCCCTTGTGCGGCATGGGCGTTTGCCACGAATGCCGCGTGACCATCGACGGCCGCGCCCACCAGTTGTCGTGCCAGACGCTGTGCGCGCCCGGCATGCGGGTGCAAACCCTGGGAGGCGCGGCATGAAGTATTTCGACATCGTGGTGGTGGGCGCCGGGCCGGCTGGCCTCGCGGCCGCAAACGCGGCGGCGGCCGGTGGCGGTTCGGTCGCCATTGTCGATGACAACCCGGTTGCCGGCGGCCAGATCTGGCGCGGCGGTCCGCAGCAGCAAAGCGACATCCGGGCCGGCGCCATGTGGGCGGCCTTGCAGGCGGCGCCCAACGTCAGCTTCCTGCCGCACACGCGGGTGCTGTACGCGCCCGCGCCCGGCCAGTTGCAGGTGCAGACGGCCGATGCTGCCGATACCCTGCACTTCAATCACCTGATCATCGCCACCGGCGCGCGCGAGCGGCTGCTGCCCTTCCCCGGCTGGACCTTGCCCGGCGTGACCGGCGCCGGCGGCTTGCAGGCGCTGGTCAAGGGCGGCTACCCGGTAGCCGGCAAACGGGTGGTGGTGGCCGGCACCGGCCCGCTGCTGCTGGCGGTGGCGGCCACGCTGAGGGAACGCGGCGCCCATGTCGTCGCCATCGTCGAGCAGGCGCCCCTGCCGGCGCTGGCCCGCTTCGCCGGCGGCCTGGCGGCCACCCCGGCCAAGGCGGCGCAGGCGCTGCGCCTGTTCGCGCAGTTGCGCGGCATTGCCTACCTGCGCCACAGCCACGTGGTATCGGCACGTGGCAACGCAGCAGGCGTACTGGAGGCGGTGCGGGTACAACGGGGAAAGAGCGGTACAGAACAGGTACTCGACTGCGACTACCTGGCCTGCGGCTACGGCTTGCTGCCCAACCTGGAGCTGGCGCAGGCGCTCGGCTGCGCCACCACCGTGCACGACGGCCATACCGTGGTGCAAACCGGCAGCTGGCAGCAAACCGATGTTCCCGGCGTGTACTGCGCCGGTGAAGGCACCGGCATCGGCGGCGTGGACCTGGCGCTGGTGGAAGGCCGCATCGCCGGCCTGGCCGCCAGCGGCCAGACCCAGCGCATGCAAACGGCCCTCGACGAGCGCGCCCGCTGGAAAAAATTCGCCGCTCGCCTGGCGCGCGCTTTTGCGCTGCGCCCCGAGCTGGCCACGCTGGCGGCCGACGACACTATCGTCTGCCGCTGCGAGGATGTACCGCATGGAGAATTACGCGCGCATACCAGCTGGCGCAGCGCCAAGCTGCAAACCCGTTGCGGCATGGGCCCATGCCAGGGCCGCATTTGCGGCGGCGCGACCGAGGTGCTGTATGGCTGGCGGCCGGATGCAGTGCGCATGCCGATCGCACCGGCGCGCATCGCGACCTTGATTGCTACTGCCGACGTTTGATGCGGTAGTACAGCGCCAGCGCACCGGCGCCCGCCGCACTGACCACGATGGTGGCGCCGGCAAACAGCGCCGCCGGATTGCGCATGCCCAGCAAGTCGGCAGTAAATGCCAGCGACACCGTGGCCAGCAACTGCGCCGGCATCATGAAGCGCAGCTGGCGGAACGAATACGGGTCGCCGCGCAACCACTGCCGGCGCGCCACGTACAACACCGGTCCCCACTGAACGATGATGAAGATCAGCGTTGCCAGGATGATCAGCACCAGCCTCATTTGGGATGGAAAGCGCGCACGCGGGTCAACAGGCGCGTGGTGGAGCGGTCATGTTCGAAGTCGATCGCCACGGCCTGGCCGCCGTAGGCCAGCACTGCCTGCCCTTCGGGAATCGCATCCATTTGATAGTCGCCGCCCTTGGCGTAGATATCGGGACGCGCCTGCTGCACCACTTCGAGCGCCGTGTCTTCGTCGAAGTCCACCACCAGGCTCACCGACTCCAGTGCGGCCAGCAGCGCCATGCGGTCGGCGCAGCTGTTGAGCGGGCGGTCGTCGCCCTTGCCCAGGCGCTTGACCGAGGCGTCGGTATTGGCCGCCACCACCAGCGAGGCGCCCAGTGCGCGCGCCTGCGCCAGGTACGTGACGTGGCCGCGATGGAGGATGTCGAAGACGCCGTTGGTCAGCACCACCGGCTTGGGCAGCGCCGCCACGCGGGCCGCCAGTTGGTCGCGGGTGCAGATTTTCTGTTCGAAGTCGGGCATGGCAGTCATCTCGGCTAGAATGGCTTGGTTGTTAGTGGTTGAAAATGGTTGTATTGGTTGTTCCTGCTTGGGACGCTATTATTGCATCCCCCCATCGCCTGTGTTCAAATACCTCACATGACACTGACCGAACTGAAATATATTGTCGCCGTCGCAAGAGCGAAACACTTCGGCCACGCGGCCGAAGCCTGCTACGTTGCACAGCCCACGCTGTCGGTCGCCATCAAGAAGCTCGAGGATGAACTGGGCGTGGTGCTGTTCGAACGCGGTGGCGCCGAGATCTCGGTCACGCCGCTGGGCGCGCAAATCATCGCCCAGGCCGAGCTGGTGCTCGAACAGACCGCCGCCATCAAGGAACTGGCAAAACAGAACAAGGATCCGCTGGCCGGCCCGCTGCGCCTGGGCGTGATCTACACCATCGGCCCGTACCTGCTGCCGCCACTGGTAAAAGGCATGATCGACAAGGTGCCGCAGATGCCCCTGATCCTGCAGGAGAATTTTACGGTGCGCCTGCTCGAGATGCTGCGCCAGGGCGAGCTCGATGCCGCCATCATGGCCCTGCCGCTGCCCGACCACGGCATGACCATGCAGGCGCTGTACGACGAACCGTTCGTGGTGGCCATGCCGGCCCACCACCCGTGGACCAAGCGCCGCGCCATTCCCGCCAACGACCTCAAATCCGAAAACATGCTCTTGCTCGGCAACGGTCACTGCTTCCGCGACCAGGTGCTGGAAGTGTGCCCGGAAATGGCGCGCTTCTCCACGCCCGGCAACGGCATGCAGCGCACGTTCGAGGGCTCGTCGCTGGAAACCATCCGCCACATGGTCTCGAGCGGCATCGGCCTGACCGTGCTGCCGCGCGCCTCGGTGCCGGACATGAACGCCAACGACGGCATGCTGCAGTTCCGTCCCTTCGAGGCGCCGGCGCCGTCGCGCCGCGTGGTCATTGTCTGGCGCAAGAGTTTTACCCGCAAGGCGGCCATCGACGCCGTGTGCGACGTGGTTGCCGCGTGCAACCTGCCCGGCATTACCAACCTGTGCGAAGAGCCTTGACACGATATTTGCGATAATGGCGGCCTTACCGTTATTTCACCGTCGCCGACACGCCATTCGATGAACAAGCTTGCCCTGTATTTCCGCCTGGTCCGCCTGGACAAACCGATCGGCACGCTGCTGCTGCTGTGGCCCACCCTGTGCGCATTGTGGCTGGCCTCCGACGGCCGGCCCAACCTGGTGCTGGTGCTGATTTTCTCGCTCGGCACCCTGCTCATGCGCTCGGCCGGCTGCGCCATGAACGACTACGCCGACCAGGACTTCGATCGCCACGTCAAGCGCACCGTGAACCGGCCCATCACCAGCGGCCGCGTGAGCGGCAAGGAAGCGCTGGCCATCGCCGGCTTGCTGGCGCTGATCTCGTTCTGCCTGATCCTGCCGCTCAACGCGCTGACCAAGCAACTGTCGGTGGCGGCGCTGATCATCGCCGGCACCTACCCGTACTTCAAGCGCTTCTTCGCGATTCCGCAAGCGTACCTGGGCATCGCGTTCGGCTTCGGCATCCCGATGGCGTTCGCGGCGATCCAGGATACGGTGCCGATGGTGGCGTGGGTGCTGTTGATCGGTAACGTGTTCTGGGCGGTGGCGTACGACACCGAGTACGCGATGGTGGACCGCGACGACGACCTGAAAATCGGCATCAAGACCTCGGCGATCACTTTCGGCCGCTACGACGTCGCTGCCATCATGGTGTGCTACGCGGTGCACCTGCTGCTGCTGCTGTGGGTGGGCTTGCAGATGGGAATGGGCGTGTGGTTCCTGGCCGGACTGGTGGTGGCGGCCGGCATTGCCGTCTATCACTACACCTTGATACGCGGACGCGAACGCGACGCCTGCTTTTATGCCTTCCGCCACAACAATTGGTTGGGTGCGGCGGTATTTGGCGGTATCGCGTTAGACTACGTCGTGCGCTAAGCGTTTGCGGTATCCCGCAAGCACTTGGCATGGGCACTTTTGGGTATTTTTTTTCTACCGCAGCGATAACGACGAGGTGAATATGAATCAACCACAAAACGGCAACGGTACCCTGGGCGAGATCAAGGATGCCAGCAGCGCAGCGCGCGACAAGGTAGTCGCCGGTGTGAAAACCGCCGCCCACGACGCGCAAGACTACCTGAGCGACGCCAGCGACAAGGCAGGCGAAGCGATCTCGGAAGCGCGCACGCGTTTCGAAGACTCGCTGCGCAACGCCCGCATCGACCTGCGCAAGCTCGAAGACACGGTCCTGGCCCACAGCCGCGACGCCGCCCGCCAGGCCGACGTCTACGTGCACGACAATCCGTGGAAAGCAGTCGGCATCGGCGCGGCCATCGGCCTGCTGGCAGGCCTGCTGGTCTCGCGCCGCTAAGCGCCCCCGGCACTAACGCTCGATAAAGCCGGTCCCCTCGAAGCTGCGCACCGCATTGCCTCTCTCGGCATTGTGGTGCTGCCAGTGACGGGCGGACCGGCTTGTTTCATGGGCTTGCGTCATCAGCCCTGCCAGCTTGCTGGCCAGCAGCTGCGCCGCCAGCTTCTTGTTGGCGTGCTGGCTGCGCTGCGACTGCACCTTCACCGTCAAGCCGCTGGCCACGTGCGTGGCGCGGACGGCGCTGTCGGTCTTGTTCACATGCTGGCCACCGGGTCCCGAAGCGCGCGTGGCCTCGTAGCGGATCTCGCCGCCATCGGCCGGCGCCTCCGGTGGCGCCCACGCCGCGCCATGCAGGAACCAGTTCTTGCGCCGGCACTGCAGCCGATACGGGCTCTGGTTCACCCACAACAGGCTGCCGCACCAGCGCCGCGCCAGCAACAGCTCCTGCCCGTTTGCGCCGTCCAGTTGCAGCAGGATCGAGCGCAGCGTGCCCGGCACCGGGCCGTCCACCTGCTCGATCACGCCCACTGTCACGTTCATGGCGCGCGCCTCCGCCAGCACCCGGTTGACGGCTTTGGCCACGCCCAGGCAGCATTCTGCCGGTCCCGTATTCGCGCTCAATTGCAGCCAGATCATCAGCAGCACTCCCCACGGGTTTTATACGTGAGCAGCGGCTTGCTGCGACAGACTTCACGCACCAGCCCCGCGCCCACCAGGCTGCCCAGCACCGACTCGACGTTCTTGTACGCCTGCGGCGCCTCCTCGTAAATCAGTGCCTTGTCGTTGCAGATCACGCGTCCGCCCAGTGCCGTGCGACTGAGCTGGGCGGGCGTGGCCAGCCTGACCAGGCGCCCCTTGCATTCGCCGCGCTGCCACTTGCGCCCTGCCCCGTGCGCGAGCGAGTGCAAACTGAGCGCGCCGTGTTCCACCACCGGCGCCAGCAGGTAGCTGTAATCATCGCGCGAGCCCGGCAACATCACCAGGCCCTGGTCGGACGGCGTGGCGCCCTTGCGGTGCAGCCAGCCGTCGGTGTCGTCGATCTGCGCCGGCGTGACGGTGTTGTGGTTCACGTCCAGCACCGGCACTGCTTCGCACCGCAGCCGGTGCAGGATGCGGGCGGCGATCACCGCCCGGTTCAGTTCCGCGAAGCGTACGGCGGCATCGTGCCGGCGCAGGTAATCCTGTGCCGCCTCCCCGCCCGCTGGCAAGCCGTCGTGCGAGCACGCTTCGATGTGCGCAGCCAGGATCGCCTGCCCCAGTCCGCGCGAGCCGCTGTGCACCAGCAGTTGCACGTGTTTGGACGAGAGCGCGGTGGACGCCAGCGACTCGGCACAGGCCACGCGGTCGATCACTTGCAGCTCGGCGAAATGGTTGCCGCGCCCGATCGTGCCCAGCGACCGCAGATGAACAGGATCGAGGCCGGCGGCGGCCAGCGCCCCGGTCACCATCGCCAGCCGCGCCGCCAGTTGCGGATCACGTGCATGCAGTAGCTGCCACTCGTGGTCGTCGAGTGGTGCGTCGAGGTTGCCGATTTGCTTGTCCAGCTTGTCGAGCCGCGCTTTGCCGGCCAACAGGTCGGTTTGCCACAAGCCCATGCCGCAGCCGATGTCGTTGCCCACCAGGGCCGGGTACAGCACGCCCTCGCAGAAAAACGCTGCGCCAACCGGGTAGCCGCGTCCCGGATGCAGGTCGGGCAAGCCGACCACGCGCCGCATGCCGGGCAAGCCGGCAGTGGTTTGCGCCTGTTGTATTGCTGCGCCTTCGAGCCACAGGCGCTCGGACGCGACGATCGATAAACGATCGGATAACACTTGAATAAAATTGCCCATGAGGAGCCTATCCTGAAAAATAGAACGAGGATTGGGCGTGGCGGCGCAACGGCAATGCCGTGAGGGTGTAGAACTTGCGGAAGTACGCGCTAACGCATCAGCGCAGGCGGATCAGTCCGGGAAGTAAGCAGCCAGGCCCAGGAAAGGAGTGATGGCGACGATGTGATGCATGGTGATCTCCTTTCAGAATGGGTGGATGGAAGTGGATGTCTATCGTAGGTGAATATCGCAGCGGCGACAAGGGATTTTTTTGGGTCCGCGCATTAAAAAAACGCAGCGCGGACCTTGCGACACTTTAGCCAGCGGCGCCCAGTTCGTCACCAAGCTCCTTGCCGCGCGCAGCGGCGGCTTTGGCGCCGTTGACGATGGCTGCTTTCACGCCGCTTTGCTCCATGCTGGTCAATGCCGCGTACGTGGTGCCGCCCTTGGACGTCACGCGCTCGCGCAGCAGCGAAACCGGTTCGCTCGATTGCGTGGCCAGTTGCGCGGCGCCCGCGAACGTGGCCAGCGCCAGTTGCGTGCCCTGCTCGTCGGACAGTCCCAGTTCCTTGGCTGCCTGCTGCATCGCTTCGATGAAGTAGAACACGTAGGCCGGGCCGCTGCCGGAAATGGCGGTCACCGCATCGATCTGCGCTTCATCGTCCAGCCACACGGTGGGACCGACCGCGCGCAGGATGTCGTCGGCGGCCTGCTTCTGTTGCGAAGAGACGCCGGCGGTGGCGGCCATGCCGGTGATGCCCATGCCGATCAAGGCCGGCGTGTTGGGCATGCAGCGCACGATGGCGCCGTAACCGAGCCAGCGCGCCAGGTCGGCGCTGCGGATGCCGGCGGCGATCGAGACGACCAGGGGCTGGCGCGCGGTGTCGATCAGCGGCCGCAGTTGCGCAGCGACGTCGCGCATGCTTTGCGGTTTGACCGCCAGCACGATAACGTCGGCGGCTGCTACCGCTGCATCGGCGTCGGCCGCCGTGGCGGTCGTGACACCGTACTGGGTGCGCAGGCGTTCCAGCGCGTCGGCGTTCGGGTCCACCACGTGGATGTCGGCGCCGGCGGTCAGTTTGCCGGCCAGGCCGGCGATCAGGGCGGAGGCCATGTTGCCGCCGCCGATAAATGCAATCTTCATGTCAAGCTTTCGGATAAGTTCGGGAACCAAAAATGGCGGAGCCCACGCGCACGATGGTGGCGCCTTCGACCACCGCCGCGCGCAGGTCGGACGACATGCCCATCGACAGCGTGTCGAGCGCCAGGCCGTCGGCGCGTAGTTGGTCGTACAGCGCGCGCAGTTGCGCGAACGCCGCGCGTTGTTGTTCGAATTGCTCGGCCGGCTCGGGGATCGCCATCAGGCCGCGCAAGGTGAGATTGGGCAGCGCTGCTACCTTTTGGGCCAGCGCCGCCAGTTCGTGCGGGGCCACGCCGCTCTTGCTGGCCTCCCCGCTGATGTTCACTTGCAGGCAGATTTGCAGCGGCGCCATGCCCTCGGGGCGCTGCTCGGACAGGCGCTGGGCGATCTTTTCGCGCTCCACCGTGTGCACCCAGTCGAAATTTTCCGCAATCGGGCGGGTCTTGTTGCTCTGGATCGGGCCGATGAAATGCCATTCCAGCGCGGGCGCGCCAAGGTCCTTGAGCGCGCGGATCTTGTCCACGCCCTCTTGCAGGTAGTTTTCGCCGAAGGCGCGCTGGCCGGCGGCCACCGCCTCGTGCACGGCTTGCGGCCCGAAAGTCTTGGACACGGCCAGCAGCCGCACGGCGTCCGGGGCGCGGCCCGCTTCGGCGGCGGCAGCAACGATAGACGCGGTGACAGCTTGCAAGTTCTGGGGGATCGGGGACATAATCGTTGGGGCTCTTCAGGCAATCGTTAAAGTCAGGCACAAGGATTATAAATGGACATTTCCGAACTTCTCGCATTCTCCGTCAAGAACAAGGCCTCGGATCTGCACCTTTCGGCCGGGCTGCCGCCGATGCTGCGCGTGCACGGCGACGTGCGGCGCCTGAATGTCGATGCGCTCGAGCACAAGGAAGTGCACCGCATGATCTATGACATCATGAACGACGGCCAGCGCAAGGTCTATGAAGAACGCCTGGAGATCGACTTTTCGTTCGAGATTCCCGGCCTGTCGCGTTTTCGCGTCAACGCCTTCAACCAGGAGCGCGGCGCCTCGGCGGTGTTCCGCACCATCCCGTCGAAAATCCTCACGCTCGAAGAGCTGAACGCGCCCAAGATCTTTGCCGATTTCGCCTTGAAACCGCGCGGCCTGGTGCTGGTGACCGGCCCTACCGGTTCGGGCAAATCGACCACGCTGGCGGCCATGGTCAACCATCTCAACGAGACCGAGCATGGCCACATCCTGACGATCGAAGACCCGATCGAATTCGTGCACGACTCGAAAAAATGCCTGATCAACCAGCGCGAGGTGGGACCGCACACGCACTCGTTCAGCAACGCACTGCGCTCGGCGCTGCGCGAAGACCCGGACTGCATCCTGGTCGGCGAATTGCGCGACCTGGAAACCATCCGCCTGGCGCTGTCGGCCGCCGAAACGGGCCACCTGGTGTTCGGCACGCTGCACACGTCGTCGGCCGCCAAGACCATCGACCGTATCGTCGATGTGTTCCCGGCCGAGGAAAAGGAAATGGTGCGGGCCATGTTATCGGAGTCCCTGCAGGCGGTGATCTCGCAGACCCTGCTCAAGACCAAGGACGGCAGCGGGCGCGTGGCTGCGCATGAAATCATGGTGGGCACGCCGGCCATCCGCAACCTGATCCGCGAGGCGAAGATCGCGCAGATGTATTCGGCGATCCAGACCGGCAGCAACTTCGGCATGCAGACGCTGGACCAGAACCTGACGGACCTGGTGCGCCGCAATGTGATCGCGTCGGCCACCGCGCGCAGCGCGGCCAAGACCCCCGACAACTTCCCGGGCTGATCATGGAACGCGACGACGCCTCCAAATTCATGTTCGACCTGCTGCGCCACATGCTGGCGAAAAAAGGGTCGGACCTGTTCATCACCGCCGGTTTTCCACCGGCGATGAAAATCGACGGCAAGATGACGCCCGTGTCGCAGCAGGCGCTCACGCCCGCGCACACGCTGGACCTGGCGCGGGCCATCATGAACGACAAGCAGGCCGCCGGGTTCGAGCAGACCAAGGAAGCCAACTTCGCCATTAGCCCGGGCGACCTGGGACGCTTCCGCGTCTCGGCGTTCGTGCAAATGGGGTCGGTAGGCATGGTGCTGCGGGTGATCACCAGCACCATCCCCGACCTGAACAACCTGGGCCTGCCGGAAGTACTGAAGGAAGTGGTGATGGCCAAGCGCGGCCTGGTGATCATGGTGGGCGCCACCGGTTCCGGCAAATCCACCACCCTGGCCGCCATGGTCGGCTACCGCAACGAGAACAGCTACGGCCATATCATCACCATCGAAGACCCGGTGGAATTCGTTCACCCGCACAAGAACTGCATCATGACCCAGCGCGAAGTCGGGGTCGATACCGACGACTGGGAGACGGCGCTCAAGAACACGCTGCGCCAGGCGCCGGACGTGATCCAGATCGGCGAGATCCGCGACCGCGAAACCATGGACCACGCGATTGCGTTTGCGGAGACCGGCCACTTGTGCCTGGCCACGCTGCACGCCAACAGCGCCAACCAGGCGCTCGACCGCATCATCAACTTCTTCCCCGAGGAACGCCGCCAGCAACTGCTGATGGATTTGTCGCTCAACCTCAAGGGCCTGGTTTCGCAGCGGCTGGTGCCGCGCAAGGGCGCGCCGGGACGCGCGGTGGCAATCGAAATCCTGCTCAACACGCCGCTGATCTCGGACCTGATCTTCAAGGGCCAGGTACACGACATCAAGGAGCTGATGAAAAAATCGCGCGAGCTGGGCATGCAGACCTTCGACCAGTCGCTGTTCGACCTGCACGAGGCGGGGCTGATCACGTACGAAGACGCGCTGCGCAACGCCGACTCGGTCAACGACCTGCGCCTGGCCATCAAGCTCGAAAGCAAAACCACGCCCGAGCAGGCGCCGCCTGCCGGCGCCAGAGAACTGGGCATCTTATGAGTTTCACATTATGAGCAGCATCTACGACTTCACCGCCAACGACCTGGCCGGCGCGCCGGTGGACTTGCACCGGTACCAGGGCAAGGTGCTCCTGATCGTCAACACCGCCAGCCAGTGCGGCTTCACGCCGCAGTACAAGGGGCTGGAAGCCGTGTACCAGCAGTTTCGAGACAAGGGCGTGGAGGTGCTGGGCTTCCCGTGCAACCAGTTCGGCGCCCAGGAACCGGGCGGCGCCAGCGAGATCGGCGCCTTCTGCGAAAAGAACTACGGCGTCACCTTCCCGCTGTTCGCCAAGATCGACGTCAACGGCGACGCTGCCCACCCGCTGTTCGCCAAGCTGAAACACGATGCACCGGGCATCCTCGGCACCGAGCGCATCAAGTGGAATTTCACCAAGTTCCTGGTCCGCAAGGACGGCACCGTGTTTGCCCGTTATGCGCCCACCACCAAGCCGGAAAGCATCGTCGCTGACATCGAAAAGCTGCTGGCGGGGGAATAATCGGCGTACGCAGCAACGATTTGTGCAGCACGGAAAGTAAAATCGTGAAAACGATAGGTTAAAACCGTGCTTTAGGTTAACTTTTCAGTAATAATGGTCTTCGGTCATTTCCCAACGTGAAACGTTAACTATGTCCCTGTTTGGAAAACTCCTGGCGCCATGGTTACGGATGGGCGTGTATGCGCGCTTGTTCCTGCCCATCTTCGTCATCATCACGCTGGTGCTGGTCGTGCGATATTCGATGATCTTCGAGTCGGAGACCACGAGCGCCAGTGCGCGCTACCAGCACGGCGCCAGCGAACTGGCCACCTATCTGCACAACACCTTGCGGCCGGCGGTGCAAGCCTCCGACCGGGGTGCGATCGAACGCACCCTGCACGACGCGCTGCGGCTTAATGCCGACCTGACCGCACTCTCGCTCGACTTCCCCGGCGGCCACCTCGAAGCCCGCCGCGCGCCAGTGCCGCTGCCGTCCTATCCGGCCTGGTTCGGCACCATCGAGGCGCTGCAACCGATACGCCAGAGCGTGCGCATCGGCGACGCCAGCCTGCAACTGGCGTTCGAGCCGACCTTGCCGCTGGCCGATGTATGGCGCACGCTGCGCCAGCAGGCGCTGATCTCGGCCACCAACATCCTCATCATCTACTCCCTGCTCGGCTTCATCATCTTCGTCAACAAGCGCATGCTCAAGCGGCTCAACGCCGCCACCATCCGCTTCCATGGCGGCGACTATGCCACCCGCATGAAGGTATCCGGCACGCTGGAGGCACGCATGCTGGCCGAGACCTTCAACAACATGGCGCAGCGGGTGCAGGCGCTGGTGGACAAGCTGCAGGACAGCCAGAAAAGCCTCAGCGAACAACTGGACCGCACCTTGCGCGCGCAGGAACAACTGCAGGCGCAGAAGGAGCGCATCGAAGTGACGCTGGCGTCGATCGGCGACGCCGTCATCACCACCGACCTGACGGGCCGTATCGAGACCATCAACGAGGCGGCGCAACAGCTCACCGGCTGGCCCGAGTCGCGCGCGCGCGGCCGGGAGCTGCACCAGGTGTTCGTGCTGGCGAATAACTTCGGCCAGCATTCGCTGCTCAAGTCGATGGCGGCGCTGTATGCCGGCGGCGAAGTGATCAAGGTGGGCAACCAGAGCCTGCGTCACCGCTCGGGCCGGGCCCTGACGGTGGAATACACGGCCAACGCCATCCGCACCGCCCAGGGCAAGGTGGAAGGCTCGGTGCTGGTGTTCCGCGACGTGACGGAACGGCGGCAGTTGATGCAGCAGATCTCGTGGCAGAGCAATCACGACATCCTCACCGGTCTGCCCAACCGCACCGCGCTGGCGGCCCGCTTCGAAAACGAAGTCACGCGCGCGCGCGAACACAACTACCTGCTGGCGGTATGCCTGTTCGACCTCGATCACTTCCAGCAGGTCAACGACCTGCTCGGCCAGCTCACCGGCGACGAAGTGCTCAAGCAGGCCGCGAGCCGCTTGCACGAGTTTTCCGACCAGCGTGCGGGCGAGCGCCACTACGTGGCGCGCCTGGGCGGCGACGAATTCGTGCTGCTGCTGCCGGAACTGCGCGGACGCGGCGATGTGGAGCAAGCAATGGACAAGCTGTTGATAGCGCTATCTCGCGACTACACCTGCGACGCCAAGCCGGTGGCGATGTCGGCCAGCGTAGGCATCGCGGTTTACACCGGCAACGAGGCCAGCGCCGACAGCCTGCTGCGCCAGGCCGACCAGGCGCTGTACCAGGCCAAGATCATGGGCCGCAACCGCTATCACTTTTTTGACGCCGACCTGGACGAACAGGTACGCACCCACCACAACCGCCGCACCGAGGTGCGCGCGGCACTGCGCGCCGGCGAGCTGCGGCTGTTCTACCAGCCCAAGCTGAACATGCGGCGCGGCCGCATCATCGGCATGGAAGCGCTGCTGCGCTGGGAGCATCCGCAACGCGGCATCGTGGCGCCGATGGAGTTCCTGCCCATCGTCGAACACAGCGACGTCATCATCGACATCGGCGAATGGGTGCTGCGCGAGGCGCTGCGCCAGTTGCAGCAGTGGCGCCATACCGATCCGGACTGGGTCATCAGCGTCAATATCGCCGCGCGCCATTTCCAGCGCGCCGATTTTGTCGAGCGCATCACCGCCATCCTGTCCGAGTTCCCCGACGTGCCGCCGCACATGCTGGAGCTGGAAATCCTGGAGTCGTCGGCGCTGTCGGACATCAACCATGTGCGCACCATCATGCAGGATTGCCAGGCACTGGGCATCGGTTTTGCACTCGACGATTTCGGCACCGGCTACTCTTCGATGTCGTACCTGAAACGCCTGCCGGCCGACGTGCTGAAGATCGACCAGAGCTTCGTGCGCAATATGCTGGAAGACCGCGACGACCTGCACCTGGTGAGCGCGGTGATCGGCCTGGCGAAGTCGTTCGGCCGCGCGGTGATCGCCGAAGGCGTGGAAACGGTGGAACACGGCGCCATGCTGATGCGCCTGGGCTGCGACCTGGTGCAAGGCTACGGCATCGCCCGGCCGATGCCGGCGGACGAGGTGCTCGATTGGGTGACGGCGTTTGAACACCGTGCGCCGTTGTGGCAGGCAGCGGCGCAACTGGCGCCGATCGTGAGTTTGCACAAGGAGGTGGTGGAACCACCGCCGACCACGCTGATTCCGCTAGCCTGAGCGGACCAGCATCCGGTCCACCAGCTCGATCCAGTGCACCACCGGCGTCTGCGTGCCCGACTGCAAATGCGCCGTGCAGCCCACGTTGGCCGAAACGATGGTGGTGGCACAGGTAGCGGCCAGCGCTTCCAGCTTGCGGTCGCGCAGTTGCAGCGACAATTCCGGTTGCAGCAGCGAATAGGTTCCCGCCGAGCCGCAACACAGGTGACTGTCGGCGCACAGCACCACGTCCACGCCCACCGCGCGCAGCACGCTTTCCACCTTGCCACGGATCTGCTGGCCGTGCTGCAGCGTGCACGGCGGGTGGTACGCCACTCGTTCCTCGATCATTGCGGTGCGCCGTGCCAGTTCCGCCTCGAACTCCGGCATCACCTCGGACAGGTCGCGCGTGAGCGCGGCGATGCGCGCTGCCTTGGCCGCATAATCGACGTCGTGCGCCAGCAAGTGGCCGTATTCCTTGACGGTGGCGCCGCAACCGGACGCCGTCATCACGATGGCTTCCACCTCGCCCCGCTCCACGTACGGCCACCAGGCGTCGATATTGCGGCGCATGTCGTCCAGCGCCGCCTGCTGGTCGTTCAGGTGATGGCGCAGCGCGCCGCAGCAGCCGGCCTTGGGCGCGACGATCAATTGCACCCCCACCGCATCGAGCACGCGCGCAGCGGCGTGGTGGATGTTGGGCGCCATGGCCGGCTGGGTGCAGCCGGCCAGCGCCAGCATCTTGCGCGCGTGGGTGCGCGCGGGCAGCTTGCCGGCCGCCTGCCGCGCCGGGATCTTGTCCTGCAAGGCGGGCGACAGCAAGGGCCGCAACAGCTGGCCCGCGCGCAGCGCCGCCGCAAACACGCCCCGGCGCGGCAGGGCTTCCTTCAACAGCCAGCGCTTGAAACGCTCGGTGGCCGGACGTGGCACGCGCTGCTCGACCACCTGGCGGCCGATGTCGAGCAGGCGCCCGTAGCGCACGCCGGACGGACAGGTGGTTTCGCAGCTGCGGCAGGTGAGGCACCGGTCGAGGTGCAACTGGGTTTTACCGGTAACGGGCGCGCCTTCGAGCACCTGCTTGATCAGGTAGATGCGTCCGCGCGGGCCATCGAGTTCGTCGCCCAGCAATTGGTACGTGGGGCACGTGGCCGTGCAAAAGCCGCAATGCACGCAGGAGCGCAGGATCGCGTCGGCCTCTTCTCCTTCGCGCGTGTGCTGGATAAAATCGGCGAGATTGGTTTGCATGGCTCAGGTGTTCAATATAAGCGTCCGGGGTTGAAGATGCCGGCCGGGTCGAACGCGGCCTTCAGGCGCTGGTGGATGGCGGCGACGGCCGGCGCCAGCGGGTGGAACACGCCGGGCGCCTTGTCCTGCGCGCGGTACAGCGTGGCATGGCCGCCCGCCGCTGCCGCCGTGCGGCGGATGGCGTCCGCATCACCAATACGACCATCGGCCAGCTTGAGCCAGCGCTGCGCCCCACCCCACTCGATCAACTGCTCGCCGCCATTGACGATGGCGCTGGCAGCCGTTGGCACCGACAGCCGCCACACGGCGCCGCCGTCGAAAAAACCGTGGGTCTGGTCACGCAGCGCGGCCCAGAACGCGGCTGCATCGTCGCCCAGTGCTGCGCTGGCGGCCGGGGTGGCAGTGCCTGCGCTGCCACCCGCGGTGCTGGCCAGCTGCTGGCCCCCCAGTCTGCGCCGCGCCGCGTCCACCGCTGCCTGCGCGCCGGACAGGCGCAGCGTCAGCACGCCGTCATGCCAGCAACTGGCGGACAGTGGCAGCGGCTGGCCGGCCCATTCGTTCAACCTGGTGAGCGCATCGATCTCGCTCATTTCAAACTGCAGGCTCGCTTCGCACACGGGCTTGGGCAGCACCTTGAGCGACACCTCCAGGATCAGGCCCAGCGTGCCGAGCGAACCGGCCAGCAGGCGCGAGACGTCGTAGCCGGCCACGTTTTTCATGACCTGGCCGCCGAAGCGCAGCGCCTCGCCGCTGCCATCCATCAGCACCGCGCCCAGCACGAAGTCGCGCACGGCGCCCGCATTGGCGCGGCGCGGCCCGGACAAGGCACTGGCCACCACGCCGCCGATGGTGGAGCTTGGCCCGAAGCGCGGCGGCTCGAATGCCAGCATCTGCTGGTGACGATCGAGCAGCGCCTCGATCTCGGCCAGCGGCGTGCCGCAGCGCGCGGTGATCACCAGTTCGGTCGGCTCGTACGACACCACGCCGGTGTAGGCGCGCGTATCGAGCACCTCCCCCGCCAGCGCGCCGCCGTACCAGTCCTTGGTGCCGCCGCCGCGCAGGCGCAGCGGCTGGCCGGTTTGCGTGGCGGCGCGGATGCGGGCGCTGAAGGCGCTGGCGATGTCGGTCTGGGTCATGGTCATCGCCTTAAAAGCGCGGCAGGTGGGCGAACGGCAGCAGGCCGCCGCGCACCCGCATCCTGCCGAATTCCGCGCAGCGGTTGAGGGTGGGGATCGCCTTGTCGGGGTTGAGCAGGCCGGCCGGATCGAACGCGCGCTTGACCGCGAAAAACGCTTCCAGCTCCAGCGGCGCGAACTGCGCGCACATCGAATCGATCTTCTCGATGCCCACGCCATGCTCGCCGGTGATGGTGCCGCCCACGGCCACGCACAGCGCCAGGATTTCGGCGCCGAAGCTTTCTGCCCGGGCGAATTCGTCGGGGATGTTGGCGTTGAACAGGATCAGCGGATGCAGGTTGCCGTCGCCGGCGTGGAACACGTTGGCACAGCGCAGGCCATACCTGATTTCCATCTGGGCGATACCGGCCAGCACCTCGCCCAGGCGCTTGCGCGGAATGGTGCCGTCCATGCAGTAGTAGTCGGGCGAGATACGGCCGGCCGCCGGAAACGCGTTCTTGCGCCCGGACCAGAAGCGCAGGCGCTCGGCCTCCGACTGCGACACCGTGATGGCCACCGCGCCGGCCGCGCCCAGCACCGCCGACATGCGGGCAATGTCTTCTTCCACTTCCTCGGCCGTGCCATCGGCCTCGCACAGCAGGATGGCGGCGGCGTCGGTATCGTAGCCGGCATGGACGAACGGCTCGACCATGCGCGACGAGGTCTGGTCCATCATCTCCAGGCCGGCGGGGATGATGCCGGCGGCGATCAGCGCAGCCACCGCGTGGCAGCCATCGGCCACCTGCGCGAACGACGCCATGATCACGCGCGCCACGGCCGGCCTGGGGATCAGTTTGACGGTCACCTCGGTGACAATGCCCAGCATGCCCTCGGAGCCGATGAACACCGACAGCAAATCGAGGCCGGGAGAATCGAGCGCAGCGCCGCCCAGTTCCACGATCTCGCCATCAATGGTGGCCATGCGCACGCGCAGCACGTTGTGGATGGTGAGGCCGTACTTGAGGCAATGCACGCCGCCCGAGTTTTCCGCCACGTTGCCGCCGATGGTGCAGGCGATTTGCGATGACGGATCGGGCGCGTAATACAGACCATGCGGCGCGGCCGCCTCCGAGATGGCGGCGTTGCGCACACCGGGCTGCACGACCGCCGTGCGCGAATAGGCGTCGAGGCGCACGATGCGATTGAGGCGCGCGGTGGACAGCACCACGCCATCGACAATCGGCATGGCGCCGCCGGACAGTCCCGTGCCGGCGCCGCGCGGCACGACCGGCACACCGAGCTCGCGGCACACGCGCAGCACGGCCACCACCTGCGCCTCGCTGTCGGGCAGCGCGACGATCATCGGCAACTGGCGGTAGGCGGCCAGGCCGTCGCATTCGTAGGGACGGGTGTCTTCGGGCGCCGAGAGCACGGCGCGCGCGGGCAGCACCCGCAGCAAGGCATCGGCCACCTGCGCACGCCGCGCGGCAACATCGTCAAGCCGGGTTGAAACCGCAACAGTCATGGACGGGCCCTGGAAGCACTACAGGCCTCGATTGTAAGCATAAAAGCGGAACTGCTGTATTCTTCTGTGACTCATACAATCAACCGGAACATCCATGGGCAACCGACTCTCCAAAATCGCCACCCGCACCGGCGACGGCGGCACCACCGGCCTCGGCGACGGCAGCCGCACCGACAAGGACAGCGTGCGCATCCACAGCATCGGCGAAGTCGATGAACTCAATTCGCATCTCGGCCTGCTGCTGTGCGAAGACATGCCCGCCGACCTGCGCGACGAGCTGGTGACGATCCAGCACGACCTGTTCGACCTCGGCGGCGAGTTGTGCATCCCCGGCTACCAGATGATCACCGAAGCGCACGTGGAACGGCTCGACACGCTGCTGGCCAAGTACAACGCCACCCTGCCCGCGCTGACCGAATTCATTTTACCGGCCGGCTCGCGCGCTGCATCGCAGGCGCACGTGTGCCGCACCGTGTGCCGTCGCGCCGAACGCGCGATTGTCACACTCGGCAAAACCGAAACCATCCACGAGCATCCACGCCAGTACGTGAACCGGCTGTCGGATTTGCTGTTCGTGCTGTCGCGCGTGCTCAACCGCTACGCCGGTGGCAGCGATGTGCTGTGGCAGCATGAGCGCAAGCGCGGTTAAACCGCGCGCGCCGCTGTCGAGCATGTCGTCCGCCCCGGTCTGGCCGCGCGCCATGGCCGTCATGGCTGCCCAATGCCATTGTTTGCCTTGACCGCTTTCGCAAAAAGCGAGCGGGCAGATTTAAGTCAGCAGGATCGCAACGACTTCTGCCAGTTGACAGCGCTGCTGGCCCAGAAATTTAAAAGGAAAACACCATGAGCAAGGTTGCCGACAGCATCCGTCGCGGACTTCAAGAGGCTTTGGCTTATGCGGACGGCACGGCGGACCCTCGCGCCTATCAAGTCCATGTACCGGCGACGATTAACGTCAAAGCGATTCGCGCCAAACTTGCCATGACACAAGAAGAATTTGCGGGCCGGTTTGGTTTCAGCGTCAGTACCTTGCGGCATTGGGAACAAGGCACGCGCCAACCTGAAGGGCCAGCGCGCGCTTATCTCCTGGTGATTGACCGCGCCCCGGAGACCGTGCAAGAAGCTCTTTTGGCTAGCTGAGTCCCAAAAAAACGCCCCTGACTGTGCGAGGGGCGAGGATTAAATCAAGTGTTGTTCACTACCAGGCGCGGCTCGTCGCCCGAGGTATCGAAGCGCTGCCTGATCGACGCGGTAATACCCGCCGCATCAAGACCGACACTGGACAGCAGCTTGACCGGATCGCCGTGGTCGATGAACTTGTCGGGCAGACCCAGCATCAGCAGCGGCTTGACGATGCCTTCGGCGGCCAGCGCTTCGGCCACGGCTGCACCGGCGCCGCCCATGATGGCGCCCTCTTCCACCGTCACCAGATAGTCGTGGCTGGCGGCCAGCTGCTTGACCAGTTCCACGTCCAGCGGTTTGACGAAGCGCATATTGGCGACCGTGGCATTCAACGTCTCGCCGGCGGTAACCGATGGCGCCACCATCGAGCCGAATGCCAGGATCGCGATGCGGGCGCCCTGGCGCTTGATTTCGCCCTTACCGAGCGGGATAGTGGTCAGTTCCTGCTCCATCGACGCGCCGATGCCGGCGCCGCGCGGGTAGCGGATGGCGGCCGGACCGGGATAGCGGTAGCCGGTGGTGAGCATCTGGCGGCATTCGTTTTCGTCCGACGCGGCCATGATCACCATGTTCGGGATGCAGCGCAGGTAGGCAAGGTCGTAGTTGCCGGCGTGGGTGGCGCCGTCGGCGCCGACCAAACCGGCGCGGTCGAGCGCAAACGTGACGTCGAGATTTTGCAGCGCCACGTCGTGCACCAGCTGGTCGTAACCGCGTTGCAGGAAGGTCGAGTAGATCGCCACGACCGGTTTCAGGCCTTCGCAGGCCAGGCCGGCGCCGAAGGTCACCGCGTGCTGCTCGGCGATGCCGACGTCAAAGTAACGGTCCGGGTATTCCTGCTCGAAGCGCACCATGCCCGAGCCTTCGCGCATGGCAGGCGTGATGCCAACCAGTTTTTGATCGGCAGCGGCCATGTCGCACAGCCAGTTGCCGAACACTTCGGTATAGGTGAGCTTCGATGGCGCGGTGGCCGGCTTGATGCCTTCGGCCGGATTGAACTTGCCGGTGCCGTGGTACAGGACCGGCTCGGCCTCGGCCAGCTTGTAGCCCTGGCCCTTCTTGGTTACCACGTGCAGGAACTGCGGCCCCTTGAGCTGCTTGATGTTTTGCAGCGTGGGGATCAGCGAATCGAGGTCGTGGCCGTCGATGGGGCCGATGTAATTAAAACCGAATTCCTCGAACATGGTGGCAGGCACCACCATGCCCTTGGCGTGTTCTTCCAGGCGCTTGGCCAGTTCCAGCACCGGGCCGGGCAGCACCGACTTGCCGACGTTCTTGGCGGCGGCGTAGAACTGCCCCGACATCAGGCGCGCCAGGTAGCGATTGAGCGCGCCGACCGGCGGCGAAATCGACATATCGTTATCGTTGAGGATCACCAGCAGGTTGATGTCGTCCTGCACGCCGGCGTTGTTCAACGCCTCGAACGCCATGCCGGCGGTCATCGAGCCGTCGCCGATGACGGCAATCGCGTGGCGGTGCTCGCCCTTGATCTTGGCCGCCTGCGCCATGCCCAGTGCAGCCGAAATCGACGTCGACGAGTGGGCGGTGCCGAAGGTGTCGTACTCGCTCTCGTCGCGCTTGGGGAAGCCCGAGATGCCGTCCAACTGGCGCAGCGTGTGCATGCGGTTGCGGCGGCCGGTGAGAACCTTGTGCGAATAGGTCTGGTGGCCCACGTCCCACACGATGCGGTCTTCCGGCGTGTTGAACACGTAGTGCAGCGCCACCGTCAGCTCGACCGTGCCCAGGTTGGACGACAAATGGCCGCCCGTCTTGGACACCGAGTCGAGCAGGTAGGCGCGCAGTTCGTGCGCCAGGGGCGTGAGTTGATGGTACGGCAGTGCGCGTACGTCGGCCGGTGAATCTATTTTTTCTAGCAAGTTCATTTATGCCTTCCGCTGCACGATCAAATCCGCGAGTTCGCGTAACCGCAGAGCCTTGTCTCCGAACGGCGCGAGCGCTGCGTGCGCATCGAGCCGCAATGTTTCTGCCAGCGCGCGCGATGGCTCCAGCCCCAAAATCGACACGTAGGTCGGCTTGTTGTCGGCCGCGTCCTTGCCGGCGGTCTTGCCCAGCGTGGCCGAATCGGCGGTGGCGTCAAGCACATCATCGACCACCTGGAATGCCAGGCCGATGGCGCGCGAATACTGGTCCAGCGCGGCCATCTCGGCCGCGTCGAGGTCTTTACCGGCCAGCGCGCCCAGCACCACGGCTGCGCGCAGCAAGGCGCCGGTTTTGAGCTGGTGCATCTGCTCCAGTTGTTCCAGGGTCAAACTCAGGCCGACGCTGTCGAGGTCGATGGCCTGGCCGCCGCACATGCCGGCCGAGCCGGATGCATGGGCCAGCACCTTCAACATGGCAGCGAGGCGCGCCGGTGGAATCACGCTGATGTCGGCCTCGGCCAGCACCACGAAGGCCTGCGATTGCAGCGCGTCGCCGACCAGCAGCGCGGTCGCTTCGTCGTAGGCGATGTGCACGGTCGGTTTGCCACGGCGCAGCGCGTCGTCGTCCATGCAGGGCATGTCGTCGTGCACCAGCGAATAAGCGTGGATCATTTCCACGGCTGCTGCCGCGCGCGCCACGATGGCGGCATCGGCGTCGAACAGCGCGCCGGCCGCATACACCAGCAACGGACGCACGCGTTTGCCGCCACCGAGCAGGGCGTAGCGCATGGCTGCGTGCAGCTTGGTGGGCGTGGCGGTGGCGGCCGGCAGGAAACCCGATAAATCGTGTTCCGAACCGGCTTGCACGGTTTTCATCCAGTCGTCGAAGGCGGCGGTCATTGTTCGGCCTCGGCGGTTTGTTCGAACGGCTTGAGCATGTCGCCCTCGAGCACCTTGACCTGGGACTCCACTTTTTCAAGCTGGGCCGCGCACAGCTTGACCAGCTCGGAACCGCGCGCATAGGCGGCCACCGACGCTTCGAGCGGCAGTTGGCCGGCTTCCATTTGCGCAACCAGTTGGGCCAGCTCTGCCATCGCTTCTTCAAACGAGACGTTGGCGGCGGCGGCGGTCGTTGCAGCTTCGGCAGATAATTTCTTAGACATCGTTATTCGTCGTTTTCAGACATGGTCACTCAGGTTTCAAGGCAAAAAAGCTTGCCAGGCAGTGTAGCCCGTTATTTTAGAACAAACCACCCACTCCGGTGGAACAATACGGACGCCACCCGGCCGGATGACGGATTTTATCGTAATCGCCACCATCCACGTGAAGTACATGCATTTCTTGCAATTCCTTACAAGTTGGACGCGTGCGCCCTCTGCCCCAGCCCGGTAAAAAACGGTATAATTGCCGGTTCTGTCCGAAATACTATTTTCAACTTACTTGAATTCAGGAATTTGCGGATTCTGTCTCTTCTTGGTTTGATGTATTTTAATTAAGGGGGGTTTGGATGTCCGATCTGGGTACCCACGCCAAGCTGGCGCGTTCTAACGCGCAACTTCCGGTTGACGTCTATTTTGACGAAGCGCTGTTACAGCGCGAAAAGCAGCAATTATTCCAGAGTGGTCCGCGTTACGTGGGCCACGAACTGATGGTGCCCGAGGTCGGCGACTTTGCCACGCTGGCTGCCGAAAACGAAGGCCGCATGCTGGTGCGCAACGCCAATGGGCTCGAATTGCTGTCCAACGTCTGCCGCCACCGGCAGGCGTTGATGTTCAATGGCCGCGGCAACGCCAATAATATTGTGTGTCCGCTGCACCGCTGGACCTACGACCTCAAGGGTGAACTGATCGGCGCGCCCCACTTCGCCGAAACGCCGTGCCTGAACCTGCCCAAGACCACCCTGCAAAGCTGGAACGGCCTGCAGTTCGAGCAAAATGGCTACAACGTCATGGAAAAGCTCAAGAACCTGTCAGTCACGAAGGATCTCGATTTCTCCGGCTATATGTTCGACCGCGTGGAAGTGCAAACGTGCGATTACAACTGGAAGACTTTTATCGAAGTCTACCTGGAGGACTACCACGTCGAACCGTTCCACCCGGGCCTGGGCGGCTTTGTCAGCTGCGACGACCTGCGCTGGGAATTCGGCCAGGACTACAGCGTGCAAACCGTGGGCGTGAACAAGGGCCTGCTCAAGTCCGGCTCCGAAGTGTACAAGCGATGGCAGGAGCAGGTACTGAAATTCCGTGGCGGCGAGGCGCCGCCGTATGGCGCGATCTGGCTCACGCTGTACCCGAACATCATGGTCGAGTGGTATCCGCACGTGCTGGTGGTGTCCACCCTGTGGCCCGATGGTCCGCAGCGCACCCGCAACGTGGTCGAGTTCTACTACCCGGAGGAAATCGTGCTGTTCGAGCGCGAGTTCATCGAGGCCGAGCACGCCGCGTACATGGAAACCGTGTCGGAAGACGACGAGATCGCCCTGCGCATGGACGCCGGCCGCAAGGCCCTGCGCGCCCGGGGCGAGACCGACGCCGGCCCTTATCAATCACCGATGGAAGATGGCATGCAGCACTTCCACGAATGGTACCGATCCAAGATAGATTTATAAAAAGGAAACTGGATGCAATCGCTTTGGATGTTGTTCGCTAGCTTTATGTTCGCCGTCATGGGGGTGTGCGTCAAGCTGGCATCCGAAGAATTCTCCACCTCCGAAATCGTCATGTACCGCGGGGTGGTCGGCGTGATCGTGCTGGCCATCATCATCAAGTCGCAAGGCGGCAGTTTCCGCACCACCATGCCGCTGGCCCACCTGTGGCGCTGCATCATTGGCGTGGTGTCGCTGTGGCTCTGGTATTACTCGATTGCCGAACTGCCGCTGGCCACGGCCATGACCCTCAATTACCTGTCGCCGATCTGGATCGCCGTGTGGCTGTTCGCGCTCGGCTGGTGGCACGCCAAGGGCGACATCAAGTGGCCGCTGATGCTGGCCGTGATGATGAGCTTTGTGGGCGTGGTCCTGCTGCTGCAACCGGCCTTCCACGCCAACCAGCTCACGCCTGCCCTGGTCGCGCTGTTCTCCAGCCTGTTGACAGCCATGGCCTATATGCAGGTGCGCAAGCTCGGCCTGGCCGGCGAGCCGGAAAGCCGCGTGGTGTTTTATTTTGCCGTCACCAACATCGTTGCCGGCCTGCTCGGTAACATCCTGCTCACCGGCGGCAAGCCGGTGGAGTGGCACCCGATCAACAGCTGGCACGGCGGCTTGCTGCTGCTTGGCATTGGCATCTGCGCCACCAGCGCGCAAGTGGCCATGACGCGCGCCTACCGCCTGGGCCAGACCCTGGTGGTGGCCAACCTGCAATACACGGGTATCGTGTTTTCCAGTATCTGGGGCGTGCTGGTGTTTGGCGACGTGTTCAGCTGGATGAGCTGGACCGGCATCGCCATCATTCTCGCTTCCGGCGTGGCCGCAACGTTCTACAATACCCGCAATACAGAGCGCGGCAAGGCCATCGACAAGGCCGACCCGATTTCCAGCGAAGTGTAGTCAACGGAGTTTTTGCCATGCATACCACCCTGATCAGCGCCACCGACCTGGCCCCGCATGTCACCGACAGCCACTGGGTCGTCCTCGATTGCCGCCACGACCTGATGAACCCGGACGCCGGCCGCGACGCCTTTGCGGCCGGCCATATCCAGAACGCCCAGTTTGCCAATATCGATACCGACCTGTCCGGCGCCAAGACCGGGCCTGACGGCGTGTTCCGTGGCCGCCACCCGCTGCCCGAGCGCGCCGCGCTGATCGAGACGCTGCGCGCCTGGGGCATCAACGACGACACGCAAGTGGTGGCCTACGACGCCCACGGCGGCATGTTCGCCGCGCGCCTGTGGTGGTTACTGCGCTGGATCGGCCATCCGGCCGTGGCCGTGCTCGACGGCGGCCTGGCCGCCTGGCAAGCAGCCGGTGAACCGCTGGTCACGCCGGTGGCGCCACGCGCCCGAGGTACTATTGCCGAGCGACCAAGCCTGACGCAGACGGTAGCGGTGGACGACGTGGTGGCCAACCTGGCCACGCAAAATAAAACCGTGGTCGATGCGCGCGCCGCCGACCGCTATCGCGGCGAGAACGAAACCATCGATCCGGTGGGCGGCCATATCCCCGGCGCGCGCAACCGCTTCTTCAAGGATAACCTGGCGCCTGACGGCCGTTTCAAGGATGCCGCGCAATTGAAGGCGGAATGGACGCCGCTGTTTGCCAGCGCACCGCAGGCGATCATGCAGTGCGGCTCGGGCGTCACTGCCTGCCACAACCTGTTGGCGCTGGAAGTGGCGGGCTTGCCCGGTGCGGCGCTGTATCCGGGCTCGTGGAGCCAGTGGTGCGCCGATCCGGCGCGGCCGGTGGCGACGGGACAGGATTAAGTTTTTCGGATGCGTACATTGCGTACTCAACGGACGATGACGATGTCGTTGGCTGTCACGCGATACTCGATGGTGTGTCCAGTTTTGGGAACCGGATAGCGGCGTAGCGCTGGCAAATACGTCGGCGTGCCGATATCAGGCTGAGTAGACAAAAGGTCGATCACCTTACTGACCCTTTGCAATACCAGGAGTCCGGTGGAATAATCCTGCGCGTTGATGTGCGCCATGGTCTGATCGAGCGCTCGCTGTGCGGCTGCCGACCACCTTACAGTCCGCTTAGCCTGCTTTACGCTTGCCGCGCACATTGGCGTCCAAGATGCGTCGTGCCTGTGCCATCACATCGTCGTGAGCGACAGTGCACCCTGCTGCAATGTCCTCATCGGCATTGAGATTGGCTTGCACCGAATCCTCGATATCATCGAAGCCGTACAGGTAAATCTCGGGCCAGATACTATCCACGCTGACGTTGGCCTTGCTTGCCAGACGCTCAAGGCGCGCAGAGTCCGCAGCCGATAGTGCTGCCAGCGCCGCTGCCTGCTTTTGAGAGGGAAGGTCCATCCCGCCATCTTACCCCTCCCGCGCCAGACTGCAAGCAAGCTGGGCTTTATGGTTAGCGGTGACTGGTAAAGAACACCACGATCGCCACGCCGGTGGCAATCAAGAGCACTTGCGGCACCGATTCGCGCAGCGTGGCGCGGCGTTGCATCTGGGGCATAAGGTCGCTCACGGCGATGTAGATGAAGCCCGACGACGCAAACACCAGCACGTACGGAATCAGGCTGCTGGCGCGGTCGAGGAAGTAATAACCGAGCAGGCCGCCGGCGATCGACAGCAGGCTGCACAGCAGGTTGTAGATGTAAGCGCGCGTGCGCGAGAAACCGGCGTTGAGCAGCACGATGAAGTCGCCGATTTCCTGAGGGATTTCGTGGGCGATGATGGCCAGGCCCGTCACCAGGCCCAGTTGCGGGTCGGCCAGGAAGGCGGCGGCAATCAGGATACCGTCGGTAAAATTATGCATGCCGTCACCGACCAGGATCATCCAGCCGGCTTTGCCCGCTTCGGTCTTGTCGTGGCCGTGATGGTGGTGGTGGCCGTCGTGCTCGTGGTGGTGCGAGTGGCGCATGATGGCCAGTTTTTCCAGCACGAAGAACGCCAGCAGGCCGGCCAGCAGGGTCGCGAACAGGCTGCGCGGGCTGGCGGTGGAATCGAATGCTTCGGGCAGGGCATGCAGCAGCGAGGTGGCCAGCATCAGGCCGACCGACAGGCTGACCATGCGCTCGACCACCTTCGACAGCAGCGTAAACGAGAACACGGCAGCGGCCGATATGCTGACGACGCCGGCGAGCGTGGTCGCCAGAATGATGGAAATGAGTACGGGATCGATGGTATAGCCTCTTGTGCCTGGCCCGTCCACAGAGGGGGCCGGGGCGTTATTTTACCGCCCGGCACGCATTTCTGCTCTTTTTTGGCTAAAAACAGCCTTCATGGCCCATCGGTCTCTCTTTAGGGAAGCTCGAAAAACCGTAGCGAGCGGTTCGTTATCGTCGAGAGTAGCGCAAGCGTACGGAGGTACGCTGAGCAACGGAGCGGCGATAGCGGACCGCGCAGTAGGTTTATCGAGGTTCCCTTTAGTCTGGCTTTATGCCACGCCGTTCTGCTTGAACCACGCCAGCATGCGGCCCCAGCCATCCTTGGCGTCTGCCTCGACATAGCTGGGCCGGTAGTCGGCGTGGAAGGCGTGGCCCGAGTTCGGATAGACCACGAAAGTCGACTTGTTTGCGCCCTTGGCCAGCGCCGCTTTCATCGCTTCGACCGATTCCTGCGGAATGCCGGTATCTTTCAAACCGTACAGGCCCAGCACCGGCACCGTCAGAGATGGCGCGATATCGACCGGATGCCTGGGCGTGTTGGCGCTGGTAGTGCCCACCAGCCGGCCATACCACGCCACGCCGGCCTTGATGGCCGGGTTGTGGGCGGCGTACAGCCAGGTCACGCGGCCGCCCCAGCAAAAACCGGTGATGGCGATCTTGTCCGGGTTGCCGTTGTTGGCCTTGGCCCATGCCACCAGCGCGTCGAGATCGGTCATCACCTGCGCGTCCGGGGTTTTGGCGATGATGTCGCGTTGCAGCTCGGCGATCGAGGCAACCTTTTGCGGGTCGCCCTGGCGCACGAACAGGTCCGGCGCCAGCGCCAGGTAGCCCAGCTTGGCGAAGCGGCGGGCCACGTCGGCAATGTGTTCATGGACGCCGAAGATTTCGGAAATCACCAGCACCACCGGCAGGTTGGTCTTGCCTTCCGGCTGAGCGCGATAGACCGGTACAGCCTGGCCAGCCACGTCGAGCGTGATGGTGCCGGCGGTGAGGCCGGCGGTATCGGTCTTGATGACGTTTTGCGCGACCACCGGCATGGCGGCCACGGCAAAGCCCGTACCGAGCGCGACCTTGATGAAGTCGCGGCGGTCGAGGCCGTCCGATAGCGGGGTTTTCAACAAACTCTCTGCGTCGCGTTGCAAGTCATCCATGCGTTTTCTCCGTTGGTGAGTAACTCAAGTCGTCAATGGATTGCCGCCTGCGCGGCAATCACGGTGCTGCGGCCGGCCCTGCTGTCAGTGCGCCTCTTCCCAGTTTTTACCGACGCCTACCTCGGCCAGCAGCGGCACTTTCAATTGCGCCACGCCTGCCATCAGTTCCGGCAGCTTCTGCTTGACCAGCTCCAGCTCGGCGTCCGGCACTTCCAGCACCAGTTCGTCGTGCACCTGCATGATCATGCGGGTTTGCAATTTGTCCGCTTCCAGCCAGTTTTGCACCGCCACCATGGCCAGCTTGATCAGGTCGGCGGCCGTGCCCTGCATCGGCGCATTGATTGCCGCGCGCTCGGCGCCCTGGCGGCGCGGGCCGTTCGGGGAATTGATTTCAGGCAGCCACAGGCGGCGGCCGAACACGGTTTCCACGTAGCCGCGCGCTTTCGCCTGCAGGCGGGTGTCGTCCATGTACTGCTTGACGCCCGAGAAGCGCGCGAAGTAGCGGTCGATGTAATTCTGCGCGGCGGCGCGCTCGATGTTCAGGTTGGCGGCCAGGCCGAACGCGCTCATGCCGTAGATCAAACCAAAATTGATCACCTTGGCGTAGCGGCGCTGCTCGCTGGTCACCTCGGCGGGCGGCACGCCGAAGATCTCGGCGGCGGTGGCGCGGTGGATGTCCTCGCCGTCGGCAAACGCGCGCAGCATCGCTTCGTCGCCCGAGATATGGGCCATGATGCGCAACTCGATCTGCGAATAGTCGGCCGACACCAGGTGGCTGCCCGGCGGCGCAATGAACGCTTCGCGGATGCGGCGGCCTTCCTTGGTGCGCACCGGAATATTTTGCAGGTTGGGGTCGTTCGATGCCAGCCGGCCCGTCACCGCCACCGCCTGCGCGTAGTTGGTGTGCACGCGGCCGGTGTCCTGGTTGATCATTTTCGGCAGCTTGTCGGTGTACGTGGACTTGAGCTTGGACAGGCTGCGGTATTCGAGCAGCACTTTCGGCAGCGGGTAGTCCTCGGCCAGCTTTTGCAGCACTTCCTCGTCGGTCGATGGCGCGCCGCTCGGGGTCTTTTTCACCACCGGCAGTTGCAGCTTCTGGAAGAAGATCTCGCCGATCTGCTTGGGCGAACCGAGGTTGAACGGCTGGCCGGCCAGCTCGTGCGCCTGCGCTTCGAGTTCGACGATGCGCGCGCCCAATTCGGCGGACTGGATGTCTAGCAGCGCGGCGTCGATGTGGACGCCGTTGCGCTCGATCTTTTGCAGCACCACGGCAGTCGGCAGCTCGATCTGGCGGTAGATGTAGTTGAGCTTGTCGTCGCTTTCCACCTGGGCCGCCATCACGCCGTGCAGGCGCAGCGTGATGTCGGCGTCCTCGGCCGCGTAGTCGGTGGCGCGTTGCAGTTCCACCTTATCGAACGTGATCATGTTGACGCCCTTGCCGCACACGTCCACGAACGGAATCGTGGTGTGATCGAGGTGGCGCAGGGCCAGGTCGTCCATGCCGTGGGTGCGGTGCGATTCGAACACGTACGATTGCAGCAGGGTGTCGTGGTGGATGCCGCGCAGCTGGACGCCGTGGTTGGCGAAGATGTGGCTGTCGTACTTGAGGTTCTGGCCCACCTTGAGCTTGCTGTCGTCTTCGAGCCAGGACTTGAGTTTTGCCAGCACGTGCTCGCGCGACAGTTGCTCCGGCACGCCCGCGTACGCGTGCGCGACCGGGATGTAGCAGGCCACGCCGGGCTCGGTCGACAGCGAGATGCCCACCAGTTGCGCCGTCATCGGCTCGAGCGACGTGGTTTCGGTATCGACGGCCGTCAACGCGGCAGCGTCGATCAGCGCCAGCCATTTATCGAGCTGGGCGTCGGTGAGCACCATCTCGTAGTTGACGTTGACCTTGGGCGCTTCGCCGAACATGTCCTGCGTGGCCGAGACCGCGCCGCCGGCAGGCACCGCCTTCGCAGCAGCAGCCGTGGCCGCAGCGGTGGGTGTCACCGCGCTCAGCTCGCGCATCAGGGTTTTGAAGCCGTACGTGGTGAAGAACGTGACCAGGGTGGGACCATCCTCGGGACGCGCCACCAGCGATTCGCTGATCGACATCATGTGTTCGGCCAGGTCGCAGTCGGTTTTTACCGTGATCAGCTCACGGCTGCGCGGCAGCCACGCCAGCGCGGTGCGCAGGTTTTCGCCGACGGCGCCGGTAATCTTGTCGGCATTGCTCATTACGCCGTCGAGCGAGTCGTAGGCGGTGAGCCATTTCAGCGCGGTTTTCGGCCCGCATTTCGAGACGCCCGGCACGTTATCGACGGTGTCGCCGATCAGGGTGAGGTAGTCGATGATGCGGTTCGGCGGCACGCCGAACTTGGCCAGCACACCGGCCTCGTCCATCTTCTCGTTGTTCATGGTGTTAATCAGCATGACGTTCGGATTGACCAGTTGCGCCAGGTCCTTGTCGCCGGTGGACACCACCACCTTCATGCCGGCCTTGACTGCATCCACGCACAGGGTGCCGATCACGTCGTCCGCTTCCACGCCATCGACCATCAGGATCGGCCAGCCCATGGCCTTGACGGCCTCGTGGATCGGTTCGATCTGCAGGCGCAGGTCGTCCGGCATCGGCGCGCGCGTGGCCTTGTATTCGGGATACATATCGTCGCGGAAGGTTTTACCCTTGGCGTCGAACACGCAGGCGATGTAGGCGGCCGGGTAGTCGGCGCGCAGGCGGCGCAACATATTGACCATGCCGTGCATGGCGCCGGTGGGGTAGCCGTCCGGGCTGCGCAGGTCGGGCAGCGCGTGGAAAGCGCGATAAAGGTAACTGGAACCATCGACTAACAGCAGGGTATTTTGCATAAGAAACTGATCTATGTGAGGGGCGTGCGGTGGCCGCAACAGTAACAGCAGCGGCGACTCGCAGAGTGAATGGCGCATTATCGCAGGTTTTAAGCAGGGCTTCGCCCGCCGCACGGGATTTCCAAAACTGAAATGGTTTCTTAAGGAAACCTTACTGATGGGGCGAAAATGGGGTTTTTAGAGCAGGGATTCGTGCACGTTTGTTACAATGGATCATACTTAAAAATATCACGCATTCCCCACCCGGTCAGACTACGTCAAGGCGATCCATCATGAAGCGCACCTCCTCCCTTTTGCCTGTCCTGCTCCTCGCCATCGGCACTCACGCCTGGGCGCAAACGCCGCCCAGCGACAAGCCGCCCAAGCTGGAAAAGCTGGAGGAAGTCACCGAAGATGGCGTCAACGTCCGCTCCAACCAGTCGCAGCAGGGTACCCAGATCAAGGATAACCGCGACAATAACGGCAACCTGATCAACACCACCGTGACCGCCGGTGGCAGCACTTATACCGTGCGCCCGGCCCACCCGGCCGGCCCGGTACCGGTCGGCGAAGGTCCGGGCCCTGCCCTCAGTGGCCCGCAATGGAAGGTGCTGGAATTCGGCGGCCCCAAGAAAAAGACCCCGGTAGAAGACGACAGCACCACTGACGTACCGCCGCCAGCAGCGCCCGTCACCAAATAAGCACCTGCGGCTGCGCTCCGGCGCAACGCAGGATTTCGGCGCGCACGCTGTGCAGCGGTGCGCCCGTTCACCGAACCCATCAAGCTTCTCATGGCAGTGTTTACTCCGGTCACCCTGGACGACGTCAACCAGTGGATCACGCAATTCCCCCTCGGCAAGCCAACCGCCTTGAAAGGCATCGCTTCCGGCATCGAAAACAGCAATTTCTTCCTCGACACCGAGCAAGGTGAGTATGTACTCACTATCTTCGAGAACCTGTCGTTCGAACAGCTGCCATTCTATCTGCAACTGATGCGCCACCTGGCCGACCGCCAGGTACTGGTGCCGGCGCCGATTCCCAACCAGCAGGGCGAGCTGATTGTCGCCCTGCATGGCAAGCCGGCAGCCATCGTCACCAAGCTCGAAGGCAGTTCGCAAATGGCGCCGCAACCGGTGCACTGTGCCGAAGTGGGCGCCATGCTGGCGCGCATGCACCTGGCTGGCCGCGACTATCCGCTGCAACAACCGAATCTGCGCGGCCTGGACTGGTGGAACGAAACCACGCCCAAGGTCTTGCCGCACCTGTCCGACAGCAATGCGCACCTGCTGCGAGCCGAGATGCATTTCCAGGAAGCATTTGCCGGCTGCGACACATATAAACAGTTGCAGACCGGTCCCGTGCACGCCGACCTGTTCCGCAACAACGTGATGTTCGACGGCGAGCGCCTGACCGGCTTCTTCGACTTTTATTTTGCCGGCTGCGACACCTGGCTGTTCGACGTGGCCGTCACCGTCAACGACTGGTGTATCGATCTCGACACCGGCGTGCTCGACGTTGCGCGCGTGCGCGCCCTGCTCGACGCCTACCACGGCGTGCGGCCGTTCACCGACGCCGAACAGACCGCCTGGCAACCGATGCTGCGCGCAGGCGCGCTGCGGTTCTGGCTCTCGCGCCTGTATGATTACTACCAGCCGCGCGAGGCAGAAATGCTCACGCCACACGATCCCACCCACTTTGAGCGCATCTTGCGCGAACGTATCGCCACGCTGGCGCCGAAGCTTTTTTGATGACTAAATACACCGCCCGCACCGGCGTGCACTGGGTTAAACAGGGCCTGATGCTGTTCCGCAAGCAACCCGGCGGCCTGATGGCGCTGTTCTTTTGCTGCATGTTCCTGTCGATGTTCATCATGATCATCCCGGTGGGACAACTGGCCGTATTCCTGCTCACGCCGCTATTTTCGGTGGCCATGCTCGAAGGCTGCCGGCACGTGGACGAGGGCAAGCGCGCACTGCCCAATTTGTTGCTGAGCGGCTTCCGCAAGCCCGCCCGTGGTCCGCTGTTGACGCTGGGCGCGCTCAACCTGGTGGTATTGCTGCTTGCTGCCGTCGTGGTCTACAGCATGTCCGGTGACGTGCTGGCCCGCATCGCCGAGCATCCGGACAAGGTCGATCCGGCCCTGCTGCAAACCATGGTGGTGCCAATGCTGATCGCCTCGGCCATGTACACCATCACCTGGATCCTGACCTGCTTTGCCGCGCCGCTGGTGTTCTGGCAAAAAATCACGGTGAGCAAGGCGTTGTTCTTCAGCGTGGTATCGGTCGTGCGCGCCTTCAAGCCGATGTTCATCGCCACGGCGGCGCTGCACCTGCTGTATTTCGTCAGCTCCAACATCGTCGCGATGATCTTCGGCGCGTCGCAAATGGCAATGGCGGGGATTTTCACGCTGTTGCTGCTGTTGATCGTGCTGGCGCACTGCACCCTGTACGTGGCGTACCGCGACATGTTCGACCAGCCACAGGCAGCGGCGCCGGTGGATCTGGAAAAGCACGACAGGCCGGGTACTCAATAGTATCACTTGAGGAATCGCGAATATCCTGAATTTTCAATTCCTCCTCGCATTCACGATCCGTGAAAATAAAAAATAATTGAATTTATTTTGATTTTTTACTATCATGAGCATTTCACATTCCGTGAAAAATGTGGAGATAGAAAATGGTTGCAAGCGAATCCGCTGTAGATTCCGTTACCTCGGCAGCCGCACTGATCTCGCATGCTCTGCGAACACTGCAGGAAAAAACGGCTATCGTGGGCACCATCATCACGCTTGAGCCTGTCACTCCCGGTCAACTGGAGGCCGATGCCGCAGTCGAACTGCAGCACTCCACCGGGACATACCGTTATTGGGTTGACTGTAAATCCTCCATCGATCGTAAAACAACGCTCAATAAGGTAAAGCAACAATTACAACGGCTCGGAGCGGAAGGTCTTCTCATCACCCCCTACCTGAGCAGGGAACTGATCGACCATTGCAGGGAGATCGACCTGCAGTTCATCGATCTGTCTGGCAACGCGTGTCAACAGCGATTGAAAACTGATACAGTTTTGGCGCTCGCAGCGATTTAAAACTGATACACCTCCGTCACCAGCACGCGCTGGATTTTTCCTCTTTTCGTAGCCCGGTCAAGCAGCCAGGTCGCCC